>NZ_JANWGH010000007.1:1642-4450 GCF_024919275.1 Algoriphagus limi | reverse complement strand
GACGTAGCTACCCGGCAGTGCAGTTGGCACCACAACCGGTACACCAGCGGTCAGTCCAACCCGGTCCTCTCGTACTAAGGTCAGCTCCTCGCAAACTTCCCACGCCCGCAACAGATAGGGACCGAACTGTCTCACGACGTTCTGAACCCAGCTCGCGTGCCACTTTAATGGGCGAACAGCCCAACCCTTGGGACCTTCTCCAGCCCCAGGATGTGACGAGCCGACATCGAGGTGCCAAACCTCCCCGTCGATATGAGCTCTTGGGGGAGATCAGCCTGTTATCCCCAGAGTACCTTTTATCCTTTGAGCGACGGCCCTTCCATACAGTACCGCCGGATCACTATACCCGTGTTTCCACCCTGCTCGGCTTGTCGGCCTTACAGTCAAGCTCCCTTATGCTATTGCACTCCACGCACGGTTACCAAGCGTGCTGAGGGAACCTTTGGAAGCCTCCGTTATCCTTTTGGAGGCGACCACCCCAGTCAAACTACCCACCAAGCAATGTCCCCCGTTTCGGGGTTAGATACCAGACAAACAAAGGGTGGTATTTCAACGGCGACTCCACAACGCCTGGCGACGCCGCTTCACAGTCTCCCACCTATCCTACACATCATTTGCCCAGTACCAATGCTAAGCTGCAGTAAAGGTTCATGGGGTCTTTCCGTCCCGTTGCGGGTACACGGCATCTTCACCGTGACTACAATTTCACCGAGCTCATGGCTGAGACAGTGCCCAGATCGTTACACCATTCGTGCAGGTCGGAACTTACCCGACAAGGAATTTCGCTACCTTAGGACCGTTATAGTTACGGCCGCCGTTTACCGGGGCTTCGATTCAATGCTTCTCTTGCGATAACATCCCCTCTTAACCTTCCGGCACCGGGCAGGTGTCAGGCCTTATACCTAGTCTTTCAACTTCGCAAAGCCATGTGTTTTTGTTAAACAGTCGCCTGGGCCTCTTCACTGCGGCCTCTGTCACCAGAGGCGCCCCTTCTCCCGAAGTTACAGGGCTATTTTGCCGAGTTCCTTAGCCATGATTCACTCGAGCACCTTAGGATACTCTCCTCGACCACCTGTGTCGGTTTGCGGTACGGGTACCCATACGCTTAGCGCTAGAAGTTTTTCTTGGAAGCTCTTAGGGCCGCTATCCGATTGTCCGTGGACGCTCGGTACTGTCAGCTTCGGCTAGACCGGCGCATTTAACTACCAGTCCAATACCTACAACCTTCAACCCGGTATTCCGTCACCGGGCGGGCCTTCCATCACTCCGTCACTCCGTCACCTGTATGGGCAGTACGGGAATATTAACCCGTTGTCCATCGACTACCCCTCTCGGGTTCGCCTTAGGTCCCGACTGACCCTGATCCGATTAGCGTTGATCAGGAAACCTGGGTCTTGCGGTGTGAATGTTTCTCGCATTCATTATCGTTACTTATGCCTACATTTGCTTTTCCAAAAGCTCCACCGTGCCTCGCAGCACCGCTTCTCCGCCGTTGGAATGCTCCCCTACCACTGATATTGCTATCAATCCTTCGCTTCGGTACTAGATTTGATGCCCGATTATTATCGACGCCCTGTCGCTCGACCAGTGAGCTGTTACGCACTCTTTAAAGGAATAGCTGCTTCCAAGCTAACCTCCTGGCTGTCTCTGCAACTGGACCACCTTTGTTCAACTTAATCTAGATTTGGGGACCTTAGCGGTAGGTCCGGGTTCTTTCCCTCTCGGACTGGGACCTTAGCACCCCAGCCCTCACTGCCGGTTACCTATGGCGGCATTCGGAGTTCGTCAGGATTTGGTAGGATGTGACTCCCCCTAGTCCTATCGGTAGCTCTACCTCCGCCATAAAAATCCCGACGCTGTTCCTAAAAACATTTCGGGGAGTACGAGCTATTTCTCAGTTTGATTAGCCTTTCACCCCTACCCACAGCTCATCCGGAAGCTTTTCAACGCTTATCGGTGCGGCCCTCCATACTGTGTTACCAGTACTTCAGCCTGGCCATGGGTAGATCACTAAGTTTCGCGTCTGCCCCCTCCGACTATCCGCCCTTTCAGACTCGCTTTCGCTCCGGGTACAGCACTCAATGCCTTACCCTCGCCGGAGAGGAGCAACTCGTAGGCTCATTATGCAAAAGGCACGCCGTCACCCCACGAAAGGGCTCCGACCGCTTGTAAGCGCACGGTTTCAGGTTCTATTTCACCCTCCTATTCGGAGTACTTTTCACCTTTCCCTCACGGTACTGGTTCACTATCGGTCTCTCAGGAGTATTTAGCCTTACCAGATGGTGCTGGCTGATTCAACCGGGATTCCTCCGGTCCCGGCCTACTCAGGATACCCGCCTCTCGTACAACCCTTCCAATACGGGACTCTCACCCCCTATGGTCGGCCTTCCCATGCCGTTCTCGTCAAATTGTACTCGATTATGCAGGTCCTACTACCCCGTACATGCCGCAACACATACGGTTTGGGCTAATCCGCTTTCGCTCGCCACTACTCACGGAATCACTGTTGTTTTCTCCTCCTATGGGTACTTAGATGTTTCAGTTCCCCACGTTCGCCTTCCTTTCGGAATATCCCGTAAAACAGGATGGGTTGCCCCATTCGGATATCCGCGGATCAACTCGTATCGGCCAATCCCCGCGGCTTTTCGCAGCTTGTCACGTCCTTCTTCGCCTCTGAGAGCCTAGGCATCCCCCGTGCGCCCTTATTCACTTGCTCTTGTTAATTATTTCAATGTCACCACATACCCTACGGCCTGTGACAACACCTACTGTTACAGTCTCTACTTCAATATGTCAATGAACTTTTCC
>NZ_JANWGH010000006.1 GCF_024919275.1 Algoriphagus limi | reverse complement strand
GACCGAGTTAAGAGTGGGTAAGTCAGCCTTCACCTACACCGGAAGAAGAAAGAAAGTGGACACCATGTAAGAGGTGTCAACACAAGAAACACAAAAGGGACCTACAACAGGTCCCTTTTTTATGAATTAAGAGATCTACTTTCCTTCGATCAGAAAAAATCAAAAAATTTTCAAAAAATCTAAATTTTAATTTTTCAAGGAAGGATGTGTTCAATATTTAGTTTTTCCGCAAAAACAAATTCAATCCAATTCTTCTAAAAAATTAGCTATTCAGCCTTTCAAGGTCCATTTTCAGTCTTTTTCGAAAGCTCTTTATTGCCAAAACCTTGTTTAAAATCAACCTATATTCGTTAAACAAAATTGTATTTTAGCCTTAAAAAAGAACATTTCACACCAAAAAAATTGCTTTTCGTATAAAAAATTTTGAATAAACGCTTGGATATGAAAAGCATAAAAGTGTATTTTTACGACATAAAAGTGTTTTGTTTTGGAGTAGACTATCTAAAAAACAGCTCTAAAATCAAAATAAGCGAGAAAATGGGGGTGAAAAGATGAGGTCAAAAAGCTGATTCCGATCACCGAAAACGAAGAAAAGTATAGCGAAACGATTACGAACTCGAAATTTTAACCAATAACGATATGGACCAGGTATCCAAATTCAAGAAAGATCACTTACCGATAGGGAGTGAGTTTTTTAAAGACTTGAAATCGACAGGGAAATTGAATTTTATATTCAAGTTTTCCTTTTTGTTTCTGTTTTTCATTCAGCTTTCGGGCCTCAGTTTAGCCCAGTTTTCGGGAACTCCACCTTTGGTGATTGACCCAAATAATCCTCCAAGTTGTCCTCAAAACAATGTGACAATAATTGATTTGCAATTTTTGGGGCCTAATCATCAACCATTGGATCCGAATGCAGATTACGAGCCAGGAGAAATAATTGATGGTACGATTGCAGCGATTTTTGGCGGAAGTTCTAGCAACGCTTACAATCTATATATACAATATGATATTTTCATTGATGGAGTATTTAGCACTTCAGTGTATGATTGTAAATTTTCCGGTGAAAATGTTAATAATGATGGTGTCACACCTTATGACGTAATAGACTTTTCATTAACTGTTGGTCAAGAAATTGAATTAAAAAATATATACCTTACTTGGAGATCTGGAAATGCAGGTGATGGATTGTGTCCTGCATCACTTGGGAATGCCCAATGCTATTGGTCAGCTCCTGGGTTTTTAGTGAGAACTCCTTTGGTTCCTAACTTTTCATCTGAAACTAGTTGTGATGATTACACTGTAAACTTTTTTGATGCTACCACTGGTGGCAATGTTGGAAACTACAGCTGGTCATGGGACTTTAATGGTGATGGTATTGAAGACTCAAATGTTGAGACTCCTAGCTATAATTTTGGAGCAGCAGGGATTTATGATGTCACTTTGACAGTAGATGATGGAGTTGTCAATCCAAAAAGTATCACCCTGCCAGTTGAAGTTTTTGAGATATTTCAATTAGAGGTAAATAATAAAACCAATGATGGTTGTTCAGTTGAACCGACAGGCTCAATCGATATTGATGTTTCTGGCGGTGATGGTCCCTACACCTTCGAATGGAGTACCTCAGATGGTTCTGGCTTGGTTACAGATGCTGAAGATCAAAGTGGTCTATCTGCTGGAACTTATTCTGTGACAGTGTCCGATAGTCGTGGATGTATACTTACCCAAGAAATAGTAATTGAACAAGATATTTGTAGCCTGACGATTGACAAGGTTGCCGACAAGGCGACTGTAAGTGCTGCTGGTGAGGTGATCACGTATACGATCACGGTTGACAACACGGGCAACGTGGACTTGACCAACGTGGTGCTTACCGATGTGTTTGCGGGCGGAGCTACGCTGACAAGCGGAGACTTGAATACCAACAACATTCTTGAGACGACCGAGACATGGGTATATACTGCGGATTATACAGTGACCCAGACAGACATGAATGCGGGTTCTCCATTGGTGAACGTTGCAGAGGTTGACACTGATCAGACGGATCCTGCATCGGATGATGCGACTACGACGATAACACAGACTCCTGTATTGAGCATCACCAAGACAGCGGTTGTTGTTGATGCGGCTGGAGACGGCGTATTGAACGAGGCTGGAGAAATTATTGGCTACGAGATAGTGATAATCAACACTGGTAATGTTTCCTTGACAGGAGTATCGGTAGTTGATCCTTTGACAGGAATTAATGAAACTTATGCCTCACCCATAGCCCCTGGAACTAGTGTAACTATTCCAACAAGCTATGCGATTACGCAGGCTGACCTGGATAACAACGGTGGCGGCGACGGCGACATTGACAACACGGCGACTGCTGATTCTGACCAGACTGATCCTGTAACCGACAGTGAGGAAGTTCCATTGGATCAGGATCCGTCCTTGGCGATAGACAAGACGGTACTAGGAGTTGACGACTTGAACGGCAACGGGCTGACAGACGCTGGAGACCGGATTAATTATAACATCAATGTTGCCAACGACGGCAATGTGACTTTGACCAACGTTACGGTAAGCGATCCGTTGTTGGGAGGCAGTCTTGCGACAGGGGTGACATTGGCACCTGGAGCGGACGCTGACTATCAGGGTTCCTATGTGATTCTCCAGTCTGATGTTGACACGAATGGTGGCGGCGACGGCGACATTGACAACACGGCGACTGCTGATTCTGACCAGACTGATCCTGTAACCGACAGTGAGGAAGTTCCAGTTGTTCAAGACCCTTCTATCAGTATTGATAAATCTGCTAGCCAGCAAGAGTATGAAGAAGTTGGTGAAGTGATTACTTATACCTTCACAGTAACCAATACAGGTAATGTGACCTTGACCAATGTTACTGTTGATGATCCGCTTGCTGGATTGAGTGCTATCACACCAAGTTCAGTTGCCACATTGGCACCGGGAGCAGATGCATTCTTTACAGCCACATACGAAATCACTCAAGCTGATTTGGATAACGGAATAGTATTCAATGAGGCTACTGCAAGTGGTTTCTTGGGACAGGTTGAGTATACAGATTCTGATGACGAAACAATCTCTGCTATTCAGCGACCTGATATTAGCCTTGAAAAATCAGCTGCTCCTAAAATCTACGATACAGTAGGTGATGAGATTACTTATACCTTCACCGTGACTAATACAGGTAACGTTACCTTAAGTAATGTAACGGTTAATGATCCTCTTTCTGGATTAAGTGCGGTGAGTCCTGCTTCTGTTGCAACTTTGGCTCCTGGTGCAGATGCAGTCTTTTCTGCTACCTATGAGATTACTCAGGAAGACCTAGATAATGGAAGTGTAGTAAATGAAGCTACAGCGAGTGGATTCTTCGGTAATGATGAATACACTGATACAGATACCGAAATAATAGACGCGAATCAACTTCCTAACATTGAATTGATCAAAAACGGAACCTATGAGGATACCAATAATGATCAATTGCAGAATGAAGGAGATAAAGTGATTTACACCTTCACCGTAACCAACACGGGTAACGTGACCTTGACGGGTGTAACGATTGACGATCCGAAAGTAGCAGTGTTAGGCGGACCGATTGCGAGCTTAGCGCCGCAAGCGTCTGACAATTCTACCTTCACGGCGGAATACGTATTGACCCAGCAAGACATTGACGCAGGAAGCTTTACCAATATTGCTACTGTAAATGCAACTGCTCCGGATCAGAGCACAGTAAGTGATGAAGATGACCATACCGAATTCTTTGTCCCTACTCCTGCGATCGGAATCAATAAGACTGCATCCCCTACTGTGGTGAATGCTGCAGGTCAGCAGGTGACTTACACCTTGACTGTAACCAACGAGGGCAACGTGACCCTTGAGAATGTAACCATCACGGATCCTTTGACAGGCTTCAACGAGAATGTTGGAACCCTGGCACCGGATGCAGTAGTGGTGAGACAGACAGTATACAACGTAACCCAGACGGATATTGACAACGGATCGATTGTGAACGTGGCTACGGCTACAGGAAGCTTCGGTGAAGCTCAGGTATCCGATGAGGACGATGCGACAGTGACTGCTACCCAGCGACCAGCAATCCAGATCGTGAAGGAAGCAGATCCTACCACGGTGAATGCAGCGGGTCAGGAAGTGACCTATACCTTGACGGTGACCAACACCGGGAACGTGACCTTGCAGAATGTAACAATCACGGATCCGTTGACTGGATTCAACCAAAACGTTGGATCAGTAGCACCGGGTCAGGTAGTGGTAAGAGAGACTGCTTATGAAGTGACTCAGGCGGATATTGACAACGGATCGATTGTGAACGTGGCTACGGCTACAGGAAACTTCGGAGATGCTCAGGTATCTGATGAGGACGATGCGACAGTGACTGTTACCCAGGCACCGAGCATTCAGATTGTGAAGGAAGCAGATCCTACCACGGTGAATGCAGCGGGTAAGGAAGTGACTTACACCTTGACGGTGACCAACACCGGAAACGTGACCTTGACCAATGTGACGATCACGGATCCTTTGACGGGCTTCAACGAGAATGTGGGAACCCT
>NZ_JANWGH010000005.1 GCF_024919275.1 Algoriphagus limi | reverse complement strand
ATAAAAAAGGGACCTGTTGTAGGTCCCTTTTGTGTTTCTTGTGTTGACACCTCTTACATGGTGTCCACTTTCTTTCTTCTTCCGGTGTAGGTGAAGGCTGACTTACCCACTCTTAACTCGGTCCGTCGGTTCAGCTGGTGCATCGCCTCGGTACAGGTTTCGGTACTGCAGTCGTGCACCGGACGGGTCTCCCCGAACCACTGGTGCTCCATCCGGTTCTCCTCGATGCCACGCTTCATCAGGTATTCCATCACCGCGTCGGCTCTGCGCTCGGACAGGCTCTGGTTGTATTCCTCGCTGCCCCGCTGGTCGGTGTGCCCCTCGATATAAAGCATCAGGTTCGGCATCCGCTTCAGCATGATCGCCGTACGCTCCAGTTCCTTCTTGTGCACGCTTCTCAGCATGGACTTGTCAAAGTCGAAGTAGATCGTTGGGATCTGGCTGATCTCGTCCTGCAGCATCTCAAACAGGTCCTCCGGATTACAGAAGTCCTTGCCTGCCAGCTCAGCTGGAATGTCATACTGCACGGTCGGATCCGGGAAGGCTTCCAATACCAGCTCCGAACGTCTGTTCAGCTGGTGGTCCGCCTCCGAACACGGTACCCCGTTGCCGCAGTCGTTGACCAGCTGCGATTCGCCGAACCACTCCAAGCGGATGCGGTCGGCCGCAATGTTGTACTGTGCCATGTATTCGGTCACCGCCTTCGCACGGTCGTTGGAAAGCCGGATGTTGTATTCATCCGATGCCCTGGAGTCCGTATGGGACGCCACCAACAGATCCAGGAAGCTGTATTTCTTCATGATCTCGGCAATCTTGTCCAATGCGGGCTTCGCATCCTCGCGGATCGCAAACTTGTCCAGGTCGTAGTACACAATGTCCACATACACCGGCAACTGGTACGGAATCGGCATCAGCTTGTACTCACGCTTCACCGTATCCCCCTCAAAGCCCTTGGTCGTGATCGAGTTGTCGGTCACCGAGAAGTAGCCCGGCTTGCTGATGGTCAGCGAGAAGTCACTCTCCGGCTCCAGTTCGGCCGTCAGCTTACCCTGGTTCATCTGGGTCGGTACGTTGCCGTTCTGCGTGTTGTCGCGCAAGGTCGCCATGTAGCTGTCTGTCATCACCACGCCCTCGCAGTCGATCACCCGTGCCAAAAACTGCTTGTACATCTCCTCGATCAGGTACAGGTCGTCCAGACCCATGCCCCCCTGCCGGTTGGATGCCAAATACACGTCCCCGTTCTCCAGTACCCGGTAGCCGAAGTCATCGGCCAGGGTGTTGATCGGCATCCCCATGTTCTGCACATTGGATACCGCTCCGTTGCTATAGCTGGCCTCGTACACATCCATGCCCCCTACCCGCGGATGGCCCGTGGAAGAGAAGTAAAACTTGTCGTCTTTTCTGAACGGATGGGTCTCGTTGCCGTCGGTGTTCACTCCGCCTCCTAAATTCACAGGCTCGGAAAACACCATGTTTTCGTCATATTCGGAATAGTAAATGTCGTAACCTCCCATGCCTCCCGGCATGTCCGAAGCAAAGTACAGACGCTTGGCTTCTTCGTCGATGAACGGGTTCATCACCGAATACTTCAGCGAGTCGTTGTATGGGAAGGCCATGAAGCCTTCCAGCTCCCCGCTCTCGTTCACTTTGCTGTAGTAGATCTCCGGCTGAACCATGATCTGACGGGTCTTCTTCACTTTCTTGATATCCCGGGTCACCGAGTAGAACAGCAGTCCCGCCTCCTTCGCGTAGGAAGGATCCGAGAAGTTGTAGGTCCCCGGTACGTTTGAGATCACCCGTGTGATCTCCCCGTCAGGGCTCTGCCTGTACACGCTGAAGTATCCCCGGTCGGTGTAGTCGTTCTTCTCTTCGCTGAAAAACTCGTTCTTGTAGTCGATCCGGATACCCGGCATCTTTGAAGGGAACACCCCGCCCCGGTCGGATACAAAGTACTTGTTGCCCAGCGCGTCCTCGGCCAGCACAAAGTCTGAGCCCTCGCTGTTCAGGTCCTCCTGGTTGGTCAGCTTCACTTTCTTCTTCGAAGACATGCTCACCATGTTCTCCAGCGAACTCTCCAGGGAGTCCAGGCTCGCCTGCATCGGCGGTCTCCTGCCCATCATCAGTTCCTGGGCCTTGCCCTCTGCCTCGTCCAGTTTGCCCACACGCTGCGCTGCGGCCAGGTAACTCATGAAGTCCGCTTCCGTCGATTCCTCGTAGGAAACCGCGTTCCCCCACCACTCGTAGGCTTTGTCGTAGTTGCGAACCCGCTCATAGGCCTGGGCCGTCTTCAAGGCCGTCTCGTAGTTCGGCTTCTTCGCATAGGCTGCCTCGTAGGTGTCTAGCGCAAGCTGGAAGTTCATCAGCTCCATCTGCTTGTCCGCATAGCGAACCCTCGATTTCTGGGCCATGGTCGTTGCCGATAGGCCAAAAAGTAAGCCGGCCGCAATGCTCAGTATTGTCAGTGTCTTTTTCATAATCAGAACCATCTTTGGTTTTTCATAACTGCCCTTCTCGGGATCATATAAAAGCCTACAGAAAGCTCATGTGAGTTGGTCCTGTAGTCCTGCAGTACATTCAGGTTGTGGTCATAGGCATAGCCTATCCGTATCCTGTCCGTGGCAAACAGCTCCAGTATCGCCGCAAAGGAATTCCGGTTCGAAAGATTCTCCGGCAAATTGTCGTTCCAGATCTTCATGTTCGAACGGTACGAGCCCCCAACCCAGATCCGCTCCCCGAACAGGAACATCGCGTTCAGGTCGTAGTTGGTCGGTGCGCCCTTCACCTCCTTGATCAGGAAGCTCGGCTTGAACTTCACCGTACTGCCCAGATCAAACAGCGCTCCGGCTGTCAGGTAGTAGTGGAAGTCATGGTAGGCAAGTGCCACATCCTCTTTCTCCAGCGACTTCTTACCGATCATGTTGTACGCACTGATACCCGCATAGAAACGCTTGGTGTGGAAGAAGATACCCGAATTCAGGTTCGGCGTGAACATGTTCACCCGTCCGTCAGGAATCTCCGAATCCGGCCAGTCGTTCGGGTCCAGAAGCGACCCGTCTATCGCATACTCCGATACGCCCGCACTCACACCCAGTCCCAGGTAACTGTTCGTTCCCGTCTGGATCCGGTAGGCGTAGGTCAGCATCCCCATGTTGGTCCTCGCAGGCCCGATGTTGTCTGACAAGATCGATACCCCGAAGCCCATCGTCCCCTCGTTCGCACTCAGGTCAGCGGTCACCGTGAAGGTCTCCGGACTACCCGGGAACCGGATCCACTGGGTCCGGTACGTGGACTGAATGTAGGGCTCTCCCTTGTAGCCGGCATAGGCCGGGTTCACGTGCAGCCCGTTGAAGATATACTGGCTGAACTGCGGAAGCTGCTGCCCAAAAGTCCCCCCGGTGGCCAACAGGGCCACCAGTAGGGTCATACCAAAGATTTTAAAAGTATTTTTCATAACGCTCGTGATTAATCTTCCTTAATAACCTGAATCCATCCCTGGAACACGTGCTCCCTGCCGCTTGTATCGGTCGCCACCAGTACGTAGAAGTACGTACCCGCAGCCTGGCCAGGCGCATCCCAGTCGTTTCGGTAATTCTCCTCTTCGAGAACATGGTCCCCGTATCTGTTAAAGATAGTGATTGAGTTCGATACAAACTTGCCAAGGCCCTGAATCTCGAAGGTGTCGTTCGCACCGTCGTTGTTCGGCGTGATCACGTTCGGGATGTGGAACGGATTGATCACCGTCACATCGCTGGCCTGGTTGTCGTTCTCGTCCGTGTCGTCCTCATCGGCCCCAACAACCACCGTGTTGGTCACCGTACCCGCTGCACCGGCCTTCACCTTAACCCTAAACGTGATGCTCGCATCTGCAGGGAAGAACGGTATCGTCCACACGATTCGGCTTCCGTCCACGGTCGTGCTCACCTCAACGTTCGCACTGTTGCTCACAATGCTGTTGCTGATATAAGTCACCCCGTTCGGCAGATTGTCCGTGATCACCACATTGCGGGCCGCAAAGCCGCCGATGTTGCTCAGCACAATCTCGTATTCAAACTCGTCTCCCTCGAACACCTCGTCCAGCAAGGCCTCCTTGGTCACGCTCAAGTTCACGTTGTCGTTCTGCAACCTGAACACTACCAGCGCATCGTCGCTGTTGTCAGGGAATACAGTCTCCCGGAGCACGTAGCGCAAAGTGTACTCACCCGCCTCGTTCACCGCAGGAATCAGGCTCAGCTCACCGCTGTCGTCGATCAACAGACCGATCACGCCGTCCAACTCGGTGAACTCGAAGTCCACATCGTCCGGATCAGGCCGTACCCCGTCTAGCAGGTCGTTGTCCAGAATGTTGCCCAGTCTACCGCCGTAGCTCACAAAGTAGGTTCCGAAGTCATCGTCGTTGGCGATGATCTCTCTCGGACTCACACCGATCGTGATGCTGTCCTCGTCTCCGATCTGCTCGTCATCAGGTGTAGTTGCCGTAACAACCGCCACGTTGGTGATGCCGTTCTCCAGATCGCCCGCAGCAACCGTATACGTAGTCTCTACAGACTTGGTCTCTCCAGGACTCAGCGTACCCAAAGCCACATCCAGACCGGTCAACGGATCGGTAACCGTCACATCGGTCAGCGTCACGTTTCCGGTGTTGGTCACCGTCAAGGTATATACAACCTCTTCGCCGATGCCCTGGATATCTTCTCTATCGGCAGTCTTCACAATCTCAATGGATGCGTTCTGCTCGGCTATCACGGACTCGGAATCCTCGTCCTCAACCTCGGTGTCATCCGGAGTAGTCGCTTTCACAGTCGCCACGTTGATGATCTCTCCTTTATCCAAATCCTCTTGGGTCACCACATACTCAGTGGTCAACACCACGGATTCTCCCGGAGCAAGGGTCTCGATTACCTCGGTGTAGCCGGTAAGCGGATCGCTCACCGTCACATCCGTCTTGGTCACGTTACCCGTATTAGTCACAGTCAAGGTGTAAGTCACCACCTCCCCGACTTCGGATACACTCTCCTTGTCCGCTGTCTTCACCATCTCAATGGACGGAAGCGGCGTGATAGGCGTGGTCACCTCGTCGGTATCGGTCGGATCGTCGTCACCCGCACTCGGACTCTCGCCCGTAGCCGTAGCCTCGTTGGTCACGCTGCCGGTATCCACGTCGTCCTGATCCACCGGATAGGTCGTGTCTACCGTCTTGCTCTCGCCCGGCTTTAACGTACCCACGTTCACCACCAAGCCGGTCTGAGAATCCACAATCGTCACGTTCTCCAAAGTCACGTTACCCGTGTTGGTCACCGTGATCGTATACGTGATCTCCTCGCCCTCCTCGGTGATGTCAGCCTCGTTGTCCGTAATCTCTATCTCTATGTCAGCACTCTGCTCGGC
>NZ_JANWGH010000004.1 GCF_024919275.1 Algoriphagus limi | reverse complement strand
TACGTGTTACGCACCCGTGCGCCACTCTCAACAATCCCGAAAGATCGTCTACCGTTCGACTTGCATGTATTAGGCCTGCCGCTAGCGTTCATCCTGAGCCAGGATCAAACTCTCCATTGTATATTGACTATAAATTTCCGATTAAACTCTTTTATAAGAGATAAAAATCGGCCTGTCTAGATCTCAGGTTATTTGCCTTACAACACTTCAAAGAACATTTCTCTTGACATTTTCAAGAGGTAGTGAGAAGTACCCTTCCCAAAAGCGACTGCAAATATCGATGAATATTTTTTACTAGCAAAACATCGAATTCAAAATTTGCAGATTTTTTTCAAAAAACTTTTCAAACTTTCCCTCGCTGAGACTTTTTCTCAAATGGGAGTGCAAACATAGTCTAGATCTAGAGAAAACACAAGACTCAAAGGCGCAAAAAATTGAAATAATTTTTAAAAAAATCTCTTCTTATTAATTATCAGCTCTTTGGCTTTTTATAAAGTGGAACTGTACTGCACGGCTCACCAAACATTAAGGATTTGACAACTGGCTGAAGCTTTTGCACAAGCTTTCCATAGGCATAAAGTGGAATTTCAACAGAGCTGCATCCTTTTACCACAACTGGCCTATTTTGAAATTTTTCTTCCTCCAAGGAATCAACCAATCGATCCACGATAGACTGTTCCAAACTTTCCAAATTCCCTACGACAAAACCTAAAGCCACAGGCTGAAGATAGGTAGCAACCAACATGTAAGCCCAAGTAGGTATGATAGCATCTACACTACAAGAAATAGCTACCCACTTTCCCCGATAATTTTCCCAATCATGCCCTTTCAAGGATTGCCTAAAATCTTTCTCCCTTAACACCAATCCCTGAAATAAAAAATCTTGTAAATCAAATAGCACACGCTCCTCTTTTGGATAGATTTCTTCAAGGTTTAAGGAAAGCAGCGAACTCTGTGCTACTCTATTAATAATCTCACTCATACTGCAAAAGGATTTTTCTTACTCTTCAAAACCCGAAACTCCTTCAAATAATTCGGAGTAAAATAGGCCACATCTTCAAAATCCTCGTTTTGAAATTTTCTCCAGGCAATTTCTCCTACCGAACTTGAATTTGGAAATACATCCAAAAAGATAGCTCGCGAACTCGTAATCACCTCTTTGGCTTTTTGATTAGCATTTCCTACGAAATACAGTTCTGATTTGCTTAACCAAGATGAAAAGGAATTCTCATCTAGGATTTCTGCAGCAATGGGCTCCAATACTTCTCCGGATGGACCAAAAATCTCTCGAAAAACCTCCATACGTCTAGCATCCAACATAGAAACGACGATAGCTTTAGGGTTCTGTCTCCAAGCCTGAACTGCCATAGCTTGCAGTGTATCCACAGAAATCAACGGAATTCCCAAAGCAAAAGCTAGTCCTTTGGCAGTAGAGACTCCAATTCTCAAACCTGTGTAAGAACCGGGACCTCCTGAAACAGCGACGGCATCTAAATGCTTCAACTCGAACCCACCTTTCATCATAACTTGATCCATAAGTTCTGGAAGCAACCTTGAATGCGCACCTTCCTCACGGATGGTTTTCTCGGAAAGCAAAACCCCTTCTTTATGTAAAGCTACCGAACAGATATCGGTACTTGTTTCCAATGAAAGGATCAAGGACATTATTCAGACTTAGCCGTTAGGATTAACTGGATATTTTTCGGTTCGATCAAAAGCTCTTTTGCTTTTTCAACAACTGCATCTTTTTGAAGACCCGCCTGAATCATTCCTTCTTGGAAATAATATCTTGACACAATTTCTTCTCGAAGGACTTTTTCAATCTCCTCCTTATAATTAATCAGGTCTTGCTCCTTGCTATGCATGATTCTGGACTCAAGGGCTTCTACCTGCTCTTTAATCTCATCATAATAAGGAGTCAGCTCTGCCAATTTTTTCATATCCTCCACCGACTTTTCTAAATAAGTGGTGTAATCATAATCTCTATCTGACAACCAAGTAACAAACTTTTCATACTCTGAATCTGCTAACTCAAACTTTTCGATTTCCCCAATATCCTCATGTTGATAGAAAAACTGGGTTGCATAGTCAAACACATGGTTACCTGCTACCAAACTGTAAGTAATTGGAGCATACTTAGGAGCAGGGATAGTCTCATCAGGCTCAATTCCCGCCCCATCCAAAACAGTTCTACCATTTTGGGTTTTAAATTCCTTGCGCAAAGAGTCAGGTACTGAATAAATCTCTCCCTCTTCTCTACTTACTGCATAATCAATAGCCTGAATACATCTTCCACTCGGAATGTAATATTTGGCAGTAGTCACTTTCATCTGTGCATTGTAAGTCAGTGGAATGGTAGTCTGAACCAATCCTTTCCCAAAAGACTTCCTGCCTACTAGCACTGCCCGATCATAGTCTTGCAAAGCTCCAGCGACAATCTCGGAAGCAGAGGCACTACGTTCATTTATCAAAACAACCAATGGGATATTTTTATCCACTGGAGTCTTGGTTGTCTTATAAGTATGATTTACATTTTCAATTTTTCCGATGGTTTTGACAACCTCTTTTCCCTTTGGAATAAAGAGGTTTACAATCTCTACCGCCTCAGAAAGCAATCCGCCTGGATTATCACGAAGATCTAAAACCAGTTTATCGATTCCTTGTGATTTAAGATCCACCAAGGCATTTCGAACTTCCGAAGACGCATTAGTGGTAAAATCAGAAAGCTTGATATAGCCGGTTTTTTCATCAAGTTTTCCATAGTATGGCACATTCTTGAGAGAAATTTTCTTCCGGACTAATTCAAAACTCAAAGTATCCTTATCTCGAAGCACTTTTACCTTAACAGGCGTATTTTCTGGCCCCTTCAATAATTCAGAAACTTGAGATGTGTTTTTACCCACCACGTCAGTGGTATCAACCATCAAAATTTTATCGGCGATTTTAAGTCCTGCATTTTGAGCGGGGAAACCAGTATAAGGCATCAAAATCATGCTCCCCTCTCCTCTTGAGCCAATCAAAGCTCCGATTCCACCATATTCTCCGGTGGTCATCAATCTGAATTCATCAGATTCTTCTTCTGGAATATACTCGGTGTATGGATCCAATTCTTCTAGCATCGCCTGAATTCCAACCCCCACCAATCTATCTGGATCAATTTCATCCACATAATATGAGTCCAATTCTCTTACGAGTGTCGCAAATATGTCTATGTTCTTGGCGATTTCGAAAAGCCGGTCATTTTTAACTGAAAAAGCTACCGTGGCAGTCAAAAGAAAGGCTACTGCCAAAACTGGAATCCAACGCGACTTATTTATTTTATTCATGTGGCTGATTTTTTACTTCTGAATAAATTCTCTCAAGAACTTTTTTGGTCTTTTCTTCCAAGGACTTAAAATCCATAGCCTCGGAAGAGACATAAAGTAAACCAATAAATAATTGTCTTGAAGAGTTTGAAAGCAAATGTTTGTTAATCCGGTAAGCTTCCCGCATTCTTCGCTTCATCAAATTCCTTCCAGTTGCTTTTTTGATCTTCCTTTTAGAAACAGAAAACAAGATTTGATTCGGAGCAGAAGAATGCTCTTCAAGATCTTTTACTAGGTATAAGACCTTGAAAGGGTATAAAAAAAAAGAGGAACCTTTGTCAAAAAGTTCCTTGATAGATTTTTGGCTGTGAAGCCTTTCAGTTTTCGGAAGTCTGAAATTCATTGCAAGGAATCAAATCACATGCAACATACGAATTCTGGACAAGAATTATTTCTTCAGAGTTTTTTCGGAAGAAACGGTCAATTTCTTTCTTCCTTTAGCTCTTCTGGCCTTCAATACTCTTCTACCATTGGCAGTAGACATTCTTTCTCTGAAGCCGTGCTTGTTCTTTCTTTTTCTTCTGGAAGGCTGAAATGTTCTTTTCATGATCGAATATCTTTATATTATTGCTTTCTATTGGGTCTTTCTGGACTTACCCTCCAAAAAGGACTGCAAAGATATGCAGCCAAATCCGAATTACAAAAAGTAGTGAAATAATTGTTTGAAACTAGCTGACTATTTGATGTTTCAATACCAAATCTCCTGTAAAAATCCCGCTTCGCAATATCTACAAATTCAGATTAAAATCCCTGTTTCTTATCCGGGAAAAGTTAAGCTTCAGTTACCTATCTGGCGAGCAGGCCGATATTTTCCCTCAAATTATGCTCAGTTTGTTCGGAATTTTTCCGTTCGATTTGAGAATGAATCAGTGCCATTTTTCAAAAAAAACAAATCACTCTGGGTAATTGAGGTTGAAAAATCAGGAATCTACAAAGTTCATTATGAGTTTTTTGCTGGAACCATGGATGCGGGTTCTGCTTGGGTAGACGATCAACAGGTCTATCTAAACCTAGTGAATTGCTGCATGGAGATTTCGGGGACTAGAATTTACCCTTATGAATTCCAGTTCAAACTCCCCTATCCTATTCGAGTTTGTACCCTGCCAGAAAGAATGGATAGAACATATTCAGTAAGGAATTTTCAGGAAGTTGCAGATTCAACCATTTTAGCATGCAAAGAAATAACTCATTGGAAGTTTTCTGTCGAAGAATACACTTTTCATTGCTGGATTCATGGCGCCATCCATTTTGAAAAGCAAGAATTCCTGGATGCTTTGAAAAAGATTGCCATCTCTCAGATCAAAGATTTTGGTGTATTTCCTGAGAATGAATATCATTTTATCTTCCAGCTTCTTTCTTATCAGCACTATCACGGTGTTGAGCATCGAAGAGGAACCGTCATCACATACGGACCTGCTGAAAAGCTCCAACAGAAAAAGCATTTCATAGAATTGTTAGGAGTTTCCAGCCATGAACTTTACCACGCTTGGAATGTTTGCCGAATCAGGCCAAAAGACCTACTCCCCTATGATTTTTCCTCCGAAAATTATACTACAGCTGGATGGATTTTGGAGGGAATTACCTCTTATATGGGGGATTTATACCTTCTGAAATCCGGGGTTATTTCGACCCAAGACTATGCAAAAAAGATTCAAAGCACAATACAGCGAGTTTCAGAGGATTTTGGATGGAGAAATTCCAGCATTTTGGAATCCTCATTTGACACTTGGGTAGATGGGTATCACGCAAGTGCTCCAGATCGGAAACAAAACATTTATGCCAATGGTGCTTTGATTGCTCTAGGCATTGACTTGATGCTTCTAGCAAATGGATCCTCTTTGGCAGCAGTTATGCAAAAAGCTTGGATTCGTTTTGGAAAAAATAACCGGGGATACCAAGAACACACTTTTTGGAATTTAGTAGCCCAGGAATTACCAACTATTTCAGAAGAAAGAGATTTTTACACCACCTATATCGCAGGAAAAAATTCCATCATCCCCTATCTAATCGAAAAACTACCCTCTTTGGGACTCAACCTAGAGGAGAAATTTGAAGATGATTTTCTACGAAATACCTTAGGTGTTATTGTCAAAGATTCCGAGATCAAAAAAATCCATCCTGATAGCTTTGCTTATCAAGTTTTAATACTTGGCGATAAAGTGAAATCAGTTAATAAGGATGGGAGCCTTGAAATCCATCGGCTCAACGGAGAAAATCACCATTTCAAGATCAAAAAATCTGAAAAACGTTTTTTCCCAACTTATCACATCCACGCTTCTAAAGCCACAGCATTACGAGAAGTTTGGCTCGGATAAATTACAAAAAAAACACCTCTCGAGATGAGAGGTGTTTTTGTAAATATCAAATCAGTTTAAATGGCATATGCCTTATCTCCAGGTTTCAGGTCAATACATCCATCATATCTTCCCGGAACTTCCACATAATTCAAAGCTTGGGTTGCGCCAATTTCAGAAGTAAAGTATCCCAAAACAGTCAAGTCACGAAGCATATTGATTACCTGAGGCTCCCGTTGAGGAGAAGATTTATATTGCTCATACAATTCATTGAGATAAGCTAATCTATCCTCAGCACTAGCTCCCATAAAGTCCGCTCCTTTTGATGCTTTAAAATCTTTGCGAATCATATTCAAACCATCGACAAAAGCCTTTTGCTGGGCTTCATCATAGGTATCTTTTACCATCATGACCATAAAGGCACCAATTCCAGCAGCTTTTGCTCCAGGCGTATCCGTTTCAGGTATGATCGTATCTCCCAATTCATCCAAGAAAGCAATATCATCAGGGCTGAAATTGAGACCTTCAATTTGATTTTCAGGGGCACACCCAGTCAGAATAGCTGTCGCTCCGACCATAGTTCCACCCATCATAAGCACCACACTTTTGAGTGCTTCTCTTCTATTCATATTCATGGTTTCTTTTTTCAACAGTTAGAGATTTTGTTTTTTCATTTCCTCCACAGCGAAACTCGCAGCTCGAGCAGTCAAAGCCATGTAGGTTAAAGATGGATTTTGTGCTGCTGCGGATGTCATACAAGCTCCATCAGTAACAAACACGTTCTTCGCATCCCAAACTTGGTTATTACCATTCAATACTGAGGTTTTTGGATCACTCCCCATTCTAGCAGTACCCATTTCGTGAATACCTTGACCGAAGGTATATCCAGCATCGTAAGTCTGAATATCCTTGAACCCAGCAACTTCCAACATTTCGGCTGCATCAGCCATCATATCCTTCCGCATGTTGAGCTCATTCTCTTTGATCTCGGCGTTCATAACCAAAGCTTCCATACCCCACTTATCTTTCACCGTATCACTCAAGCGGATATGATTGTCATGATAAGGAAGAATTTCACCGAATGCTGTGAAACCAATGCTCCATGGCCCTGGCTTGGTAAGCGCATCTTTCATTGGTGCACCAAAGTTCAACTCAGCTACATCACGGTTCCAACCGCTTCGGCTCGCCCCTCCTTGATATCCAAATCCACGCAAGTAATCTCTCTTTTCTCCATTAAGGTTTCGGAATCGAGGGATATACAAACCTGTAGGTCTTCTTCCGAAGTAATACTTATCCTCATATCCTTCGATTGTTCCTCTTGCGCCAAGTCTAAAGTGATGGTCCATGACGTTATGTCCCAATTCACCAGAACTTGAACCCAAACCTCCAGGCCAGATATCAGTCGCAGAACGCATCAAAATAGCCGTGGAGTTGAAAGCGGAAGCACAAAGGAAAATGATTCGCGCATCGTATTCGACGGTCTGATTGGTTTCAGCATCCAATACTTCTACGCCAGTAGCTTTTTGGGTGTCTTTGTCATAAATCAATCTTCTTACGATAGACCATGGACGAAGTGTCAAATTCCCAGTTGCTACAGCAGCAGGCAAGGTTGAAGCTTGCGTACTAAAGTATCCTCCGAAAGGACAACCTAGAGAACATTTATTTCGATATTGACAACCTACCCTTCCAGGAAGTGGTTGGGTGATATTGGCAGGTCTACCCATGATCCAATTTCTAGCACCTTTGTAATGCTTTTTGATTCGCTCCACTGCATCTTTTTCAACACAGTTCATCGGCATAGGAGGCATAAATTCACCATCAGGTAGAATATCCAATCCATCTCTATTTCCAGAAATACCCGCGAATTTTTCTACATAGGAATACCATGGTGCTAAGTCCTTATATCGAATCGGCCAATCTACAGCAATCCCCTCTTTCGCGTTAGCTTCAAAATCAACATCAGCCCATCTGTAGGACTGTCTTCCCCAAAGAAGCGAACGACCTCCTACCTGATAGCCTCTAAACCATGTGAATGGCTTTTCCTCAACATAGGGTGAATCAGACTCATGCGCCCACCAATCCAAATTCAACTCGTTCAACACATAATCCCTTCTCAAATTGGGATGGTTTTCAAGCATTTCTTGAGTTCTTCGCCCTCTATGAGGAACCTCCCATGGTGGGAGCGTAGCGGTCTTGTAATCCTTCACATGCTCGACGTTTGGTCCCCGCTCCAGGAGCAATACTTTCAGCCCCTTTTCTGTCAACTCTTTAGCAGCCCATCCGCCACTAATTCCTGACCCAACTACAATCGCGTCATACTTCTCGTTTGCCATAAATATGGTTTTTGGTTAATTAGTTTTAAACATCACAAACTTCTATTGCCTGTTGCAAGGCAGCAATTTTATCTTCTTGTTTTGGTACAAACTCATGTGAAACGAAGCCTTTGTAACCCGTTTCTACAATCGCTTTCATGATGGCAGGATAATAGATTTCCTGTTCATCATCTAATTCATGTCTTCCTGGATTTCCAGCAGTATGATAATGCCCAAAGTACTGATGATTGTTTTTGATCGTGCGAATAATATCTCCTTCATCAATCTGCATATGGTAGATATCAAAAAGCAATTTGAAATTTTCACTGTCGATTCGTTTGCATAGCTCAATTCCCCAAGGGGACTTATCACACATATAATCCTTATGATCCACTTTGCTGTTGAGCAATTCCATTTGAATAACAACCCCATGTTTTTCAGCTAGGGGCATAATCCGTTTCAGACCTGCTTCACAATTCTTCAGACCAGTTTCATCATCCATTCCTCTTCGGTTACCAGAAAAAGCAATCAAATTGGTATAGCCATTTTTAGCAACGATTGGAATCACCTCCTCATAGTTTTTGACCAATTGATCATGAAATTGAGGATCATTCCAGCCATCAGCTATTGAGATTTCAGCTCCATTAGACATGGAGCATTGTAGCCCATACTTCTGCAAAGTAGGATAAGCATCAGGCCCGACTATATCGACACCTTGAACTCCCAGCTTTTTTGCTCCGATACAAAGTTCCTCGAGGGAAAGCGGACGCATAGACCATAGGCAAACCCCATGATTGATATTCCCTTTCAGAGCAGGAACTTTCTTTTCTTCAAAATCAAAGGAACTGAGTGTTCCAAGAGCAGCGCCTCCTAATAATACTTTCTTGAAGGACTCTCTTCGGCCGTGGTTGATAGGTTTGGTCATGATGGGTTATTTGGGGTTTTGATTTCTTCTTTTTTGAAAAAGGATGTGAAAAATAGTAAAACGATCACGGAAATACCAGCTGGAATCAACCAAATTGACTGCCAGTCGTGCATGCGGTCATCGATCAAGAAATTATTGGAAATTTGGCCTGCTGCCCAAAATCCAATCAACATCCCTACTCCATAAGTGGCCAAAGTTATAAGTCCTTGAGCGGAGGATTTGAATTTTTCTCCAGCATGCGCATCGGTGTATATCTGCCCGCTGACAAAGAAAAAATCATAGCAAATACCATGAAGTGCAATCCCTACTAACAAAAGCCAAACACCCTCATTGGTATCACCATAGGCGAAAAACACATAACGAACAGCCCATGCGAGCATAGCCACAATCAAGGTTTTCTTGATTCCAAATCTTGAAAAGAAAATGGGCAAAGCGAGCATGAATAAAACTTCTGAAATCTGCCCAATAGTCATTTTTCCTGTGGAGTTTTCTACTCCAATCTCGGTTAAAAACGGACTCGCATTTTGGTAATAGAATGCCAAAGGGATACAAATCAATACCGAACTCAAAAAGAAAATCGCGTAGTTTTTATTTTTCAGTAAGGCCAGCGCATCCAGCCCCAATAACTCTGAGAGTTTGACTTTTTCGCTACTCTTGGCTTTAGGAGGAGTAGCCGGAAGCGTAAAACTGAAAACTCCCAATACCAATGACATGATTGCTGCCATCAACCAGGTGTTTTCCAATAATCCACTAGCCAATCCATCTTGACTGTCCCAAGCGAATGCACTTATCAGAATTCCCGCAGCAATCCAGCCTATCGTTCCCCAAACTCTCACTGTAGAAAATTCCTTTGCAGGGTCTTTCATTTGGTTGAAAGAAATGGAATTCACCAATGCCAAAGTGGGCATAAATAATATCATGTAAGCAAGGAGGACGGGAAAGAAGGCTGAAAAATCGCTGCTAGTGTATAGGAAATACATTAACCCAGCCCCAACCAAATGAATCACACCCAATATTCGCTGGGCATGAAAGTATCGATCGGCAATCAGTCCAACCAAAAAAGGCGCAATGATGGCACCCATTGATTGAGTAGAAAATGCCAGAGAAATCTCTTGGTCTTTTGCAGCCAAATTTGCACCCAAAAAAGTCCCCATTGTCACATACCAAGATCCCCAAACGAAAAACTCCAAAAACATCATTAAGGAAAGTCGAATGCGAATCAGTATACTCATAAGGAAGGGTTCGGATAAAAAAGATTTATAATTTAGAATTCGGTGAATTTACCGTATTTTAAGCAAGTCAGTTGAATTTGTGAAATTAGGCCAAAAATTATTTTGGCAAAGCCATTCATAACCAGATGTTACTCTTGGTAAAGAAAATCGAATTACGAATCTTGAAAATGGCTTTTTTTGACTGAATCATCTATTTTCAATCCAAAATAACCTAAAGACCTATGTCGACAAATAAGAAACTCAAAATCGGTCTCGTAGGAGGAGGTCCGGGTTCATTTATCGGTGCAATTCACTTGAATGGAGCCCTGATGGACGGACTTTTCGAACTTGCTGCGGGAGCTTTTTCATCAAACCCTGAAAAATCAAAAAAACGAGGAGAAGAACTGATGGTAGACCCTTCTCGGGTATATTCCAGCTACGATGAAATGTTTGAGAAAGAACTTCAACTCCCGGAATCAGAGCGGATCGATGTAGTAGTAATTGTTACCCCAAACAATGTACATTTTGATCCGACCGCCAAAGCAATCCGAGCTGGGTTCCATGTGGTTTTAGACAAGCCTTTGACCCTAAATTATCAGGAGGCAAAAGAATTGTATCACATCGTAAAAAATAGCGATCGAAAATTCTTGCTTACCCATACCTACAGTGGATATCCAATGATCAAGCAAGCCAAGCAAATGATCGAAGAAGGTCAGCTTGGAAAAATCCATAAAGTCTATGTGGAATATCCACAAGGATGGCTTTACAAGCTACTAGAAAGGGAGGACAACAAGCAAGCAGAGTGGAGAACTGATCCTAAGCGAAATGGATTAGCGGGATGTATGGGTGATATCGGAACTCACGCCTTTCATCTAGCCGAATATGTTTCGGGACTTCAAGTAGAGAAAGTTTGTGCCGACCTCTATATTAAAGTGGAAGGACGTCCAATTGATGATGATGGAGTAGTGCTCATGAGATTTAATAATGGAGCCTCTGGAGTATTAATGGCATCCCAAACTGACACAGGGCTAGAAAACAATTTGAAAATCCGGGTATTTGGAGATAAAGGAGGAATTGAATGGCAGCAGGAAGACAATAATTCCTTGATCGTCCGCTTCCCTGGCCAACCTGCACAAATTTTTAGAGCCGGTACGGGGTATCTTGGATCTCTTGCTCAGGAAAACACCCGGACACCAGCTGGCCACCCTGAAGGATATGTAGAGGCATTTGCCAATTTGTACCGCAATTTTGCTCGCTGCATTTATGCTGAGCGTGCCGGAGAGACACCAAAACCAGAATGGGAAGATTATCCTGGCATCGAAGATGGCATAAGAGGCATGGCCTTTATTGACCATGTTCTAAAAAGCACTGAAACTGATTACAAATGGACTCCATTTATTGTGGAGAAGTAATTAACTATTAAACCTAAAATTCAATCAAACCATGAAAACTATAAAAGGACCTGCCATATTTCTGGCTCAGTTTGCTGATGATAAAGAGCCTTTCAACAACCTGAAAAACATCTGCAATTACATGGCTGATTTAGGCTATAAAGGTGTTCAGATTCCTTCTTGGGATTCCCGAATGATCGATCTTCAAAAAGCTGCAGAAAGCAAAGATTACGCAGACGAAATTGCTGGAACTGTTGAAGAAGCTGGATTAGTCATCACAGAGCTTTCCACCCATTTACAGGGGCAATTAGTTGCTGTTCATCCAGCATACAATGAACTGTTTGATGGATTTGCTCCGGCATCTATGGCAGGTGACCTAAAAGCCAAAAGCGAGTGGGCTACCCAACAGTTGAAATACGCTGCAAAAGCTTCTCATAACTTGGGATTAAATGCACATGCTACCTTCTCCGGTGCTTTGATGTGGCACACAGTTTATCCTTGGCCTCAAAGACCAGCTGGTTTGGTGGATACCGGATTTACGGAATTAGCGAAAAGATGGACTCCTATTTTGGATGAATTTGACAAATATGGAGTGGATGTTTGCTATGAACTACACCCAGGAGAGGACTTGCACGATGGGATTACTTTTGAAATGTTCTTAGAAAAAGTAAACAACCACAAGCGAGCCAATATCCTTTACGATCCAAGTCACTTTGTTCTTCAATGTTTGGATTACCTGCAGTTTATCGACTTTTATCATGAGCGAATCAAAATGTTCCACGTAAAAGACGCTGAATTCAATCCAACAGGAAAACAAGGTGTCTATGGTGGTTTCCAAGGCTGGGTAGACCGCGCCGGAAGATTTAGATCTTTAGGGGACGGACAAGTTGATTTTGGCGGAATTTTTAGCAAACTTTCGCAATACGATTACGACGGCTGGGCAGTCTTGGAATGGGAGTGCGCCATCAAGCATCCAGAACAGGGAGCAGCAGAAGGCGCTCCATTCATACAGTCTCACATTATTCGCGTAACCGAAAAAGCTTTTGATGACTTTGCCGGAACAGGCGCAGATGAAGCCTTCAACAAAAAAATCTTAGGAATCTAATTATCTATCAATTTTAAAATACATGAAAATCAAAAATCAAATTAGCTTCGGACTTTTGGCACTAGCAAGTGTAGCTTTTGCTTGTGGAGGTGGTAGTTCCACTTCTACTGAAACAGCCTCCGAAGAAACCGTAAGTACTCCCGCACCTGCTAAAGAAGTAAGCTTGGAGGAAAAATATCAAGACGATCCCATTTATATAAAGGGACTCGAAAAAGTAAAGGGTTCTGATTGTCAATCTTGTCATATGGTTGAGCGAAAAATCGTAGGTCCTTCTTATGCTGAAGTTGCTGCCAAATATGAAAGCACAGAGGAAAATGTTGAGATGCTCGCATCAAAAGTAATTGCAGGAGGAGTTGGTGTTTGGGGAGAAGTGCCAATGCCTGCCCATCCGGGACTAAGCGAGGAAGATGCAAAGGACATGGTCCGCTATGTATTATTGCTTAAAAAATAAAACCATGGTTAAATTCAGATATGTTATTGGAGGCCTTGCCTTCTTGATGGCTGGGGCATGTTCAGGCCCAAAAACTGAAACAGTGGAAGAAACCGAGGTTCAAATGGAAACTACTGCCGAACCAGAAAGCGAGTGGATCTCTCTTTTCGATGGACAAACCTTCAACGGATGGCATAAATACGGTGGAGGCGAAGTAGGAAATGCCTGGAAAATCGAAAATGGAGAGCTTTACCTTGATGCTGCCAATAAAGATGGCTGGCAAACTGGTGACGGTGGAGACATTGTAACTGATCAGGAGTTTGAAAATTTCCACTTCCAAGCTGAGTGGAAGATTGCTCCAAATGGAAATAGCGGGATTATCTTCTTTGTCAATGAATCACCTGAATATGATTACTGCTGGCAAACTGGCCCAGAAATGCAGGTACTTGACAATGATGGACATCCTGATGCCCAGATTATCAGCCATCGAGCTGGGGATTTATATGATTTGATTGTGAGCAGCGAAGAGACTGTAAAACCTGTTGGAGAGTGGAACTTAGCCGAAATCATTGCTGATAACGGAAATCTAACCCTTCGATTGAATGGTGTTGACGTGGTGAAAACCACTATGTGGACCCCAGAGTGGGAAGCTTTGATTGCTGATAGCAAATTCAAGGATATGCCTGGCTTTGGAAAATTCAAAAAAGGAAGAATCGCACTTCAAGATCATGGTGACGTAGTACACTTCAGAAATATCCGAATCAAAGAACTTTAAAAAATAGAAATCCTTCCTGAATCAGTTGAATGCTAGAACTTAGCTGCAACTTATTTTAGGAAGGATTTTTTATGTCTTTTCAAAACTAAATTACATTCTAGTAACCTGGTCTTTTCGAATATAAGCTACTCTATTTTTCCATTCGATTTCATACCAAATATCCTTCGATGAGCGAATTTTCAAGCGATGCCCCGGTTCAATTTGCTCCAACAAATCCCCTCCTGCAGTAGGCTTCGATACAATATAAGAAGGACTGTGCGTCACCAGTCCTGATCTAGGCTCAACCAAAAAATTATTTACTAAAAAGATTACGATTATAAGAGTAACAACCGGCCAATAATTCGTAGAGGTATTTTTTTTCCATTTGGTCCAAATCGTCATTCCCAAAGAAATCAAAAGGAGACCCGATAGGACGAAAAGAATTGATTCTTTGTACTCCACCAAAAAAAGAATAAAACGATCCTTATCACTAACCTCATAACCGCTGAGACTAGTCTGGCCTGTAAGGGTTTTTATTTTCTCAATGATCTGAGGATTAGGGTTTAGATCGTAGTACTTTCCAAGGTAAAGCGTTGCTTGTTCTTTGTCTCCCATACCTTCAGCAATGAAGGCCATTTTTAAAAGCATGGCGGGCGAAAAGAGGCCATTCTGATAATTTGGGACGTAAATCTCCATTGCTTCCTTGTAGCTCCTGTTCTCAAACAGAGAATCTGCCTTCATAAGATCATTTGCAAACACTTGATTACAAGTGACTTGCAAAAGTAAAATAAAAAACAAAGAAACTTTTACCAGAAAGATTGACTTGTCGTTTTGCATTTAAAATCCAGAGTCATAAATTTGCAGTCCAATTACGGCAATGATCTACCAAAAAGCAAGGTAGGGAGCTTGATTTGACAAGTTTTCACAAGGAATTTCAGCGATGAAATTCTACAATCTGATTCCGTAGCTCAGCTGGTAGAGCATAACACTTTTAATGTTAGGGTCCTGGGTTCGAGCCCCAGCGGGATCACAAAAACCTTAAAGGGAGTTTGGGCGAGAAGCCTGTTCCGATGAAACGAAGCGAAGCAAGTTGATATCGTCCCGAAAAAGATCGGGACCAGCAGGTTCACAAAGAATGCCCAATAACGATTGGGAATTCAATCAGGAAAATTCCTGAGGCCAACATTAAGGAGTTAAAAAGTTCGGGGTGTAGCGTAGCCCGGTTATCGCGCCACATTTGGGATGTGGAGGTCGCAAGTTCGAATCTTGCCACCCCGACTTATTTTCCAGGTCCTGTAGCTCAACTGGATAGAGCAACTGCCTTCTAAGCAGTAGGTTTCAGGTTCGAGTCCTGACAGGATCACTTTATGAGCGGAGTCAATCCGCTTTTTATTTGATAGTTTGATTCCGTAGCTCAGCTGGTAGAGCATAACACTTTTAATGTTAGGGTCCTGGGTTCGAGCCCCAGCGGGATCACAAATAGCAGGTCAATCGGCCTGCTTTTTTATTTTCAGGAAATAATAGTCAACCAGAAGCGGGGCGAGAAGCCTGTCCCGATGAATGAAATGATATCGTCCCGAAAAAGATCGGGACCAGCGGGATCACATAAAGCAGGTCGATCTGCCTGCTTTTTTGTTTTTAAAGGTTTGGACTACATTCTGAAAAAATTCCTCTTGTTATTCAAACACTTTTTCGCAAGGTTTCGGAATGAAAAACATCCTGCCCATCCTTTGCTTGACTTTGATTTTGATCAGTTGCGCCGAACCTGTTTCTGATGAGCATTTTTATGATCCGGGAATTTCAAAAGAACTTGCTGATTACCGAAGCCAGCAGATTAGCCAGATTCATTACCAATTAGAATTTTCTATTCCTGAAAAGAAAGAAGAACCGATTCCCTCCAGGCTGACTCTTGATCTTATCCTTTCAGATCTTCAGCATCCCTTGATTTTGGATTTCAATGAGTCTGGAGAGAAAGTAAAAATCCTGAAAGTGAATGGGAGTTCGGCAGAAATCCTTCATGAGCAGGAACATTTGATAATTTCGAATAAATACCTCCAGAAAGGACAAAATCAAATTGAGATTGAATTCATTGCAGGTGATTTGTCCCTGAATAGGAACGATGAGTTTCTATATACTTTACTAGTTCCCGATCGAGCCAGTACGCTTTTTCCTTGCTTTGATCAGCCAAATCTAAAAGCTAATTATACCCTTAAAGTCTCCGCTCCCAAAGACTGGAAAGTTTTGGCTGGAGCTCCTTTGGTTCAAAAAACTAAGAATAGTGAGTTTTACATTCATGAGTTTGCGAAGTCGGACTTGATGAGCACTTATTTGTTTTCCTTTGTTGCCGGCAAATTTGAGGAAGCTAGCTCTATAGAAGGGTTTCCGTTGCATATGCTTTACAGGGAAACCAATGAGGAAAAAATAAAGGCCAGTATTCCTGAGATTTTCCGGCTTCACCAGCAATCTGTTTCATTTTTGGAAGAATACACGGATTACAAATTCCCATTTCAAAAACTCGATTTTGCAACTATTCCGATTTTCCAATATGGAGGCATGGAACATGTTGGAGCAATTCAGTATAGAGAAAGTTCGTTGTTTTTAGATCCCAATGCTACAGATTCGGAGTTATTGAGTCGAGCAAAGTTGATTGGACATGAAACTGCCCACATGTGGTTTGGGGATTTGGTCACCATGAAGTGGTTTAATGATGTCTGGATGAAAGAGGTTTTTGCCAATTTCATGGCTGGGAAAATCGCTAATCCAGCTTTTCCAGAAATCAATCATGATTTACTTTTCCTTACCTCTTTATATCCAGGAGCCTATTCCGAAGACCGGACCAAAGGCACCAATCCTATTCGTCAGGAGCTGGCAAACCTCAAGAATGCAGGTTCGCTTTACGGTGGAATCATCTACAACAAAGCTCCAATCATGATGCGACAGCTAGAGACTTTGATGGGAGAAGAAGCGTTCAGAAAAGGAATTCAAGCTTATATCAAAAATTTTGCGGATGGAAATGCGGAGTGGAATGACCTAGTACAATTGCTCGATCAGCAAACTCCTGAAGACCTAATGGCTTGGAGCGAAGTTTGGGTGAATCAGTCCAGTAGGCCAATATTTTCGCAAGAATTGAAACTGGATGTTACTGGAAAAATCGAATCTCTCTCGCTTTCACAACAGGCAGAAGACGGAAGTCATAAAGTCTGGCCTCAACTTTTTGAAGTGACGTTGATCTATGAAGAAGGAGATAAAGTGATTCCTGTATCAATGAAAGGCCGTTCAGTTGAGATTCAGGAGGCAAAAGGATTGGTCAAGCCTTTAGCAATTCTTTATAACAGCAACGGATTAGGATATGGGGTATTTCCGATAGATGAAGCCTACCTGGATCGAATTCCAAGTATCGAAAATGAAGTTAGTCGCGCAAGTGCTTTTCTTAATCTATTTGAAAACACCCTGAATGGAGATGTTAAGCCATCAAAAAATCTAGAAGTAATCAAGGCAGGATTACAGCAGGAAAATAACGAGATCATCCTCCGATTGATAGCTGGACAGGCAAGTACGCTATTCTGGACGTTTTTGGGCGAGGAATCAAGGATAATGGAAGCAGAAATGATGGAAGCCTTGATTTGGGAAAGGTTAAATCAGGACCTCAAATCAAACGTAAAGAAGTCCCTCTATAATCTCTACAGTGGAATTGCTTTTACTGAAGAAGGACAAAATAAACTCTATAAAATCTGGAATAAGGACCTAGCTATTCAAAACTTGAATTTGAGTCCGGATAATTTCACCAGTCTGGCAATGAACCTGGCACTTTTTGGACATCCAAAATCAGAAGGGATATTAGATCAAGAAAGGTCCCGAATTACTAATTCTGATCGTTTGGCAAGATTTGATTTTCTAAGACCAGCTCTTTCAAGCAAGGTGGAAGATCGGGATGCTTTATTTTTGTCTTTTAAAGATGCCAAGAATCGGGAAAAAGAGTCTTGGGTACTTTCTGCCTGTGGCTTCATTCATCATCCAATAAGACAAAAAGAAAGTATTAAACTTGTCCCTCTTGCATTGGAACTGATGGAAGAGATTCAGCGGACAGGAGATATTTTCTTTCCGAAAGGTTGGGCTTCCAATACTTTCGGACAATACAATTCTCCCGAAGCCGATCAAATGGTTCAGGATTTTCTCAATTCAAGACCAGATTTCAATCCGGTTTTAAAGAACAAAATCCTTCAAGCAAGCGACAACCTAAGCAGGGCACAAAAGATACTAGAATAAGCTGTTAGAAATCTAGGGGATCCAAGTTTTTAAAATGACCATTTAGCTTGATGATCTCCTTGGCACGCTCAATATTCTTGATCACTGGAATGATCCTCTTAAAATGCTTGATCAAATACTCCATTCGTTTCCCTTCTTCCGGAATTTGTAGTAATTCAAGTTCCTCCTCCACTTTCAACCCGATTTTATGCGCGTAGGTAAAGGAGCTTGTCTGTTCTGGATTTATTTCTTCCGAAAAATGGAATAAGTATAATAACTCCTTCAGGTAAAAAAGAAATTCATGATTTTGCACCGCAGTGACAACAGGTGAGTTTTCAAAAAATTCAACTTCTCCCCCTGCATATAATTTTCCCTTCACGGGATTATCAAAAGTCTGAATTCGGAAAGCCCGCTTTCCCCTTGTTTTGATATCCAATCTACCGTCTGGATAGCGCTTATATACCTTTTCCAAAACCACCTCTGTCCCAAAGCCAGTCAACTTATCCAAATAGGTACAAATGCCGAAACTGAGTTTTCCTTCCTCCACATCAGCCAATAATTGCCGGTAGCGAGGCTCGAAAATATGGAGATTTAGTTGCTCTCCCGGGAAAACAACCAACTTCAAAGGGAATAAAGGAAGGTACATACCCATTACATATGATTAACCCTGTTTCAGGGTCATTGATTCCTTCAATTTAAGGAAATAAAAAAGCTCCGTTTCCGGAGCTTCTTAAAATTATTTATTGGCGATGTATGCCAATAGGTCAAGGACCTTATTGGAATACCCCCATTCATTATCATACCATGAAACTACTTTCACGAAGGTATCAGAAAGTTGAATTCCTGCTCCCGCATCAAAAATAGAGGTACGAGCATCACCCACGAAATCATTGGAAACTACTGCATCTTCAGTATATCCCAATACTCCCTTCATAGGCCCTTCTGAATATTCCTTCATTTTTGCACAGATTTCCTCATAAGTAGCTGGATTCTTCAATCGAACAGTCAAATCAACAACAGAAACATCCGGAGTCGGAACTCGGAATGCCATACCTGTCAATTTTCCATTCAATTCAGGAATTACTTTTCCTACTGCTTTTGCAGCACCAGTTGAGGAAGGAATGATATTTTGTCCAGCACCACGTCCACCTCTCCAGTCCTTAGCTGAAGGGCCATCTACTGTCTTCTGAGTAGCAGTAGTTGCGTGAACAGTAGTCATAAGACCTTCTTCAATACCCCAATTGTCATGCAAAACCTTTGCAATTGGAGCTAGACAGTTGGTAGTACAAGAAGCATTAGACACGAAAGTCATATCAGGAGTATACGCCTCTTCATTTACCCCCATTACAAACATTGGCGTGTCATCTTTGGAAGGAGCAGACATGATTACTTTTTTCGCTCCAGCATCGATATGACCTTGTGCTTTTTCTTTGGTCAAAAATATACCTGTAGATTCGATGACATAGTCAGCTCCTACCTCACCCCATTTAAGGTCAGCAGGGTTTTTCTCAGCAGTCACGCGGATAGCTTTTCCATTGACTACCAATTTTCCATCTTCTACTTCAACGGTTCCTTTGAAACGACCGTGCGTAGAGTCATACTTCAACATGTAAGCGATGTAGTCCACATCGATCAGGTCATTGATAGCTACTACTTCGATATCATTTCGTTCTTGGGCTGCGCGAAAGGCAAGTCTTCCGATTCTTCCGAATCCGTTGATTCCGACTTTAATTTTGCTCATAATTTTATTGATTAACGTATAGGTTTGATTCTAAAAACTTCTTTTTCTGTCCCTTATTCGGTCAAAATGTTAGAATTTGGTTAAAGTTATTACAATTTTTTGGCTAGCCCAAACGAAAAAGCAGTCTAGAAACCAGAACCAAGCCGAAGCTAATTTTCAATCGATTTCGAAAAAAACTTTTTTCAAGAATTTTCCCGAAAACTGATTTTTTGCCTTCTGAATCGCTATTTTAAACCATCCACTACAATTAAAATCATGTTTGTAAAAGCTATTCAAGAAGTTGCAGGTTACACCAGAGCTATCCATTCCATATCCAGGAATTTTGGAGGGAAAAGCATACAGCGGGGTTCGGCCACCTTGTTTTTTGTCAATGAGGAAGGATGGGCTTTAACCTGCCGTCATGTCGCCCAATGGATTATGCAGGCTGATGCCATCAACAAAAATTATCGGGCTTTCCTCGATCAAAGTCCCGGGCTTAGTGGAAAGCAGCAGAATATCTTGGCAAAATCCCTCAACTTGTCTCAAGACAAAGCCTGCGAAATGCGAATCACATTTGTGGATTGTGTCGATGAAATCAAAAACATCCGTTTTGTTCTCCACCCTAATTATGATTTGGCTTTGATCAAATTCGAGGGTTTCAACAAACATCATTTTCAAGGAAGAGCCAAATTCTTGAAAGATGATCAATCTGCACAGCCAGGAGCTATGCTATGTCGATTGGGATTTCCGTTCCCTGAATTTTCAAACTTTAAATACAATCCCGAAAAAAATCTTTTGGAATGGACCTCGCAGGGAGCTGCTCGATCTCCGAGATTCCCAATTGAAGGAATGCTGACTCGTTTTTTGGGTGATCAAAATGGAAAAATCTACGGGATTGAAATGAGTACTCCTGGATTAAGAGGGCAAAGTGGCGGACCTTTATTTGATTCGGAAGGAAGAATAATTGGAATGCAAAGCCGAACAAAGCACCTTCACCTAGGATTTGATATTGAAGACAAGGAAATTGTAGCCCATGGGAAAAGTAAAAAGATCAATGATTATGCATTCATCCATTTGGGAGAATGTATTCATGTCAAAGTCATCAAAGAGTTTCTAAGGCAGCATCAAATCAGTTTTGATGAAGAATAAAAAAAGCTGCGTTGAAAAACGCAGCTTTTTCTGTCCTTATAAATTTCAATTACGCTATGCTGTTGATGATTTCATTTAGCAAATGACTAGGACGCATAGCTTTTGCCGTTTTTTCAGCATTTGGCCTGTAATATCCCCCAATATCAACGGAGTGTCCTTGAGCCTCATTTAGCTCAGCTTCAATTGCATCAGCCTGACTTGCCAAAGCTGCTGCTACTGGAGTAAATTTCTCTTTCAACTCGGCATTTTTATTCTGTGCTGCCAAAGCTTCAGCCCAATATAGCGCCAAGTAAAAATGACTTCCTCGATTATCCAATTTGCCAACTACACGAGCTGGAGACTTATCATTTTCGAGCCATTTTCCGGTAGCCTGATCCAAGGTCTCAGCAAGTAGCATTGCTCGCTCATTTCCATACATTCTACCTAGATGCTCCAAAGAAACAGCCAATGCCAAAAACTCTCCTAAAGAATCCCATCTCAAATGTCCTTCCGTCACAAATTGCTCCACATGCTTTGGAGCAGAACCTCCGGCACCGGTTTCAAAAAGACCTCCACCATTCATCAAAGGAACGATAGAAAGCATTTTGGCACTAGTTCCTAATTCTAAAATCGGGAAAAGGTCAGTTAAGTAGTCACGAAGGACATTCCCTGTAACCGAGATGGTATCCAATCCTTCTTTTATTCTAGCCAAAGAAAAATTGGTCGCCTCGACAGGATCCATAACATGAATTTCAACACCTTCTAAACCATGTTGAGGCAAGTATTCATTTACCTTTTTAATCAACTCAGCATCGTGAGCCCGTTCAGGATCCAACCAGAATACAGCCGGAGTTTGAGATTGCTTAGCACGGGTAACAGCCAATTTCACCCAATCCTGAACTGGAGCGTCTTTAGTCTGGCACATTCTCCAAATATCCCCCTGCCCCACTTCATGTGACATCAATACCTCACCTGCCTTGTCCACTACTTTAACAGTACCAGCAAAAGGAATTTCAAAGGTTTTATCATGAGACCCATATTCCTCCGCTTTTTGAGCCATCAAACCGACATTTGGTACTGATCCCATGGTAGCAGGATCAAATGCACCATGTTTCTTACAGAAATCAATGGTTGCTTGATAAACACCCGCATAGCTTCGATCCGGAATTACAGCTAAGGTATCCTGCAGCTTGCCGGCTTTATTCCACATTTTACCTGAACTTCTGATCATTGCTGGCATAGATGCATCAATAATCACATCAGAAGGAACATGCAGGTTGGTGATTCCCTTATCTGAATTCACCATGGCTAAATCCGGGCGATCAGTGAAGCAAGCCTCTATATCTTGTTGAATAGCAGCTTTAGTCGAATCGTCAAGTTTATCAATCGCAGATAACACATCCCCGAAACCATTGTTTGGATCAGCGCCTACACTTTCCAATTCCTGCTGATATTTATCGAAAACAGGCTTGAAGAATGCTTTTACTGCATGGCCAAAAATGATAGGATCAGACACCTTCATCATGGTAGCCTTCATGTGAATAGAGAATAATACTCCATCCTTTTTGGCTTCAGCTATGGCTTTTTGGAAGAACTCACTCAAGGCAGAAATACTCATGGTGGAGGCATCGATGATCTCACCTTTTTGTAATTTCAACCCTTCCTTCAATACTTTTTTACTTCCATCTTTTCCTTCCAAAACAATGCTTACCTCATCCTCCTGTGGAAGGGTACAGGATTGTTCGCTTCCGTAAAAATCCCCGGAGGACATACTCGCCACTTGCGTTTTGGATTCAGGACTCCAAGCTCCCATACTATGAGGATGCTTTTTAGCGTAAGCTTTTACAGCCTGTGGAGCTCTCCGATCGGAGTTACCTTCTCTCAAAACCGGGTTCACCGCGGATCCTTTGATTTTATCGTAAGTAGCCTTAATTGCTTTTTCTTCCTCCGTCTTTGGCTCTTCAGGATAATCTGGAAGGGCATAGCCTTTTCCTTGAAGTTCTTTGATAGCTGCCTTCAATTGAGGAACTGATGCTGAAATATTAGGCAATTTGATAATGTTGGCCTCAGGGGTTTTTGCTATTTGACCCAGTTCAGCCAAAGCATCTCCAATTTGTTGTTCAGGCTTTAAATACTGTGGAAAATTGGCAATTATTCTTCCCGACAAAGAAATGTCTCTCGTCTCTACTTCAATAGCTGCAGAACTTGTAAAAGCCTGGACAATGGGTAGAAATGAATACGTGGCTAAGGCAGGCGCCTCATCAGTTAGGGTGTAAAGAATTTTTGGAGTCGAATTACTCATGATTATCAAAACTGAAAATTGAAAGAAATCCTGTGGATCCAAGCCAAGACCCTTATCCTTAAGTGCTTGAAAATAGGTCTACGAAGAAAAATGGAAAGACAGGATGAATTTTGCGGGGCTAAAATACAGAATTTATGCGGGTTTCAAATCCCAAAAACATAAATCAGACCCATTGAATGGGCTTTATTCCAACTGAAAAGAATCCCCGTCTCTCCATGCAGGAAACTTTTTGCGATATTCCTTCAGCTTCTCCAAATCAAGATTTACAATTTGAATACTTTCTTCTTCTCCGAAATTTAGCAAGCATTCACCTTTAAAATCATATGCTGCAGAATGCCCATTATAAAGGATCTTGTTACCATCTGTACCCACTCGATTAAGGCCAATGGAATATGCAAGGTTTTCAATTGCTCTGGCAGGAAGCAAGGCATCCCAAGCAGATACTCTAGCCGCCGGCCAAGAGGCGACATAAAAAATCAGATCATAAGCCAATTGCCCCTCTGACTGGACTTTATTTCTAGACCAAACAGGGAATCGAAGATCATAGCAAATCTGAGGGCAGATTTTCCAACCTTTTATCTCAAAAATGGGTAATTGATTTCCTGCCGAAAATAACTGATGCTCATCTGCCATCCGGAAAAGATGGCGTTTATCATAAAAATCAACTTTCCCGGAAGGACTCACCCAAAGAAGACGATTATAATATTTGCCGGATTCATGAATGATGGCACTTCCGGCAACGACGGATTTTTTTTGTTTGGCCATCTGCTGCATCCACTTCGTCACATGGAGGTTCATAGGTTCGCCTACTTCCTTCACTTCCATGGTAAATCCCGTTGGAAACATTTCCGGAAGTAAAATCAAATCAACCGGACCCTGAATTTGCCATATTTTCTCCTCCAGCATAGCCAAGTTTGCAACCCGATCTTTCCAAAATAGATCAGTCTGTATTAAGGCAATTTGGAGGTTTGGAGCGGGACTCATTTAAGAGGATAAATCATGCGGTAATCAGTCGGCACTTTGCCTTTACTGATATCGATCAATTTGGACTTGATCAAGCGTTTTTTCAACCCGTTTAGGTAATCAATAAAGAGAATTCCCTCCAAATGATCATACTCATGCTGAATCACACGGGCGGTCATACCGGAGAATTCCTCCTCTTTTAGATTCCAGTTCTCATCGTAATATTCGATGGTCAATTTTTCAGGGCGGATAATCTCAGCCCGAACATCAGGAATACTCAAGCAGCCTTCTTCAAAGCCGTAGTCATCACCGTATTCATCGAGAATAATTGGATTGATAAATGCCCGGCGGATTCCTTTTTCTTCATCATCTTCACCAAGCATCAAACTGCTATCGATTACAAAAAGTCGAATTCCTTGATTGATCTGCGGAGCAGCAAGGCCTACCCCATTTGCCCGATCCATGGTTGCGTACATGGAATCGATCAATTCCTGAACATTTTCTCCTTCAGGAATGTCCAAAGCTTCTTTTTTTAATATAGGGTTGCCGTAGGCTACGATTGGGTAAATCATCGTTGTGTCAGAAAGGATTGTAAGATTATGGTAGCGCTTATTTTATCCAGATTTCCGGATTTTTCACGCCTGTCTTTTTTCTTGCTTCCCATGCTAATCATAGACTGCATGGCCATTTTTGAAGTAAATCGTTCATCTACCAAATGAATCTTTTTTGCTGGGAAAAGACCTGCAAGCTTTTCTCTCAACTGATAGACATTTTCGGTCATTTGGGTAGATTCTCCTTGTAAATTTTTCGGAAGACCAAGCACGACATCCTCCACATTTTCTTTTTCGAAGTACTTTTTCAGAAAGTCCAACAAATCTTCCGTTGGGATAGTTTCAAGCGGATTTGCCACGATCTGCATGGGGTCAGTGACAGCAAGACCGGTCCTTTTAGTACCCAAGTCAATCGCTAAAATTCTAGCCATTAGTTGGTACGGATTTTTTGATGGATCATTCGAAGTACTTCTTTTTCAAGCTCAACTGCTTTTGGAAACAGCAATTCGTCTTCGATTTGAGCATGAATGGTCAATTCCCTTTCAAAATTCTGTAACTCATGGAAAAGTACCTTCATCGTCAAAGGGGCTGAATCTTCAAGGGAATAATTATCTGTCAATTTCCGGATCCCTTCCATTTCATCATCATGGATTTCATGCTCCTCAGCCAAAAGACGCACAGGATCCTTTTCCAGAATTGTCAATGCATCATGCAAGGCAAAATTGCCATCCTCAATATCCTGTAGCAATTCAATTCGCTTGAAAAGACGGCTTTCCTCTTCATGGATATGATGGATAAAATCCTCCACAAAAAGCGGGAACATGATTTTCAAATCTGCCATCAATTGCTCAAAGCCCTTTTCAGCCTGAACTCCAGAAATCAAATTGGATAAAAATGGTAGCTCTTGACGGACGAAGTAATAGTGCTTCTTTTTCAGATAGGCCACCAAAACTTCAATGGGATTCAGATATAGATCTTCCGGTGTTGGCTCTTTTCGAGCCGCCCATGATTCCAGTTCTGAAATCAACTGATTGGGCTTTACCCGATGTTTTTTACAAACTTGCTCTAGAGAGTCAGTAGGGTATTGATAAAAACTGATCCCGAAGTAATGCAGGACCGAAGCAAAAACATAATTGTGGGACACTAAGTCAGCCACGGAGGTTTTATTAAAATTTTGGGGAACCTGCATTGCGCAAAAATAATTATTTTTAACAGAATTCAGGAGACAAAAACAGACCTTTATCCGTTACATTCGTATAAAGAAAGCTAGGCCCCATCCCAAATTTCTGGGAAAGCTTCAGGTTTTAATCTAAGTTGTCTGGCTATTTGAATTTCCTTAAAACCAAATCATTGTGAGTAATACAAAAAATTCCAAAGCTCAAATTCGACTTCCCATCTTTTTAGCTCTTGCAATTTCTGCAGGCATTTGGATTGGAGCCACTTTTGCAGAGCCTGAAAAAAATCAGAACGATCTCCGAGCAGCTTTGTATAAAATGCAGGAGATTATGACCTACATCAACCGTGATTATGTGGACAGTGTCAATACCACCGAATTGGTTGAATATGGGATCACCAAAATGCTCGAAAACCTAGACCCTCACTCCAGCTATATTCCTGCTCGGGATGCTTCTTTAGCTCAATCCCAACTTGACGGAGAATTTGATGGTATTGGAGTGGAGTTTGGAATCATTCGCGATACAATTTATGTCGTTGCACCTTTGACAGGAGGTCCATCTGAAGCTCTGGGTATTCAATCAGGAGATCAAATCATAAACGTAGATGGAGAGACTGTTGCCGGAATCGGAATTACCAACCGGGATGTATTCGATCTTCTTCGTGGACCAAAAGGCTCCAAAGTGATTGTCGACATCAAGCGGAAAAATCAGCCCGAATTGATCACGTATGAAATTACCCGGGATAAGATTCCTCAATACAGTATCAATGCTTCATACATGATCAATGATGAGATCGGTTATGTGAAAATCACGCGATTTGCGGCGACAACCTATAATGAATTCCAAGAGGCTGTCACTGATTTGAAGAATCAGGGAATGAAAAAGCTTGTGATTGACCTTCAGGGCAACCCTGGCGGTTATATGGGCGCTGCTATCAACATTGCAGATGAAATCTTGGGTGATCGTGATTTGATTGTTTCTCAAGAAGGAAAAGTTCAACAGTATAGTCAAAAGGCTTATGCTTTCCGTCCGGGACTATTCGAAGATGGTTCAGTGATCGTATTGGTAAATGAGGGTTCTGCCTCTGCATCTGAAATCTTGGCGGGAGCCATTCAGGATAATGACCGAGGCTTAATCGTAGGTCGCCGTACGTTTGGAAAAGGATTGGTCCAAATGCCAATTGATCTTTCTGATGGGGCTGAACTCCGTTTGACTATCGCTCGCTATTTCACACCGTCTGGACGATCTATCCAAAAACCTTACGATTCCAATTATGAAGCCTACGAGCGGGATTGGATTGAGCGATATGAGCATGGAGAGTTTTTCTCAGCGGATAGCATCAAATTCAACGATAGCCTAAAATACGAGACTAAGAAAGGCCGAATCGTATATGGTGGCGGAGGAATCATGCCAGACTACTTTGTTCCTTTGGATACCACTTACAGCTCAGCTTATGTGACTCGATTATTCAACTCAGATTCTTCCAGAGAATTCATCTTGGACTTCAGCAACAAACACAAGGATGACTTTACTGATATGAGCCTTGAGGAATATTATAAAAGCTATGAAGTAAGCGATGCAATGTTACGAGATTTGGTTGCTATCGGAGAGAAAAATAAAGTAAAATTTGACCAAGAGGATTTCAATCAGTCCAAAGACTATTTGAAGGTTTTGATTAAAGCTCATTTAGGCAGACAATTGTACGATGATGATGCCTTCTACATGGTAATAAATGACATCAATGAGGTTTACCAACAAGCCATAAAGCTTTTTGATGAAGCAGACCGAATCGCGATGGCTGCTGACCTCAGCAGGATGATCGAAGAAGAAGAATAATAAATACTACTTCACTTGAAAGCTGACTCCTAACAGGGTCAGCTTTTTTGTTTTATTCCGAGGAGATTTTTGGCAAAAAGCTGTACCTTCTTTGTTTAAAAATCGAGCATAATCACATGAAACACTTCATTTTCACAGTTTGCATCCTTATGGTAACTCAAACCTTAACAGCCCAAATAAAAGTCAACCATATAGCAGTCCATGTTTCTAATCTTGAGAAAAGTATGGACTTCTATCAAAAAATCTTGAATCTGACGGAAATCGAAGAGCCATTCAAAGATGGATTGCATGCTTGGTATGATATAGGAGGAGGTGCTGCGCTTCATCTTATCGAAGCGACTGAGATACCACAAGAAATCTCCAAAACCAACCACCTTTGCTTCAGCATTGCAGATATGGATGGTTTTGTAGCCCGGCTTAGATCAACCAATTATCCATTTGAAGATTGGCCAGGGGAAAAAGGAAAAATCACTACTAGACCAGACGGAGTGCGACAAATTTACATCCAGGATCCCGATGGCTATTGGCTGGAAATCAACGATGATTTTTAAATGAAAAAACCCGATCAATTGAATTTTTGATCGGGTTTGTAATTTTAATCTTCGTCGTAAATAGGCTGTGGCCAATGGTCATTTCCTAAATTGACATCAGGCAAAATTTTATCCGGATCAATGGTAACCGAAGTGACCTTTTTATCAGTCTTAATCATGTGATTCCAAGTATCACCTCGCTGCCAGATTTCTACCGGAATCATTTGACGCTCCTTGCTTCCATCCTCAAATTCGATTTCCAATAACACTGGCATTGGGATATCACCTTTATTTGCGAGAACAACCACATAATTTCCTGCATAAGGTACCACACCATTTATCGCTAGGTCAATATTTCCATTTCCAAAGAACCAACCTTTCCAGAACCAAGAAAGATTTTCTCCAGCCACATTTTCAATATGATTAAAGAAATCAGAAGGCTGTGGATGCTTATAAGCCCAAGTCTTGATATAAGATCGGAAAGCATTGTCAAAACGCTCAGGCCCCAGAATGTATTCCCTTAACATAATCAACCCAATTCCTGGCTTCATATAAGCGACCATCCCCAAGTTGGAAGTTCTTGCCACATCTGGATAGGTATCAATTCCCTCTCGATTGTCATTGAGGAAGTAATTGTTGTATCGTCGGGTTTGATTCAGATTGGAGGAATATTCCCCATCATTGAAAGCTAAGGTACTATAGTGATTGATGAAGGTGTTGAATCCTTCGTCCATCCAGGCGTAGCGGCGCTCATTGTTACCAACGATCATCGGGAACCAGTTGTGGCCAAATTCATGATCAGTCACTCCCCAAAGTCCTTCTCCTTTGGAAGTATATCTACAGAAGTTCAAACCTGGATATTCCATTCCCCCGATGTCTGCTGCCACATTGGTAGCTGTTTCATAAGGAAACTCGAACCACATCTGAGAATAGTGCTCGATGGAAGCTTTGGAGTATTCTGTAGATCTAGACCAAGCTCCTTCCCCATCCGACTCTTTAGGATATACTGATTGAGCCAGAATGGTTTTGCCACTAGGCAAATTGATTTTTGCTGCATCCCAAATAAAGGTCTTAGAAGTAGCAAAAGCCACATCCCGAGAATTTTCAATCTGGAAATGCCAAGTAATCATTCCCTCCTGCTTAGGACGAGTTAGCTCCGTGTTCTGGATCTCCTCAGGAGAAACCAAATAAACTGTTTCATCACTCGCTTGCGCTTTTGCATAGCGATCCTGAAGTTCTTTTGACAATACATCTTTTGGATTCATCAACTTCCCTGATCCTACCACAATGTGATCGTATGGAACGGTCACTTTATAATCAAAATCACCGTATTCCAAGTAGAACTCACCAGCTCCCAAATATGGTTCGACATTCCATCCTTCAATATCATCGAATACAGACATTTTAGGATACCACTGGGCAAAAGCATAAATCCATCCGTCTTCCACCTTCAGTCTCCCCATTCTATCCATCCCTTTCTCAGGAACTTTGAAGGAAAAATTCATAGAAATGGTCGCTTTTCCTCCTTTTGCCGGAATTGGTTCATTAAACCAAACCTGCATACGGGTATCGTTGATCAGGTATTTGGAAGAAACAGAGCCCTTAGATCCGACTTTTGCCTGGACAGCCGAAATATCAAAACCTCCATCGGCATCCCCATTGTAGCGGTAACCTTGGATAGGCGTAGTCAAAGCTCCACGTGAGTCTTCTGTAAATCGGTTTTGCTCCAATTGAAGCCAAACAAACTCCAATTCCTCTGGGCTGTTATTGGTATAATCAATAGTCACTTTTCCACTGAGAACATGCTCGTCTTCATTTAGGGTGACTTCAATTTGGTAATCAGCTTCATTTTGCCAGTAATTCTCACTTGGCTTTCCGGAAGCTGTCCGGGTGTAGGTCCCTTTACGGTCAATAAATTCACCAAAATCTGCCTGATTATTTGCTAAACCCTGTTGGGCAAAACTGGCCCCGACCCCAACACTGATCGAAAACAACAGTCCAAAAGCTAATTTTCTAACCATATTTCTATTTTTTGTTTGTTCCTTAAAAGTACGGACAAGAAGAGTTTTATCAAGCCTATTTTACACAAGTACATCTAGCATTAACCATTTTTTACATCCATCTAAAAATTGGATAAGGAATTTTTACGCTCCAACTTTGCCTTACTATTACGCATTGATCTTTATGAGAAAAGTACTATTGACCTTCGCAGCATTGTTGGCGACCGCCTATGCTTGGGGGCAAGTGGATACTGTATCCCAAAACCTGGAAGAAATCATTATTCAGGAAAACAGACTTCAAATTCCCTTCTCAAAACAAAACAGGAATATCTCTGTGGTAACCAAACCACAGCTAGAAACAACTCCTGGAAGAAGTCTTCAGGAAGCACTTGCTTTTGTTCCGGGAGTGGATGTTCGCCAACGAGGTGTAACAGGAGTTCAAGCAGATATAGGTATTCGTGGTGGGTCTTTTAATCAGACGCTCATGCTTCTAAATGGGATCAAACTTACCGATCCACAAACCGGGCATCATATGATGAATATCCCTGTTCCACTAATAAATATTGATCGGGTTGAGGTTTTGAAAGGACCGGGAGCTCGGATTTTTGGGCAAAATGCCTATGCCGGAGCAGTAAATGTTATCACTGAATTGAGTGACCAACGTAGCATGAGATTGCAAGGCTATGCAGGGGATTTTGGAATGCAGGGATTGAGTTTTGCTGGCTCACTTCCTTTAGGTTCATTCAAGCAAAACTTGAGTCTTTCCCGAGATAAATCCAATGGACATTGGTATAATTCAGATTATCAAGTCAGCAACCTTTTCTATGAAGGAGGATTGGATTTAAATGAAAACCATTCTATCCGAGGAATGATTGCTTATACCGATAGAACTTTCGGAGCAAATGGTTTTTATACCAGCGCTTTTCCTGACCAATGGGAAAGCATTCAGACTAGCTTAGGAGCTATAAGTCACACTTTCTCCAATCGGAACCTTTATTTAAATACACGAGCATACTGGAGAAAGAATGAAGATGAGTACCGACTCAGAAGAAATGAACCTGAATTCTATCAAAACAATCATATCTCCAACATTTATGCTCTGGAACTGAACGGAAGCTTGGAGTCTAGTTGGGGGAAAACTGGTTTTGGAGCTGAAATCCGGGAAGAAAAACTAGAAAGCAACAATTTGGGCGCAAGAAACCGTACGCTTGGAGGAATATTTTTGGAGCAGTTTATTCCTTTGGGGGATCGGTTTGATTTTAGAGCAGGTATTTATTCCAATTATTTTGATGACTGGGGATGGAAACACTTCCCCGGAATGGAAGCTGGTTTTCAAGCTACCGACGCCCTTCGATTCTATTCCAGTTTGGGAAAAAGCTTTCGAATCCCAACCTACACAGATTTATACTACGTAGGCCCAACAAACATTGGAAATGAAAATCTACTTCCGGAAGAAGCCCAAAACTTTGAAATTGGAGCAAAGTGGATTGAGGGAAGATTCTTTGCAGAGGCAGTTTATTTCATTCGGAAAACGGATGATCTCATAGAATGGACCCGGCCTGACGCAGACACACCGTGGCAACCTCAAAACTTTAATCAAGTGAACTTTGATGGAATCGAACTAGCATTCACTTACCGATGGAATAACAACTCTAGTCTATTTTCAGTCAAAGAGGCCATGTTTTCCTACAATTACATTAATGCTGATTTGGTTGAGCAACCTGGAACAGAAACCCGCTATGCTTTAACTGCCCTCAAAAATCAGCTGTTAGGCGGACTGCTTTTGGGGATAGGAAAGAAGGTGGAATGGAATACCAAAATGCGGTTCATCGAACGGATGGGACAAGACCCCTATTTCCTTTTGGATATGCGAGTTGATTATAATCGAGCTGGAAAAATTGGAGTTTTTGCAGAAGCCTCCAATATCACAAATACCGATTACATTGAAGCTGGAACAGTCCAAATGCCAGGCCGATGGTTTAGAGCGGGAGTGATGTTGAATATTGAGTAAATGAAGAAGAAATTTTCCAACTCATAATCAATCATTTATCAAATTGATTAAAAAAAATAAAACCCTTTATTTGCTTCAAATAAATTTCAAATTACCTTTGCATTCCCTTTCAAATGGATCGGGAATCTAAAGATGGGAGCTTAGCTCAGTTGGTTCAGAGCATCTGCCTTACAAGCAGAGGGTCGGGGGTTCGAATCCCTCAGCTCCCACATCTTTTTGAAAGTAAAAAACCCATTCGGGAGCTTAGCTCAGTTGGTTCAGAGCATCTGCCTTACAAGCAGAGGGTCGGGGGTTCGAATCCCTCAGCTCCCACATTAGCCTCAGAGAAATCTGGGGCTTTTTTATTTTTTGAAATTTTCATTTTTTACGCACCCATTAAAATTTGTTAAATCAAAACCGTCCTGACATAAAAGCAATTAAGAATATTTTAATTTCAAAATAGTTGTTCTTTTTGTTATGAAAATCAAAATATTTTTATTCTTCTTTGCTTTACTAAATCTTTCAGCAAACACCTATTCTCAAACTTCGATTCAAAACAAACTTCTTGGAAATTGGAAACTAGAACTCCATGAACCTTATGAATCATTTTTAGTATCTCAAATTGTCCAAAACCAAGTAGCCAATGATGATGAATTATGGAATTGGCTAGTCAAGTTTAGAGAGGAGGATCAAATGAATTTTTTCACCAAAGATTCTTTGATCATGACAGTGGTTGATAAAAAGGAGTACAAACAAATAAAAACTACTTGGTTATTTAACGAAACGGATTCTATACTATCGTATCTTGACACATATTCAAGTATTCCAACCCGGTTGAAAGTCAGTGAAGTAACAGAAAATAAATTGATATTTGATTTTAAAGTCCCAAACATGGACTACCCCATGAAAATCATTTATCGTAAAAACATTGATTAACCAACGAAGCCCTGAAAAAATCATTTTTTTCCTTTTCCATTAAATCATGTGCTGAGGTAGATTCAAAACACATTATATAAAAGTCACGGAAGAGAAACCTGATATTGAAAAAAGTCCTCAATAAACAATTACTGAGGACTTTAAACTAGAATTATTTTTTTCAGTTAAATATCAAATTTGATTCCTTGCGCCAATGGCAATTCTGTAGAGTAATTAATCGTATTCGTTTGTCTTCGCATATAAGCTTTCCAGGCATCTGAACCTGACTCGCGACCACCTCCAGTTTCTTTTTCGCCACCAAAGGCTCCTCCGATTTCTGCGCCGGAGGTACCAATATTCACATTGGCAATTCCGCAATCAGATCCTGCAACGGACAAGAAAGTTTCTGCTTCACGCATATTGGTAGTCATGATCGCAGAAGAAAGTCCTTGAGGAACTCCATTATGCAGAGCGATTGCTTCAGCGAAAGTTTTGTATTTGATCAAATATAAAATCGGGGCAAAGGTCTCATGCTGGACAATTTCAAAATGGTTTTCAGCCTCATAAATCGCAGGCTTGACATAGCATCCAGATTCATAACCTGCTCCACTCAAAACTCCACCTTCTACCACAGCTTTCCCTCCTTCTTCCTTCACTTTTTCAATTGCTTTCAAATACATCTCTACTGCAGCTCGGTCGATCAATGGTCCTACATGATTTCGCTCATCCAATGGGTCCCCTATCACTAATTTACTGTAAGCAGAAGCCAATCTGTTTTTCACCTCATCATATACTTTCTCATGGATAATCAGCCTTCTTGTACTGGTACAACGCTGACCTGCCGTACCCACCGCTCCAAAAAGTGCACCCCGAATAGCCATATCCAAATCTGCGTTTTCGGTAATGATGATGGCGTTATTTCCTCCTAATTCCAAAAGGGCTCTACCCAAACGCTCTCCCACGGCCTTTCCTACCAATTTACCCATGCGAGTAGAACCTGTAGCAGATACCAAAGGCACTCTCGGGTCATGAGAAAGAAGCTCTCCTACCTTGTAATCCCCAATAATCAGGTTCGAAATACCTTCAGGCATCCCATGTTTTTTGAAAATCTTACTGACTATATGCTGACAAGCAATTCCGGAAAGTGGAGCCTTTTCTGAAGGCTTCCACACGGTCACATCTCCGCAAACCCAAGCTAAGGCAACATTCCAGGACCAAACAGCAACAGGAAAATTAAATGCGGAAATAATTCCGACGATTCCAAGCGGGTGCCATTGTTCGTACATCCTATGCCCAGGACGCTCGGATGGCATAGTCAAACCATAAAGTTGTCTGGATAATCCTACTGCAAAATCACAGATATCGATCATTTCCTGAACTTCTCCTAATCCTTCCTGATAAGATTTCCCCATTTCGAAGGATACAAGCTTGCCTAAATCTGCTTTTACTTCCCGTAAAGCGTTTCCAATTTCTCTTACTATTTCACCTCGTTTGGGAGCGGGTACCAAACGCCACTTTTCAAATGCCATTTGGGCGGTGGAAATTACAGACTCATAGGTCTCGGAACTAGTTTCCTGAACTTCGGCTATAATCGAACCATCTACGGGAGAGACAGAAGAGAAAAAGTCTTTGCCGGAATCCAACCAAGATTCCCCTGTTGAAGAACCTAAATTTTGGGATTTCACCCCTAATCTTTCCAAAGATTCAGCGATACCAAATCGATTATCCATGTTGCTTGTAGTTTTCGTTGATTACTCAAAGCTAAGTGAAATCAAAGAAAGCCCAAGGCAAAAACAATCAATCTTTACTGATCAGACGGATAGGATTGAATTTTTGGAATTTCTTTTCAAATGACTTCCCAACCCCAAATTTGTATACAAAATTTATCCGGTAATTTCCGGTGTTGATCGCTTGGTCGAATGGTTCCTCTTGTACAAGGGCCAGATTTTTCCATACATAATTCGCATTAATGGAAAACTTCTTAGTATTATAACCGGCGAACCCTCTCAGGAAAAAAGTTGGAAAAGCCCCCCATTTTTCTTCAACAGAGCTATTTTCCCATTCAGCATAACCCAAACTTAAATTGATCCCTGCGACACCTGTTAGGAAAAAGCCCTTTCCAAAAACCAAGGTCCCTGCCCCGCCTACCTTTGGACCGAACTGAAAATAATTCACCCTCCGAAAATTGACAGATTCAAGCTGCTCCGTACTCGGAATCAACAATGAATCCCCTGTTACTTTCCCACCATATACCTCGAAACCAACAAATGGTGAAAAAGCAGATTTTTTCTGGATATGGGATTGGTTAAAAGCAGCCTGAAGAGAAAGTTTATCTCCATGAAAGAGGTAATTCACATTCAAGCCATATTTTCGAAGCTTGATATCTTCTCGTAAGTAATCCTGATCAGAGTTTTGTAGTTGATCTTCACTGAGAATGAAACCGTCATAAAATTGTCCAAAGAAATCAATGATCATTTTCTTTGGATACATATGAGCCTGAAGATCCCAATATTTCGGGAAGTCTAATTGTCTGTTGGGATTCAAAAATGAAAGCGGTCCAGCAATATTCAAAGTAAATTTTTGGTAGGTAAACCCCACACCAAGATTATTTCCTGAATTTGGACGAAAAATAAGACGCCTATCTTGATCAGGAACATTGATGGCAACATTGGTATACTTTTTAGAAAAATAAAACCTCAACCCAAAAAGCTCCGGATGAACCTCAACATAATTGGAATCATATTCTGATTTCTGAGCTTGAGCCGCTAAGCTTGACAGAAACAAAAAACCCGAAAAAAGAACTGCAATAGGAAGTCGCAAAGGAATTACCGTTAAGATTAAAGTGTAAATAAAAGAAAAATCCGGATGGCTAATCCGGATTTTTAAAACATCATAATAGGAAAATAAAGGAATTATCCTCTGATTTTTTTAAAGAATAATTGACAAAAGTTGTTTAATCACCGAAATAAATTTACTTAGTTATTTTATTAATCCAAATTTTTATTTGGATTTTCCTATCAAAAACAAAGCGAAAGTTTCTACTGACCTTATAATTAAGAAAAAACGACCTGACTTAGCCCTATTTCTTCAATCCAAGCCACTTAAAAAAATCTAGCTTAGAAGAGGGTGCTTCACCCTTTTTCCGAAACTTCAGGGATATATGATGGCCTCTGTTTCGCTTGATGTACTTGAATAATTCCGTTCTTTCAATAATATGGATCGGCACCTTTGTGAGATAGGAAGCAATAGGCAGACTCAATTGATCCCGATGAGAATATTCAGAAAGAATTTTGGCCCATGACTCTTCCAAAGCCCTGACCTCTGGAGATTTATCTCTTACAAGAACCATGGTTTCGAATAATCCTAGATCATCTTGATAGCCTATAGCTTTTGCATAATTCAAGGTTCTTTCTACATTTTCAGGCAAGTCCTTTTTCTTTCTTAAAATCTCTTTGGCCTCTTCAGCTAGGCTGCTTCGCTTGGGATGTTCACAAGTCAAAAACCCACCCCGGAAAAACTTATCTAAAAATTTTTGTGGATTTTGGATGATTTCCATGTTACCATCCATATAGATTGTCAATTCATAGGGAGTCGTGAATTCACAACTATTGATCTTCAAAAGTCTTTGTTGCTTAATAGGGTTCTCTGATTTAGGCAAGACTTTCGTCTCCCATCCTTCAATTTTCAAATCCTCTTGATCCGTAAACAGCCAAAAATCAAATCCTTCAACCCCAATAACGGGCTTCACCTTGTCGTAATTATTGGTAACTACTGTATAAATCAAGTGATTAGACATAAACCGTGTACACTAACTCGTTACTTTTTTGCCTTTAATTCAAGTTTTGGATAAATAAACCTTCTTTCCTTTAGATTTATTTATTTTTGATTCTTAAAGAACTGAGAGAATCAGTTCCCAAAATAGGAAAAATAACCCTGCATGCTAAAACATAAACTAAAGGCCAGCTTCAAAGCTTTTTGGAAAAATCTTCGATTCAACCTCAGCGCGAATGATAATCCGGCCTTTATTGGATTTTACAAATACCTTTATAAACCTAAAAAAGGCAGTTTAGCAGAATTTATTTCCGAATACTCCTTATCCAAAAAAGGAGACTTTTATGTTATCCAAATTGGAGCAAACGACGGAATTACCCATGATCCAATACATAAATTCATCAAACGGGATAGATGGAAAGGTGTACTATTAGAGCCTCAACCTGATGTATATAATCAAGAGTTAAAAAAAATCTATCAATACAATGAAGGGCTTTATCCCATTTGTGCCGCAATCGGCAAAGAAGACGGGACTCAAAAACTCTACAAAATAGGCTTCTCTACCATGAGATGGGCCACGGGTCTGGCTTCTTTTTCTTTGGAACAAATAAAGGATCATTTTCGAAATGGGATTGTAGCCTTGAATTGCAAAAAATATGGACTTGAAATCCCAAAAGACCCGAAAGAACAAATTGTTGAGGTAGATGTAGAAGTCATCTCTCCTAAAACCCTCCTCGAAAAATATAATGTATCACAAATTGACCTCTTGCAAATTGATGCTGAAGGGTATGATTTGGAGGTAATTAAAATTTTTGACATTGGAAAAACGAAGCCTAGGGCTATCATTTTCGAAAATGAAAATTTACCGAAGGAAGAATTAGAGGAATGCTATCAATTACTGAGAATCAATAATTATCGTCTTCAAAAATTCGGAAGAGATACCTTGGCTATGCTAAATCCGCCAAAAGAATTCGAGCGTTTTTTTAAATCCGGAATTTAAATCTTATCCAATCCTTTCCAGTACTTCAAAAAGTAATATTTAAGCGGATTTTTATACTTCAATTGCTTCCAAGGTCGGCTTCCATGTGGTCTATGCCACACCGGAGCATTCATCAAAACATAATTTTCGAAGCCCTGCTCCAAAGCCTTTGAAGAAATGAATGTATCATACCAATCCTTGGCATCATCCAATCCGGAAAAGTCATAGGATTTCAAAAAGTCCTCCGAGAATAAAGTACAGCAAAAGCTCAAACTCCGCTTGGTTGAAATGATAGGATCTTTGACATTTTTAAATTTCAGGTAGGGGAAATTTACATCGCCCCTTTCATCCACTGTCACCGATCCCACTAAAGCAGAATTTTCTTTTTCCCTTTGATATTCAAGCAATTTGCTAATGGTATCCCTTTTTACAACCACATCTGACTCAATCACTAAAAGCGGCAATCCATATTCAAGAGCTCTTTTCTGGGAAATCTGTAGAACCAATTTGTAATTCGGAGATGGATGATCCGTGATATCTTCCAAATGGACCAATTCGTAGCCCAATTTTTCCTGATTCCGTTCAAGCTCCTTCTTGGTTTCCTCACTAGAAAAATCATTGAAAATAATGTGTTTGACCTGCACATCCGACTCAGCGATCGCTTTTGCTGTATCCAAAGTCGTTTCAATAGAATTCTTTACTGGAGTGATTACAAGGACCTTTTCCATGGCAAAAATTTTCTCAAAAGTAAGCCTTTCCAAAAGGGCAAAAAAATATCCTGGCCAATTGGCCAGGATTTATAAGAATTAAGCGAGATCGCCCAGAGCTTTTTTCAGTCGTTTTAAGGCTTCTTTTAACTCATCCTCTGATGCAGCATAACTCAATCTTACACAATTAGGCGCGCCAAAAGCGGAGCCAGTCACCAAGGAAACATGAGCCACATCCAACAAATACAAGCACAAATCATCCGCGTTATTTACAGAATGTCCATGTGCTGATTTCCCAAAATAGGAAGTGACATCCGGGAAGAAATAGAAAGCTCCTTCTGGAATATGGGTTTTTATCCCTGGAATTTCTTGGAGCAATTCAAGAACAAGTTGTCTCCTTTTGAAATAGGCATCCGCCATTTCTTTAGTAGGAGTCTGATCTCCTGAAATAGCCGCTAATGCAGCACGCTGAGCGATACCTGTACCACCCGATGTGAATTGACCTTGTATTTTTTCAACTGCCTTGGCAATTTCAACAGGAGCACAAATGTATCCTACTCGCCAGCCAGTCATTGCATATCCTTTTGAAAAACCATTGACTGTGATAGTCCGCTCAAACATCCCCGGTAAGGAAGCGATGCTGAAGTTCTTTCCTGTAAAATTGATAAGTTCATAGATCTCATCAGCAATCACCATGATTCCATCGTGAGCTTTTATCACGTCCGCAATTGCCTCCAACTCTTCCTTACTGAATACCGAACCAGTTGGATTACAAGGAGATGAGAAAATAACTGCTTTGGTTTTGTCGGTAATTGCTTCTTCCAATTGAGCTGCAGTTGCTTTGAAGTTATTTTCTAAAGTCCCTTCAATCAATACAGGAACACCTCCTGCCAACTTGATGATCTCTGCATAACTCACCCAATAGGGAGAAAAAATCACCACCTCATCACCTTCATTCAAAAGGCACATAAATGTATTGGCAATGGAATGTTTTGCTCCGGTAGAAACAACGATATTCTCAGCTTTGGCTTGTTGGATGTTATTCTCTTCTCGAAGTTTTTTTGCAATTGCTTCTCTCAGATCCTGATAGCCAGCTACGGGAGGATAAGAGAAATATTTACCCTCGTCGATGGCCGCCTTTGCAGCCTCTTGAATATGCTTTGGAGTCTTAAAGTCCGGTTCACCTAAACTGAGTCCGATGATATCGATTCCTTGAGATTTCAGCTCCCGGGCCTTTTTGGCCATCGCAAGGGTTGCTGATTCCTCCATATTCAAGATGCGATCTGATAGAATAGAATTCATTTTTTAATTGATTTTTTTACAAATTCCTCAAAAATAGGCAGAAGATTATTAATTCTAAACAATCTGATAGAATTGCTCTTGAAATGTTATTTTTGAGTAAAATACGGATGAAAAAATCCCGTTTTTCCAATATGAAGCGTATATTCATTGCCATTTTCCTATTTACTTTTTTCCTCTCCAAAAGCTGGGGGCAAACAACGAGTGAAAAACAATCAGACCCAGACAGTACAGGCATTGTCAATACTTCGGTCCTGCCCACGACAATGCCTTTATTGCTTTTTGATGATCGAGATGAAAAAGAGGAGAAAAAAGAACGGAAAAAGAAGGAGCGGAAAAATATTTATTTCGGCATAAAAACGCGCAGAGGATTTATCCGTCAGACACTTCGAAACCAAGAAATTTTTGAGCTTTTCAATTATACAGAAGCCACTCGTCAGCCAGACCCATACATTCGGGATGTCTATTGGTACGATCCAGGAGAGAAAGCCATCAAGCGGGAAGATTACCAAGCCGGCCAGGGATACCTCCTACATGGTCCCTATGAGCGGAGAATCAATGATGTGGTTGTAGAAAGTGGGATGTATTACTATGGAATGAAACATAACACCTGGATGCTATTTGACAACCGAAATGTTCTTCAGGATAAAAATCATTTTCAAGAGGGATGGCCTGAGGAATCCCGCATTACTTATTACAACCGGACCTCCAAAACCATAGAAAAAATCATCCCTGTTCAATATGGGCTGGAGGAAGGATATTTCTATCATTTTTACGAAGACAGTCAAGTGGCCGTGACGGGTGAATACCGCTATGGACAGAAAGTGGGGTTATGGACAGAATACTGGGACACCAATAATACACGAGCTATCCGAAAGCGGGAAATACAATATCAGGAAGAACCCTATATGGATGAGTTCAAACCTTATATTCGAGCTGAATGGGATAAAGAAGGAAACCTCGTATACCGAAGCGATCAAGCGAATTAATTTTCCCTGAATTTAAATTGCTGACCTCCAACAGAGGCTTCATACATCAGGCCTCCCTTGGTCCGGGTGAAAACAGCTACACCATCCACATATTTAGCATTGGCGGAAGCACCCGATGCCGCCGCCACAGCGGACACTTGGGCAGCCATTTCAATTTTCCCATTTTTAAACCGTTCCCAAGCTTCTTTATCTTCAAAGAAAACCACTTCACTATAAGCTTGTCCTCCCGCCTGAAAACCTATAGTTACTTGGGTCATCCGAGCAAATCCAATCTGCGTTCCTTGCTCAATGGCCACACCATTTCCTGCTGCTCCCCCAACTCCTAAACCTCCTTTTCCTACATTAGGCAAAATAATATACCCATAAGCAGAATTGAAGAATTGACTCATGCTTGGGTCATCCTCCAAAAAAGCGGCTTTAGCTTCTGCTGCATCTTCGATGATTTGTTGGTCCTTTTTGTCGCTTTGCGCAAATACGACTCCTGTCATCAACAGGAAAAGAAAGGTGATTATTAGATTTTTCATAATTGAATGTGTTTAATAAAAGGCATCCTCAAAATGCCTAAAATTGATATTCCCATTTCTGTCTCTGTAAACGCCAACAATATCAAACCTGATATCCTGGTGCCAATCTATTTGATGAATGTAAGCATCCGCAGCCTTTACAAGTAATTTCTTTTTGCTATAATCCACAAACTCCTCTGCAAAGCCAAAACCTGTACCCGATCGAAATTTGACCTCCACAAAAATCAACAGGCCTTTATATTTCATGATGAGATCAATCTCGGCATGTTTGTAGCGAAAATTCTTCTCTAAAAACTCATAGCCCTTCGATTCCAACCATTGACAAGCCAATTCTTCGGCACGCTTTCCTGATTCAAGATGTTCTGCCATTTGGGAATTGTTTAATTTTGAAAAATCCGAACGAAAGCCTCTTTCCCGCAGTTGAAAAAGGCATGAGTAACTTCTTATTATGAATGAATTTATCAACAAAAAAGTAAAATTCACAGACCTAGGTGGCATGGATTATCAGCAAGCTTGGGATTATCAGGAAAAGCTTTTTGCTGATATCGTTGCTACCAAGATCAGCAATCGAAAAAAGCCAGCTGAGGAACAGGTTCCTACTGAAAACCATTTGCTTTTTGTTGAGCATCCTCATGTTTATACCTTAGGGAAAAGTGGAAAATTAGAAAACCTTCTACTCGATGAAGAAGGACTAAAAGCAAATGATGCCACTTTTTACAAAATCAACCGAGGAGGTGACATCACTTATCATGGGCCAGGGCAATTGGTCGGATATCCCATTTTAGATCTCGAAAATTTCTTTACCGATATACATAAATATTTAAGGTTTTTGGAGGAGGCTATCATTCGAACACTTGCAGAATATGGCATAGAAGCAGGTCGAATCGATGGACTTACAGGAGTTTGGCTTGATCATATTCGGCAGGAGAATCCGCGAAAAATCTGCGCCATGGGTGTCAAATCAAGCCGATGGGTCACCATGCATGGTTTTGCTTTCAATGTCAATGCAAACTTGAACTACTTCGGACATATCATTCCCTGTGGTATCGATGATAAAGCAGTCACTTCGCTGCATTTAGAATTGGGCCGACCAGTGGATGAATCAGAGGTGAAGGAAAAAGTCAAGAAGCATTTGGTGGACTTATTTGAAATGGAACTCATATAACTTTGCGCAGCTAATATTCAGAATTACCCATGAAAAAAGATATTGATTTTGCCCCTGTCACTGGGGTAAAACTTGCCATCGCCAAAGAAGAAACAGAAACGGGCACCGAATGGGGAGTTTACATCATCAATTTGAATTTGATCGAACTAAATACAGTGATGATTACTTCTCGAGGATATGGAGAGCTGGATGGAGAACAGCGCAAAACCTCAACACTTCGCCATTTGATTAAGGAACTTGGTCCGCAATGCGTGGCGAAAGTAGAACCTATAGATCCAGCAGTATTTCGTCTAACTAATGAGTTTTGGGTGAGTTATTATATCCTCGATCAGATTTTTGACAAAAAGTTTATATTTACTCCTGGCAGTTTTGACCCCTCACTGCAGCAAATGATCCCTGAACTTGGATTAGAAGGGGTTTTACATAGTTAGATTTATTATGGCAGATTTTTTCAGTCAATTAGGAGACATTTTGTTTTTGGATATTGAGACCGCCTCCCTGACAGAGCGATTTGAAGAGCTGGATGAGCGTCTCCGGGAAGAATGGATCAAAAAAGAAAAACATCTTCAAAAAGATCCGGATGGGATTATAGAACCAGGCTCCCTATACTTTGACCGAGCAGGAGTCCATGCTGAATTTGGGCAAATTATCTGCGTCGGGGTGGGATATTTCCAATGGAAAAAGAAAGACAAAAAATTAATCTTTCGATCCAAAGTCTTCGAACATGAGAACGAGCGGGATCTATTGATTGAATTGTCAGAATTGCTACAAAAGAAAAAATGGGTACTCTGTGCTCATAACGGAAAGGAATTTGACTTTCCTTACCTATGCCGAAGGATGCTGATTCAAGGCGTCCCTCTACCCGAACCACTTCAAATTGCAGGAAAGAAACCATGGGAAATCCGCCATTTGGATACCATGGAATTATGGAAATTCGGTGACTATAAATATTACACTCGGCTCGAATTATTGGCTTCAGTTTTTGGTATTCCTACTTCGAAAGACGACCTTGATGGAAGTCAGGTGAATACTACCTTTCATTTGGAAAAGGATATGGAGCGAATCAAAAAATATTGCCTCCAGGATGTGGAAGTGACAGCCCGGGTTTACTTAGCGATGAATCCAGGCATTGATGAGATGGACATAGAAATAGTTCATCTCGAAAACCTTAAAAAAGAACATAAATAAAGTCCTGATGCTTTTTGGGACTTTTCTAAAAATCAATTAACCCAGTATGGGAAGAAAATCAAACAGAAGAAATTCGAAACATTCCGGAGGTGAATCTCCAAAAGCTTCACAGCTTGCCCGGAAAATCAAATCATTTTTAGACAATCATTACGGAGAGGAATTTTCCTCTAAGCAAATAATCAAAAAGCTAGAAATGCGAGACGCAATTTCCAAAGGAGCTGTTGAGCCTATCTTAATCAAACTCGTTGAAAATGGCACAATAGCGAAAAGTCCCCGGAACTATTATTCCTCCAAAAAGGATCCCGAATTTATCATAGGAAAGGTTGATTATGTCAATCCCCGTTTTGCCTACATCATTCCAGATGACCCTGAAGCGACCGATGGTGATATTTTGGTCAAAGAAGCGGACCTCAAGCAAGCCTTGGATGATGACCGGGTACGAGTCATGGTCTACCCTACCAAAGGAAGAAGTGGGCGGAGCGAAGGTCGAGTTTTGGAAATTTTGGAAAGAGCTCGTGATGAATTTGTAGGTCGAGTAGAGATTTCCCCAAGGTTTGCCTTTGTGGTCCCCGACTTTAAAAAAATGCACAAAGACATCTTCGTGCATAGAGGCGATTTGAAAGGCGCACAACATAATGAGAAAGTTGTGGTCAAATTGACCGAATGGCGTGAAGGAGATAAAAATCCTACTGGAAAAGTCACTCGAGTCCTCGGGAAAGCAGGAGTCCATGAAGTTGAAATTCACTCTATTATGGCTGAATTCGGTCTTCCTTTTGAGTATCCAAAAGAAGCTGAAGCCGAAGCAAATGCTATTCCTGACACCATCAGCCCAAAGGAAATCAAAGTACGAAAAGACTTTCGGAACATCACTACTTTCACCATCGATCCAGCCGATGCAAAGGACTTTGATGATGCCATTTCCTACCGAAGATTGGAAAATGGAAATCTGGAAATTGGAGTTCATATCGCAGATGTCACGCACTATGTCCAGCCTAAAACTGCTCTGGAAAAAGAAGCCTATGACCGGGCTACCTCTGTCTACTTGGTAGACCGAACAATTCCAATGCTTCCTGAGCACTTAAGTAATGGGCTTTGCTCTCTTCGACCTAATGAAGATAAGCTGACATTCTCTTGTGTATTCGAGATGGATGAGGAAGCAAAAGTCCTTAGTCATTGGATTGGAAGAACGATCATTCATTCGGATCGACGCTTTGTCTATGAGGATGCTCAGGAAAATATTGACAAGCAATCAGGAGACTTTTTTGAGGAGCTAACACATCTCAATGAACTGGCTAAAAAAATCCGAAAGCGCCGATTTCAAAATGGAGCTGTGAATTTTGAAACCGTTGAAGTGAAGTTCAAGCTAGACGAAAAAGGAACTCCACTTGGACTGATAGTCAAGGAGCGAAAAGATATTCACAAGCTGATCGAAGAATTCATGCTTTTAGCCAATAAACATGTGGCTGAATTCATTTTTAAGAAGCATAATGGCATGGATACATTTGTATACCGGACGCACGATGCCCCTGATATGGATCGATTGGAAATATTCTCGGGCTTTGCCAAGCGTTTTGGGCATCAGCTAAAATTAGACAGTGAACGCCAAGTCTCCTCTTCCCTCAACAAACTCATGGATGAGATTCAGGGAAAACCAGAGCAAAATGTTTTGGAGCAATTGGCGATACGATCCATGGCAAAGGCCAAATACACCACGGAGCCAAAAGGACATTTCGGCCTTGCATTTGCACACTACACCCATTTTACGTCTCCGATCAGGCGTTATCCTGACATGATGGTTCATCGCCTACTTCAGCATTATTTAGATGGAGGAAAATCACCTGAAGCCGAGCCTTGGGAAAAAAAATGCATTCATTCTTCAGATCGGGAAAAAAGAGCGGCTGATGCTGAGCGTGCTTCCATCAAATACAAGCAGGTGGAATACATGGCCTTGGCTGAAGAAAAGGATTACGAGGGAATTGTATCAGGGGTGACTGAATGGGGCGTATTTGTAGAAATCACCGAAACCAAATGCGAAGGTATGGTTCGGGTCGCAGATATGACCGACGATTATTATGATTTTGACGAGCGAAACATGCGACTCGTCGGATCCAGATCAAAAAAAATGATCACCTTAGGAGACAAAGTTTGGGTTCGTGTAGTTAATACCGATATTGACCGACGAACCATCGACCTGGAATTTGCAGAAAATGACGAAAAACCAACTCGCTCCAGAACTTCTAGATAAGTTAGAATCCTTTCTGAGTAGCTACCCATTTGGCCAAAAGCCAGATGAACTTTACGATCCCATCCGTTACATTTTAAAATTAGGAGGAAAGCGAATCAGACCTTTACTGAGCTTGCTTTCCTATGGGCTTTACCAAAGTGATCCTGAAAAAATTCTGAGCCAAGCAGCAGCAGTGGAAGTTTTTCACAACTTCACCTTGATGCATGATGACATCATGGATCAAGCTCCACTTCGTAGAGGAAAGGAAACAGTCCATGAAAAATGGAATCCAAATGTGGCAATCCTTTCAGGGGATGTAATGCTGGTAAAAGCCTATGAACTTTTACTTCCGAGTCCTGCCGAGCAATTAGGAGAAATCATCAAGGCATTTAATCAGACTGCAGCAGAAGTTTGTGAAGGGCAGCAATTAGATATGAATTTCGAAACTAGGGATCATGTCACCGAAGGGGAATACTTGGAGATGATTCGCTTGAAGACTGCTGTTTTATTGGGATTTGCCCTGAAACTCGGTGCCTTACTTGGAAATGCTTCCAAAGAAGATCAGGAACGACTTTATGACTTTGGTGTCAGTATTGGAGTGGGCTTTCAGCTGAAAGATGATCTTTTGGATGTCTTCGCAGATCAGGCAAAATTCGGAAAGCAGGTCGGTGGAGATATCATTTCCAACAAAAAGACTTTCTTATTGATAAAAGCCTTGGAATTAGCTCAAGGTGAAGATGCCAAAATCTTGAACCATTGGCTTCAATTGGAAGAATTTGACCCTCAGGAAAAAGTACAGGCAGTCAAGAGCTTGTATGAAAAGATAGGTGTCAAGAAGCTTGCCGAGGACAAGATGAACGAGTTTTTCAGCACTGGATTTTCTCAATTGGAAGAAATCCAAAAGGTAAATGAATCCTATTATCAAAGCTTGTATGAAATAACTCAGGCTCTGGTTCATCGAGAAAAATAAACCATGAATCTTTCTATCACGGTCATTCTGATCATCATTACAGCGATCAGTAGTTTCCTGGCTTTCAATAATTCCTCTTTGGTTGAAAGATGGATGTTCATCCCTTATATAATCAAAAGAAGGAATCAGTGGGATCGTTTTCTCCTATCTGGATTTATCCATAAGGATTACATCCACCTCCTCTTCAACATGTTTACCTTTTATTTCTTTGGAGGGGTGGTCGAGCAATTCTTGGCTTATAAATTCGGATCAACTACCGGAGGATTTGTTTTCGTTCTCTTTTATTTATTGGGAATTGTGATTGCTGATATTCCTACCTACATCAAGCATCAGGATCACACTTATTATCGAGCATTGGGAGCATCAGGAGGAACAGCAGCAACCGTTTTTGCAAGCATAATTATTTTGCCTCTTGCCGATATCTGCTTGTTTGGAATTTTTTGTTTGCCAGGGTTTATCCTTGGAGCTTTATTTTTGATTTATTCCTATACCAAAGGAAAGCAGGATAGTGATGGAATCAATCATGATGCTCACCTTTTTGGGGCCTTATTTGGAATAATTTTCATCTTGATTATTTCTCCCTCAAGTGCCTTAGACTTTATAGAGCAAATCAAGAGTTTTAGAATTTTCTAAAAAAATACCTCCCGGATTTCTCCGGGAGGTTAGTATTATTTTTTGATATCCAATTTGGTCCTCAGCTCATCGATATTGAGGATCTTCGAGATTTCCTCCTGTTCGAGTCGCTTGAATTTCGCCAATTGTACATCTATTTGTTCAGTCAGTTCCATACGAACTTCCTCAGCTTGATCAGTTGGTTTATAATCCCCATTTCCAGCAATGGAATTAAGGTGTGCCAACTTGTTGTTCAATCTGATTGGGAAGTTAAGCGGATCTTGGTTACTTCTGTTTTTGGTCTGATAAAGCGTTTCTTCAATAGACTTCATTTCAGCTTGGATTTCTTCCAGATTCGCTGGCTTATTTTCCATGCTGTCTAATTCGGCTCGATATTGTCGAATCAACTTTATCGTCTGATGTGTTTCAGTCAGTTTTCGATTGACCTTCATCAAGAACTCAAACTGTTTCTCCAGATCTTCTTGAGTACTTGGATAACGTGGATCAGCCAAAACTTTGAACATTTGCTCTTGAGTCTGACCATCCAAAGTCATACGCACCTTGTAATCTCCAGGTACCACTTTTGGACCTCTCAAGTTTGCAGCCCACATAATTAGACCATCAAACCCTTCAGCGTCTTCCACTCTGAGATTCCAATTAAACTCATTGCTACCAGCCTTTACTTTCAAGGTATCTCCATTATAGCCTTTGGTGGAGAAGGTACGCAATACATTATCCTTGCTATCCAAGAATTCAATTCTCAGTTCATCCTGGGGTTTCTCCTTTATAAAGTAATATACCAAAACACCCCCCGCACGATTGGTGCCAGCCGTGGAAGACTTTCTGCTCATTCCGTCAATTCGGTAAGAATCCTGAGGCTTGAACAAATGCAAGGCTTTATTTTCTATTCCAGGTTCGGCTTGATGCAAGACAGTCAAATCGTCAATGATCCAAAAAGCTCGTCCCTGAGTAGCAGCAATCAGGTTATTTTCCTTTATCGTCAAATCCGTGATCGGAACAATTGGAAGATTCATCTGCAATGAATGCCAACTTGCTCCATCATCTTTGGAATAATACATCCCCGTTTCAGTACCTGCATATAGCATTCCACGCTTAACAGGATCAGCCCGAATCACCCGAGTAAAATGCTCCGGATCAATTCCTGAAGTAATCTTGGTCCAGGTTTTTCCATAGTCCTTCGTCTTGTATAAGTAAGGCTCATAGTTTCCTGACTTGTATCCTGTAGCTGCAAAATAGGCTTCTGCAGGATCATAAGGACTTGCTTCAATGCTATTGATTTGAAGCCATTCCGGCATGTCCGAAGGAGTTACATTTTGCCATGTTACTCCATTATCAGTAGTGACATGAACCAAGCCATCATCAGAACCTGCCCAAATTACTCCTTGCTTAACAGGTGATTCGGCTGCAGTGAAAATCGTTGCATAATATTCAACGGAAGTATTATCCTTAGTAATTGGTCCACCAGATGAGCCTAGTTTACTCGCATCATTTCTGGTCAAATCAGGAGAAAACACCTCCCAACTTTGTCCTTCATCTCTTGAGCGATGGAATCTATTACTTGTGGTGTACAGAAGGTCAGAATCATGAGGAGAGAAGAAAATCGGGAAATTCCATTGGAATCGATACTTCATGTCTTCGGCTCCATGACCCATTGGATTATCCGGCCAAACATTTACTGAGCGAGAAATACCATTTTCATGATCTACTCGAGTCAAATAGCCTCCATATGACCCCCCATATACGATATCGTTATTGTCAGGATCTGGTGCAATCCAACCGGATTCTCCTCCTGCGGTAGGCTCCCATTCCTCTTCAGTAATTCCTCCGCGTCCATCAATTCGGTGACGAATTCGAACGGTGGAGTTATCCTGCTGCGCCCCATAAATTCTGTAAGGGAATGAATTATCAGTTGTGACTCTATAAAATTGAGAAGTTGGCTGATTCATATAAGTAGACCAAGAAGCTCCTCCATCCTCAGAAATTTGGGCGCCGCCGTCATCAGCAATAGCCATTCGTTGATTGTTGTTAGGATCTATCCAAAGATCATGGTGATCTCCATGAGGAGCATTGGCTCCTTTGAAGGTCTTTCCACCATCCGTAGATTTATGGTAACTCACATTGAGCACATAGACTGTTTCTTCATCCTGTGGATCAGCGTAAATTCTGGAGTAATACCATGCGCGCTGACGCAAACTTCGGTCTTCATTGGTTCGAGTCCAGGATTCTCCAGCGTCCATGGATACATAAACTCCTCCATTTTCATTTTCGATGATAGCATAAAGTCGATTGGAATTCAAAGGAGAAACCGAAATCCCCATAATTCCTAGGATTCCCTCCGGAAAGCCTTCCTTAGTGGTCAAATCTTCCCAGGTCTTACCTCCATCGGTGGATTTGAACATCTTGGAACCAGGACCGCCACTTTCTAGAGAATATGGGGTTCGCTTGATTTCCCAAGTAGTAGCATAAACCACATCTGGATTATTCGGATCCAAAATCAAATCAACCGCTCCTGCGATATCGCTGACAAAAAGGACCTGTTCCCAATTCTTTCCGCCATCAGTCGTCTTATAAACGCCGCGAGTTGGATCGGGCTTAAAAATATCTCCCAATACGGCGGCATAAACCACATCTGGGTTTTCTGGGTGAATCCGTAGTCTTGATACAAAGCGGGATTTATCCAGACCTGCACGCTCCCAGGATTTTCCTGCATCCGAACTTCTCCAGATACCATATCCAAAGGAGACATTACCTCGGACTGTTTTCTCACCTCCACCAGCATAAACTACACTGGTATCACTTTGAGCAACAGCAACTGATCCTATGGAGCCGCCAAAGTAACCATCGGATACAGACTTCCATGTTTTACCAGAGTCGACAGTCTTCCAAACGCCGCCTCCTGTACTTCCAAAATAATACGTATGATCCGAGCCTGCTACACCCGTAACAGCATCAGATCGTCCACCCCGAAAAGGTCCAATGAGGCGCCATTCTAGCGCTTTGTATACCGCGGGGTCTGCAATTTCCTGAGCGTATGAGTTGGGAGAGAGCCATAAGGTCAGTATCCCAAAAACCCATATCACCCAATTATTTCTTCTTCTCATAAGGTTTTTATTTGGTGGTTTGTTGAAGATAAAAAATTAGCTGATGTAAATAGAATGCCCAGCAAAAAAATGATCAATGGTTGAAATAAAACATGGCATAAAAAAAGCCCCGCCTGAAATCAGACGGGGCTCTCACCTAAATTCTATTAACTTATGCTTCAGCAGGAACAACGCTGACCACGGATTTTCCATCAGGTTTCTTTCTGAAGGAAACAACACCGTCAGTCAAGGCAAACAAAGTATGGTCTTTTCCTAGACCTACATTGTTTCCTGGATGATGCTTAGTACCTCTTTGTCTTACGATGATGTTACCAGCAATTACCTGCTCACCACCAAATTTCTTAACGCCCAATCGTTTGGAATGGGACTCTCTACCGTTTTTGGAACTACCTACACCTTTTTTATGTGCCATGGTTTTTTACGTTTATGGTCTTCTAAAAGAAAACTTAGAGTGTAATATTTTCGATCAACAATTTAGTGAAGTCTTGTCTGTGACCATTCTTCTTCTTGTAGCCTTTTCTTCGCTTCTTCTTGAAGACAATCACTTTATCACCTTTTACATGATCTAGCACTTTGCCAGATACCTTTGCACCTTCAACCAATGGTGCACCAACTGACACATTCCCATCAGCTTCTGCCAATAGTACTTGGTCAAATTCCACGGAAGCGCCAGCTTCTACGTTCAATTTAGGAGCGTAGATAGACTGATCTTTAGTTACTTTGAACTGCTTACCAGCGATGTTTACAATTGCGTACATGTTATAAATTGATTCTTTGAGAAAATCGGAGTGCAAATATAGGTAACTCTTATTTAACAAAAAAACATCCTGTGAAAATCAAACTAGCTTATACATAAAAAATTACCGTAAGATGGGTTGCAATTATTAGAAATAGAACCAATGATTAAAACATTGCTTTAAATCTTTGTAATTAGAAAATCAAAACCTGCTCTACAAAAGTCTAGAAAAATAAGAAAAAGCATGTTTTAAATTGATTTTCAGACAGTTAAATCAAACCTAAATTTATCTTAATTTTTTGACCATTGTTCAAATTTTAGTTTGAACCGGAGTAAAAAAAATTTTTTCAAAAAATTTAAAAAAAGTTTAAGGGGCTTAGAATGGCATATTTTTTTAAACTTTTACATGATTTATATATACTTAATTAATTGATTTATTGATTTTTATATATTTTTTGACTTTCAGTCAAAAACAGACTTGAAGCAGCTCTTTAGGGGTTTTATTTCTGACTTTTGGTTTACATATTTGTTCAAGGCTGTTCTGAAAAGGCAGCCTTTTCTATCCCCAGCAAGTAGTCAATCTATTAAGTCGAAAATTAATTTCTACCAAAAATAAAAACGAGAGAATGATGCAAGAGGAACCCATTTTAGTAGAGAACAAAAATCGCTTTGTTTTATTCCCTATCCAGCACCCTGATATTTGGCAATTTTATAAAAAGGCAGAAGCCAGCTTTTGGACCGCCGAAGAAATCGACTTGGGGCAAGATTTGACTGACTGGAAAAACCTTAATGATGGCGAACGCCATTTTATTTCCCATGTATTGGCATTCTTTGCTGCTAGCGACGGAATCGTAAATGAAAACCTTGCAGAACATTTCGTGGCAGAAGTACAATATACTGAAGCGAAGTTTTTCTATGGATTCCAGATTGCGATGGAGAACATCCACTCTGAAACCTACAGCCTTTTGATTGATACATATATTAAAGATCCGGTAGAACGAGATCGCTTATTGAATGCGATTGAGCACATCGACTGCGTGAAGAAAAAAGCTGAGTGGGCGCTACGATGGATTGATAATGGTAGCTTCCAGGAAAGACTAATTGCATTCGCAGCTGTGGAGGGAATTTTCTTCTCAGGTTCTTTCTGCTCCATCTTCTGGTTGAAGAAGCGTGGATTGATGCCTGGACTTACTTTCTCAAACGAATTGATTTCAAGAGACGAAGGCCTTCACTGTGACTTCGCTTGTCACCTATACACCAAGCATGTGGTCAATCCACTTCCAAAGGAAACCGTACGAGAAATCATTTTGGACGCGGTGGAAATCGAAAAAGAATTCGTGACCGACGCCTTGCCAGTTCGTCTCATCGGTATGAACGCAGACTTGATGTGCCAATACATCGAATTCGTGGCTGACCGATTATTGGTTGAGCTTGGCTGCGAAAAGATCTGGAACAGCACCAACCCATTTGATTTCATGGACATGATCTCCCTACAAGGTAAGACTAACTTCTTCGAGAAGCGTGTGGGTGACTACCAAAAAGCCGGAGTCATGAAAACAACCGAAGCATCAGATTCCCCACGATTCTCTCTTGGAGAAGACTTTTAATTTCAATTTTCAACCCAACCACTTTAACCTTATCCGACTATGCTAGTAATAAAAAGAGATGGAAGACGCGAATCGGTAAGATTCGACAAAATCACAGCACGAATTGAAAACCTTTGCGATGGATTGGATCCGAAGTTTATCCAACCGATCGAAGTTGCAAAAAAAGTAATTGATGGATTGTACGATGGTGTGACCACGGCCGAGCTAGATAACCTAGCTGCTGAAGTCTGTGCATCTCTCACTGTCAAACATCCTGACTATGCTGTTTTGGCTGCTCGCATTGCGATTTCCAACCTCCACAAGACTACTAGTCAGTCTTTCTCCAACACAATGAAGAGGCTTTACACCTTTGTAAATCCAAAGACCGGCGAAAATGCCCAGCTTTTGGATACCGAGGTGTATGGTATCATTAAGAAAAATGCAGCGCGTCTTGACGCCGCAATCGATTACAAGCGAGATTTCGGATACGATTATTTTGGGTTTAAGACTTTAGAAAGAAGTTATCTCATCAAGTTGGATGGGAAAGTGGTTGAGCGTCCGCAGCACATGTTGATGCGGGTATCAGTCGGAATTCACAAAGAGGATATTGACTCTGCAATTGAAACGTACAATTTGCTATCCGAGAAGTGGTTTACACATGCGACTCCTACCCTTTTCAATGCAGGTACTCCAAAACCACAGCTTTCTTCCTGCTTCCTACTTACCATGAAGGAAGACAGTATAGATGGGATTTACGATACGCTTAAGCAGTGTGCTAAAATTTCCCAGTCTGCTGGTGGTATTGGTCTTTCAATACATCACGTACGGGCTAAAGGCTCCTATATTAAAGGCACCAATGGCGTTTCAAATGGTATCGTACCAATGCTCCGTAACTTCGACATGACGGCTCGTTATGTGGATCAAGGTGGTGGCAAGCGTAAAGGATCTTTCGCTATCTACTTGGAGCCTTGGCATGCAGACATCAAGGATTTCTTGGAGCTCAAGAGAAACCACGGTAAGGAAGAAATGCGTGCCCGAGATTTGTTCTATGCACTTTGGGTTCCAGATCTATTCATGAAGCGTGTGGAGTCTAATGAGAATTGGTCGCTCTTCTGTCCAAATGAAGCTCCAGGTTTGTCTGATTGCCACGGAGAGGAATTTGAGAGATTGTATGAAAAGTATGAGCGTGAAGGCAGAGCTAGAGAAACGATCAAAGCTCAGGAACTTTGGTTTGAAGTCTTAGAATCTCAGATTGAAACAGGTACGCCTTACATGCTTTACAAGGATGCAGCGAATGGTAAATCCAACCAGAAAAACTTGGGTACCATTAAGTCATCCAACCTTTGTACTGAAATTATCGAGTACACTTCTCCAGATGAAGTAGCAGTTTGTAACCTGGCATCTATCGCACTTCCAAAATTCGTGACCACAGGACCTGATGGTAAGAGCTATTTCGACCATCAAAAACTTTACGAAATCACAAAGGTAGCGACTCGTAATCTGAACAAGGTAATTGATGTAAACTACTATCCAGTTGAAGAGGCTCGTCGCTCCAACTTCCGCCACAGACCAATTGGTTTGGGTGTACAAGGACTTGCAGATGCCTTCTTGATGCTCAGAATGCCGTTTGATTCTCCTGAGGCTAAAGGCCTGAATGAGGATATCTTCGAAACCATCTACTACGCAGCAGTAGAAACTTCCATGGAATTGGCGAAGATCGAAGGAACCTATGAAACCTATGAAGGGTCTCCGGCTTCCCAAGGAATTCTTCAGTTTGACATGTGGGGAGTAACACCAAAGTCCGGAAGATGGAATTGGTCAGATTTGAAAGAGAAAGTGAAGAAGTTCGGTTTGCGTAACTCTCTTTTGGTTGCTCCTATGCCGACAGCTTCTACATCTCAAATCCTTGGAAACAACGAGTGCTTTGAGCCTTACACTTCCAATATCTACACAAGAAGAACCCTTTCCGGTGAATTCATCGTCGTGAACAAGCACTTGATGAGGGATTTGATCAGCTTGGGTCTTTGGGATGACACCATGAGAAACAGATTGATTGCAGCGAATGGATCTGTTCAGAACATTCCAAATATTCCACAAAACATCAAGGACCTCTACAAAACAGTTTGGGAGATTTCTCAGAAAGTCATCATCGACATGGCGGCTGATAGAGGAGCTTACATCTGTCAATCCCAAAGTATGAATGTCTTCTTGCAAGATCCAAACTTTGGAAAATTAACCTCCATGCACTTCTACGCTTGGAAGAAAGGCCTCAAAACCGGTATGTATTACCTACGCTCTCAAGCAGCAGCCTCTGCAATCAAATTCACCTTGGACAAGAGTGCATTGGTGGACAAAGAAGAAGCAGAAACACCTACTGCTCAGGAACTAAAAGACAAGCAAGCAGCCATCGCCTGTTCATTAGACAATCCAGATGACTGCGAAATGTGCGGAAGTTAAAATTTTAGAGTTCGTCAATTGGAAAAAGCGCCTGGTTGTTCTGGGCGCTTTTTTAGTCTAAAGAATCCAAATTTCCCTTTTATGAATTCACAATCCATCAAAACCCAATTGGAAAACCTAAAAGCAGATCAGAAACCTGATTTTGGAAAAATGACTCCGCAACACATGGTGGAGCATCTTACGCTTACCGTCAAGATTTCTTCCGACCGAATAAAAATCCCTTTCTTCGAACCAAGCAATAAACAGCTGGAAATGAAAAGGATGCTTTTGGGAACTGAGATGGACTTTCCAAAAGAGATCAAATTCCCCAATGATCCAGGAGAATTACTGCCTTTACGCTTCACAGATTTGGATACAGCTAAAACCAAATTGCTTCAAAGCTTAGAAGAGTTTGAAAAATTTTTCATCCAAAACCCTAAGGCTAAAACAATGCATCCGGTTTTAGGAGAGCTGAATAAGGAAGAATGGGATAGATTTCATCAAAAGCATTTCACGCACCATTTCTCCCAATTCGGAATCTGGTAAAAAAAAGAATCAGCCATTATTCGACTGATTCTACTTCTTTTTTCTTTTCCTTGATCCGGAGGACAAAATCACTCAGGACATTCATATAATTGATAAACGCATCGTATGGCGTATCATATGGGCTAAAATAGGAGTGAATATCTCCATCTGAAAAGAACTTGGTACACATGTAATAGAAGTGATCCGAGGTCTGAAGATAATTCCAATCCCGAATCAAATCCGGGTCATCTAGCTGCCGGACAGTCTTTTCCAATTCATACAGGCGATCAAATGCTTCATCCTGCAAGTCATTTCCCAACCAAGCCGTCAAATCACGCTCTTCATCGGCCCAGCTGATTGGTATCGGAACATGAATTGGACTAATTGCATCCACCTGGCCCAATACTTCCGATGGAGTAGAAAATCCAAAATCTGTCTTAGAAAGGACTGCCTCTGGCAAAGCTCTCATGAAATCGAATATCCCAGTTTCCTTCCACTGATGCTCTCCAAAAGTTTCATAATCCATGAAGAGATTTAAGACAGGCTCAGACTTTGGAATTGCATTTACCCAACTGATAAACTTGTCTACAGTCAAAGGATAATCAGACCAAGTCTTATTGGAAAAACGGAAAGCGATATCATCCGATAGACGGAAATTCTTAAGCAAGACTTTCAGTTCTGGCCTAATGCTATTTTGATAGACAAAATTAGGACTCTTCCATCCCAAAACGTGCTTTGCCCCTTCTGTCAAAACCCCTGTATAGCCCATATCATGAACCATTTCCCCGATTTTATCAGAATAGATTAACTCTGTATTTCTAAAAACTTTTGGAGTATAGCCATTAAACAACTGCTTGATTTTATCTCGGTGCTGATCCACCATTCTGGAGAATTCCTCCTTGCTTTTCAACGAAGCCAGAGAGTGGCCATAAGTTTCACTGAGAACTTCTACCTGACCTGTGGCAACTAATCGTTGGAAACTTTCCAACACATCAGGAGCATAGGCCTCCATTTGGTCCATAAAAGTTCCTGAAAAGGAAAAGGTGACTTTGAAAGCTCCTTTATGTCTTTCGATTAAGTCCAATAAAAGAGCATTCATAGGCAGATAGCACTTTTGAGCTACCCTTCTCATAACGCTCCGATTTAGGAAGTCATCCCAGTAATAATGATCGTCTCCAATATCAAAAAAGCGATATGGCTTAAGCCGATAAGGCTGATGGACCTGAAAGTAAAAGCAAATCGTTCTCATGGTTATTGCGCTAAAGTTTTTTCATAAATCTTGACGAGTTTGGCAGCTACATGCTCCCATTTCAAATTTTTAAGTTCTTCACTGCCCAGCTCTTTAAACATCTTGGAAATCCCTTGATAATGCAGCAAAGCAAACATAGCATCAGCCATGGCATCTACGTCCCAAAAATCAATCTTAATGGCATTTTGAAGAACTTCTGCTACACCGGATTGCTTCGAAATGATAGTTGGAGTATTGTGTCTAACGGCTTCCAGTGGAGCAATTCCAAACGGCTCGGAGACAGAGGGCATCACATAGACGTCTGAAATAGCATACATATGATCCACATCGTCTCCTTTCAAAAAGCCCGTGAAATGGAATTTATGCCCCATTCGGAGCTCTGCTACCCGATCAATCATCCGATTGAGGAGGTCTCCGGAACCAGCCATTACGAAGCGAACATTATCATCTCGGTCCATTACCTTTTTGGCTGCCTCCACAAAATATTCTGGCCCTTTTTGGAAAGTAATCCGACCCAAGAAAGTCACGATTTTCTCAGGTACTTTCTTCTCATATTTTGATTTGATTATGCTTGCATCTAATACTGCATTGTGAAGCACACTTACTTTTTCAGCAGGAATTCCGTATCGGTTGACAATGATATTTTTGGTCAACTGACTAACCGCCACCACATGGTCAGCAGCTTCCATTCCCGCTTTTTCAATCTCAAAAACAGGAGGGTTAACCGACTCACCGGATCGGTCATATTCCGTTGCATGAACATGGGCTACCAGTTTCTTTCCACTGATTTCTTTTGCCGCAATTCCCGCGGGAAATGACAACCAATCGTGAGCATGGATGATGTCGAAGTCTTTTCGATCTCGGGCAATCTGAGCCGCGGTGAGGGCATAGCGGCTTACCTCTTCCATTAGATTTTTACCGTATTTTCCACTGAATTGGTATTTGTTGGTAAAAATACTCTCATCCACATCTGCCCGATCGTGGATCGCATAATCCGTAAATTTCTGATACTCTTCAGGACCTAGGTAAGGCACCAAAAAGCTTGATACTTCTAGATAGGTCAGATTTTTCCAAATGCTTTTAAACTTTTTCTCCCGATAATCTATGGTGACATCACTTGCATTGACAAAATCAGCCAAAGGCTCTTCATCACCCCAAAGCTTGGGAACAACAAAAATCACTTCTTGATCATGATGAACCATCCCCTTGACCAAACCATAACAGGCTGTGCCTAATCCTCCGGAAATATGTGGCGGGAATTCCCACCCAAACATTAATACCCTCATAGAAAAAAGTTTTATATCCGTTTTACTAATTCCATCATGCGTAATAGTTCTGCTACAGACCAAGCCTGAGAGACAGAACCTTTTGGTCTGTGAGGAGGATCTCCATCATAAATCTCTGCTACAGTTCCCACTCCATATTGAGTCATTACTCCATCAAAGCTCTTGATAATTCGATCGATGAAGTTCTTGGCTGATTTCCCATGTAGTTTGATATAAGCCTCCACAAAATGCCCCATTGGCCAAACCCAAACCGTACCGTTATGATAAGCATTATCTCGGCTGATCGGATCGCCGAAATAATAGCCCTTGTAAGCTGGATCATCAGGAGCCAAGGTTCTTAGACCTCGATTTGTCAACAAATTAGACCGGACCAAATCTAAGATTTGACCACGTTGATTCTCATCTAGCATGGTATAAGGCAAGGAAGTGGCAAATACCATATTTGGTCTGATTGCCCAGTCCTTTTCCATTCCATTCACGACATCCGCCAAATAGCCTTTATTCTCATCCCAAAATTCTTTCAGGAAGGATTCTTTCACTTTATCGGCAAGTTTTCCATAATGCTCCTCACCTGACAATTCATGATAAAACTTCAAGGCATTATACCAAAGCGCTTGAATCTCCACTGGGCAGCCTGTTCTCGGAGTAACAGGACCGTCAACGGTTACGGCATCCATCCATGTCAAAGCCACTTTCTCATATCCGCCATAGATCAGCCCGTTGGAAAGCATGTGAATATTGAAGTCTGTTCCCTGCTGATACCCATCCAAAATTCCTTTGAGCTTAGCTAGGTATCGACTTTTGACAGTTTTGGTATCTCCTGTGAAATAGATGTATTGCTGAAGCGACCAAAAGAACCAAAGAGGGGCGTCAATGGAATTCATATTGGTGAAATCCCCGCTTCCCACATTCGGGAAAAGTGGACCTTTTAGGTCTTTGGACATGGTATCCATGATTTCCAAAAAGGTCTCTTTATCTCCTCTCGCCAAAGTCAATCCAGGCGCTGCAATAAAGGTATCTCTTCCCCACCAGCCAAACCATGGATATCCAGCTATAATCCTAGTCTCTCCATCTCTGTTTCGGATAAACTGAGTGGCAGAGTTGATCAGGCAGTTTTCGAAATTACTTCGTGGAATTCGTCGAGCCACTTCTTTTTCAAATGCCCGCTGACGGGTACTTGGGTCTGCTTCAGTTAAACCTGCGGAGAAAATAACAGATTCTCCTTTTTCAATATCAAATTCAAAATAGCCAGGAACATAAAGGTCTTCTTGATACTCATAGCCTCGTTCACGCTCCAGAATATACTCTACATTGTGATACCAATTTGGCTCAGATTTGAATTTATTCTTTTTGGAGAGCTGAAGAAAAAGCGGGTCATAAACCGGGTAAAGCCGGAATTTCACACCATTGGGTACTTTTTCAAAATCCTTCTGGATATCGTCATTTTCCTTACAAAGGGTATGGTATCCCCGAAACGCCAAGAAAGGTTGGATTCGAATCTTTGTCGGAGAGTGAGCTTCCAGCAAGGTATACCGAATCATCACTCGATCTCGGTTGGTATCCAAGATCAATTCTTTTTGCAAAAGGACCCCTCCTACTCGATAGGTCAATTTTGGGATTGGCTCAGAATCGAAATCCTCCAGGTATTTATGTCCTCTTGGGGAATAATTTCCGGGAAACTTACTAATCCCCAAATTAAAGCTCGCCCCATGCTGAATCACCGTCTCATGGACTGTGGATAGAAAAACATGGTTTTGAGAATCAATCTGAGGCTGTGGAGCTACTAAAAGCCCGTGATATTTTCGGGTATTACACCCAATAATAGTCGTACTAGTATAGGTACCAGACCGATTGGTTCGGATGATTTCCCGATCAAGGGAATAGTTTAGATTGACTAGTTGTGTTTTGTCAAAATGGATATAACTCATGGGTCTAAAAGTTGCATCCCGTTAAAATATAACATTGGGATGTAAAGAAAAATGAAAAGCAAAAAAATAAAGGTTATGTCGCCATAACCTTTCGAAAACTTGATCTTTTACGAGTGAAAAACCTCTTTTTGTACTTCTTCGAAATTTTTGAGAGATTCTTCAAATTTCGTCATGTAATTTCTGACAAGTGAAATATTCACCGGTTTGATCACCGGGAACTTCGGCGAGTTTTTAAACAGTGTAAACATCTGACGTTGGTTTAGTTTCATTTCCTCCGGCTCAATATTGATGCCAAAAGAATTCCTTTTAAATAGAAAAACCCCTCAAAATGAGGGGCTTTAAGGGTGAAAGACCGGATTCGAACCGGCGACCTCTGGTGCCACAAACCAGCGCTCTAACCAGCTGAGCTACAATCACCATTTTTTATGTTTTGAGGACATCTCCCTCAATTGGAATGCAAAGGTAGAGAGAAGTACTTTTTTGCGCAAGAGCCTTTTCAAATTAATTTACAGAAAAAGTCATCCGCTCTCCTTTTTTACTTTCATCAAACTGTCCGTCTTCATACGCTAAGTGTCCGGACACAATCGTATGGGTTACTTTAGACTGGAAAGTATGACCTTCAAATGGAGACCAACCGCACTTCGCTAAGATGTTTTCCTTAGAAACAGTCCATGGATCATTCAAATCTACCAAGACCAAATCAGCATGATACCCCTCCCTGATGAATCCTCTTTCTTCGATTCTGAAGAGCTTGGCAACATTATGTGCCATTTTATCAACGATGCGCTCTAAGCTGATTTTCCCCTGATGATAGAAATCCAACATCGCAACCAAAGAATGCTGAATTAAAGGTCCACCTGAAGGTGCTTTGGTGTAAACCTGAGCTTTTTCCTCCAAAGTATGGGGAGCATGGTCGGTAGCAATCACATCGATTCGATCATCCAATACTGCTTTGAAAATTTCATCCCGATCATGAGCTGTTTTGACTGCTGGATTCCATTTGATCAAAGTGCCTTTGGTTTCATAATCCTCTTCAGAAAACCACAAGTGGTGAATACAAGCCTCGGAGGTAATATGCTTTTGCTCCAAAGGAATACTGTTATCAAATAACTCCAACTCCTTGGCAGTACTTATGTGCAAAATATGGAGTCGGGTTCCATACTTTTTAGCCATAGCAACAGCCCGACTTGAAGCATTGTAACAAGCCTCTTCAGAACGAATTTTAGGATGGAATTTAACAGGAATATCATCTCCGTATTTGGCTTTGTATTCCGCCAGATTCTCGGCGATGATGTGATCATTTTCTGAGTGAATAGCCAATAAACCTTTGTAATATTTAAAAATCCCTTCCAAAGATTCGATATTGTCAACCACCATGTTGCCGGTAGAAGAACCTTGAAAAACCTTCAGGCCACAAACATTTCTTAGATCCAATTTGAGGATTTCTTCGAGGTTGTCATTCGTTCCTCCAAAGAAGAAAGAGTAATTAGCTAGCGAAACTTCTTTTGCTCGAGCATATTTTTCTTCCAGCAAAGGAATGGTCACTGCCTGCGGAACGGTATTTGGCATTTCCATATAAGAAGTCACACCACCTGCGACAGCAGCTTTGGACTCTGTGTAGATATCGCCCTTATGAGTTAGCCCAGGCTCTCTAAAATGTACCTGATCATCAATGATTCCTGGAAAAAGGTACTTTCCCTCAGCATCTATCTGCTTATCAGCAGACTCCCCAGAGAGATTTTCTCCGATTTTAGCGATACGGCCGTTTGCCACTAAGACATCTCCCCGAAAGATCCGGCCTTCATTAACTATATTTGCACCGGTGATCAGAATACTTTTCATCGTTTTACTGTTATATGTTCCCGCTAAATTAAGCAATCATGGCCAATCAGGCAGAAGGTTTTGAAGCTTTTAAACTCAATAGGCAATTACTAAACGCTGTCGAAGAAGCAGGCTATACTCATCCAACACCTATTCAGGAAAAAGGGATCCCATTGGCTTTGGCCGGACATGATGTGTTGGGAATTGCACAGACAGGAACTGGGAAAACAGCTGCTTATGTGCTTCCCATCTTGATGAAAGTAAAATACGCCCAAGGCATGCATCCCCGAGCGATGGTCCTAGCCCCTACTCGGGAATTGGTCATGCAGATTGAGGAAGTCTGTAGTCAACTTGGGAAATACACGGATACCCGAGTAGTCGCATTATATGGAGGAATTGGCCCGAAAACCCAAATAGAGCAAATTGAAGCTGGTGTAGATCTGATTATTTCCACACCGGGTCGCTTTATGGATTTGTATAAGAAAGGAGTCATCCTAACCAAAGAACTCAAAACCATGGTCTTGGATGAAGCGGATAAAATGCTGGATATGGGCTTCATGCCACAAATTCGGTCCATTTTAGAGGTTATCCCAGTGAAAAGGCAAAACCTACTTTTCTCTGCCACCTTTTCTCAAAAAGTAGAAAGGCTTTCCACTGAATTCTTGGAGTTTCCGGAGCGGGTAGAAATTACCCCCTCGGCGACTACAGCTGAAACCATCGATCAGGTCAAATATTTCGTCCCAAACATACGAACCAAAATCAATTTATTGGAGCATCTCTTGGAGAGCGAAGAGGTCAGCCGAGCCATCATTTTTACACGAAGTCGAAAAAATGCCGAGGAAGTGTCCAATTTTCTTCAACGCAAAAAAGTCGGCGAGATTCGAGTCATTCATGCCAACAAAGGACAAAACACCCGAATCAATTCCATGGAGGACTTTAAGGCAGGTGATGTACGGATCTTGGTGGCGACTGATGTGGCCTCACGAGGCTTGGATGTGACGATGGTATCTCATGTGATCAACTTCGATGTTCCTTTGATTTATGAAGATTATGTGCACCGAATTGGCAGAACAGGCCGTGCAGAAAATGAAGGGATGGCCATCACTTTTATCAATCCTGCAGAGGCTTGGCATTTTGAGAAAATCGAGGAGTTGATCCGGATGGAAGTACCTGAGGTGAGTATTCCAAAATCAGTAACAATAACGGAAACACCTTTTGCTGAAAAGCAGATCTACGCACGTGAATTGGATAAGCTCAAGCAAAAGGAAAACCCGGATTACAAAGGTGCATTCCACGAAAAGAAAGCCCGCCCAAAACGGAATATCGGAAAAGGAGAAAAAGTCAAAGCCCGAAAATCCGGAAATAAAAAGAATCGGAATCAGTTGAAGACAAAGAACAGAAGGAAATAAAAAAGGCCCTTTCCAGGGCCTTTATATTTTTTGAATCTTATCGCTCTCCGCGAGTGTTCGTGCCGTCTACTCGAGTTCGCTTCTCTCTGTTGGCAAGATCCCAAGCTGTGTGGAAAATCAAATGCGCCCGCTTGGTCATCAGTGGGAATTCGATTTTATCCACCGTATCCGTCACTTGATGGTAATCATCATGTACTCCATTGAAGAAGAAAATGACAGGGATATTGAACTTCGCAAAGTTGTAGTGATCTGATCGGTAATAGAATCGGTTCGGATCATCTTCAGCATCATATCGGTAGTCCAAGATCAAGTCCGTGTAGGTGATGTTGTTGTACTCGTTGATTTTTTTCAAATCAGTAGACAACATTTCTGAACCGATTACATAGACATAGTCCTTGTTTTCAGCATTCTGGTATTCATAATCGATTCGTCCCACCATGTCAATATTGATGTTATTGACAGTATTTTCGATAGGGAAAATCGGGTTTTCAGAATAATACTGAGACCCTAAAAGACCTTTTTCCTCACCAGTCACATTCAAAAACAAAATAGATCTACGAGGTCTATGTCCTTCTTTAGCAGCAGTAGCGAAAGCCTGAGCTATTTCCATCACGGATACAGTTCCAGAACCGTCATCATCCGCACCGTTGAATATTTCACCTGTAGAGCTTACTCCTACGTGATCGTAATGAGAGGAAATCACCAATACTTCATCCTTCTTATCGGTTCCTTCCAAAAAGCCCATCACATTGTAAGCCTCCACAGGCGTTACACTTTTCTGAACGAGATAAGAAGCTTTTTGAGATTTGATAGACTCTGGATTGGACTTGGCAGCTTCCTTCAGTTCTTCTACAGGAGTACCAAACAATTCGCCCATTTTATCAGAGCTCACCATGAAAACAGGTCGTTGAGAGATTTCCCGCTCAAATCCGATTCTACCTCTTCCAGCTAAAGACTTATAGCGATTAGCAATACGGTCAAAATTAGCTTGTCCTTCCATGCTCACGATCACTACCCCAGCAGCACCGGCATCCATCACTTTGTTGATCAAACCATTGCTTCGCTCTCCTACAGCCCAGATACCAACCAATTTACCGGTCACATCTACTTTGGCTAGGTTCTCATCATTTACAAGGCCCAAGAAAACCAAATCAGTTTTTGCGGCTTTCTTCATATCACCATCACCGGTAAATACAAAGTCTTCGTTTTCTACCAAATTGGTTTTACCGACCTTCAAGGTCACTTTTTCAAACTTAGAACTTACTAAAGGTACCTGCTGAAAATAGCTTCCATCCACAGGACCTGTCAAGCCTAGTTCTTTGTAAAAGTCGGCAAGGTAATTCGCAGCAATCAAGCCCTCAGGAGAACCAGTATCCCGACCTCTCATTTCATCAGAAGCCAAAAAGGTCAAGTATTCTTTCAGGTCATCCGCAGTGATGGTATTGGCATATTTTACCTGTACGGGATTCTGCGCAAAAGTGCCCCAAGAGAGCCCCAAAGCTAGCGCAGAGGTCAAAAGAAATCGTTTATTCATAGGATCAATTTTTATTTTGGCCTCTAAGCTATACATTTTTTTATCCCAGCCACAAACCGTTTACAGGAAAGGAGTGTTGAGAGGGTGAAATTCTGTGTGTTAAGCAAAGAATATCTTCCAATAAATTGTACCTTTGCCGCCAGAAATTGAAAGGATTTCTAACCCAAATAAAAATCACAGCTTCCTAACAATTCGTATGAAAATCAACCTATCGAATGCTGTCAAATTTGAGAGCAGACACAATGGCCCGACTGAAGCGGAGATCGCAGAGATGTTGGAAAAAATCGGTGCCACTTCCTTAGAGGAACTCATCGAACAAACGGTCCCTGAATCCATTCGCCTCACGCGACCATTGGACCTCCCAAAAGCAAAATTAGAGTCAGAGTTTTTAGCTGATTTCAAGAAATTAGCCTCAAAAAACAAAGTATTTAAATCCTTCATCGGGATGGGTTACTATGACACCTTCGTTCCGGGGGTGATTTTGAGAAATGTACTTGAAAACCCAGGTTGGTATACCGCATACACTCCCTATCAGGCTGAAATAGCTCAGGGACGATTGGAAGCTTTGATCAATTTCCAAACGGTGGTGATGGAACTTACCGGTATGGAACTTGCCAATGCCTCTCTGCTGGATGAAGGCACAGCTGCCGCCGAAGCGATGACTATGCTGCATTCCGTCAAGCCAAGAGACAAGAAGGCGGCGAACAAGTTTTTTGTAGATGAAAAGATTTTCCCTCAAACAAAAGCCGTCCTTGAAACGAGAGCGGAGCCTGTAGGAATTGAACTAGTCTTCGGTTCTATCCAAGACTTGGATTTGACTGACCCGGAACTTTACGGGGTGATGTTCCAATATCCGGATGCTGACGGAGCCGTTCGCGATTATTCTGCCATCGTTGCAGCCGCGAAAGAAAACAAAGTATTGACTGCCTTTGCTACTGACCTGTTGGCTTTGACTTTATTGACTCCTCCCGGAGAAATGGGAGCTGACGTGGTGGTTGGTTCTGCACAACGATTTGGAGTACCAATGGGATATGGTGGACCTCATGCAGGATTTTTTGCAACCAAAGAAGATTTCAAACGCCAAATTCCTGGAAGAATTATTGGTGTATCTGTAGACCGTGCAGGAAATAAAGCTTACCGAATGGCTCTTCAAACCCGCGAGCAGCATATCAAGCGGGAAAAAGCCACTTCCAACATATGTACGGCTCAGGTACTATTGGCCGTGATGTCTTCCTTCTATGCAGTTTATCATGGACCGGAAGGTTTGAAAAACATTGCGCTTCGCACACACGGGCTAGCAAAATTGACTGCAAAGGCTTTGAAAAAAGTCGGTTTGGATGTAGCTGATCATTCTTTCTTTGACACCATTCAAATTAGAATGAGTGACGTTTCAAGAGAGCGAGTAAAAGGTTTGGCTTTAGCAGCTGAGATGAACTTCCGCTATGAAAGTGACTCCATCTTTATCTCCTTTGACGAGACTAAAACGCTGGCAGACGTCAAAACCATCGTTTCTATTTTTGCTACCGAGGAAGGTAAGCATACTTTGAACTTGGATGAATTGGTAGAGAACCTGAACCTTGAGCTTCCTGAAGCACTAGTCAGAAAATCTGAATACCTAACTCACCCGGTTTTCAACAACTACCACTCAGAGCATGAAATGCTTCGCTATATCAAGCGATTGGAAAATAAGGATCTGTCGCTGGTTCACTCCATGATTTCCTTGGGAAGCTGTACCATGAAGCTAAATGCTACTGCTGAAATGATTCCTGTTACCTGGCCAGAATTCGGACAAATGCACCCATTTGCGCCGATGGACCAAACTTTGGGATATCAGGAGCTCTTCACCAATTTGAGAACTTGGTTAACCGAAATCACTGGATTTGCAGACACCTCACTTCAGCCAAATTCTGGTGCTCAGGGTGAGTATGCTGGTTTGATGGTGATTAGAGCTTATCATTTAAGTCGAGGTGAAGGACATCGTGATGTTGCCTTGATTCCTACTTCAGCGCACGGAACCAACCCTGCTTCCGCTGTGATGGCAGGTATGAAAGTGGTTTTGGTAAAATGCGACGATCGTGGAAATATAGATGTAGCGGATTTGAAAGAAAAAGCCGCTGCAAATGCCGAAAATCTAGCCGCCCTTATGGTGACTTATCCATCTACTCACGGTGTATTTGAAGAAGCTATTCAGGAAATTTGCGCAACCATTCATGAGTATGGTGGTCAGGTTTACATGGACGGCGCAAACATGAACGCTCAGGTAGGTCTAACCTCTCCGGGAAGAATCGGAGCAGACGTTTGTCACCTTAACCTACATAAGACCTTCTGCATTCCTCATGGAGGAGGAGGACCTGGTATGGGACCAATCTGTGTTGCTAGTCATTTGGCACCATTCCTTCCTGGAAACCCAATTGTAAAAACAGGTGGTACGCAAGCTGTATCTTCAATTTCTGCAGCTCCTTATGGAAGCGCAAGCATTCTCCCTATCTCTTACGCTTACATCGAAATGATGGGCGGAGATGGATTGACCAATGCTACCAAAATGGCCATCTTGAATGCAAACTACATCAAGGAGCGTCTGGAAGGGCACTATCCGATCCTCTACACTGGAACCAAAGGTAGAGCTGCTCACGAGATGATCGTAGACTGTCGAGGATTCAAGGAGTTTGGAGTGGAAGTAGAAGATATCGCCAAGCGATTAATGGACTACGGATTCCATGCACCTACCGTCTCCTTCCCTGTTGCAGGAACCATCATGATCGAGCCAACCGAGTCTGAGACAAAAGCAGAATTGGATAGATTCTGTGATGCTTTGATCGCTATTCGGGAAGAAATTCGCGAGATTGAGGAAGGTAAGTTTGACAAAGACAACAATGTCTTGAAAAATGCACCTCATACAGCTCAGATGGTATTAACTGGCGAATGGGATTTGCCTTATTCAAGAGAAAAGGCTGTTTATCCGCTAGCTTATGTGAAAGAGAATAAATTTTGGCCAACAGTCCGCAGAATCGATTCTGCTTATGGAGACCGAAACTTGGTCTGCAGCTGTATTCCAGTTGAAGAATATGCTCAGGAAAGCGAAGCAGTTTAATTGCTTTCTAAACATAAAGTCAAAAAAAGACCCAGATTCCTCTGGGTCTTTTTTTTGCTTATTTCTTATGAAATAACTCCCTTGGTGTCCTTTGATTTTCTGAAAATCAACCAGAACATTACCACAATCAGAATAATTAATAAAGCCACTTCAAATTGAGCCCAAATCTGGGAGCGGTTGATTAGTTTTTTGGCCTTTTTAATTAATCTATCCCCTTCCGCCAATTGAATCTGACTTAGGTCGTCAAGGTCTTTTCTGGCCTGTGAAATCTTATTGTCGTACAGCTTTACTTGGTCAATATTGACACCCGAAGAATCCGTATACAATAATTCATAGCTTTTGATAGCCAAGTCATTTTCAATAATTGCTCGAAAGTCCGCCAAGTAACTTGATTCCTGATCTGTCAGCTTTGTTTTTTCAAAATCTTCGACAATTGCCAAGATTTCTTTTTCCTGTACGTCTATTTCATCAATTACCTTGGAGTAATCATAGTCCAAATTACAGTGGTCTATCAGTTTTTGAATTTGGAAAAGCCGCTCCGAAATATCGAAAATGTAGCTTTCGACTACCAATCGATCATTGTACACTTCGGTAAAAGTGGAGCTTATTTCACGGAAAGATCTCCTTTCGATGAGGTTCTTGGCATAGATCAGCAATAACAGCACACTTATTATAAAAAGTGCCTGTATTTTTTTTCGTTTGATAGATTGGCCTGACATAAGGTAAGTATGACTAACTAAATTTCTTCCTCATTTTAGGCAATCTTGGACAGTTTGCCAAAATTCAAGCAAGTTCTTATGGATTTGGGTGACTATCATAGACCCGAACGTAGTCTACTGTCATCCTTTGGGGCCAGATCGATGGATCTACTCCCTTTTGGCCTCCCCAAGTTCCTCCAACAGCAATATTCAAAATCAAATGGAAGGGTTGATCAAAAGGCCACTCGCTATAATCTCCCCCGGTGTTTTCGAATTCAAAATATTTTTCCCCATCCATAAAAAACTCGATACTCTTTTCTGTCCAATTAATTGCATAAGTATGAAAAGCCTGATCAAAATCCTCAACAGTTACCTGAGCTCCTTTATGCGTTCCTTTGACATGATTAAAGGCTTCTGTATGTACAGTCCCATGAACTACAGATGGGTCATAGCCCACATGCTCCATGATATCTATTTCTCCATTTTTTGGCCAACCTCCATGTCGGTTTTCTTCGGCCAGCATCCAAATCGCCGGCCAAGTTCCGATTCCCGCCGGCAGTTTTGCCCGAACCTCAATGTATCCATATTCCCAAGAGGCTTTTCCACGAGTCAACAACCGGGCAGAAGTATAGCCTTTTGGATATTCTTCATCAGCATGAGCTTCAATAATCAAATGACCATTTTCTACCCGTGCATTTCTTAGCTCCCTATCTGTGTAATATTGTAGTTCCTGATTACCCCATCCATGATCCCCTACATTATAGGTCCATTTGCTTGAATCCGGCAAACCTGTATAATCAAACTCATCAGACCAAATCAGATTTTGTGAATAGGAAATGCTTGAAAAACCAAAGAATAGCAAATAAAGAAGGGAAATCTTCAGGAAATAAGTTTTCATAAGGTCTGAGTTTAAGAGAGGGTGTTTTACTCTGGAAAATTGGCATATTTTCCCTCAATCTCAAAACTAGTTCAATATTGGGACGATTGAAATTCTTGAAAACCATCTCTTCTATTCAGAGTTAAAAAAGTCAAAAGTAATTTGCTCCGAGCTAGGTTTTTTCCCTCGGAAGAACCTTGTAAATTGCCGAATAAACCCAAATAAACATGGCATATTATTATAGATTAGGTCAGATTCCTCCAAAGCGACACACGCAATTTCGTCAACCTGACGGAAGCCTTTATAAAGAAGAGTTGGTCAGTTCCAAAGGCTTTTCCGGGATTTACTCCAACTTGTATCACATATATAACCCAAACGAGGTTAAATCCATCGGTGAGCCTAAACCCTACAAATGGGAGATCGCCAAGGATCATGGATTGCAGCAAACCCATCTGAAAACTTCAGGTGTAGGAACTACCGGTAAGGATTATCTCTCTGCACGACGTATGCTCATGATGAACAATGATGTTATGATGGGAATCTGTTCTCCAGAGCAGCGAAAAATGGATTACTATTTCAAAAATGCGGATGGAGACGAACTTATCTATATCCATGACGGAGCAGGTACGCTTTATTCACAATTTGGAAAATTGGAAGTTCGAAAAGGGGATTACATTGTTATTCCAAGAACGACTATTTACCGCTTTGAATTTGAAGAAGAAGGCCCACTTCGCTTATTGATCATTGAATCACACGGTCCAATCGAGACTGTAAAGCGCTATCGAAATGAGGTAGGCCAATTGCTCGAGCATTCACCATATTGCGAGCGAGACATTCGCCCTCCACATGAACTGCATATTGAACGCGAAAAGGGTGACTATTTGGTACAAATCAAGAAACAAGGGATGCTTCATCAATATTCCTATGCGCATAGCCCGTTGGATATTGTTGGTTGGGATGGGTATTTATATCCTTATGCCCTATCGATCTATGACTTTGAACCAATTACAGGTCGAATTCATCAACCGCCTCCAGTACACCAAACTTTCCAAGCTTGGGGATTTGTGATTTGCTCTTTCGTACCTCGTTTATTCGATTACCATCCTTTGGCAATCCCTGCTCCATACAATCATTCCAATATTGATTCGGATGAGGTGCTTTATTACGCAGAGGGTGAATTTATGAGTCGAAGAGGAATAGACCGAGGATCCTTCACTATACACATGGGAGGACTTCCTCATGGTCCGCATCCTGGCACTGTTGAAAAATCTATTGGAGCAAAAGCAACGGAAGAATATGCTGTGATGCTCGACACCTTCAGACCGCTTCAAATCACCACCGATGCATTGGAATTTGTAGATGAAAATTATCCAATGAGTTGGACGGATTAAAAAAGCATAAGGCCGGATTATCTCCGGCCTTTTTTACATCCCAAAGAATTTGAGCTCTTCATCCAGACTAACTTTTTGATGCTTGAAATCCTGCCTTTGGATGTTATTTTTCTCCACACTCAATTGATTCAAACTTACCGAATACGTATACGGCTTCCTTTCCCAATCCAAAAAATTTTCCATGCTGCCTGACTGTATAAAGGTTTCCTGAATTTGAAGTTTGAGATTATTCAAAAAATCATTCGGTGAGCTTGCAAAGGGAAGCTTAATTAATAAATGAAAATGATCATTCTGAACTGAAAATGTACCATGGGAATTTCCATTATTTTCAATGAACTTTCCTAATGTTTGGGAAAGCACTTCTTTTTTCCAAGCATCAATTAAAGGCTTTCTTTCCTTGGTTACAATAACCCAATGAATCCATATTTCCGAGTTTGAATGGCTCATATTCATCAATGAAAGCATTCAATTTAAGGATAAAATCTTACTGGCCGATTTCTAAATTGAATTCAAAAAAATTCCCAAACCGATTTTAGTTTGGGAATTTGAAACCTTTGGGAGATTTCTTTTAGTCTAAAATCTCGTGGATAGGCTGACCAGTAGCTCCATTTGGCAATCGGATTTGAAGCATCATCGATAGGGTCGGAGCAATGTCTGTCACTGTGGCATAACGCGTACTGCTTCCTGCGGGGACATTCCAGCCAAAAAACAAGATTGGAACATGGGTGTCGTAAGTAAATCCTGTACCGTGTGAAGTTCCTCTTGCTCCTCCGGTCAACCATCCTGGCTCAAGAACCAATAGCACATCTCCCGATGCCTTATGATTGTAGCCCATTTGCAAAAGGTGAGGCCGGCCGGATTCGAACTCATTGTTTTTCATGGAGTAGGCTGTATAAGCCTCTTTGACACCTTTGAAACGCAAGACAAAATTCGCAATATCATCTTGCACTTTACTTAACTCAAGACCTTTTTGACGGATCAGGCTATGATTTAGAAATACCTGCTCATTGGAGACATTTTCAATCCAATCCCCTTCTCCATAAGCTTGATTAGCAAACCCCATCAATTGTCCTCTCACATATCCCATATTAAGATTGCCTGCTGGAACATTTTCACTTTGCATATAGGTAGCCACATCAGCCACACCGTGATCAGCAGAAAGGAAAATCAAATAGTTGCCTTTTCCATATTCTTCATCCAGGTAATTCAGAAAGCGCTCAAACTCCAAATCCAAGCGTAAATAATTATCCTCTAGCTCCATGGAAGTTGGACCAAATCTATGTCCAATGTAATCAGGAGAAGAAAAGCTCACAGCTAAGAAATCTGTCACCTCACCTTTTCCTAAATTTTCGCCTTCAATGGCAGCCATGGCAAAATCCAAGGTCAAAGTATTTCCAAACGGAGTGGACGCAATCAATCCATAACCTCCATTGTTTTCCATCAAACTTGGAAGTTCATAAGGGAAAGTAGGCGTGTCTTTTCCAATGAATGGTGCTTCAAAATCATTGTTATCGTCAATGCTATTGACGTAAGAATCCGCTGGAAAAAGAGGTTCCCAAGTATTTTGAAGATATTCTAAAGCCAATTGCTTTTCATTGAATTGCTTAACCCAAGTAGGCAAATCTTCCATATAGTAAGAAGAGGTCATAAACTCTCCTGTTCCGCTATCAAACCAATAAGCATCCCCCAAGTGACCTGCCGGCAAACTTGCTCCACGGTCTTTGATTGCAATACCAACCACCTTTGATCTCTTATTAGTCGAGAATCTGAGTTCGTCTGTTATCGTGGTTGTCAGAAGGTTTCGAGGGCTGATTTTTCCAGCACTGAGGCTCCCACCAATATTATAAACCGTGGAATCCTCCGCACAATAAATGGATCGGTCTAACGAACGTACATACCAGCTATTAGCGATAATTCCATGCGTTGCAGGCGTGGTGCCTGTATAAACAGAAGCATGTCCCGGCCCGGTATAGGTTGGTATATAATTGTAATGCCCATTTTTCATCATAAAGCCTTCTCGAATCAGACGTTTAAATCCTCCCTCTGAATATCTATCGGCAAATTTGTAGAGGTAATCCTGACGCATCTGATCCACAATAATTCCAACTACCAATTTTGGTTTTTCGGGACTTTGCTGGGCTTGAAGCCCAGAGAAGAGCAAAGAAGTGATGAATACTAAAAGGCTATATCTTTTCATTTTTGGAATTTTTAGCATGTCAAAGATAAGCATATCCCCCGTTTGAATTATTAATACTTTGTTAAATGGAAGAAAGCCCACATCTTAGAACAAAAACTCACCATAAACAGATGAAACGAATCCTATTATTTTCTATCCTATTTTTAGTCATTGCCCCAAGTTTCAGCCAATCTTATTTCAAAGACGGGCTTTCAGCTGAATGGCACAGAGAACGAAGAGATGCTCTTCGGAACTTGATGCCCGCGAATAGCATGGCTATCTTTTTTAATAACCCAGTAAAGAACAGAGCCAACGACGTGGATTTCATCTATCATCCCGATCCTGATTTCTTTTATCTGACCGGTTTCCGCGAGCCAAATGCTGTTTTGATTATTTTTTCAGAAGAACGACAAATCGGTGATATCAAAACCGATGAAATAATCTATGTGCAACCAAGAGATCCTCGAGCTGAAATGTGGAATGGAAAACGCTTGGGGCAGGAAGGCGTCCGGGAAATTCTAGGTTTCGAGCAGGTTTATTTATTCGAAGATTTTGGAAAGGAACCCAAATTGGGAGTATCGGATTTTGATAAAATTTTGAGTTTTAGCCTAAGTAATGACATTGAGGGAAGTTCTGCCAATGCTCCACTTCGGAAAATGGTCAACACCTTCAAGAAGAATGCAAACTATCCGGATGACAAAAGCGAAGTTGCGCTGCAGATGTACAATCTGATACGTGCTACTGATGTAGAAAATTCCGCGAATGTTGCCCAAATCATCGGTCGTTACAGACAGCGCTATCCGGAAATTGAAAACGACCCGGTTCTTCAGGACTTCTTAAAAGCTGAGACTCCTGAGCAACGAATGGAAGTGAAAAACAAAGTACCGGAGAATAAAACCGACGTATTCGCCTTATCACAAATGATGGATCAGCTCCGGGAAGTCAAAACCCCAGAAGAAATCAAACTCCTTGGAAAAGCAGCAAAAATCTCGGCTATAGGCCAAATTGAGGTAATGAAAGCTGCCCAACCGGGAATGTCTGAGCGGGAAATTCAAGGTATTCATGAATTCATCTATAAGCGCTATGGTGCCGAGGATATTGGTTATCCATCCATCGTAGGAGGAGGAAACAATGGTTGTATCCTCCACTATATCGAAAATGACATGGAGCACATCAATGACCGCTTGATCCTGATGGATTTAGGAGCCGAATGGCGAGGTTATACGGCCGATGTAACTCGTACGATTCCGGTGAGCGGAAAATTTACCGAGGAAGAAAAGGCCATTTATGATTTGGTTTTGAAATCCCAGGAAGCGGGAATTGCACTTTGCAAACCAGGGGTTGAGTTTAGTGAAATTGGTCGAGTTACCCGTGAAATCATCAATGAAGGCCTTACTGAATTGGGAATCATAAAGGAGGGTCAGCGACACAATTATTTTCCTCATGGCACTAGTCATCACCTTGGATTGGATGTACATGATCGAGGCGGATATGGCACTTTGAAAGAGGGGATGGTATTAACAGTAGAGCCGGGAATTTACATTCCAGAAGGAAGCGATTGCGATCCAAAATGGTGGGGGATAGCTGTCCGAATTGAAGATGATATTCTTGTTTCTTCGGATGGTCCGGTTAACCTTTCAGGAGATGCTCCACGAACCGTTGCTGCCATTGAACAGATGATGAGAATTCCTAGCGTATTGGAAAACTGGGTCTTGCCTGAAATTGATTGATGAGCTCGCAGAGCCGCAAAGGCGCAACGAATTCTGAAAGACTAGAATGGATTATTCTGAAAATGATATTGCCAAAATTATTCTCGATAAGTCCTTTTTAATTCATCGAGATTTAGGCCCCGGGCTTTTAGAATCCATTTATGAAAAAGTTTTAATTCATGAACTTAAAAAGTCGAGCTTAAAAGTGGAAAGTCAAGTTCCAATCTCCTTTGAATGGGATGGGATTGTTTTCGAAAAAGGTTTCAGAGCAGATTTAATTGTAAACAATAAAGTAATTGTTGAAATCAAGTCGGTCCAACTTTTAGCGCCTGTACATGCAAAGCAATTATTGACCTACCTCCGATTAACAAATTTGAAATTAGGGCTTCTCCTAAATTTTAATGAGGCTCTTTTAAAGGACGGTATTAAGAGGATCGTTAATGGCTTATAAAAGCTTAATTCGCTGCGCCTTTGCGTCGTTGCGAGCTAAAAATTAATCTCTGCTCTTCAAGTCACCCCTTTTGATAGACCGGATAAATTGAGCCCAGGCAAATGGGTCTAGGAGACGTAAAGGCCTTGGCCCATAGAGATCCTGATTCTGCTGCATAAGACCTTGTTGGAAGTATCGGAAATTCTCATTCCCGGATGCTGGCATGGCTTCAGCCCAGCGAAGGAGCATTTCCGGACTCATATTCGAGCTACTGATGGTCATAGGATCCACCACAGACATGGCAAGTACCGCTTCTTTGAATTCTTTCTCACTTGGATAGGGCATCACTTCGACTTCAGCCAAAGCAATTTCATCCACTTCCATCGTCAGAATTAGACTGATTTTATCATTCTCGACATTCTCAGGAACTTTAAAAGACTGTCGCTTGAGACCGATGAAACTGAACACCACACTATCTCCCTCCAAAACCGGCATGGAAAAATAGCCGAATCGACCACTACTCGTTCCTCTTCCCTTTTTCGGAACGTAGATATTTACCCCGGCAACCGCATCTGTACTATCTGCATTCAAAATAATACCTGAAAGTTGAATGACTTTTCGGTCTTGTCGGTCTTGGGCTTGTAATTTTCCCACACCAAAAAGAAAAAGGATGAAGATAAAGGAGGAAAGTAAGGCGGTCTTTTTCACAAATCTGTCTCTTAAATTCTCAGCTAATTTGCTGAATACAAATTCTAATACCTGAAATTTCGCTTGATTTTTTAATTTCACCAGCAAATCAGCGTTAAAACTTACAAATGAGGCTTAAAAATATCAGTTTAAATTATGGATTGCGAATTTTCAAAGCCTTAGGAGAGGAAGCTCGAATTCGAATTATCCATTTATTACTACTCAACAAGGAGTTGAGCATCTCAGATCTTGAGCTGATTTTGGATTTCACCCAAACCAAAACTAGCCGACATTTAATTTCCCTAAAAAACGCAGGACTTCTCGGTAGCCGAAGAGTGGATCAGTGGGTATTTTATTACATTTTGGAGGAGTATCTCGAAATCATTCAGCAGATTTTTAAGTTTATCCAAAAGGATCCCAGTCTTCTCAAAGATCAAGAGACCTACGAAATCCTCAAATCCAACCGGGAGCTGGCAATTAACAAAATCCAAAACAATCAATACCGACGCTAATTCTTTTGAAAACGTACCAACATCTATTCTTTGATCTAGACCATACACTCTGGGACTATGATCGAAATGTCACCGAATCACTTCAAGAACTTTATGAGATTTATGGTTTGCATGACTTAGGCATTCCTTCTTTTGAAAAGTTCTTTGAGTCATTTCACGCAGTCAATTTCCAACTTTGGGACTGGTACAATGAGGGAAAAATAGACAAACACAATCTTCGAAAAGAGCGATTCCCTCGAATTTTTGATTATGCTGGGGGAAGATCAGATGCAATTCCTGCTGAATTTGAAGAAGATTTCATGCATCGGACTTCCAGTAAGCCACATGTTTTTCCTTATTCAAAGGAAATTTTGACCTATCTCCGAGAAAAGTATCAAATCCACGTTATCACCAATGGATTTAATGAATCTCAAGCCAAAAAGATGAAATCATCCGGGTTGGATGTGTTTTTTGAGCTTGTTGTCACATCAGAAACAACTGGACATAAAAAGCCCGATCCTAGAATCTTTTTTTATGCCTTGGAAAAATTGAATACCCGCGCTGAAAACTGCCTGATGATCGGAGACAACCCGCTTTCTGACATCTTAGGTGCGCAGCGAGCAGAAATCGATCAGGTCTTTTTCAACCCAGAAGGAAAAAAAATAGACCTGAAACCCACCTTTGAAATTAAACATCTCCGTGAATTAGAGTCGCTTTTGTAAGCTAAATCACTGCCTAATCGGGCTGGAAATCTTATCTTTGGCCATTCAGAATCACATAAACTCCAAATAGCATGTTAAAAGGATTTTTCAACGTACCGACTCCAGTCAATGAGCCGGTAAAATCATACGCACCTGGAAGCCCTGAGCGAAAGGAGCTTCAGGCAAAACTCGCCGAATTGAGAGCTATCCAGGTAGATGTACCTATGTATATCGGAAGCGAGGAAGTTCGGACCGGTAAAACCCGACCTTTATCCCCTCCGCATGATCATCAGCATATCTTAGGGCATTTCCATGAAGGTGATGCTTCTCATGTGACTCAGGCTATCAATGCGGCTTTAGGTGCAAAAGAGGCTTGGGAAAACTTAGCTTGGGAACAACGAGCTGCTATTTTCCTAAAAGCGGCTGATTTGTTGGCAGGACCTTACCGAGCCAAAATCAATGCCGCTACCATGTTGGGTCAGTCAAAGAATGCCTTCCAGGCAGAAATTGACGCTGCCTGTGAAATCATTGATTTCCTTCGCTTCAATGTCAAATATATGACTGAAATCTATTCCCAGCAGCCGCCTGTTTCTGGAAATGGAGTTTGGAATCGAGTAGAACAAAGACCCTTGGAGGGCTTCGTTTTTGCCTTGACTCCATTCAACTTTACGGCAATCGCTGGTAACCTTCCAACTTCAGCAGCCATGATGGGAAATACCATCGTTTGGAAACCAGCCTATACGCAGATTTATTCTGCTAATGTGTTGATGGAAGTATTCAAAGAGGCTGGAGTACCTGATGGTGTAATCAATCTGATTTATGTGGATGGACCTACTGCAGGAGATGTTATTTTCAAACATCCTGATTTCGCAGGTATTCATTTCACAGGATCTACAGGTGTTTTCCAAACCATTTGGAAAACCATTGGAGAAAACATCAAATTGTATAAATCCTACCCAAGAATTGTCGGTGAGACTGGAGGAAAGGATTTTGTTTTGGCACATAAATCCGCAGATCCAAAAGCTGTTGCCGTAGCGCTTTCGAGAGGTGCTTTTGAATATCAAGGTCAAAAATGTTCTGCCGCATCCCGAGCTTACATCCCATCCAATATTTGGGAAGACGTGAAGAAATATTTGCTAGAAGATCTGGCCTCCATGAAAATGGGAGGAACAGAGGACTTCACCAACTTCATCAATGCGGTCATCGACGAGAAAGCATTTGATAAAATTTCCAAATACATTGACAATGCAAAGAATGCATCAGGGGTGGAAATCATCGCAGGCGGAAACTATGACAAGTCCAAAGGCTACTTTATCGAGCCAACCGTTTTGTTGACTCAAGATCCGATGTATACCACCATGTGTGAGGAAATCTTCGGTCCGGTATTGAGCATTTATGTGTACAATGCCGAGCATTTCGAAACCGTCTTGGAATTGGTAGATCAGACTTCTCCTTATGCCTTGACAGGAGCTATTTTCTCTCAGGATCGCTATGCGATTGAGATGGCAACAAGCAAATTGAGAAATGCTGCAGGTAACTTCTACATCAATGACAAGCCAACAGGTGCAGTAGTGGGTCAGCAGCCATTTGGAGGAGCTAGAGCTTCTGGAACTAACGATAAAGCCGGTTCTATGATCAACTTGTTACGGTGGGTATCTCCTCGCACGATCAAGGAAACCTTTGTGTCTCCAACTGACTATAGATATCCGTTTTTGGGAGAGGATTAATTCCCGAAAAGATTTATTAAGATTAAGCCCTGGAATTTTCAGGGCTTTTTTTGTAAAAAAAGCGGCTAAGTATCCCTAGCCGCCCATTTGACCTTTGAGGTTTTAAATACCTCGAAGGTCTTTTTCACTTTTTGACTAAACAATAAATTACTAAATTAAGGCAAATGATTTTTCAAGATGGATAACTTTCTCCCGGGCTATTTTTATCATGTCTTTACGAGAACTGTAGGCAGAGAATTGCTTTTTCAAAGCGAAGAGAATTACAAGTATTTTCTTCAAAAGTATCAATCGGTTTGCTCGGTTCATTTTACCACTTTAGCCTATTGTCTTTTGCCAAACCATTTTCATTTCTTACTTCAGGTAAGGGAAAATTCTGAAAGCAAGGCTGCTCTTAAGACTTTTTCCAATTTTCTAAATGGTTATGCCAAAGCGTACAATAAAATGTATAATCGCCATGGTGCGTTGTTTCAGAGGAAATTTAAAAGAAAGAAAATTAATCAAGATGCTTACTTTTCTCAAGTAATCATTTATATCCATCAAAACCCTCAAAGACATGGTCTTATAGATGATTTTAAAAATTGGAAATATTCATCTTACCCCTCTTTGGTGTCTCAAAAGCCAACAAACCTCGATAGAAGTTTTGTTTTAGATTGGTTTGGTGGAATTGAAGGATTCCATAATTCACATCAATTGGAAAGGACTATCAATTTGCCAGAGGAACTTTCTCTGGAATAAAAAAGCCCTTCTGAAACCATTCAAAAGGGCCTTTCGAAAAAAATAAGACCTTCGAGGTCTTGAAGACCTCAAAGGTTAAGTATACATCGCTCCGTTCACATGAAGTACTTGACCAGAGATATAGGTACTCATGTCGGATCCCAAGAATACACAGCAATCTGCTACTTCTTCAGGCTTTCCTCCCCGCTTCATTGGAATCGCATCTCTCCAACCTTGAACGGTTTTTTCATCCAAGACATCCGTCATTTCTGTCTCAATAAATCCAGGAGCTACAGCATTGCATCGGATATTTCTAGAACCCAATTCCAAAGCAACTGACTTGGTAAAGCCAATAATTCCAGCTTTAGAAGCCGCGTAATTTGCCTGACCGGCATTTCCTTTTGCTCCCACCACAGAGGTGATATTGATAATGGAACCAGATTTTGCTTTCATCATGGTTCGGGTAGCAGCTTTAACTGTATTGAAGCATGATTTTAGATTGACATTCATGATTTCATCCCAAGACTCCTCAGTCATTCGCATCAACAAATTATCCCTGGTAATTCCGGCATTATTGACCAAAATATCCAAGCCTCCAAATTCAGCCACCACATCATTGATCAACTGTTCGGCTGCCTTGAAATCAGAAGCATCGGAACGGTAACCTTTGGCTTTTACCCCAAATTGTGCAAGTTCCGCTTCCAAAGCCTGACCTTTTTCAACACTGGACAAATAGGTAAATGCAACGTTCGCCCCTTCTTGAGCAAATCGAATCGCAATGGCCCGGCCGATTCCTTTAGATGCACCTGTGACCAAAGCGGTTTTTCCTGAAAGTAATCCCATGGATTTCGTGATTTTTGTTTGGTTTCAAAATTAGAAAAAAAGCCGATAGAATCAGGAGATTCTTTTCAGCTAGTCGAACAAGCCCTTTTGGACCTTTCAAAAAACGGTGAATTTGGAGCTAGACGAAATTTTTGAATGCAAATTTTAAAAAGACCCAAACTAATTTCTGAACTAAAATAAAGGCCTTATACCGCTCCTAATTTTCAATAACTAAGCCCCTTTCTTTCAATTTTTTTCTGAAATCAAAAGGCCTATTTTTGCATAGTTTGAAAATCGTACTAAAATCCAACAAGATATGTCTTCATCTAAATTTGACTTGATCGTGCTGGGAAGCGGACCTGGAGGGTATGTAGCGGCGATCCGCGCTTCTCAACTCGGACTGAAAACTGCCATTGTAGAAGCAGCAGAACTCGGCGGAATCTGTCTCAACTGGGGCTGTATTCCTACCAAGGCTTTGCTGAAAAGCGCGCAAGTTTTTGAATACATCAATCACGCCAACGACTATGGCATCAGTGTAAAAGACGCAAAAGCTGATTTCACAGGAATGGTCAAGCGTAGCCGGGACGTGGCCGATGGAATGAGCAAAGGTGTGCAGTTTTTGATGAAGAAAAACAAAATCGAAATCATCTCCGGCTGGGGTAAAATCCAGCCAGGTAAAAAAGTAGAAGTAGCTGATAAGGACGGAAAGAAAACTGTCTATTCCGCAGATAATATTATTATCGCTACCGGAGCAAGATCCAGAGAACTTCCTTCTATGCCTCAGGACGGTGAGAAAATCATCGGCTATCGCAAGGCAATGACTTTGGAGAAGCAGCCTAAGAAAATGGTTGTGGTAGGATCAGGAGCCATCGGGGTAGAATTCGCTTATTTCTACAATTCTATTGGAACTGAGGTGACTATCGTGGAATACATGGACCGCATCGTACCAGTAGAAGATGTAGAAGTTTCCAAAGCCTTGGAAAAAATCTACAAAAAAGCAGGTATGAAGATTATGACCTCTTCCGAAGTGACTGGAGTAGACACCAAGGGTGCCGGATGCAAAGTGAAAGTAAAAACTGCTAAAGGTGAAGAAACCTTAGAATGTGATGTAGTTCTTTCTGCTGCAGGAGTTGTTTCCAATTTGGAAAACATCGGTCTTGAAGATGTAGGAATCTTGGTTGAAAAAGGAAAAATCAAGGTAGACGAATATTACAAAACAAACATGCCGGGCTACTATGCTATCGGTGATGTGGTTCCAGGACCTGCTTTGGCGCACGTTGCTTCTGCAGAAGGAATTATTTGCGTGGAAAAAATCGCTGGACACAATCCTGATCCATTGGATTACAACAACATCCCGGGATGTACTTATTGTTCTCCTGAAATTGCTTCTGTGGGTTATACTGAAGCAAAAGCCAAAGAAGCTGGCTATGAGGTACGAGTGGGTAAGTTTCCTTTCTCGGCTTCTGGTAAGGCCTCTGCAGCGGGTGCTAAGGATGGATTTGTCAAATTGGTATTCGATAAGAAATACGGAGAGCTATTGGGTGCACACATGATCGGAGCAAATGTTACCGAAATGATCGCTGAAATCGTAGCTATCCGCAAACTTGAAACTACCGGACATGAATTGATCAAAACAGTTCATCCACATCCAACCATGTCAGAAGCAGTGATGGAAGCCGCGGCTGCTGCCTATGACGAGGTGATTCACTTGTAATTATCAAAAGAGTCCTTATAAATTAAACCGGGTCAAATGATCCGGTTTTTTTATGCCTTTGAAGCGTGGCAAAAAGCTCCCAAAAACTTTATCTTGTTTGATTGAATTAAGAAACCATGGAATTACAACTTTCCACTCCAGCCCTTTTATTTTCTGCCATAACCCTATTGATGCTGGCTTTCACCAATCGCTTTTTAGCTATTGCCAGTTTGATCCGGGGGCTGCATAAGAAATTCTTGGAAGAACCGGATGAGGAAATTTTGGTCGAACAAATCCACAATCTCCGTCGAAGACTGTCACTTATCAAAAACATGCAGCTTTTCGGAATTTTCAGCTTTTTATTGTGCGTCATTTGTATGTATTTGCTCTTTCAAGGCTATACATCTGCAGCCAATTGGGTATTTGTAAGCAGCATGGGTTCCCTATTGATAGCCTTGGCTTTATCCCTGATCGAAATCCTGATTTCAACCAAAGCCTTAAATCTGGAATTGTCCGATATGGAAGATATTTTCGAAAAGCGAAAAAGCAGTTTGGACTTCATTTTCAAAAAAGAAAACAAAAAGGAATAAAAGCCTCAATACTAAAGCTCAATTGAATAAAGAACAAAGGCCAACTTAACGTCATTAATCACTCATATCCAATATGTTAATTGATCTAAGAAGCGATACCGTTACTCGCCCTACTCCAGGAATGAAGGAAGCAATGTTTTCAGCACCTGTTGGTGACGATGTGTTTGGGGAAGATCCAACAGTGAATGCTTTGGAGGAAAAAATCGCCAAGCTTTTCGGAATGGAAGCGGCACTTTTTTGCCCTTCTGGTACCATGACAAACCAAATTGCGATTCGCCTTCATACCCAAATTCAAACGGAAGTCATTTGCCACAAATACTCCCATATCTATTTGTATGAGGGAGGAGGCATCATGGCCAATTCTTTGGCTTCTGTAAAATTATTGGATGGAGATTTAGGAAAAATAACGGCATCACAAATTGCTGAATCAATCAATCCTGATGATGTACATGCTCCCGAGACGACGATGGTTTCCTTGGAAAATACCATGAACAAAGGAGGGGGAAGTATTTACACCCTAGAGGAAGTCAAGCCTATTCATCGGCTTTGCCGAGAAAAAGGGTTAAAGCTACATTTAGACGGTGCGAGACTTTTCAATGCTTTGGTAGAAAGCGGAGAAAGTCCGTCCGATTGGGGAGCACATTTTGATACAATATCCATTTGCCTAAGCAAAGGACTAGGTTGCCCCGTGGGTTCTGTATTGCTCGGATCAAAATCCGATATCAAACGAGCGAGGAAAGTAAGAAAGGTATTTGGAGGTGGAATGAGACAGGCAGGATTTTTAGCAGCAGCAGGAATCTATGCTTTGGATCATCATGTGGATCGATTGAAAGAGGATCATTCTCGAGCCCGAGCTTTAGGAGAAATGCTGGGTGAATTATCTGTGGTTTCGGAGATTTTACCTGTAGCGACCAATATCGTAATTGCCCGATTAGAAGGAATTACTCCGGAAGAATTCATGAAAAAACTTTCGGATCAAAATATCAAATCCGTCAAATTCGGAAAAGATTTAGTCCGATTTGTTACCCATTTAGATTTTGAGGACGAGCACTTGGAAGAATTTGGAAAACGTATCGAGAATATTAAATAAAGACAGTGTTTGACACCAATCAAAGCCATAAAGGCCTAGAAGGGCCTTTTTTTTATGCTATTTTGTCTTTCGATTCATTTCTAGAAATCTCTTGATACCAGAACCTAGCTACTTGATACTCTTATGAACCCCACTCCACTAGCCGAACGCATGCGTCCTACCCGATTGGAAGATCTGATCGGTCAGGAGCACTTGTCTTCGCCAAACTCTTTTTTATACAAGGCCATCAAATCAGGAAATGTGCCTTCTTTGATTCTTTGGGGGCCTCCGGGAGTGGGAAAAACTACGATTGCAAATATCATTGCGAATGAAATTAAGGCTCCCTTTTACACTTTGAGTGCAATCAATTCCGGTGTCAAAGACATTCGGGAGGTGATCGAAAAGGCCAAATTTCAAATGGGAGTCGTCTTATTCATAGATGAAATCCATCGTTTCAATAAATCTCAGCAGGATGCTTTATTAGGAGCTGTTGAAAAAGGTATCATTCGATTAATCGGGGCAACAACCGAAAATCCATCTTTTGAGGTGAATTCTGCTTTGCTGTCCAGATGTCAGGTATTTACGCTTAATCCACTTGGGAAAGCTGAAATGATAGCCATGATTCAGCAGGCCTTGGAGAAAGATTCGGATTTGAAAAAAATCAAAGTTGAATTAAAAGAGACAGATGCCTTGCTTCGAATTTCCGGCGGAGATGGAAGAAAATTGTTGAATCTGCTGGAAATAGTCATCGATGGAATCAATGAAAACCCGTGCGTGATCACAGATGAAAAGGTGATGCAGATCGCCCAGCAGAAAGTCGCGCTTTACGACAAATCGGGCGAACAGCACTATGATATCATTTCAGCATTTATCAAATCCATTCGAGGATCGGATCCCAATGGCGCCATTTACTGGCTAGCTCGGATGATAGAAGGAGGAGAAGATGTCAAGTTCATAGCAAGGCGATTGGTGATTTTGGCTTCGGAAGACATCGGAAATGCAAACCCCAATGCTTTGCTTTTGGCGACTAATTGTTTCGAGGCAGTAAAAATGATCGGATACCCTGAGGCTAGAATTATCCTTGCACAATGTGTTACCTATTTGGCAAGTTCCCCAAAAAGCAATGCCTCTTACCTAGCTATTGGGAAAGCTCAAGAATTGGTTCGAAAAACAGGAGACCTTTCTGTTCCATTTCATCTGAGAAATGCACCCACCAAGCTGATGAAAGATTTGAATTATGGAAAAGGGTATCAGTATTCTCATGATGGAGCAGGAAATTTCATCGAACAGGAATATTTACCTGAGGAATTAAAAGGGACTACCCTATTTGATCCTGGAGACTCAGCGAGAGAACGAGAATTGCGAAAATTTCTTGCAGCGAGATGGAAAGGAAAATATGGATACGAATAAATTTAAAAAAGTCAATTGATTCTTTTTTTAATTAAACTTTAGAATAATCATAAGGGATTTTTTAAGATAAAATAAGAATTAATTGAAAGAAATATTTTTTTGTTTGAGAGAAAAATAATTTTTTCGGAGACGGATTAGAATGTTGATTTTTGTTTAAAAAAACATGTTCAAAAACGGACAAGTGAAACAAAATCAAACCCCAATTCGATTCAATATAGAATACTAACCCTAACCTTTAATTATGAAAAAACTCACGGCTTTAGGTTTGCTAGTGGCTTGGTCGATTTTTCCAGCATTAGCCCAAAAGAAAATTGAGTTCAGAGAATTCACTCTGGACAATGGCTTGCATGTAATCATGCATCAGGACAATTCTACCCCCATTGTCAATACCTCGGTCCTTTACCATGTAGGATCAAAAAATGAAAATCCTGAGCGAACCGGTTTTGCTCACTTTTTCGAGCATTTGATGTTTGAAGGTTCTGAAAACATCGAACGAGGGCAATTTATGAATATCATTCAAGGACGAGGTGGAACACTCAATGCTTTCACTTCCAATGATATTACCTTTTACTACGAAACCCTTCCATCCAATGAATTGGATTTGGCACTTTATATGGAAAGTGAGCGAATGCTTCATTCCAAAGTGGATGAGACTGGTGTAGAAACGCAACGAGAGGTAGTAAAGGAGGAAAAAAGACAGCGTTATGACAATCAGCCTTATGGATCAATTTTGATCGAAACCTTGAAAAGAGCATACACCGAGCATCCCTATCGATGGGCTCCAATCGGTTCTTTGGATCATTTGAATGCTGCCACTATCGAAGAATTCCAGCAGTTCTATGATGATTTTTATGTGCCAAACAACGCTACTTTGGTAATTGCCGGAGATATCGACTATGGTCAGACTGAAGAATGGGTTCGTCAGTATTTCACCGAAATTCCAAGAGGAGAAGGTGAAATTTACCGACCAAACGTGGAAGAACCGAAGAAAACCACTGAGGTTCGAGACGTGATTTATGACAACATCCAAATCCCAGCTGTAATTCAAGCATATAATTTACCACCTCGCAATCATCCTGATTCATATGCTTTGTCTATGCTTTCTACCTATCTGACAGGCGGGAATTCTTCCTTGATGACAAAAGAGTTGGTAGACAAGCAGCAAAAAGCTTTGGCAGTAGCTGCCATTCCATTGGAGTTGGAAGATGGAGGAATCTTTATCATGTACGGCATCGCCAATATGGGTGTAGCACCTGAAGACTTGGAATCTGAAGTGGACAAGTTGATTCAAAAAGTTCAGGAAGAAGGAATTTCTGATCAGGACTTTGCAAAGCTTCAAAATATCATTGAAAACAATATCGTCAGCAGCAATTCGTCTGTAGCTGGAATCGCACAGAACCTTGCGGAGGCTCATGTCATTTTTGGTGACACCAATTATATCAATCAGGTAATGGACAACTATAGCAAAGTTACCCAAGATGATATTAAACGAGTGGCTAACGAGTACTTGAACCTAGATGGACGAGTAGTCTTGTATTACCTGCCTAAGCCACAAGACGCAACTGAGTAATTGTTTAGACTAAATCACTTCGAAAAATGAAAAAAATAGCAATACTATTCTTCTTTGGGGTTTTAACTGCTGCCACAGCATGGGCGCAAGTTGACCGAAGCAAATTACCGGATTCCGGGCCAGCACCAGAAATCAATATCGGGGATGCTGAAGTATTTACACTTGAAAATGGTCTGAAGGTCATCCTGGTACAGAACGATAAATTACCAAGAGTTTCATTCTCATTGATTTTGGACAGAGATCCGCTATTGGAAGGAGATAAAGCAGGTCTTACTGGTTTTGTGGGAGAAATGATGACCTCTGGAACTACAAACCGGACAAAAGACCAAATCGATGAGGAAGTGGATTTCATTGGCGCCAGCCTATCTGCTTCTTCTACCTCCATGTTTGGTTCCTCTCTCAAAAAGCATCAGGACAAACTTCTAGAGCTAATGACGGATGTCCTATATAATCCAAGTTTTCCTGAAGAAGAACTTGAGAGACTTCGAAAGCAAACCTTGACTGGTCTTGCCACTAGCAAAGACAATCCAAATGCTATTTCAAGTAGATTGGCTGCTGCTCTTGTGTATGGAAAAGATCATCCTTATGGGGAAGTTGAGACTGAGGAAACAATCAAAAATATCACTGTAGCTGATGTAAAGAATTACTACGAAACCTTCTTCAAACCAAATATTGCCTACCTAGCAATTGTTGGTGACATGCAATTGGACGAGGCAAAAGCAATTTCTGAGAAGTATTTTGCAAACTGGCAACCAGGTGACGTACCAACTTTCGATTATGAAAAACCTGAGAAAACTGATATGACTATGGTAGGCCTGGTTGATAGAAGTTCATCCGTGCAAACCGTCATCAACGTTACCCAACCAATCGAATTGAACATTGGCGATGAGGATTATATCCCCAGCCGATTGTTAAATCAAATTTTAGGAGGCGGATCTTCTTCTCGTCTTTTCATGAACCTTCGTGAAGATAAAGGGTACACTTACGGAGCGTATTCTTCAATTAGCTCTGATAAATTGATCGGTAGATTCTCTGCTAATGCATCTGTTCGAACAGAGGTAACCGATTCAGCTGTTGTGGAATTTTTGCATGAGATCAATAAAATTGTAGACGAAGGAGTGACCGAAGAAGAACTTCAAAAGGCAAAAGCAAATTTGTCAGGTTCGTTTGGACGATCTCTAGAAAGCCCTTCTACCATTGCAAACTTTGCTTTGAATATTGAGCGATATGATCTTCCTAAAGATTACTACAAAAACTATCTACAGACCCTAAACGGATTATCTGTTGATGAAATCAATGCAACCGCAAAGAATTTGATCAATCCTGATAAAGTTTACATCACTGCAGTTGGAAATGGTGATGAAATCAAGGAAAAGCTTGCTCAATTCGGCGAAGTCAAAGTTTTTGACAACATGGGATTCCCTGCCAAGGAATTAACAGCTGATGCTGATATGACCGCTGAAAAGGTGGTTGCTAATTTCTTACAAGCAATAGGAGGAAAAGAGAAAGCGCAAGCAATCAAAACTGCCTCTATGACCATGAATGCGGAGATTATGGGTACGCCTTTAGCATTGGATATGGTTTTCGATGCAAGCGGACGTTACTCCCAAAAAACATCTGTAGGTGGAAACGTGATGCAAAGCTCAGTCATTAATAAAGATTCTGGTTCAGTAAGCGTTCAAGGACAAAGCATGCAGCTTAGCGGACAGCAATTAGAGGATGCTAAAATCAATGCTTACTTAATTCCTGAGGCTTGGGTTGAGGAATTAGGATACAGCCTTGAATTGGAAGGTTTAAAAGATGTAGACGGAACTCCTGCTTACAAGGTGATCATTTCTGCACCTTCCGGGGCTAAATTGGTCAACTACTATGATCAAAATACTGGTTTACGTATCAAAAATGAAAATGCAGCTTCTGGAGACACATTCTACTCTGATTACCAAGAAAAGAATGGCGTTTTGCTTCCTATGACTTGGACCATCAAATCAGCAATGCTGCCTGTTCCAATGGAGGCTAAAGTAACCAACCTAAACATCAACGTTGAGTTGACAGACGAGGATTTCCAATAAGTAGAATATTTAACAATTAAAAACGGAGGCATTCACCTCCGTTTTTTTTATATCAAACTAGAAAGTCATAATTCTCAAACTCTAAAATTGACTTTCAATAAATTCAAATAATAAAATATCCCGTTCCTCTATAACCGATTTACAATTCAGCATATGCTTGACAGTAAAGAAGAAAATAAACTTTTGATAAGGGCTTGTTGAGAGCTGGAAAAGGGATTTTGTAAGGGATGTAACGTTGGTAACCCGAGAAGTAAGCTCATAAAAAAAGCCCCGACTAAGGGGCTTAGAATGAATGAGGCGGCGACCTACTCTCCCGGGTGTAACCCCAGTACCATCGGCGCTGCAGGGCTTAACTTCTCTGTTCGGGATGGGAAGAGGTGGGACCCCTGCGCCAGGCCG
>NZ_JANWGH010000003.1:37676-845848 GCF_024919275.1 Algoriphagus limi | reverse complement strand
TGTGTCTTTGGTCACTCCGACCCTGTTTTTTTATCCGCTCCTTCCGAACGGGACTGCAAAGGTAAAGTATTTTTTTCTTCCCGCAACAAACCGGTTCAAAAAAAATTTAAACCGCTTTTTTCACACCCCTCTCAAACCCTGCTTTCAACTCCATCCGGCACCTTCCGCGCCTTTGGGATCACAAATATCGGAGGTTTTTTCCACCTCGCAAGCATTCCTCCCAACCTTTTTTTAACCCCCAGCACTAAAACCCTGATACAGAATGAGAAAATTCATAGAAAAAATTTTCCCCATAATTAAACAGCAAGGAAACAACCCAAATTGTAGGAATTTGGTTCCAAATGACTCCCTTAAAACAAATCTCTAAAATTTAAAGCCTGGAGAATTGAAAAATCTCTTCTTTTTAGGATTTACAGGAATTAAATACCTAACCGATAATTCATGAGCACCACCTGAAACGGATTGTCCTAATTTAGAAATTGAAAAATCGAAACTATATCCTATCTCCAAACCAGAATCTAAACTTATACCCACAAGTGCAATCAAAGATTCATTATTGGGCAATTGATATTTGGTAGGCAAGCCTCTATACCAAACTCCCAGAATCAAAGGCTCGAAATAAAATTCAGCTCCTAAATCCAATTGAGAAAACTGACCCTGCTTTTTATAATTAAAGGCAAGAGCCAAACTCCTTTCTTGATCAGTATTATTGAAATAATCATTGATATTACCCGGAGCAAGGTTAATTCTATATCCTCCATGCAAATTATATCGAATAGGCAAAGAATTGCTCTCTACATCGAGGTAACTTATAGGAGGCTCCAACAAATGGAAGGAAGAAAAGCCAAACCAATATCTATTCCCATATAGCAGAATCCCTGCATTTGCATCAAATGCCCTTAATTTACTATCCCCCTCAAACCCTTCACCTGGACTTCCAACAATTACTCCCCGATTGATATCTAATTGAGTTCCAAGAATAACATCATCAAACAAGGCATCCCGGGCAGAATAACTTCCCTGCATCCCAAATTGAAGAAAATTTTCCTCTGACAATCTTAAGCGGTAGGAATAAACTAATCCAATATCCAATTGCTGACTTTGGGTAAAACTCTCTCTTGCACCAGAGATAACAAGGCCTAGCCCACTATTTATATTTTCAAAAAAATGATCTCCATAAGCGGTAAATGCAATAAAACTCTGATCCAAAGCTGGCCATTGATTTCTGAAATTAAATCCCACTCTGGTTTGGTCTGTGCTTCCAGCAAACGCTGGACTCAGATAAAGTGGATTGGCATAAAACTGAGAATATTGGACATCCTGTCCTTTTGATGAAAAAGAATAGCTCAACAGAACAACCCAAAAAAGAAATTTCCTTTTCATTATCTGATCAGTCTAAATTTCCCACTTCGGGTCACTTTTTCTCCATCAATACTGACCCCATCCAATCGAAACACATAAAATCCAGCATCTAATACCTCCCCTTGAAAAGTACCATCCCAACCTTCTCCGCCAAGTTCATCTGACCGAAAGATCAATTCCCCCCAAGAATTAAAAACCATCAGATCTATAGAAATCAGGCCTTTGTATTTTGGAGTAAAAAATTGGTTCTGTTCTTCCAAAGGCGTAAACCCCGTGGGAACCATGATTCGATAGCTTTTGGTAATCGATACCACTTTACTGATCGAAACTTGACAGCCATACTCATCCTCAATAGTCAATACGACCTGAAATTCTCCCTTCTTCCCAAATATGTGAATAGGGTTCTGCTCAATTGAAGTATTACCATCTCCAAAATCCCAAATCCACTTCACTGCACGCTGATCAGATAAATCCTCAAAAGCAATTGGATCATCTGCAAAAATTCCTCCGCTAGTATCATCCTTTATATCTGTACCAGCAACAGCAAAATCAAAATCTGCACTTAAAGGAATATCCTGAATAAAAACCTCCACTTCTATTGGATCCCCAAAACAATCAAATTCTTTGGGTTTTGCTGAAAGCAAATACAACCCAGAAAAATCAACTGACCCGATTTCTTCGTTCAAAAGAGTCAATCCATTCCCTGTTAATCGATAGTCATAATTTTCAGGATCAAAAGTCAAAAGACTATTGAGCACATCCACTGATTCTCCAGGTTCGCATCCGACGACTGTTCCTGCCATTTGAAGGGTTGGGTATTCAGGATATTTGACCTCGATTTGATTGGATTTTGCCGGACAATTTTTTCGGTTATAAGCCCAAATTTCATATAAACCAGGTTCTTCAATTACTAGATCTGCCCCTACCTCATTTTCCAACAATTCCCCATCTCGATACCATTCATAGCGTTCATAAAGCTCATCACCTTCCGAAACAAAACGAACTGATTCTCCCGGACATAAATTATAGCTTTCCTCTAGTGGATTTTCTTGATCTGAAGCGAGAATCCGAACCGGTGCAGGTGATTCTTGAATATTCAGCGTGATTTTATTCCCTGAGGAAGTCTTACCATAATTATCGGTAATGGTATAATAAACCTCCACCGATTGATCTCTGTTGCCAGGATTTGGGAAAAAGGTATAAGCTCCCAATTCTCCCGCCCTTAAAGTCCCTTGAGGTAAAACCAAAACCTGATTCTCCTCCAAACACTTCCCTTGATTGCATCGATCTGCATTATTATCTTGGATATCCTCTAAACTCTCAAAAAACTGAAGGCATCGAATCTGAGAACCGGTATTAGGAAGAACAACTTCCTCATCCGTGATGTAATATTGATTTTCTTGCCCTTCACAAGAGGCAACATCCGAAAAATCCACTCCAACTGGATCTCTCAACGAATCATCTGCTGAAACCTCTACCACAAGATTTCTAATCTCATGAAAATTGGTATAACCTCCCGTCGAGGCAGCAAATCCGATTTTCAGTTCATTGGGTGCTGGAAAATCATAAGGCCTATCAAAAATGGTAACCGTTCGGGGCTGATTGGGCTCGGTGGTTACTTGCATTCTTAATGTCAAGAAATATCCTACTCCATCTGGATCAGGTTGAAGTTCAAGAAAAACTTTTCGATAACCAGGCTGATTCGGATCTGTCACCCGGAAAGTCCCTGCCCCACCTGAGCTAATCGGAAACTGTGCTCCCGGATTAAAACCATCTTTATCAGTACCAGAAGCCATGGTTTTTCTTCCAACTATAAATGGATAGCCATTGAATCCATTTCCCGGTCCTCTAACAACAATAGCATCAGGCACCAATTCATCAACCACCCCTTGAAAACCTCCGTTTTTCCCTTCAGCCCTATTTCCAAAATTCCCAAATTCATCAAAACCGATTCCTAAATAGGCATTGGTTAATCCTGGCTCTTCATTTCGCTGAGCATAGCCAAGCGAACCTCCAAAACCACCCGGAGAAAAATTTTGTGTTGCTGCATCAAAGAGAAATATGGAAAGCCCATCTGCGAGGAACTGGCCAGCCCCTCCATACGAAAAATATTCAAATTCAGCTTTTATCCCATAAGCTGATGGAAATGGAACATCTATATAAACATATCCAACTTGATTATTTTGATTATTAGTCAAGCGTAAAACGCCATCAACCAATACAGCATTGCCACCAAAAACAGTATTTGCTTGCGTACTGGTAGTTTGGAAAGTTTCACAATATGGAAACCCAAATTGCGCTTTGGCCTCAACAAAAAATGCGAAAATACCTATCAGAAAAATCCAAAATCTCTTCAAATCCAACTCGTTCTTTTTTGCCAAATTACAAAACAGGCACTAAAAAAATAAAGCCCTGAAGGAATTCCTTCAGGGCCTAATTTCAGTTTATTATTTTATCGCTTGATGGTCTGCGTCCGATCAGGGCCAACGGACACTAGTCGGATAGGAACCTGCAGCTCCTCCTCCAAATAAGCAACATAGTCTTTTAGCTCCTGCGGGAAATCCGCATAATCTCGGACATGATCCAAGGAACAATTCCATCCTTTCAAAGTCTTGTAAACAGGCTTTACCTCAGAATCAGAAATTTCATAAGTCAAACGATCCACATGAGTTCCGTCAGCCAACTCATAATGCGTACATACCTGAATTTCTTTAAAAATATTCAACACGTCAGCTTTCATCATGAACAGCTCTGATACACCATTGATCATGATCGAATAACGAAGTGCCGGCAAATCTAACCATCCGCATCTTCTAGGACGCCCAGTTGTACTTCCGAATTCATTCCCTTCTTTTCGCATTGCCTCCCCTGTCTGATCAAATAGTTCAGTTGGAAAAGGACCACTTCCAACCCGGGTGCAATATGCTTTGAAAATACCAAAGACTTCTCCGATTTTAGATGGGGAAACACCAAGCCCAGTACAAGCTCCTGCTGTCATGGTACTTGAGCTAGTTACATATGGATAGGAACCGAAATCAATATCTAATAAAGAGCCTTGAGCACCTTCAGCCAATATTTTCTTTCCAGTCTGAAGCGCATCATTAACAGTGTACTCACTATCGATGAGGTTTAAGCCTTTGATAAATTCCACTGCCTCAAAAAACTGCTTTTCCATCTCCGCCAACTCATCCGAAGGATAGTTGTAAAATGACAAAATGGTCTGATGCTTAGAAACCAAGGTATCGTACTTCTCTTTGAAATCAGCTCCTAGGATATCGCCTATTCGAAGTGCAGATCTTCCAATTTTATCCTGGTAAGTCGGTCCAATTCCCTTTAGGGTAGAACCGATTTTTTTGTCACCCTTGGATTTCTCGTAAGCCGCATCGAGGAGTTTATGAGTTGGAATGATGATGGTGGCCTTTTTTGAAATGACCAAATTCTTCATGTAGTCAATGGAGAATTTACCCAGACCATCAATTTCCTTTTTGAGGATAATCGGGTCAAGCACAACCCCATTTCCGATAATATTTAAAATCTGAGATCGAAAAATCCCTGATGGAATCTGATGTAAAACGTGTTTTATACCGTCAAACTCGAGCGTATGGCCCGCATTTGGACCTCCTTGAAATCTTGCAACGATCTCATATTCAGGAGCTAAAACATCGACAATTTTACCTTTGCCCTCATCTCCCCATTGGAGACCAAGCAACACATCCATCTTCATATTGATGCTATTAATAAATGCAGTAATGAGTTTTTAAAGGCCGAAATTTGCAATTAGCCTAAAGAAAACCAAGTGAATTAGATTTTAATATTAATCTAAAGCAGAAAGAAGGTTTTACCAAGAATCAATTTTTTGCCTGAAAATCCTCCACTGAGTCAAATACAGTAAAAATATTATTCAACTTGGTTATGATTAGTAATTTTTTCACATGCTCAGATGGAGCAGTCAGATAAACTTCCCCACCTACATTTCGCATCTTGGTAAGCATAGTGATTAGTAAACCAATTCCGCTTGAACTAATATATCGAACCTCGCTTAAATTCACCACGAAGGTTTTGGCTCCTTCTTGAATAGCATCAGAAACTATCTCTACAAGCTTTGGCCCTACTTCATCACCTATCAAGTCTCCTTGAATATGTAAGTAATATGCTTTTTCGTCTTTTTCAGTTTGGTAGTTCAGTTTCATGCTGATTTGGGTGTTTCAGGTCTATTTTCACATTTTTCCTTCGTGCAATTTCCATAAAGTATTAAGGAATGGTGAAGCACTTGGAAGTTTAGAATATCTCCTACGGTATTTTGAATATTTTGGATACGTGGATCACAAAACTCCAAGACCTGATTACAATCAACGCAGATCAAATGATCATGCTGCTTGTATCCGTAAGACTTCTCGAATTGAGCCAAATTTTTTCCAAACTGATGCTTGGTCACCAAATCGCACTCTACCAATAAATCAAGCGTATTGTAAACGGTAGCCCGGCTGACTCGGTAATTTTTATTTTTCATACTGATGTAGAGTCCCTCCACATCGAAATGTCCGGTTCGGCTATAAATCTCCTCCAAAATAGCGTAGCGCTCAGGAGTCTTTCGAAGTTTTTGATTTTCTAAGTATGCAGTAAATATTTTCTTTACTTCCTCGAAATGGGCGGTATTCAAAGACATCTTCGACTATTTTTTCCAAATATAACTGATGAGGGGAATATTTAATTCAAAACTCAATCAAAGCGGGAAACCTTGATAATCCCGTCTACCTCACGCAGATTTTTGATTAATGTTTCCAAGTGCTCAGTGCTGTGAACATACAGCTTGATAGTACCTTCGAAAATCCCTGCATCAGAATCCACTGTAATCGAGCGCATGTTTACTTTCAATTCATTCGAAATCACCTTGGTGACATCATTGATCAAACCAACCCTATCAGTACCTACAATATGAAGCCCTGCTAAAAAGGCGATTTCTTTTTGACTTGTCCAGCGAGCTTTTATTACGCGGTTTCCATGATTGGATAGAAGTTCAAGAGCATTTGGACAGGAGGTTCGATGAATTTTGATTCCTTCATTGACCGTCACAAATCCAAAAACATCATCTCCAGGAATAGGATTACAGCATTTCGCCAAAATATAATCCACCACGTCCATGTCTTCCCCAATCAAAAGTTGATCATGATCGGGGCCTTTCAAGCTTTTTATTTCTTTGGTGAAGGTAGATTCATCTTTTACCTTTTCCTGAATTGCTTTATGCTTAAGTTTTTGATTTTCTTTAAAATCCTTGAAAGACTTAATGGTAGTCGGGTCTATAATTCCCTTACCGACTCTATAATAAAAATCATTGGCAGTCTTCAGCTCAAAATAGGCCCGGAGTTTTTCGACAGTTTCCGAATTAAACTCCATTTTCATTTGCTTCAACTTCCGCTGAACAATCTCTCGACCATCCAAAATCGCTGATTTTTTCTCTTCACGAAGGGCATCTTTGATCTTGGCTTTTGCTCGCGAAGTCACTACATGGTTAAGCCAATCTTCGGAGGGCTTTTGCTTATTGGATGTTAAAATCTCAACCTGATCCCCATTTTTTAATTTATGGGTAATCGGCACGAGCTTTTGATTGACTTTTGCTCCAATACAACGCGCTCCAACTTCCGTATGGATTTCAAAAGCAAAATCCAAAGCCGTGGCTCCAAATGCCAATACTTTTAAATCTCCTTTTGGAGTAAATACAAAGACTTCTTCCTGGAAAAGATTACCTCGAAAATCATCCATGAATTCAATCGCATTACCTTCATTGGATTCCAGCATGCTTCTAACTTGGGTAATCCATTCATCAAGACCTGAGGAACCTCTGGATCCATGATCCTTTTCCTTGTATTTCCAATGGGCAGCATAACCTCGCTCCGCGATCTCATCCATGCGTTGCGTCCGGATCTGCACTTCTACCCACTGCCCTGAATTACTCATTACAGTGGTATGCAAGGATTCATAACCATTGGAACGAGGAGTAGAAATCCAGTCTCTTAACCGATCAGGATTAGGACGATAAAAATCAGTTACAATGGAATAAACCTGCCAGCAATCAGCTTTTTCATTTTCAAGATCCGAATCAAGAATAATCCTAATAGCAAAAAGGTCATAAACCTCTTCAAATGGGATCCCTTGCTTCTTCATTTTATTGTAAATGGAATAGACGGACTTAGGTCTTCCCTTGATGCTAAACTTGAAGCCTTGCCGAGTCAGTTCTTCTTCGATAGGCTGTATAAAACTCTTTATGAATCGATTTCTGTAGGATTTGGATTCATTGATTTTTTGAACAATCTCCTTGTAGGTAGCCGTATCGGTATATTTCAAATACAAGTCCTCCAATTCAGACTTGATTGCATACAAACCTAGTCGATGGGCTAGAGGAGCATAGAGATACATGGTCTCCGAAGCGATTTTCAATTGCTTGTGTCGAGGCATACTTGCCAAAGTCCGCATATTGTTCAGGCGATCCGCAATTTTGATCAAAATCACACGAACATCATCCGAGAGGGTAAGCAACATTTTTCGGAAGTTTTCTGCTTGTTGCGAACTTCCATAATCAAAAACTCCGGCAATCTTGGTCAATCCGTCGATGATAGTCATGACCTTGGGACCAAATTCCCGCTCAATATCTTCTAATTCCCAATCAGTATCTTCAACCACATCATGAAGCAAAGCCGAAACAATGGATGTTGTCCCCAGCCCGATTTCTTCCACACAAATTAAAGCCACCTCTAAAGGGTGATAGATATAAGGCTCGCCCGACTTTCTACGCATGTCCTTATGAGCCTCCAAAGCCACATTAAATGCCTTTTTGATGGTTTTGGCATCTCCAGGCTTTAAAAATGGTTTCGCTTCTCGAAGCAGTTTTCGGTACCGCTTCAGAATTTCTTTCCGTTCCTCCTCAACATCTACTTGGATCATGGTCATTGATCAGAAATTATATAACAAATATGGCTCGAAAGATTTCGAAAAGCACGTTGATAATATTTTTTAATCGGCATGCTTGCAAATTATTTTTATGTAGCTACCTTTGCATCCACAATTGAAAAACGCACAAACGTGCTGCGTGAGTTCAAGCGGATGTGGCGAAATTGGTAGACGCACTAGACTTAGGATCTAGCGCCGCGAGGCATGGGGGTTCGAGTCCCTCCATCCGCACAAATATCGGACCCTCAATCACTACCTGAATTTAGAATTCGGGAAAGAGATTGAGGGTTTTTAGTTCAGACTTATCATAAATAATTGCGCTTTGGAAATTACACTAGACAAGCATTCCGCCAATCAAGCCTCTATTAAAATTAAACTAACTGAGGCAGATTATCAAACCAAGGTTGATGCTAAACTGAAAGACTACGCCAAAAAGGTGAATATCAAAGGTTTCCGACCAGGAAAAGCTCCTCTAGGTATGGTCAAAAACATCTACGGCACTTCTGTTTTGGTAGATGAAATCAACAATATCTTGGGTGAATCACTTAACAACTATTTGAAGGAGCAAACCTTCAGAGTATTGGGTGATCCACTTCCAGTTGAAAAGGTTGAGGAAAAAATCGACTGGAAAAATCAAAAAGATTTCGATTTTGAATATAAAATCGGCTTCATTGAAAATTTTGAACTTCCTCTAGATAAGTCAATCAAAGCCAATAAATATAGCATCAAGGTTGACGACAAATTGGTTGACGAAACAGTTGCCAATCTTAAATCTCAATACGGAAACAGCACAAACCCTAAAACGGCTGAATCTGGTGACCATGTTTATGGTGATTTAGCTGTGAAAGAAGGAGAATTTTCTAAAACCGTTTCTCTAGATCTTTCCAAAATCACTAAGAAACTTGCCGATAAGTTTATTGGTAATGGAAAGGATATAGTGGTTGAATTCGTAGCTAAAGATGTAAAGAAAGGACAATGGGAAGAGGCATTTGGCTTGAATGAAGAAGAAGCAGCTTCTATCTCTGGTGAATTGACTTTCACAATCAAAAACATCAACCGAACTGAGGAGGCAAAAATGGATCAGGAGTTTTTCGATAAAATCTTTGGTCCAGACCAGGTGAAATCTGAAGAGGAATTTTTGAACAAAGTTCGTGAGACACTTCAATCAAGCTATGACCGTGAAGCTAAGGTCTTCACTGAAGAGGAATTGAAGAAAATTTTGGTAGAAAAAGCAAACCTTGATCTTCCTGAGGAATTCTTGAAGGAATGGTTGCTTAAAGCAAATGACGGAAAAGTAACTGAGCAAGATGTAGAAAATGAATTTCCGATTTATGCTCGTCAGTTAGTTTGGTCCTTGGTTTCTAACGAAATTGCAAGAGCTAATGAAATTAAAGCTGAGCATCAGGATGTAATTGAAAAAACCAAAGAAATGATCCGGGAGCAATTTGCGTCTTCAGGCTTGGGAGCATCTATGGAAGACAGCATGGATCTTTTCGTAGACAATTACCTAAAAGGAAATGAAGGTCAAAACTATATGAACATGCTGACCTCAGTACAAAATGATAAAGTTTTAGACTTTGCTCAAGAGAAAATTTCTCTGAAAGAAAAGGAGATCAGCCTTGACGAGTTTAAGGAACTTTTGGAAAAGTAAATTGATTAAGAATCTAAAAAAGTCCTTATTTAAGGGCTTTTTTTATTTTTGTTAACCACATTTATCAAATTATGATCAACAAAGAGGAATTCAGAAAATACGCCATCCACAACCAAGGAGTGAGTGGATCAGCTTTTGACCAGTACACACAGCATATCGAAAACATGACTCGGGCAGTCATTGAAGAGCGTCCTTCCAATTTCCGGGAAATTGACGTTTTCTCCCGATTGATCATGGATCGAATCATCTTTTTGGGAACACCAGTAGATGATCATATTGCTAATATTATCATTGCCCAGCTCCTTTTCTTGGAATCTGTTGATTCTAAAAAGGATGTACTTCTTTATATCAACAGTCCAGGTGGATCAGTAACTGCGGGGCTTGGTATCTATGATACCATGCAATACATCGGTCCTGATGTAGCTACAATCTGTACAGGAATTGCTGCTTCTATGGGAGCTGTATTGCTGGCAGGCGGTGCAAAAGACAAGCGCTCAGCTCTTCAGCATTCCAGAGTGATGATCCACCAACCTTCCGGCGGAATGCAGGGTCAATCCAAAGACATGGAGATTTCACTTAAATTGATTCTTTCCATGAGACAGGAGTTATATCAAATTTTGGCAAACCATACCGGAAAAACCTTTGAAGAAATCGAAAGAGACTCCGACAGAGACTATTGGTTGAAAGCCCCTGAAGCCAAGGAATACGGCTTAATCGATGAAGTATTAGTTAAAAAATCAGTTTAATGGCTCAAGTTACCTGCTCTTTTTGCGGAAGAAACAAGAAAGACGTAGACCTGATGGTTTCAGGGATATCTGCGCATATCTGTAATTTTTGCATTGAGCAAGCCCATATGATCTTGGGTGAAGAAGAGAAAACCAAAAAATCCTCTCAACCTAAACCTAAATTTAAACTCAAGAAGCCAAAGGAACTTACCTCCTACTTGGACCAATATGTCATTGGACAGGAAGATGCAAAAAAGGTTCTGACTGTAGCGGTTTATAATCACTATAAAAGATTACTTCAAAAAGCCGATGATGATGATATAAAGATTGAAAAATCCAATATCATCATGGTTGGTGACACAGGAACTGGTAAAACCTATTTAGCAAAAACCCTTGCCAAAATTCTTGAAGTCCCATTCTGCATAGCTGATGCTACTGTTCTAACAGAAGCTGGATATGTAGGCGAGGACGTAGAAAGTATTCTAACAAGGTTATTGCAAGCTGCAGACTATAATGTGGAAGCTGCCGAAAGAGGGATAGTATATATCGACGAGATTGATAAAATCGCTCGTAAATCGGACAACCCTTCCATCACTAGAGACGTGAGCGGTGAAGGAGTTCAGCAAGCAATGTTGAAACTACTAGAAGGAACAGTTGTTAATGTTCCTCCACAAGGTGGTAGAAAGCATCCTGATCAAAAAATGATAGCTGTCAACACGGAGAACATCCTGTTTATCTGTGGTGGAGCATTTGACGGGATTGCAAGACATATTGCTAAAAGATTGAATACTCAACCTTTAGGCTTTAGCAAAGCTGCTGGTTCTACGGTAGCCGATCGAGAAAATTTACTTCAATATATTACGGCCCAAGATTTAAAAGCCTTTGGTTTGATTCCAGAACTGATAGGCAGATTACCGGTTCTTACTCATTTGGACCCACTTCATAAAGAAGCTTTAAAACGTATTTTGACTGAGCCAAAAAATGCTTTGGTGAAGCAATACACCAAACTTCTTGACATGGAAGGAGTCAAATTGATATTTGAAGAAAGTGGTTTGGACTTCATTGTCGATAAAGCTGTCGAATACAATTTAGGAGCAAGGGGATTGCGTTCCATTTGCGAGGCGATTATCACTGACGCGATGTACGAACTTCCTTCCGATGACAGTATTAAAGAGCTTGTAATAGATGAAGCTTACGCCAAATCCCAATTTGATAAATCAAAATTCAAACGGCTTCAAGTAGCCTAAATAAAAAAATCCCGATGATTGATCATCGGGATTTTTTATGGGATTGTTTTCTTATCAATCTACTTCCACTTCGAAGTAGTATTCTGTTCCATCATTGAACATTCCAAGTACGACCACTTCCTGACCACTTAGATCATTCAAAACTTCAATTAATCTATCAGCATCTGAAATACGGATTCGCCCATCTTCACTGATGATTGAGGTGATGATAAATCCCGGTCTAGCACCTGCAGATCTCCAACCTGATCTACCTACAGTAGTGATCATGGCTCCTCCTGAGATTCCCAATCTTTCTTTTTGCTCATCGGAAATATTCTCGAATAGAACCCCATCAAATTCATAGGTCTTCTTGACTTCCTTCTCAACGATATTGGTGTTTCCATTAAAATTCCGAAGCGTAGCTACCGTCTCCATTTTTTTACCGTCTCGGATATATTCAACATTTACTTGATCGCCCGGACGCTTTCTAGCCACCATTTCCTGAAGTATAGAAACAGAGGTAGTTTCCCGACCATCAACCCCGACGATAATATCTCCAGGCTTTAGTCCAGCTTCTTCTCCTCCACTATCTGGATTTACACCGTTAATGTAAACTCCCTGGTCAACCGGTAATTCAATATTTAATTCATCTTCTAATTCTGGACTAACATCTCGGATTGTCACGCCCAACAAACCACGCTGGACTGCACCATATTCCATCAAGTCATCCATTACTTTTTTCACAAGACTACTTGGCACGGCAAATGAATAACCTGCAAATGTCCCTGTATTGGATGCAATCGCAGTATTGATTCCTATTAATTCTCCAGCCAAATTCACCAAAGCTCCTCCAGAATTTCCTGGATTTACAACTGCATCAGTTTGTAGGAATGACTCGATTTGAAGATTATTTTCGACCCCTCTGAGGATGCCGATATTCCGGGCTTTAGCTGAAATAATTCCTGCTGTAACGGTTGAGTTTAGATTGAATGGATTTCCAACAGCCAATACCCACTCTCCAATTTTTGTGTTATCAGAATCGCCAAATTTGACAAATGGCAATCCATCTGCATCAATTTTCAATAATGCCAAATCAGTAGTTGGGTCCGTTCCGATTATTTTCGCTACATAACGTTTGTTGTTATCCAAAGAAATATCAATTTGGGTAGCATTTTCGACTACATGGTTATTGGTCACGATATAACCATCTGAAGAAATTATCACCCCAGATCCAGAGCTCATGGCTCCTCTAAATCCCTGATCTCCTCTAGGAGGAAATCCAAATAATTCTTGCATAGGATCTCGTGGAGTATTTCCACCGAAGCCCATAGTACTTTTCACGTGAACTACCGCAGGTGTAACCAATTGGGCTGAAGCCACAAAATTGATTCCCTCTGGTACGGTAAAATTTTCCCCAGAAAGTAAGTTTACAAAACTTGCCTTCTGCTTTTCATCGAAACTTGAAGGTTCCTGTGACTGCATGAAATAACTTACACCAGCCAAAGCAACAATGCCTCCGATAAGAGAGGCCAACAACATTCCTAGAAAGAATTGTCTTTTGTTCATAATTTTATTCCTGTTCTTGTTTCTTCTGATTAACTCAAATTTTATTCAAAAAAGCCTAAAGTGATTATCAATTTAACCAGTTTTAACCGGGCTTACTTCTTTTTAACTCAAAAAAAAGAGTGGGGTTAACCCACTCTTTGATTATTTCACTTCAATAGAAGCTTTTCTTTCTTTCTTTTCTGCTTTAGGAAGGAAAATTTTTAGGATTCCATCCTCGTATACAGCTTCGATTTTTTCAGGATTCACATTTTCAGGAACATAGAATGTTCGTGAAAAAGATCCATATTGAGTTTCTAAACTATGGTAGTTTTTTCCTTCTTTTTTCTCTTCGATTTTTCTTTCACCAGAGATAGTCAATCTTCCTTCAGTCAAGTCTACATGAAAGTCTTGCTTTTTCATCCCAGGAACAGCCACCTGAATTTCAAACTGCGCGTCATCTTCAGAAATATCCACAGCAGGATTAAATTTCCGAGTTTCGTTTCCTAAAGACTCATTAAAGAATCTTTCGATTAATCCTCCAAAATCAGCAGGAAACATAGGGTCTAGTTGGTTATACTTGGTAAGTTTCATCTTATCCTCCATTTTTAATTAATTTTCTATATCTGTGATTTACCATTAGAAATTTTCGTACCAGCGGCCCAAATGCGTCATTTTGTCTTATTATTCTAAATTACACATTCAAAAAGTGTCTTTTTGACATCCAAAAAGCTTCCTTATTTCCCCAGAGATTTTTTCTATATTCAGAGATTAAACCAAAGATGCATGAAACGGCTCCTCATTCTATCTTTTCTCTTTTCAACCTTTTTCTTCTTTCATGTGAATCCGACCCAAAGTCAAGATTTAAATGAAGCTATCAACCAACTTCTTCCTGATTCTTCGGAAGTCCAGGAAGAAGGCACTTTAACCCTTCAAAATATTGATTTAAGTGAGAAGGATATCAGAAATGAGGAAATAGGACTTGGAAAAATTTTATCCCAACTATACACAAAAACCAATCAATATTCCATCACAATTAGCAAAATCAAAGTATCTCTTCAGGAGCCACTTGATACAGCTGAAATGATGGAAAATCTACCGAGTCTAGAATCGGTGAACAACACCATTGAATTGCTTTTTCAGGACACCTTACGAAAAGACAATGTGCGCTATCTAAAAGGTATTTCCTCTATTTTGAAGGCATTATTGGAAGAAATTGGAAAATACGAAACCGTTGTCGCAGATCGGAGCCAGTTAATCATAAAGGCGAATGAAGACCTATCGAAGATTAAAAGTGACACTTTATTGAATTTAGATAAAAGCGAACTGGAAATTGTCCCCGGTCTTTATGAACAAATGGAAAGACTTAAAACTGCAATTTCTGATTTGGAAGAAAAAATCTATGCCGAGGAATTAGCACTTACACAACTTCAAGTAAAACTTAGTCAAGTAAATTTTAGCATAATTTCCAATGACCAATATTTCCGTCTTAAAAACAAAGAAACTAATCGGAATATCTGGAAAAAAGAAAGCAATTTTCTATGGGAAAAGAGGGATGAGAACTTTGGAAGTAAAAAATCAACCTGGGACATCATTTATGAGTCCTTTTTCGCCAACACGACATTTGTCCTAATTTTCCTTGGTCGAAATATTGTCAAAATTGTACTCTTCTTCCTCACATGGATTTTTATGAGTATATGGATGAAGCGAATTGTGAAATCCATTAAGAGCGAAAAAGATCACAGTATCACAATCCTATCAAGAAGTAATTCCATCAACAATCACCCTATTATTTCGGCATTTATTGTCATCACTCCTTTTTTCTTTGTCTTTTTTGACAACCCTCCAATTCCTTTCAATTCAGGAATATCCTTTGTTTTTGCCTTAGCCGCTTCTTGGTTGATAAAAGATTATTTCCCAAAATCATTTCAAACCCTTTGGTGGATTTTTCTACCTGTAAGTTTACTGGGGCCTACAATTGGGCTCAATTGGGCTCAAAATTATAATGAGCGTTTTATACTTCTTGCTACAAATATCATAGGGATAATTTTTGGAATTATCGTCATTCAGAAATATCAAGATCAGAGAATAAAGGGGAAAAAGCTCCTGCTCTTTCTCGCAGTTTTCCTTATTGTTATAGAAGTAATTGCTCTTTCAGCTAATGTATTCGGAAGAATTAGTGTTGCAAAACTCCTGACCATCACAGGAATCACCAGCTTTTTTAGAGGTATTTCCTTATACATTTTCTCTCTATTGGTAATGCAGGTGTTCTATCTTGGATTGGAGTCCAAAAAAGACGCAAATACACTTACCAGCTATATTGATTTCATGGAGGTTGAGAAGCGCTTCTCCGGAACACTCAAAATCTTCGCTATTGCAATTTGGTTGTATGGTGCTTTATCCTATCTGGGTTACTACGACATGATGTATGAATGGGTAACCGACTTTTTATCAGAGGAACATGTATTAGGTAATGCAACATTCACTTTTGGGACTATATTCCTATTCTTGGTAATTCTATTGGTTTCTTCATTCCTATCAAATATTATAGCTTATATCGTTTCTTCTATCGATCAAAGAAAGGCTACTTCTAGAAAGAATCGACTTGGGAGTTCAGTGCTTTTGATCCGATTGTCAATTATTATTATCGGTTTCTTTATTGCTCTAACAGCAGCAAAAATCCCTCTAGACCGAATCACAATTGTATTGGGAGCTCTATCCGTAGGTATTGGTTTTGGTCTGCAAACAATCATAAATAATCTAGTCTCGGGAATTATCCTAGCATTTGAGAGACCTATCCAGATTGGGGATGAAATCGAAGTCGGAATGAATAAGGGAACCGTAAAAGAAGTAGGGATTCGTGCCAGCAAAATTTTATCTTATGATGGTTCGGAAATCGTAGTTCCTAATGGAGATTTACTATCTCAAAGCCTGATCAACTGGACACTTTCCGATAAGCGGCGAAGAATTGAGCTTATCATTGGAGTGTCTTATGAATCGGATATGAAAAAAGTCAAAACTCTGTTGACCGATGCACTTATTAAAAACAATATCCTAAAATCGCCTCCACCAAGGGTATTTATGCAAAACTTTGGTGACTCCTCTGTTGATTTTAGATTGCTTTTTTGGGTAGAAAGTATGGATGTATGGCTTGAAATCAGGTCAGATGTTATGACCTCAATTTTTGAAATCTTCAAAGAAAATGGAGTCGAAATCCCATATCCAAAAAGAGACCTTTATCTCAAGTCTCTTCCTTTCGGTTGGAAAGAAACAATCACAAAACCTAAAAATCTTTCAACTGATCCCAAGGAAGAGGAGGATCAAAAAGAATAAAAAAAATCCCCGAACTAGTCGGGGATCTCTTTTTCAAATCAAAATTGCTTTTATGCTTTTTTGACGTTGATGGCATTAGGACCTTTTTTGCCATCCTTGACGTCGTATGTTACTTTGTCATTCTGGGCAACCTTGTCCACCAATCCGGTCGCATGAACGAAGATATCACTTTGAGACTCATCGTCCACGATAAAACCGAAACCCTTGGCTTCATTGTAAAATTTTACTGTACCGGTAAACATAATAAATTAATATAAATTGTAAATGAATATGCAAGTAATGTAAATATTTGTTTATAAATATCAAAAAATTCAAAATTCTATTTCGAAAACATGAAGAAAGTCTACTTAATCCGTCACGCAAAATCTTCATGGGAAGAACCTTGGTCAAATGACCACGATAGACCTCTAGCTCCAAGGGGATTGAGGGATGCTCCCAAGATGGGAAAACGGCTGAAATCGGAGGGAATTTGCCCAGATAAAATCATTTCATCGACGGCACTTCGTGCAGAGGAAACAGCTAATCTTATCGCCGAAGAAATAAAGTTTCCCGTCAAAAAAATTGAATTTGAAAAAGGCCTTTATCATGCTTCTGCAGACACTTATCTCCAATTCATCCAACGACAAGATGATAAAACCGATTGCATTTTTTTGATAGGTCACAATCCAGGAATGAATGACTTGATTCATTATCTAGGAATAGAGCTAGACAACTTACCTACGGCTGGAATTTGTGGGTTTCAATCGAAAGAAAAGTCTTGGAAAGACTTTAAACCTGAAAATGTAAAGCTGATTTACTTAGACTATCCCAAAAAGAAGGATTAGGAAATTTCATATTGCCGGACATCCTGGGACACTTCGGGGAACCGATCGGGATTACTAAGCAAGAACTCGATTTTTTTAGCTACGTCTTCTGGGTTTACTAATTCACCCTGCTCTTTGAATTCCAAGAATTTCTTCAATTCAGGGAAATCTGTCTCAGCTGCCTCCCGAATCTCAGCCTGCATCTCAGTATCCACGATACCAGGAGCTAAACTGAAAAAGCGAAAATCTGAAGACCCACTTTCTTTATTAGCTACCATCGTAAACATGGCTAATGCTGCTTTGGTACTGCAGTACCCACCCCATCCAGCAACTGGTCTGGTTGCGGCTCCGGAGGAAATATTGCAAACCAATTTTCGTGAAGGATGATTCTTATACGCTTTGATAAACGCATTGGTAAGATACATAGGAGCCAATAAATTGACATTAACCTGAACTCGCATTTCTCTCGGATGCATGTTCCCGATTGGCTTGATCTCCCCTATCCAACCTGCATTATTGATCAAAATTATATCCCGATAATCTTCTTTAGGAAATACCTCTTCTAGTTCATTTTTCAATACATCCAAATCTGAAAGATCCAAGCTTAATTGACGAAGGCGAGAGGACTCCATATCCAAAGTCGATCTGGAAATCCCAATCACATCAAAATGACCGAGACCCAAGTAATGATGCATAAGAGCTTTTCCTAAACCTTTGGAATGACCGGTAATAACGACAAGAGACTTATTCATAAGTGAAGATTATCAGGGTGATAACTTCTTTCTAGCAAGGATCGTCCCAAAATTCAAAAATTCAAGAAATTGATTCAGTCTTAACTCGTATTCATAAAAAAACCCCGGATAAATCCGGGGTTGATTATTATAAAATGTATTGAGAGAGATCTCTGTTTTTTACCAAGGAATTTAGTCGATCTTGCACCATTTCTTTAGTAATCATGATTTTCGAGTTAGGTTCGATATTGTCTGGCACATCAAATAAGAAGTCATTTAATAAATGAGACATAACTGTATGAAGTCTTCTTGCCCCGATATTTTCCACTTCTTGATTGATCAAAAATGCGATCCGAGCAATTTCCTCAATGGCTTCATCCTTAAATTCCAAAGAAACTCCTTCTGCATCAAAAAGAGCCTGGTATTGTTTTGTTAAAGCATTTTTCGGCTCTCGAAGAATTCTGGAGAAATCCTCTTGGGTAAGGCTATTTAACTCTACACGAATTGGAAAACGCCCTTGAAGCTCTGGAATAAGATCCGAAGGTTTGCTGACGTGAAATGCCCCAGCGGCTATAAATAAAATATGATCCGTATTGATTACTCCATATTTGGTATTTACAGAAGATCCTTCCACAATAGGGAGCAAGTCTCTCTGCACTCCTTCCCGGCTTACATCTGGACCCCCTCCATTTTTTCCTGACTTGGAAGCAATTTTATCAATTTCATCAATGAAAATAATCCCATTGTTTTCGGCAAGTTTAATAGCCTCTTCCTTAACCTCATCAAAATCAACCAATTTGGAAACTTCCTCCTCAAGCAGGACTTTTCTTGCTTCAGCAATATTCAATTTTCGTTTTTTGGTTCGCTTAGGCATCATCCCGGATATCATATCCTGAAGTCCAGCCATGCTGGCATCATCCATCATTCCGTTTCCGATCATACCAATTCCAACTGGAGAAGAAGCCTTTACATTGATTTCAATCTTTCGTTCATCTAGCTCTCCATTTCGTAGTTTTTCTCTGAACCGCTCACGAGTTCGCTCATTTAGCTCTTGATCATTTGTGGGCTCCTCTTCTTGAGTAATGGAAAGTGGAGTCCTAAAACCCGCCCCTTTTACAGGTGGAATCAAGATATCCAGAATTTGCTCTTCTACAGCTTCCGCAGCACGGGCTTTGACTGCTTCATTTTTTACTTCTCGCACCAAATGAACGGCCTGCTCTACCAAATCACGAACCATGCTTTCCACATCGCGACCCACATAGCCGACTTCGGTAAATTTGGAAGCTTCCACTTTTGTGAAAGGGGCTTGAGCAACTTTCGCTAACCTTCTAGCTATTTCGGTTTTACCCACACCGGTCGAACCGATCATTAGGATATTATTTGGGACAATATCCTTTTGAATATCCGTTTTGACCATCATCCTACGGATCCGGTTACGTAAAGCAATCGCCACGTTTCGCTTGGCGTCGCCTTGACCAATAATGTATTTATCCAACTCCTCAACAATTTGCCTTGGAGTAAGTGAAAATGTCTGATTCATTTTTTTATTGTTTAAAAAGCGAAACTTACCTCCGAGGTAAGTGAATCTATTTTTTATGCCTCACTTCTTCTTTTCAATTGGACTTTTTATCCTCCTGAAAAACGAAGTGAAGTGGATGCTCAACTTTGGATTTGAGCAAAGCAATATCGAGTACCTCACTGACAGTATCCACAAAATGAAACTCTAATCCCTTGAGGTAGTTTTCATTTATCTCGTCTATATCTCGCTTATTCTTTTTGCAAAGGATAATTTCGCGGATTCCAGCGCGTTTTGCAGCCAAGATTTTTTCCTTGATGCCTCCAACTGGCAACACTTTTCCAATCAAACTTATTTCTCCTGTCATCGCCAATTTGACTTTTACTTTTCGCTGGGTATAGACAGAAGCCATTGCAGTCAACATGGTGATTCCAGCCGATGGTCCATCCTTTGGAACTGCTCCAGCGGGAACGTGGATATGCAAGTCATATTGGTCAAAGATTCGGTAATCTATACCCAATTCATCTGCTCTGGATTTAAGATAGGAAAGTGCAGTCATGGCAGATTCCTTCATCACATCTCCTAGCTGTCCGGAAAGAGTCAAACGCCCTTTTCCACGACTCAAGCTAGATTCGATAAATAGAATTTCTCCACCTACACTTGTCCATGCTAAGCCAGTCACTACACCAGCAATTGAATTATCCTGGTAGGTTTCCTTATCAAACATCTCCGCACCTAGAATTTTTCTGATAGCTTCAGCATTGATTCTTGGTTCGTATTCCTCCTCCATAGCAATGGATTTAGCTACATGACGCACTACTTTTCCGATAGCTCGCTCCAAATTCCGAACTCCTGATTCTCTGGTATAATCTTCAATGATTTTTACCAATGCAGATTTATCAAAGCGGATTTGATTAGCTTTTATGCCATGTTCTTTTCGCTGCTTGGGTACCAAATGGCGCTTTGCAATCTCTACTTTTTCCTCTTGGGTATAGCCAGTCACTTCTATGATCTCCATTCTATCCCTTAGGGCAGGCTGAATAGTATCTAATGAGTTGGCGGTGGCAATAAACAGGACCTTGCTCAAATCGTACTCCACTTCCAAGAAGTTATCCATGAAAGCAAAGTTTTGCTCGGGATCAAGCACTTCTAGGAAAGCAGAACTTGGGTCTCCTCTGAAATCCGAAGAAAGCTTATCGATTTCATCCAAAACAAAAACAGGATTGGAGGTTTTCACCTTCTTCATGTTTTGGATGATCTTACCAGGCATCGCCCCCACATAGGTTTTCCGATGTCCCCGGATCTCAGCTTCATCATGCAGACCACCCAAAGACATTCTGATATATTTTCTTCCCAAGGCAGCAGCTATAGATTTTCCAAGAGAGGTCTTCCCTACTCCCGGAGGTCCATATAAGCAGAGGATAGGACCTTTCAAATCTTGCTTCAATTTCAAGACCGCCAAGTACTCGATGATTCTATCCTTGACTTTTTCCAATCCAAAATGATCGGTATCTAAGACTTTTCGAGCATGCTTGAGATCGAAATTATCTTGGGTAAACTCATTCCAAGGTAACTCAACCATGGTTTCCGCATAGTTGAGCGCAATAGGGTACTCAGCTGCGGATGGATTGATCCGTAGAATTTTATCCAGCTCTTTTTCAAAGTGCTTCTTTACTTCTGGTGGCCAGTTTTTCTGAGCTCCTCGAGCTCGCAAATCCTCCACTTCTTTTTCGGGACCTTCTTCACCCAGTTCGGTTTGAAGGATTTTCATCTGCTGACGCAAGAAATAATCCCGCTGCTGCTGATCGATATCAGTATGAACCTTCTTCTGAATCTCAGATTTAAGTTCTAGCATCTGAATATCCTTCAGCATGAACTCCAGCAACAACGTTGCTCTTTCAACCCCATCATTTATTTCCAGTAATTTTTGCTTAGACTCTACTGGAGCATTGATATTGGAGGAAAGAAAATGAGTTAGAAAAGGCGTATTATCAATATTATCCAATGCAACCTGAGCCTCCCGAGGAATCTCAGGATTTAAGTGCAAAATCCGGGTTGCCGCTTCCTTTAAGGATTCCTCAAGGGCTTTAACTCTTTTGGAAGATTTGGGGAAATTCTCGTCCAAATACTTCACATTAGCCACAAAATAAGGATCGTCAGTTACCTGTTCTTCAATCTGGAAGCGCTTCTTTCCCTGGATAATGATAGTCGTATTTCCATCAGGCAATACAATCATCTTGATGATTTTGGCAACAGTACCTACCTGATAAATATCTTCCCATCCTGGATCATCCACATTAGGATTGATTTGGGCACAGACTCCAACAAGCTTGTCACCCTTCTGAGCTTTTTTGACCAGTTTGATAGATCGCTGTCTTCCAACTGTAATTGGAATAACAACACCTGGAAAAAGCACTGTATTGCGGACCGATAAAATCGGGATTTGTTCTTTAAAATCTTCGGTACCTTGTTGACCATCCTCTTCATCAGTGATTAGCTGGATCAAATCCCCTTCATTGGCATAATCTCCGACAATCAGATTTTCAAATAAGGACTTTTCAAATTGGCTCATATAGACATTTTGACAGACAAGCTGTCGGTTTAATGCAAATTTTCTATTTAAAACTCTTTTTGTTCTAGTTGGGCAATCAAAGTTCAAGCGGTATGCCAAAGGGAAATAGGGTCATATTGGCAGAGTCAAAAAAACCGAGCCTTTCAGCTCGGTTTAAGTTAGGGACTATACCTCAATTAATGCTTAACCGGTGATGAATTTCAAAATATCGTTCCCGATCGCAAATACCATCAACACCAATAGAATGGCCATTCCTACTTTTTGAGCATTTTCCAAGAATCTATCCGATGGAGCTCTTCCTGAAACCATCTCATACAATAAGAACATTACATGCCCTCCATCTAAGGCAGGGATAGGAAGTAGGTTCATAAATGCCAATATCATGGAAATCAACCCGGTGATACTCCAAAACTTACTCCAGTCCCAAGAATCACCATAGATCTTCGCCATGCCAATCGGACCGCTGACATTTTTTACAGAAACCTCTCCTGTAAACATTTTGCCCAAAGCCTTAGCATTAATAATTACTACGCTAAAAGCCCGTTCAGTTCCTTTACTCAAGGCTTCCCCAAATGCATAATCACGCTTTACAGGCTCAATTAATGGATTGGCGGCAATGCCGATTGTTCCTTCAGCGGAAACTGCAACTGCAATAGTATCACGAACACCATCAGATTCTACAACTAGGTTAGCTTCTTGATTTTTCAACTCAGCCAAAGCTGATTGCAATTCATCAAAGTATTGGATTGGCTCTCCATTCACAGCTAGGATTTTGTCTCCTTTTTTCAATCCAGCTTCCGCAGCAGATTCATCCGGAGCCACCTGATAGAGATCAAATGGATAACGGATGGAAACAAATTTGGAAAACGCCTCCTCTGAGTTAAATGAATTGATAAAACCTCGTGGGATTTCAACCTTGACTAGCTCACCATTTCGATCTACAGTGTAATAGCCATTTTCTGCAAGCAAGACACTTCCGCTGCTCAATTCATTCAAGCTTTGGTAAGGCTGCCCATTTACATCAATGATTTTGTCACCGGTTTTAAGACCGATTGACTCTCCGTATTCGTAGGCTACGATACCATTTTCGATGATTTGGTCTCTAGAAAAATAGGTTTCGCCATTATTGTAAACCAAAAACACGAAGATTATAATGCCTGTAATCACATTCACAATGATTCCTCCCAACATCACAATTAGACGTTGCCAAGCTGGTTTTGATCGAAATTCCCAAGGTTGAGGCTCTGAGGACAATTGCTCAGTGTCCATAGATTCATCCACCATCCCGGAAATTTTCACAAATCCACCTAGTGGAATCGCTCCTATAGAATATTCAGTTTCTCCCCATTGAAAGCCTGCAATCTTTGGAGGGAAACCAATTGAAAATTTTTCTACTCGCATGCCAAAAAGCTTGGCAGTCAATAAGTGCCCCAACTCGTGTAATCCTACCAGGATAGACAATCCCAGTAAAAGCTGGCCCACCATAATCAATGTATCCATTATACGTACTGTTTTATTAATTCTTTGGAAATAGTTCGAACCTGCTCATCACTCGCCACATAATCCTCCAAACTCGGATGGCTGATGAAATCCGCTCGGTTCATTGCGTTTTCAATCAACTCGGACATCTGCAAAAATCCAATCTGATCTTTAAGAAAAGCCTCTACGGCAATTTCATTGGCTGCATTGAGCATACAAGGAGCGTTACCTCCTTTTTGCAAAGCATCAAAAGCCAGTTGAAGGTTCCGGAAAGTTTTTAAATCAGGCTGTTCGAAAGTCAAATTGGGATAATTTAAGAAATCAAACCGCTCAAAGTCACTTTTAAGACGATGCGGGTAGCTCAAAGCAAACTGAATTGGGATACGCATATCGGGAAGCCCTAGTTGTGCTTTTATTGATCCATCTTCAAATTGAATCAAAGAATGAATAATACTTTGAGGATGGACTACTACATCTATCTGATCACTATTCAATCCGAAAAGCCATTTAGCCTCAATCACCTCCAAACCTTTGTTCATCAAGGAAGCCGAATCGATGGTGATTTTCGCTCCCATATCCCAATTAGGATGTTTGAGTGCTTGCTCTTTGGTAACTGATTCCAGAAACTGCCGATCTTTTCCTCTGAATGGTCCTCCCGAAGCGGTCAAAATGATTTTTTCGATTGGGTTATGCCACTCTCCTACCAAACATTGGAAAATTGCCGAATGCTCCGAATCCACAGGATAAATATTTACTGCGTTTTCTTTGGCAAGTTGGGTGATGATTTCACCGGCTACCACAAGAGTCTCCTTATTAGCTAAGGCAATTTGTTTTCCAGCCCGAATAGCCTGAACGGTAGGAATCAAGCCTGAATAACCAACTAATGCAGTCAAAACCACATCGATAGTTTCCATCTCCACTACCTGCGCTAATGCTTTTGGACCTGCAAAAACTTTGATGTCATGAGGTATCAAAGCATCTTTTACCACTTGATACTTAGACTCATTGGTAATGACTACCGCATTGGGCTGAAATTCCAAAGCCTGCTTAATCAGTAAATCGCAATTGTTTTGAGCGGTCAACACCTCGACTTGAAAGTCCTCAGGATGCTGACGAATCACCTCAAGGGTTTGTCTACCAATACTGCCGGTACTACCCAAGATGGCTACGCGCTTCAATTCTGACATGTATTTATATTTTGAAAATTAACCAGCCCTTAAAAAAGAAAGTTTTGGTGATGGCTGACAAAATTACAAGATGCGGAGACTTTTCCTTGTACAATTCGTCAGTTTTTCCCCTTCGGAAAAGTTTTTGAGACAGAATATCCTTAAAAGATGTGAATTCGTCCAACGGAAATGAATTTTGATCGTCAGGTTGAAAAACGGAAAAGCATGGAAAATCTATTCAAAACAACAGCAATTGGGTTCATGGCAGGTATAGCCGGAGCAGCTTTTTGGAGTGTTACTGATTTTAATCCAGAGGAATCTTCTGAAACCAAGCCTATCAAAGTTGAAGAAAGCAGTACATTTTCTGTTCGTGAAGATTTTGAACCAGCACCACGGACTTTTTCGACCAATCCTCCCATTTCGTTTGTGGCAGCTTCGGAAAACAGCACCGAATCAGTTGTCTTCATTAAAAACTTCTCCGGGAGTGATCCAAGAAGGTATAGTATGTTCGACTTTTTCTTCGGGACAGGTCCAACTCAACAAGTCAGTACCGGATCTGGCGTAATCATTTCTGACGATGGCTATATCGTTACCAATAACCATGTAATTGACCGAGCTGAGACTATTGAAGTCATCCATAAAAAACGAACTTATCAAGCTCGCTTGGTAGGGACGGATAAAAACACAGACATCGCTGTTTTAAAAATTGACGCCGAGAATCTTCCTGCTATCAAACGAGGAAGTTCACGAGATCTTCAAATCGGAGAATGGGTAATTGCTGTTGGAAACCCTTTCAACCTAACTTCCACTGTTACCGCTGGAATTGTTTCAGCAAAGGAGCGCCAAATCAATATTCTTGGTGGTGATTTTCCACTGGAAAGCTTTATTCAAACTGACGCACCCATTAACCCGGGAAACTCCGGAGGTGCTTTGGTCAATGTAGAAGGAGAATTGGTTGGAATCAATACTGCCATTCTTTCCCGAACAGGTTCCTATACAGGCTATGGCTTTGCTGTGCCTGTTGATATCGCTATGAAAGTTGCCAATGACCTAATCAAATACGGAGAGGTACAGAAAGCTATTCCGGGAATCGAGGCTGTTGAAATCACGCCTGAATTGGCTGAAGAAATGGACATAGAATCCTTGGACGGAGTCATTGTCACCCATGTGATTCGGGAAGGAGCTGCTGAGTCCGCAGGGATAAAAAGAAGTGATGTAATAGTACAAATTGATGACCAAAAAATCACCGGGATGGGAAGCTTTGAAGAAGCACTTTCCTACCACTATCCAGGAGATCAAATCAAAGTTTCTTTCACTCGGGAGGGAAAATTAAACATTGCTACCTTAACCCTTCAAAACCTAGAAGGAGGAACAGGTGTCCTGAAGCGAGAATATTATAGCTCCAGACTTTTGGGTGCCAGATTAGAAGCTGTCAATGCAATTGAAAAAGATAGATTAGACATCTCCTACGGAATCAAAATCACAGCACTTACAAGAGGCTATTTAAGAGACTTAGGCTTACGGGATGGATTTGTTTTGACTCAAATCAATCGAGAACCAGCCAAGGACCCTGAAAAAGTTGGGAAATTCTTGGAGGATTTTAGTGGCAAACTGCTTTTGGAAGGTGTTGCACCGAATGGTCAGCCCTTCATGCAAAGTTATACTGTTAGATAAAGAGAGGGCTTCAGCCTTCTCTTTTTCCTTGGTATCCTATCAAAATATTCTTTAGATTTAAGAAAGAGCTGCCTTATGAAATCTCTCCCACCATCTTGCGAACAGTGTTTTGAACAGTTTAAAGTAGCGCTGGAAGATCTTCGCCTTTTTGTCCAGCAATCCAAAAACAAAGAGCTTTCAGAAGTTTATAGCCGAGAACTTATTGCAAATTTCGAAGTTGCCCATGAGCTCGCCTTGAAGGTCATCAAAACTTATTTAAAAAATCAGGGCAAAGGTCCTTTTTCAGGCTCCAGAGATTTGACAGTTGAAGCTTTTCACGCTGATTTGATTGATGATGGGAAAGAATGGCTTGATATGGTAATTGACCGGATTCAATATAATCCGATTTATGCATTAGATACACAGAGAAAGTTCTTGGATAATATTTGCCACAAATACATCCAACTCCTGGAAAAATTTGAAGATACGATGGAGAAAAAGCTCTATTAGTTTTTAATATGAGCGCATTTTAAACTTCTTTTTCAACTCATTCACTGAGTTTTTGAAGTTCGTATCAGTATCCATCATATCATTGACAGTAGTCAATGCATGGATAACTGTAGAGTGATCCCTACCACCAAAATGATAGCCAATCGACTTGAGTGAATGATTGGTAAACTCTTTCGAAAAATACATAGCAACCTGACGAGCGATTACGATTTCCTTTTTTCTCGTCTTTGCCTTCAAATCATCTAATTCAATACCGAAATACTCCGAAACGGTTTTTTGAATAAAATCAATACCAACCTCAGTTTCAATATCCCTGATAATATTCTTCATGACCGCTTTGGCCAATTGAAGATCGATTTCTACTCGATTGAGCGAAGCATGAGCAATTAAGGAAATCAAAATCCCCTCTAATTCCCGAACATTGGTATCTACTGTGTAAGCAAGATATTCGACCACATCATCAGGAATAAAAATTCCCTCCGACTGCATTTTCCTCCGGATAATTGCGACTCTTGTTTCGAAATCTGGCATTTGAAGGTCAGCGGTCAATCCCCATTTAAATCGAGAAAGCAAACGCTCCTCCAGACCTTTCAAATCTCTCGGAGGGCAATCCGAGGTCATGATAATCTGCTTTTTACTTTGATGAAGGTGGTTAAAAATATGGAAGAACATCTCCTGTGTACGATCCTTGCCTGCTAGGAATTGAATATCATCGATAATCAGAACATCCACCTGCATATAGAAATTCGTGAAACTCTTCACATTTCCATCCTTGATGGAATCCATGAATTGATTAACGAATTTTTCAGAGGAAACGTACAAGACGAATTTATCTTCCGGCCCGTTTTTAATCTCGTTCCCGATCGCTTGAACCAAATGTGTTTTCCCTAATCCTACTCCACCATAAACCATAAGAGGATTAAAAGAAGTAATCCCAGGCTTGGTTGCCACAGCAAAACCTGCCGAACGAGCCAATCGATTACAATCTCCCTCTATGTAGGTACTGAAAGTATAATTTGGATTTAGGTTGCTTTGGGTCAACATTTCATCCCCCAAACTTTCCATTTGGAAAGGGCTTTTTTTCTGATCCTGAGCGTCGGAAGAGGTAACATTTGCCTTTTTATTACCATGATTACCCTGAGGATAAGAAACCACATAAGGCTGATTTGCTGAATTCCCTCTATCCACAACTACAGCATACTCCAAGCGTCCACTTTGCCCCAAGACAGTTTTGATCGCAAGCTTTAGCTCTTGTATGTAATTGTCTTCCAGCCATTCATAAAAAAATTGACTAGGAACCTGAATAGTCAGAGAAGTACCTTCCAACTTGACCGGATTAATTGGTTTAAACCAAGTAGAAAAGCTCTGCTCGCTAACGTGTTGCTCTATGACACGTAGACACTCATTCCATACTGCGCTAGCTTCTGAACTCATTCGAAGGTTTTCTGAAAAGTTATAACCGGTCGGGTTTCAACAAGGGAGTCAAATTTGAACAAAAATCAATTAAATTAAAAATTGAAAAGCCCTTGAAATATTGAAAATTTGGACTGGTGCGGGATTCTTTATTATACAGTTCAATAAAATTCAATCTTTATTTTTTCGTCGATAAAATCCAGAGATAAAAAACGACTGAATCAGTTACAATTTCACTCATCATAGGAATGATCAATTTCCTGCTCCAAATTGATCTTATGAAGGCTTTTCGAAAAGTGATTTTTCCATTAAAAAATTCTTTTTCATACAATCCCGGCTCTTTCATTAATTTTGAATAGCTAACGATTTAGAAAGAATACAAACCCAAAAACCAAATAATGACTGATCCGGATTTTTTTCCTTTTTCCCCTTCCGACAAATCAAAATGGAAAAGTCAAGTTGAAAAAGACTTGAAAGGAAAAGATTTTGAAAAGACCCTAGTGAGTACTGTTTGGGGGAAAATCAAACAGCACCCTTATTATGATTCCTCCGATACTGGCTTCCATGCGACTGCAATGGATTTCCATGAACCGGTTGAAATCCCTGCCTTGGGCCCAAGACAATGGGCAAATGCAGTAGAAATTTTCCCAAGCGACTCACTTTCCTCTAACAAGGAAATTCTCAACCACCTTCAAAATGGGGCTGATGCCTTGGTAATTCATTGCCAAAAGTCAATGGATTGGGAAAAGGTCCTAAAGAATGTACTATTGGAATACATCCATATTTATATCACGCCCGATTCCGACAAGCCTGAATCTCTTTTTGAGTTTTTTGACTTTATAGAAAAATCAGGACTACCAAAAGAAAAACTGAAAGGTGCAATTCTTTGGTCTCCAGCTGATGCCCTTTTTGAGAATAATTCAGATTGGAATAAAAACCTGGAACTAGTTCAAAAATTGATTGATTCTTCCAAGGAATTCCCTCATTTTCAAGCTTTAACCATCAATTTTGCTCGCTACGCAAATGCAGGCACAAGTGGGATTACGGAAACATTTCTAGGATTATCAGAAATAATCGAGCTAGTGGATGGACTTCAGAATTCAGGTTTGTCTCCTAAGGACATTTTTGAAAACCTGGCTTTTCATTCTTGTGCAGGACGAGACCATTTTCCTGAAATGGTCAAGCTCAAAAGCCTTCGAGTTTTGATTCCCGCGTTGGGAGAAAAATTCGGAGTAACCATTTCTCCTTCCCAAATTCACTTGATTGTCTCATCCAGCCTTTGGACGAAAAGCCTGATAGATCAAAACAATAACTTCATCCGTCAAACCTATGAGGCAATTTCTGCCATTTTAGGGGGATGTAACACCCTTTGGATTAGGCCGATTGAAGGAGAAAATGCTTCTACCCTTTCGAAGCGGGTAGCAAGAAATATTTCCAGTATTCTTCGTGAAGAAAGTCATCTAGATAAGGTTATGGATCCGACTGCCGGAAGCTATTATATAGAAACTCTGATGGAGGATTTTATCAATTCATGCATTGATGAAATTAGCAAAACAGAGACAGAAGGAGGCTGGTTTAAAGCGTTCCAAAAAAGAGAAATTCACAAGCTCGTGCGCGCAGAGCGGGAAGCTATCCAAAAAGCCATTTATGAAAATCAGCTTAGCGAGGTCGGTGTTAATCGCTACCTAGCAAGTGGTAAATTGATCAATAATTTACGATTTAAGCCCATCCCTGAAAAAGAATTTCAGCTCCTTGCTAGCAGAGAAAGTTACCTTATCGAACAAGAAACCCTTCAGGCATGAGACCAGATTTCAGCAATTGGAAAATAAATACAAAAGCGAACTCTTCTCAGACAGAAAGAGCTTCATTTTGGCTTGCTCCTGAGAAAATAAATGTGCCATCGACTTTTGACCCAAAGGAGATAAAGCAATTAGGCCATCTTGGTTTTTCAGCTGGCCTTCCACCTTATTTGCGCGGTCCATACAGCAGCATGTATGTCATGCGGCCTTGGACCATTCGTCAATATGCAGGATTTTCAACTGCGGAAGAATCCAATGCTTTTTATAGAAGAAATTTAGCTGCAGGCCAAAAAGGCTTATCAGTAGCCTTCGACCTTCCAACTCATCGAGGGTATGATTCGGATCATCCTCGGGTTGTTGGAGATGTAGGAAAAGCAGGAGTAGCCATTGATACGGTAGAAGACATGAAACTGCTTTTTGATCAAATTCCGTTGGATCAAATGTCTGTTTCCATGACGATGAATGGGGCTGTAATTCCAATTTTGGCCTTCTATATCGTTGCAGCGGAAGAGCAAAGAGTTTCTCCAGAAAAGCTAAGCGGAACCATTCAAAACGATATTTTGAAGGAGTTCATGGTTCGCAATACCTACATCTATCCTCCTGCTCCAAGCATGCGGATTATCGCAGATATTTTTGAATATACTTCGAAAAACATGCCTCGATTCAATTCCATTTCTATTTCCGGCTATCACATGCAGGAGGCCGGGGCAACAGCAGATTTGGAATTGGCTTATACCTTAGCAGATGGATTGGAATATTTAAGAACAGGGATTCAGGCGGGATTGGATATTGATGACTTTGCCCCTCGACTCTCATTTTTCTGGGCGATTGGAATGAACTACTTCATGGAAATTGCCAAAATGAGGGCAGGAAGATTGCTTTGGGCAAAAATTGTGAAGCAGTTCAATCCTAAAAACCCAAAATCAATGGCACTGCGAACGCATTGCCAAACTTCCGGTTGGTCATTGACCGAGCAAGATCCTTTCAACAATATTACCCGAACGGCAGTGGAAGCTCTTGGAGCTGCCATGGGACATACGCAATCTCTGCACACCAACTCCTTGGATGAAGCCATTGCCCTTCCAACGGATTTTTCTGCTAGAATCGCTCGAAACACTCAATTGATTCTTCAAGAAGAGCTTGGAATAACGCAGGTAGTGGACCCTTGGGGTGGCTCTCTTTACGTAGAATATCTTACTGATCAACTTGTCCAACGGGCGTGGACCTTGATTGAGGAAGTGGAAAGTCTAGGCGGTATGGCAAAAGCAATAGAAGCCGGCGTTCCAAAACTTAGAATTGAAGAAGCAGCTGCCAAAAAACAAGCTCGAATTGACAGCGGTCAAGATATCATTGTGGGAGTTAATCGATTCCAAGTTGAGGAGGAATCTGACATTGAATTGTTAGAGGTCGATAATCAGTCTGTGAGACTTTCTCAAATTGAGCGAATTCAGAAAGTTAAAGCAAAAAGAAACGAAGAGGAAGTACAAAAATCCTTAGAAGCAATTACTAAAGCAGCTCAGGAAAAAAACGGAAACTTATTAGATTTAGCAGTTCAAGCGGCTCGAAATCGCGCTACATTAGGTGAGATTTCAGAGGCCATGGAAAAGGTATTTGGAAGACATCAAGCCCAAACCAAATCTGTCACTGGTGTTTATGCTGGAGAAGTGAAAAATCAAGATTCATTCAAAAAAGCTATAGAACTATCTGACCAATTCGCTGCTATGGAGGGGCGAAGACCTAGAATCCTCGTGGCGAAAATGGGGCAAGATGGGCATGACCGTGGAGCAAAAGTCATTGCAACCGGTTTTGCCGATATGGGATTCGATGTAGACATTGGCCCTCTATTCCAAACTCCTGAGGAAGTAGCAACCCAAGCGATAGAAAATGATGTGCATATCGTAGGTGCATCTTCTCTGGCAGCTGGTCATAAAACGCTAATTCCGCAACTTATCGAAGAGCTCAAAAAACAGGGAAGGCCAGATATTATGGTTGTGGCAGGAGGAGTAATTCCTCCAAAGGATTACAAATTTCTTTACAATGCAGGAGTTTCAGAAGTGTTTGGTCCAGGAACTGTTCTTTCGGAAGCAGCCATCAAGATTTTACACAAATTAATGGCATAGAGGGGATTATTGAATCGTCTTTCACTTGAGCTTTGAAGAATTTTGGGCTACCTTAAAGAAGTAAGTTCTGGTAGCCCACTATGAAAAAATACCATCTTTTTTTTGATCCAAATTTGGATGAAGGGGAGCGGAAAAATTTCTTCGAAAAACTCGATCCCCGACCTGAAAGCACTTTAAGTATAGATTCTCTGAATTGGTCAGATTTTTCCAAAGAAGACTTTCTTCTTCTATGGGTAAATGATGAACAAGGGAAAGAAATCCTGACCAGTTTTCCTGAGGAGGGACCAAAGCTTATTTTCCTTCCCCACCCAGAACTGAAACTGATTGCAAAATCTCTTGGTGTTCCAAACTCGAAAGAAACGGCATTTAAAAATTTTCAGGCAGTTGAAGAAATTCCAGCATTTGATTTATTAGAAATCAATGGTGAGCTCTGTCTAAACTCATTGGTGATTGGCGATTCACTTAGTGTTTTATATGACTCTTTTGGAAAAGGTTTTTTTCAAAATTTGAAGGATAGATTTTCTCGCTTTTTCAAACTTTTCAGACAAGTAGATCTTCGAAAGTTCCGAATCACCTACCAATCTGGCGAAGAAGAAAAAAACTTAGAGACAGCCGCAATGGGGGTTTTGGTCGTACCTCACTGCGAAAGCAATTTGATTTTCAAGCGTCTTATTCCTCAAAGCGGATTGAGCGATTCTATGATTCATATCATCTTGGTCTCTCCAAAAAGTCTCCTTTCCATTATCAGTTTTGGGATACAAACACTTTTTTTTCCATTCAGAAGAAGTACCATACCGAGCTTCCTGACCTATATTTCTACTCCAAAAATGACTATAGCGATTGGGGAAGAAATTCCTTTTGCTATCGATGGAGAGGAGCATCAAGGATCGAAAATCGAACTTCAACTTTCTGAAAAAAAGTTAAGGATACTCCCCAATTTTGAAAGTGAAAAAACAAAGGAAACCAAACAACGAGAGATCAACGTCCAGAAATTACCAACAGGAAATCTTTTGGAGGAATTAACCCGCCGACACCTTCCTTGGGTACGGCATGCTACTACTGAGGAATTCAAGGAATTATTTACCCTTCTTAGGCAAAATTCCAAAGCATCCAGCAGTTTTTTGGTATTGATGGCCCTATCGACATTGATTGCGACTTTTGGACTTTTTGGAAATTCCAGCCCGGTAGTTATCGGAGCGATGATTTTGGCTCCTTTGATGGGGCCGATTATTTCTTTGGCCATGGGTGCCCTGCGACAGGATGGAATTCTAGTCAAAAACAGCCTTGCAACCATCTTTTTGGGGATTCTTATCGGTTTGTTTTTCGCAGTAATTATTACGTGGATTACCCCTTTAAAAATTCTTAACTCCGAGATAGTAGCACGAATTCGACCAAATCTTTTAGACTTAGGAGTAGCTGTAGCAGCTGGCGTCGCAGGGGCCTATGCACATTCAAGAGAAGAAATTGCAAAAACTTTGGCTGGGGTAGCTATTTCTGTGGCTCTTGTTCCACCTTTAGCTGTAGCAGGAATTGGTTTGGGTTGGGGCAATTGGAACGTATTCTGGGGAGCCTCGCTCCTTTTCGGAACCAACCTCGCAGGAATTGTTATGGCTGCTGCCTTGACATTTTTATTACTAGGATTCAGTCCTTTCCAATTAGCTCAAAAAGGACTTATTGTAAGTGTTTTGATTTTGGTTTTTATTACAGCCCCTCTAGTCTTGAGTTTTCGTAATATGGTAGAGGAAAACACTCTGATTGAAAATCTAAGTGGAAAAGAAATACCACACGGACTAATGCGGGAAGTGAATGTTTTGGAAATAAATCCCCTTCGGATTTCTGTGACAATTCTTTCTGACAAACAACTTCAAGAATCCGATTATCTTGAAATAAAGAAAGAAATTGAGGCTATGGTAGGTCAACCTATCGAATTGGAGTTGACTTTAGGAGTGAAGGTTTTTGAGTGATCAGATTTCCATTTCCAACAGCGCATAGCTCAAACTTTTCCCATGAGCATCCAAGGCCAACGATGTAGTGACTCCTCCTGCTAAGGCATCTTCACAAGTGAATTGTAGGGCCTTTATAGAAGTTAACACATAGCGAGTCACATTCCCTTTCACTTGATTTTGAAGATGTTTTTTCACACGATCAGCGGTTATATTTTGAACTAGCCAATCAAAATCTTTTTCATCAAAAGGAATAAGTGAAAGCACCAAAATATTCCCTTTATCCCCTGCCCGACTATGGGCTATATCAGCTAATCTTTTCATACTGAAAACAATTGAAAGCTAGGTTTGACTTGATCAAGATTCAAAAGTGTAGAAACAACTCCTATCACTTGAGTAACCATTTTTCTGGCACCTCCTCCGCCCGCAGGTCCATTTGTATAAAGAGCCTCGACTTCTTCTCCGATTAGTTGTGCCTGCTCCATTGTACCACACATCCCCGCAACTCGAAGCCTAACCTCATAGGGCTTGGAGTTTTGGGACAATTCAGTTGGATGAAGCGAGTTCAGCCCGATTAAATCGACTCGAAGGTTGGTAATTTGTTCCTTTATTCGCTTTTCGATGATCTCACCTGCCAACTTCGCACGTTCAACTGCATGAGCTCCGGCATAAGAAATTTCCCCTTCCCCTTTAAAACCTGCCTCATATCCTACACTAACCTTATATGTTTCAGGTTTTTCAATTCCTCCTCCACCACTTACTCGAAGTTGATCAAAGGCAATTTCTTCAAATTGAACAGTAGAAAAATCCGCAACCACATCAGGTGTAAAATAATGATCAGGATCTAAAACCTCATAAAGCAACTGCTCTTTTGCAATCTGCTCAGAGATCATTCCACCGGTTCCCTCTACCTTGGAAATAATTCCTCTTCCATCTGAAAAAACATCCACAAAAGGATGACCCAATCGGTCTAAATCAGGAACAGGTTTAGAAACTGGATCAGCAAAATATCCTCCTGTCAGTTGGCCAGCACATTCCAAAAGATGTCCCAAAACAGTGCCTTTTCCCAAAATGTCAAATTGATCCAATCCCCATCCAAATTCATAAATCATGGGCGCTAAAAAAAGCGAAGGATCAGCCACTCTTCCTGTGATAATTATATCGGCATCGGTTTCTAAAGCTGGTAAAATAGCCTCCACACCCAAATAAGCATTAGCAGAAACCAGCTTACCATAAGATTGAATGGGTTGATTATTTTCAATGGAATGCTCCTGACCGGTGAGAAATTCAAACACATCATCTCCAAAAACCGCTGCTACCTTAAGGGAAAGGTTTTGAGCTTTAGCTAGCTCCAGAATTTTCTTTGCCCCTGCAATTGGATTTGCTGCACCCATATTGGTAACTAGGCGAGTCTTATGCTCAAGCAATAAAGGAAGCAAACCCCTTAGCCTCTTTTCCAATAGGACATCGTAACCAAGTTCTGGATTTTGCAATTTTCTTTTTTGAGCTAGAGCGATTGTCCTTTCTGCTAAACATTCTAAGACTAAGTAATCCAAATTACCCTTTTCAGTAAGGATCAATGCGGGCTCAATACGATCTCCCGAAAAACCTGCACCACAACCGATTCTGATTTTTTCTTTCATCTTAAATATGGATTACGCCGATTAGGATTGCTACCACTAACATGACAAGAGTTACCAAAAAGGCTAGCGGGATGGTTTTTTTCTGATGATCTCCCAAGTCCACTCCAGCCAATCCAACCAATAAATAAGTAGACCCAGTCAAGGGACTGACTGGAAAACCGGTAGTCATTTGACCGAAAATTGCAGCTTGTCCTACTTCCAAACCACTAACCTGAAAAGACTCTGCTGTTGAGGAAAGCAAAGGCAAAATTCCGAAATAGAATGAGTCTGGATCAAAGACCAGGCTAGCTGGCATGGATAACACTCCAGTCAAAAGCGGTAATTGCTTCCCCATAAATTCCGGGAGAATTACTTGAATTCCATTAGCCATAGCCTCCATCATTCCGCTTCCTTTTAGAATGCCGGTGAAGCACCCAGCTGCGAATAAAATACTTGCCATGAGCAAGGCTTCCTTGGCATGTGCATCTACACGCTCCTTTTGATCAGCGACTTTGGGAAAATTAAATACAAGTGCCAAACCAAAAGCAATCATAAATACTGCATAAGGAGGTGCCCAGCCTAGGACAATGGATGTTACCGCTAAAAGGATCAACCCGATATTTATCAGAAATTTCCACTTAGGAAGGTTGATTTCATCTGTATCTGAGATTTCAATTTCTATTGGCGATCCAGACTGAAATTGAATTCGTTCTTTTTTTCCCAGGAAATAGGCAATCCCCAAAACTGTCAGCAAGCCAGCCAAAAAGGGAATAAATACCGGATTGAATAATTCAGTCACTGAGACTTCCAGGGCAGAAGCAGCACGAATAGTCGGTCCTCCCCAAGGCAACACATTCATTGTACCAGCAGCTAAAGCAGTGGTAGATGCAAGGGTTAGACGACTCATTCCCAACTGATCATATATTGGCAACATGGCTTGAATTACCACAAGGAAAGTAACCGCTCCGGAGCCATCCAAGTGTACCAACATGGCTAAAATGGCAGTTACCATAACGATCTTCAAAGGATCATTTCCTGCCAACCGAAGGAGTTTGGAAATAATCGGTTTGAAAGTGCCCCCATCCATTAAAACTCCAAAAAATAGAATAGCGAAAACGAACATCACCCCAGTAGGAGCAATAGAAGTAATTCCTTCGGAAATCATTTGGGGAAGTTCAGTCGTTTTCCCAGCTAAAATCCCGGTAATCACTGGTACTAGTATTAATGCGACAACCGCAGATGTCTTTTTGGTAAGGATCAAATAGAGAAGCAACGCAATGGTAAGGACACCAAGAAGAGCTAGCATAGATTATTGGCTTAAGCTTTCTAGAAATTTCAACTGTCTCCAATGAGGTACCGCCGTGGATTTTACTTCTTCACCAAATTCAATGACCAGTGGGTTTTCAGAGTCAAATTGTGGCCATTCTGGTAATCCATCCCCATTTGGATTACCAGTTTTGATAAAGTTTACCCAATAGGAAGACATGGTTTCTTCCAATTGAAAATCTACTTCTTCAAAGGGTCGATTCCAATAGTTCAGCGTATGCAAGGCATAAGCGAATTCTGCTGAATGGAATGCTCCATAATTAGGTTCTCCTGGAGGAATTCGGGTGAAGTAATACAAATAGGAAGGATATGTTCCATATTGAGCCTGAAGTTTTGCCCAGGTGTAATTCTGCAAACCAAAAAACAATTCCGCAATCAATTGCTTTGTTGCCAAAAGCTGTTCCTCGTCATTGGCAGGGAAAAGTTCCAGGTACTCCCCTGCTCTTCCACCATATTGTTTTTGGGCATTTTTTCGAAATAAAGCTGGACTTTCTTCGGGACCTAAGCCAACCATATCATCGGCATTCCATCCTGTCAATAACGGAACATCCGAATATTGGCCAGTTTCAATTGCTTTTTTTACAGGCGGAATTATTACTCCATCTACTACCGGTGAGAACCTTCCAGATATTTTCAATAAACTATCTGCTGAAATTTGACGGAGGCTTTCCAAAGAAGTAATTCCATTTTCTGCTAAAATCTCCGCATTTCTGATTTCTGCACTTTTCAATCCTGAAACCAAACCACTTCCACGGCTTACCATTCCCCCACTTTCTGCAATAGCCTTCTGAAACAATCCTTTTGCTTTTGGAGAAACGACCAATGCATTCACACTAAACGCTCCTGCTGACTGGCCTGCAATTGTGACATTAGAGGGGTCACCTCCAAATGCTTTAATGTTATTTTTCACCCATTCTAGCGCAGCGATTTGATCCAAAATTCCATAATTTCCTGAAACTCCATCAGGGTTTTCTAGGCTGAGTTCTGGATGAGCCAAGAATCCAAAAATCCCAAGTCTGTAATTAATGGTGACTACCACAATGCCCTTTTTGGCCAAAGCTTCACCATCATACAATGGCACAGTACCTGAACCGCCACTAAAACCTCCACCATGAATCCAAACCATCACAGGTAATGATTCAGTAGTCTTCTCATCGGGAGTCCAAACATTGAGATACAAACCATCTTCTGAAATAGGCTCTTTTGGAATCAAAAATTCCTCAGACCATGCAAAAAAAGGTACAGGTGGATTTTGTGTGAAGGAGGCTGGATTATCCTTTGCGTCTAGTATCCCTTCCCATGGGATTACAGGTTGAGGAGCTTTCCATCTTAAATCTCCTACCGGAGGGGCAGCAAAAGGAATTCCTTTAAAAACTTTAATGGATTGATCATCGGAGAGCTTTCCTGCAATCAGGCCTCCTGTGACAGAGACACTATTTACCGTAATGGGTTTTTCTTGAGGTTCTTTCTGGCAAGAAGCCAAGATAATCAGGGTGGCGAGGAAGAATAATTTTCTCATAGTACTGGATTAGCCCATCAAGAAAATCAAAAAAAATATTGTTTCAAAACGAAACAATATTCTCACTCATAAACCAATACAGGCTTATTATTTTCACAAGTCACTGATTTTGGAGGAGATACAAACATGCAATCAGAAAAGCGATTGTTTTTGATATTATCCGCCTCCTGAAGCTCATTATAGCGCTTCACTTTGGCTAAAAATTCGGGAATATTATGGATTTGGGATAAGCAATGTATTCCCAAGGTCCACCACAGGGCTTACTCCCCAAAGCCACAAAATCCCAATCATTTGGATCTATACATGGTTTTGATTCTGCTAGTTGTTGGATTTCTTCATACAAGAAATCTAAATCAGAAGTTATTGCAACCTGATTTTCAGAATCAAAAAGATTGCAGGAAGTAAACCCTAGAAAAACGAAAGCAAAAAGAGTCCTTTTCATTAGATGAATTTTACCTCAAATACGAGGACAAATAATAAAGCGATACAAAAAAAGCTGCCAAAATTTAGGCAGCTTTTGTATTCTTTGATTTGAAATAGTTCTTATACTACGTCTTCTCCCCTCAACTTTATCACAGCACCATCTAGTTGGTCGCTAATTCGAATCTGACAAGAAAGCCGGGAAGTTGGGTAATATTCAGGAAGATTTTCCAATTGATCTAATTCAACATCGGTAGCTTCTCCCAATTCACTTGGCCCATCCAAAATCTCTACATGACAGGTAGCACACAAGGCCATCCCACCACAGGTAGCCAAAATCGGGTAATCAGAAGCCTTCAAAACCTCCATTAAGCTAAGCCCCATATCCATTGGAGCTTCGACTTCCTGACGATTACCGTCCTGATCTTCAACTGTAAATTTTACCATGGCGCAAAGATAGAATTAAAATGCATTGACACCGTTTACGGTAGTGTATTTAAAGCTGAGTTTCTGATCAGGATAAACGTACTTAAAGGCTGAATGCATCATGATCGCTGCCTCATGGAATCCACATAGGATCAATTTCAACTTACCTGGATAAGTATTGATATCTCCGATGGCGTAGATTCGCTCCACACCAGTTGAATAATCACGGGTATCTACTTCAATCGCATTTTTGTCAATAGAAAGTCCCCAATCAGCAATTGGGCCTAGTTTCGGACTTAGTCCGAAAAGTGGAATTAGATAATCCGTATCAATTTTGATCTCAGCCTTTGACTTGTCCTCTAAGGTTACTGATTCTAGCTTTCCGTTACCGGAAATATCTTTCAAGTTAGAAGATAAAATCAAATCAATTTTTCCTTCATTTGCCAAATCGAATACTTTGGAAGCGGAATCAGGAGCACCTCGGAAGGTCTCATTTCTGTGAACCAGCGTAACTTTTTTAGCAACTTTTGCCAAATAGATCGTCCAGTCCAAAGCGGAGTCTCCTCCACCAGCCAAAACCACTCGCTTGTCACGGAAAGTCTCAGGATTCTTCACCATGTAAGTAACCCCTTTGCCTTCAAACTCTTCCAAATTATCCAAAGCAGGTTTACGAGGCTCAAAACAACCCAAACCTCCGGCGATGATAATCACCTTTGCATGAACCTTTGTTTTCTCATTTGTGGTAATCATGTAACTACCATCTTCCTGCTTATCCAAATGATCCACTCGTTCGCCTAGTGTGAAGGTCGGCTGGAATGGCTTGATCTGCTCCATCAAATTGTCCACCAATTCCTGTGCTTTGATTTCAGGATAGCCAGGAATATCATAAATCGGCTTTTGAGGATAAATTTCAGAAAGCTGTCCGCCAACTTGAGGAAGCGCATCGATCAAATGACAGCGCATTTTGAGCAATCCTGCTTCGAATACGGCAAAAAGGCCAACTGGGCCTGCTCCAATGATACAAATATCGGTCTGGATCATATTGAATTTCTTTTAAGGGAAAACCCTCCGTCAAATCAAATTGTTCGTATAATTATTATTCGTACACTAATTATTCTCTATTCTAATATTTGACCACCTAAATTTTGATAGATGGTGTTTAGAATTCGCTTAAATTCCTCGAAATCCTGTTCATCTAAATTTTCCCAAGCCTTCTCGCGAATTTGAAGGATTTTGGGACGAAGGGAAGTGACTTTTGACACTCCTGAATCCGTTAAATGAAGTTGAAAACTTCTTCTATCCTGTGGATGTGGCAATCGCTCCACATATCCTTTTTTAACAAGCAGATCAATAATTCGAGTAAGAGTAGGATGATCTTTGAAAACCAAATTTGCCAATTCAGTTTGACTCATATCCCCGCCTTCCGATAGATTCTTAAGGACAATCCATTGGTCAACCGTTACATCGAAATTACCCTGCTTGAATTGCTGCTGGGCATATTGCTTCACTTTTCGAGCGGTACGATCGAGTAAAAAGGAATATTTGGCAAACTGCTCTTGTGTCATACAAATAGTTAGTGTGACAAATATATGAATTTTATAGATGATTCTTATAAAATCTAGCTTTTTGGAGTCAAAATCCTTCCTTTATAGAATTTCGATTAATTCTGAAATTCGAGTGAATTCTTTATCCTGACAAAAAATTCGAAAAGGGTTTGTAGAAATTCTAATAGAATCTTTTGGAAATGGCTTTCCACTTTTAATCAGTGCCTTTTCAACCCAATAAACCAATTCATCCGGACCTTCAATTTCAATTTTCGTTTTTTGGTAATGCATCACCACCTTCCCTCTTTTTGAGTCAAAAAAATATTTATCTGATGGCAACAAGTGATTAATCTCCCCTCTTAGGATCAAATCCTCAGGAGTGCCTGAAATCAAGGGGCTTCCACAATTGAGAATCCAAAGCTGTTGGCTTGTTTCAATGGCAATATCCAAATCATGGGTTACAACAAGCACTGCTTTTTGGTGGGTTTTGGCAATATCCTGTAGCAACTGCATAACTTCATATCGGTTTACCAAATCCAGGTGAGAAGTAGGCTCATCCAAAACCATCACCGGGCAATCTTGAGCCAAAGCTCTTGCTATCATTGCCTTTTGTCGCTGTCCATCTGATAGTTCACCCAACCGCTCCTTCCTCAGATATTCGAGTTTGGTTGCTTCCAAAGACCTGTTGACTACGTTTTTATCTTCATCAGAAAGTCTCCCTGACCAATTTAAATAGGGTGTACGCCCCAAGGCTACCAATTGCTCTACAGTCATTTGGGCTGGAAAAATCGGTTCACTCAAAACCACAGAAAGCTTCTTGGATAATGCATCCCGATCATAGGTAGACGGTGCAGACCCGAATAATTCGATTGAACCTGAAAAAGGCTCCATTTTTCCCATGATCGCTTTGATCAAAGTTGATTTCCCCACCCCATTAGGCCCTAAAAGACAGGTCATTTGTCCGGAAAGCAAATTAAAATCCAAGTCGGACAAGACCACCTTTTTTTGATTGCCGCTACCATATCCTAGGGACAAATTTTTACCGATGAGAACTTGTCGCTTCATTTAAAACTCCTTGCTAAAGTTCCTTTTAATCACCAACCCAATCACAACAGGAGCCCCTACCAAAGAGGTAACAGCATTGATGGGTAAGGTCTGAGCCGAACCCGGCAATTGACTAATCGTGTCGCATAGCAATAAAAGCCCTGCTCCAACTACTGCAGAACCCGGAAATAAAATCCGATGATCCGGACTTTTCCAAAGTAATCGGGCGAGATGTGGAACTGCGATCCCAACAAATGCAATCGGCCCACAAAATGCTGTAATCCCACCTGCCAAGATCCCTGTACTAAGAATAACCAACCAACGTAATTTCATGGAATTGATTCCCATACTTTCAGCATAAGATTCTCCTAAAAGAAGCGCATTGAAAGAACGTGTGGAAGCAATCACAGGCAAGGTTCCGAAAAGGACTAATACTGCCAAAATCAAAACTTGATTCCAGCCAAGTCCACCGAGACTTCCTAAAGACCAAATCGTGTATAATTTGAGAGATTCTGCTTGTGAAAAATAGGACATCACCGAAATCAAAGCTGAAACAGTCGCCCCAAACATGACTCCAACAATCAAAAGCGTCATGCTATCCCTAACTCGCCAAGCCACCGCACTTACCAAAAGTAAAATCCCTCCTGCCCCAAAAACTCCAGCAAAAGCAGTACTCCAAGGAGAGATCGCTCCTACAGTAAAACCTAAGGCTGAACCTGCTAATAATAAAACTGCTACACCAAAACCTGCACCCGAACTAATCCCCAAAACATAAGGTCCTGCTAGGGGATTTCGGAAGAATGTTTGCATTTGAAGGCCACTCAAGCTCAGACCTATTCCAACCAAAATCGCCACCAAGGCTTTTGGCAGTCGGAAATTAAGAACTATCTCCCGATAGGATGCTTTTTCCCAATGATCAGTAATCAATCCCCAAAAGACTTCCGAAAAACCGATTTCCACAGAACCCAAACTCAAATTGAGGAGAAAAATCATCCCCAAAAAGAGCAAGCAAACCAGAAATAGAAAGGCGGTTCTGTTACTTTTCATTTAACTTTTGATAGAAGTACAATTGGTAACCAGGGAGTAAATCAGGATGAAGAATTTTTATTAGATCTTTTAAAACCAAATCAGGACGGACATAGCCCAACTCAAAATATTCAAAGCCTCCACGAGGACCTCTTTTTCTACTATAAGTAAAAACATTTCCCTCCTGAAATGCTTTGAAAATCCGATATCGAGGCTCCTGCTCCTTCATCTGCTCTAAACTTTCAAAATCAGCAGACCCAATCCAAAATTCCGATTCGATTGCTCGGTCAATTACAAACTCATAACTAAGAGGAACACTTCCTGTTCCATCTTGATCTGAAAAGACGTAATCACCTCCTGCCTGATTCAGAATTTGTGCTCCCCAGCTATCCGCCCCAGGGGCAAACCAGCTATCCTCGTACAAAACTCCGGAAAGGACGGTTGGCTTCGAAGAAGCTTCCAAATTTTTTACGGACTCCAAAGCACTAAAATAAGAATTTTCAATGCTCCGAAATACCTTCTCAGCCTCCTCGTATTTCCCAAAAAGAACTCCCGTAAACTTAATCCATTCAGCCCTTCCTAATGGATGCTGCTCTACATACTCTCCATTAATTAATGCAGGAATCCCCGCTTGTTCAAGTACTTTAACTTGCTTCAAATCATCGCCCAAAGTCGAAATCATCACCCAATCAGGCTGAAGATCAATGATCATTTCCACATTGGCAGAGGGAGCCGAGCCCAAATCCTGAATTTCTCCTTTTTCTATCTGCTCCCAAACTGTAGAGGAAGAGATTAAATCTAAATTTGGAAACCCAATCAAAGACTTTGTCTCTCCAAGGAGGTCTAAATGAGGTATATGCGTTGTAGACGTTAGAATCACTTTTTTAGCGGGTAAATGAACCACCGCATCTGCCTGGATTTGGGGACTTTGAATTCCTTCTTCAACTACCAAATAACGAAAACTTTCCAGTGCTCCGGTCCAAGGTTGTAAAACGTCAATTACCCAAACCCCATCTCCCTTCTGAAGAGAAAAGCCTTTTGCATACTGAAGCTGGATTTTTTCAAAATCCTCCTCTATCCTTTCTGATTTTGGCGAACAGCTCCAAAAGGAAGTAAAGAGAATAACTGAAAGTGATAAATACTTCAAGCTTTTAAGGGTTTAGCAATCTCAAAGTAAGGCGATATCACCACATGGTACAAAATTTTTTTGGTGCTGCCTTTCTTACCAATCACAAAACCATGTATGTTTGGAGTAGAATTAGGTTCCTGATTTTTCCCCTGAAAAGTCAAGGATTAAAAGGGAATCCGGTGAAAGACCGGAGCTGTCCCCGCAACTGTAAGTTTGAAAAAAGCTTTCGCAAACAAGGCCATTGAGCTGAAATCGATAACTATCGAAAGGGCTTGAGAAGGTAGCAAAAGTCAGACGAGCCAGGAGACCTGCCTATTTCTGATAGATTCTGTGCTTTCGGAGGAAAAGCTGAGAAGACATGCCAAAGAAGATTCCCAGGAATTCTTCCTCGTTCCATTTCTTCCCACTTCTTTCAAGCCCGAATCGAAATGAACCTTATTCATTCGATTAGGCATGATATTATTTGTTTGGGTGGTCCTGCTTTTCGGCCAAGAAGTCGAAAAGTCAGACACTTTACGTCTGCAAGAAATTCAAATTGAAGCCCCTGTTTACCAAGAATATGGACGGGGGAAAAAGCGTATTTCTTGGAACAAAGAAGAATTAAAAAATTACACAAACCGATCGATTGCTGAGCTTTTAGCGGAAAAAAGCCCCGTATTTATTCGCCAATATGGACCGGGCATGTTGGCTTCTTCGAATTTCAGAGGAACATCAGCTGGGCATACGGCAATTTTCTGGAACGGAATCCCTCTCAATAGTCCTTCCCTAGGTCAAAGTGATTTATCAATCCTCCCAATGATTGCGGTTGACCAAGTCGATCTTTCTTTTGGATCGGATGGTGCACTATTGGGAAATGAATCATTGAGCGGAAGCATCCACCTCTCAAGCGAGTCACTATTCAATCAATCTCCTACTCTATTATTCCAACAGGAATTTGGAAGTTTTGGTCAATATCATGTAGGCCTAAAAGGAGGCTATTCCACTGAAAAACTGGGAATACAAACCAAGGTTTACTATCAAAATAACCCCAACGAATATAACTACAGAGATTTTTCAGAAGCAGGGAGTCCAATCAAAAAGCAAGATCATGCTGCTTTTCAGCAGAAAGGTTTTCTACAGGACTTCCAATGGAAAATCAATTCCAACCAGCAACTCAAAGCTTCCTACTGGTGGAATGAGGCAATTCGTGAAATACAACCTGTCATGGGATCTTCCACCCATGATATCCAAACCGACGAAAGTCACCGTTTCTCCCTTCAATATTTACAATATGGTCGAAAAGGCATTTTTGAGGTTCAATCTGGTTGGGTAAAGGATCGTCAGTATTTCAACCAAATAAAAAATGAAACCTCAAGTCTTTTTTTGAATACGGACTGGACCTTCAATCAAACAGGCAACTGGGAAATTCGATTGGGCAGCAGGGGCTCACTAATCTCAGGAGACCTATCAACTTATTCAGCCCAAGAAGTTCGATGGGAAACCTATCAATTCATCAACTTTTCTGGGCTTAAGAATCTGGATTTTTCGCTCAATTTACGGCAACTGTTTTACGAAGACCAAGTTGTTCCTTTCATCCCTTCTCTCGGGATGGACTGGAGAATTTCCAATGAATTTTCACTTAAAACATCATTTGGTAAAGGATTCAAAATCCCAACTCTAAATGATCGCTATTGGGAGCCAGGAGGCAATCCATCTCTTCTTCCTGAGGAAAGTTGGCAAGGAGAAATGGGCGTTTTGTGGCAAAAAAGAAATTTCGAATCTCAGCTAACCCATTACCGATTGAAGGTAAATAATTGGATTCTTTGGCAGCCTGAAGGATCAATTTGGATCCCAGAAAATCTTCGACAAGTTCGAAATCAGGGATTAGAATGGGATAATAAATTGGAAACAAAAATCGGGAAGAATAATCTCACTTTCAATTGGGGGTATACCTATACTAACGCAGTAAACTTACCCAATCCAGAGGAGTCAAGTTCATTTTGGAACAAGCAACTACCCTACACACCTCAACATCAAGCTCGAGGTTCTATGACATTTTCAAGAGCTAAATTCTCCTTTCAATTCAGTTCCCAATATGTCGGACCAAGGGCAACAACCCTAGATAATTCTCGAATTATGGAAGGATATTTCCTCGCTCAAACACATTTGAGTGTCGAAAATTTCAATCTGGGCCCTTTCAAAACCAACATCCAATTTCGTATTCAAAACCTCCTCAACAAAGAGTACCAAGTACTCTACCTACGCCCTATGCCAGGAAGATCTTATCACATCAATTTATCAATACAGCTATGAAGTTTAACGCTATCCAACTATTAATGGCCTTGAGCCTTGCCCTCACCCTATTTTCCTGTATGGAAAATGATCCTGAAAGACCCTTGGGAGAATATGACACAGGAATTTTAATCATGAATGAAGGGTCTTTTGGGGCAAACGATGGTGAAGTTTTCCATCTAAACCCATCCACTGGAATGATCAAAACTAATATTTTCGAAAAGGCTAATTCAAGACCTTTCGCTGGACTTCTGGAAGACATTAATTACGAAAATGACAACTTGTATTTAGTCGCCAATACAGGCAAGATTGAAATAGTCAATCCAGGTGATTTTACTAGTTTGGGGGCTGTCACTTCCGATTTGGATCAGCCCCGATCCTTGACTGTAAATTCCGGAAAGCTCTTTATCTCGGACTATGGGCCTTATGATGAAAATTACGGTACTCCCAACTCCTACATAGCAGTTGTAAGAAATACTTTGGGTGGTAGCGTGACTAAAAAAATCCCTGTTTCAAGAAAACCAGAAGATTTGATTTCTTTCGGAAAATACATTTTGGTTGCCGGTTCTGAAGAAGGAAAAGTCGAAGTTATTGATACCGAAAAAGAGGAGGTTATAAAGATCATAGAGGTTGCAGGTAAACCTGCTGTTTTTTATGAAGCTGCTGGAAAAATTTGGCTTTATTCTACTGGATCAGATGAAGTATATTTCTACAGCTTTCATTTGGACAACTTTACCTTGGCAACAACCAATATTTTCCCCATCCCCAATGCAACAGGGAAAATAGCTTTCGGAAATAATGATATCATGTACCTTTTGACCAGTTCAGGATGGCCAGATTACAATGATGGAATCGCTCAAGTTTCAGTCTTAGGTCCAGAATTAAATCCAAATTGGTACAGCGGATCCGGATTCTACGGAATTGGATTCGACACCACAAGAGGTGAATTGTATGTAGCGAATGCTAATGGATTTCAAGGTAATGGAACTATTACCGTTTTGGATGAGAATGGAAACGAACTCCAAACTTTCGAATCAGGAAGAGGTCCGTCAGGTTTCCTAATGAGGTAGAATCCACTTTAAAGCGGATAATCTCTATAAAAATCTTTGTCTTATTAAGCGCAGTCCTATTGAATGGCAAGAAGTCGAATTTTATTTCATCAAACTTGAATAGAATTCGACTTCTTTTCACTATTGATCTAAGGTTTCTTTTGCTGAAAATTTTCAAAAAAGACATTTACCAGTTTTCGGGCAAACGTCAAAGGACTAAGCGTGCCAGCTTTCACATGTTCTTTTTCAGAATCCAATAAGTTTTGGACCATAGTCTGTTCGTGAAATGCTTTCCCAAGCAAATATTGAACATACTCATCCAACCATTTTAGACGCTGTTCGGCTCGATTTTTTTCAAAAAATCCAGAGCCTTGCATTTGTTTCTCAAATTTTTCAATGATTTCCCAGCATTGATCGAGTCCCTCCCCTGTCAAAGATGAACCTGAAATTACCGATGGATACCAGCCATTTTCTGATGGGGGGAATAAATGAAGTGCATTGCGATATTGAGTTTTTGCCTTCTTAGCAGCTTGGATATTTTCCCCATCGGCTTTATTGATCAAAATCCCATCAGCCATCTCCATGATTCCTTTCTTGATTCCTTGAAGCTCATCTCCAGCTCCTGCCAACATCAACAAAAGGAAAAAGTCCACCATTCCCTTCACGGCTGTTTCTGACTGTCCCACTCCCACAGTTTCCACCAATATCACATCATAACCAGCCGCCTCACAAAGAAGCATGGCTTCGCGTGTTTTGGCACTGACACCACCCAAAGTAGAACCGGAAGGACTAGGCCGAATGAAAGCCCGACGATCAGCAGCTAATTTTTCCATCCGAGTTTTATCGCCCAAAATACTTCCTTTAGTTTTTTGACTGGAAGGATCTACAGCTAAAACTGCCACCTTTTTACCCTTCTCCAAGAGCATTTTCCCAAAAGCCTCAATGAATGTACTTTTCCCCACTCCCGGGACTCCAGTAATTCCAATCCGGATTGACTTTCCAGAATAAGGTAAAATTTCTTGAACCAGCGAACTGGCCAACTCCGAATCTGTGGAAAGATTACTTTCAACCAAGGTTATTGCCTGAGCCAAAATCGCTCGATTTCCTTCCAAAATACCAGCCTTGTACTCTTCTAAAGATTTCCGGTTTTTAATCATGATCTTGATATGTAAATCGGACTTCGCCCATCGGTGATTTTTCAAAAGTCGCTATTAAATTTGGGGACCATTCTTCTGGAAAAGAAGGTTCAGTTGGCGACAAGGCTATTTTATCTTGAATTTTTTCTGAAAAGAAATAAACCGTGGTTTTTCCATATTTAGTATGTGGCAAAGTCTCACCAAATTCCTTCATCCAATTTGGTTCTTCTTCTAGGACATGAATGGCATAAATCCTTTTTACAGGCCCGGTATTATTTTCATTTCGGTAAAAACCAATTTCCTCATATTTGCCTTCAAAGCGCTCAAAGCCAGGCTGAGTCAGGCTTTCCTTACTGATGTAAATCACCAGGACAAAAATTAATAATCCGATCAGCAGAAATATAAGTCTAGACTTGTTCAAATCATTAGGGGTTCAGAGCAATTGGCCTTAATTTAGCCCAAAATTCTGAAAATGGGGTTTGAATACATCAAAGCACTGCACATCATTTTTGTAGTCACCTGGTTTGCAGGTCTTTTTTATATCGTCAGATTGTTTATCTACCAAACAGAGGCCATGGAGCGCCCTGAATCCGAGCGGGCAATCCTTAAGCCACAATTGGATTTGATGGCTTCCCGACTTTGGTACATCATTACCTGGCCTTCAGCCATATTGACTTTGATCTTTGGATTGTGGATTCTGAGCTATAGGATGGGCTATCTGCAATTAGGTTTTATGCATGCCAAACTGGCTTTTGTCGTCCTTTTATATGCATACCATTTAGGCTGTCATTTTCTTTTCAAAGAAATTCAAAAAGGACGAACTCGATGGACTTCCACTCAGTTACGAATTTGGAACGAAGTCTCCACACTTCTCCTTTTTGCCATTGTCTTCCTGATTGTATTGAAAAATACCCTCAGTATGATTTGGGGAATTGTCGGGTTAGTTGGACTGGGAGTCTTCTTGATGACTGGCATCAAGATTTATAAAAAGTATAGAACAAAATAATCGGCATGATGAGAAATACATTTCGGCTTTTGGGGATCGTCCTAATTTCTAGTTTCTTTTGGCAGTGTCAAGGGACCAAACAGGAAGAGGAAAACACCAAACTTCCCATTCTAGGAAATTGGCATATCAATGAAATTGAAATTGAAGGGAAAATCCTTTATGATACAGTTTACCATGAGATAGCAGATTTCGAATTCATTAACCAACTGGGAGACACCATCTCGAAGGAAGATGTAAAAGGCAAAATCTATGTGGCAGATTTCTTTTTCACAACGTGCCCGACCATTTGTCCTATTATGAAAAAGGAAATGCTCCGCGTATATGAGACTTATAAAGACAATCCAAATTTTCTCATCTTAAGTCACACAATAGATCCAACTCATGACACCCAAGAGGTTTTAAAAACGTACGCTGAAAAACTTGGAGTAGAAGACGCTAACACCTGGAATTTCCTAACCGGAGATGCGGAAAAGATTTATGAGATTGGCCAAACCAGTTATCTCACCACTGCAATGGAAGATCAAAATGAACCGGGCGGATTCTTGCATAGTGGAGCCTTTGTGCTTGTAGATGGAGAAGGCCATATTAGAGGAGTCTATGACGGTACAAAAAGTGATCAAGTCGATCGATTGATGCGAGATATTCCCAAATTGCTAAAACCATGAAACATAGCCTTTGGGGTCTTTTTCTAGCTTTGATTGTGGCCTGTGCCCCAAAAAGTACCCAAGAGGAAAATTACCTATCGGAAATTTCTGACCCAGAGGTAATGAAATATGCCATTCATGGTAAAACTCTTTATGAAAATTACTGCGGTAATTGCCACCAAAACGATGGGAAAGGTCTAGGAAAACTGATTCCGCCTTTGCGTGATGCCGATTACTTTCGTGAAAGTATGCATCGCACCGTCTGGATCATGAGACATGGGCAAACTGGAGAAATTACGGTAAACGGGGAAAAGTATGATCAAGCTATGCCTCCAAATACAGCCTTAAAGCCATTAGACATCGCTCAGATCACTACCTACCTTTACAATATTTGGGGTATGGAAGAAGGTGTAATCACCTCATCCCAAGTAGAGGAATTCCTAAAATCGAAACCGGATAATTATTGAGTTATTCAGTTCCTAGTAATTCATCAGCTCTTGCCAAAGCTGCTTTGATGTCTTCGTTAACCTTCTGAACCATAGACATCTGTTCCTCTAGGTAAGCTTTCACTTCTTCTGGAGTCCGCTCCCCGTCTTCAGTATCATATTGACGCATCCAAACGAACATGCCTTCATGAGCCTGAGATAAATCATAAGCTAAAGACTTCAATTCATTGACTTGAACTGAATCAACTTCAGGATTGGACTCCAGCTCCTCAGCTCGATTTAAAGCCTCTCGTTCCAAATTTTTCAATTTCCCCATCAGAGGCATTACTTCATCATGAACAGCTATCACATCTGCTCGAAGGTTTTTATTTTCCTCGGAAAGACTTGAGCCACAGGCAGCTAACAATGAAATCAACAATAAAGTAAAAATGAATGTGTATCTCTTCATGTCTAGGAGTATTTGTACAAGTAATTTACAATTAATTCTTTTTTAAGTTAAATTTTTTGAATGTAAAAATTGATGAGGCAAATATAAATTCCTAGTGCTATTTTTAACCAAAAATTGAGAAAAAATGAAGCCTTTTTGTTTCGCTGACGGAAAATTTATCCCAACCCAAGATGCAACTATTCATCCAACCGACCTCGGATTGATTCGTGGATATGGGATTTTTGATTTCTTCCGAACGGTAAATTACCAGCCACTTTTTCTGGAAGATTATTTGGATCGCTTCATAAATTCTGCTGCAAAAACTTACCTCCCTCTTCCTTATTCAAGGGAGCAACTACGGGCTATTATCAGAGAGTTAATAGAAAAAAACGACCTAAAACAAGGAGGAATCCGGATGGTATTAAGTGGGGGTGTTTCAGAAAATCATTTCTCGCCCGCCCAAGGCAAGCTTTTCATTTTTGCTGAAGATTTAATTTTCCCTTCCAAGGAAAAGTATGAAAAAGGCATCAAGCTCCTGTCCTTGGAGCACGTTCGACCTATCGCCTCCATCAAAACCACCAACTATGCCCTAGCCGTATGGCATTCCCATATCTGGAAGGAACAGGGCGCAGAAGATGTTTTATATCACCAAAACAAGTATGTGAGCGAAAGCTCCCGAAGCAATTTCTTCATTGTAAAAAATGGAGAAATCATCACTCCTTCGGAAAACATCCTCTTGGGTATCACTCGCAAAAATATTATCAACTTGGCAAAGGTACCTGTCCACATACGCCCATTAACCCTGATTGAAGCATTGGAGGCGGATGAAGCATTTATTACCTCCACTACAAAAATCCTTCTACCTGTCACGCAAATCGACGAGCAAAAAATAGGAAACGGCCAACCAGGCCCAGTTTCAATGGACTTGCTTGACCGTTTCAAGAAGTTGGAAAGTGAATTTATGTAAAGCTATTGAACTAGCTCTGCATCTTGTAAGATGTACATGAGCTTTTCCGGATCTTTAGCATTCAAGGTTAATTTGCCTCTTACCCGTACCCGCTTCGAGGTGTATTTTATCGGATCTCGGAGCATTACTTCCATCACTGTTTCGGGACCACCGGAGCCGCAAAAGAAACATTCAGCAAGAGGAAGGCTGGATAGAATAATATGCTCTGGCTTAAACATCCCTTCAAATGGAATGATATAGCCATCAGCCTCTACAACTGTTCCTTCGAGCTTTTGGATTTTATCAGAGAAAACAGGTACGTACAATTCACCAAATTCATCCTCACTGATTTTATAACTCACTTCTGCCAGGCTTCGCCATACATTTGTGTCCTGAGCTTTTGCAGGGCTTAACGCAATCATAAAGATGGTGAAGGCACCAATAAGTAATCCGTATGTTTTATTCATTTTCATTTCAATTATTTTTTGGTCAATTGATCTGCAATACTTGTTCGGTAAGCTGACCAAGCTGGAATCAAGGAAGCCAAAAGACCTATAAATAACGCATAAATAACTATCCAAAGTTCGGCAGGTAAGAAAATCCATGCTTCCAATCCAGCCCCGACACCGGTTTCATTTTGAGAAGCCAATACCAACAAAAAGCCATGACCTAGTAAAATCCCCAAGATTGAACCCAAAAAGGTAAGGCTAATTCCCTCGAGCAGGATCAAAATCAACAAATCAAAACGGCTTGCACCAATTGCTCTCAAAACCGCTAAATCATATCGTCGCTCCTTCAGAGAGTTATACAAAGCAATAAAAATCCCCAAACCCGAAATCACGATGAGAACATAAGCCAACCCCTCTAGGATTTTCACCCCAATTCCCAACAGTTCAAACAAGCGTGAAATTTCAAAAGAGGGAGAAGCCGCCTGCATGGAAGTGTTAGAATTGATCATACGGGGAAGCTGAACAGCCGCCATAGGACTTCTATATTGGATCAACAAAGAAGTTACTTCCCTGTCTTCATCAGTCTGAGGGAATCCTGATTTTGCAACTTCATGATGAAAATGTTCTTCATGGTCCTCATCCGACACTTCTGACTCTTCTTCTCCTTCCTCATCATGGGTATACCAAACAGATTCGATGGAAGTAAGAACCAACCTATCCAAAACATTCCCTTTTGGTTCTAGTATCCCTACAACCTTAAATGCATGCTTATCATGATCATGACTTCCCTGACTGATTCCATGGCTTCCGGAGAAAGTTTCTCCAAGCTTCATCCCTGATTTCTCGGCTACAGTCGCTCCTAGAACAACTTCAAATGGTTCATTCCAGGCATTCCCGTATGAAAAGGCAGCATCGTATAGATTAAGATAATCATGATTGGTTCCGACTATGCGATAACCTTGGTAATTATCCCCCAAAGCCAAAGGAATGGTCTGCTTGACTAGTCGGTTTCTTGATAAGCGCATTGCCTCATCCATGGGAATATTTCCCGTTGGAAAATCTACATGATAAACACTGGAAAGAATCAATTGCAGAGGACTTCCTTTTGCGCCCACGACTAAATCAATCCCTGCAGCATCTTGAGTCATTTTCTTTTCAAACTGATCTTGAACCAAAAGCAGCACCGTAATAATTGCTAAGCCCAAGGCTAGAAGAAGCACATTTAGCCCTGTAGTCAGCGGCTTATGGGTCAGATATTTCCAACTTAGCTTCAGTAAATTCATGGGGTTTGCACTTGAATAAAGTTTGAGATTTGATCTTTCACGCGCTGATCATGGGTCACAATAATCAATGCCGCTTCAATTTTTGCTGCCTGATTTTGCAAAAGTGAGATCACCTTTTGGGCATTTTCATCATCCAAGCTGGAAGTGGGCTCATCTGCTAAAATCAATCGGGGCTTATTCACCAAAGCTCTGGCGATGGAAACACGCTGTGCCTCTCCCTCACTCAGATTGGAAACAGAGGAATTTGCCTTATGCGAAAGATTGAGATCGGCAAGAAGTTGATCCAAATCAAGTCCCTCTTTTTTTGAAAAATGCCGGGCCATTTGAAGGTTCTCTCTGACAGTCAGAGGAGCCAATAAATGAGGCTTTTGGAAAACAATTCCGATGTTCTCTCCTCGGAATCGATCTGCTTTGACCCCTTTTAGAGAATTAACGACAACTCCATCCAAAACAACTTCTCCAGATGCAGGAGTCAGCAAACCTGAAAGCAAATTTAACAGGGTCGTTTTTCCGCTTCCTGATTTCCCTAAAACCAATAGAGAATCTCCCGCATTAAGCGAAATATCCTCAAAATGATAAATAGCCTGTCCTGGATAGGCAAATTGAAGATTCTTCGTAAAGAAAAGCATAGGTTTATTTTACAGGAATGGAAACCTCGAAGGTCGTCCCCTTCCCTACTTCACTTGTAAAAGTGATATCTCCATTCATTACTTCCAAACACTTTTTGACGATGGAAAGTCCAAGGCCTGAACCTTCGACAATACCAACATTCTTTGCTCGGAAAAAACGGTCAAATAGCTGACTTTGTTCGGACTTTGGAATTCCTATCCCAAAATCCTCCACTTTGCCTTTTAAAAATCCATCTTCGAAGTCCAAGGTAAAAATCACATCTCCATTGTCTTTTGAATACTTAATGGCATTGGAAAGTAAATTTTCAAAAACTTGATATAAAAGCTCAGAATCTGATGTAATTGTCTTTGGAAGCTTACCCAAATTGGTGGTGATTTTCACACCATTTTCAATTCCTGCCTTGACCGTATCCAAAACTTCCTTCACGAAGGCACCCAAAAACATCTTCTTAGGCTTGAATTCCATTTGGTTGGCGTCAGCCTTTCCAAAGAACAAGACACTAGTCAATAGATTATTTAAAGCCCGGACGGAATTTTCAATTTTGAAGGCATGCTTCGTAATTTTTGGCTTGAAAGGATGATCTTTTTCTGCATACATCTGAAGTAATTGAGCCGAACTCAAAATAGAGGTCAATGGAGTCTTGAAACCATGGGAAACGTTTAAGACAATTCGGGATTTTAATTCATTAATCTCTCGTTCCTTTTCCAATGCCTTGGTTAATTCCTTGTTGGCCTCATAAAGTTCAGCCGTTCTGATCCGGACTTTTTCCTCCAATTCATTATTTAACTTCTGAAGCTCTTTTTCCTTTCTGTCCTTAAAAATCGCCAACTCAATCACCATATTGAGTTCGCGGATATTGAAAGGTTTGATAACGTAAGCACTAGGATTTGTACCGACTACTTTGTTTAGTGTTTCGGCATCGGAACTCGCACTGAGATAGACGACAGGAATATCATATTTCTCATTGATAATCTCTGTCGTTTTGATTCCATCTAGATCTCCAGCTAAGTTGATATCCATCATCACGATATCTGCTTGCTGCTCTTCCAAAATATCTAAAGCCTTTTCGCCTGTATCTGCAATACCGATGATTTCATGGTTATTTTTTTCTAAAGCTCGCTGAAGTAACAGTGCAGAAACAGAGTCATCTTCTACGATGAGGATTTTAAGGCTAAACATGTACGATTAAGTCAAAATGAATCTAAATGGGAAAATACAAAAATTATGAATCTGACAATGGAATTTCAACTCGAGCTAATGTTCCCTGACCTTTTTTACTTGTCAGGTGAATAGTACCACCTAGAATTTTTACCAGATTTTCGGTGATGGCCATACCCAATCCAGTTCCCTCAAATTGCCGATGATGCCCGGTACTTTCTTGCTCAAATGGCTGGAAAACCTTAGGCAAAAACTCCTCCGAAATTCCCACTCCTCGATCAGCAACTTCTAGAATCAAGTTTCTATTTTCTTCTGAAACTGTAACTGTAATATCACCTTGGTGAGAGTATTTGATAGCATTTCCTATCAAATTATTGAGTATCATTTCTGTAAAGCGCTGATCGATATTTCCTTTCAGGTTTTTCTTCAAAAACTTTCTTTCGATCTTCAAGCCCTTCTTAGAAGCTAGCGAATCCAAAGGCCGAATCACTTTTTCAACGAATGGATTGATCTCCGTCTCTGTTCGGATAATATCCATTTTCTTAGCTTCGATTTTAGCCATATCCAAAATGGAAGTAATGGTAGCCAATAAGCGCTCTCCGCTTTGAAGAATGATATCAAGTTCAGAAAGCAATTTGGGATCGTTCTGCCTAGTCATCATGACATGCTCCGTTCCTCCAAGAATAACATTTAGCGGAGTGCGAATTTCATGACTTACATTGGAAAGAAGACTTGTTTTAAACCGGTTGGCTTCTTCTGCCTTTTCTTTTGCATCCCTAAGGTTATTTTCAATTTCTTTTTCTGCTGTCACATCTCTAAAAACTGTAAGCAACAACTGACCGCTTTCCATTTTTGATGGAATCTTTTTGGTGTATACCTCCATCTCCATTTTACCCAAAGGCCAAAAAACTTCTTTTTCAAAGGTCAGCCCTGATTCAGGCAAATCCTTAATTATTGAGTGATAGCTTTCGAAAAACAATGAATCATTCAAAAGTTCAGAAAGATTTTCACCCTCCAGACTCTCTCCTTTTCGGAGCACCCAATTGGTAAAAACTGGGTTTGCAGCAATTATTTTCTCCCCATCAATGGTTAGCAAAAGCGCATCCTTCGAACTGTCCCACACATTTTTGAATTGTTCTTCAGCCCTACTTTTCTCTTGATCTTTTCGATCAACAACAGTTTTTAAGATCCCCAATTTTCGAAGTTGCGCATAAAAGGACTGGATCAAAAAGCCCAACCCAATGAGGAATAAGGCAGCCAGCACGATAAACCAAAAACGAAGGTAAAAAGGCTGAAGAACTTCGAAAGAAGCTGTCTGCAGAGTCGGTGAAAATCGATCTTCTTCAAAAGAAGCCTTGATTTCAAATTGATAATCTCCTGGTGGAATATTTGGGTAAAAAATCCGATTAGACTTGGGGTCTTTCAGCAATTCCCAGTCTTCTTCCAAACCTAAAAGTCGGTATTGAACCCATAATTCCTTCTCACGATTGAATGCGATAGCAGAAAAATCAATTTCAAGAGTATTGTTCGAAAAAGAGGTCTTCAAATTGGATTTTCCCAGCATCTCCTCACCTCCAAGTTTGACAGAATTTAGATTCAATCGAGGCACACCCTTAGAAATAAACTTTTCATCTTGAAAGTAAATCGTCAATCCTTCAACCGTCCCTATCAAGATTCGATTGTCATTTCCTTCAATTAATGCTCCTCTATTGGTTTCATTATTTGGCAGGCCTGATTTATCATTGAAATGAAGCAAAGAATCTCCCGTGTATTTAAAAACTCCATCATCAGTACCAAACCATTTTGCTCCCTGACTATCCTCCAAAATGGAAAAAACAGGATTATTAATCGGTTTGCCAACAGGAAAGTATGGTTCAACCTCCTCGCCAGAAATCCTTTTTACACCACCCTCAGTACCTAAAAGTAATCCCTGCTCTGTTTCTTGATAGTCATAACCTTCTGCAATTAATATCCCTGGTAATTGGATCAAAGGCTTAGGATTTTCTAAGCGACTTGCACGCATGATTATCAATCTTCCATCCGAAAGTTTCCCGGCTTTTCGCAGATGATAAAAATTTCCCTCAAAGACCTCTTCCAGTTCCTCTCGAATTCCGTTTTTATACAGATCTTCACCTCGATCATTAATGGATGCCAAATAGAGATTTCGCGAACTGGTAATAATCAAACTATCGCCGGCAACTTGAACTGATGCGATATTTTCCTCTTCAGGCGGAGTAAAAATCTCGAATCGCTCTGTCTGTAAATCAATTCTCCCGATTCCATTAAATGAGGCAGAAAACCAAACGCTTCCATCCACAGCTTCAGAAAAATTAACGATTCGGCTAGTAGGCGCGACCCCAGAAGAAGGATATTCATACAAGGTCTTGACACCGGTTCTTGATATTTTTTGAATCCCATTGTTAAAACCGAGCAGATATTCTCCAGATGGCAAAAGCGTAATGGCAGTCACCTCATCAGAAAGCAAACCCGATTGTAGTCGAGAGTAATTCTGAAAAGCCAAATTATTGATATTGGCTACTCCTCTACTACTCACTAACCACAGCAAACCTTCCTGATCAATCATAAAGTCCTGCAACATGAATACGCGGAAGATATCCTCTGAATCAATCAACAAGGGACGGAAAGAACCAAATTTCAATTTTCTCAGACCTGAATTAAAAAAGTAAAACACACTGCCTTTCGAAAATTCCATTCCCAAAAGGTTGTTGTAGGAAGGGTAATTTTGATCAAAATTACGGTCAATTATAACTTCTGGATTGGTAAAAGAAGAACCTTTTGCCAAGTATCCTTTTCCCAAAAAATAAAACTCTCCGGTCTCAAAGCATTTTTTCACCATCAAAGGGGGAGAGGGTAAAGCTATCCCTCCTAATCGCACGGGTTCCCAATTATTTTTGAAAACATAAGGGCCAAACCCTAAAAAATAAAATATCGATTGTTCTTCATCACCTCCCCAATGGGTTAGTGCTACATTTTTAAAAGGCTCTTTGTAAAGTTTTTTTGCTTCCTCCGTACCCTCAAAATGTAAAAGGTAATCCGGAACATCAATCAAATATTCCTTTTGTCGGCCCTTCCCTTTGGTGAAGAATTTTATAAAACCCAGAATTCCGACATCCTCTATTCCTTGAAATTGAACTTCCTCCCAGATTCCATACCCTCCTTTATAAAACTTGAACTCACCACGATCATTATAAAGCCAAATGGCACCATCCCCATCTCTATGAATGGAAATCTGATAATCAAACTCTGATCTAAGGCTATCTGGAATGGAATAAGTTTGAATCCCATCTGAATAAAAAACGCCTCGGGAGGTGGAAAACCAGATCCTCCCCAAGGTGTCCTGTTCGATTTGGAAAATATTTTGAACAGGAAGGTCTACCCCTTTAGGATTCAAATCAAACTTAAAAGTTTGACCAGACAGATTTCCGCCAACTAAGAGAAAACCAAGGCATAAACCCAAAAAGAGGTAGCGATTCATGATTCACAAGTTATAAAAAGATCGGAAATGCAGAATTACGTGGATATTGTTTTGCTTTTCTTTTGTCAGCGGACGCTTTCTTTTATTTTTGTGCGAAACTTTAACAAACGAAGCATGAGTGTACTAGTCAATAAAAATTCCAAGGTGATCGTACAAGGATTCACCGGCTCTGAAGGCTCTTTTCACGCGCAGCAAATGATCGAATACGGTACCCAGGTTGTGGGTGGTGTTACTCCTGGTAAAGGAGGAACGATGCATTTGGGCAAGCCTGTCTTTAATTCTGTAGAAGAAGCTGTGGAAAAGACTGGTGCAGATACTTCTATCATCTTTGTTCCGCCAGCATTTGCTGCGGACGCGATTATGGAAGCTGCTGATGCAGGAATTAAAGTGATTATCGCAATCACAGAAGGAATTCCAGTAGCTGACATGATGCGTGCTAAGCCTTACATCAAAGAGCGAGGTGCTATTCTTATCGGACCAAACTGCCCGGGTGTAATCACTCCGGGAGAAGCAAAGGTAGGAATCATGCCTGGCTTTGTTTTCAAAAAAGGGAGAATCGGCATCGTATCTAAATCAGGTACTTTAACTTATGAAGCTGCTGATCAAGTAGCAAAAGCAGGTCTTGGTGTATCTACCGCAATTGGTATCGGTGGGGATCCAATTATCGGAACCTCTACCAAGCAAGCTGTAGAAATGCTGATGAACGATCCAGAAACTGATGCAATCGTAATGATTGGTGAAATCGGTGGAAACTACGAAGCGGAAGCTGCTCGATGGATTCGTGAAACAGGGAACAAAAAGCCTGTTGTAGGATTCATCGCTGGACAAACAGCACCTCCAGGAAGAAGAATGGGCCATGCCGGTGCTATCATCGGTGGAGCGGATGATACCGCTGCGGCAAAAATGCGCATCATGAGAGAAAATGGTATTCATGTAGCAGAATCCCCAGCTGAAATCGGAGAAACTATGGCAAAAGCTTTGGGAGTTGGAGCATAAATAATCTGCTCAGATCCTGAAAATATATTTAGACCGCTTCGATTGAATTCGAAGCGGTTTTTTATTTGCCTTTGCGCTTAATCAAAGAGATCCATCTACCTTTGTGCTTCGAAAAATTAAATTATGCTTTCTGTCGATAATATCGCTGTCATTCACAGCGGCAACACCCTTTTCAGCAATGTTTCTTTTGCCATCAATCCTACTGATAAAATAGCCCTTATGGGCAAAAACGGAGCAGGCAAATCAACTTTGCTTAAAATCATTGCCGGAGTAAATAAACCAAGTTCTGGCTCAGTCTCTTATCCAAAGGATTTTGTAGTCGCCTATCTGCCTCAGCATCTCCTTACCTCAGATGATTGCACAGTTGCTGAAGAAACAGCAAAAGCTTTTGCTGACTACCTGAATATGAAGTCTGAAATAGATCAAATCAATGAGGAGTTGACTAGGCGAACGGATTACGAATCGGAGGACTATTTCAAACTCATTGAAAAGGTTTCTGAACTGAGCGAAAAGTTCTATGCAATCGAAGAAGTGAACTATGAGGCAGAAGTGGAAAAGGTATTGTTGGGGCTTGGTTTCAAAAGGGAGGACCTAAATCGATCTACTTCGGAATTTTCCGGTGGTTGGAGAATGCGGATAGAACTGGCTAAAATTCTCTTGAAAGAGCCCGATCTGATTCTATTAGATGAGCCTACCAATCACCTAGATATAGAGTCTATACAATGGTTGGAGGAGTTTCTGATGAATAAGGCTAAAGCTGTGGTAGTCATTTCTCACGACAGGGCTTTTGTGGATAATATCACCACCCGAACTATAGAGGTGACTATGGGACGGATTTATGACTACAAGGCGAAATACAGTCACTATCTGGAACTCCGTAAAGAACGTCGAGAACAGCAGCAGAAGCATTACGAAGAACAGCAAAAATTTATCGCTGAGACTACCGAATTTATCGAGCGATTTAAGGGTACCTATTCCAAAACGCTTCAGGTGCAATCCCGGGTAAAAATGCTCGAGAAACTGGAAATAGTTGAAGTGGATGAAGTGGATACTTCAGCCTTAAAGTTGCGATTCCCTCCTTCTCCAAGATCCGGAAAATATCCAGTGATCGTGGACGAAATGAGCAAATCCTATGGAGACCATGTGGTTTTCAAAGATGCTTCCATGACTATTGAGCAGGGACAAAAGGTAGCCTTCGTCGGGAAAAACGGAGAAGGTAAATCCACCATGATCAAAGCCATCATGGGCGAGATTGATTTCGAAGGAAAATGTGAATTGGGACACAATGCCATGGTAGGCTATTTCGCCCAAAACCAAGCTTCACTTTTGGATGAAAGCCTGACTATTTTTGAAACTATCGATCATATCGCGGTAGGTGAAATCCGAACTAAAATCAAGGATATCCTAGGAGCCTTTATGTTTAAAGGTGACGACATCAACAAAAAAGTAAAAGTCCTTTCTGGTGGTGAAAAGACCCGATTAGCGATGATCAAATTATTACTGGAACCAGTGAATCTATTGATCCTTGATGAACCTACCAACCATCTGGACATGAAAACAAAAGACATCATCAAAGATGCCTTAAAGGCTTTCGATGGTACATTAATCGTAGTTTCTCATGATAGAGACTTCTTGGATGGTTTGGTTACCAAGGTTTTTGAATTTGGAAACAAACGCATAAAAGAGCACTTCGAAGACATCAATGGATTCTTGAGAAACAAGAAAATCGAGAATTTGAAAGAGGTAGAGCGGTAGGATGATTTGTAAGCGGTAAATAGTAAGCAATATTGAATACTCCTTACTATTTACCGTTTATGATTTTTAATAAGTTATTTTATTGACGAGAAAGGCAAGGTCTTCAAAAACACAGCATCCACCTTCTCTACAATTTTTCCATTCTTTTCTGACTCATCTCTTGCTTTGATCCAGTCTGGATCTTTGATGAAATTGGAAAATGCCTGCTCAAAGCTTTCCAAATCCTGATGCCCTAGGAGATAAACCAGTTTGGGTTGGCTTCCGTCCTTTTCGACTGTTTCGAAATAAGGGTAATTTATCAGGCCTTGCTTTGCAAACAAATCTTGGGTATGATCTTTAAACCGCTTTTCGAGATTAGGTAGTTTATTATCGAAGCAGGTATAGATTCGAAGCTGAAAAATTCCAGAATTACCTGAAATAGACTTTTCATTTAATCCCGGGGCCGGAACCATAAATGTTTCCTGAATGGATTGAACCAAAGGACCATTTTTTCTGGATTCTTCATATACTTTTTTCCAATCTGGATCATTCAAAAACTTCTGCCACATTTGATCCCGAGATTCCACATCAGGATAGCCTAGGATGTAGTATAACTTGTTTTCATCGGGATCATTCGGCAGAAAATAGGCGATGTTTTCCATCCCTGCTTTCTCAAAAAGAAACCTTGTATGATTTTCAAACCGGCTGACTAAATCTTGCAATTTGCCCGGGTGGGCCGTGTAAATTCGGAGTTCGTAATAATTGGAGTTCTTTAAGGGCTGCTGCTGCGCCCAAGAGGAAAAGGTGAAAAGCAACAGAAATAAACTTCCTAGTAAGGTTCTCATGATTGGGTGAATCGTTAAGTTGAATCTTCAAAATACTTCTTTTCAACAAAAAAGGCTACCGTTTTTAGCGATAGCCTTTTGATATTTTTCATGTTCAACTTACATCAAGCGCTTGATTGTCCAAACAATGATAGCGAACAGAAACAGGATGATGGAAATTTTATTGATTCCATGCATCATTCTAAGATTGAAGTTTGTTTTTTTATTGGGGTCGGGCTTTTGGAATACTCGGATAAAATAGTTCCCTACTTCTCCCAATTTGAAAAACTCCTTGACTTTATTTTTCTCTGCCATTTTTTCTCACTTTAATTGGCCAACAGCTAAGCGGGTGGATAAGTTTATTTTTCTAGAAAATCTACCTTAAATAGTTTCTGGCTCAGTCCACATTCCATCGGCACGGATAATTTCAATCAATTCATCCACTGCGTTCTCAGAAGGTACAGATCGCTTAATCACTTCTTTCCCTTTGTAGAGGGTGATTTTTCCTTTTCCGGATCCCACATATCCATAATCAGCGTCAGCCATTTCACCTGGACCATTTACAATACAGCCCATGATTCCAATTTTGACACCTTTCAGATGATCAGTTCGCTTTCGAATCATCGCAGTAGTTTCCTGCAAATCAAACAGAGTCCTTCCGCAAGATGGGCAGGATATGTATTCCGTTTTGGACATGCGGGTTCTCGCTGCCTGCAACACTCCGAAAGAGACATTATTGTGCAATTTGATCTGCTCCAAAACCTCCTCACGGGTATGCTCTCCTTCTTTTTCAAGGGAAATTAAAATTCCATCTCCCAAACCATCTACCAGCAAGCCACCCACATCTGTAGCTGCATAAAGCATTGTCTGATCTGCTGTTTGATCTGGATAACTTACCTTGACTACGACTGGGATAGAATTGTTTTTCTGAATCAAATGGACAAAAGCCCTTCTTATGGCTGGCATTCCATGTGCATTGGAAGTCTTCAGAATCAGGACTACATCTTTTCTGTTTTCAACCAAATCAGACGCTGATTCAATTTCTGTGTCCAAAACTTCCAAGAAATTCAACTCAGCATGGAAGGCATCTGACGATTGGAACTCCTGCAATGAAAACAAGGGATACTTATTGGTCTGATCCTGAGTGTTTTTCCAAACCTCAAAATTCTGGATTTCCCGCATTCCATTAGGAAGCATGAAAGGAATGGGGTTATCTCCTGAATAGACAAAATCGCAGCCTAAATCATTCATCTTCCATTTGTCTAATTCAGGAAGATAAAAATGACCAACAGCTTTCATTTCCTTTTCGGAAATATTCTCTACACGAGAAATATCCGTGATCACACGAGGAACATTTTGTCCTCCAAAATTATAGATCTCCTTGCTTTCCCGCTTCGTATGTTCGAAAGGATTGATAGGATATTCGTTGATAGCTTGAATCTGGGAATGATTTTTTCGATTCGTATATCGATCAATCAAAGCTTTGGCAACTGGTGCTTCAAACTCCGGATCTTCTGTCAAAGAAACACGAACCGTATCTCCAAGACCATCTTCCAATAAAGTACCAATTCCAACTGCTGATTTGATTCGTCCATCTTCAGCCTCCCCCGCTTCTGTTACTCCAAGGTGCAAAGGATAAGGCTTGAAGCCACCCTCATTTAACTTCTGCACAAGCAATCGATAAGCTTGCACCATGACCTGCGTGTTGGAAGATTTCATAGAGATCACGATATCATGGTAATTCTCTTCCTCGCAGATTCTTAAAAATTCCAAGGCCGATTCCACCATACCAAGTGGTGTATCTCCATAACGGCTCATGATTCGGTCTGAAAGTGAACCATGATTGGTACCGATCCGCATGGCTGTTCCATGCTCTTTACAGATTTTCACCAAAGGAAGGAAGCGCTCACGAATTCGCTCCAATTCCTCTTGATAACTCGCGTCTGTATATTCTATTACCTCAAATTTCTTTTTGTCAGCGTAGTTACCGGGATTGATACGAACCTTTTCAACGATCCGGGCTGCAATTTCTGCAGCATTTGGAGTAAAGTGAATATCTGCTACCAAAGGAGTTTGGTAACCTCTTTTACGGAGCTCATTTCGGATATTTCGAAGATTCTCAGCTTCTTTAATACTCGGCGCAGTAATACGAATTAGTTGGCATCCGCTGTCTATCATTCGGATACATTGCTCTACCGAACCTTGAGTGTCCATGGTATCAACTGTAGTCATGGATTGTACCACGATAGGATTATCTCCTCCGATTAGGACATCACCGACACGGACAGGAATAGTTTTTCGACGGCTATATTTCGTCAAGCTGTCGCAATATTGAATTTCTGAGGATTGAATAAATGGCTCCATGATATCAAATATCTCCGAGTTGGGGTCTTATCGTAATTTCTTCAACAACTGAGGACGGGGAAAGGTTGTAGGCTGCCCACACTGAATCTGCTACATCCTCAGCTTTCATAAATCGCTCTAAGGGTAAATCCACACCTTCCCAGCTTGCTGTGTAAGTAGCTCCGGGCAAGATGGATGTAACCTTAATTCCAAAAGGTTTCATTTCCTCCCGAAGGCATTTAGTCATACCTAGCATAGCCCATTTCGAGATAGCATAACTTCCTCCATTAGGATAGGCTGTAGTACCTGCAATAGAACCCATGCTAAACACATGACCGGATTTTCGCTTAATCATTTCAGGAAGAATTGCACGAACAAGGTAATAGGCAGAAAAAAGATTGGTGTGCATCATCAATTCGAAGTTCCCTTCAGGTTCATCATGAATAGCACCTGGAAGAAATACGCCTGTATTATTTACCAGCACATCGATTGTTGCAAAGTTTTTTACCTTCTCAGCAAAAGCAAGAACTTCTTCCTTTTTTGATAAATCAGCAACCTCAGCAAGCACTCGAACTTCAGGAAAATTTTTCTCTAACTCCTCCTTTAAATCAGATAAATCGGACTCATTTCGAGAACAGGTGGCAATATCAAAACCTTCTTGGGCAAAACGAAGACAAATTGCCCGACCGATTCCTTTTGTTCCACCTGTAACCAAGATGCTTTTTCGCATATTTTGTTCGTGATTTAATAGTTAGTATGACAACTATCTATAAGAAACAAAGTTATATTTTTTTTATCAAAACAGTGCAGAAACCTGCATTCTCCCCACATGGACGACTTGATCCAAGCCCTGAGAGTTTCTTCCTTCATAGACTAAGTTTAACTGTAGCCCATTTCCTATTTTCTGAAGCCAATTGATGGACCAAGTCACGTTGGTTCCGGGAGTTAAAGCCTGCAACATTTCATATCCAACCGGTGAGTTTACGACTCCATTGTAGTCAATCTCAATCCATTTTAAGGATCCAGTCACGGTGGTTTTTATAGCTTTAGAAAAGCGAATATCCATACCCGATTGATGAAGAAAAGCCCGTTCATTCAATTCCAGGTTTTCAAGATTCTTTTTCTGCGTGTAATTATAATTCGCCGTAAACCGGAAGGAGGGATTAGGTTGCCAAGCCAACTCCGGGCCTATCCCAAATTGATCCACTGTATAGTTACGATTATCTAAAAAATCTGAACTGGATTGCTTTTCTCCTTTATTTCCCATCACGCGAATGGTCAAATCTCCTCCCACATTATAGCGTGAATTGAGTCGCCAATCCCGATTGATCTGATCTTCAAAACCTCCTGATAAAAGTTGCTTTGATTGGGAATCAAAAAAGGAAAGATCCAAACCGTATTTTGCCGAAGCTCGATTGAAGAAAAAGCTTGACCTAATGACCTGGCGAAGTGAAAGAATATCCTCCCTATCCAAAGAACCAATGAATGGATTGATCCGATCCAAAAATTCATTGGAACTGACTTTTCTCTCAACGCTTAAACTGGAGGTATTGGAAAACTTTGAGATGAATCCTCTAAAGCCTCCTGACTCTTGCCATTCTCTCGGAAAGCCCGCTTGAATACGGTAATTCAAAATCGTGGTGTAGGCCTGAACATAGGTGTCAGTAGGTACAAAAACCTTGATGTAAAGTTTTTCCTCTGGATTTATTGCTAGATAAAATTCATTCAACTGCTGTATCCCGTCTTCATTATCATCCCGCCAGGTATGGGTACCATCACCATTTGGAGCGGGCAGAAAGACATACTCCCGCTGAAGCTCCCTTCCATTTCCTAAAGCATAACTCAATTCATTCCGAATTAGATTTTTTCCTATGCTCCCAAAATAATCCACCTTCCCCATCACTGTCAATTCCTCCGGTAAATCTCGAAGCACATAGCGAAGATTCCGATAAGTAAATGTCGATTGAAGGCTATGCTTGGACCATTGTTTTTGAAGCCTCACATTTCCAGTAAAGGCTTTGGTATCCGTCAAAAGATCACCCTCAAAAGGGGCTTTATCTGCTCTCCAAGCTGCATCTGCCCGAAATTTCAGTCTAAGGCTATCTTGGTTTTGAATGAAAAGTAGATGCTCCTGAAAATTCATCGCAGTCCGTAAAACAGAGTCCGTCTCTATTGCTCGTACCGAATTCCGATCTAAGGAAAAACGATAGCCAGGGACAAAAATCTTTGATTGGTAAGAAAGCTCACCGAGATATCGAACCCAGTCAGAGCGTACAGAATCCTGATTGCTTTCCAATAAGAAAAACTCATTCCTTAACCTCCACCTTTGAGCCAGTTCTACATTCCAATTTGCAGTATGCTGATGCCCATTTAGCACACCCTCTCTATTCCTTAAATAAAGCTGATAATCAAATCTATTTTGAGCATTTTTCTCGAAAGCCAAATTGGCTTTAAGGAATCTCTCAGCTGCAGAAGTCTGAGCTACCAAGGAAGGATCAATTCCCCAGTCCCGATCAAACTCGATATATCTAAATCGATCAATAAATGAAAAATTCCTGGAATTGTACTCGAACTCAACCTGACTTTGCAAAGTATATTCGGGAATGAATTTCAATTTTCGATCTTCAGAATTGAGACCAATTTTCCATCCCAAACCCTGATTATCCGAATCATCCAATTCCGAAAACAAGTTTTTATCCCTTGCAGACCAGGCCAGTTCGGAGTATACTTTTTCCTTTTCGCTCAATTTTATGCTTCCTCCCGCTGTCAACATTCTCCTACTATCTGGGGCTGGCAGTTGGGTCAAGATGGAATAATCACCTTGCGGCAGTCCATTTATCCGAGGTACATACTCAAAGACAGTCCCATTTGCTAATTGATTTACACGTCGATAGTCTCCTTTTCCATTCCCGACAAGAGAGAAGGCCAATTCGAAATGAGCCAACTCAGGATTGGTACTGTAGCGGTAATATTCCAAAGCATTTCCTGCCCCATCCAATTCCACCACACTTTCGTACAAAACCTTATTCGGGTCAAAAGCCACGCTATCGATCCGAGGAATTACAGCCTCCTCCACTTGATCGCCCACTCTTGCCAATAGGCTTAATTCCTCCTGAGAAAATTCCCGAAACAAGGGCCTGTTTCGATTATCTTTTTCCTGATAATAATTCAGGTAAAAATCTGCCTTCCCATTAGTCTGATAATGATTTGCCCCTAAAATCGAACGGGAAAAATTCCGCTCTGCATATTCAAAATCCACACGAATCCGGGAATATTGGGTAATCAGTACCGAAGGAGTAAAGGTGATTTCGGCTTGGTTATAATCAATCACATAATCAGCATTGAATCCCCGCTGAAGTTGTTTTCCATCCACAAAGACTCGTTCAGAATTTGCCATTACGATAATGAATCGCTCATTATTAGGCCCAGTCAATCGATAAGGCCCCAATACACCTTCTATGGCAGGAACAAGAATTGATGCAAATTTCCCTTTTGCCACTGAAGCAAATCCCTGCGTACTTGCCTCCCAATTTCCTTTTTTATAGTTGGTAGTGAGCTGCAGTCCTTGAACGTTTTTATAGTATCGAAGAAATTCCGATCGTCGCTGCTGCAAAACCACATCCCCTGCCGCCAAATTGAAATCATCATTATACAATTCAATTAGAACATTGTCGAAATCCTGTAATTGCTGAGTATTTCCTTCCGGCTGGAATGGGACGTTTTGATCGGTTATACTTGCCCGAATGCGAAGATCCTCAGCAATTTCTCCCTCCAATTGTAGATTTAGGGCTGAATTGACAAAAACGTTCTGAGTATTTCCAACTGAAATACCTCGTGTCAAACTTCCAGATTTATACAAATTGGTGCTCGGAAAAAGCTCTTCCCGAAAATCAAAAGCCTCTTGCCTAAGGGCTGTATTATCATAAAATCGAGCGGTAGAATCATAATCAACCAGCAGTGTTCGTCTCGAAACAGGCTGATCAAATCGAACAGAAAAAGTTCGGAAACATACCAGCAAACTATCTCCCTGATAATCTTCAGGTATACTTACTTGAAGCTGATTTTTGCTGAGATCAAAAGAAAAAGCTTTTTCAAAAGCCGAGGGCAATCGAATACTTTCCTCGATTATAGAAAGTGAGTCTAAAACCACTCCAGCGCGAAGGGATTCTACAGAAAATTGTCGGCACTTTTCCTGGGCACTCAATTGAAAAATTGAGCCAAATAGTAGCGACAAGATGATTACCCAGGTTCTCATAGCTTTTTAGCCTCTCCTTCAAGGTAGCAAAAGCTCCTTATTCCGTCAGTGGAAAGGTTAGATAAAAAGTCGTCCCCACTCCCATTTCGGTTTCAAACCAAATTTTACCTCCTGCAGTCTCTACTCCACTTCTAGCAATAGCCAATCCCAAACCCGATCCAGTAGATTTGGTACTGAAGTTTGGAATGAAAATTTTATCCCTCAATTCAGGTGGAATTCCCTTTCCATTATCCGTAATTTCTAAAAAGACATCTTGATCTGTCATCCAAAGCCACACATTGATTTTGGGAACTTTACCGGATTCCACCGCCTGAATGCCATTAATAATCAAATTTGAAATTACGCGACCAAACAGTTTGTCATCCCCTTTAATGGGAATTTCATCGGAGTAGGAGTCGTCCTTAAAGGTCATCTCCACCCGCTCATCATTCATAAACAATTTGATCACCTTCAGAAGTACCGCTTTGAAATTCATCCGTTCATTTTTCGGAAGCGGCATTTTTGCAAAGGTGCTAAAGGAAGATGCAATCCCGCTTAAAGCATCTACTTGATGAATCAATGTCTCGAATGATTCTCGAAGTTTGGTATTATTATCCAATCTTCCTTCCTGTTCCAGTCGAAGCAGATGCTGCAAGGTTAGCTTCATTGGAGTAAGCGGATTTTTAATCTCATGAGCAACCTGCTTTGCCATTTCCCTCCAAGCAGATTCTTTTTCAGTAGAGGCCAATACATTTTTACTTGCTTCCAGCTTGGAAAGCATGTTATTGTATTCATTTACCAGCAAACCAATCTCATCCTTTGCCTCCCATTGCATGGGCTCATTATTCTCCAAATTGGTGGTTTTCAGCTTTTGGGTAAGTAGGCGAAAAGGAAAAGTAAGATTCTTGGAAACAAAATAAGAAACGATCAAAAAGAGTATAAAAATCACCACAAATGCATTGAAAATATTGCTCAATACATCGGCAATGAGGGCATTCAACTCAGACTCAGATTCAAAGAAAGGAACCGATAAAATCCCTGAAATACCAGATCCTATTGGGTCTGGGATCGCCAAATAAACCGACTTATAGGAAAGCCTCCCGACTTGTTCTTCCGCTAAAAACTGAGCCTGATTCTTTTCCTCAATTGCCGAGATAGCCAAAGGATTAATCCGAGTAGAAAGGATTTTTTTATCAAAAATATTCGGCCGGTTTGTAGCCATTAAATTCCCTGCAGAATCATACAAATGAAGATCTGCCGCTACTGTATTTGCCAAGTTTACGACCTCTTCATCCAAGGATTCTGAATTGACTTCTGATGGGGTTCTATTTCCCAGGAAATTGATCAAATTCCCACGAATCAAATATGCCTTCTGAAAATATTGGCGGTCCAGATCTTCCCGATAGCTATTCGCCAATAAACCTATGGTGATAATGGAAATAATGATAATCGGAAAGAAGAAAGCGAAATTGAGATAAAGCTGAAGTTTTGTAGAATAATTAAACTCCCACTTTTTATACCCTTTCAACAAAGCATTGAAGAGAATGGCCGAAAATGTCAGAATAATAAAGACTACAAAGTAGAGAGAAATATTACCCAGAAAATACGAGAAAGGCCTATTGGGAGAAGAAATTACTACCAATTCATCTTCATTTTGTATTCCCAGGTGGTGATATCCGTCTGCATGAATTCCAGATCGAAAGAGTTTGCTCTCATCAAGCCGGTTTAAAAGACTTGACCCTAAATAATTGAAATTCCCAACATTTCTTACGAGCTCTCCATCCCTAAAAACAGCATAGTCATAACTGACTGGATCAAGCCGATCACTAAACTCCCGATCCAAAAGTAAGCGAGGATAAACTGATCCCGGCTGTACCCGAAGTTGCTTCAGCTCAAGGTATACAGTCCCTAAGGTACTCCCATCACGAATCACCGGAATAAAGGCAACAAACTGATTTCCCTGATCCGCTTGATTTCCTCTAATGAAATAAAGGCCACGCTGACTGGTCAAATAATCAGACTTAATATACTGGTCTCGGAGTTCATTAAAACTTCTAGAATCCTGGGTATTTATCAAATCCTGTCCATTGGCTGAAAAAACCCGAATATTTACCTCAAACTGATCAAAATAATTATCGAGATAAATTCTTCTGATTTTGGTTTCAATCGGTTCTTTGGAAAGTAAGGGGTCAGATAATCTGTTTTGAATAAAAAGGTCAGCTTGTACCCTGCCGAAAACTTCACCGAGGAAAAATTCTGTCATCACATCACTCTCAATCAAATTCTGATTGGCGAAACGGGTTTTGGATTGGTTCAATTGTTCCCGCTCGGTTTGAAAAGTAGACAGTCCGGCGATGATGGCACATATCAAGCTGGCAAAGAAGAAAGTCAAAAAGGTGTTCAATCCTAAACGGAAAACATGATCATAAAGCTTTAGTCGGATAATAGCATAAATGAATGCCAAATGAACTAACCAGGATAAACCTAGCCATGTCGAAAAAAGGAAAAGAATCAGGGCTACAGGAGCTCCGATTATTAATAAATATTTTAGAAAAAAGCGTCGATCAGAACGAAGCTCAAAAAGAAGACTGACCAAGGTCAGATTAAACAACACATAGACCCCAGCCCAAAGGAAGACAATCAAAAAGCTAATTCCTTCAAACCATCCAAAAGTCGGAATAGCTGAAATATCCATGGACCATTGGGAATTTTCAATTAGATCTTGAGGAAGGTACCAGACAATAAAAAAACCAAGAGATGAAATCAACATAAAAATCCCAAAGAAAACCTGGTGATCTCGATTGGTATCCAATACCTTGATTTTTTTCTGAACTACCGGGGTTGAAAATTGGTAGGCAAGCATTCCGCCAACCAAGACGCCGAACAAGGTATTGATCAGTAAGTCTCCCAAACTTGGATTAAGCCAGGACGAGGCATAATTGGTTGGGTCGAAAAGTTCTTGATTAAAATAAGATCCGGGAAAACTCAAGAGAAGCATCACCAAACGGAAAGCAAAAAAGACCAAAGCCCCATAGCCGATCGCTTGCCATCGTCTACCTCTTCGCCATTTTCTGAGAACAAAATCTGAACTCAAAATGAAGTACAAAAGGAAAACAGAAATGAAGAAAATTAAAATGGCAGGATTAGCAATTCTTCCGGCAGGTTGATATCCATATTCAAAATCCAATCCAAATAGAGGAATTCCTGCGGAGTTGGTGACCAAGAAAGCGGTATTTTCCGAAGGCTCAGAAATCCGGATTTGATCATTTCCAAACAAACGGCGATTTGCCCCTGTCAGCAAATAATCATTGGAAATGGAACCGGGCCAGTATAATCGGAAGGCATGAACTACAAAATAAGAATCCCCATTTCGGGTAAATTTTCTTGTTTTCAAAAGGAAAGTCCCATAGGGATCTTTCAATACCTGATATTCTTTGTTTACATCAACCTGATCAACATCAAAGCTTAGGGAAAAATCCGTCCAATAAAGGAGTTGACCTTGTTCGTTTAAAATAAAAAACGGGTGATTTTTATCCGGTGTAGCGACTTGCTCAAAACTCAATTGCTCATCAGGACGAACATCCATGAGAATTTGAACAAAGTCTTCATCAAATTCCCGATCGATCTGAATTATTTCCTCCTGTACTGCCTGATAAAATCCCTCTTCCTCGCTCTTTTGAAAGAAAAAGAAATTCGCAATCAAAACGATAAGCAAGGAAAGGGCACTGATCAGAATGATCAGCCTTTTGATATTTGAGCTCATTTACTCTAAAAATAAAAAAAGCAAAGTCTTGATTCAAACTTTGCTCTTGAGAGAATTATCGGATTGCAATTTTAGACTTTCTTTTTTTGGCAGCTCGATACCACAATAAGCCAATTACTAAGGCAATTAGATAAGGCATGGCAAATAAATAAAGGATTCCGGTATTCAAACCTGCGCCGATAGTGGCATCGCCATTGCTGACATTATTTTCCACAGAGGCTCGGCACATTGCACATTGAGCCCAAGTGGCTACCTGATAGCCAAAAAAGAAAATAATGAATAAGCCTAATTTTAACTTCATACTTTTTGAGTTACCCAAATGGATTTTCTTAATGAATGTAATATGGTGAAATCATCAAATAAACGATTACACCGGTTACAGATACATACAACCAAATCGGATAAGCAAATTTAACTACTTTTCTATGCTTTGCACGCTGATCAGTGTATCCATAGTAATAAGCGAAAAGAATTGGAAATAGTGCCACCGCTGCAAAAACAATATGGGTAATCAATAGAAAATAATATACCGGTCGAATCCAACCCTCTCCTCCGAAAGGAGTACTTTCTGCAGCGCCATGGTACACAACATAGGAGACTAGGAAAATAGCTCCAAGCACAAAAGCTACGCTCATGGTTGCACCATGGTAATTGTACATTTTACGCTTGACAAACACCAAGCCTAAGATCAAGGCAATACTAGCTGCCGAATTGATGACCGCATTGAGATGAGGAAGGAAATAAACCCACTCAGCCCCAACATTTACTTTTTGAGGCATAAATAGTAGAACAGCAACTAAAATCGGGACTAATACCGAAACGAATACGATCCAATTCTTAACCTTGGACTCATCCTTTAGAATGGAATTACTTTTTTCCATGAAGTAACACTTTTGTTTCTAACATTAACAAATCTACGTCCTCTCTGTTTGTTCCGCTGTAATAACCACGGATTCTACCCAACTCATCAATCAGGACAAACTTATCACTATGTATAAAATCATCTGGATTTCCCATGCCATCAACTGTAGGAAGAACAAATCCACATTTGGCCAATTCGTAGGTTTCTTCCGGTGGCCCTGTCAAAAAATGCCATTTTCCGGGAATAGCATTGTGCCGTTCCGCATATTCCATTAAAACCTCAGGAGTATCATAGGTAGGGTCAATACTGATTGACATGATTTGAACCATAGGTTCGTCACGGAACATGTCATTCACCCGCTCCATTTCTTTGGACATGATTGGACAAATACTAGGACAAGAAGTAAAGAAAAAATCAACGATGGTGATTTTCCCTTCCATCTCTTTTCTACCTATAGCTTCACCACTTTGGTTCGTAAAGGTGAATTCCGGAATGTAATGTTGAGTGCTATCATTTGGAGGGCATTCCATAAATGGGTTGCTCACTCCATTTTCATAAAATACGGGTAAATCGTATTTATTTTCCCCAAAATTTTTTAGAAATAGAATGATTAGAACAGGTATCAACAAGATACACACCAGTACTAATCCTTGTAAAATTCTCAATCCTTTCATGATGTCCTTACAACAAAAAAGTAGGTTGAAGTGTCACACCTCAACCTACTTTTTTTATCACTTTTTTGATTTATTTCTACCAGCGCATCATAAAGATGTCTGAACCTTCTTTTGCCAGTGCAATCAGCAACCACACCAAGAAAATCAAAGGAACAATGATGGAATAAAACAAAGGTTTCACTTCATCTCCTAGGTGCATGAATTCCATCATAATGTATTTTGCTTTCCAAATAGTCAAAATTATGAACAAGGCGTAAAGCAGAATTCCTCTATCCATGGTAAATGCCATGACGAATTCAGCTACAGTGATAGCCAAAAGAATTCCAGCAGTCTTCCAGATTTTCTTTATTTTTTCGTTATTCCGAGGAATAACCTGAAGAGTAGATTTAGAATCTTGGATTTCCATTTCTTTATTTCTTTAATGCGTTAGATCAGATAGAACAAGGTAAACACGAAGACCCATACCAAGTCAACGAAGTGCCAGTACAGACCGATTTTTTCAATCATTTCATAATGACCTCTTCGATCGTATACTCCTACTGCAGCCTGATAGAATGCTAAGAATAATAGGACCACTCCGATAGTTACGTGGAAACCGTGGAAACCAGTAATGAAGAAGAATAGCTGAGCAAATGCTGGCGGTCCATATTCGTTAACCACTAGGTTAGCCCCAAAAACTGTTTCCGTTACTTCTCGGCTGAGAGAGTTGACATAAGTCATAATAGAACCTGCGTCTGTTCCATGAATGAAGTGATTCCACTCCCAAGCCTGACAGCTAAGGAAAGTGATTCCACCTACCATGGTCCAAAGCATCCATTTTACTACATCATTTCTATCATTTCGATGTCCAGCTTCAACTGCCAATACCATGGTCACGGAACTAGAGATCAGGATAAAGGTCATAATTCCTACGAATACCAAGGGAGCATGGAAACCATGAAGGAAAGGTACCGCTTCGAAAACCAATTCAGGAACAGGCCAGTATTCGTTTGATCCCACGAATGAATCAGCAGGACCATTGTAGGCTGGATAGCCCAGTCGAATCGAAAGGTAACTAATCAGAAAAGCGGCGAATGTGAAAATATCCGATAATAGGAAAAACCACATCATCAGTTTTCCATAACTAGCCTTGAGAGGTTCGTTACCCCCTCCCCAAGTGCCCCTTTTCGAGCTAACTCCTATTGCAGTAGAATGCGCAGACATATGTTATTTATTTGTACCAGGTAAATTAATGATTCAAAAGCAAAAACATAAAGAGATAGATCCACAATCCTCCAAGAAAATGCCAATAAGTCGTGGCCATTTCCATTGTATCCATAGATTGGGAATGAACTTTATATCTGAAGGACGAAATTAATACAATAATCAGAAATATCACACCGCTTATTAAGTGAAGCCCGTGCAATCCGGTGAAAACATACAGGAATGACCCTGAAGGATTGCCTACAAAGAAAACCTGACGGTCTACCAATGCAACCCAGCTATACCACTGCCCTACCAAAAATGCAATTCCAAGCAGCACAGCTATACTCATTCCAATCCTCAACTGCAGCAAATTATCCTTCTTTGCAGAAATATATGCCCAGTGCAAAAAGACTGAGCTCAAAAGGACAATCCCAGATGTAACCCAGAATATTTCAGGCAAGTCATACTCCAGCCAATTTCCTTCAGCTTGTCGTACGATATAGGCACTGGTCAATGCGGCAAAAATCATTACTACAGTAACCATGAATAGCCATAAGGCAAATTTCTTGGGGTGCATGGAGATTGGTTGTTCAACCAAATCCACATATTTCAGTTCCTTTTCCATGTTATGGTAGTTTGTCTAATAGGTAAGCTATTTGCACAATTGGTAAATAGAGAAAAGAACCAAACATAATCTTCAAAGCCGATTTTCTTGAACAGTCACGCATCAAAGTGAATGTCTGAGCTAGAAAAAGAACTCCACAAATTGTTGCAACGATACCGGAGTTTAAACCTGTCAAACCAAAGTATGTTGGAAGTAATCCAAGCGGTAATAAGAACAGGGTATAAATCATAATTTGAATAGCAGTATTCAAATCCTTGCCTCCCCCACTAGGTAATAGCTTGAAGCCAGCCCGCTTATAGTCTTCGTCACTTACCCAAGCAATAGCCCAAAAGTGAGGAAATTGCCAAATGAATTGGATTCCAAAAATGATAAGAGCCTCATAGCTGATCGCTCCTGTAGCAGCTGTCCAGCCAAGCAGAGGAGGCATTGCTCCTGGAATAGCTCCAACAAATACAGCAATAGGCCCAACTCTTTTTAAAGGAGTATAGGCAAATACATAGAGGATCATACTCAATATTCCCAACCAAGTCGTCAGTGGATTGGTGAATATCCAAAGTAATGTAATACCAATAATGGCTACCAAAATGGTAAACCAGGTAGCTTCTTTAACACTGATAATTTGAAGAGGTAGGGGACGATTTTGGGTACGCTTCATGAGCTTATCCAAATCCCGCTCCATGATTTCATTAGCAGCACCTGAGGCTCCTGAAATAAGAAAACCTCCTAATGCTAATCCCAAGAAACCAGCCCAACCAAAACTTGGATTAGAATCCCCAAGGATATAGCCAAATACGGCTGAGAATGTAACCAAACCAGACAAGCGAACTTTAACAAGTTCAGCATATGCCTTAATTCGGATCATCAATCCCTGTGAAATATTATGGTCAGTTACACCAACTGTCCTCATGATGGAGTTGAAATTATTGTCAAACCTTTTTGGGTTTTAAGCTGGAGGATCAATATGAACTGAACTCCAATAATCAAAGACCCAATTAATAAATGAACGGGTTGTAGAAACGCCGGTATAGCAAAGTAGGCCATTCCAATTCCTGTAGCTATTTCAAATAGAATTAAAAGGACTAGCACTTGCGACCATAGATTAGCAGAAGATTTCCGATGAGTATATTTAAACACCCAAAAGAAATACAGCACATGAACTGCTAGGAGAAGTAGCGAAAATGACCTATGAATAATAAAGGTCGTTCCTGCACTTTCTACCCAAGTATCACGCATCAGTCCTCCCAATTGGAAAGCAATTTGATCAATATGCTCTCGGACTTGCGTTCCCAAGACTACTTGCAAAAGCATCAGAATAGTTCCTGCAACTAAAAGCACCTTAAGCTTTAAGGGAACCTGATTTATTGCAATCCCTTCCTTGTCCAGATGAAGCGCTCTATGATTGATATAAAGCAGTAGAGCAACAAGAAGCAAGGCCAAGATCATGTGTAGCGTAATCATCCACTCCAACAAATTTGTAGACACTACCAGAGAGCCTATCCAACCTTGAAAGAGAACTAAGATCAGTGAAAGAACAGATAGGATTGGAATCCATTTATCCCGATCCCATAGTTTGAAAGATCTCCAAACTGTGAGAATGATAAATAAGCCAATGACCACTCCTATCAATCGGTTCACATATTCAATCCAAGTTTTGGTGGCATTAAACTCTTGCTCAACCAAAATGGATTTATCAGTTGCTATCCGATAGGCAGCTTTTTCAAAACCCAATTTTTCAAGTGTAGCTACAAACCTTTCGTTTTTAGCCAACCTTTTTTCAAGGTAAATCTCCTGATAATTTTTAGGGAGCTGATCCACACTAGTTGGTGGAATCACGCTCCCAAAACATTTAGGCCAATCGGGACATCCCATACCAGAACCGGTACTTCTGACAATCCCTCCGACCAAGATGAGAAAATAAACAGCTACCACCGTCATCAAACTGATTCGGCGGAAGCTGTTAATCTCTTTATGATTCTTTTGCTTCATTAGCAACCAAAGCCTCGGATTCTTCTTTCATGATTTCCAACTCCAATTTCACAAGCTCCTGCTCATGAGGAAGATTGGATTCTGGAGTAGCAGAAAGAGGTACGGTTTGAGGAATGAAATCTTCCTTAGCACCAGGCTTGGAGTAGTCATAAGGCCAACGGTAAACAGTTGGGATTTCTCCAGGCCAGTTTCCGTGACCAGGGTGAATTGGAGTAGTCCACTCCAAGGTATTGGATCTCCAAGGATTTTGAGATGCTTTTCTTCCTCTGTACATAGAATAGAAGAAGTTGAACAAGAAGATAAACTGAGCAGCAAAAGTGATGATAGCCGCAACAGAAACAAACATGTTCAAATCAGTATACATGTTAGAGAACTCAAATCCTGTCCAAGAGTAATATCTTCTAGGGAAACCAGCGATACCGATGTAGTGCATTGGGAAGAATACCATATAAACCCCAACGAAGGTTAACCAGAAGTGAACGTATCCCAAACGTGCGTCCATCATTCTGCCAAACATTTTAGGGAACCAGTGGTAAATACCTGCTACCATTCCAAAGAAGGAAGCAGAGCCCATTACCAAGTGGAAGTGTGCAACAACGAAGTAGGTATCGTGAAGCTGAATATCAATAGCAGAGTTTCCTAAGAAAATACCGGTAAGACCTCCAGAAATAAAGAAAGAAACCAAGCCAATAGAGAACAACATCGCTGGAGTGAAAATCAAGTTTCCTCTCCAAAGAGTAGTCAAGTAGTTAAACACCTTAACTGCTGAAGGAATCGCAATAATCAATGTCAAGAACATAAAGATGGATCCTAAGAAAGGATTCATTCCAGACACGAACATGTGGTGAGCCCAAACGATGAATGAAAGGATTGTAATTCCCAACATGGAAATAATCATCGCTTTATATCCAAAGATTGGCTTTCTGGAGTTTGTTGCAATTACTTCGGAGGTAATTCCCAATGCAGGCAACAATACAATGTATACTTCAGGGTGACCAAGGAACCAGAACAAATGCTGATACAAGACTGGGCTACCTCCGGTATTTGGTAAAGCCTCACCTCCGATGTAGATATCGGATAGGTAGAAGGATGTACCAAAGCTTCTATCGAATACCAACAACAAAGCTGCAGCAAACAACACAGGGAATGACAACAAACCAATGACTGCAGTTAGGAAAAACGCCCAAATAGTCAATGGAAGTCTTGAGAAGGACATCCCTTTTGTTCGAAGGTTAATTACTGTTGTAATGTAGTTAATACCACCCAGTAAAGAAGAAGCGATAAAGAAGGTCATCGCGATCAACCACAAGGTCATTCCAAGACCTGATCCAGGGATAGCTTGCTCCAATGCGGAAAGAGGTGGATAAACAACCCAACCACCGCCAGCTGGACCGGTTTTGATGAAAAGGGAAATAAACATGATTACACTGGAAATAAAGAAGAACCAGTAAGAAAGCATGTTCATAAAGCCGGAAGCCATATCACGGGCACCGATTTGAAGTGGAATCAAGAAGTTGGAGAAAGTACCACTCAAACCAGCTGTCAATACAAAGAATACCATGATGGTACCGTGCATAGTAACTAGAGCTAGATAGAAAGTCTGATCCAATTGACCAGTCTCAGTAATCCAACCTCCTAACAATGGACGCAACCATTCCAAATTCATATCAGGGAAACCTAATTGAAGACGGAATAGGATAGACAAAAGTCCACCAATCAAAGCCCAAAATATACCTGTAATTAAGAATTGCTTTCCGATCATTTTGTGATCGGTAGTGAAGATATATTTGGTCACAAAATTATCATGATGCTCATGATCGTGATGATCGTGCGCTGTATCATGTGTTGCAACAGATGCTGTAGCCATAATTATTTATTTTGTGTTTTTTCTTTTTTGAATTTCTGCCACTTCTTTCACCTCTACTTCTAACCCCTCAGCCAAGGCAGGATTCATTTGAAGGAAGGTCTTTTGCTCAGTAAGCCATTTTTGATATTCCTCAGGCTCTACAACCTCAATCACTCTTCTCATGGAGTTGTGACCTCGGCCACAGATCTCAGTACAAGCAATTTCATATACGAATTCCGGATCATTTAGCTCAGCTCTCATTTCGGCAGTAGTCTTGGTAGGTACAAACCAAAAACGAGTAGGCATTCCAGGTACAGCATCCATTTTCAATCTCATGTGAGGAGCAAAAACAGAGTGCAATACATCTCTAGCTCGAATTTTAAATAATACGGGCTCTCCTTTAGGAATTACTACAACTGGAGAAGGAAAATCATCTACAGAATTTTGATCTGTAAAGTCAATCCCCATTGGGTTGATAGCTGAAGTAAGTCTGTAGTCATAGTCTCCCAACACATTGTCCTGGCCAGGATATCGGATATCCCAAGCGAATTGGTATCCCATAATTTCAACCACATGTGCCTTCTCTGGAGCTGGAGCAGTAATATCAGACCAAGCCATCCATCCTGTGATAACTAGGATAGCAAGTACTACTGCAGGTACGGCTGTCCAAATAACCTCCAATTTGTTATTTTCTGGATAAAAAGTCGCTTTGCGATCTTCTTTGTACTGATACTTGTAAGGGAAGATGAAAAGCAAAATATGAGTGATAATGAATACGATACCTGTCACGGCCATCGTAACCCAGAACAAATTATCTGTAACTACTCCGTGTTCGGAAGCAATAGGAAGCTGATAGTTATGGAATTCTTTGATGGAATACCAAAACATCAAACCACCAATCGCCACCAAGAATACTAGAAATAAGAAGGCATTCACCTTATTACTTCCGGTAGCAATTTTCTTGTCAGAGCCTTTGACTACAGATACCAAGGTTTGGATACGGTAAACCATCCAAACAATGGAAAGGAGGAGAACAACCCCAACTGCAATTAGAAATCCGTACATGTTTTAACTATTTCGAGTTTGTATTAAATGTGATGATGATAGCTTTCTTCAAGCATTGGGTGATTTTTCGGGATCAGATTCCCTTTGGCCAGACCTCCAAGCACAACCAACGCCACCGCTGAACCATAAACCAAGAACATTCCAATTTCCATAAATCCAATACCTCCATTGTGACCCAAAGTACCTGGCTGAACCATCAAGAAGAAGTCTACCCAGTGCCCTACAATCAACAATGTACATACTAACTTAAGGAAAATTCCATGTCGCTTGGCATCTCTAGTCATTAGAACTAGGAAAGGCAGGACAAAGTTCATCGCAATATTTACAAAAATGAACCCTCCATACACGTCACTAGATAATCTTTCGATGAAGTAAACTGATTCTTCAGGAATATTGGCGTAGTAGATCAAAAGAAATTGTGAGAACCATAGGTAAGTCCAGAAAATGGAGAATCCAAAAACGAATTTACCTAGATCATGAACGTGGTTTTCATTGACCATTTCAAGGTATCCTTTCCCTTTCAAAAAGATCACTAACAAGGTAATAGCAGAAAGACCTGCTACAAACCAAGAAGAGAATACATACCATCCAAATAGGGTGGAGAACCAGTGTGTATCGATTGACATAACCCAATCCCAAGCAGATACAGATGAAGAAACTGCAAAGAATACCAAGAAGTATGCAGACCAGCTTCTCATTTTGAACCAGTGAGAGGTTCCTCCTAATTGATCTTCCGCAGCTGCAATTTTCTTAAACTTAGTAAAGAAGAATACCCAGAAACCGAAGAAGATAATCATTCTTGCAATGTAGAATACTGGAAAAGTACCCTTTTCCATTGGCCAGTAAAAGAAAGCTCCTTTACCATCAATAATTGCGTCGTATTCAGATGAGGCTTTATCAAAAAGCTCTGCATGCCACCAGTGGAACAAATCATGTCCCATTACAAAGAAGCTAGCAATCATTAGGATAGCTGCAATCGGTAGCCAGTTACCAAAAGCAAGCATTACTCTGGTAATTGGAGCAGACCAACCTGCTTGAGCAGCATATTGAATAGCGAAGAAGAAAACACCTACAATCGCAATACCTGTGAAGTAGACGTTATTGATCCAAACGTTTGCGAATAATCTCTGATACCAGTGGAAAGCATGCCCACCAGCCTCGGCTCCTTCTTCAGCATGTCCTCCACCCATCATAGCCAATACAACACCTACCACTAGCAGCGCTGTTCCAATTAGGAGGACGGTCATGATAGACTTTTTGATTCCAGCATTGAAATCAAATTTCTGATCTAGGTTAAAATTCTGAACTTCGTGAGCCATGATTATTGCTTCTGAATTACTTGTTTAACATAGGAAACGATCTTCCAACGATTTTCAGGAGTGATTTGAGAACCATGAGCTCCCATTCTTCCTTTACCCTTAGTAATGACATGGAAGATATGTCCTTCTGGAAGATTGATGTAAGCACCACCTTTTAGGTTGGCAACACCACCGATAATCTCACCTACTTTACCATCTCCCTCACCACCTTTTCCGTGGCAAGCTGAGCAATATTGTGTGTAAAGAGTCTCCCCTTCTTTGATGATCGCATCGTCGACAGTCAAAGGATTCTCTACCAAAGCAGCCTGCTCCAATTCGAAAGCTTTCAATCGATATGGAAGCATACCATGCTTGTTTCTAGGCACAGTTCCTTCAACAGGTTCACGCATATTCATCTGATATGGATTGTTCACATTACTGTTAAAGAACTCACCCTTTTCGTCCTCCCGATTGGAAAGCCAAGAACCTTGTGATTCATCTTTAATTTGAGACAAGGGCTCGTAAGGAACAGAATGGTACATTTGAGGGGCATATTCCAAACCAGGATTATCCTCTCCAGCTCTACAGCCTACGAAGATTGTCCCAGCTAATGCTATTCCCAAAATCCCAAGTTTATTCATCATTTTCATACTATCGGGAATTACTCGTCAAAACTTTTATTGTTCACTTCTGTAGCACCGGAGGATGCAAGGATTTCTTTGATTTTCTCCTCTCCCATACCGGAATTCACAGCCAAATCAATTGCCATCACATGTTTGTCATCTGTGATTCGGACATCGAAAATTCGAGGTTGCGCCCAAGGCTTCAAATTTGAGCTAACCATAAATACACCTACCATGCCGAAAGCAGCAAGCAATACAGTCATTTCAAAAGAAACCGGAATGAAATCCGGGAAAGCTGCGAAATCTTTACCTCCGATAATCATCGGCCAGTCAAACTTCATCATGTAGAACTGCATGGTCAATGCCAATGAAGTACCCAGCATTCCAAACAAGAAAGCTGCAATTGGAAGTCTGCTTCGCTTATATCCTAAAGCATGCTCTAATCCATGAACAGGATATGGAGAATATACTTCGTGAATTTTAACTCCACTAGATCTTACCTCCTTGACGGCATTCATTAGGACATCTTCGTCCTCATATACGCCTAAGACAAAATGAGTATCTCTTTCCATATTAATTAGCAGCTTTTTCAGATGAAGATTTCAACACTGACTTCACCTCTGCCATGTTGATCACAGGGAAAAACTTAGCGAACAAGAAGAACAAGGTGAAGAATAGACCAAACGTGAACAGATATACTCCGACATCTGCCCAAGTTGGGTAGAACATTGCCCAAGAAGATGGCAAGAAGTCTCTGTGTAGAGAGGTAACGATAATTACAAATCGTTCAAACCACATTCCGATGTTTACAACCAAAGAAAGGATGAAAGTTGCAACAATGGAAGTTCTGATTTTCTTGATCCAGAACAACTGTGGAGAAATCACATTACAAGTCATCATAGACCAGTATGCCCACCAGTAAGGTCCAGTAGCACGGTTAATGAATGCGTATTGTTCTGCTTCAACGCCGGAATACCATGCGATGAAAAATTCAGTGATATAAGCAATACCTACAATGGAACCAGTGATGATGATTACAATATTCATCAATTCGATATGGCCCATAGTAATGTAATCTTCCAATTTGAAGACCTTACGAGTAATGATCATCAAGGTCAATACCATGGCAAAACCAGAGAAGATCGCACCTGCCACAAAGTATGGAGGGAAGATCGTGGTATGCCATCCTGGAATTACTGAAGTTGCAAAGTCAAAGGATACGATGGTGTGAACTGAAAGTACCAAAGGAGTAGCAAGACCAGCCAAAATCAAGGATACGGACTCATATCTCATCCAAGTTTTAGCTGCACCATCCCAACCAAACGAAAGCGCACCATAGATAGTCTTTCTTAAACCAGTAGCTCGATCTCGGATAGTTGCGAAATCAGGGATCAATCCGATATACCAGAATACCAAGGAAACAGAGAAATAGGTAGAAATCGCAAACACGTCCCACAAAAGAGGCGAGTTGAAGTTTACCCAAAGAGATCCGAAAGTATTTGGTAGTGGAAGTGCCCAGTAAGCACCGATCCAAGGACGTCCCATGTGAATCACTGGGAACATCGCTGCACAGATAACCGCAAAAATGGTCATCGCTTCTGCAGCTCGGTTAATGGATGTTCTCCACTTTTGGCGGAAAAGCAACAATACCGCTGAAATCAGTGTTCCGGCGTGACCAATACCGACCCACCACACGAAGTTGGTGATGTCCCAAGCCCAACCGATGGTTTTGTTTAGACCCCACATCCCGATTCCTTCCCAAAGGGTAGCAACCAAGGCGATGGCTCCAAGTGCCAACACGCCAGCGGCAGTCAAAAAGGCCAGAAACCAAGCCAAGGATGGTTTGCCCTCCACTTGACGCGAAACATCGTGCGTGACATCGTGATAGGTTTTACCGCCGGTGACTAATGGCTGACGTACGGATGAAGTAACCTGCATAGTTTGTAAAATTATGATTACGCTTCGTTTTTGTCTTTATTTCTGATTTTGGTGAAATACCACACGTTTGGACTCACGTTGATTTCCTCCAACACGTGGTATGCACGCTCTTCATTCACTTCTTTCAAAGCAGAAGTAGTGTTTTCCTCGATCTTCAAAAGCTTAGAAATTCGGCTTTCTGGATCGTTCATATCACCAAATACTAAGGCGTCAGTAGGACAAGCAACCGCACAGGCTACATTGATATCTCCATCTTTCACCTTACGCTTTTCACGCTTAGCTTCCAATTTTCCAGCTTGAATTCGCTGAACACACATGGAGCATTTCTCCATTACACCTCGAGCTCGAACGGTAACGTCTGGATTCAATACCATTTTACCCAAATCATCGTTTTGAGCAACGTTAACTCCAGCAAACTGAGAGTTGTCATGGTACTTGAACCAGTTGAATCGACGAACTTTGTAAGGACAGTTGTTAGCACAGTAACGAGTACCGATACAACGGTTGTAAGTCATTTGATTTAGACCTTCAGAAGAATGGGTCGTAGCAGCAACCGGACAAACTGTCTCACATGGTGCGTTGTTACACTGCTGACACATCATTGGCTGGAAGGTAACCTCAGGATTTTCTGAAGCTTTTTCCAATCCATCCAAATCATCAGCTGCCGCATCAGAAGAATAATATCTATCGATACGGATCCAAGCCATTTCACGACGATTCAAGACTTCCTGCTTACCTACAACTGCCACGTTGTTTTCAACCTGACAAGCTACAGAACAAGCAGAACATCCGATACAGGAGTTCATGTCAATCGCCAATCCCCAGTGGTGCTGAGAATATTGATGACCTTTCCAAAGGGAAATTTTCGAAGGCTTAACAAATTCACCCTCTTTGTAGATTTCAGGCTTGTATCTGCCAGCTGAAGCATCTTGCTTGTACTCAGCCAAAGTAGCTTCCTGAATTACGTTTTCACGACCCATGAAAGTCTGATGGGTCTGTGTTCTAGCAATTTTATAAGTATCAGCAGTAACTTCAACAGTTACACCTGATGTAATATCAAAATTAACAAAGCCAGCAGAAGCGTCTAGAAGCTCATAAGCATTCACCCCTATTCCGTTTCCTACTCGACCTGCTTTGGTTCTACCGTAACCTAATGCCAAACCGAATGTGCCTTCAGCTTGTCCAGGCTGAATCAAAACAGGCACAGTCAATTGCTTACCATTTACATTGATCGTTGCCTTTCTGGTATTTTCCTCTACCATGGAAACACCATTTTCTGTCGCCCATTTCTGAGAAACAGTCAAATAGTTGTCCCAAGTAGCTTTGGAAATTGGATCTGGAGTTTCTTGTAGCCATGGATTATTAGCAAATGTACCATTACCGATAGCTACCTTGGTATAAACAACCAATTCAGCACCTGAATTATCAGCACTGTAAGTTCTGGCAACAGCAGAAGCTGCAGCAGCTACATCTCCTACAGGAGAAACCGCAGCGCTTTCTCTTTCAATTGCCAATACACCATTGTAAAGAGATTGATCCCAGAACTCTTGGAACTCACCGCCAGTCTCAAGTTGAGTAAACAAACCAGATTCCCAGCTTTGTTGCAAGAAATCATAGTAAGAAACAGTGTCACCAGCCCATGTCAAGAATGAATCTTGAGCTTGGCGAGTGTCAAACAACGGAGAAATGGTTGGCTGAGAAAGAGAGAAATGTCCTGGCTTCGGTTCGAAGTCATTCCAAGACTCTAAGTAATGGTGATCTGGAGCAACAGCCTGTACCAGAGAAGCCGTCTCATCCATGGTCATGTTAGTCGCTACACTGAATCGAGCTTTACCGATTCCTTCAGCGATTTCAGCACCTCTTGGATGATCATAAACTGGGTTACAGTTATAGAATACAACTGCTCCGATTCTACCAGCATTCAAGTCGGTTATGAATTGATTCATTACAGCATCATTTCCTTTTCGGAAATTCACAGGTGAACCAAAATCTACTGTAGAACCATTATTTCCAAGCAATTCGTTAATTGCATGAACTACAGTTTGAACGTTTGGATCGTTAGAACCAGAAACTACTAAAGATGCTCCTCTATTAGCCCAAAGTTCATTTGCTGCTTTTTCCAAGTGAGCAACCTCAACTGCAGGAGCAGAAACGGTTGATGCACCAGCTTTGGAAGCAATCATATTATATAGTGCCAATACAGCCAATCCACTTTGAGAAGCTTTGATTGGAGTTCGATAGTCAGCGTTAGCACCAGTCAAAGACAAATTAGACTCAAACTGGAAGTGACGAGACATCACAGGATTTTCCTTGCTGATTTTACGAGTCTTTGCATATTGACCAGCAAATTCAATTGGAGAAATCCAAGATCCTAGGAAGTCTGCGCCAAAGGATACGATGGTTTTGGCCTTATCGAAAAAGTAAGAAGGAACTACTGCCTGACCATAGTAGGTTTCAGATGCTTTCGCAATACCATAATTTGAAAGCGGATCGTACATGATCACTTCTGCTCCAAAAGCATCAGAGAACTGCTGCAAAGCTTTCTCGGTAGTTGGAGAAAGCATGGTATTTGCAACAACTTTCACAGAACCTGCGCTAGCAAGCTTTGATTTCACTTCTGCATCCAAGCTAGACCAATCGGTCTTTTGACCTGCCAAATAAGGTCCAGTCAATCGCTCTTTATCATATAGTGAAAGAACAGAAGCTTCTACGATGGCATTTACTTTTCCTTTATTAATAGGAGAAAGCTCATTTCCATCGATTTTAATTGGTCTACCTTCCCGTGTTTTTACAACGATGGAAGCATAGTCACCACCAGAAGCAAAGGTTGATGCGTAATAGTTTGGAATGGAAGGATTGATATCAACAGGCTTGTTGACATAAGGAATTGCTTTTCTAACAGGAGCTTCACAAGCAGCCAAAGAAGCTGCTGCCAAGCTAAAGCCCATTAGTTTAAGAAAGTCTCTTCGAGAAGCATTTCCATCCTCGGAAAGCGTTGAGGGAAGTTCTGGAAATTCCCTGTCTGCATTTTTAACAAACTCTGGATCGTTGCTGAGTTGCTCAAGCCCTTTCCAGTATGTTTTTTTAGTTTCCTTCATTTTATGATCTAGGAATAGAATTTCAGAATGATTTTAGTAATGACACTTTGCACACTCAAGACCGCCGATATCCTTCACTTTCAAGGCATCTTTAGAGTCAGAATGAAGTTGTACCAATTTGTCATAATACTCATTTCCACCAGCAGCAATTTCTGTCTGACGGTGACAATCAATACACCATCCCATTGTCAGGGAAGAATATTGATAAACCACTTCCATCTCTTCAATAGGTCCGTGGCAAGTCTGGCACTCGATACCACCGACTTTCACGTGCTGAGAGTGGTTGAAATAAGCTAGGTCAGGAAGGTTGTGAACGCGAACCCACTCAATTGGCTGGTTGTTATCAATCGCGTTATAAATTTTTTGAATTTCAGGAGAAACGCCCTCTTGGCCCTGTACGTTTTGCACATGCATGTGGCAGTTCATACAGATGTTAGCAGAAGGAATGTTAGCTGATTTACCGATTTCTACTCCAGTATGGCAATACTGACATTCGATTTCCAATGTTCCTGCATGAAGTGCGTGTGAATAAGCAATTGGCTGCGTAGGCGCATATCCTTGCTGAACACCCACAGAGTATAAGCCATCAATCGCTGTTTTTGCAACCAAGGCCACCACCAAAGCGGTTACAATGATTACAAAAGCATCACTTTTAAGAACTTTTCCTAATTGAAATTTTTGGGAAATGAATTCCTTGTCTTCATCGTCTAAATCCTGCTTGTTGACATATTTCGTAAGGATAGAAATAATCAATCCCAAGACAATCAAAATCAACAAAAGAACAATAACAAGGACAACCACGATGATGGTTAGGTACTCAGTCGGAATTCCTCCACCTGCACTTTCACCTCCTGCGGCACCAGCAGTAGCTGCAGCTGCTGCAGCTGGATCTACCTTGTCACCGTATTCGATGTAGGACAAGAGATTGTCCAAATCAGCGTCAGACAAAAATTCATGAGAAGGCATCATCAAGTTGTTGTACTCCGCATACAATGCGTTAGCGTAGTCATCACCAGAAGCGATAACAGCCTGTGAGTTTTTGATGAAGCTCTTTGCCCAATCCGGAGATCTTCTGTCAGTAATTCCGCGAAGTGCAGGACCTACTGCTTTCTGATCTAGTTTATGACACTGTTTACAGTTTGCGTTGAAAACTGTCTTTCCCGCCGCAATGGCTTCCTCACTGTCACTTACCGCCGGATCAGCAGCAAAAGCCTGCCCACCCAAGAACAAGAAAAACAGCAATGCCAGCGTGTGGAATTTCAATGGAACTCCTACTAACGAGCGTTTGGATAACATATTATTGCTAATTAAATAGTTTATTCGGTCCTCTTTAACCCCTGCAAAGGTAGTATCAAGGGTTTATTTTTCAAATATGGAATTTTTTAAGATGTTTTAGGAAGTGAATTTCCATTTACAATTATAGTCCATTGATTTACAATAGGTTACAATTAAAAACCAACACCTTTATTTATTTAGAATTATTATAAATAATATTGTTTCAATCCTGAAAAAGAATGGCGCTAAAAACCTAGATTTTTTGACTGGAATCTTCCTGCTATGCTTTAGAAATTTTGGTTTTTCAGACTTTGAAAAAAATCTAGATGTACCTTTTGCTCAAAATCGGATAATGCCTACCTTTGCCAACCGATTCAGGACCGGAAGATGTATTCAAATTATTTTTTCGGGTACTTGAGTTGAAAAATTAAAAGGTCGCGTGGCCGAGTGGCTAGGCAGAGGTCTGCAAAACCTTGTACAGCGGTTCGAATCCGCTCGCGACCTCAAAAATCGAAAGCATCCTGAACATCGGGATGCTTTTTTACTTTCTGGATCCAACACTTACAAGCAAACAAAAAACGCCGACTTTTCAGCCGGCGTTTTATTTATAAATAGAGCGGGAAGAATTACTTCTTTCCTTCCATTTTCTCTTTCAATTCTGCTAAAGCATCCAAATCACCCAAGGTAGATTTTTCAACTGGCTCCTGAGTTGTTTCTTTCTTCTTAGTAGCCTTCTTAGCAACTGGCTTCACATCCTCTTTGAATGTTGCAGTGTGGGACAAAACGATACGCTTGTCATCCTTAGAGAATTCCATCACTTTAAAGTCCAAAGACTCTCCTACCTCAACTTGAGATCCGTCTTCTTTCTCCAAGTTTTTGGAAGTAGCAAAACCTTCCAATCCGTAAGGAAGCTCAAGAACAGCACCTTTATCGTTTTTGGATACTACAGTACACTTGTGAACAGAACCTACAGGGAATACAGTTTCAAAAGTATCCCAAGGATTCTCTTCCAACTGCTTGTGACCCAAAGCCAATCTTCTGTTTTCTACGTCAAGTTCCAATACAGCTACTTCTAGCTCATCTCCAACTTTAACGAATTCAGATGGATGCTTGATCTTCTTAGTCCAAGAAAGGTCAGATACGTGAACCAATCCGTCGATTCCTTCTTCCAATTCCAAGAACAAACCGAAGTTGGTCAAGTTTCTTACCACTCCTTTGTGCTTAGTGCCTACAGCATACTTGGTAGCCATATCTTCCTTAGTCCAAGGATCTTCGGTCAATTGCTTGATGCCCAAAGACATTTTTCTTTCTTCCTTGTCCAAAGTCAATACTACAGCTTCGATTTCGTCTCCTACTTTCACGAAGTCTGCAGGGTTTCTCAAGTGCTGAGACCAACTCATTTCAGATACGTGAATCAAGCCTTCTACTCCAGGAGCCAATTCCAAGAATGCTCCGTAGTCAGCTACATTAACGATCTTACCTTTTACTCTAGACCCAACCTCTAGGTTAGCAGCAAGAGAATCCCAAGGATGAGCAGTCAATTGCTTCATACCCAAAGAAATTCGCTTCTTGTCATCATCGAAGTCAAGAACAACAACTTGTACTTTCTGATCAAGCTGCAATACTTCTTCCGGATGATTGATTCGTCCCCAAGAGATATCGGTAATGTGAAGCAAACCATCTACACCACCCAAGTCGATGAATACACCGAAGTTGGTCATGTTCTTGATCACACCTTCCAATACCTGACCTTTTTCTAGGTTGTTTAGGATTTCTGCTTTTTGCTTCTCAAGATCTTTCTCGATCAAGACTTTGTGAGAAACGACTACGTTATCGTTAGCGTGGTTGATTTTAACCACTTTCACTTCCATTTTCTTACCTACATAGATATCGAAATCTCTGATAGGCTTCACGTCAATTTGAGAACCTGGCAAGAAGGCTTCAACACCGTAGATATCTACGATCAAACCACCTTTAGTTCTTCTCTTCACAAGACCTTCGATTACGCTGTCATTTTCAAATGCACTTTCGATGTCCTGCCAAGCCTTAACGATTTTGGCTTTTTTGCGGGAAAGGATCAACTGACCCAAAGCATTCTCCTGCTCTTCGATGAATACTTCCACCTCGTCACCAGGCTTGATTGCTTCCATATCACGGAATTCGTTCAAAGGCACCAAACCGTCAGATTTGAATCCAATGTTGATGATCACGTCCTTGTCGTTCACACCTACTACGGTTCCTTTGATCACTTCTTTCTCAGTGATCTCATTCAATGTACCTTCGTACATAGCAGCCATTTGTTCACGCTGCTCTTTGGAATAGCCTTCTCCAAACCCTTTGGTTTCGAAGTTTTCCCAGTTAAAATCTGAATTGTTAGACATAATAATTATTGACCCTGAAAATCCAACAGCAACCGGGTCTTGAAGCTGCGGTTTTTTGTTTGACAATCAGTGCTTTAGAACCTATTAAAACACCCCATTCACCCGAACGGACTGCAAAGGTACTGATTTTCTTTTATTTGTGGAAAGTATCTCAAAAAATGAATGGGGAAATTCAAGAATAGAACACCAAAGACATTGGTTTTTTTCTGAATTCAGAGTAGACTTGAAAAAAACAGACCCCGAAACGCTTCGGGGCCTATGCAAGCAAAGAGTTAAAGGATTATTTTCGAACCCAAATTTAACCAAAATTCCGAATGATTAAGTTCTTTCAGGCAATTTATACCATCTACTCGGCCTTGCTATTTATTTCCTTGATGCTTGTACTTGGTCTTTTCATCGTGATTCCCATGATGATAACAGAAAAAGGAGATCGCATATCCTTCTTCATTATCCGGGCTTGGGCTGGAACTTGGTCCTTTTTGACAGGAATCCGATATGAAATTCAAGGCTTGGAATTCATTGATCGAAAGCAACCCTACATCTATATTTTCAATCATCGTTCATTTATTGATGCACCTGTAATCCCTATGGCGATTCCTCAAGAACTCCGGGCATTGGGAAAAAAAGAATTGTCAAAAATCCCTTTTTTCGGTTGGGTCGTGGGAAAATTTGCCATTTGGGTTGACCGTACTTCTTCTGAGTCTCGAAAAGAAAGTCTAGGGAAATTGATCACCACTTTATCTAAAGGAAAATCAGTAGTCGTGGCTCCGGAAGGTACACGAAACGATACTTCAGAAACTTTACTCCCATTTCACAAAGGAGCATTTAGATTAGCTATTGAAACAAAAATTCCAATTTTGCCAATGGCGGTAATCGGAGCAGATCGAATTATGAGAAGAGGCTCCTTACTATTAAGGCCAGGAAAAGTTCGTATTTATTTTTCACAAGCCATCCACCCGCCAATAGCCTCAGACAGTGCTGTGTTAGAATTCACCGATCAATGCAGAAATCGATTGGAGGCTATGGTTCTGGCTCATGAGGAAGATTGATTTTATGCTCCTCTTCCTCCAAATATGGACCCGTCAAATCCTCAAATGCGGCATAAACTGCTAAATAGGATACTGGCCCACTAATCAAAAAGCCTACTCCCAAACATAAAACCCCTACGATATTAATCACAAGGAGTAAAATAAGGAAGGCAAAAAAGCGCCACCAGATTCGCGTGATTAACTTCCGGCTAAATTCCATGGATGTCCAAAACTCCGTACCGGCAAAAATGACAAACAGCATAGAAAAGGAATAGGCCACACCCAAATAAATCCCAGGGATAATAAGTGCAATTACTCCAAAGACAGTCAAGATCCCAGACACCAAAGAAACCACCACTACGGGAAACCAAAACTTAAATCCATCAAAGAAATGATGGAACTCAAGCGGCTCCTCCCTACTGACCCGATTCGCAGCTAGATAAAACCCTGCAGCCAAGGCTGGAGAGATAAAAATGGTCACAAAACTTGCAAAGTCTCCTAGAAAATAGGTAGCTCCAGCAGCGACAGCGATCATAATCAAGAAAAATGCAATGAAGAGGGCAGGGTTTGTTTTGAAAATTTCCCAGCCCCTTGTCAATGCTTTGTCAATGCTAAAATTGATTGGATCATGGAGCATTTGCTCCATTTTTCGGGGATTGACCATGGATGTTAATTGGTAAAGGCTTCTAAAATATCATGTTTTGTAATGATATGAATTTTCCCTAGATCATCTCTGACCAAAACTGCTTTTTCTTTTTCTATCATGGATGAAAGCACATCTAAGGTACTATCACCTGCCACAAAGGTCATAGAGCTTTCCATTACATCAGATACATGCGCATCTTTCAAAACTGGATTCTCAATGATTTTGGAAAGTAGTTTTGTGTCGGTAACGCTTCCCACTACTTCATCTCTATCCAAAACAGGGATTTGAGAGACACTGGTCTTATTCATCAAGGCAATGGCATCCTTTACTGAATCAGATGGTTTGACAGAAATCAAGGAATAATCAAGAGGTCTCTTCGCAATGATATCTTTGGCAGTAGCATAGCTCTTATCTTCCAAGAAACCATGGTTTCGCATCCAGTCATCATTGTAGACTTTTCCCAAATAGCGAGTACCATGGTCAGGAAGAATAATTACCATCACATCTCCCTCTTTGAGATTTTCTTTAGCCCATTCCAATGCTCCATGAACTGCTGAACCACAAGACCAACCCACAAAAAGCCCTTCTTCTCGAGCCAATCTACGAGTCATGACCGCGGCATCCTTATCAGTCACCTTTACAAAATGATCGATAACATCAAAATTGACGTTTTTCGGAAGGATATCTTCTCCAATCCCTTCAGTCAGGTAAGGATAAACCTCCTTTTCATCAAAGATTCCAGTCTCTTTATATTTCTTGAAAACGGAACCATAGGTATCGATCCCAACAGTAACGATATTCGGATTTTGTTCTTTTAAATACTTTGCTGTTCCGCACATGGAGCCTCCTGTTCCAACTCCAGCTGCATAATGGGTAATTTTCCCTTCTGTATCATTCCAGATTTCAGGCCCTGTCGTCTCATAATGAGCCGCTGTATTGGACAAATTGTCGTATTGATTTGGGTAAAAAGAGTTTGGAATATCAGCATTCAGCTTTCTTGCTACAGAATAATAAGATCTCGGATCTTCAGGGGCAACGTTTGTCGGACAAACGATCACTTCTGCGCCAACAGCTTTTAGAATATCAATCTTTTCCTTGGACTGCTTATCAGCCATGGTGAAAATACACTTGTAGCCCTTTGCCACAGCAGCCAAAGCCAAACCCATCCCGGTGTTCCCAGAAGTTCCTTCAATAATAGTTCCTCCAGGCTTCAAAATACCAGCCTTCTCAGCATCCTCCACCATTTTGATAGCCATACGATCTTTCATGGAATTTCCAGGGTTAAAGTATTCCACTTTTACGAGAACATCCCCTTTGATTCCTTTGGCTAATTTGTTGAGGCGGATCATCGGAGTATTCCCGATGGTTTCTATGATGGAGTTATAAATCATGGTAGTAGTTTTATTTGGGTCGGGGCAAAATTAAAAGATTTTTTGGCCTCAGCCGAATGGAAGCCAAAAGATTACCCAGCTTCGTGAATTGGATCAATTTTCCTCCTTAAACTCCAACCGGGATAAAACATCCAAGGCAACATGAATTAAAATCCCTGCCACAAAACTCATCCCAATCGTAACCGTCAGAAGCATCCAAACAAACTGCCTGGTAAACACAAAAACCAAAATCCCCAACACCAATGCCGGGATAATTCCAAAAAGAAAGATTCCGATCATCATGGCAGGTTTGATGAGCTTTCGATCCCAGCTTTCTTCTAGTGAAATCTGTGGAATCAAATTGATGCAAAGCCCTATCATGTAAGACACTAAAATCCCAAGAATAAATACGGGAATAACAAGGATATGAAGTCCTGCAATCAAAACAGATGGTACAATCATCACCACCGCAAAGAGCAAAATCTGGACAATATCCAGTTTGATTACGTTCCAGAATTTAGATGTCCAAGTTGCAGGAATCAAAAAGAAATATGGCTTTTTTAAATCACCTACCGATGCTCGACCAATTCCAGCCAAAAAATAAAAGCCCAAAATCACAAGAACATATCCATTCAGGACTTTGTGCGAAAACCAATCGAAATTGGACAAAATCGCAAATACAATCCCCAATCCAGCTATTATCAAACTATATACTCCAAAAAGTGGGTGAAAATCTTGCCTGCTGGCGTGTACATAATTTCGCCAGTAAAAAGCCTTTGCCCCTACTCCAAAATCCGGTAAAGCAAGTTGTTTCTTAGTGTTGAGACTATAGGTAGCTTCCGAATTTTCCCGCTTTCCTTTCACCTTGTCCCGTTGCACTTCATTGGACTTGGTGGCCTCCAACACATCCTCGTAGTAGTATCCGGCAAATTGGATAACCAACCGCACGATGAGGTAATAGCTCAAAATATATAGCCCCAAAAAAGCGAAGGCCAGAATCAGATTTTGATGGACGAGATAGCCCATCATTCCCCTACTCCAACCGACAAAGGGAAATAAATCAAACCAAGGAGAAGCAACCCAGGAAAACATCCCCTGCCAAAACTTCTCTGCCGTTAATCCCGGAATCAAAATCATTATCGCCAAAAGCACTGCCAAAACAGTGATTAGGGTCTTGATTTTTTCTAAAATATCATACTTGGTATGAAGGGTATAAATCAAAAAACGAATAGGCGATAGAATAAAAAAGAACAAGGCAAAGCCCAATAAAATGAACAAAATATTTCCCAATGAAAGCTCAAAAGAGCCTGCCATTTGACTTCCCCCATAGATCAGGAAAATTATACTACCGCCCAAGGAAGGCAAAATAGACCTCCCCATATAATAGAGTAAAATATTTTGAGGTTTGACAGGACCGGTAAACAATAAATTCACATCAGCCATAGTAAAAAAGCTGACGTTGCGTTTTGTCGCACGGAATAGCTGATAAAGTAAAAATCCCAAAGCAAGCACAGTAATTCCACCTACGATATTCTGAGTTGCAAAGTCTACTTCAGGCAATCCATTTACATCCATTTCGGGAATTGAATTGTCAAGCTTTTTAGCTCTATCCTTCATCCGCATGGTGTAGATAAAGAAAAAATAGCCGATCAGACCCGCATAAGGAATCAGTCTGGCAGGATTCCTCAGGATCAACAAAATATTGTTTTTCAGAACCCAGAGGTCTTTTCTAAAAAGCAGTTTTACCTCATTCATCTTTGGTCAATTCTAAAAATATATCCTCCAAGCTTCCACCTTCTTTCTGTTCAAATTGCTTTTTGAGATTTTCAAGACTGTCATTCCCAATGATGTTCCCTTCCTTCAAAATCATAATTCGATCCGCAATAGTCTCTACCGAGTCAATCAAATGCGTACTGACCAAAATGGTTTTCCCAGCTTCTTTAAGTTCTCTGAAAATACGTTTAGTGTTTCGGATAGCTTTCGGATCCAAGCCAATCATCGGTTCATCAAAAAACAAAACCTGAGGGTCAGGAAGCAAGGCACAACATATTGAAACTTTCTGCCTCATTCCCTTGGAAAGATCTTTTCCTAACTTTTTTGCCTTATCCGTTAAATCATAGGTCTCCAGCAATTCATTACCCTTTTCCTTCCAGTCCCGAATTCCATAAGCCTGAGCTATGAATTGTAGATGTTCCTCCACAGTGAGCAAATCATAGACATAGGGAGTCTCTGGGATGTAGCTAAAAAGCCGCTTGGCCTCGACGGAAAGATGGTCATATCCCCCAATAGTTATTTCACCCGATGTTTTTCGAAGCAATCCCACAATGCATTTCATGGTGGTACTTTTCCCAGCCCCATTAGGTCCAAGAAGCCCTACTACCTCGCCCCCTTGAAGCTCAAAAGAAATATCATTGACAGCATTTTGCTTCCCATATCGTTTGATCAAATTCTGAACAAGCAGCATAAAAATTGAATTTTGGATTAAAACTAGAATTCTTTAAGGGAAGTTTGGACCTTTTGGAACCTTTTTTGACAGCCTATCGAAAAAATCAAACAAACGATGAAAAAACTTCTCACACTAATCATTTTGCTTGGTATAGGAGCAGCATCTTATGCACAGCAAGCAGGAAAATTCCGGATGGGTCTAGAATTAGGGCCAGCTATCCCAAAAGATGGAGGAATTGGAGCTTTAGTAAATATCGAACCAAAAATCAATGTTGGAGACAATATGAATGTAGGTATCCGTTTTGGTGTAGCCGGATTGGCAAAGGATGTTACCTATTATGATATCACCAAAGATTACGAGGGAGAAGTTTCAGGGAATGTATCCATCACTGGAACCTTCGATTATTACTTCAATAATGGAGGAAGCAACTTCGCACCATATATCGGTGTAGGTTATGGATATTATGGTTTGAGTTCAGTTGAAATAGATGCTTCCAATATCGATAATGTGGATGTTGGAGATTTGGAGGCAAACTTCAAATGGGCGCCTATGGTTAGAGCTGGAATTGAATTGGGAAAATTCAGAATGGGAGCAGAATATAATTTTATTCCAAACTCAGACCTTCAAAATACCAGCGGAACTGTCATCGGTGAAGCAATCAACCAATACTTTGGATTCACTCTTGGATTTTATGTAGGAGGAGGCCGTTGGCGGAAAAACTAAATATTAGGCTTTCACCGCTGCCAACAAATACAATACAGCCATTCGGACTGCGACCCCATTCTCTACTTGCTGAAGAATGATGGCGTGGTCCGAATCGGCAACATCTGAGGCTAATTCCACCCCACGATTTATCGGGCCAGGATGCATCACTACGATTTCCCTATCCAGCTCCTCTAGCATTTTTTTATTGACCCCGTAATACAATGAATACTCTCGCAGACTTGGGAAATATTTGATTTGTTGTCTTTCAAGCTGAATTCGAAGGACATTTGCCACGTCACACCAAGCAAGTGCCTTTCTTACATCCAACTCCACCTTTACTCCCAAGCTTTGGATATGCTTAGGAAGCAAAGTAATTGGTCCGCAAACCATGACTTCGGCCCCTAGCTTTTGAAGGCAAAATATATTGGATAAAGCCACCCTAGAGTGAAGAATATCTCCAATGATGGCAATTTTCTTTCCTTGAAGATCTCCCAATTTTTCTCGCATGGAAAAGGCATCGAGCAAGGCTTGGGTAGGATGTTCATGCGTTCCATCTCCAGCATTGACGATATTGGCTTTTACATTTCTTGCCAAGAAATGTGGAGCTCCAGGACTGCTATGTCTCATCACGACCATATCGACTTTCATCGATAGGATATTATTGACTGTATCTACTAGAGTTTCTCCTTTCTTCACCGAACTATTGCTCGAAGAGAAATTCACCACATCGGCAGAAAGTCGCTTCTCCGCTAGCTCAAACGAAAGCCTAGTTCGGGTTGAGTTTTCGAAAAATATATTGGCAATGGTAATGTCGCGAAGGGAAGGCACCTTTTTAATCGGACGATTGATGACCTCTTTGAAATTTTCTGCGGTTTCCAATATCAACTGAATATCCGCTGGGGTCAGATCTTTGATTCCGAGGAGGTGGCGGCTGCTGAGTTGCGACATGGTTATTTTTGTTCTTTTTCTGTAATCCAAACTGCATCTTCAGGCTGCCCTTGGGAAGCCCATTCGACGACCACATATTGAGTGTCAATTGTATTTACTCGAATTCCGAAATAGTCCGGCATAATAGGATAATCCCTTGTGAGTTTTCGGTCTACTAGAACCATCAACTCGACCTTTTGGGGTCTTCCAAATGCGATCATCGCATCCATTGCTGCCCGCACAGATCTACCTTTATACAGGACATCATCGACAAGAATTACTTTTTTTCCTTCTACCAAAAAATCAATCTTTGTCTCATTCGCTTTGAGAGGGAAATCCCGACGACGAAAATCATCCCGGTGAAATGTCGCATCCAAATACCCTGCTGGGACTTTTTTACCGGATATATTTTCCAACTCTTCAACGATTCGGTCAAGCAAAATAATTCCTCTTGGCTGCAAGCCTAGCAGAACTGTATTCTCAAAATTATCGTGATTTTCGATCAGCTGATGACAAAACCTTTTCAGGATGATTTGGATTTGCTGCTGATTTAAAACAAGCCGTTTTTGCATGGGTTGGATTTGCGGGTAAATATAAAAAGAAATTCTAGTCTTCGGTTTCCTCAGGTTGATAGAGGTCTCCTGAAACCATCACTTTTGTGAAGAAAAACACCTCCCGAGTCGCTGCTTGCCCATTTTCCTTTTGATAACGAATTCGCTGATTTCCTGTGAGAAGGAAATACCGATCATACCAATACACCAATCTCAGACTTGGCATATCTGTATCTGCAATTCGTTCACTTTCATTGATCAACTTTAGCTCAAAGTCGAGGTTATCGAATTTCTTTTCTCCATTCTTGATATAGGCAAGTCGAATTTTATCATTTCTAACATAGCCATGGTAAAACTCATCCCCGACTATCGCTATTTCCCCAAAGGGTTCGGGAAATTCTGTCAATAGATCATCATATGTCGCCGAATTATCCCAAACTACCCGTCCATCTTCCCCCAACTTGACAAAATGAGCAGAGATGTAACTGAACTCGGTATTTATCTGAAGTGGCCCCTGATTAAAGCGTCTAACAGAAATTGGATCCCAATAATCTTGTGAAGAGCTCATTCGACTCCATTGATCATAGCGATACATCCCTGTTGGAGAAAAAGGCCAACCTCTGTTGACTCCTCTGGAATTAATAATATTGTAATGGTCGAAAAAGACATACATGCCATCTGGTTCCTGGCGAACTTCACGGATAGAATAGACATTTCGGATACTAGGTACTTTATCCCGATCTACTTGTTTGAGTACTTCCGCATCCTTTTTTGCTTTTCCTTTTTCATCTAGGTAATTAAAAAAATTAGGGAAGTCCTCGAGCGTATACAATCGTGTATCATACTCTCCAAATTCATTGATCTCTGTTCGGTACATTCCCAAATAAGAATCCCTCCTAGCCAAGCCATAGGAACCAATCATGGATCTACGGTAAAAGTCTTCCTGAACCACCAAGGCTTCAATAATTTCTTGATCCTCTTCCCCAAACTGATCAATTCGAATCTCACGCAGCAAATTACCAAGCAAATCATAGGTATTAAGAATCACTTCCCTATCACGGTATTGGCCTTTTCGACTTAATACCACTTCAAAAGCCTCGATTTCGGGCATTTTTCGGATTTGAAGGATCTGAGTATCATTTCCATAGACCCCCTGAACAGTGTGAATTGTTTTATCAGCCAAACCATAAACCTGTACTACGGGGCGCATATTGGCAGAGCCCATAAAAATCACACGATCATTCTGAACCAAAAATTCTGCAAGCTCCAAATCAAGTAAATTCTCAACTGAGAATTCAAATGCATCCAAGCCAACCAAATCAATTTTGAGAACATATTTTTCTCCTCCTATACCACTTCCTCGCTGAAATAGCGCATACAAAAAATCTCCATCGAGATCATATCCTATCAAATCATAACCCGGTTGAACGGGCAATTCTATCAATCCTTTTTCTGTATTCAGATCTTGATCAAGAACGATATATTGAAAAATCCGATCTACAGAAAAAGCCCGCTTCGCAAGCGTTCGAAAGGCTACAATATCTTCTCCGTATCGAACCATTTCAAAATGGGGATCAAAATAATCCGACTCGATTTCAAAACGGGATTCGAATTCTACCTGCGAAAATGCAGGTATGCCAAAAAGTACCAATAAGCAAATAACAATCGCTTTTCTCATAGAGACATTTTCACTATCAATTCAAACTCATCCTTATTTACAGGAAGCACAGAAAGCCGGGATTGTTTTAACATAGGTAATTCGGAAAGCCTATCCTCGGCCTTGATCTGAGATAAGGTAACTGGATGAGCTAAAGGTCGACCAACTTTCAGCATTACTGCGGTCCAAGCTTCATCTTTGGGATCAGGTAGCGGAGCTGAGGAAACCTCAGCAATTCCTACCACAGCTTTTTCTTTTCCGCTGTGGTAAAAAAGGACTTGATCCCCTACCTGCATTTCATTTAAATAATTCCGGGCTTGATAATTTCTGACTCCATCCCAAATATCTTCCTTGGCCTTTTCGAAATCATCCCAGGAGTAAGAATTTGGTTCGCTTTTTACCATCCAATAATTCATAGCCTATTTTGGTTTTCTAGTTTTGGATACAATGCTGAAGCATAAAATAAAGGATTCTAATTCCATTTATCCTTTTCACTCAGTTGAAATTAAAATCCTTTAAGAGACTATGCCATCTTCTTGAAGATACCCGGTTCAACTTTAATTTGAAACAATATTTTTGGACATTTGTCTATGTAGACGTAATTAAACCTTCCTTGTTTTGGACCATAAAACTATTCTCAAAAAACTAAAGCTCTGCATCCAATTGATGGAGCTACATGATGAAAATTCCTTTAAAATCAGAAGTTATCAATCAGCGCTCAACTCCTTGGAGCGAGGTGACGCTGATATCATGGAGCTTAGCGATGAAGAGTTGGGTAAAATCCCTGGAGTTGGAAAGAGTATTTTTGAAGCAATTCAATCCTTAAAATCCACAGAGTCCTTTCCCCTATTGGATAATTTGATTGAAAAAACCCCACAGGGAATTCTAGAAGTTCTCCAAATCAAAGGCTTGGGTCCAAAGAAAGTAAAAACACTTTGGGAGGAATTAGGCATTACTTCTACTCATGAATTGATGGAGGCTTGCCAAAGCGGGAAAGTCGCCAAAATCAAGGGCTTTGGTGAGAAAACACAAGAAACCATCATCCAAAACCTGGAATTTAAAGCCTCCAACGCCGGAAAATGGCTTTATGCTGACATCGAGGATTCCATAAATGAACTGACTGAAAAATTGAAAGATGAATTTTCCAGTTCTATCATTGTTCCTGTCGGTGAATTTGCCCGGAAAATGGAAATCATTTCCCAAGCGGAATGGCTAATTGGCACTAAAGATATCCCGAAGATCCAGCACAAGCTTTCAAAAATCAAGGACTTTGAAATAGATAAATCCATTTCAGGACCTTTTTCTTTGAGAGGAAAAATCAAGGACTTGGATCTTCAATTCACAATTTATTTAACTAGTCCTGAGGAATTCCCAATAAAGTCCTACGCACTCTCTGCAAGTCCTCAGCATCTTCAAAGTAAAATCGATTCTAAAAATACCGTGGCAGATGCACTTCGGGTAAATGGATTTCAAAACGATAAAGAATTCTTCTCGAAGCATCATCTTCAATACATTCCAGTAGAAATGCGGGAAGGATATGGAGAAGTGGAATTAGCAAAAGAGCATAAGATCCCAACCCTACTGGAAGAAAAAGACCTTAAAGGAATACTCCACAATCACTCCACCTATAGTGATGGGAAAAACAGCCTTCGTCAGATGGCTGAACAATGTAAGGAGATGGGCTATGAATACTTAGGAATTTCTGATCATTCCCGAACTGCCAGTTATGCAGGTGGCTTGGAAATCGAAAAAGTGATCAAACAACAAGAAGAAATTGATCAACTCAACAAAGAGCTCGCACCATTTAAAATATTCAAAGGAATCGAATCCGATATTTTAGGGGATGGCAATCTGGATTATCCTGAAGATATTTTACAGACATTCGATTTTGTGGTTTCTTCAGTCCATTCCATTCTAAACATGGATATCAAGCGGGCGACTCGAAGATTACTAACTGCGATTGAAAATCCATACACCACTATCCTGGGCCATCCAACCGGAAGGCTTCTGCTTAGAAGAGAAGGCTATCCTATCGACCACAAGACTATTATTGATGCTTGCGCCAAACATCAAGTCGTAATTGAGATCAATGCCAATCCTTGGCGTCTTGATTTGGACTGGAGATGGGTCCGCTATGCGATGGATCAAGGAGTCATGCTATCCATCAATCCGGATGCTCATGAAGTAGCCGGATATGGAGATATGAAATATGGTGTTTTAGTGGGAAGAAAAGGTGGGCTAACCAGAGAAATGACCCTCAATGCACTGTCCTGTGAAGAAATTGAGAAATATTTTGCCGATCGAAAAAAGAAAATGATTAAAAAATAGGATCCTCCTGAATCGAAAGGAATTCCTATCTTCGCCAAACCCCAATTTTACCTTATGAAATGGACCGATTTGCCTGAAGGCGTACTTTTACAACGATCTTTTCTTTTCGGAATTACCGGGATCCTACTCGGAACCCTGTCGATATTCAACAGTCAATTCCAACTAGTTCAGGCACCAATGGGACCATTGAACGGAATCTCATTATTGCTTCAAATGTTTGGATTGGGACTTTCTGTAATGGTTCTCCGAAAACGAAAAGTAAAAAAGGAAGACATGGAAAAAGCCAAGGTCATGACCTTAGTATTGGGAGTAGCATTAGTGTTTTTCATATTCTCCCTTTAAATACAATCAGGCAAAAGCAAAAAATCCCAAGGCTGAGCCTTGGGATTTATATTTTGTGGCAGAACAGATTATTCTTCCGCCTTTTGTTTCTTCTTTTTCACTGTGATGGTCAATTCCGGAGATTTTCCATCGTAATCTGCTGTGATTATATCACCTTCGGACAGATCCCCCTTCAGGATTTCTTCGGCAACCGCATCTTCCAGATACTTCTGTATTGCACGGTTTAGCGGACGAGCTCCATATTGCTGATCATATCCTTTTTCGGACAAGAATTCTTTTGCCTTCTCGGTCAACTCGATCTTGTATCCCAAATCAGTGATTCTGTGGAATAACTTCGCCAATGAAATATCGATGATCTTGAAGATATCTTCTTTTGACAAAGAATTGAATACAACCACATCATCCAAACGATTCAAGAATTCTGGACTGAATGCCTTTTTCAATGCAGACTGAATCGTAGACTTCATGATTTCATCCATGTTATCCTGTTTTGCTTTGTTAGCAAAACCAATCCCTGCACCAAAATCCTTCAAATCACGAACCCCAATATTGGAAGTCATGATGATGATGGTATTTCGAAAATCAACTCGACGACCTAATCCATCGGTAAGAATTCCATCATCCAATACTTGCAACAGAATATTGAATACATCCGGATGAGCCTTTTCAATCTCATCAAGCAAGACCACGGAATAAGGCTTTCTTCTCACCTTTTCGGTCAATTGACCACCTTCTTCATAGCCAACATATCCTGGAGGCGCTCCCACCAATCGGGAAACGGAGAATTTCTCCATGTACTCTGACATGTCAATTCGAATCAAGGAATCTTCCTTGTCAAAGAGATAGGTGGCCAAGGTTTTTGCTAATTCAGTCTTTCCGACACCAGTAGGTCCCAAGAAAATAAAGGAACCGATTGGCTTTTTAGGATCTTTCAAACCCACTCGGGTACGCTGAATAGCTTTAGTCAATTTCTTGATAGCCTCATCCTGACCAATAACTTTACCCTTGAGCTCCTCACCCATATTGAGCAATTTATTGCCTTCATTTTGAGCGATACGCTTAGCAGGTATTCCAGTCATCATCGCGATTACCTCAGCGACATTATCCTCGTCAACTGTAAATCGCTTAGTCTTGGACTCTTCTTCCCATCGAGCTTTTGCTAAATCCAATTGCTCAAGCAATTTCTTCTCCTTATCCCGAAGCTGAGCCGCTTCTTCGTATTTCTGAGATTTAACTACTCGATTTTTCTCTGCTTTGATCTCCTCAACTTCAGCTTCCAGTTTCAAAATTTCTTCTGGAACATGAATGTTGTTGATATGCACGCGTGCACCAGCTTCGTCAAGAATATCAATCGCCTTGTCTGGCAAGAATCGATCGGAAATATATCGGTCCGAAAGCTTTACACAAGCCTCGATTGCTTCATCTGTATAATTTACATTATGATGATCCTCGTATTTATCCTTGATGTTGTTAAGGATTTGGATTGTTTCCTCAGGAGTAGTTGCGTCAACCATTACCATTTGGAAACGACGAGCCAAAGCTCCATCTTTCTCGATGTACTGACGGTATTCATCTAAAGTGGTCGCACCGATACATTGGATTTCTCCTCGAGCCAAAGCTGGCTTAAACATATTGGATGCATCCAAAGACCCTGAAGCTCCTCCGGCACCTACAATGGTATGCAGCTCATCAATGAAAAGGATCACATTTGGTGATTTTTCCAATTCATTCATGACCGCCTTCATTCGCTCTTCGAATTGTCCACGGTATTTTGTTCCTGCAACCAAAGAAGCCAAATCCAAAGTAACAACCCGCTTATTGAAGAGTACTCGCGATACTTTCTTCTGAACGATACGAAGTGCCAAACCCTCAGCGATGGCAGTTTTACCAACACCAGGTTCACCGATGAGAATTGGATTGTTTTTCTTTCTTCGAGAAAGGATCTGCGCTACTCGTTCGATTTCTTTCTCACGTCCGATAATTGGATCCAACTTGTCTTCCTCGGCCATTTTGGTCAAATCCCGACCAAAATTATCCAATACAGGAGTTCGTGATTTCTCACTTCCTGACTTCGAAGAACTGGAACCTCCACCTGAAGGTCCAAAAAGCTTGGAACCTTCATCATCCGCATCATCAGCTTCTGCCCTAGAGCGAGGAGCCACACCCGGATCAGACTGCATTTCAAGCATATCTTTAATTGTATCGTAATTGATATCGAACTTATTAAGTATCTGAGTAGCGATATTTTCCTCATCTCTCAAGATGGAAAGCAATAAGTGCTCAGTGCCGATTAATTGGCTTTTGAAAATTTTTGCTTCCAAATAAGTGATTTTCAATACTTTTTCCGACTGACGAGTCAGCGGAATATTAGCCATATTTTTCACATTGTGGTTGGCAGTACCACGAACTGCCCGCTCAATCGAAGCTCGAAGTTCATCCAATGGAACTCCCAGTTTCTTAAGAATGGAAACAGCTACCCCTTCACCTTCACGAATCATCCCCAGCAGGAGGTGCTCTGTGCCAATATAGTCGTGACCCAAGCGAAGCGCTTCTTCACGACTGAGAGAGATCACCTCTTTGACTCTGTTCGAAAATTTTGCTTCCATTTAATTCCTTTCTGAATAATTATAAATACTGTACGTATGTTACCGAATTTGTTTTAAAAACACAATCATTTTAACGAATGTTCAATGTTTTTTTAAAGACTCTATCAATATGCGTTTTGCACTCGGGCCTTCAGCAAATAACAAATCCAGAACTGAGAGGTTGGGCTCAAAGTCTAAGCCAAAATTCTGGGTATAAGGTACTGCTTGATATATCCCCCGTTCCGAAAAATGCCCTGAGGGTGTAATTAGCCCTCTTTGGTCCTCCAGATTAGAAAATATTGACTCTTCAGACACAGTTTCCAATTTGACAGGAAGCTGTAACAACTTGAGACAGATTGTCAGAGCTTGCTTATTTAAATCCCAAAGAAATTGTGGTTTTCGCTCAAATATATCTTCGATGTAGGGAAAGAAATATTCAAAAAATGGAGTTTTCCCATAGGCACTTTGGATTCCACGGAGGTGAACTTTTTGCCATTTCTGATTATAATCAATCTCTATCTTTCCTAATGGGATATTCGGCCGCCTACCCACAATGGGAACAGAAAGCGTCTCCACCTTATTTGCCAATCGAATCTGAGTTCGATTGAAATAAGACTTTCTTTTATAATGCTCCCGCGGATTTAAATAAAGCGTATCAACTCCAATTAGGGAGCAGAAATATTCGAGATTGGGGAAATAAAATAGGTCAGATACGATCGATTTCATCCGGTACCAACATCAAATAATATCTTCCAAATCTCCCAATCCCTGTCTCAAAACTTCAACCTCCGGACCGGTACAATCCAAAATAGTGGAAGCAACATTTTGTCCATAACCACCATCAATGACCACATCCACCAAGTTTTGATACTTCTCAAAAATCAACTCAGGATCCGTACTATACTCAATCACATCATCCTCATCATGGATGGAAGTAGTCAAAATGGGCAGACCTAGTTCCTCCACCAACATCCGAGGCACATTATGATCAGGCACACGAATTCCAACCGTTTTTTTGTTCATTTGCATGATTTTCGGGACCTGCGAACTTGCTTCCAAAATGAAGGTAAAGGGTCCAGGAAAGGCCTTTTTCATCATTTTGAAGACTGGCTTGTCAATCACGCGCGTGTACTGAGCGATATCACTCAGGTCTGCGCAGATAAATGAAAAATTATGCTTTTTAGGGTTAACGCCTTTAATCTTGGCGATTCGCTCTACTGCCCGCTGATTGGTAATATCACATCCTATCCCATAAACCGTATCGGTTGGATAAATGACCACCCCACCGTTTCGCAACACCTCGGCTATATGCCTGATTCTTTTTGGATCGGGATTTTCCTCATATAATTTGATAAACTCGGCAGACATTTCTCAATTCATTTGATTCCATTGATAATGGATATCCAATGCTCCTTCAAATAGGAAACAATGGGGATATCAGCAGGTGCCCAAGTTACTTCAAAAAGTTCGTTTGCACCTAGCCAAGATAGCTGATCATGCTCATGAAGTTTGATTTCTCCTGAATGAATTATTGCTGAAAATGGAATCAAGCGAATCACTTTCTCTGTGGAATAGGCATGGTCAGATGCCGGCAATAATTCGCCAAGTTTAATTTCGATCCCCAATTCCTCTTTTATTTCTCTGATGATGCAGGATTCAGGACTCTCCCCTTTTTCTATTTTCCCACCTGGAAATTCCCAGAAACCACCCAAAGGCATAGATTGAGAGCGTCTGACTGCTAGAACTTTTTGATCTTGAAAAATTAATGCGCAGGTAACGGGAATCATTAAATGATGAGATAATATATAAAAGTCTTCCTCAGAATCTTTGAAGGTAAAGCCAAGGTTAAAAGTAGTGATTTGAGTAAAATCAGTAGCAACCATTCCTTTCTAATTTCAGTTTTTTCAAAACACCGCTTTATTTATTTCCTTTTTCTAATTTTACGGCCATGCTCACTGACAAGAAGAAAAAACTTTTACTAATCCTGATTATCACTTTCTCGGTTTTGGGGATTTCCATGACCTTTTATTTCTATCAGGTTTTTTTCAGTCCGAATGTATTGGTAGAAAGTGATAATCGAGATCCCATTGCTTTTCGGATTCCTAGCAATGCAAATTATAAATACGTCGCTAATAAGCTTTTCGAAGAAAAAATAGTCAATGATCCTATCAGTTTTGGTTTTGTCGCCAAGGTTTTGGACTATCAGGAACTGGTCAAACCGGGTTTGTACAGCATTCAACCAGGAATGACTAACCTCGAATTAGTAAGGTTGCTTCGATCAGGAGATCAAACACCTGTACGGATCACTTTCAATAATGTCCGTACCAAAGAGGATTTGGCAGAGAAAATCACTGCTAATCTGGAAATGGAACCAGAGCAATTTTTAACCCTGATTCAGGATTCTGTATATATCCGCAAGTTTGATTTTGAGGAAGAAAGTATCATGGGAATGTTTATTCCAAATACCTATGAAGTTTGGTGGAATACCAGCCCTGACGCACTTTTTGACCGCATGTATCGAGAATATCAAGCCTTTTGGACAGATGAGCGAAAGGAAAAAGCAAAGGCTTTGGGATTGAATCAAAAAGAAGTCACCACGCTAGCAAGCATTGTGCAGGCCGAAAGTCAAAAAAATGATGAGCGTGACCGGATTGCGGGAGTTTATTTAAATCGACTTCGTTTGAACATGCCATTACAGGCCGATCCAACTTTAATATTCGCCTTAGGTGATTTCAGCATTAAACGAGTGTTGAATGTCCATAAGGAGACAGATAGCCCTTACAATACCTATATGTATCCTGGACTTCCTCCCGGACCAATTAATTTACCGGATATTACGGCATTGGAGGCCGTATTGAATGCTGAAAAGCACAATTACTTATACTTCTGTGCCAAAGAGGATTTTTCAGGTTACCATGTTTTTGCTACCAATTTGGCACAACACAATGCTAATGCGAGACGCTATCAAGCGGCATTGAATAGAGCTAAAATTTTCCAATAATGTACCAAGCAGACACTCAAATTCGCGTTCGCTATGCGGAAACCGACCAAATGAGCTATGTCTATTATGGCAATTACGCCATGTATTTCGAAGTGGGGCGGGTCGAAGCGATGCGACAGATTGGATTTTCTTATGCAAAAATGGAAGAGGAAGGCGTGATGATGCCGGTCTTGGAAAGTCATTACCGGTATTTGAAATCTGGGAAATATGATGAATTACTAACCATCCGAACCAAAATCCCTACCCTACCTGGAGTCAAGATCAGGTTTGAATATGAAGTCTTCAATGAGTCCGGAGAATTAATCACAGAAGGATGGACAGTTTTAGCATTTTTGAAAAAAGAAAACCACCAACCTACCAGACCCCCTCAGAATTTGTTAGCTTTAATGAAACCTTTTTTTCAATAGTAAGAATCTGTGGTCAAAAAGCATATTCGAAAAATAGAGGATAGAATTCACGAGCAGCTTTTGCGATTGCGCAAATTCCACTTTGGCAATCCAGACAAAAACCTCTACGACACATCCAAGCTTTTCATCCAACAACTTCAGAAAGATGATATCAACGAGCGAGCTGGGTCGATGGCATTCAGTTTTATTATTGCCTTATTTCCTCTTCTTCTCTTTTTGCTAAATCTGATTCCTTATATCCAGGACTTCTTTCCAGTAGTCACCACGGAGAATATTTTGAATTTCGTTCGGGAAATTCTTCCAATGGAAATTTATTTGGAAATGGAGGGAACAATCATGGATATTGTTTCCAAACCTCGGCAAAGCCTTTTGTCTTTTGGTTTCTTCTTCGCCCTTTTTGCATCCACCCAAGGAGTTGTTTCCATGATGAGTTCTTTCAATTCCGTTTATCAGACAAAAGAAAGTAGAGGTTTTTTCAAGAGCCGTTTGATAGCTGTATCCATTGTTTTTATTCTGGTTTTGACTATTTGTGCGGCCAGTACAATTATGATCTTTGGAACTATTGCTATTCAGCGCGTTGAAAACACCCATCTTTTCAATTCCAGTTTTTTGATTTTTCTCTTTAATGCCCTGAAATTCTTGGTTTTACTGATGGTATTTTACTTCACCTCAGCTTTCATTTTTAGAAATGCTCCTGCCGTGCACGATAAGTGGCATTTTTTCTCTGTGGGTTCCAATGTAGCCGGCCTGTTGATTACACTTACCTTTTATGTGTTTACTTACTACTTAACCAATTTTGCTAGCTACAACAAACTATATGGATCTATCGGTACCCTTATCGGTTTGATGCTATGGCTTTACATCACCTCTCTGATTGTATTGATCTCCTTTGAGATTAATGTGACTTTGGACTTAATGGATGAAAAGAAAAAACGAATCGCCGAAGAAAAGTATACGGAGATTGATTACGATGAGGAATGATCGTAAACCTTGAAAAACATTAATGATAGATAAACAAAAGAGACTGATGTTTTTCATCAGGCTCTTTTGTTTTGCAGAGGAGGAGGGATTCGAACCCCCGGTACCTCTCGGTACAACGGTTTTCAAGACCGCCGCAATCGACCACTCTGCCACTCCTCTATTTCCGATCCGGACTTTCTCCGTTTCGGTTTGCAAAAGTAAGACGATTCTGAATTTTGCAAAAGGCTTTTGGACATTTTTCAATTCGAATTTTTCCAAAAAAATTTTGATAAACTCCTTTTGGAAACCTATCTCGTTGATTATCCGACTCTAACAAAAAAAGCCGCTGATTTTTCAAACAGCGGCTTTCCTCAAGATTTGTGTGTTAATTCGGCAATTTATTTGCAAATCGACCATAAACCCAAGTTCCTGCAAGGGCAGAAATCAAGGTCACCAAAATTACAGTATAACCACTACCGATCTGAGCAAACAAAGGTCCTGGACAAGCTCCAGTCAACGCCCAACCCAAACCAAAGATAAATCCACCAATGATTTGACCTTTTCGGAATTCCTTATTTGGAATATTGATTGGCTCTCCGTGAATGGTTTTGATATTGAATCGCTTGATAATTTGAACGGAAATAATTCCCACTACCACAGCTGAACCAATCACACCATACATATGGAAAGATTGTAGTCTAAACATCTCCTGAATTCTAAACCAGGAAATAATCTCAGCTTTAACAAAAACAATCCCAAACAACACCCCCAAAATGAGGTATTTAAGTAATTCTAAGCCTTTTTCTTCGTATGGCTTTTTGTCAAGGGTGGTGTAGGATATGTTCTTTGAAGGGTTTTCTTTTTCTGCTACTTTCATTTCTTCTAAATTTTAAAATCCTACTAATTTCATTAATGGCTCAAGGAAAACGTGGGTCATTAGGAAACCACCAATCATAAAGAATGTAGTTGCCAATACGGACTGCCACTGAAGGGAACTGATTCCCATAATTGCATGGCCAGAAGTACAACCGCCAGCATAGCGAGTACCGAAACCAACCAAAAATCCTCCAACTACAAAGAACAACAAGCCTTTTGCAGTAAAGAGATTTTCCCAAGAGAAAATATCAGCAGGAAGAAGGTTGCCAAAATCTGTTACACCCAAAGCTTTCAAATCTGCCTGAGTTGCCTCTGATACAATGATAGAATCCGGGTTTGCCAGGAAATTAGTAGCCACAAAACCACCGATTAAAATCCCTAGGACAAACAAAAGATTCCAAATTTCCTTCTTCCAGTTATAGGTAAAGAAAGGAATACCTGAAGGCACACATATTGCACAAACATGTCGCAAAGAGGAAGAAATCCCGAAGGTTTTATTCCCCAAAATCAATAGCGCTGGCACTGTCAATCCGATAAGCGGACCTGCTACATACCAAGGCCAAGGTTGTGTAATCCATTCCATAAATTGATTCATCTGTTTTTACTTATTGTTTATTCTATTTTTAAAATCTATAATCCAAGATAATTGATGTGTTGACCATATTCACCCGATTGATCACATACTCTATCGGAGTCACTTGGTTGGCATATTGTTTCTTCCCAACTACCAACAATTGCAAATCTAATCCTTTAAAGAACCCATCAAAGCGGTAATCCACCAACCCACTAAAGTGGTAATAGTTTGGAATACCGTACTTATTTAATCTGACATCTTCGAAATCCGCAGTATCAGTATGAGAAGCTCCAAAACTGACCTTTAATTTATCATGGATAAAGGTGTGGTCATATTGGATCATAAATGAGCTTCCTCCACCTAGTCCTTCAAATCGCTCGCGCTGAAGGCTGACGAAAAACTGCTCTCTTCCCCACTCTCTTGGGAACAAAAACCTACCATGATTAGAAACTCCCAAATAATTGGCAGTCAATAAGGCATGAGGCCATTTGATCCCTGCTCGAAAGCCTATTCCATAGGATTTCTCCCCAGGAAGAATATAAGCTTTTGCTGGATCGGGATTCCCTCCATCCCCAAGCGCAGTCTGAGCAAACCCTTGAACTCCCCATACTCCATCTACTTTTCCGCCCCACTTGGCAGTGCCATTAGCCTGAAGAAAAGAAATTCCAAAGACACCCTCCGCGAGGTAATTCCAGGATTGGATGTGAAGATCATCTTTCAAGTATTCCACCCCTACAATCCCAATCCCCTTCGATTCAACATGGCGCCTATAACTCTCATCTTCCCCAAGAGGATTTCTTCCAGTACTGTAAAACCCAAATGATTCCTCTACAGGAAGCCATTCCAAAGATCCACGTGAAATCACATGTGAAAACCAAGCACCATTGAAATGGAAATTACTTGGGGTATAATCAATGGAAATTCCACTGAAAAGGTTTGGACGCATCCGATTATCAGAAGCATTCAAAAGAGGGCTTTCGAAATGATGCCTTCCTGCCCAAATAGATATATCCTCTTTTTGATAAGAAAGGTAAAGCTCCTCTAATCGATCCATATCCTTATGATTTGCCGGGTGATGAACATCATAAAGAGTAATTTCATATCTGTTACTAACCCCGGTTATCGGGTCTTTCTCTTGGATATTATTTTCATAATGTCTGAAAACGAAAAATCCACTGAACCCAACTCCAAATCCTTTCCACCGAGGACTGAAATATCCAAGCCCTGCACCTGTTCCCCAGGTACTATAATCCATCAGGTCTCCCTGATTCACTGTCGCCATAAAGAAAGAACGAAGATGGAACTCGAAAGAACCACTTTCCAGAACTTTCCCAAAGAGACGTTCTTGTGTAGGCTCTTCTTCAGTTTCATGGCCGTGCTGCGCAAATAAATTCTGAGCATTTCCAACCATCAAACCCAAGACCACCAAAAGAAAAACAAAATTGCGTTTCATTTTTATGTTAGAATTGTGACTTTGATCACATCTGATGGGTTTATACTAAAAATGGCAAGCCTTGCGGCCTGCCATTTTCTTAAAGCAACTTTTCTACAGGATTCATTATAGTAGGGTGGTCGGGCATACGTAATCAGAAACTTTGAATTTGCCCGATTCTTTAATTGCTGTGAATCCACCAGCAACGTCGATGAGATTATCATAACCTCTAGCTCTCAAAATAGAGTTGAAGATCATGGATCTGTAACCACCTGCACAATGCACGTAGTAAGTCTCATCCTTTTTCACTTTCAACATGGAATCATTGATGTAATCCAACGGTGCATTTTCAGCTCCAATTACATGCTCTGATAAGAATTCAGAATTTTTTCTCACGTCAAGAATGTGAATATCTGGATCTCCTTCTTGAATTTTCGCCAATTCATCAACAGTAATGGAAGTGATGGAATCAACTTCATGTCCGCTTTCTTTCCAAGCTTTAAATCCACCTTTGATGTACCCAATCGCATAGTCATATCCCACACGTGCCAAACGAGTCACAACTTCTTCCTCACGGCCTTCTTCAGCTACAATCAAGATCTCTTGCTTTAGGTCTGGAATCATCGCTCCTACCCATACTGCAAAGCTTCCGTCGATTCCGATGTTGATTGAATTAGGGATAAAACCTTTTGCGAATACCTGAGCGTCTCTTGTATCCAAAATCATCGCTCCAGTTTCATTGGCTGCAGCTTCAAATTCTGCTGGAGACAAAGGTCTAATACCTCTTTCCAATACCTCATCAATGCTGTCATATCCTTGGATATTCATCATTACGTTTTGAGGGAAATAAGCAGGAGGAGGAGTCAAACCAGTCAATACTTCTTTGATAAACTCTTCCTTGGTCATATCCTGAAGCGCATAGTTGGTTTTCTTCTGATTACCTAGGGTATCGGAAGTTTCCTTACTCATGTTTTTACCACAAGCAGAACCTGCTCCGTGAGCTGGATATACGATCAAATCATCTGGAAGAGGCATGATCTTGTTTCGAAGAGAATCGTAAAGATGAGCTGCCAGTTTCTCCTGAGTCAAGTCTTTAACAACCTTTTGAGCCAGATCAGGTCGACCTACGTCACCGATGAACAGGGTGTCACCAGTAAACAAAGCCTCTTCTTTCCCTTCCTCGTTGATCAACAAGTAGCACACAGACTCCATTGTATGACCTGGGGTGTGAATCACTTTGATTTTTGCCTTACCCAATTCGAAAACTTGACCATCTTCAGCGATAATGGCGTCAAATCCCATTTTCATACCGGTAGGACCATAAACGATTTTTGCTCCAGTTTTAGCAGCCAAATCCTTATGTCCGGATACAAAGTCTGCATGGAAGTGAGTCTCCAATACATATTTGATTTTATCACCTCTACGCTCAGCTTTTTCGATATATGGCTGAACTTCTCGCAAAGGATCAATGACTGCGGCCTCGCCATCAGACTCGATGTAGTAGGCTCCCTGAGCCAAACATCCGGTATAGATTTGTTCGATCTTCATAGGTTATGTTTATTTAGTTTCTATCAAATAATGTTTCAAATTTAGACATGGAATTTAGGGTCTTAAATGACTTTTGTCACTTCGGGATCAAGCATTTACCCCCAAATGAGATTCAATGACTTTCACAAGGTGATGAGCAGGCACAACCCCTGACTCTCTCCAAAGGATTTTCCCCTTTTGGAAAAGAACCAAAGTTGGCACTCCCCGCACTTGGAAAGTTGAAGCGGCTAGCGGATTACGATCGACATCTACTTTAACTATTTTCAGTCGATCCCCCACTTGTCTTGCCGTATCTTCCAGAATCGGCTGCATCATTTTGCAAGGGCCACACCAAGTAGCAAAGAAATCTACCAGCACTAGGGTTTCCCCATTGATCAATTCCTGAAAGGTTTTTGGTTGTGCGCTCATAATCTGCAAATTTTAATGATGGAACAAATATAGAGGGCGTCTATTAGCTCAATCAGTAATATTTATCACAAGAACGCATTTTTCCAAATTTTAAAAAGTGCTAAAAACCCATCACTTGGGAATAAATTTCCTATTTTCGTCCGTCAAAAATTATCGTATTGATGCCTAATTTTAAGCAACTCAATAACATCACCGGCTGGGTGATGTTTGTGATAGCAACTCTGGTATACATCCTTACTGTTGAAGAAACAGCCAGTTTTTGGGATCCAGGAGAATTTATAGCCGTTTCCTACAAATTACAGGTACCTCACCCTCCCGGTGCTCCATTCTTTTTATTGGTTTACCGAATGCTCAGTTTTTTGGCCTTTGGCAATGAACTGGAAATAGCCTATTGGATGAATGTGGGTTCAGCGGTTTTCTCAGGTCTGACCATCTTATTCTTGTTTTGGTCTATCACCCTTTTTGGAAGAAAGCTTCTCGGTATCCTCCCAGGTCAAGAAACCAAAGCTCAAACCATCAGTTTGTTGGGAGCGGGAATTGTAGGATCATTAATCTACACTTTCTCCGATAGCTTTTGGTTTTCGGCAGTTGAAGCGGAAGTATATGCCATGTCCTCCTTCTTTACTGCAATTGTGATTTGGGCATTTTTGAAATGGGATGTCATAGAAGACCCTAAAGAAGCCAACAAATGGATGATTTTCATTGCCTATTTAGTAGGTCTATCGATTGGAGTCCACCTTCTTAACTTGGTGACACTTCCGGCCTTGGCTTTGATTTATTATTTCAAAAAATACCCCAATCCAAACCTCAAAGGAGCTGTTGCAGCTTTCCTTTTAGGAGGAGTTGCATTGGTTATTATCAATAATATTATCATTCCGGGACTGCCAAGTTTGGCAGGTTCCACTGAAATTTTCTTTGTCAATAGTTTGGGACTACCTTTTGGATCAGGGATTATCTTTTTCATCATTGCCTTCTTGGGAGCATTGTATGCAGCTTACCGATACTCCTATAGAAAGGAGTTGGCAGGACTAAATACCATTCTTCTTTCCCTCATTTTTATTTTGATTGGATACAGCTCTTATACGCTTATTTTAATTCGGGCAAATCAGGATCCTGTCATCAACGAAAACGGCCCAAAAGACATTATCAGCTTTGTTTCCTACCTGAAGCGGGAACAATATGGATATCGTCCTTTGCTTCATGGACAGTATTTCACTGCCAAACTAGTGGATCAGGAAGAGGGTGATCCGATTTATAGAAAAGGAAAAGACAAATACGAAATCGCAGACTATCAACTAGTCAATACTTACGAAAAAGAAAAGACTACCATTCTTCCTCGTATCTATTCCACTCAGGAAAATCACAAGCGAATTTACCGTCAAAAACTAGGACTCCGAGAAGGACAAGATCCTACTTTCGGAGACAACCTTTACTTTATGTTCAGCCATCAGCTAGGACATATGTATTGGCGATATTTCATGTGGAATTTCTCGGGAAGGGAAAGTGATTTTACCGATGCACCTTGGATTGGCTTAACAGATGCGCTCTCAGATAAGTACCCTGATTACATCAAGGAAAACAAGGGGCATAACAATTATTTAATGCTTCCGCTTTTGCTGGGAATAATCGGTCTATTCTTTCAAGCTAAGGTCGATCCTAAGTCATTCTATGTAAACCTGATGCTATTCTTAATGATGGGTGTGGTTTTGGTGCTGTACCTGAACTCTCCTCCTGTCGAACCTCGAGAGCGGGATTACATTTATGTAGGTAGTTTCTATGCCTTTGCTATTTGGGCAGGTTTGGGTGTAATGGCTATTGCTCAAGGGCTTCAAAAGTTCACCAAGAACCTCACTACTGCTGGAGTAATTGCCACGCTTTTAACATTACCAGTGGCAGGATTGATGGCATCCGAAAACTGGAATGACCACAATCGTCATGGACGTTATTTCTCTGTAGACGCAGCCCGAAATTTCCTAGCATCCTGCGCTCAAAATGCAATCCTTTTCACCGGAGGGGATAATGACACATTCCCTCTTTGGTACGTACAAGAAGTGGAAGGTTTCCGCACCGATGTTCGGGTAATCGTACTTAGCTATTTTGACACCGACTGGTATGTAGATCAAATGACCCGACCAGCCAATGAATCTGCACCGCTTCCATTCTCTTTGGCTCCTGAGCGTTATCAGAAGGGAACGAATGATGTTTTATTCGTGATGGAAAGAGATGGATTGGATGCGATTTCGGCTAGGGAATATTTGAAGCTTTTGAATTCTGGCTCTAATCTATTGAAGATGCAAACTGGAGGAAAAAGCGAAATCAATATGGTTCCTTCCAGAAACTTAATCTTAGAGGTGGATAGTGCTTCAGTATTCCAAAAAGGGATCATCCCTTACGAATTCGAACCGCTCTTTGCTCCACAAATTAATCTTCAAATCAAAGGGCAATATGTAAGCAAAGGTACCATGATGTTGATCGATCTCATTGCTTCTAATAATTGGGAGCGACCGATCTATTTCAATAATACCTCATTGGCTACCATTGGTTTGAACTTAGAGGATCATGTAGTCATGGAAGGCTTAACTTATCGACTTCTTCCGATCCGCAAACCTTCCTTCATTCGCGAGGAATTGGTAAATGCTGAGTTGGCCTATGTGAATTATATGGAGAAATTTGCTTTCCGGGGAATGGATGATCCAAATGCCTATTTGGATGAGGAATATCGACGATTTGCTTCCAACCATAGAAGTACCGCAAATAGCATTGCCATGGCGCTTTTGGACCGGGATGAGTTGGATAAAGCCTCTGAAATCTTAAATAAGAACCTCCAGGTCATGCCGGATGAGGCGATTCCATACGACCTGTCAAATGGCCAATCCGTTCCTTTGTTTTTCGAGGTAGGCGAAGATGAAACCGCTTTGGACATCGTAGACAAAGTATCCAAGCGATCGTTGGATATGATTGAGTTTTATCTAGCCGAAAACCGGGATTATGATCGGGATATGATGATTTCGATCGAAATGATCCGCTATTTTATTCCTCTTTTGGAAGAGCGGGGCTATGAGGAAAAAGCTGAGGAACTTCGCACAAGAATGGAATCCTTATTAGGACCGGAGGAATCCGGAACTTTACTACCGAGACGATAAAAACTGAAAAGGCTGGAAGTGAAAATTTCCAGCCTTTTTTATTTGATTTTTATTTCTTCCAAAGAATGTAAAACAAATCCAAACCCTCTGAAGGATCATCGACCAAAGGATAATCTTCATGGCTAATCTGAACCACCGATTCTCCTTGCTGTTGATGAAGTTTGTTGCGATTCATCCGATTTAAAATTTCATAAGGCATTCGAAGAATCCAGGCCGGTAAGCGATGTTGCAAATCCAACACATCAAATCGCATAATCTTTTGCACGGATTTACGGTTGGCTTCATGATAATCCCACACTTTTTCATTTCCACCAATTCCTTTAGCCTCCACTTTATCAAAAATCCCCGCAGATAGATCAATTAATTCCTGAGGCACATATTCACGAACATGCCAAGGGTTTCTAGACAGGGTATGGGTATTGTTTGGAGTAGAAATAATGGCTTTTCCTCCGGGACGGAGCATTCTATAAATTTCTTCCAAAAAAAGTCTATCATCCTGAATATGCTCGATTACCTGAAAGCTCACAATCGTATCAAAGCTTTCATCGGCAAAATCCTTGAAAGGCGGAATAACAGCCTGACGAAAATCCACTCCAGGAAACCTGTTTTTTAAATCTTGGATTACTTCTCCAATCTTATCTATCCCGATGTAAGACTCAGCCAATGGAAGTAAAGTATCCACTCCCCTTCCTTCTCCACAACCTATTTCCAGCAATTTTCCACTGATCCAAGGTTTGGCAGCAATATAGGCTTTGAGCAATCGTTGGTGGATAGGATTGTCACTGACCAACTTATCTGAGGCAATTTCCGTAGTGTAGGTAGCCATGTAAAATTTTACTATTTTGGCAAAAGTAAGTTTAATTTTTAAAACCTCTGAAACCAACTCAATGAAGCAGAAAAACCTCCTTATTCGGATATTTTTTCTCCTTGTTCTCAGCTTACCTTTTTCCTTGCTTGCCCAGCAAAATCTGAGCAATCTAAATCAGGCTTTACGCTATTCCAGATATTCACGTTTGGGATTAAAAATTATCCCCATCAAGGTAGATGACAATCAATATCGTGTACAGTTTGTAGCGGAAAAGATTGAGGAAAATCCTGACTTGAATGCCTACAGTTTCTCATATGCAGTATTGAATAGCTATGAACAAAGCATTGAGTCGGAAGACAGGCAACTCTTTGCTTCTGAGGATCTGAGATATGATACAGACCGGCACTGGGTCTACGAAAGAACTATCATACTACCTGCTGACCAAACTCAAGCGATTGTTTTATTTACTGCCTTGGATACTCGACAGGGAGATGAATATTATTACCACATTGATTTGAAAAGTCCTTTTGTAGAAGATCATCCTACTTTTGGAGCCTATTATGCAAATGAGGTTCCTTTTGACCAGAACTATTTGAATGCTGAAGAAGCCTTACTGTTCAAAACCACCCAAGGTCCAAGCATTCATTCTTTCTTTTACCCTATGGACTTTGAAGTCCCCTATCCACCCATGGAAACCAAACCAGCTCCCGTTCCAAAAGAATTGGAGGTAATTGACCAAGGGGATTTTCTAGAAAATATTCCCAAAGCGCTGGATTCCCAGGGATATTATTTCTTTCAGCAGGATACAAGCCAATTGACCGGACTCTTAATTAAGACCACACATGAGGCTTTTCCAAAAGTGAGAGATTGGGACGAAATGGTCCAAATGGTAACCTACATTTCCACTCGAAAAGAACATGAAACCTTACTTTCGGCTCAGGATAAAAAGAGAGCATTGGATGAGTATTGGTTGAAACTTACCCGTAATCCGGAAATAGCGAAAGATTTGATCCGGGAATACTTCCGACAAGTAGAATTCGCAAATATTTTATTTACGGATTTCAAAGAAGGCTGGAAAACCGACAAAGGGATGGTTTACATCGTTATGGGACCACCTCAGGAAGTCAATTTCTATCTAGACCGAGAAGTATGGAGCTATCAGGGAATGGGCGAAAGTTCAAAAATTCGATTTACCTTTGCGCGCGTTAAGAATATTCTTACTCCTCACTATTACACTCTCAACCGATCCCGCGCTTATCAGCCGGTCTGGTTCAAAAACATATCCCAATGGAGAAGCGGAAAGATGGCTTTTTGATCGAAAAAGGCGAACATGACAAGGACTTTATTTTTGGTACTCGTGCAGTTTTAGAAGCAATTCACGCAGCTAGAGAAATTGATAAAATCCTTGTTCAAAAGGATGCCAACAATGATTTGATCAAAGAACTTCTCAAGGAAAGCAAACAAGCAGGAATCCCCGTTGTGAGAGTTCCGGAGGGAAAATTGAATCGAATTACCCGAAAAAATCACCAAGGGGTAATTGCCCATCTTTCTTCGATTTCCTACGCTTCCTTGGACAATGTCATTGACAATTGCTATGCGGTAGGAAAATCTCCTTTGCTTCTTGTATTGGATCAGGTAACCGATGTACGAAATTTTGGTGCGATTGCCCGTACAGCAGAATGCGCCGGAGTGGATGCTATTGTCATTCCTGAAAAAGGAAGTGCTCAAATCAATGCTGAAGCGGTAAAAACCTCAGCCGGTGCCCTTAATTTCATTCCCGTTGCCAGAGTCAAAAATCTGTTTTTTGCTTGCCGGGATTTACAAAAGATGGGACTTTCTCTGGTGGCAATTACTGAAAAGTCCGAAAAGGAAATGTATGAAGCTGACTTTTCTGCGCCGGCTGCTTTGATTTTAGGTTCTGAGGAAAGCGGCATCTCACCTGAAATCCTTCAAATCGCAGATGACAAGGTGAAAATTCCAATGTCGGGAAATATCGACAGTTTGAATGTATCCGTTTCTGCAGGAGTAGCTATTTATGAGGCTATCCGACAGCGAAAGGCCTGATTAAATAAAATCCTCGCCTTTTTTACGGGCATCTGTCACGAATTGTCTGAATCGTTTTTCACCGTCTAAAGGACAGATTAATAAAACGTTTTCCGATTCGCTGACTAGGTAATTTTCAAGCCCTTCCACGACAAGTAGTTTTTCTGAATCGGACCTGACGAAACTGTTTTTGGTATCAAAAAGGAGAGCGTTTCCTTCCACCACATTTCCTTCTTCGTCCTTTTCCCGGATTTCATGCAAACTCCTCCAAGACCCTAAATCTGACCAGGTAAAATCTCCTAAGATGACATAGACATCAGGGGATTTTTCCATGAGCCCATAGTCCACGGAAATGTTTTTGAATTGGGTGTAGGCTTTGGAAATAAACTCTGCTTCTTTATCGGTTCCGAAATTCTCCATCCCCTCATGAAAAACCTCCGCAAGGTCAGGCATATGATTTTCCAAAGCATGAACCAAGCTGGTACTTTTCCAAACAAACATCCCTGAATTCCAGACGAAGTCCCCACTTTCAAGGAATGTTGTCGCGAGTTTCAGGTTTGGCTTCTCTGTAAAAGTCTTCACCTTTAATGCTTCTTTTCCACTTCCTTCTACATATTGAATGTAGCCGTATCCGGTTTCAGGTCGATTTGGTTTAATCCCAATTGTAATTAACCTCCCTTCTGTCTGGGCTGCTTGAACGGCATTTTCTATGGCTTTGAAAAACTTCACCTCCTGCTGAATCAAGTGATCGGAAGGCGTAATTATCATGGTTGCTCCCGGCTGAATGGAATGAATTTTATAGCCGGCATAGGCAATGCAAGGAGCTGTGTTTTTATGGTTGGGTTCGCTAAGAATTTGATGATCTTCCAATTCAGGAAGCTGCTCCTTCACCAAATGCACATATTTTCGATAGGTAATAACAAAAAACTGTTCCGGCTCAGCTATTTCCCGAAACCGATCGTAGGTCATTTGGAGCAAGGTCCGTCCTGTACCAAGAATATCTAAAAACTGTTTCGGCCTTTTTCTACGACTGTAAGGCCAAAAGCGGGATCCAATTCCGCCCGCCATAATGACAATAAAAGGTTTTTCCTGCATTGATTCGATTTAGACGATTCCTTCCCGCATAAGTTCATGAATATGGATAAATCCAGCAATATTTTCGCCATCCAGGACTACCAGCTGTGTAATATTATGCCTCTTCATGCTATTCAAAGCACGGATCGCATATTCATCCTTGGCGATGGTTTTAGGATTTTGAGTCATGATATCTCTAGCTACGAGAGATTGGATATCTAAAGTTTTTTGGAGCATTCTTCGAAGGTCTCCATCCGTTACGATTCCTACTAATTTTCCATCCGAATTGACTACCCCAGTTGCACCCAATCGCTTGCTGGAAATCTCTACGATTACATCTGCAATTCCAGCGTCATCCCGAACCAAAGGAATTTCATCTTTTCGGATGATATCTTCCACTTTGAGATACAATTGCTTACCCAAAGATCCTCCCGGATGATACTCTGCAAAATCTTCTGAAGTAAATCCTTTCGCTTCCAAAAGACAAACTGCCAAGGCATCACCTAATGCCAAATGGGCAGTGGTACTTGTTGTCGGTGCTAAATTTAAGGGGCAAGCCTCTTCGTCTATAGTGGCATTGAGAACGTAGGTAGCTTGCTCGGCTAGATAGCTATTGGTATTGCTGACCATGGCAACTAGCAAAGAACCTCTTTTTTTCAATAATGGAACGAGAACTTTGATTTCTGGAGTATTTCCGCTTTTAGAAATACAAATCACCACATCCTCCTGCTGCACCATTCCTAAATCTCCATGGATAGCATCGGCTGCATGCATGAATAGTGCTGGAGTTCCTGTGGAATTTAAAGTAGCCACAATTTTATTGGCAATGATAGCGCTCTTTCCTACGCCGGTGATCACTACTCTACCTTTTGAAGTTAAAATTGACTCTACACAAGCCTCAAAATCACCGTTTAAAAATTCAATCAGGTTTTTAATTGCATTTGCTTCATTTTGCAAAACCCGCGTGGCAGTTTTTCTAATATTTTTCGTTAAATTCAACTTTACCTGCGTTATTCATTAATATTGTACAAAGGTATAAAAGTAATCCATCTATTGAGATTTTAACACCTGTTAATCACCCATTACAGTGGAAGAGAAAGTAAAATCGGAATTAAAGAAAATCTTTGGTTTTAGTCAATTCAGGGGCAATCAAGAACCTATTGTTGACAATCTCCTCAAAGATCGAAATACCTTCGTGATCATGCCCACTGGTGCAGGAAAGTCGCTTTGTTATCAATTGCCTGCAGTGGTCAGTGAAGGGACGGCGATTGTAATCTCCCCTTTGATTGCTTTGATGAAAAACCAGGTTGACCAGCTCAACGCAATTGGAGTCAATGCTCACTTCTTAAACTCTACTCTCACTAAATCGGAATCTAATCGAGTGAAATCGGAAGTGTTGGCTGGAAGAACCAAGCTGCTCTATGTAGCTCCGGAATCCCTGACCAAGGAAGACAACATCGAGTTTCTAAAGTCGGCAAAAATTAGCTTTGTGGCCATTGATGAAGCACATTGTATTTCAGAATGGGGACATGATTTCCGTCCGGAATATCGAAAAATCAAATCCATTGTCGCTCAAATAGCACCCGAACTTCCCATCATTGCACTCACAGCTACTGCAACTCCAAAAGTACAGCAGGACATTCAGCGCAATCTTCAGATGGAAAGTGCTGATTTGTTTAAGTCTTCATTCAACCGAACCAACCTTTTCTATGAGGTTCGGGCCAAGGTAAAAAATGAGACCAAAAAGCAACTGATTAAATTCATCAAATCTCATAAAGGCAAATCAGGTATCATTTATTGCCTAAGCCGAAAGAAGGTAGAAGAAATCGCAGATTTACTTAGAGTCAATCAAATCAACGCTGCTCCCTATCATGCTGGACTGGAATCCTCCGTCCGAATGAAAAATCAGGATGACTTCCTGAATGAAGAAGTAGATGTGATTGTGGCCACCATTGCCTTTGGGATGGGAATAGACAAGCCCGATGTACGCTATGTCATTCACTATGATGTCCCTAAGTCGCTCGAGGGTTATTACCAAGAAACAGGACGTGCGGGACGTGATGGTTTGGAAGGCCACTGCTTGATGTTCTATCGCTATGAAGACATCGTCAAGTTGGACAAATTCAACAAGGACAAAGCCGTAACTGAGCGGGAAAACGCCAAAATCCTTCTTCAGGAAATGGCTGCCTATGCCGAAACGGGGGTTTGTCGAAGAAAATTCATCCTCAATTATTTTGGAGAGACTCTAGAAGAAGATTGCGGCTATTGCGACAATTGTAAGCGGGAGCGCGAAACTTTCGAAGGGTTGGAGCTTCTGCAAACAGTTCTTGAAGCTGTAAAACAAACTCATGAACGCTTTGGATTGGATCACCTAGTGAATGTCATCAAGGGTGAAACCAATGATTATATCGAGAGCTACAAACACGATGAGCTTCCTGTTTACGGAAAAGGTAAAGACGAGACATCCAAAACTTGGACCTCAGTCATCCGTCAGGCCTTAGTGATGAATTTCCTGGAAAAGGATATTGAAAACTATGGCGTATTAAAAATCACTCCAAAAGGATTTGACTTTCTTGAAAATCCATTCGAAGTGGATCTTTACAAGGATCATGACTATGAACATGAGATTCAAAACGAACAAACAGAATTGGATGTGTCTGCCGGTGGAGTAGCCTACGACGAGAAACTGTTTGAATTGCTCAAAGCTGAACGTAAGAAAGTAGCAAAAGCCAAAGGCCTACCTCCTTACGTAATTTTCCAAGATCCTTCCTTGGAAGAAATGGCTACCCTCTACCCTACCACACGGGAAGAACTAGCTCAAATCAATGGAGTTGGAATGGGAAAAGTCGCTAAATTTGGTGCACCTTTCCTCAAACTCATTGCAAATTATGTGGAGGAAAATGAGATTGAAACGGCCTCAGAAGTAGTTGTAAAAACTGCCGGTTCTCGATCCAAAGTCAAAATTTCCATCATTCAGCAGATTGATCGAAAAATTGATCTGGATGAAATCGCCGACAATCTCAACCTGAGTATGGACGAATTGCTTCAAGAAATTGAGCAGATCATCTACTCAGGAACAAAACTAAATATCGATTACTACATTCATCACATCATGGATGAGGAACGTGAAGAGATCGTTCATGATTATTTTATGAATGCAGAAAGCGACAACATTCAAGCTGCATTGGATGAACTTGAAGACGAGGATTTCGCAGAAGATGAGCTGCGAGTCTATCGAATCAAGTTTATTTCCGATCATGCTAATTAAATCGAAGTAATTAAATGAATATACTATTGCTTGGAAGCGGAGGCCGTGAACATGCCTTCGCTTGGAAGATTGTACAAAGTCCAAAATGCAACCAACTTTTTGTTGCCCCTGGAAATGCGGGAACGGCAGCAATTGCAACCAATTTATCCATTGGAGTTTCTGACTTTGATAAAATCAAATCTGCTATCCTAAATCACCAAATCGACCTTGTAGTTGTTGGGCCAGAAGAACCCCTCGTCAAAGGTCTTGTTGATTATTTAGCTAGCGAGGAATCAACTCGATCAATCCCAGTGGTGGGCCCATCAAAACTTGGAGCCACCTTAGAAGGAAGCAAAGATTTTTCAAAGCGATTTATGCAGCGTCATCAAATTCCTACTGCTGCTTATGAAACTTTCGATGCCAATCAACTTGAGCAAGGATTAGCCTATTTGGAAAAACAAAGTCTCCCAATCGTCCTGAAAGCAGATGGTTTAGCCGCAGGTAAGGGAGTTTTGATCTGCCAAACTTTGGAAGAAGCAAAAGAATCTCTCAAAGAAATGCTCTTGGATCAAAAGTTCGGAGAAGCCTCTGCAAAGGTGGTTGTCGAAGAATTCCTAACCGGAATCGAACTTTCTGTCTTCGTCGCAACGGATGGAAAAAGCTATAAAATTCTTCCCGAAGCCAAGGATTACAAGCGTATCGGAGAAGGTGATACGGGGCTGAATACTGGAGGCATGGGTGCCGTGAGTCCGGTGATTTTCGCAGATAAGGATTTCATGGACAAAGTTGAGGAGCGAATTGTGAGACCTACAGTAGCCGGACTGGCAGAAGAAGATATTCCTTACAAAGGGTTTTTGTTTATCGGCTTGATGAATAAAAATGGAGATCCTTATGTAATCGAATACAATGTACGAATGGGTGACCCGGAGACAGAAGCGGTTTTACCACGAATTGAAAGCGATTTTGTGGATTTACTTTGGGCTATCGCTACCCAAAACCTTAAAGATTACGAATTAAAAATTTCCCCAGATTATGCCACCACTGTGGTAATGGTTAGCGGGGGCTATCCAGGTAGCTATCAAAAAGGTTTTGTCATTTCCATTCCTTCGGATGAGGAAAATACAACTATTTTCCATGCTGGTACCGGAAGAAATGAAACCGGAGATCTGACCAATCAGGGAGGACGGGTATTAGCCATCACAGGTCGAGGAAAAGACCTGAAGGAGTCATTACGGCGCACCTTTTCCACGGTCAAAAAAATCAGCTGGAAAGACCACTATTATCGTAAGGATATCGGACAGGATATTCTAAAATTGATTAAATAAACCCAAATCAAATCAGGACTTGGTCCTGTAGCAATATATGTCAGGATGTAGTAGCTGCTCCACCTCCTCAGGAGGTACCGGAGGATGCCAGAATAACGGAACCTGCGGCACGAGCGATTGTAATAAAATGAATTCCTTTGACTGGTTGTCTCACATGGGGATTCCCGAAGTGGACAACTTTGACATTGTAGAGGTCAAATTCAAAGGGGGCAGAAAGGAATATTTTAGAAATTTAGATTATTTGGATCTTCACACAGGAGATCCCGTGGTGGTTGATGTCCCTAGCGGACACCATATTGGCTATGTCTCCCTTCAGGGGGAATTGGTTCGACTACAAATGCAAAAACGCAAAATCCGGGATGATGACAACATCACTCGGATCTATCGCATTGCCAACCAAAAAGACCTTGAAAAATGGGAAGAAGCTAAAAACCGTGAAATCCCTTCTCTCTATCGTTGCCGTCAAATTATTCAGGAATTAGGACTTAAAATGAAGTTGTCTGATGTGGAATACCAAGCAGACAACAGTAAGGCAACTTTTTACTATTCTGCAGATGAGCGGGTAGATTTTCGGGAGTTGATCAAAATCCTGGCAGGTGAATTCCGAATCCGCGTAGAAATGCGCCAAATCAGCCTTCGTCAGGAGGCCGGTAGATTGGGCGGTATCGGTGTTTGTGGACGGGAATTATGCTGTTCAACTTGGCTTGTAGATTTTAAAAATGTCAGTACTTCAGCAGCTCGATACCAAAACCTCAGCTTAAACCCATCCAAGCTTAGTGGACAATGTGGCCGACTGAAATGTTGTCTGAATTACGAATTGGACACCTACATCGAGGCTATCAAGAATATTCCAACTGTAGAAAAGCCACTTCTAACGGAGCAAGGTCCTGCCAAGCTTCAGAAGACTGATATCTTCCGTCGATTGATGTGGTTTAGCTACAATAATGATAATGACTGGCATAGCATCAGCTGTGATCGGGTGGTAGAAATCTTGGAAATCAACTCCAACGGTGGTAAAGTATTCAACCTTCAGGTGAATGAATCCACTGAATTGGAAGACATGGCTGCCCAGTCTACTTTGGAATTGGAACTTTTGGATAAGAAATTCTCCAAAAAGAAAAAGAAGAAGAAAAAGAACCGAAACAGACCTCCAAGAAACCAAGAAGCTCAGGCTCCCAATACCAATCAACAAAGTTCACCAGCTAAGCAAGGCAATCAAAACACTCCACGGGAGGAAGCAAGAGCAACTAACAATCAATCCCAAAAGCGTAGAAATCCTAGAAGAAAGCCTAGGCAAAGGCCGGATATGGGTTCCAATGAAAATAAAAACCCAAATCAGGGATCTCCTTCGAACTCCGGGGATTCAAATAATTCACGTCAGAAACGTAGATTCCCACCTAGAAAGAACCAAAAACCAAACAATGGAAAAGGTGATGAATAAGTGGATAGGACTACTAGTTGCATTTTCATTCGTCTTGGTATCCTGCTCTGATGACAGGATATATGAAACGTATGAGACGATCGCTCCGAATGGTTGGGGAATGCAAGACAGCCTTATTTACGATATTTCATCTATCTCGGAAAAACCCGATCAATCCTTGATTGGAATTCGCTTTAAAGACGAGTATCCCTTTTCTAATTGCTATATCCGAGTATTAGTGAGGGATTCACTGAAAAATATTCTTCAGGATGAATTGATTGATATCACCTTCTTTGATGCTAAAGGAGAACCACTTGGAGAGGGCTTTGGAAGCACCTACACTAAATTTGACACAGTCTCTTTATCAATCAGTGATCAAACAAAATCTATTGTCTTACTCCAATATATGCGAGAGCAACAATTAAAAGGGCTTGAAGCTGTAGGAATAAAGCTATTGAAAGAATAAAAAGATTGATCCGACAGCACTTCTTCTGGTATGCTCACAAAGTCAATTGTCAAGCTAAGCCAAGTTGAAATCAAGTTGAGGAAATTCGAATGCCGGCCGAGCGGAATCAAATTTCAAGCTGAAAGAATTCAATTGTCATGTTGAGCGAAGTCGAATATCAAACTGAGCGGAGTCCATCTTCAGGCTGAGCGGAGTCGAAGCCCACTCCGCTCAATCTGACAGATAGGGTAATCATACTTTTATATTATACACTTCTCATCTTCTTGTAGGCATTGATCAGTCCATTAGTTGAACTGTCATGAGAGGTGATTTCATCCTCATTTTGAAGTTCTGGGAGGATACTGCTCGCTAAAACCTTCCCAAGTTCCACTCCCCATTGGTCAAAGCTGAAAATATTCCAGATCACCCCTTGTACAAAGATTTTGTGCTCATACATGGCAATCAACATCCCTAGCGTGTAAGGCGTAATTTTTTTCACCAAAATCGAATTAGTAGGTCGGTTTCCTTCAAATACTCGGTGAGGTGCCACCCGATCAATTTCTTCAACAGACTTTCCTGCCTGATTCATTTCCTTTCGAACCTGCTCCAAAGTCTTTCCATTCATCAAAGCCTCTGTTTGTGCGAAGAAGTTGGAAAGTAATTTCTGATGATGATCTCCAATTGGATTATGCGAAATCGCAGGAGCAATAAAATCACAAGGGATTAAATGGGTTCCCTGATGTATCAATTGATAGAATGCATGCTGCCCATTGGTTCCAGGTTCTCCCCAAATAATAGGCCCTGTGGTATAGTTGACTTTTTCTCCTGCTCTGGAGACATACTTGCCATTACTTTCCATATTTCCTTGCTGAAAATAGGCAGCAAAGCGATGCATATATTGATTGTAAGGAAGAATAGCCTCAGAACAAGCACCCAAGAAATTGTTGTTCCAAATTCCAATCAAAGCCAATATCACAGGGATATTTCGGTCAAACATGGATTTTCTGAAATGTAAGTCCATAGCATGACCTCCAGCCAATAATTGCTCGAAATTGTCAAACCCAATGGCACAGGCTATAGGAAGTCCAATCGCAGACCAAAGGGAATAACGACCACCAACCCAATCCCAAAACTCAAACATGTTGTCAGGGTCAATTCCAAATGCTTCTACGCCTTTTTGATTGGTGGACAAAGCCACAAAATGCTTAGCTATTGCCTTTTCATCTTTAGTATGTTCCAAAAACCAATTTCTAGCCGTATGGGCATTGGTCATGGTCTCCTGCGTGGTAAACGTTTTGGAAGCGATAAAAAAGAGGGTGGTTTCGGGATCGACTTTCTTTAAGGTCTCAGCGATATGAGTTCCATCCACATTGGAAACAAAAAAGATTTCTACATCTTTTGATTGGAAAGGTTTTAAGGCCTCCGTCACCATCACTGGCCCCAAATCAGACCCGCCAATTCCTATATTTACCAAGCTTTTGATTGGCTTTCCAGTATATCCCAACCATTGCCCTTTTTGGACTTTGGTGGAGAAAACCTTCATTTTCTCCAAAACTCGGTTTACCTCTGGCATGACATCTTCCCCATCAACATAAACGGGAGTATTAGCTCTGTTTCGTAGCGCAGTATGCAACACAGCACGGCCTTCTGTTCCGTTGATTGGTTCGCCGGTAAACATCGCCTCAATAGCTTCATGTAATTTGGTTTCTCTAGCCAAATCCAACAAAGCCTTAAAAATCTCATCATTGACTCTGTTTTTGGAGTAGTCAACCAAAATTTCCTCGAGGGTCAAGCTATAGCGTTCAAAGCGATCTTGCTCAGAAAATAAACTGGAAATGGTGAGGTCTTTATATTTCTCAGACAGGCTTTGTAATCTAGCCCAAGCGTCTGTATGTGTAGGATTAATATTCGATAACATAGGTTTCAATAGGATTGCGCACAAAAATAAGATTTATGCTTGGGGAATAAAGAATCTGATCCCGATGGAATGAAAATTTTATAATTGTTAAAATTAACCTGAATAGACTTTTTTAGTCATAAAAAAAGCCCGATGGTTTTTCCAACGGGCTTGAGATCTATTTACTGGTTTTGCTCTTTCGCCTCTGCTTTGGCTTTTCGCTTAAATCCTTTTCGGAAAGGCCAGGTGTATTCTAAGGCTTCCATTCCGCGATTCAGATTATAAGTTGCCGAGTCAGTATTAACCAAAGTACTTTTCAGAGATTCCGCAAATTCCGGATCGTTGAGCAACAGTCCAACGGTGTTGTTTGGATCATTGAGTTTATCTGAAATTTCAGTCAATTTTTGTGTCAGTTCCTCCGTATTTGCTGCTGCCGATTTAAAGCTCTCCATAGTAGCTCGAATATCTTGAGCAATTTCCCGGTCAGTAACCAAATCATGGAATAGGTTACCCTCTTCGTTTAACTTACCGGAGAATCTATTCAATTCGTCCAACATGCGATTACTGTTGATACTAGCTCGGTTTAGGTTGGCCAAAATGGATTTAAAGTTCTCAGCTAATAAGGAGTCTGTCATTACAGCTCCTACGATACCTTCTCCTTGCGCCAGCTTACTTGTCAATAATTTGAGGTCATTGGTAATTTCAACCAGGTTTTCATTATTCACCTGCAAAGTTTCCATCATCTGATCCGTATCCAAAGGCATTACTGCCTCCAATCTATCTCCATCCTGAACCGGAGGAGCTTGAGTGGAACCACCATAAATCACGATGATCTTGTTACCAATCAATCCATCAGAACTGATTGTCGCTTTGGAATCCTTTCGAATAAATTCTGATACAGATTCTTCCACGTTCATTTCAACCTCTACTTGGGAATCTCCATAGAAATTGATTTTTCGAACGGTTCCGATTTTTACACCAGAAAACCAAATATTATTACCTGTCTGCAAACCGCCGATATCATCAAAAACAGCTTTGAGTGCTATGGATTTGACAAACTTTTTCTGTTGCCCTCCCAAAGTCAGAACTCCTGCTACAAGAATGGCAATTCCCAGAAAAACAAAGATTCCGACGATAACGGACCGTTTATTTTCGCCTCTCATGATTCAATAAAATTATAATCGTAGAATGATTTTATACGCCTGTCCTCAGCATGAGGAAATACTTCTTCAAAGGTACCCATTGCTCTAAATTGACCGTCAAGTAAAACTGCCATCCGGTCTCCTGTCATTTTCGCACAGGCCAAATCGTGGGTAATTACAATTGAAGTGGTTTTGTATCGCTCCCTTACCTCATTGATCAGATTATTGATCTCCACACAGGTAATTGGATCCAATCCGGCAGTAGGCTCGTCATATAGCATAATCTCAGGATTGAGAATTAAGGTACGAGCTACACCGATTCGCTTTTTCTGACCTCCGGAAAGCTCAGATGGCATTTGGTTGATGGTCTGTGGCAATCCCACCGCATCCAGCAACTCTTCAATTTTATAGGTAATCTCCTTTTTTGTCAGATTTTTAATGTTTCGGACTAAGGGAAACTCCATATTCTCCCGAACAGTCATAGAATCGTATAAGGCTGAGTTCTGGAAAGAAAACCCAATTTTCAGTCGAAGGGCATTCAATTCTTTCGGGGTAAGATTAGATACTTCCTGTCCCAACACTTCCATTTGACCTCTATCCTGCTTCAAAAGGCCAACCATGATTTTGATCAATACGGATTTTCCTGTTCCAGATCGACCGAGGACTACCAAGTTTTCTTCCCGATGAAGATCCAAATCGACTCCCTTCAAGACATCCAAGTCTCCGAAGCTTTTATATAAATCCCTTATTTCAACAACCTTATCTGACATGCTTACATCCCCCGAATTGCATTTACTACCTGAAGAACAAGCAATTCTTCAATAAAGATCAAGAACATAGAAATTACTACCGCAGAATTCGCGGCCCGTCCCACACCTTCGGTTCCTTTCGAAGAATGATATCCTTTATAACACCCCACAATTCCAATGGTAAAACCAAAAAGCAGGGATTTTAAAACCGAAGACCAGATATCCAAGAAAGATATAGATTCGAAAATCTGGACAAAGAATGTGGAAAGACTGACTAATTCATTGGCATTGACATTCAGAAAAGAGCCTATGAGGGCTACAAAATCTGTATACATGACCAAAATCGGAATCATCAAGGTGGTAGCCAATACTCGGGTAACTACCAAGAATTTGAAGGGATTGGTAGCTGATACCTCCATTGCATCAATTTGCTCCGTCACCTTCATGGAACCGATTTCAGCACCAATACTCGAGCCTACCTTACCCGCAGCAATCAAAGCTGTCACCAAAGGTCCCATGGCTCTTACCACAGCAATGGAAATCAATGAAGGCAACCAAGATGTAGCTCCAAATTCCGAAAGAGAAGGCCTGGATTGGTTAGTAAATACAATTCCGACAATAAATCCAGTCAAAGAAATAAGCGGAAGAGATTCAACTCCAATCCGGTAACATTGATGAATTACCTCCTTAAACTCATAAGGTGGAAGAAATACCTCCTGCCAAAAACGTCTGACAAAATTCCAAGCGTCAGCGAGGCCTGTGAAAAATTTGTCAATTTTTTTCGAAAGGAAAGGTTTACGATCGTCTGCTTCTTCAGCCATAGGATGCTAAATCTAAAGAGTTTGGTCTAATTACCCGCAGGAAGCATTGCAAAGAAAATAAAATAAAAATCAACGAGTTCAATATCTGCTTTAAATTTAACGAAACTTTAGCTACCTAAAACAAAACTTTATTCTAAAACGAGCTTTGGTTTAAAATATGATTTGCAAGCGACAATTACTCTTGAAAGAATACTCTCTATAATATCAGATTCTAAAATTTTGATTTTTATTTTTTGACTTAGTCTTCAAGGGATCAACTTCAATTGGAAAAGTAAGCACCAAAAAATCCCTAACATCCAGCTTGTTTTAAATGAATTTTGGAAAGGGATTTTTAAGAATTTTGAAGCGGAAAAACATCCTAAAATCTCATATAAATACCATCAAAATTTAAAGTAGAAAACGAGTACAAATCAGTGCCATTTTTATCGAAAAAATAGAGCCAGATAATTATCAAAAACTCAAAATTGACCCAAGTTTAAAAACCAAATAATCAAGAATACTCCAGTGAGATTTTGATCTCAATTTTTAAGGAAAAATTGTGGGAAGAAAGGATTAAAATTGAAAGGAATTTTCAGGCAAAAATCAAGCCCCTTTCTAGTCCTTTATCGGATCAAAATTCATGACTGAAGCACCTCCAAAATCTGAGCAAAACCTGACTCCTCCAAGGGCTTTTCGAGGAGGAGTTTCACCTGAGAAAACTGCTCCTTTTTTTGACTGTCTTCAGGTGAAATATTGCTAGTCAAAAAGACTACTGGTGTTTCCGAATATTCGCCGATTTCCTTTACAAAATCCCACCCGCTTTCAGTATCTAAATTCAGATCAGAGATAATTAAATCAACAGGATTTTGACTCAACCAAACCTTGGCATCTCGTGCATTTTCAAAAAACTCAAAGTCCCAATCGGGGAGATGAAATTGAAACAACTTCCGCATCAACAAGTGTTGGATTCGATCATCATCTAAAAAAATCAATCGAGGCATAAGTTCTAAATCTTGATTAATTAAAATGGAAATCTCCGATAAAATTTTCAAGGCCTAAAAATATCCCGAAATACTGAGAAGGGAAGATTTTGAATGAAAGTTTTATTTTTAGTCTTATCTAATTTTTTTAGACTCGTAAAATTTTGATGATTCTAAAACAATGATATCAAATTTTAAATCAGATAGTTAGCATTTTTTATATAAACCTTATTCTAACTAATTTTTAATAGAAATTCCTATCTAAAAAATTCTCCTCACAAGAATGTTCCATCTTCTTATTTCAAGTTTCGGGCCAGAAAAAAGCACCCTCCCCTACGATAGATTTTCCCTATATCTAAGTATTTTGCCTACAAATTGAGAATTATTATGATGGAGCCTACAGCCCCGAAAAAAAGACAAGGAAGTCAGCTAATCCGTTTTTTGATTTACCTCCGAGACCGTTTTGATTTACATGAAGGAAAGGAAGATGAACTTGATACCATTGAGTACATCCGGAAAAATGTGGAGTTCAAAGGTGCCAATTTATGGATCCTAATCTTCGCCATTTTTGTGGCTTCCATAGGTCTCAATGTAAACTCCACAGCGGTCATTATTGGTGCCATGTTGATCTCCCCTTTGATGGGTCCAATCATGGGCGTCGGACTAGCTGCGGGGATCAATGATTTCGAGTTACTCAAGCGCTCTCTACGCAACTTAGGAGTGGCTGTTTTCATAGCCATTTTGACCTCTTCGATTTACTTCTTTTTTACTCCTTTGGATGATGCTCAATCTGAGCTTTTGGCACGAACAGAGCCTACCATCTGGGACGTGCTGATCGCCCTCTTTGGAGGCCTTGCCGGGATCGTTGCCGGCTCCCGAAAAGAGAAGAGTAATGCCATCCCCGGAGTGGCCATTGCAACCGCTTTGATGCCTCCTCTTTGTACTGCCGGATACGGCCTAGCTACGATGAATTTTTATTACTTTTTTGGAGCCTTTTATCTCTTCTTTATCAACTCGGTTTTCATCTCTCTTTCGACCTATCTGATCGTCCGATTTATGAAGTTTCCAAAGAAGGAATTTATGGATGAAAAAAAGGAAAAACGGGTCCAAACCTACATCACGCTTTTCACGCTACTGACGATCATTCCTAGTGTCTACCTAGCCTATGGGATAGTAGTTCGAACACTCTGGCAAGAGCAGGCTAGAAGATATATCCAAGTAGAAATGAAATTCCCACGAACCCAGGTTTTGAATTCGAATTTCAATTACTCCAGCAACCCTCCTCAAATCGAAGTGATGTTGATTGGAGAAGAATTGGATCAGGAAATTTTGGATATCACCAAATCCAAAGCCGCAGAATACAATCTGGCAGGAACGGAAATCATTATTCAGCAAAGTGGTAATTCTTCTACCGATCTGAACGTACTTCGGTCAGACATTCTAAAAGATCTATATGAACGAAACGAGGAAGTCATCCGAAATAAGGATGAACGAATTGCTTTATTGGAAGCAGAAGTAGCCAATTATGGTCAGATTCGAGCTTTAGGACCTGAAATTGCCCAGGAAGCAAAGATTAACCATCCCAATTTGCGTAAATTCACCCTTAACCGGACGGTATTAAGTGATTTGGAAAAAGCCGAAACCGACACGCTTTTGATGGCTTTTGCAGAATTTACCAGAAAGCCTACCTCAAGCGAAACAAAGAAATTACTCAGTTGGCTGAAAGTCCGCACAAAATCCGATACCGTTGCCCTAATCCTAAAATAAAAACCCTATGAAGACTATTTATCTAAGCTTAATTTTATTCTTGGCAGGTATTGGAGGAGCATTGGCTCAAAACCCCGACTTTGATCAGGAATTAGCCACCAAACTCGGTGCTGATGATTACGGGATGAAAAAATATGTGATTGCATTCCTGTACCGAGGCGAGCGCGTCAATGAATACAGCGCAGAGGAAAGAGCGAAACTTCAGCAAGGCCACCTAGCCAATATCAACAAATTAGCGGAGGAGGGAAAAATGGTCTTGGCAGGCCCTTTCTTTGGGAATGAGGATTTACGAGGCCTGTTCTTTTTCAATGTAGAATCCTTGGAAGAAGCGCAAAAACTTACAGAAAGCGACCCTTCTATTCAAGCAGGAGTTTTAAAAATGGAACTCAAAGAATGGTATGGCTCCGCTGCCCTACCCTTACTACTTGAACTTCATTCAAAAATTCAAAAAGAGGATATTTAGGCCCAATTGGCCATTTTTATTACCTAATATTCTTAGGTATATAATCTTTTTATATATTTGGACTTCGATGCTATTTTGCCATGTCCAACAATAATCTGATCAAGGGAAGCCTTCAAACCATTATCCTCAAGCTTCTAGAGGAAAATGATAAAATGTATGGCTATGAAATCACCCAAAAAGTCAAGGAATTGACTGCTGGTGAAATCAAAATCACGGAAGGAGCCCTCTACCCTGCCCTTCATAAGCTGGAAGCGGAAGGACTTTTGACTACTGAAATCCAACAAGTCGATAATCGTGTCCGCAAGTACTACAGCCTAACCAAATCAGGTAAAAAGGAAGTTAGCTCCAAACTGGCCGAATTGCAGGCTTTTGTTGAAAACATGCAGCGCATCATTAATCCGGGTTTAAACCCTGACTTGAAATTCTAATTTTTCAATCTAAATGAGAAAGCTAAGTACATCCGAACTTCAGGCTGTCCAAAAATCCATAATCAAAAAGGAGATTTATGCAGTAGAATTGCTTGGAGAGATTTATGACCACTACCTCAGCCATCTGGAAAATCTGCCGGAAGAAAAATTCGACAAGGAATTAGAGGCGCTAGATCAAAAATGGACCTACGCGTACTGCCATAAAATTCAGAGTGAGCTCAACAAGAATATTCAAAAATCCATCCGCTCTACGCAATGGTCTATTATTAAAAGCTACTTTTCTTGGCCCAAAATGGCTTTCACCCTGGCTTTAGTGGGGATTTTGACCCTATTGGTAAATATGCTGACTTGGAAGATGCAAGTAATCCTGCTCTTTTTGCTCCCTTTGGTTTATTTGGTGGGTTTTATGTTTTATATCACCTACAGGTCACGTAAAAAAACGAAAGCCATTCGAACACTTTTTGGAAATTCTGGAATCAGGGTAAGGTCCGTTTTTAGCAATCACTTTATTTCCTATTTGACTCTTCCTCTTCATTTCTACAATTTATTCCTTAACCTTCCCCGGGTTTTTGGATTGGATAAGTTAGTCCCTGATTATTTGGTTAACTATCTTTCGGTCACTTGTTGCTTTATTGTGGTGATCCATTCCTTAAGTAGCTATGAAGCTTGGAAAATGAAATCAAAATCAGCCTTTGTATGAAATTGATCAAAGAGAAAATACTGCAAGCTATAAAGCATCTTTCATCAAAAGACTAGAATACTCTTTTGTTTTTCCCTTGCTTACTTTTCCGAAAAATTGACCAAAAACATGTGCTATTTTAGTTCTTAGTAGAATCGAAGAATACTTCACAATGGCATAACCTTCTTCCCATCTTTTTTACCTACCTTTGCGGCTTGAAAAACGCATAGCATGCAGAATATCAGAAATATCGCGATTATCGCACACGTTGACCACGGAAAAACTACCCTAGTCGACAAAATCATCCACGCTTCCAAAATCTTCCGGGAAAATCAGCAATTCGATGATTTGATCCTGGACAACAATGACTTGGAGCGGGAAAGAGGAATTACCATCCTTTCGAAAAACGTATCTGTCCGATACAAGGACACCAAAATCAATATCATTGACACCCCAGGTCACGCCGACTTCGGAGGAGAAGTAGAGCGCGTATTGAAAATGGCCGATGGAGTAATTCTCCTAGTTGATGCTTTTGAAGGCCCAATGCCTCAAACCCGATTTGTATTGGGAAAAGCACTTTCACTTGGCTTGACTCCAATCGTGGTAGTCAATAAAGTAGACAAAGAAAATTGCCGTCCAGATGAGGTTCACGAAGCCGTATTCGACTTGATGTTCAATTTGGACGCTACTGAAGAGCAATTGGAATTCCATACCCTTTATGGTTCTGCCAAGCAAAACTGGATGGGACCGGATTGGAAAAACCCAACAGACTCTATTCTTCCTTTGCTGGACGCTATCTTGGAATACATCCCTGCTCCAAAAATTGAAGAAGGTACTTTACAGATGCAGATCACTTCCTTGGATTACTCCAACTTTGTCGGTCGAATCGCTATCGGTAGAGTAAAAAGAGGAACTGTTTCCGAAGGTCAGCAAATTGCGCTTTGCAAAGCAGACGGAAGCATCAAAAAGATGCGAGTAAAAGAACTGCATACCTTCGAAGGATTAGGCAAAAACAAAGTTCAGACTGTTCAGGCAGGTGATATCTGTGCGATCACTGGATTGGAGGATTTCGAAATCGGCGATACAGTTGCTGATGTGGAAAAGCCAGAACCGCTTCCACGCATCGCGATCGATGAGCCAACCATGAACATGCTCTTCACGATCAACAACTCTCCTTTCTTTGGTAAAGAAGGCAAGTTTGTGACTTCCCGTCACCTGCGGGATCGCTTGATGAAGGAGATGGAAAAAAACCTGGCACTTCGCGTAGAGCCTACCGATTCGGAAGATAAGTTTATCGTATATGGACGAGGAATTCTTCACTTGTCTGTTTTGATCGAAACCATGCGTCGGGAAGGTTATGAATTACAAGTGGGTCAGCCTCAGGTAATCTTCAAGGAAATTGATGGGGTACAGTGTGAGCCTATTGAGACCTTGGTAGTAGACGTACCTCAGGAAACAGCTGGAAAAGTAATCGAATTAGCTACTCAGCGAAAAGGTGAACTTTTGGTGATGGAGCCTAAAGGGGATTTACAGCACTTGGAGTTCAAAATTCCTTCCAGAGGTTTGATCGGTTTGAGAAACAACGTCTTGACTGCTACTCAAGGAGAAGCCATCATGAACCACCGATTCTCAGCTTATGAGCCTTTCAAAGGCCCTATCCCAGGCCGAATCAACGGTTCCTTGATCTCTATGGAAGGCGGACAGTGTACTGCCTATGCGATTGACAAACTTCAGGATAGAGGTATTTTCTTTATCGAACCAGGAGATGAATTGTATACAGGTCAGGTAATCGGGGAGCATTCACGAGACAATGATTTGGTGGTGAATGTTCAAAAAGGAAAGAAACTAACCAACATGCGTGCATCGGGTTCTGATGATAATACCCGCATTGCTCCGCCAAAGCGATTCTCTTTGGAAGAAGCCATGGAATACATTCAAAAAGACGAATACTTGGAAATCACTCCCAAAAACATCCGAATGAGAAAGATCTATTTGGATGAAAATGAGCGAAACAGAATGGCTAAGAAAGAAGCGTAAGTTAGTAGCTAGAATCTAGTATCAAGTACCAAGATGGACCCCTAAGGTTTTTGGAACCTTTGGGGTCTTTTTTTGACCTTTGGGGATTCCCACAACCTCGAAGGTCTTTCATATCACTCAGCCCACGTGAGTGTCATCACTCACGGCTATGAATACTCCGTGCCTGTCCTCACGCACGGATTAACTAGTCATTGTTTCCATCCCAGCCATCCATATTTTCTATTTAAGTGATAAACCTGCGGCAAAAAGATCGAAAGGCTCGAATTTGAAATCCAGCTACTTGAAAGTACAGCAATAGAAAAATACCGAATCAACAATAGATTCATCACACAATTTTTTAGTGCATTAAAATATTTCACTATTTTCAATGGACTTTTAAATCAATAGGGGTTTTCACCTTTTTAGACCATGAATACAAAAACGATTATTCTTAGCCAAGTCACTGATAAGCAAGAGACAGTTAGACTACCCACTTCTTAGAGAAAGATGTAAACCTATTCTTCATTCAGGATCTTATGGAGCAAAAAAGCCGTAAAACGACAGCAACCTACACGCATGTATCCCAGAAGAGCTTAGAGAATGTTAAAAGTCCATTTGATGATTTATGAATAAACGTAAAAAAAGGTGCATTTATGCACCCAAAATCAGTGAATAAAAGCACCAAAAGTGCATAAATAAATAAGTTGTAAATAATAGGTATGATTAAAAAATTAATTAAACATCCTTTAGCCTATTTAATGTCTATAGTAGTCATATATTCCGTTTATGATTACTTTGAACATATAGGTAGAAGCGATTCGACTTTTGAAGAACATCCTTGGTATTGGCTTTTATTTAGTATATCCGCGGTATTATCATTGATTGTAATTGTGCTCCTTGTCAAAAACATTATCCAGAGGATTTTTAAACATAAAAATTTAGTTATTGAAGTCACAGCTATTGGAATTTGGCTAGCCCTTTACATTTCGATTTTGGGCCCAATTATTAACAAGTTATTTTGGCCATTTGATGATTTATATTTTAGCTTCAATTTTGGTCCTTTTTTTATTATACTAATTGGCTATTTCATAATTAGAATTGTTATTAATCTTATCATGAAAAAAAATGTTTTGTTTTCGAAATAATTACTATTTAAAACAATGTATATAAGCCATTAAAACGGCTCATATACAAAATCGTTAGGCTTCATAACTGCACGAAACAAAGGGGCAGAAGTATAAAATCTTTCTCAATTTTAATTTGGGCAACAAGATGACAAAAAATCGAACAATTAAAAGTGCGACTGCTCTGATTTTAATAGCTATCGGAATTGCGCTATTTGCCATTGGATTCAGTCTTATCACAACGATGAGCGGGAAAGGAACCGAGGATTTTGGCACATTTATTTTGTCAATCGTATTTATGCTATCCGGGGCTGGCATCTTTCTGGTCACGCTAAGCATTTGGTTGTTCGGCAGTCTTTATAAAAAATTTGGTGCCTTAATGACCATTGTGATTATCTTCTCTGGAATATTCATAGTGAAATATTTGACATCAGAGCCCTTTGAAGTCAACATCAGCCCAACAGTAGTGGCTAAGTCTCTTGCTGGCCCGGTCCTCCCTAAATCCCTTGCGCGCTGGGCCGCAATTGACGAAATACCTGCTGGCGAAACCATTGAAATACTGGCAGTCACTACCCAGGAAAGATATGGACACCCATACTTTAAAATTAAATATGGAAACGGCAAAACAGGATATCTGTCTGGTGAGCATATCTGCTCAAATACCACTTGGGTTAACGGTACCAACGCTCCCTGTTCATCCTTCGAACAACAAACAAGACTTGAACCTTACGATTCAGAATTTAATGCAGAAGCCATTGAGCTAGTCGCTCGAGTACAAGCACATTTGCCGGGTTTCTGGGAAATTGTAGATGGCGATGAGGAAGAGCCAGAGATTCTAATCATTAGTCAGGAGGCTGCCAGCATGGACATTTTTAACAAAGTTTTTGGTCGACAACCCGTGTTTGCTGATTATCGATTGCATCTTGATACATTAAGTAAAACGATGATGTTTATCGACTTTGATAGGAATCATCAAGATTGGTATAATGATGAATTTATAAATTCGTTCGTGCGCTTTCATATCAGGCGTATTGATTCATTAGAGCTGGAAGTTCACAAACCAATGAGTGGAAGGCATAAGCCTTCCGGGGAATACAGTGATGAGCACAAAGTGATCCTTTACAGACGCATTAATGTGTTTGAAGAACCGTACACAAAGAAATTAAGCCCACCCATTAAAGCAGAAACAATTGGAGGAACATTATTATCAGAATCGGTACAATTGAATGAGATGGGGCAATTAGCTGTAGGTGATCCCATTGAGCTCATGGCCGTTACAAGCGCATTCAATAATGGATTTCCCTACTTTAAAATTCGAACCTCTGATGGACAAACGGGCTATATGTCGGGTGAATATATTTGTGCTAATACCAAATGGGTCACAGGTATTTCAAGCTTATGTTCGTCATTTAAACCTCGTAGAACTACAGGCCCTGTCTTTTCAAAATCTAATGAGCCCTCTGCAGATCTTATCTACAGAACCAATAAATATTTACCAGGCATATGGGAAGCTGTTGAAGATAAGCTTTATGAGAATTATGACTATGAGAACGAACCAAAACTAATCTTCGGAAAGGACGCAGCAGACCATGCGACCTCTTTAATGTCTGATGTTTATGATTACATCAACTATCGCCTGGATTTCAATGATTCTTCAAGAATGATTTTGTTTTTCTTACTCGACAAAAATTTAAAAGGAGACAGAAACCCCTTGTTTGAAATTAATCACATTGACGGTCAGAAACTTGAAATTTACCAAAATGGCCGTAGGTATCGGTACAAGCGGATGGAATTTGATTGAGTTCGATCAGGTGTGCAACCGCTGAGACTTAGGTAAGCACTAGACTTCAGCAAACAATAACCAAAGGCGCCCATTTCAGGGCACCTTCTGAAACTTACTCGCCTTTTAGACATGCCTGATTTCTCAACAGATATCTTCACAGCGCAGCTTGGTCTGGAAGCCGGTGAGGACTTGATAAGGCTGCACTACTTTCAAGGATATTTCATATTGCATTACAAGGTGAGAAAGGTTCGACGGTAAGAAAAGCGTGGAATGTATTGGAAAGGACTTAATGATCAATCAAGAGCAACCCCGCTTTTGATGCAAGGGACGACAGACATAAATCTATTTTAAAGCAGGAAAAATGAAAACTGCAATCATTAGGTTAAATATTCAGAATTGTCAAAAGAAGCAAAAACACAGATTAGGTAAAAATGAAAATTGAACCGTTAGAAGAATGGAAGGGATATTATTCCAAGTATTGGATTGGGAATTTTGACAAAAAAACCTTGCTCTCAATCGGTTTTATTGTCAAATGATTTGATTATTTTACCATCATCTGAAAATCCAGATACATTTCTTTATGAGCATTTATATTAAGCGTATTTTACCTTTCATTTTAGTTTTGATAGGTAATTATTGTTTTGGGCAATATTCCATATCTGGTTATTTAGACACTCCGGAAAAAAACAAAAGAGTATATCTATGCCTATTAAAGTTCAATGAATTGAATTCTATAGGTCCAGATCAAATACTAACTTCTACCGTAACAGATAGTTTAGGATACTTTTCTTTTGAAGGAAGTTTGCTTTCAGAAAAGCACGCATTATACCGTATTTATGCCAATTTAGATGAGGATGTTGAAGGTGTGCAAAAATACGATATGGAGGACTTTAAAAACTTTCATAATTTTATATTTTCCAATAACGATACTATCGTCTTTGAAAGGAATAGTAAATTCTGGTTTTCCAGTAATCGCAATACCAATCCCATTGACAACGAATGGAAAACCTATGGGTCCTATACTGACAAACTACGCCAAGAATTCTCAGATTTTAACTATCAGAATATAAACAATCAAACTGCCGAGCAATATCTTAGGGAATTAAAGTCTTTTGTCATTGAAAAAAAACCACATCCCCTAACCACCTTAATTTTACTAGGAAGTCTACCTAAAAGTGCTTTTAAAAAAGACTTGAACGATGACCCGGAATTCTTAATTCAACTACTAGGCCAACTAAACGACTATTATGATAATTCGTTTTATGCTTTGCAGTATAAAGACTTTTTGGATGATCTTTACAAGTCCGAAACCAGAGAAGAATTGGTTTTCTTTAAAAGGTTAACTTATGGTTTGGCCGTTTTATCTTTTTTGTTTTTTGCCGGTATTTTGTTCCTGACACTAAAATTAAAACAAGCTAAAACTATACAACAGGCTCCTATAGATTTTAGTCTAACCTCTCAGGAAGAAACGGTAGCCGAACTATTGGTTGGCAACAAGACCAACAAAGAAATCGCAACAGAACTCTTTATTTCCTTAAATACCGTAAAAACTCATATTCGCAATCTATACGCGAAATTAGAAGTGAGTAATCGTACAGAATTTATAGAAAAATTCAAAAATCACCCTAGGGATTAGCCCTTAAATCACCTCGGTTTTTCCTGAATTTTCTTGAGCCCCCGCATACTTTTGTTCAAAAACACAATCAATATGAACAAAAGAATAATTGTGCTAAAAATCATGTTATTGGTATCAATAATGGTTTTTGGTCAGGAAAAACAAACAATCAAAGTTATTGTACCGAACAAAACTGACGAAGTTTACATAACTGGTAATCAGGAGGTATTAGGAAACTGGAATCCTAAATCCTTAAAAATGGAAAAAATCTCTGATTATGAAAGAAGCATAACAGTAGATCTTACCTATCCAGCTGAATTTAAATTCACCCAAGGAGATTGGAATTCTGAAGGTATCATAAGGACTCTAAATAACAATCCAAACCAAAAGCTAGAATCATCAGAATCTAAAAATATTTTTATTATCAAAGGTTGGTCAAATGCTATTGATGGAACAGCTTTAGGTTTAGATTATCAGGTTGAATTTTTACCTTCCAAATATGTCATCGGTGGTGGTAGACAAATTAAAATTGTACTCCCCATCAACTACGACCCAAATAAAAAATACCCGGTTTTTTATATCACCGATAGTGAATGGAGAAACTTTGAAGTAGCCAAAAACTATTTAGAAAGCATGTCTGGTGATCCTTATGGAATTATTCCAGAAACCATTTTGGTGGGAATAGTTCACGGAAGTAATAATGGAGAATCCAATAGAAATAAAGATCTGGATGTTTTATATGAAGAAACTGGACAACAGTTCAAAAACTTCTTGTTTCAAGAATTGATACCACATATCAATGAGGAATATAGCACCTCTGGATTTAATGTCATGATTGGTCACTCTAATGGAGCTGAATACAATCACTACTTATTTTTAGAAGAAGACAATCCGTTTCGAGGCTTTATATCCATATCTACCAATTTCTATGGAAAGCGAAAAAACAAAGATGTAGATACCAGAATGGGTAATACTATGAAAAACTATGCTGGAGATACCTTCTACTATTTTGTAGCCAATGCAAAATATGATTCACCAGACAGAATACAAGCAGGTGATGATTATGAAAACATGTACAATAAGGATCCGAATCCGAAACTTCAATTTCAAAAGAAATTTTATGAAAAGGGTCACAACTCTGTTGTGCCACCTGCCCTATTTGATGCTATATCTTTTGTCTATAAAGACTACAAACAACTAGAAAAGTACAAAACGTTCTATGACTTAAGAGACAATTATGCAAAAGATATGAAGGATTTATATGGTTTAGATATAGAATACACACTTAGTGATGTAGAAAGTCTTTTTAGTCAAATCTTCGAAACTAAAGACAAGAAACAGCTAGATGCATTATATGCTTTTATAGAAAAACACAAGATATTTCCAAATGGGGTAACTCAAGAAAAAGGAGGTGTGGACGCAATGAATCAGGGTAATATTTACTACCATATTGGAGCATATGAAACGAGCGCTTTAAAGTTTGAAGAGGCCCTTAATCAAATTAACATAACTGTTGAGCCTATGGTGTATTTTGGAAACTTTGATTTTGTAGTCGATTGCTTCAAAAATATAAATGACCATAAAACATTAATGGAAATTTTAATCCAAAGTCGAGACTTTGCCGCTTCAAATAAGGTGTATGATGATGGTAACAAAGAAATCTTATTAAAACTACATTATTTGATTGCTACGTTATCTGCAGAGCATAACATTTCCAAAGAAGAAGGGGAAAAAGCAAAGCAATATTGTATTGACAACTACTACCAAAACAAGCTTTTTAAGCTTGAGGAAATGAAGCAATTGAGTATTTAAATATTAAAAAATTATAAATCATGAAACTATTCAAAAGAATTCTACTAGGGTTAGTAATCCTAATAGTTTTAGGAGGAACCATGAGCTTCTTTTACTTTAAGAATAAATTCTTGAGTGCACCACCAAATGAACTAAGCGTTACCAACCTTGGACAACCTTTCGACTTTAAATGGGAGGGTTATACTTATAATGGCAAACATAATCCTTATGGGGCCATGTTAATTCCTGTTAGTATTCCAGGTGTTGATCGTACATTCTATATGCAGTTTGATACCGGGACACCTTCTACCGTGTTAAAGTATAACCCTTTCCTATCTATCAATGAAAAGTATAATAACCTCATAAAAATTGATACCATTGAAGGAAAGCTGAGAGCTATTGAAGCCTCTATAAAAGTGGGTACAGTAGATGTAGCGGCTAGCTCTCTCGGTTTTGTTAGTATGGGTAAAAAAATAGATTGGTCTGACAGCACTGCGGTTGATATCATAGGTTCTATTGGAAATGATTTTATGGAGAAAAATCCTTTAATTATAGATTTTAAATCTAACAAAATCACACTTCTTGATTCATTGCCTCAGAAGTCAGATGTTGAAACAGACTATCTCCCAATTACTTTTGATGGACGAAAAATATTTCTTTCGGCAACACTCAATAAAAAACCTGCCAGTTTATGGTACGACTCCGGCTCCAGCATGTTTGAATTGATAGTTGAAGAAAGCACCTTTTGGAAATTAGCCGTTCCAAATGCAAAAAAGGAATCATTCGAAATCCCGTCATGGGGCAGAAAAGTTCCTGCACACAATATTGAAAGTAATGGCGAGTTTCAATTTGGCGCTGTTAAGATACCTCTGAAAACAGTAACCTACATGGAATGGCCTAATAAAATGCAAGCTTTTGTATTAAAAGCCGCTAATATTGGCGGCGATTTAGGAGGAATGACAGGCAATAAGTTATTCCTTGAAAAAACCTTGATTTTGGATGCGCCAAATCTACGATACACAGTAAAAGAATAGGATTTATTAGTTGTTCGTCACCAATTCTAAAAGATAATCATGAAAAAAAAGTTTTTCAAATATTTGAAATACACCTTTATAGCCTGGATATCAATTACCATTATCTTTTGTTTAGGTGGAATAATTAAGTATAATTTAGACCTAAACACCTATATCAGTCAAGAAGTATCAATAAGACAGACTCAAAAAAATAGTATTGAAAATAACGGTACGGAAGTATATGTAGTTGGATCAATGCATTTTGAAACCAATAACTTTAAAAGAGATGATCTCTATAGCTACATCAATAAAGTATCTCCATCCATTATTTTATATGAAAGCGACAAACAGACTGTAAATAGAATGGTCAATAGAACTGATTTTTTAAATCAACTTATGAGCTCTTTTCAAAAAGGGAATAAAGTAGAAAGTTTTGTAGCACTCAGATATTTAGAGCATAACCCGGAGGCGAAGGTTGTAGGGTATGAATGGGAAGATAGGGATCGATTTCACTTTAAACATAATTACCGAAAAAACATGGATAAACTTCTTGGCATGGCTCATAAGCTAAATCGAGAAAAGGTACTATCCAATGAAGAGTCCAAGGTCATGAATGAATACCAAGAAGTAACCAAGAAATACCTTAACCTTGGTAATTCTAAAACGCCATATGACTTTAATAATCCAATAGCTGATAGTATTATCAGAGTTAGACAAGAATATGCCTACCATAAAATCCCAAAAATTTTAAAGAGTAAAGAATTATCGGATGATTTAAAAGAATTTCTACCGGTACATATGAGTTATTGGGACACCAGAAATATGGCTATGGTTGATAATATTGTCAATCAAATCAAGAATAATACAAATGAGAGAATTGTCATATTGACAGGCTACACGCATCGATACTATTTAATTAATGAATTAAAAAAACTGGAAGAAGTATATGATTTTTCAGTCAAACCGATATAGTCCACTTATCAAAAGTGGAATAATACTATGAGGAATTTGATAAGAGCGTTTATACTTATCCCCCGAAGGTTTTTGCAACCTTTGGGGTCTTTTTTTTGGGTGGCTAGCCGCTGTGAGTTTCTTCACTCACAGCCATTAAGATTTTAATAACCAAAGCAAGGCAAAAAGATCGAAAGACTCGAATTTGAAATCCAGCTACTTAGAAGGACTGCGAGAGCAATATCCTGAAAGCAGTAAAAGATTCATCACACAATTTTTTAGTGCATTAAAAAATTTCACTATTTTCAATGGACTTTTAAATCAATAGGGGTTTTCGCCTTTTTAGACCATGAATACAAGAACCAATATCCTTAGTCAAGACACTGATAAGCAAAAGGCAGTTAAGCCAACCACCTCTTAGGGAAAGATGTGAATCTACGATACATTCAGAATCCTTTTCGGGAATACGGCAGTAAAACGAAAGAGACCTTCCTGCATATGTCCCAAAAGAGATTGGAGAAAGTAAAAAGTCCATTAGATGATTTATAGATAAAATTAAAAAAGGTGCATTTATGCATCAAAAATCAATGTATAATCGTATCAAAAGTGCATAAATAATTATGTTGTGTAGCATTAAAATATAAGGAATGAAAAATTTTGACAGCCGAACTTATAGCATAAATGATTTTCTAGAATGGCATGATAAGAAACAACTTGTGCTCTCTCCAAAATTCCAAAGAAGGTCTGTATGGACGGATAATGCAAGGTCGTACTTGATGGATACTATTGTAAGAGGTAAGCCAATACCTAAAGTGTTCATAAGACAATCGATCAATGTTCAAACAAGACAGTCAATTCGTGAAGTTGTCGATGGACAGCAACGCTTGAGAACAATACTTTCTTACCTGAATGACGGTTTTCAGATTTCCAAAAGGCATAATGAAAAGTATGGCGGTTATTACTTTAGTCAATTGGACAGTGTTGATCCTGATATCCAGTCATTTATATTGAATTATGAGATATCTGCCGACCTTCTAGTAAATATGTCTGACAGTGAAATACTCGACATTTTTAGTCGATTAAACTCATATTCTGTGACACTGAATGAGCAAGAAAAAATCAACGCTAATCACTTTGGACCATTTAAAGTCCTTGCAGATAGGATTTCACATAAGTACAACGAATTTTGGTTAGAAAATGGAATAATCAACTCTCAGAATATTCTGAGAATGAATGATGTTACGCTAGTTTCTGATTTAATAATTGCGATGTGTGAAGGTATTCAATCAAAGAAACAGATCAAGTCATACTACAATAAATATGAGAATGAGTTCCCGTATGATGAAAAGCTTTTAGAAAAGCAATTTGACGAGACTATTGAAGTTATACAGCAAATATTCCCTAGTGGATTAAAATCAACTGAGTTCAGAAGAATACACGTTTTTTACACTCTCTTCACTTCAATATTCCACACAATTTTTGGTCTTAAAAATTTTGAGCGAGATCAAAAACGTATATCACCAGGTGATTATCCTAAAGCAAGGAATATACTTGAAAAGGTTGAACTATTATTTCAAGTGGATGACGTAACACAACTTGATGTAGAACAGATACAATTTCTTACAGATAGCAGAAGAGCCACTACAGATACCAAAGTAAGAATAAGAAGAGCAGAGTATGTCATTGACTTGCTAAACTCAATATAATCGTGGGACTTCAGCAGAATTTGGACAACTTTAGAAACTCCGTTGCCGAATGTCAACAATTCATTACTTATGCTCATAATAGGTATACTAGTGGTGGCTACAAAGTTCAAGCCTCATTGAGAAAGTTTATAAGTGAGTCTTCATTTTTAAAGTTATTCATAGCATGGGAAAAGTTTCTTGAAGAATCATTCATTGATTACCTTATGAATGAGCAATCAATTCTAGGTAACAGGCCTGCAAAATTTGCAAATCCAATTGATCGAGAACATGCCCAGAAATTACTTATTGGCACACAGAAATATGTTGATTGGTCAAACCCAGAGATTACAAGACGTCTTAGTATAATTTACTTTCATCAAGGCTATGTTTTTAACTCTGAATTAGGAGCAATACAGACTGACTTGTTCGATTTAAAAACAATTAGAAATTCTGCAGCACATTTATCCAGCACTACTAGTTCACAATTGGATGCACTAAGTACAAGACTGCTAAGAACTCCATGCCATGGCTATACTGCATATGATTTATTGTTTTCTCTTGACCCCTTAAATGCAGGTCAAACTATTCTAAATAAATACATAACAGTATTGGATATAACTGCTGAAAAAATCGCAAATGGATAAAAGAACGCTACAAAACAAAACCTATACGTAATACCCTGCGGGATACGCACCATACACAGACCGTTAGTGATAAGTTTCGGGGTGATCTACCTAAAAAGCAGATAAATAACAACAGACAATACTAATACAAAAAAAACTTTTGCCCCCGTGCGTATCTCCACACTCAGTTTAACTTTTAATTGTATCAAAGGCATTCACAAAGCAGAGTGAGGAATAGACTCACCCTTAAGCCTGAATCAACCACAATACATAGGCATAGGCAAAATATCTCAGAATACGGAATAGGCTGTAGAGGTAATATTTTCGTTTTTCCAGGCCAGCAGTACCGCCAAGCAATGCAATCAATGAAAAAGGAAGGGGGCTAATGGAGGCTACAATTACCATAAAGGCCCCAAATCGCTTAAACAAATCCAGGTATTTCTGAACAAACTTAGTCTTGGACTTGAGAATATTGCTTCTATGGTTGATCGTAAGTCCGATATTGAAATTTAAATATCCGGCAGCATAGGATATTACCGACAAAAGCCCAATACTCCAAAAATAGGGTCCTATCAAACCTGTCTCCAATGACCAAAGCATAAAAATCTCGGGTGGGATTATTCCAAAAAGAATTTCAGAACCTATAAAAACAGTCATTACCAGATAAGGATCGGTATAAATGCTCCCAAACCATTCCAGTCTTTCCTGCTCTGAAAAGGCTTCCCGAATCAAAAAGAAAAGAATAACCAATAGGCCCAGATACAAGAATCCTCTGAGCATATTTTTAATTAGGAATCTACCCTTTTCGCCTAAAAATGGTTTTTTTTCACTTGAATTATCCAATTGAGTCAATTCTATTCAGGAGCAATTCCCTTGGTCTTTTTTAATTTTCTTGATTTTTAGATTCTCTTCATGGAAGGCAATTTTTACCACAAATGATGAACTTCTGTTCGGATATAGGAATCATAAATTTCCTCCACCAATTCCATTTGCTTAGTACTAAGTTCTGGAAGTTCTGCGGCTGCCAGATTCTGAATTACCTGATCCAATCGAGAGGCACCTGGAATCACCGTGCTAACTTCTTTGAACATCAACACCCATCTTAGGGCATAGGCCGCCAAATTATTTCCAAAAACCTCTTTTAATTTTTCAATGACCGGAAAAGCTTTTTCCAGAGGCACCCCGGAAAAGGTTTCTCCTTTATCAAAAGCGGCTCCTTCCCGATTGAAATTTCGATGGTCCTCCTGGCCAAAGGTTGTTTCCGGAGTGATTCTTCCAGTCAATAAGCCTGAAGCCAATGGCACTCGAACAATCACCCCTACATCATTGACCTGTGCATGCTTGAAGAAGACTTCCGCGGGACGCTGACGGAACATGTTGAAAATAATCTGAACTGTCGAAACAATATCATATTTCATGGCAGTCATCGCTTCATTGATCTTTTCTACGCTGACACCCATAGCAGCAATTTTTCCTTCTTTCTTCAAATCCTCAAAAAGCCCAAAAATTTCCTCCCGAAGATAAACCGGTGTCAGAGGACAGTGTAACTGTATCAAATCCAAACGCTCCAAACCTGTATTTTTCAAACTATCCTCCACAAATTTTCTCAGAATCTCAGGTGTGTATCCCTCATTGGTATGTGGCTGAATTCTCCTTCCGCATTTGGTAGCCACGTAGATTTTTTCGGACCGTTCGCGAACGGCCTTTCCCACAGCCGCCTCACTCAATCCAGCGTCATAGACGTCTGCTGTATCAACGAAATTCACTCCTCGGTCAAAGGCTCCATGCAAAATTTCGGAGGCAGTTTGAGGATCGAAAGGCTTTCCCCAGCCCCCTCCTACTTGCCATGTTCCCAAACTCACTTCGGATACATTCCATCCAGTTTTCCCCAATCTTCTATAGTTCATTGCTTTATTCATTGAGTTTTCAGAAGCACTAAATTACTATTTCGAGCTATTAGAATGAATCCATTTTAAAAATGGATTGCCTTTTTAATTCTCCTGAATTAGATTCTCTATATTTAAGAATCTTAACCTTAGCCCATAGGGACATGAACAAGCGAAGGAACTTTATCAAAACAGTAACCGCTGCTTCTGCGGCTGCTTTCTTACCTATCACCTCAATTTCAAAAGACATGAAAAACCAAAAAATGATCCACCAAGTATTCTTCTGGCTACATGATAAAAATGATACGGATGAATTTTTATCCAAGGCAGTTCCTATGCTTGGTCAGTGTAAAACTGTAGGAAATTTCATTCCCGGAACCCCAGCTCCTACCGAAGCAAGGGATGTAGTTGACCATTCCTGGCACGTGTCCTGCACCCTGTTTTTTGACAGTTTGGAAGATCAGGCTGCCTACCAAGTTGACCCGCTTCACCTGGAGTTTATCGAAAAGTACTCTTCCATGTGGAAGACAGTAAAGGTCTATGATATCGCGATTTAAAATCAAAATGGTGACTTTTCCGTTTTGATAAAAAAAACTGCCTATGAAAAATATCAGATGGGTATTCGGATTGTTGATTTTGGGTTTTTGGGCCTGCGATCCGCCTGAAGAGCCCTCAGCACAACCTCAATCCAATGAAGTTCGGGATGCCATTTTCGCGACCATGAAGGAATGGTATTATTGGAATATGGAGCTTCCTACCAATGTGAATACAGGAGATTATTCCTCGAATGAAGAATTCTTGGATGCCATTATTTTCAAACCGCTTGATCGATTTTCTTACCTGACTACGCAAGAAGCCTTTCAAAATGCTTTCGTAGGCAGAAATGCGGGGCATGGATTTGGTTTTGGGTTTGATGCGGAGGAAAGACTCTATCTGACCTTTGTATTTGATGAGGCTCCAGCTGGAAAAGACGGTTGGAAGAGAGGTTGGGAGATCATTGAAATCAATGGCAAACCTCTCGCCGATTACAAATCGGGGAATGTTTATGATTTTCAACTGGGTCCTTCTGATCCAGGAATCACAAACACATTCACCTTCCGCTTGCCTGATGGCAGTATCACGACGCGAACCAATACCAAAGCAGAGTACCAATCGAATTCCGTTTTGCATCAGCAAGTGTTTGAGCTAGGCAATAAAAAGGTTGGCTATTGGGTGTATCAAAGCTTCAAAGCAACTCCGGATGTCACTCCGATTCAAAGTCGCGAAGTGGAAAATTCCATGAAGTATTTTATGGAACAGGGAGTTTCTGAGATGATTATTGACTTGAGATACAATGGCGGAGGTTCCGTGGATGTGGCAGAGCAAATCAATAATTACCTGATCAAACCAGCGAGTTCGGATCGGCTGATGTACACCAACAAGTTGAATAATGCGAAAAGCAATTTCAACACCTCCGAGATATTCAAAAAATTAGGGACGCTTAATCTGGATCGTATCATTTTCATCACAAGCCGGGGCACTGCCTCTGCCTCAGAATTGGTGATCAATGCGCTTGATCCCTACATGGATTTGGTTTTGATCGGAGACAATACCTTTGGGAAACCGGTAGGATCCTTTCCTTTGGCACGCTTTAATCAGGTATTACAGAACAATGATGTCGAGTTAGTTCCTATCACCTTTGCCATTGCCAACTCCCAAGGGAAGGCGGAGTATTTCGACGGATTCCCGGCAGATTTCAGCGTAAGTGACAGTCCTCAATTTGCCTGGGGTGACACCCGAGATTTGCGATTGTCCGCAGCACTTCAATTCATACAAGAAGGAACGGTCAACAGTCGATTTAGACAGGGATTTTACCGACCCAATTGGGAAATGATCGACGCATTTACCGGTCTTCAGCAGGAATTTCCTGCATTTTGATCCTTTAAAAAAGAAAGCAAAGGCTCCTTGTGAAAATCAAGGGGCCTTTTCTAATTTTACTCCGAAAAAAAGAACCAACGTGAAACGCCTCGCTATACTCGCTTCCGGAAGCGGCTCCAATGCCGAAAAAATCATGGAGTATTTTCAAAACTCCCCAAAAGCCGAAGTGGTCTTGGTTGCCTCCAACAAACCCGATGCTTTTGTCCTCAAGCGAGCAGAAAAATTCAATGTTCCCACTTTCACTTTCACCAGAAAAGAAATGGATGCTGGGATTCTTTTGGAAAAGCTTCAGGCTGAAAAGGTTGACTGGGTGATCTTAGCAGGATTTTTACTCAAAATCCCTGATGCACTCATCCATGTTTACTCCAATAAGATGATCAACATACACCCTGCTCTTCTTCCTAATTATGGTGGAAAAGGGATGTATGGAATGCATGTTCATGAAGCTGTCAAAGCTGCTGGAGATAGGCAAACAGGCATCACCATTCATTTGGTTAATGAGCATTATGATGAGGGCAAGATTATTTTCCAAGCTGCAACTCCCATAAGCCCGGAGGATACACCAGAAATGATCGCCCAAAAAGTTCATGCTTTGGAGCACCGGTATTATCCCGAAGTGATAGCTAGCTTATTGTAATCCAGACCAATTGTGACTTCAAAAAACTTTAACAACTCTGAAATCTAATTTTTTGGCTAATTTTTAAAATATGACAATCATCATTAAAAAAGTTTAAAATGATTTTGAGATTTGAAGGTAAGGGCTAGTTAGTTGATCTACAGGAGAAAAGCTGAGCCCTGAAATTCAATTATTAAAATCAATGGGCGATCACATAGTCAGCTTAGACGCCAATGTACAGGCAAGAAATCTTTTTATCAGCCATCTTTTAGAAGATCTTCAGGCACTCGATTATTTAGTACAAAACAAGCTTCTAGAAAAAGGTATCACTCGAATAGGTGCAGAACAGGAGTTCTGCTTAATCAACGATCACGGACGCCCCTCCAATCAAGCTTCTGAAATCTTGGAGCAAATCCAGGATGCTCACTTCACCACCGAATTAGCCAAGTATAACCTCGAGATCAATTTAGACCCCATACTTTTTGAGGGGGACTGTTTCGAGAAAATGGAAAACCAATTGAAGCAGTTGATCCAAAGGGCAAAGGATGTAAGTTCAAAGTTTGGTGATCGGGTTTTGCTTACGGGAATTCTACCCACGATTTCTATCGATGAGCTATCCCTGAGCTACATGACCGAGAATCCCCGCTATTATGCGCTCAATGAATTGATGAAAAAAGCTCGGGGCGGGAATTTTCGGATGATTTTTACAGGCGTGGATGAATTGTCTATTGTACATGATTCAGTCATGTTTGAAGCCTGCAATACCAGCTTTCAAATGCACTTGCAAATTGAGCCGGATGATTTTGAATCCGCTTACAATTGGGCTCAGGCTATCTCGGGACCGGTTTTAGCCGTAGCAGGAAACTCTCCTATGTTGATGGGAAAAGAGCTTTGGAATGAAACCCGAATTGCGCTTTTCCAACAAAGCATTGATACCCGGAAGATGTCCAAAGCCCAAACAACCAAACAAGCGCGAGTATCATTTGGAAATGGCTGGGTAAAAGGGAATATCGTGGACTTTTTCAAAAAAGAAATTTCCAGTTTCCGGATTTTACTCACCAAGGAGATTGAGCAAAATGCCATGGAGGAAATCAAAAAAGGGAATATCCCGAAACTCAAGGCACTCAATCTTCAAAACGGGACAATCTATCGATGGAATAGGCCTTGCTATGGTGTATTTAATGGTAAACCCCACCTTCGTATAGAAAATCGATACATTCCAGCTGGCCCGACGACATTAGATGAAATCGCAAATTTTGCCTTTTGGGCTGGTTTGATGCAGGGAAGACCTAAGGTTTATGATGATTTGCCTAAGCTGATGGAATTTGAGGAAGTCAAATCCAATTTCATTCGGGCAGCACGGTATGGAAATGAAACCTGCATGAGCTGGATGGGCAAAAGAGTGCCAGCTAATCAGCTTATTTTGGAGGTATTCATCCCAATGGCAGAAGAAGGTCTGAAAAAAATGGGTGTCCCATCAGAAAGCATTTCCAAATACCTCGGGATCATCCAAAACAGAGTTCAAAAACAAACTGGCTCTCAATGGATGGTGAAAAATTACCGAATTCTAAAAAAGGAACATAAGGTAGATGATGCCTTGGTGGCCTTGACCCAATTAATCTATAGCAATCAGCAGGATGATAAGCCTATTCCTGATTGGCTGGATGTGAATGATTTTCATGAATTCGAAACCAAGGCAAATAAAGTGGGACATATCATGACCACCACTTTGATCACGGCCGATTCGGAGGATTCCGCTAGACTCACCTTGGAATTCATGAAATGGAATAATATCCATCATCTTCCGGTGGTAGATAATCGGGAGCGACTGGTTGGGCTAATTACCTATCGCCATCTTCAAAAATACTGGGAGGAAATTCAGGACCCGGCTTCGCAATTACAAGCCAAAGACATCATGGTGAAGGAGGTGATTTACACACACCCATCCAACACCATTCACCATGCCATTGAGCAATTGAAGCAACACAATATAGGATGCTTACCCGTGGTTCATAATACCCATTTGGTAGGGATCATTACATTAAAAGATCTGGAAAATTTTAAAAGTGCATAAAGACCATCCCCAAGTCGAACTAGAAGAAATTGCAATTGATCGAATCATTGATCAATTGGAGGGTGAAATGCCGGGACCTCAACTGATTTTTTTTGGTGGAATTCATGGAAATGAACCATCTGGGGTTTATGCATTGAAAAATATCATCCAGAAAATCCGGGATGAAAAAATCCCCCTAAAAGGCAAAATCACAGCCATTGCCGGGAATCTTTGGGCTTTAAAACGGAAGGAACGATTTCAAAAAAAAGACCTCAATCGACTTTGGACCAAGAAAAATGTCGAGGCCTTGGATCATGGTCATTTCACTCCTAGCAATGAGGACGAGGAACAATTTGTGGAATTGCACGACCTGATTCAGGAAATCATTGCTCACCAATCCGGCCCACTATATTTTTTTGATCTGCATACCACCTCCAGCCAGTCCATTCCTTTTATTCCTGTCAATGACAGCCTAATCAATCGAAATTTTGCCAATTTATTTCCCGTGCCGCTCATTTTGGGAATAGAGGAGTATATCGAGGGGCCTGTTCTTTCCTATATCAATGATCTCGGCTATGTTTCCTTTGGATTTGAAGCTGGGCAGCATAAAGATCCGATTTCGGTCTATAATCATGAGATTTTTATTCAGCTTGCCTTGGCTTTTTCAGGTGCCTGTTCTGAAGCAGACATGAATGTGAACCAACATTTAGAATTTTGGGGAAAGAAATACGGGCCCTATGAGCACTTCTATGAAATCATATTCAGATTTCATGTCAACCAAAAAATCCCCTTCCAAATGATGCCGGGTTTTGAAAGTTTCCGGGGAGTCAAAAAAGGAGAAAAGCTTGCCGTATACGGTAATGAAGACATTTTTGCTCACAAAAACACCCAAATCTTCATGCCGCTTTATCAATCAAAAGGAGAAGATGGTTTTTTTCTAATCCGAAAAACTCCTGAGATATTTTTAAAGATTTCTGCATTTCTTAGAAAAAACAAACTAGATCAAATCATCACCTGGCTTCCTGGAGTGCGATGGACATCTGAGGAAAAAGACTCCATGATTGTGGATCTTCGGATAGCAAGATTTTTAGCAAAACCCATCCTCCATCTATTCGGCTATCGATTTGTACAGCGGGATCAAACACACTTGATTATTTGGAATCGGGAGCGTAAGTCAAAGTATCGAGATTACGAAAATGAATCTTGGTTTAAAACCTAAAGAAAGAGCTGATTAAGCCTAATTTTTCCTCTGCCTTCTCCCCTTTTTTTCTACCTTTGCAACTTCTTGCAATTTTCACCTATCCATCTAAAAAATGGCTGTCAAAAAAATTCAATCTGCACTCATTTCCGTCTTTTACAAAGACAATCTCGAACCTATCATTGCCCTCCTCAAAAAGCATGGAGTAAAAATCTACTCTACCGGTGGAACTCAGAAATTCATCGAAGAACAAGGAGCTGAAGTCATTCCTGTTGAGGAACTTACAAGCTATCCTTCCATTTTTGGAGGTAGAGTAAAGACCCTCCACCCAAAGGTATTCGGCGGTATTTTGTACAGAAGAGAAAATGAAGGGGATGTGTCCCAAGCGGCTGAATTTGATATTCCTGCTATTGATTTGGTAATTGTAGACTTGTATCCATTCGAGGAAACAGTAGCATCAGGAGCATCTGAAGCCGATATTATTGAGAAAATCGACATTGGCGGAATATCCTTAATCCGAGCTGCAGCTAAAAACTTCAAGGACGTTGTCATTGTAGCATCCAAAGATCAATATGGAGATTTGGAAGCAAAACTAGAGTCTCAAGACGGAGGAACAACCCTTGAGGACCGGCGCTATTTTGCAGCTCAGGCATTCCAGGTTTCTTCCCATTACGACACGCATATTTTCAATTATTTCAATCAAAGCGAAAATATCCCTGCTTTGAAGGTTTCCGAAAACAAAGCCAAGGCACTTCGCTATGGAGAGAACCCTCACCAATCAGCTCATTTCTATGGAGATTTGGACGAGCTTTTTGATCAATTGAACGGAAAAGAGCTTTCCTACAACAACTTGGTGGATATAGATGCAGCAGTGAATTTGATCGCTGAATTCCCTGATCAAACTGCATTCGCAATTTTGAAGCACACCAATGCCTGTGGTTGTGCTACAGCAGACAGTGTGAAACATGCTTACCAAAAAGCCTTTGCTGCCGACACCATTTCTGCATTTGGAGGGGTTTTGGTAACCAACCGAACAGTCGATGAAGAAGCCGCAAAAGAAATGCACAGCCTATTCTTCGAAGTTTTGATTGCTCCAGATTTTACTGAGGAAGCACTTCAGATTTTGAAAGGCAAGAAGAACAGAATCTTGCTCCGCCAAAAAATGGCTTTGCCAGGTACCAAAATGATCAAAACCCTTCTCAACGGAGTGATTGAGCAAGACAAGGATTTGGCTACTGAAAGCAAGGAAGATTTTAAAGTAGTGACCAAAGTGGCTCCTACAGAAAAAGAAATGGATGCTTTGGTATTTGCAGCAAAAGTCTGCAAGCACACCAAATCCAATACCATTGTCCTAAGTAACGATTCGCAGCTATTTGCTTCCGGAGTTGGTCAAACTTCCCGAGTAGACGCTCTAAAGCAAGCCATTCTAAAGGCTAAGGAATTTGGATTTGATTTGGATGGAGCAGTTATGGCATCTGATGCCTTCTTCCCATTCCCAGATTGCGTGGAAATTGCAGACGAAGCAGGAATCACTGCAGTAGTTCAGCCAGGCGGATCTATCAAAGATCAGGATAGCATTGATTACTGCGATGCAAATGGCATGAGTATGGTGATGACCGGAGTGAGACACTTCAAACATTAATGGACTGACCTTTGAGGTTTTGAAAACCTCGAAGGTCTTGTCTTAGCATTTCAAAGACCTCCGGTTCCAATGGAATCGGAGGTTTTTTTATGGCAAAAATCGACTACGATATTAAATAACAAATTCAAAAAATAGATTAAATTAGGCTATGGGCAAGTATGAAAAACTAATAGCCAAAATCCTCTCAGGAAGCTCAGATAGTAACATTACCTTTAGAGAATTAAGGAAGTTGATTTTGATTTTTGGTTTTTCGGAAAGAATAAAAGGTAGTCACCACATATTTAGCAAAGAAGATGTGGAAGAAATCCTTAATCTTCAAGAAAAGAATGGTAAGGCAAAACCTTATCAAGTAAAACAAGTAAGATTACTTATATTGAAATATCAATTAAGCCTAAAAAAAAGTGAAGACTGATCCGCGATACGAAATTATTATTTACTGGAGCGATACTGATGAAGCATTCATTGCAGAAGTTCCAGAACTTGCTGGCTGTGCTGCCGATGGAGCTAGTTATTTAGAAGCCCTTCAAAATGTTGAGCTTGTAATTCAAGAATGGATTGAAACTGCTAAAAAAATGGGGAGGGAAATCCCAAAACCTAAAGGTAAATTGATGTTTGCCTAAAAGCAGTAAGATTTTAGAAGCAAGACCTCTGGTGATAAAAGCCAGAGGTTTTTCTTTTTTAGAATGTCTTGATTAAGATGAATTCTATTTCCTCCTTAGAAGCTCATGTGTTTTTCGTCAAGGACTCACCATTTTTAACTTCAATCTCCCCCATTTTTCCGCTATTTTGCGCGGTGATTGAAACCAGATCATACCTACATCGTGTTTCATAATTCGTAATTCGTACTTTTGAAGACTTATGAAGTCGCATAACCTCAAACTCTACAATACCCTTTCCAGGGAAAAAGAAGTATTTCAAGCCATCAATCCTCCCTTTGTGGGAATGTATGTCTGCGGTCCGACAGTTTATGGGGATGCACATTTAGGCCATGCCCGACCTGCTGTCACTTTCGATACTGTTAATCGATATTTGACCCATTTGGGCTATCGGGTTCGCTATGTTCGGAACATTACCGACGTAGGTCACCTCACAGGAGATGCGGATGAAGGTGAGGATAAAATCGCCAAAAAAGCCAAACTCGAGCAACTCGAGCCTATGGAAGTAGCCCAACAATACACGGATACTTATCATCGAGACATGGCCCTTCTCAATACCTGGAAACCTAGTATTGAACCGCGGGCAACAGGTCATATTCCAGAGCAAATTGCATTGGTGGAAGCAATCCTTAAAGAAGGTTTGGCCTACGAGGTTAACGGCTCAGTGTATTTTGATGTACTCAAATACAATCAAAGCTACCAGTATGGAAAGCTTTCAGGAAGGGTTTTGGATGAGTTAATCAGTGGAACCCGTGATTTGGATGGACAAGGTGAAAAGCGGAATTCCGTTGATTTTGCACTTTGGAAAAAAGCTGCCCCTGAGCATTTGATGAAATGGGATTCTCCTTGGGGCTTGGGATTTCCAGGATGGCATTTAGAGTGTACAGCCATGAGCTCCAAATATCTGGGAACTCAATTTGATATTCATGGGGGCGGGATGGACTTAATGTTCCCTCATCACGAATGTGAAATTGCACAAGGAAATGCATGCAATCATCAGGACCCTGCCCGATACTGGATGCATAATAACATGATCACCATCAACGGACAGAAGATGGGTAAATCTCTGGGCAACTTCATTACCCTTCAGGAACTGTTCACTGGAAACCATAAGCTTCTGGAACAAGCCTACAGTCCCATGACCATTCGTTATTTTATGCTTACTGCACATTATCGGTCTACTTTGGACTTTTCAAACGAGGCCTTGAAGGCAGCGCAGAAGGGCTACAAAAAAATGATCAATGGGTTGCGCACAGCTCAGCTATTAGAATATCAGGCTGATGATTCCATTGCATTGGATGAAAAGCAAATTCAGCAGATAGAGTCCAGTATTACCAATGCCTACCGAGCGATGGACGATGATTTCAACACCGCGCAAGCAATTGGTCATCTCTTCAACTTGCTCAAAAAGATCAATTCCATTTTCACCGGACAATTGAACAGTGCTGCATTAGGTGAAGAAGTTTTTGAAAAGCTGAAAAATACATATATCACCTTCGTGACGGACATCTTGGGCTTGATCGAAGAGAAAAGCGACAATCAAGGATCCATGATAGAGTTATTGCTGAAACTTTACAGCGAAGCAAAAACTGCCCGCGATTATGTCAAAGTGGATGAAATCCGCGCCGGATTGAAGGATATGGGATTTGTGGTGAAAGATATGAAAGACCGAATTGACTGGGCTTATGAAGAATAGTATCTGGATTCTAGTAATTCTTCTTTTCGTAGGTGCTTGTTCTTCCGAGAAAAAGACGGACAGCACGAGCCCTCAGGTTGAGATCAAACCCTATCCAGCTTTTAGCTCGGATTCGGCCTATGCTTTTATTCAGAAGCAAGTGGATTTTGGACCTCGTGTACCGGGAACAAGTGGACATGCCGCTACGAAGGATTGGATCATTTCCAAACTTGAATCCTGGAACTGGAATGTTCAAACTCAGGAATTTCAAGCTACTACCTATGACAAACAAACTTGGGATTTGACCAATATCATCGCTTCATATAATCCTGATGCGAAAAAACGTATCCTTCTTGCTGCTCATTGGGACACACGGCGAATTGCCGATAAGGACACCGAACGATTGGAGGAGGCGATTGATGGAGCTAACGATGGAGGTTCTGGCGTTGGGGTATTGATGGAAATTGCCCGAGTGATTGGAAGTCAGGAACTGAAGCCTGAGGTAGGAATTGACATTATTTTGTTTGATGGAGAAGATGATGGAGAGCCTGAAAGAGCTACGGTTCGGGATAATTCTCAAATTTGGTGGTGTCTGGGGTCCCAACACTGGTCCAAAAACAAACATGTTCCAAATTACTCTGCCTATTACGGAATCCTAGTTGACTTGGTCGGAGCAAAAGGAGCTCGCTTCTATCGGGAAGGTTACTCGAGACGCTATGCTTCCGGGATATTGAAAAAAGTCTGGGATCATGCCGCCCAATTGGGACATTCTTCCTTCTTCATCCCACAGGATTCTCCTGAAATTCTTGACGACCACCTTTTTGTCAATGAATATGCCCAAATCCCCATGATCGACATTATTGAGTTTAGTCCTCAATATGGATTTGGACATTATCATCATACACATCAGGACAATATGGGCCTGATTGATAAGCGTCCTTTACAGGCCGTTGGAGAAACGGTTTTGTTTACAGTTTACCAGGAATAATAGGATTTCGAAAAAACTTTGCAATATTGCCAACAACAGCGCATAGAATTTACTGAAATTCAAACCTTTTACGCTGAAAATTGGTAATTCTATCATCGTTGGATTTATCCCATTTCGGGCCAAAACTAAGTACGCATGAAAAAAGGACATCAGGTCACCATGAAGGAAATTGCCAAAAAATTGGGGGTTTCCGTCTCGACTGTTTCCAGAGCATTAAAGGATTCTCCAGAGCTCCACGAAGAAACCAAAAGGAAAATCGTGGAAACGGCGAAGGAGATGAACTATCAGCCCAATTTACTTGCTCAAAGCCTTCGAATCAGTCGCACCAAAACACTCGGTGTGATTGTTCCTGAGATTACCTCTCACTTTTTCGCATCCTGTATCAGTGGTATTCAGGACTTTGCCAATAAGCGTGGCTACAATGTCATGATTTGCCAATCCAATGAATCCATCGATCAGGAAATCGCCAACATTAAAACCTTGGTTGCTTCTCAAGTAGACGCCTTGATGATTTCCCTCAGTAGGGAAACCAATCACTATGAGCACCTTTTTGAGCTATACAATCGCGAAATTCCTTTTGTACTTTTTGACCGTGTTCATGAAGATATTCCTGTTTCCAAAGTAACTTTCAACGATGCCGGTGGAGCTTATCAGGTTACCAATCACTTATTGGAAACCGGCTGCAGATCCATTGTTTATGTTTCCGGTCCAGAGGACCTTTATATTTCCAAAAAGCGGAAAGAGGGTTATTTGAAAGCACTTCGTGAATATGGAATTGAGGAAAATCCGGATTTCATCAAAGTCACCGATCTTACTGAAGCTGACAATATCCGAATAGCCAAAGAAATCGCTGCTATGAATCCGCTACCAGACGGTGTTTTCTGTATGATTGATCCATTGGCAGTAGATGTGTTGACCTATTGGAAAAGCGTAGGAATAAAAGTTCCTGAGCAGATTGCTTTGGCTGGCTTTACCAATAATCCGACATCCGGTGTAGTTGAGCCACCTTTAACTACCGTATCCCAGCCTGGATACGAAATGGGTAAATTGGCAGTTAGCCACCTTCTGGACCAACTGGATGGATTGGTTTCTGACGATCCAATTTCCATTGTCTTGGATACGACTTTGGTTCCTAGAAAGTCCTCCCAACGATCCATTTAAATTAGAATTCCTAGGAGTTCAACGCTATCCCTATCTGATGGAAGCCCAAATTCGATCCAGTTTTAAAAATCATTTTGAAACGGAGCCTCTCATTGCTTTTGCTCCAGGACGAATCAACCTCATCGGGGAACATACCGACTATCAGGAAGGATTTGTTTTTCCAGCGGCAGTTCAGTTTGGAATTTGGGTTGGAGTTCAAAAAAATCAACTCCCCTATTGTCGTTTATTTTCCCTCGATTTTGAGGAATCAGCAACTTTTGATTGGAAGGCATTTTCTCCCAAAAAAGGACATTGGAGCACCTATGTGATGGGCTTTTTAGCGCAATTACATCAAGCCGGATACAAGTTTGAAGGCTTTGATATGGTGATCGGAGGTAATATCCCAGTGGGCGCTGGCTTATCTTCTTCAGCGGCTCTTTCGGTTTCAATTGGGACAGCACTTTCGGCTTTATTTGAATTTAATTTGAGCAAATTATCCATAGCCCGCTACGCTCAAAAATCAGAGCACCAATATGCTGGAGTCAACTGTGGAATCATGGACCCCTATGCCTCTGCTTTTGGGAAAGAAAATACAGCCTTACTATTGGATTGCCGAGTCAATCAACATGAAGAAGTCTCTCTGGATTTGGGAGAATATTGCTTCTTGCTGGTAAACTCCAATGTCAAGCATTCCTTAGCGGATTCTGCCTACAATCAGCGGAGAGCAGCTTGTGAAGAAAGTGTAATGCTTTTGACACCCTATTTTCCAGAAATCATAACATTACGGGATTTGAAGGTTTCCCAACTTGAAGAAGTCCAACAAATTCTTCCAGAACCCCTTTTCCCTAAAGCCAAGCATGTCATTTCTGAATGCGGGCGGGTTTTAGAAGCTTCATCTGCTTTGAGAGAAAATCGCTTAGAGCTATTTGGTGAGTTACTCAAAAAATCACATCAAAGTCTCAGTCAAGATTTTGAAGTGAGTTGCCCCGAGTTGGATTTCTTAGCGCAAAAAGCTTTTGAATTTTCAGGTGTTTTAGGAGCAAGAATGATGGGAGGAGGCTTTGGAGGCTGTACCATCAATTTGATTAAAAAAGGGAGCATTGAGGCATTTAAATATGCAATAGCTCCTTCTTATGAAAAGAAATTTGGAAAAGCTCCTTCCTTTATCCAAGTCGAAATCAGCGAGGGAGCAAGAGTGATTTAAAATCAACCCCTTCATTTTTAAATCTGAATGAAGGGGCTGAATCATCTATTTAATTCTTCGAATACTTTTCTACACGCTCATCCTGAATTTTCCCAGACCAATTTAGTCCAAAGGCAAAATCATAGGCATTCCCAAATTCGTCTACGTGAACTTCCATATCATGAGGCACATCTTCAAATTGTGTCTCCACAGTCTCCATGGAAGCAGGCAATTGGACAGGAAGTAAGGCTGAAGGCTCTGCATTTCCGGTCAACAAATCAAAAACAACCTGATCCTGCACTCCGAAATGGAAGAGAATCCCATCAACTTCTTTTTCAAATTCAGCCATGACCATAGGGTTCGCCGCATTGACAATCACGATTACCGGCTTACCATTCATTTGGGATTTGGTCTCCAGAATGGTCTTCAAATCCTGATTGTTGGCAGTTTCTACCTGCTTTCCTTTATAGCTTCGATTGGTGATTTCAGGAGCAATTACGGGATCGCCTGCTGCCATACTTTGCTCACGAGCTAATGTTGCGGTGTAAGGCTCGTATTGAAGAGAAATAGGAACATAACCATTCCCTCCTTTAGCTCGATCAGCCGGATCATATCCAGTACCGGATTCAGGACTATTAACAAAAACAAAAGCCATATCAGCCTCCTCAGGGGTTCCTACCAATTCCACGTACTTGGAAGCGATTCCCAAATTAACAGCATCCACCCATTTAGCCTCACTTTTTATTCCCCACCAATTCGTAGTGGAAGGAATATATTTTTGAGGAATAAACACTTTCTTCTTTTCACGGATTGGAAGTACCTGCTCTTTATTCTTCAAAAGGACCACAGATTTCATTTGAGCTTCATAGCCTTCCTTCATCAAATCAGGATTTCCAACAAACTCTTGGCTTTTTTCAGGTTCCAAATATGGATTTTCAAATAACCCTGCATTGAAAATATTCCGAAGCAAACGGACCGCCGATTGTTCAATTCTAGCCCGAGCAGCTTCAGCTCCCATTTCTCCCTCCATCATTTCAAAAGCCGCCAACACTGGAATCTTATCATTATTCCCACCAAACTGATCTCCTCCAGCCATCAACACTTGATAATGACGTTCTGCAATTGTGCTAGCTTCCATTCCCCAAGGTTTTCCTGCAAAAATTTCTGGTTGCGGACCTTCATCCCCAGTAACCAACCAATCCGTACAAACCACTCCATCATAGCCATAGGTATTTCGAAGTAAATCCGTGATCAAATATTTGGAGTAGCCATTCGCCACAGAATCCTGACCAAAAGAAATGGTATAATACGGCATTACTGCGGTGGCAGATTTGGTCGGACCTGAAAGTTTGAAAGCTCCCTCGGTAAATGGTACTAAATGCTCTTCGAAGTTATTTCCCGGATAAACCGCAAATTTTCCGTAGGCAAAATGCCCATCTCGTCCACCTTCTTCAGGACCTCCACTAGGCCAGTGCTTCACCATGGCGTTGACACTATGATAGCCCCAGCCTCCAGCGATTTCAGCTTCACCTTTAGAAGTTTGAAATCCATCTACATAAGCTCTTGCCATATCAGCGGAAAGTCTTGAATCCTCACCAAAAGTACCCTTGATTCGATTCCAGCGCGGTTCTGTCCCCAAATCAATTTGAGGAGAAAGGGCTGTTGAGATTCCTAAAGCCCGGTACTCCATAGAAGCCACTTCTCCAAAACGCTCCACCAATTGGGGATCAAACGTAGCTGCCAAACCCAAAGATTCCGGCCACATGGAGATTTGTCCTCCCGAACCTGCATTGTACTCCGTATTCGCTACAGGACCATGACGAGGATCTGAACTGTTATTTGCAGGAATTCCTAAACCCAAGCCTTCCACGAAGGCCTGCACATTATTATTCCATTCAGCGGCAATCTTCGGACTCTCCACTTGAGTGATTAATACATGTCGAAGATTATCCTCCTCCAAAAACTGCTTTTGCTGATCAGAAATACTGGAAGTAGGCACTCCACTTTCTGTGATTGGCTTTCCTCCATAAGTACCTGCCCCAAAACCCTGCGGGTTTGCAGGAATTGCCTGATGCGAACTGTAAAGCATCAAACCGGCTATTTGTTCTTTGGACATTTTTGAAGCGAGGTCCTTTGCCCGATCTTCTGTCGTCAATCTCCAATCCTCGTAGGCATCCAATGCTCCATTTTTATTTAAGTCTTTGAAATAAAGGCCGTTTTCCTGGATTAATTGAACACCAGAAGACTTGGAATAACCTAGGGTTGAACCTTGAGACTGAGTCAAAATGATTACATCACTACCAATACTTTTTTCCTGTGTTTCATTTTTCTCACAGGCAAAGAAAATAACGGCAGTGGCTAGGGTTAGAATTTTTGTTTTGGAAACCTTCATGGCAATTGGGTCTAAGTGGTGATTAAGAATCGATAGGAAATATCCATATTTATTGTTTCAAAATGAAAAAATAGAGCTTTTTATCATCAATAATCACCGAATTTCAGTTATTTAGCTGCGCAATTTTGAGAATTACCTAATTTGAAAAAAATTCTGATTCATGAATACTATCATTAACCTAAAAAACCTTCGAGCCTTACTGCTTCTTTTTGTGGTGGGAGCTTTGTTTTTTTCATCCTGTTCGAACAAACGAAAAGGAAATCCAAAAGTCCTAGTATTCCACAAAACGGCGGGATTCCATCACGAATCCATTCCTGACGGAATCGCAGCTATCGAGAAGCTGGGAGCTGAAAATGGATTTGAAGTGGATGCTACCGAGGATGCCGCTGACATCAATGAAGAAAACCTAGAAAAATACGCTGCTGTAATCTGGTTGAGTACTACAGGAGATGTTCTAGACCACTACCAAGAGGCGGATTTTGAGCGCTACATCCAATCAGGAGGTGGGTATGTTGGTATTCATGCTGCAGCTGATACCGAATATGAATGGGGTTGGTACGGGAAATTGGTAGGCGGTTACTTCGCTGACCATCCTGGAATCAACGATCCAAACCCAAATGTTCAGCCGGGTGTAATCCATAAAACTGGAGAAAAGCATCCATCTGTTGACTTTTTACCAGACCCTTGGGAGCGTACCGATGAATGGTATTCTTACAAGGAGGTAAATCCACAGACTACCAAATTGCTCATGCTAGATGAGGACTCCTATAAAGGAGGAATGGATATGGGTGAGCATCCAATCGCTTGGTACCATGATTATGATGGAGGTCGTGCATTTTACACTGGCGGAGGCCATACTAAGGAATCTTTCCAAGAGGAAAACTTCCTGAAGCACTTGTTAGCTGGAATCCAATATGCAATTGGAGACAATAGAGTGCTTGACTACAGTAAAGCCAAGCAAAAGCGTACTCCAGAGGAAAATAGATTTACCAAAACCATGCTTTCTGTTGGGGAATTTACCGAGCCAACAGAGATGACAGTTTTACCAAACTTGGACATTTTGATCGCACAAAGAAGAGGTGAGATCATCTTGTGGGACAATGAAAAAAATGAATTACGCGAAGTAGCCAAGCTTGACGTTTATTGGCAAAGTGGTATTCGTGGAGTGAATGCAGAAGAAGGTGTGATGGGACTCCAAAAAGATCCTAATTACGCTCAAAACAACTATGTATTCGTTTACTATGCTCCAGCTGGAGATGAAGAAATTAACAGACTTTCCCGTTTCGTTTTCAAAGACGGAGTTTGGGATATGAGTTCAGAAACAGTGATTTTGGACGTAGCTTCTGACCGATATATCTGTTGTCACACCGGTGGTTCCATTGCATTTGACAAAGACGGAAACCTATTCCTTTCCACTGGTGATAACTCCACTCCATTTAACCAATATGAGTCTCGATATACGTTAAATGGCTATGCTCCATTGGATGGACGTGAAGGAAGAAGTCAGTGGGATGCTCTTCGAAGCTCAGGAAACTCCAATGACCTTCGGGGAAAAATCCTTCGAATCAAAGTAAATGAGGATGGCAGCTATACCATTCCAAAAGGAAACTTGTATCCGGAAGGAACAGAAGCTACCCGCCCTGAGATCTACGTACAAGGAAACAGAAACCCTTATCGTATCTCAATTGACCAGAAAACAGGATTCTTGTATTGGGGTGAAGTTGGTCCAGATGCGCGTGCGGACTCTCTGGATGTAAAAGGACCAAAAGGCTATGACGAAGTCAATCAGGCTCGTCAGGCAGGTAATTTCGGATGGCCGTATTTTGTAGGAAACAATTATGCCTACAGAGAATTCAACTACGAAACAGGAGAAACTGGACCTGCATTTGACCCTGCTGGACCAGTAAACAATTCACCAAACAACACTGGCATTAAGACCTTGCCACCTGCGCAGCCAGCATTTATTTGGTATCCTTATGACAATTCTCCTGACTTCCCTCAAGTGGGTACAGGTGGTAGAAATGCCATGGCTGGACCGGTTTATTATTCAGATTTGTATCCTGCTGATACTCGATTCCCGGATTATTTCGATGGAAAACTCTTTATCTATGACTGGGTAAGAGGTTGGGTTAAAGTAGTAACCATGGAAGAGAATGGAGACTTCTCCAAAATGGAGCCATTCATGCCTGGAACTAAGTTTAATGCCCTGATCGATATGGAGATGGGACCAGATGGAAAAATCTACGTTCTGGAATATGGAAATGGCTGGTTCAGCAAAAACATCGATTCCGGTCTTTCCCGAATTGATTTCAATGGTGGAAACCGACCTCCTGTGGTTACCGCAATTAATGTAGATAAATCTTCTGGTGTTCTTCCATTGACTGTAACGCTTACAGCTGAAGCTTCCGATCCTGAAGGCGACCCTATCAGCTACACTTGGAACCTAGGAAATGGAAAAACCGAAAAAACGGATGGACCTACCTTGACCACTACCTTTGATCAGATTGGAGAGTACGAAATCACTGTGACTCCTTCCGATCCTGCTGGATTAACAAGCGAAAGTCCAAAGGCATTGGTTTATGCTGGTAACAGTGCACCAGATGTCAACATTAAGGTAGAGGGCAATCAATCCTTCTATTTCCCTGGAAAGCGTGTTTCTTATGAGGTAACTGTCACTGACGAAGATCACTCCACGGATGATATGAGCAAGCTCTATGTAGCAGCGGATTACATCGAAGGATATGATCAAGCTGAGGCTGACATGGGCCACAAAGTGATGAGCGAAGCAATGACAGGAAAAGCTTTGGTACAAGCATTAACCTGTAAGACTTGTCACAAAGAAAGTGAAGCTTCAATTGGTCCTGCTTACACCGAAGTAGCCAAAAAATATAGAACCCGTGACCGTGCCTACTTGATGGACAAAATCAAAAATGGTGGTGGCGGCGTTTGGGGAGAAACTGCCATGCCAGCTAACCCAGACATCAAAGATTCTGATTTGAATGCTTTGATCGCTTACATCTTCTCTTTGAAAGGTGAGCAGAAACCAAGTCTTCCAGCGAAAGGAACTTTGGACCCAACAATGGGTAAAACTCCTTCTCCAAATGGAGCCTTGATGATTAATGCTTCCTATTCCGATGATGGAGGAACCAACATTAAACCATTGACAGGAAGTGCTTCTTTGGTATTGATGGCTAACAGCGTCGATCCTGGAATGGCATCCGATTTCAATGGCTTTACAAGCATGAGCTTCGGGGGAAGAAACCTATTGATGGTTCCTGGAGATGCTGCTCACTTCTCACTTCCAGCCTTTGACTTGACAGGAATTGGATCTGTAACCTTCACAGTGGCTTCTCAAGAACCAATCGAAACTCCAGTGGATTTCGAAATCCGATTGGGTAGCCCAACCGGTGAATTGGTAGGTTCTGGAACTTACACTCAAGGTCCAGTAGAAAGAGATCCAAACATGCCTATTATGTATGGGCAGGCTACCATCCCGATGACTGCTGAGGCAGGAAATGGAAATCAAAAGATTTACATTTTGAGCAAACCTCAAAGTGCAGAATTAGGCACGTTTATTATTGCTGGCATTACCTTTAATGCTAAATAATTCGAAATAGATTTCAATTAGAAACCGAGTTGATTGACTCGGTTTCTTTTTTTGGCTTTAACCCGGATTATGCATTAGAATCTGTAATGAGAGATCAAATCGCAATAAAATCAAGCATTTAGCGAATGAAGCATAGCACCGCTACGGTGATTGAGCTAAATGCAGCAAAGCGATTGATTTTGAAGCGATTTGGACTCGTAATAAGAAGTCTAATGTATATTTCGGGTTTAACCAAACTTCTTTCAAGAAGACTAGTTTGTTTTGAAACTTATAACCCAAATCCTTTAACAAATGAAACACACAAAACTATTCGCATTAACCGCTTTGTTAATCTTCGCATGTAGCCTTTCAGCTTTTGCTCAATTACAAACTCCAGCTTTGAGCCCTGCCGCTTCTGTCTCACAAGTAGTGGGATTCACCAAAATCAGCATCGACTTTTCATCCCCTGCTGTCCGAGGGAGACAGATTTTTGGAGATATTGAAAAATGGGATGTGACTTGGAGAGCAGGAGCCAATCTTCAGACTACCATTGAGCTTAGTACTGACGTTTCAATTGCTGGAAAAAACGTACGGGCCGGAAAGTATTCTATTTTCATGACCCCTACTGAGAGTGGTGACTGGACAGTTCATATCAATAGTAAGGGAGTTTGGATCTATAACTATATGAAAGATGGAAAAATCGATGAGGAAGCCCTAGCAAAAGATGACTTGGTGTCTTTCAAGGCGACAACTGAAAGAGGTGGAAATACCGAGCGTTTGGTTTACACCATTTCAGCCAATGACAACAAAACCGCGCTAGTAACAATGGCTTGGGAATCTATCAAAGTGACTTTCCCTATCGATACACAAGTAGATCAAAAAATGGAGCAGTTTAAAAGTCAATTGAACTAATTCAATTACCCTAAATTCTAAAATCCCACTTGATAACAAGTGGGATTTTTTGTTTTTTAAAACTTCAAATCTTTAGCTTTACAAGACACCTATTGATTTACTCATGTCACCGATTATCAGCCCAAATGAACTGCTTCAACTTTCTCAGGAAGAGAATTTTGTATTAGTAGATGCTAGAAACAGCCAAAATCCAAAAGAGGTTTTTGAAAATGGGCATTTGAAAGGGGCTGTATTCGTTGATCCCAATTTGGAATTGGCTGACATCAAGGAAAACTTGGCAGATGGAGGCCGTCATCCCCTTCCTACTATTCATGATTTTTGTAATGTCTTGGGAAAATTGGGGATAGACCCACATTCGCATGTGGTTGTTTATGATGATCAGAATGGAGCCAATTCAGCAGCCCGATTTTGGTGGATGCTTCGAGCATTGGGACATGAAAAAATACAAGTACTAGAGGGTGGAATTCAAGCCGCAGAGAAAGTTGGTTACCCATTTGAAAAAGGCTTGACCGAAACAAAACCGAAACCATCCTATCCTGCCGAAAAATGGGGATTACCTATAGCTTCTATGGAAGAAGTGAAAGGAAATACGGGAAAACCTGACCATATCGTAATTGACGTGCGATCTGCTGAACGATATCGAGGAGTGCAAGAGCCCATTGATTTGATAGCGGGCCATATCCCGGGAGCGATAAATATTCCTCTAACTGAAAACATGGATGAATCTGGTAATTTTTTAAAGCCTGAAAAACTTCGACAGATGTATCAGGAGGTTTTAGGCAATACTCCTCAAGAAAATATCATTGTTCATTGCGGTTCCGGTGTTTCTGCTTGTCACACCTTATTAGCCATGGACTTGGCAGGTTTGGAAATTCCCAAACTCTATGTAGGTTCCTGGAGCGAATGGAGCCGGAATAACCTTCCGATTGGAAAAGGTTAAGCTTAGTTTTTTGACTTTAAGGAATGAAAAAAAGACCCCAAACACCTCAGGAAGAACGAGCAAATACCCTTTCCCATGGATTTGGATTAGTCCTGGCTTTGGTAGGAATTCCATTGTTAATTCAAAAATCCTGGATGCTTGATTCCTTAGGAATTTTCCTTGGTGTATTAGCTTTTTGCTTGGGTGTGCTAATGGTTTATAGCTTCTCAACCGCTTACCACGCCGCAGTCAATCCAAGCCTGAAATCCAAGCTTCAAGTTTGGGACCATATTTCCATTTACTTCTTAATAGCTGGGACCTATTCACCGATGGTTTTAACTATCCTAAAACCAAAACCAGCACTTATAATCCTTTCCATTATTTGGGGCTCTGTGCTAATCGGAACCTTCTTTAAGATCTTTTTTACAGGAAAATTCAAAACTCTTTCTGTCGTCATCTACTTGACTATGGGTTGGTTAGCCGTCTTTTTCATCCAAGATGTAATCGAACAACTGAGTATTCAAAGTCTTTTCTGGATTGCAGCTGGAGGTTTATCCTACACCATTGGCGTCTATTTTTATGTAAAAAGCCAGAAACCCTTTTACCATGCCATTTGGCATCTTTTTGTTCTGGGAGGCACTATTTCGCATTACATAGCGATTTTGGAACTCCTTTGATTCAGGAATTTCTACAGGCTCCTTTTCCTCTTAATTCTGTATTCTCCCTTTTCAAGACATTTTTTTAAATTGGAAGAATACACCCAAAATAATGACAACAAGTATCTCACCTTCTCCCACCCAACGACTTGTTTCCTTAGACGTTTATCGTGGTTTAACCATGTTCCTGTTAGTTGCCGAAGCAGCTTGGGTTTATGAAGCTTTTCTAGAACTTTTCCCTGAGGGAAATTCCCTTCATTCCTTTTTCCTTCAATTCACTCATCACGAGTGGAATGGTTTGCGCTTTTGGGATTTGATCCAGCCATTTTTCATGTTTATAGTCGGTGTGGCTATGCCTTTTTCTCTCAATAAGCGAATGGCCTTAGCAGAAAACCATAGCCATATCACGCTCCACATTCTCAAGCGAAGTCTCATTTTATTTTTGTTTGGAACGGGATTGCACTGCGTCTATGCCGGAAAAATGGTGTTTGAACTTTGGAATGTATTGACCCAACTCTCATTTACCATTTTGGTCACTTACTTCCTTTTGGATAAAGGCTGGAAAGTCCAATTAGGTGTCTCATTAGGTCTTTTGGCCTTAACGGAAATTTTATATCGAAGCTATAATCCTGAAGTTCCTTTTGAGCATGGAAGCAATTTCGGCAACTACACGGATATGCTATTGATGGGCAAAATCAATAAGGGTGGATGGGTTGCTATTAATTGTATCCCGACAGCAGCTCATACCATTTGGGGAGCTATCTGTGGTAACATTTTACTTTCCAACAAACCCTCCAACTCTAAAATCAAATCATTTGTAATTGCAGGACTAACTGGGCTGATCATTGGATATGGACTGGATTGGACTGGCATCACCCCAATCATTAAGCGAATCAGTACGACTGCCTTTGTCTTTGCATCGGGTGGATGGGCTTTGCTCGCTTTGGCTTTCTTCTACTGGTGGATTGATGTCAAAAACCGCCGAAAAGGAATCTTCCCCTTTCTAATCGTAGGGATGAATTCCATTTTCATCTATCTCTTTGCAGAAATGCTCGGAAGATGGATGAATAAAACGGTTGGGATTTTTACTACCGGTGTTTTTTCTTGGATGAGAGTTGGAGAGCATAGTCTAGGTCTAATTGCTGCCCTAGGTGCATTGGCAGCTATGTGGGGGTTGTGCTACTTCCTTTACCGAAAAGGAATTTTCTTCAGGATTTAACCTTGGCTCCAAAGTCACCAACTAGCGATTTGAAAAATAAGTCTAGGTATCGAGCGAAAAAGTCAATATTTTAAATCTTGATCAATCTTATGTATGAGGAAATCAATCTAATTCATCCTCATTAAGTTTTTTCATTAAAAAATTTTCACTTCAACTTTCTAAAAATGTCCAATGTAATTCCTAGTGGCTGGTTTAAGACTTATTCAGAAACTCAGCTACTTCTTCAAGATGGCACATCCATCACCCAATCATTTGTCCAAGATATCCATGAGCTCAATCCCAAATTAACATTTGATGTAAAGGTCATTATCAACACAACTCCCGCTTTGGTTTTCTTTGATCCTGCTACCAAAACCGTCAATCTTCCTTTTTATGATCAGCTAAGCAAGGATTCAGTCGGTTTCTTTCAACAAATGGGAGGTTCAGAAGCAGAAGGGAAGCGGCTTTTTGGACTATTTTTCAATGGGTTTTATTTAGCTCACGAATTGGGTCATGGGGTTCAGTTTTTTGTCAAAGGAGATGAAAAAGGATCCTATAAAAATGAATTGTTTGCCAATCAAGTGGGAATGCAATGGTGGAGAAAGCATGGTGCCGATTCTGAACTCTCTGCATGCTACCAATTTGCACAGCATATTATCTCCATTTTACCGAATCCTGTTCCAAAAGGAATGACAGTGGAAGAATATTTTGACAAAAACTACAACACCGTTTCAAACAATCCCTATATCTACGGATTCATGCAGTTTCACCAGTTTATCCAAACCCACGACGATGCGACACTACCAGCCTTTGATGACTTAATCAGAGCTTATATGAACTCTTAACCCTGATTGTTATTAAAGATTAACTGCCTTTAAAACTCAGCAGAATCCACATCTTTGATAAACTGAATCACGCCCGGGAAAAAGTGTTCGGGATCATCGTATTGGCTCAAATGGCTACCATTAGGACATAGCAAAAATCGTCCATTTGCCGCTTCCTTTGACATCCATTCCATGTGTGTAGGGTCCATGGTATCATGCGTAGCTCCCACTACCAAAGTCGGAACAGTGATATCTTTTAATTGATCTCGAACATCCCAGCCTTTTAAGCTAGCTCCTGGCGTGATTCCAAATTCGCTGTGACCTTGCATATACACATATACATTAGGGTTTACCAGCTCCATCATGCGGTTAATTTCCTCTGGCCATTCCGAAGGGTTCATCCTCAAAAAGTGATAGGGATAATGGTGCTCTGAAAGGAGTTCCATATATCTGGGATTTTCAAAATCACCATTTTTTTCGATTTCCATCAGTTCGGAAAAAACCTCCTCCGGCATTTGAGGGCCTAATACCTCCTTTGCATAATTTTCATACTCATCCAAGCTGGACATCATGTTACAAATAATAAGGCCTTTGAGGTTTTCCTGATGCTTAAAGGCATATTCCATCCCAAGCATTCCACCCCAAGATTGTCCTAAAAGGTAAAAGTTGTCCTTATTCAAGCCCAAAGCTTGACGAACCTGCTCCACTTCATCCACAAATCGTTCAATCGTCCAAAGTGTAGAATCATCGGGCTGATCTGAAAGTGCAGAACCCAATTGATCATACCAAATGAACTCAATGCCTTCTTCAGGAAAGTAATCTTTAAAATTACCATACTGCAAATGAGACATTCCAGGTCCTCCATGAAGCAGGAGTACTTTCATGCTTGGGTTCTCTCCAATTCGCTGAGTCCAAACCTTAAATTCTCCAGAAGGAGTTTGAATAGGAATCATCTGAACCTGCTCCTCCATAACCGATGAAGAGCTTTGATCATTAGCTTCCAAATCATCGGATTTGTTCGATGGTCCACAGGATGCAATGATGACCGCTAGGATCAAATAGAGGAAGAAATAATTTCTCATAAGCTTAAGAATTTCACCTGAAATTAGCTGAAAGTGACTTTTTTACAAATGAGTCCTTGATTTTTGAGTTGCCCTATCCAAAAATCCAAAACCATGAATATCTTCGCTTGAATTTAATCCAGCATGATTCAAGCCACCTCCTATCAGAAAGTTCCCGGGATTCTCATGGCGCTTTCTTCTGCGATTTTTTGGGGAATTTCAGGCACTTGTGCCCAATATCTTTTCGAACAAAAAAATCTTGATCCTGCTTGGCTGGTCACATGGAGAATGATTTTAGGCGGAATAATTTTGATTTTATTTTCCTTCACACAGGAAAAGAAAGCCGCTCTATCAGTTTGGAGAAAGCCCAAGGACATCCTTCAAATTTTGCTATTCGGAATAGTAGGAATGGTGGCCGTGCAGTTTACTTACTTCTATAGCATTTCGCTTTCCAACGCAGCCACAGCGACCATTCTCCAATACATAGGTCCTGTCTTTGTCGTAGGATTTTATGCAATCAAAAATAGAAAATGGCCTATTCTTGCTGAATATGGAGCCTTGATTTTAGCATTATCGGGAACATTTTTGCTAGTCACCCATGGTTCCCTAGAAGTCTTGGTAATTTCCAAAGAAGCTTTGTTCTGGGGAATTCTTTCAGCAATTGCCTTGGCATTTTATACCATTCAACCGGTAGGTCTATTACGAACTTTCTCTCCAGCAGCCATCACAGGTTGGGGAATGTTGATTGGAGGTGTTTCATTTTCTCTGATAACACAGCCTTGGGCTATTTCTGGCTCTTGGGATTCAGGAACATTTCTGGCTTTTGGTTATATCATCCTGTTTGGAACCGTCCTAGCCTTTTATTTCTTTTTGCGATCTGTCTCGATTATTGGGGCTAATACGGCAAGTTTACTTTGTAGCGTGGAGCCACTATCGGCAGCTCTGACGGCAGTTTTTTGGTTGGAGGTCAGCTTCTTGGGAATGGATTGGATCGGGACTATTCTTATCCTAATCACCGTAGGCTTATTGACTTGGAGTAAAAAGGAAAAGCAGGCAATCTAGAGTAGCTTATTTTTTTGGACAAAACATAGTACCAACCCCGCTTACATAAAAAACTCTTATTCAGAAAACCCTTTTTGGAAACCCAGGTTTAATTCCCTGTTGGTCAATTTCAGACCGCTAATATAAATCCCATTCTACTCCCGGAGAGTAAGCCTAATTTTGCACTATGCTAAGGAAAAGTCTACTTCTAATTGGGTTCACTTTGCTCATCAGCAGCCTTTATGCCCAGGACATTCTTTTCAAAAGGGTGGATACCCCAATCGAAATTGATGGGGTAATTGATGATGCTTGGAGCATGGCAGATTCAGCCTACAATTGGATGCAATATTTCCCATTTGACTCCTCCCTGGCGGTCAACCAATCGGTGGCAAAAGTTCTTTTTGATGATAAAAACATATACGTACTAGGTATTTTATATAGTGAAAATGTAGATAGAGAATATGTGACTCCCTCTTTACGAAGAGATTTTCGGGGAGCTGCCAATGATAATTTCACCGTTATTTTCGACACATTTCAGGACAGAACAAATGCTTTCACATTCGGAATCAATCCTTTCGGAGTTCGAAGAGAGGGTTTGGTTGCAAATGGAGGAACCGGTGAAAGTTCTTTCAGTCTGGATTGGGATAATGTGTGGAGAGGTGAAGCCAAACAATATAAAGGATATTGGGTAGCCGAAATGGCAATTCCTTTAAACACTCTTCGATTCAATGAGGGACAAACTTCCTGGAATATTAATTTTTACCGAATCGATAGTGAAAGTGCCGAAAGATCTACCTGGGCACCAATTTCAAGAAATTTCACTCTCTTTAATCTTGCAGCTTTGAAGGAAGCAAGCTGGGAGGAACCCACCAAAAGAAGTGGAAAAAACCTATCCTTCATCCCATACATTTCTGCAAACTCCGGTAGAAACTTTGAAACAAATACGGAACCCAACCATGGCTTTAACGCAGGGTTTGATATCAAATATGGGATTACTCCCGGTCTGAACTTAGACTTAACTGTCAACCCTGATTTTTCCCAAGTAGAAGTTGACCAACAGGTCACCAATCTAGATCGTTTTGAAATCTTCTTTCCGGAAAGACGACAGTTTTTCCTTGAAAATGCCGACCTCTTTTCAAATTATGGAAATAGAGGTACACGACCTTTTTTCAGTAGAAGAATAGGTGTTTCTCGGGATGAAAGCACCGGTCAAAATATTGAATCCGCTATCCCCTTTGGTGCGAGAGTGAGTGGAAAAGCCAATGATAATTTGCGAGTCGGAATTTTGAGTATGCAAGTAGCGGATGATCAAGCTGCGAGTTTACCATCCTACAACTATTCCATGGTTTCTCTTCAGCAAAAGGTTTTCGCACGCTCCAATATTTCTGCCTTTTTTGTCAACAAACAAACATTCCAAAGCCCAGAAGAATATTCTGACAGTTTGTACAATGCCTGGGATAGAACCTTTGGGGTGGATTATAATTTGGCATCTGCTGACAACCGAATTACCGGGAAGTTCTTTTATCACCGCAATATCAATCAGGTAGCTGTAGATAGTGCTTTTGCGGCAGGGATCGAGCTGCAATACAGTGTTCCGCAATGGTCCTTAGAAATGCGATCTCAAGCGGTTGGCGCGAATTATGCCCCTGAGGTGGGTTTTGTCCGTAGAACGGACATCCGACAATTGGCTATGACCTACCGACGAAGCTTTTTTCCTTCCCAAGGTGGCATTCAGCGTCATGGACCTGGGTTTGATTTTGACATGGTGGGAAATGACACCTACGGATTCCTGGATTGGGATGTGAACCTGCTTTACGATATTTTTTGGAAGTCATCAGCTCGATTTTCATTTCGTCTGAGAAGGCAATACACGTATTTGTTCAATGGGTTTGATCCAAGTGGAACGGATGGACTTCCTTTGCCCGCCAATACAGAATACACGAATGATGTGATCATCGCTCGCTACGAATCAGATGAACGGAAGAAACTCTCCTTTAATCTAAGTACTCGATCTGGGGAATATTTCAACGGAACAAGAATCAATCTTGAAGGCAGCGTGCAGTGGAGATACCAGCCTCTAGGCTTCACCAGCATAGATTTTGCCTTCAATCGAATCCGGCTTCCAAGGCCCTACAATGATTCCAACCTGTTTCTTATCGGTCCTAGATTCGACTTTACTTTCAGTAAAAAATTGTTTTGGACCACCTTTGTCCAATACAATAGTCAAATCGACAATGTAAACATCAATTCAAGATTACAGTGGCGATTTGCACCAGTATCGGATATTTTCCTCGTTTACACGGATAATTACCTCGCGGAAATGAACCCCGATGGGTTTATCGAGTTTGGACCTTCCAAATCCAGGGCCATTGTCTTTAAGATGACTTATTGGTTGAATCTTTAATAGAAACTTGCAAAAGCAAAAAGCCAATCTTATACAAAGATTGGCTTTTTTATGCAGAGAGGAAGGGATTGCTCGTAGGCGCAGGCATGCCGCACAGCCCCTCGCGAATCTCCCTTTGGTCGATTTCGAACCCGAGGTTTCTCATCCCATATTTTTAATTTTGAGTATTAAACAAAAAAACCGACTCTATCTCTAAAGTCGGTTTTCGCAGAGAGGAAGGGATTCAAACCTATTTTATTTAAATTTACTGAAATTGCTCCAAAATGATTGTTTTTAGCCTATTTTGAAATATTTTTTGAAACTTGGGTAAAGCAGAATAAACCTAAATATCAATTTTTAACACCCCATTGCACACCCCATTTTATTAGATTACCTTGTGTAATCAACAACAAAATCAGGGGTAAATGGCAAAACTTTCAATGCGTTTTGAAATACGAAAGGATAAATTGAATCAAGAGGGCAAAGCACCTATTTCCTGTATGATTTCGGTTTCTCAGAAGAGAAAAAGAATTTCTGTGGAAAAAAGCCTCCACCCAGTCAATTGGGATAATTCTACTCAGAGAGCGATACACATTAGCAAAACGCAACATTCCAAATTAAAACTTGGACTGAAACATACCGACCTTCTAATGGGATCGGATGTGGATCAAATAAACAGTCTGCTAGACAAAATGCAGTCAAGGCTAAACTTCATTGAAACAAGATTTCGATTAAATGACCAACTATACACCGTAGATGACATTTATAACACATACTTGGCTGAGTGTCCTTCTACCGGGATAAAATCCACTGAAAATCAAATTCAAAAACCACCAACTGTTCCTGAATTTATTGATACATATATCGAACGGAACCGAGCAAGTAGAGCAAAAAGGAGTCTTTGTGTTTATTCTCAGTTAAAAAACCACTTGGTAGCTTACGAAGAATGGTCTAGATCAAAAGTAGAATTTGAATCAATAGGCTTAAGTTTTTTTGAAGAGTTTCAAAGCTTCTTGATAGAAGAACGAACAACCATCAATAACAACACTATTGCAAAGCAGCTAAGCACCCTAAAGACGCTTTTGAACTATGCTAGGAAACATGGGATTGAAATGAATCAATCATACCGAGACTTCACTATAAAGCGGCAAAAGCTGGAAGTTATCACATTGACTGAGCGAGAATTCAAGCTTTTGAAAGAAGCAGATTTAAAGGGTGTGAGAAGACATATTAAGGCTAGAGATATTTTTATTTTCCTCTGTGCAACTAGTATGCGGTACTCCGACTATGCCCAGTTTAAACGAGAACACATCAAAGGAAATACCATACGGTTAACCATGAAGAAAGGAAATAAACCATGGGAGATCCCATTGAACCCAGAATCAATCGCTATCCTTGAGAAATACCAAGATATGGCTGAACCCCTTCCAAAAATTTCAAACCAAAAACTTTCAAAGTATATCCGGGAGGTTTGTGAAGTAGCCAAAATCAATGAACCTATCGAGATTATAAGGTATCGAGGATCTGAACCAATAGTTAATATTTACCCAAAACATCAGCTTATTTCATCCCATACCGGGCGCAAAACATTCTGCACCCTGTCCCTTGAACGTGGCGCATCAGTTGAAACAGTTATGAAATGGTCAGGTCATGAGTCATACGCCAGTTTCAAACGCTATGTCAACCTAAGCAGATCCCATAGTATTAGTGAAATGGAGCGGATTTGGGGCAAAACCGAGTTAATGAAGGTTGTTTGAACCAAATTTCATGTTTACAAAAGTTAACATTTGAAGCTATCTATCGAAAGCCAACATAGACGCCTAATTTCAATTCCGTTTATTTCAATTTGAATAGAAGTTTCTTTAGACATAGATAAATGCTCGAGTCCTGTTCCACCTTCTTAGAAGCCGATCAGAAATGATCGGCTTTTTTTATAGGGTTTTCTTTGTTTTGAAAAACTGCATTTTTTGAATTCAGGGATAAAATTTTTTTTGAAAAAAATTGCATTTACTTAATTTCCTATTGTATTACTATTATATTGTAGAATTACTACCTCAATTTTTAAACTATTCTAGAATTTAATAAAGGAATAAACTCCACACTCATGAAGGAAGTTTTTATGAAAAGCCTGATAATTTTTATCTGCTTAATAACAATTCATTTTCAAAAATTAATAGCCCAACCTACAATTGGAACTACAACATTTGATGGTATAAATCAAAACATTGCGCCTTTCGGTGCTTTACCAAGGAGTGGGGTTGTAGCGGGTTGGTCATTCTTTGTCAATGGTTCAGGAAGTGGAGCAATCAACCACAATGGGGCAAATAGTCCTAGTAATGTAAATGTATTTGTTCAAGCTGCTTCAACAATTAATATTGGAAGTAGTGATGGATCCGAATTTGATTTTGACAATTTTAGAGTACAGTTTTTTTCGTTTGCTGGATCATTTACTATTACGGCTTACAAAGATGGCGCATCTCAAGGCTCCGTAACAGCAACAGCAAGTTCCACCTACACGGAAATAAATCTTTCGGCTAATTCAAATTTTAACAATATTGATGAAATTAGATTAAGTGGTTTTGGGGGGAGTAATGTAACCCTAAATGTAGATGAAATCACTATTAGCGCAGCTTCTATACCTAATACCCCTCCAACAGCTTCTAGTTTTACTGTGTCTAATGGACCGTTTGAAAATTTGACCTATACATTTTCAACTTCAGATTTTGGATATTCTGATTCCGATGGAGACCCTTTAGATAATATTAGAGTTGAATCCGTTCCATCTGCAGGAACTTTGTATGTGGATGCAGATAATGACGACACCTATGACGCAGGTGAAGAAATGTTGGTAAACTATCAGGTTAGCAGAGCGGATTTGGATGCCGGAAACTTCCAGTACATCCAGAATGGTAGCACGAGTACATCTTTTCAGTTTGAAGTCAGTGATGGTACTATTTACAGCACAGGAAACTACCTAGCGACTTTGAATGTATTGCCTATCCCTACAGTTATTTTGTCCTTGAGTCCTAGTTCAAGGACAGAAAGCACAGTAGCTCCTACTTCAGTTTCTGCTACCCTATCTAATGTTTATGGAACAAATACTGTAGTAAACCTTGTGTTCTCAGGCACCGCAACAGGCAGTGGTGTGGATTATTTTTTAAGTGGTACATCAATCACAATTACCCCCGGCAATACAACAGGTTCTGTTAATTTAACAAATGTGCCCGATGCACTCTATGAGGGAAATGAAACGGTTGTTATTGATATTTCTACAGTAACAAATGGTATTGAAAGTGGAACACAACAACAGACATATACCATTACTGATGATGACCCACTTCCAAATGCTACATTGGAAATTCTTAATATTTATAACCCAATTACAGATGAAAGCGGAGGCCAAGCTTATGTAAGAGGGAAAATTAATGCGGTAGCGGGAGTAACGATATCCATTCCATTGAGTTTTACAGGAACTGCAACTGGTGGTGGAACTGATTATTCCATAACAGGATCAACTATAACTCTTTCTCCAGGACAACTAATGGATAGTATCCGCATAACATCCCAATTTGATGGGTTGATCGAAGGAGATGAAACAGTCATAATTGATATGGCGCCCCCCACCAATGCGGTGGAAGTGGGTACCCAGCAAGTAACTTTAACAATTACGGATGAAGATTTTATCACTCCAGAATTTTCCATAAATGATCCGTCAGTATCTGAAGGAAATTCAGGTGCTACTACACTCACGTTTACTGTTTCTCTAAGCAGTCCAGCTCCTGCAGGAGGGGCAACTGTTGATTATACTACATCAGATGGAACTGCAATAGCAGGATCTGATTATACAGCAGCAAGTGGAACATTAAGTTTTTCTGCAGGTGAAACAAGCAAAACAATAGATGTTACCATAAGTGGTGATCAGACAGTAGAGACTGGTGAGACACTGATTTTTCAGCTTTCAAATCCAACAGGCACAGGGGTTGTTATAGGAGATGCATCAGGTACAGGCACAATTACCAATGATGATCAAGCTATAGTAACCATTGCTAACGTGTCTGGAAATGAAGATGATGGAGCAATTACTGTAACGGCAACCTTGGATAATGCTGTGGATGGTGGTTTTACAGTTGATGTAAGTACAGCTGATGGTACAGCTACTACAGCAGACAATGACTATGTAGCCCTAAATAGTCAAACTCTAACATTTGCAGGTGCTGCTGGCGAAATGAACACATTTACCATTACCCCTACTGCTGATGCGACTCCTGAACCAGATGAATCGGTTATTGTCTCGATGAGCAACCTTGTGCCGACAATTGTTGCGAGTGGTGATATAGATATTACGGACGGTGCAACGGTAACCATTTTGAATGATGAGGAAACACCAACTATTGTAAGGGTAGATGTACCAAACCCTAATCTTTATGTTCTTGGTAGAGGTTTAGGGTTTGAAGTAATTTTTTCAGAGGATATATATATTTTTAATAGCTCTGGAACAAGCCCTACCATGGTTTTAAATATTGGAGGATCTCTAGTTGAAGCCCAGTATCTTTATCAAGGTCTAGGAAGAAATAGTGCTAGTTTCCGCTATATCATTGGGCCTGCCGACTTAGATCTAGATGGTATTGAGATTGTAGAAATAAAACTAAATGGATCATATATAAGAAGTATTTCCACAAATTTTGATGCAAACCTAACCTTAAATAATGTAGGGAATACAAGTCAAGTATTAGTTGATGCAGTTACCCCTTCTGATTTCGAAAAAATATCATTTGAAGGAAATTTAAATTCTTCAACTTGGGGTGATTACGATATGGATGGAGACTTGGATATGTTGGTAACTGGAAATATTACAACTCAAAGTGGAATAGAATTTTTTAGCGAGGTTTACCGAAATGATGCGGGTAATTTTGTGAATATCAATGCCGGTCTAGAAGGAGTTAGATCTTCATCTTTAGCTTGGGGAGATCATGATGGAGATGGAGATCTGGATATTTTGCTGACAGGATTCAATTCAAATTCAATCCCAATCAGCAAGATATATCGCAATGATGAAGGCAGTTTTATAGATATAGATGCTGGTCTTGAGGGAATTTGGCGAGCTACCGCTATTTGGGGTGATTACGATGGAGACGGCGATCTAGATTTGTTTCTATCTGGATGGAATTCTGACAACATCCCTATTGCTAAAATATACCGCAATGATGCTGGAAATTACAATGATATAAACGCAGAAATAGAAGGAAATCATCTTGGTTCTGCAGCTTGGGGGGATTATGATGGAGATGGAGATTTAGACTTATTAATATCTGGTGTTGGTTTAGGATTAATTAAGTATAGTAGAATTTACCGAAATGATTCGGGTAATTTTGTAGATATAAATGCTGGTTTGGAAGGGGTTGGAGGAAGATCGTCTGTAGCTTGGGGTGATTTCGATGGAGATGGGGATCTGGATGTTTTACTGTCTGGTTTTAATTCAAATAATGTCGAAACGACGAGTATTTATCGAAATGATGGGGGCAATTTTATTGATATCCATGCAGGCTTAATAGGCGCAAGCTTTCCTTTAGTAGCATGGGGGGATTATGACGGAGACGGAGATCTAGATATTTTGCTGAAGGGATTTAATTCAAGCCTTAATATCAGCAGAATTTATCGAAATGATTCGGGATCCTTTTCAATTATAAACTTTGAGGGGTATGAACCTGAACCCTTAAGCTGGGGTGATTTTGACAGCGATGGGGATTTGGATATTGTTATAGGGGATATAACTCTAGATTATTTAAATAGTCAAGGTTACTTTTCGATATATAAAAATAACTCTGTTGAGAACAGTGTAAGCTATTCGGCTCCTTCTGCACCAAATAATTTATCTTCTAGTGTGGATGCAGAAGCAAAAGCCGTGACTTTGACTTGGGATCCTTCAACAGATAATACAACACCAACGGCCTCACTGAGCTACAATGTTTACATACGTGAGAAGGACCAGAATAATTATATTGTCAGTCCACATGCCTTGGAATCAAATGGTTGGAGGCTGTTGTCTGCAATGGGTAATGCTCAGCTTGGAACGGAATATGTCTGGAATTATCCTGAGGAAGCATTGGGCAAGACCTTTGAATGGAAGGTTCAAGCGATTGACAATAGTTATATGGGAGGAGAGTTTTCTTTGACAGAGAACTTTGAAATAAAAAAACCTTTGCTTGCGATATCAGGGTATTTTGAAGTATCAGACAAGATATATGATGGTAGCAAAAGTGCTGTATTAACATCTAATTCTTTAGCTCTTGAAGGATTAAAATCAGGTGCTACCGATGTTATTATTAGTAATATTCAAGTTGAGTTTGAAGATAAAAATGCCGGGCCAAATAAGTTGGTTAAAATTATAGATGTAACACTTTCAGGAACTGATGCAGAACGTTATAGTCTTGACCTGGATAGTTCACCAACCGCAAGTGCTACAATATCTCCAAGATCGCTTGTAGTAAGTGGATTGTCTGCTTTGGATAAAGTCTATGATGGAACAAAATTAGCCAATTTATCAGGAACAGCAGTTGTGACTGGTATTGGAGCTGATGATGTATATGTTTCAGGGTCTGCCCTCGGGAATTTTACGCAAGCAGAAGTAGGGACAGCAATTTCAGTCACTGTGACAGGACTTACTTTGGATGGTGCAGACAGAGATAATTATGAGATTATATACCCATCTGGATTACAAGCGTCCATAAAAAAAGCAGAGCTATTTATTACTGCCAATCCAAATCAAAGTAAGGTATTTGGAGACATCGATCCAGTCCTTACATTTACTTCTTCTGGTTTTCAAGGTGCAGATACAAATGCGATCCTGACAGGCACATTAAATAGATCAGCAGGTGAAAATATTGGAAGCTACCCGATTAATCTTGGGACACTTGATGCAGGGCCTAACTATTCGATAACATTTATTTCAGCAAATTTCACGATTGCATCTAAAGTACTCGAAATCAAGGCGGTTCCTAACCAGTCAAAAGTATTCGGTGAGGCTGATCCTAGCTTTCCATATACAATAGAAGGTTTTGAGTTTGGCGATTCTAAAGATATTCTGACTGGTTCATTAGGCAGAGCTGCTGGAGAAGATGTAGGTATCTATGCAATAAATCTGGGGACTTTAAATGCTGGCCCTAATTACGCAATCAACTTTACAGGAGCAGACTTTGAAATTACTCCAGCTACGATTACCGGAATCACCTTTGGAGACGGAAGCTTTGTCTATGACGGCACGGCTAAATCGCTGGCGATTTCGGGAACACTTCCAGCAGGAACTAGTGTAACCTACACGAACAACAGCCGAACCGATGTGGGCACGCAGGAAGTAACAGCCACGATTTCTGGTTCGAACTTTACAACACTTGAACTAAAAGCGGACCTGACCATCACTCCAGCCCCAATCACGGGAATCACCTTTGGAGACGGAAGCTTTGTCTATGACGGAACAGCTAAATCGCTGGCTATTTCGGGAACACTTCCGGAAGGAACTACGGTAGCCTACACTAATAACAGCAGAACCGATGTGGGCATGCAGGAGGTGACAGCGACGATTTCTGGCTCTAACTATACCACTTTGGTGTTGACTGCTGACCTGACGATCAGTCCGGCAGAGATTGAAGGTATCACCTTTGCAGACGGAAGCTTCGTCTATGATGGAGAAGAAAAATCCTTGCAGATAGAAGGAGACCTTCCGGAAGGGACCTCGGTGGATTACACGGATAATGGCAGAACGGATGTAGGGACTCAGGAGGTGACTGCAATTATCAGCGGTTCAAACTATGTGACCTTAGAGCTGACTGCTGAATTGACCATTACACCTGCTGAGATTACGGGATTGTCTTTCTTGGATCAAAGTTTTGTCTACGACGGGCAGGAGAAAAACCTTGCAGTGACTGGGGATATTCCTCAGGGAGCCACCGTTTCTTATGAGAATAACGGAAGGACAAACACAGGAAGCCAGGAAGTGACAGCTACCATTGGCGGTTCGAATTACACGAGCCTTGAATTGGAAGCTACTCTTGAAATAACTCCAGCAACACTGGCGATCACAGCAAATCCGGGTCAGAGCAAGCTCTTTGGTCAATCTGATCCTGTATTAACCTATTCGGCAAGCGGTTTTGCCCCGGGAGAGGATGTGTCTATTTTGACCGGTTCCCTTGAAAGGGAAGCAGGAGAAGCTGTCGGCTTCTATGCGATTAATTTGGGATCCCTAAGTGCAGGAGATAATTATACGATCAGCTATACCGGAGCCGAATTTGAAATTATCACTACCGATTCGGACGGGGATGGGGTTCCGGATGATGTCGAGTTGGAGCAGGGAACCGATCCAAAAGATCCTAATGACTATCGTGATTCAGACGGAGACGGTGTGCCAGACTTCGTGGAGAATGAACAGGGTACCGATCCAACAGACGGAGAAGACTTCAAAGACAGTGACGGAGACGGCGTTCCTGATTATGTGGAAGAGGTACAGGGAACCAGTCCAACCGATCCAGAGGATTTCTTAGACTCCGACGGGGATGGAGTACCAGACCATATACAGCTTAGGTCAGTGATAGATGTTATCCCTCAGGCCCTGACAGTTGAATGGGGAACCTTGGTGGATGAACTCGAGCTGAGTACGGAAGTGATGGTGATTACCGGTACGGGAGATATGATGGACCTTCCTGTCGTATGGGATTTGACAAACTATAACCCATTGGTAAACGGAGTCTATATCTTCTTCGGAGAATTCACTTTACCGGAAGGATTGTTCAACACCTATGGGCTCAAGGCCCAGCTCAGTATCGAGATATTGCCTAAACCTGCGCCTCAGGATGTGACTTTGAGCTCCGCTGAATTCCTACCTGTACAGGGACAATTCTTCCAGGAAATAGGCGTGTTCACGGTTATCGATCCTTCGGATGATCAGCATATACTGAGTCTGCCGGAAGGATTTGAAGACAATGACCTGTTTGAAGTGATAGACGGTATTCTGTTCTGGAGTTCCTCTGAACAAAGACCGGGCGAAACCCAGTTTGAGGTATTGCTTCAGGTAGAAGATAGAGCCGGAAACATCATCCAAAAGACCTTCCTGATCACCAGACAGCGAATTCCATTATCCCAATTAGAGGTGACCAATACATTCACGCCGAATGGTGACGGTATCAATGACACCTGGGGACTTCCTCAGTTGAGGTACTACAAAGGGGTAAGGATCATGGTGTATGACAAAGACTATAGAAGACTGTTCTATACAGAGGATGCTGATGTTCGATGGGACGGCACGTTCAACGGTATAGAGCTTTCAGTGGGGGCCTATTTCTGGGTGATCGAAGTAGTGGAAACCGGTGAGGTGAGACGAGGAGTCTTGAACCTTTTGAGGAGATAAAAGAACCGGCGGGATTCATTTCCCGCAGGATTGTTTCCGGAGTATTATTTTATAATTTTTAGTTGAAAAAAGATGAGATTTAGAAAGTTCCTACTCGTGGCATTGGTTGGCATCCTCGCTGCCCTGAATGGCTATAGCCAGTCCCGAAAATATATCAGCCAGTTTTCGCATTTTCAGAGCTATTTCAATCCGGGACTGACTGGTTATGAGGGAAGTACCCTGAGGGGTTTTGTTCGAAACCAGTGGTCCGGGATAGAAGGGGCACCGAAAACCTATTTTTTCAGTGCGGAAATGGATTTTGGCCAGTTGTCAGGCGAGCAGGATCCTGATCTGATGGGAAAAAATGCTGCATCCGTTAATTTATTGCATGACAGTTATGGTGCATTTCGTGAGACCGAGTTGATTGTTGCCTATGCATCCAGAATACGGATCAGTGAAAAACATAACCTGAGACTGGGTGCGGGATTTAGCTACCAGCAGATCAGGCTGGATGGGAATTCCCTAACTACCGAAGAGCAGAATGACCCTACCCTGGGCCAGTATTTCGGACAGTTCTCCGATATGCAGATTTTGGATTTTAATATTGGCATGGCCCTTACTCACCGTAAATACTATGTGAGTTATGGTATGCACCGGGTAAATGGAGGCAGAATAAAATCAGGGGATGAATTTATGGATGGGTATCCTGCCAGTAAAATGCTTCAGGCGGGATTCCGGGAGCGCTTGAGTCCCAACCTTGCGGTTATTACCAACGCATTCTTCCGCTCGCAGAAGAATCTGCCGGACCAGTTTGATGTCAACCTGAAGGTTCTTCTGATGGACCGGGTATGGGTTGGAGGTGGACACCGGTTTGATTATGCGAGCAACTTCCAGTTCGGAATATTGACGGACCGGCTTCGGATCGGCTATATTTTTGAATTTCCCGTGGCCAATTCCTACCAAATCCCCGGAAGGATTCATGAGTTCACTGCCGTATTCAACCTGTTCGGTAAGGATGAGCGGGACCCGAGCAATGACATCAGTATTTGGTAGTTCTATGTTCTAAAGTCCCGAATATCCTCTATATCTCTTTCTGAAGAATGGTTGGAAAATAGACAAGAAAGGCAGTATCAATTTAGATTCCTAGATTATTGTAAATCCAAGATCAGGATAAATTCTTGGCAATGGTATCCCCTTTTTTACAAACAAAATAATTTTGTATAATTAATTTTTACGGTGTAAGAAGAGTTAATATTGAAAGAATAACAAAGGCTAGTATATAATGAACTGGACTCACTTTTCAAGGCAGCTTTTTAGAATAGAACGATCCATCAAAACTTGACAAAACTTCATTTTGCGCTTTAGTAAAAGTTAGCCTAGTAACAATAGCAAGATTTATACTAAGACTTATCAAAACTTAACCTTGAACTTCACAAAACTCTACATTTAAAACAAGGGAAATTATTAAACCAAAAAAGACTGTCTATCATTTTTGGGTAACTTTTATCAAAACAGAGAAAGAATGGATGAAAGAACAACCTTGGATCAATGGGATCCATTCAACTTCAAAATTGAAGGAGTATTTGGTTTCAAAAGACACATTTTAAATCTTATCAAGGAAAAACGATTTGAAACAGCAAAACAGCGAATCGAATTAATTCGCCATAAATACCTCGATGCAAAAGAATTTGGAAAGATTAGCGGAAATTCATCAAGATTCCACCATTTCAAAGCTTATTGGGCTGAGGAAGCAGAACTAACGAGACAAAACAAGGCTTTTCCAGATGGTTCGACAGATAAGGTGATTTTTGAGTTGAATCAACTTGCTAAATCAATTGAATCCACTAAAGAAAAGAAATCAAATTCAAACCAAAGGTCAACCGAAGAGAAAATCGAAACAAACAAGGCAATTGAAGAATTAAATGAAACCGAAAAAAAAATTAAAACTGAAACCGAAAGCCCTAAGGTAAAGTATAAAGACGGAGTTACTATTGACAGGTTAGCTCTTTATTTATACTTCACCAACGATAAAGTTTATAACCATAATTTTGATGAAGTTGCCAGGGATTATGGATACAAAAACGGAGAGAAATTGAAAAAAACTTTTTCCGTTTTCACAAATGCAATTAGACGATTTGGAAAATGCATTGAATTGGAATCAAATACTAAAAAATTAAACAGAATTGAAGAATACAATTGGGCGATTGAAAGGCTTCCGGAGGACAAAAAACAAAAGGCAACTGATGAAATGAAAATACTTGAATCAAGGCTTACTATGGAAGAATAATTTTTTGAAACCGGTTCGAACCGGTTCTATATATAAAAAGTGAATAACATTTCTGCAACACTAAACAATTGCAGAAATGAGGATAAAAAACCCTTTCGAAATCCTTGATGAAAGACTTGCCAACATTGAAGGATTACTAATTGAGCTCAAACACCCTGAGACTTCAAAGACAGAAACCCCAACGAAAACCATTCTCGACACAGATGAGCTTGGTGCTAAGCTTGGTGTAACACGGCCCACAATATCAAGGTGGAGAAAAGAAAACAGAATCCCATTCATTCAGGTAGGATCTGTGATTCGGTATGATCTAGAAAAAGTTCTAGAAGCATTGGAAAACAAAAAGCGGAGGTAAAGATGAAAAGGAATCACCAAACCTCCGCAAATGTGTCTTTAGACAGTAGGATGCTTGAAGATACAAAAATTTTCCAGCCCTGCCATTTTAGAGTGGTTGATGGAAAGTCCTGGTATAAGCAGAAATTAGAACATTCTGATTCAGCTCCAGATGACTCACGTATTCCTCGAAAAATTCTAATTGAGAAATTCACAAGGGGCCAAATCTTGGGTGAGTTATTGACATTTAAAAATTCACAGGGATGCCTTAAGTTCCTGTCTTCCCTAGACAAGACACTTTTCTCAGATTGGTATTACGGCAGGCTTAGGACCTACCAAAAGGATGAAAAAGACCTCCACCTTGTATTGGTAAGTTTCTCGCCTGATAGGTCTTCATTCAACCTTTATCTGCTTGAAGGCTTTTACCCTGAATGCAAAGACCGAGTCAAGGTCATCAATAAACTAATTCAAGAAATTCTAATAGCTGGAAAGGCCTCTGAATTTGTTTTAAGAAGCATATTAAATGATGCATGTAAATCGGGATCTAAAAACTATCCAAATAAAAAATCCTGATGATTTCATTTTATTTATTCAATGTATGCAAGGATAGAATATCTTCTATCCTTGCTAATACCTGCATTTCAAGTCACATAAGGAATGTCACTAGATTTTGGACCAAGGACAAGGAGGGTCTCAGATATGGAGATTAGAAATAAATTCCTGAATTTTCCAATTCAACTTCTCCAAGGATTTCTAAATCAACCTAAAAGATGCCTTAGGAATATAATTGACTATGCTGTTTACCAGATGGTTTATTCGGAAGATGCCATTTTTGAGAACATTGATGATTTTATGGAAAGCTGGGAGGTTAAAATCCCAACGATCCGAATTCAAGAAATCAAATCCAATGGCAAATACCTATTTGAGAGAATTTCCGAAATGACCAGTAGCCCATGGACAGGTATTCATATATCAACCTACTTTAGTTTAAAGGAAGAAGAGGATGAATTTAGATTTGTATGTTTTCTTGCCTTTACCGCTTTTAAATCAATAATCCAGAAAAGGTCTTGGGCTAAGGTGAGTAATGATCTTCTTTTAGCAAGAATGGCTGGATATCCCAGTCAAGAATCAAATGGCATAAAGAACCCCATACCTGAAAAGATTCAATATTGGATGAAACCAAAAAGCTCAAGAAGAAAAAAAATATTCGAATACTTGGAGAAGTATAACCGTTTCGTTTACCTCCCAAAATCAAGGGGAATTACCTTTTCATTAACCTTGTCTTTTGAAAACCTTGCTTACAGAGTAGAAGAAAAGAAAGCTCTCAAGGATATTAAAGCAAGACTCCGGGTGAAAGAAAAGGAAAGAATCTTGCAAAAGGTAAAAGGCCACTTCGATCAACTTCGAAAGAACCCACCCTAGAACAAACGATAAACATGTTCATGAATCTAAGTACGAACCTATAAATAGTACTTATTAAATAATACCCTACAATTAAATCTTTCTAATAGAACCCTTCTAAATAAATACTTTGTAAGAAAGCGGAAAAAAAATTCCGCATGTGTGTGTGAAAGTATCAATTAAACTTTTCTAGAATATTAAAAGCCATGAAACAAGGTTTATTAGAAAAACCCCCAGTTTATGGTATTGATTAAATTAATTAGGTTAAATAGTTTAGATCTAAAAATTAAAATTTTTCTACCATTTGAGTTTAGCTCTACCAAATGAGGTTAAAATAGAAAACCAATGTACGATCGAGAAAAAATGAAATATCACACCTCCGAAGAAGGGTTCAATCCAGGGTATATTGTCGGTACTTTTAAAAGGTTGCTGGAGGAATTAAAAGAAATCACTAGCATGATTTATACAAGCAAGGCTATGAGAATGAGCAAGGAACGCTATCAGAATTCACAAGATTATCTCAAGGCCTATGAAAAAACCATGCTTGCTTATTCCGATATAGAGCCAATTGGGAGACTGACTACAGACCAACAGCGAAAAATATTAGTAATGATCGATGATGTTCTGAAAGGGAAAAGAGAGTGTGTCCAATTTCAACTTAACAGGTCCTGTAACGGACTTAAGGAAGTCTTTTCAAATACGGAGTTTTTTTTCGACAATGAAACATCAGACAAATAGAAGGGCCTTAACTCACAAAATAAGCTCTGTACTGGTATACCATAATAAAGTAAATCATGGAAGATTTTCTTGATAAGCTTCAATAATCCACACCCCAAATCACACCCCTACGAAAAATAAAAAACCTAACCATCATTAAATCAAATAGTTAGGTTTTTATTATGCAGAGAGGAAGGGATTCGAACCCTCGATACCCTTTAGGGGTATACACACTTTCCAGGCGTGCTCCTTCAACCACTCGGACACCTCTCTGTATGGTCTGTTGATTCATTTGCTGAATCGGAGTGCAAAGAAAAAAATTATTCTTTCCCTTTCCAAATTTCGTGAGAAAATCGCACCCCTTTTCTAGGTAGTCATCTCCCCAGCCAAAGGAATCGTTAAACGCTTTCGGATTTCTTCTCTATCGGTGTATTGCCCCAGTAAAAACATCAACTTCGTGATAGCCGCTTCGGTCGTCATATCAGCCCCACTAACCACTCCCACATTCAGCAATTCCCGGGAAGTCTCATATCTTCCTTGAATCACCCGGCCACCGTTACACTGGGATACATTTAGAATGATCAAACCCTTTTTGATGGCGCGCTCCAAGGATCGCATAAACCAGGCTTCACTGGGACTATTTCCTGAACCATAGGTTTCAAGTACCACTCCTCGCAAACCTGGCGTTGCAAAACAGGCGTCCATAATCTGATCTGTGATTCCGGGAAAAAGCTTAAGAATCATCACCCGATTATCGAGCTCATTCATCAATTGGAGTTTGCGATTCGGTTCATAAGGCCGAATGGCTGCCGTATGATAATCGATCACAATCCCGGATTCAGCTAAAGGAGGATAATTTTCCGATTCAAAGGCATCAAAATGTACACTCTGCACTTTTTTCGAACGGTTGCCCCTCAGTAGCATGTGATTGAAGAAAATACAAACTTCCGGAACGAGAGGTTTATCGTCGATTTTGGCAGTGGCGATTTCCAAGCTCGTCATCAAATTTTCCCGCGCATCTGAGCGTAAAGCCGAGATGGGAAGTTGCGCTCCTGTAAAAATCACAGGTTTATTCAATCCATGAAGCATGTAGCTGAGCATGGAAGCTGAATAGGCCATAGTATCCGTACCATGCAACACGACAAATCCATCGTAGCTGTCATAATTTTCATGGATGATATAAGCCATATCCTTCCAGTGCAACATGGACACATTGGACGAATCAATCGGTGAAGGAAAAGAAATCACCGTTATAGCCACATTCAGATTGGAAAGAATGGGGATTTTTTCCAAAATCTGGCCAAAATTAAAGGGGACTAAGGAACCGCTTTCATCATAAGCCATCCCCAAAGTACCTCCCGTGTAAATAATCAGAACAGAGGAGGTCTTACTCGTTTTTGCCTGTGTATTGAGTCGGACTATTTTATAATTCATAGTCAAATTCCTTAAATAATGCGAGTGCGTTTTCCTTCGTTATTTGAGCAACTTCGGCTGCATTGGTCTCCATCAAATCTCCTACCCGCTCTGCAATATAAGGCAAATAAGCAGGTGTGTTTCGTTTCCCACGAAAAGGAACCGGCGCTAAGTATGGGGCATCAGTCTCCAGGACCAAATTTTCAAGTTTCAGATGAGGAAGTACCTGATCCAAGCCTCCATTTTTATAAGTAACCACTCCTCCAATTCCTAAGAGAAAGCCTAATTCAATAATCTGCTGAGCCTGATCGAGATTTCCCGTAAAGCAATGGAAAATTCCTTTTAAGTTCCCGTCCTGCATTTCCCGAATAATGGCTATAGTCTCATCCATGGACTCCCGACAATGTAGGACGATGGGTAAATTCAGGGATTTTGCCCAAGTAATTTGCTCACGAAGTGCCTGTTTTTGCTCTTCGAAAAAGGTTTTATCCCAATACAAATCCAATCCTATTTCACCTACTGCTGCAAAAGGTCGCTTCCAAAGCCAATCTTTCATTACTTCCAATTGCGCTTCGAAATCTTCTTTGACATCACAAGGATGTAGACCCATCATAGGAATACAAAAACCCGGATAGGATTTTTCCATTTCCAGCATTTCGTCGATGGACTCCACATCGATATTAGGCATGTAGATTCGTTCTACCCCTGCTTCTCGAATCTCCTGCATTACCGCATCCTTATCGGACTCGAACTTGCGTGAATAAATATGAGCGTGTGTATCGATTAAATTCATGAGTAGCTTCTTGATTTCCACTTGGTAGCGGAAGGCCAAAAGTAATAAAGAATCGTCAGCAGGGTAACAGGTAATAAGTAAAAATCAAAGAGAAGGGTAGTAGAAAATGACGGTGATTTACCAGCTTTTCTGGCAAACATGAGGAGAAAAAATGCCTGAAGAGTTGATTTTGAAAACCAAATTCCTAACCCCATGGGAAGGTTGAGGAAAAGTAAGTAGACGATAGCTGGAAAGTAAAAAAACTGCAAAGCCAATAATGCTTTCATGTAAATCGGTAAGGTCATGACTCCATACATCCACCGCTTTCGTTGAATCAGTAAATCCCTCCAAGAGCATTCTGCTTTGGTTTTGGTCAAAGCTTCTGGACATACCTGATTTTGAATTAAAAAACCCTTCCGAAGTACAGCTTTAGAAATCTCCAAGTCCTCAGTCAAGCTGAAAGTTAAATTTTCGAATCCTCCACTAGCTTTATAGGCCTCTCGGGAAATACACATATTATTTCCTAATCCTGTGGTGGGGACCTTCCAATCCGTGGCCACTTTAACCAAGCTAAGGGTCAGCCACCAATCCAATTCCTGGAATTTCCCTAAAAGATTACCCCCTTTCACTTGCGTTACTCCGATTACCATTCCAGTTTTTTCAGAGAAGGCGCCTAACAAAGCCTCAATCCAACTTGGTGGGACTTCGCAATCTGCGTCCGTAAAAAAGAGATACTCCCCTTGGCTTTTCTTTTCAATCAATGCTATGGCTTGGGCTTTTGGATTTTTTGTAGGATCAAATTCCTCAACTCTATAAACCATCGCATTAGGCTGCTTTTGGCACCATTCATTCAAAATCGAAAAGGTAGCATCCTCACTTTGATCATCAGCAAATAAAAACTCGATTTTATCCGAAGGATAATTCAAATTCTCAAAGGATTCCAAAAGCTTGGGAAGAAAGAATTCTTCATTTCGAGCAGCCACCAAAACTGAAACGAGGGGAAGGGAATCTGACTTTTTTTTACAGGGAAATGATTTCCAAACGAATAGAATATGACAGATACCTAATACAAACTGCACCAGGATAAATGAAATGATAAAGTATATGATCAGTTCCATTTATAAGACCCCTGTTTGCAGTCCTCTCTCTTTTAATTGATCCAAAAAGTCAGGCAACACCTTCGGTAGCACTTCCCGGGTCTTTTCCTGATCATGAAAAACGACTATAGATCCCGGCACCAGTTTTTTCAAACTAGCCTGTAGAATCTTCTTTGGACTGAGCTTTGGATCGTAATCACCAGTCAAAATATCCCACATGACTATTTGCTTTTCTTGAGCGAGGGCCTTCGCTTGGCTTGGTTTCATCCAACCATAAGGAGGTCGGAAAAGTGATGTTTCAAACCCTAAAACCTCCTGAAAAATCTGATCACATTTTTGCACATCTTCCAAATACGTTTCCTTAGAATACCGTAATCCATGCAGGTGGTGAAAGGTGTGATTTCCGATAGAATGGCCTGCTTTCAGAACTTCCCGAGCAAGATTAGAGTGTTTTCGAACATTGTCCCCAACCATAAAAAAAGTCGCTTTCTGCCCTCTTTTCTCCAATTGATCAAGGACATAGTCTGTCACTCCCGGAACTGGTCCATCATCAAAAGTCAAAAAAATAGATTGATCGTCCGTCTTTTTCTGCCAGATTCGATGTGGGAATATTAGCTGTACCCAGCTCGGTGTTTTATGAGCGGGAACCATAAAAGAAACGAAGGCTAAACAAGGTCAAATCATCCCGAAGCGGTTCTTCGCCTCTGAACTCTTTTAGTTTTTTCAGAAATTCATCATGGAAAGTTCGCGGATCCACACAAATATGACCGGAAACAAAATCCTGAAAACGCACTTCTCCGAATTCCTCATCTGCTGAATCCATCACTTCAGTCAGGCCATCCGTGTACAGATGAATGGTAAAATCCCCAGTCAATTGACGGCTACCTAATTCCAAAAAAGGCAACTCATCAAATGCCCCCAGTATGGTCGTCCCAGCTTCCAACAACTCGGTTTTCATTTTGTCTTCCCGACAAAGAATGGGTGGATTATGGCCGGCATTGACGAAATCAAGCTTTCCGTTTCGGAAATCGAATTTCCCAAGGAAAAAAGTGATAAAACGCTCCCCTTTTGTATTCTCAAACAAGGTATAATTCAATTGCCGAACTACAGTTTCCAAGGAGGCATTGCTTCGGAGAAGTGTGCGAAGAGCTGCCTGAAAATTGGACATAAGCATAGCAGCTGCCATGCCCTTTCCAGAGACATCTGCCACACAGAAATAAACCACATCATCCCCATGCTGAATCAGATCGTAATAATCTCCCCCAACCATGCTATGTGGAATGTAAGTGACCTTGGCCTGTAACTCCCCATCATGTGGCAATTCACTTGGCAAAAGCATCTGCTGAACCTGGGAGGCAATTTCAATTTCCCGGTTGAGCACTTCCTGCTGAAGTTGCTTTCTGGCAAATCGCTTATTTTCCAATGCCACTACCAAAATATTGGTTAGGGCTTGTGTGAAATCCAGATCAATTTCAGCCTCTTGATTTTTTCGCTTAAAAAATAGAATCGCCAGCATCTTGTCCTTGTGATAAACCGGCAAATAAGTCTCCAATTCATCAAAGGAAAAGCCTTCAGACAAATGAAGTTCCAAGCGATGTCTATCCTTATGTTCCTTAATCTGATCAAAGGAAATCAGACTTGGAACCGACCCCTTGATTCCATGAGAAATTTTCTTTTCGAATCCCTTATCTGATCGCACATACAAGAGTAAGGAGCGGATATTCAAATGCACCAAACAGGTAAATTTGAAAATATCCGCTAAGACATTCTCAGGCTGATTTTCGTTGATTGCCTGAGTAATCTCCAGCAGAGATTTCAACTCCAGTTCTTTGCGCTGATATTTTTGGTTTTCAGGTGACAAAATCAAAGGGCATTATGGGCCATCAGACCCTTTTTGGTGGCTAAGAATAACATCTCTTTCCCATTCTCCAAAATATTGATCGCTCCAAATAATTCATCATCCGGAGCAGAAAGACATTTGATGAAAGCCTTGTCGTGCAATGATTTCAAGGTATTTAAAAGTCGATCTTCCGACCAACCCATTGTCTCTTGAAGGTAATCATAAGGCTGGACAAAATAGAGCTCGTCCAGCAGATCAAATTCATCTTCCGTCATTTCCATGATTCCCAAAATTAACATTTCCCTGAATCCTTCTGCCTTTCCATTGGTAATTTCCCCGAATTGCTTTTAATCCTATAAAAACAGAATAAAAGGGATGCCATAGACTAGTCAGAACAAAAGACCAAAAAGGGACAGGACTTTTGAAGAATTTTGTAATGGATCCCAAAAAAATGAATTCAGCTAAAATCTTGATCACCCAAATCAGAAATACCCACAAAAACCCCCAGTTTTTCAAAAAAATCAAACTGAAAGCCCCCAGCCATATCAACTGAAAGATGACAATCAAGAAAGCTGAGGCTGCATGAAAAAATGATTCATGTGCCTTCCATTTTCCAGCCCATCGGATTCGCTGATTAAATAAAGCTTGCCAGTTTTTTTCTGCCTCTGTCGTTACGAGCGACTTCTGGGAAGGCATATAGCAGGTACTTTCAGGGCCGAATTTCCGGACAATCTTTTTTAGAAGAAACTCATCATCCCCTGAAAGCCAATGTTCATTTCCAATATAGCCTTCCACTTTCTCAAAAGCATTTTTGCGAAAGGCCAAATTTGCACCGCTACACATTAAAGGAGATTTCATTTCAAACGATACCCCAGTTAGCAATTGAATACTTGCCCAATCTAAGGTTTGGAAGTAGGCTAAAAATGTGTTTGAAGACCGAAGCAGAACAGGTCCAGCGACTAATTGAATTCGGGAATCTTGAAAAGGTAAAAGGAGGGTTTCCAGCCAGCTAGGATGAAAATCACAATCGGCATCTGTAGTTACTATTATTTCACCTTTTGCCTGATTTATCCCTTTTTTCAAAGCTGCCTTCTTCCCCACCCCATCACTGGAATAAATTTTAAAAAGTGGGTTTTCGCCTACTAACTGTTCCAGAAGCTCTAAGGAATCATCCTCACTTTGGTCGTCAATAAGTATAATTTCAAGGTTTGGATAATGAATTTTTTGGAGGTTTTGGATTAAAGTCGAAAGTCGAGACACCTCATTTCGAATCGGAACCAAAAGGCTAACATTTGGAAAAATAGTGAGTCCTGAGTATTTCTGATCAGGGATTTTAGACCATACCATTTTTAGATAGCCTAAGAAAAGCAAATAGATTAGGGACCAGAGCAAATAAAAACTTAGCATCTTTTCGGCTATCTTGCGAAGGTGAGTAAAGAAGCTAAAAAACCCTCAAAGGAAAAAATCATTTTAGGTATTGACCCCGGAACAAACGTGATGGGCTATGGATTGATTCTGACCGAAGGCAAGCAATACAAACTCCTTCAGTATGGAGTCATTCACCTGAAGAAATACGGAAGTCACGAGCTGAAGCTCAAAAAGATATTTGAGCGGATTACCGGGATTTTGGAGGAATTTATGCCAGATTCGGTCGCTTTGGAAGCTCCTTTCTATGGTGCCAACGTTCAATCCATGCTTAAGCTTGGAAGAGCACAAGGTGTAGCGATGGCTGCTGCACTTGCTAGAGAAATCCCAATCACGGAATATTCTCCAAAGAAGGTAAAACAATCTGTCACAGGAAACGGAAATGCTTCTAAAGAACAGGTGGCCGCCATGCTTCAAACTCTATTCAAACTGGAAGAAATTCCAAAACTTCTCGATGCAACAGATGCATTGGCCGTGGCTCTCTGCCATCACTTTCATGAGGGAAGAGTCCAAAGTAGAGGAAGGTCTGCCGGTTGGAAATCCTTTATTGAGGAAAACCCTAATCGAATCAAAAAATAAAGAGGCTGTCACATTAATCATACTAATGCCAGCCTCTTTAATTAGTATTTGCGATAAATATCGTAACCAAGCGATAATTTCAATACTCGGTTTTTCACATCCGTATCGTAGTAATTCAAGCTTGACAAACCGATATCATAACTCAATTGGAAGTTGATTTTTTCTGTTACGTAAGCTGATATACCCACTACCCCACCAAAATCATAGCCTTTGATCGGGTCAGTTGCTGTTTGGATATCTCCTGATTCCTCCCGCTTTCTTGAAACCAAGACACTCACTTGAGGTCCTGCAAAGACATTTAATGCAGGAAGAAAATTCAAACGAACCAAAAGTGGAAAATCAACATAATTCAAAGACTCGGTGATTACATCTCCATTCACAGGGTTGTTGGTTTCAAATCCTTTTTGAGCAAACTGAATCCCAGGCTCTACCTCCAGCATAGGCGTTCCTAATCTGTAATAAACTCCCCCATGAAAGCCTACATTCGCCTTGTAATTGGTTTCAGAGAAGTTAGCGGAAGACAAACCTGCGCGAATTCCAAATTGGGCTTGAGCGGAAAAAACAATTCCAAAAAGGAAGAAAAGAGCCAAAATCTTTCTCATATGTTCTAGATGTTTTAAATTTCCAATAAAACTAGTGGATCAAGAGAATTTTAAAGTAAAATCCATTTGATTTTTTATTGTTTAGCATGATAAAAACAGGCCTTTTTGAAAATATTGCAGAAGTAAGTGATGAAGCAAGGAATGCTTTCATTGGGTATTTGGAAGAAATCCAAGCTGAAAAAGGCTATAAATTAGAGAAGGCCGGTGAGGTCAGCAATTACCTTTTTTATATTGCTCAGGGATCAGCAAGGAGCTTTTACATTCGAGACAATCGGGATATCACGGTATCTTTTTCGCTGGAAGGAGAATTTGTGACAGCTATGCACTCGTTTATCACACGAAGCCCGAGCTACGAAACTATCGAGACCCTTGAAAAATCCCTTCTTTATCGAATTTCCTACGAAAATTTACAGCGCTGTTTTCAGGAGTTCCAGGATTTGGAGCGAGTCTATCGAATCATCCTTGAGAAGTACTACATCGCTTTAGAGGAGCAAATGATCTTCTCCAAATTCAAATCTGCCAAAGAGCGATATCTGGAATTGATGGAGAAAAAACCAAAAATCATTCAGCGTGCTTCGGTAGGCCATATTGCTTCTTTTTTGGATATGACCATCGAAACCCTAAGTCGGGTACGATCCAAGATTTGATATTTTGACTTTTGTCAAGGCAGGGTTCAGGGGAAAAACTTAGATTTGAAATTAACCTTCCCAATAAACCCGCCCACTATGAAAAAGTCCTTTGCTCTTCCCTTTTTACTTCTTTTTATTCTACTCATTCAGGCATGTAGAGAAACAAGCCATGAACAGCTTTTTGACTCGAGTTTACTTCCTAGGCGAACTGCAGAAGAAGTGGAAGGGGTGGTTGAAGATTTTATCATGGCCGAAAACAATCAAACCATTGAGATTGGTGAAGGCTTTTTTGATTTGAAGACGCAATTAATCCTGGATAGCAAGGAAAATATCACCATCAAAGGCGCAGGGATGACAAAAACGGTGCTTTCCTTTCGGAATTTGAAAACCGGCGGCGAGGGGATGAAGATTGTGGGTAAAAACATCACCGTTGAAGACTTAACCATAGAAGATGCACCAGGGGATGGAATCAAAGCTCAGCATACAGATGGCCTGACCCTTCGCAAAGTCCATGTCACTTGGACTCATGGAAATAAATCCAAAAACGGAACCTATGCACTCTACCCCGTGCAGTGCAAAAATGTGATGATTGATGAATGTATTGCAGCCCATTCACGTGATGCAGGCATCTATGTAGGGCAATCTGAAAATATCATTGTCAAAAATTCTTTGGCCTATGGTAATGTGGCAGGGATAGAAATCGAAAACTGTGATAATGCTGAAGTTTTCGGAAATACAGCAAGAAATAATTCCGGAGGGATTTTGGTTTTCAATCTTCCTGGTCTTCCAAAATCCGATGGAAAAGGAACGAAAATTTACAACAACCGGATCATCGAAAACAACCATAAAAACTTCGCGACTCCTATTGGTGAAGGACCAAACGGCAATACCGTCACGATGATTCCTCCAGGCTCTGGAGTTGTCCTTTTGGCGGCCAAAGAGGTAGAGGTTTTTGATAATGAGATATTACGAAATAAAACAGTGGGTGTCGCAGTTGCCAGTTATCAGATCACAGGATTCCCAACCGATGCCCCCAATTGGTCACCTTACACCTCGGATATTTACATTCATGACAATGCTTACGATCGAAGCAAAGGCATGCCTGATTTGACCCGTGAATTGGGGCAGTTGATCAGTTTGTATAATGCTCATGGAAAAGCGAAAACACAGGATATTGTATATGATGGGATTTTTGATGAAGGCAGAGGAAATGATATTGAAGAAAATCCAATGAATATCTGTATTTCCGAACCGGGAATTCAAGATCTTTTGTTCACTCGTTTTGACCTGAGCCGGGGAGAGGATGACATTCAAAGTTTTGCAGAAGCAGCTCCTTTTACTAAATGCAACGTGTCTGTTCAGACGGATGTAACTGAAATTGCAAGCCGATGAAAAGGAAAATCAATTCTATCTTCTGCATCATAGGAATTCTTTTCTTGCTTGCTTTTTCTGCCTGTAAAACAGAATCAAGTGAGGAATCCAAAACTGCATTTGATCCTCAAAAAGAGTCAGAAGAAGCAGATGGGGATTTACCATATCGATGGCTATCAACCTATGGGTTTTTTGAAGGAGATCTGAAAAATCTTTCACCCATTGAAGAACTAATCCCCTACGAACCAGCCTCTTCCCTATTCACCGATTACGCCCACAAATCCAGGTTCGTCTGGATGCCAGAAGGAGAAAAAGCAAAAATTTCAGGGGATGAATTGGATTTACCTGTCGGGTCTATTTTAATAAAGAACTTTTACTACCCAGAGGATTTTTCCAAACCAACTGGAGATAGACGAATTATTGAAACCCGCTTGATGATTCATCAAGCAAATGGCTGGGAAGCCTTTCCTTACATTTGGAATGATAGCCAAACCGATGCCGTACTAAAAGTAGTTGGAGGCGAAACGCAAGTAAAATATCAAGATGAAAATGGCAAGAACCAGGTCATCAATTACCTGATTCCCAATAAAAACCAGTGCAAAACTTGTCATAATAAGAATGAAAAACTCGATCCTCTTGGAGTCGAAGTCAAGCATCTTAACTCAGAAAAGAAGATAAAAGGAGAGTCCGTTAATCAACTGGCTTTTTGGGCTAATGAGGGAAAACTCGAAGGGTTTTTAGGCGAAAATCGACATCCTAAAATGGTTGATTATTCCAATGAAAGTCTTCCCTTAGCAGAACGAGCAAAAGCCTATTTGGATATTAATTGTGCCCATTGCCATCGGGAAGAAGGTCCTGCTTCCACCTCCGGGCTTTTCTTAGGTTATGATCAAAATGATCCGCTCAAATTAGGGATAAACAAAACGCCGGTTGCTGCGGGAAATGGAGCGGGAAGTTTTCAGTTTGACATCGTACCGGGAAAAGCAGACGAATCTATCTTGATTCACCGAATGAAAAGCACTGAAGTCGGAGTTGCTATGCCAGAGATTGGTAGAACTACGATCCATCAGGAAGGAGTTGAGTTGATCCGAGCTTGGATCAATTCCATGGAATCCAGCCCTAACTGATGACTTTCTTGTCGACGTAGTTGGAGTTTAGGATTCCCAAAGCCCCCATGTATTTTAAGTCAAAAGTCAGGATATCGCCTACCTTGTACTTATTGGGGTTATCTCCCAAATTCATAATCAGCATATCCGAGCTTGCGCCCAAAATTTCAATAGAATTATCCACTGGGATTAGATATTTGGGATCTACATCAAGAAGCCCAATATCCACAATCGCTCTAAAGGAGGTTCTTCCGTAAAGGTCTTCATCAATCTCAGCCACCTCGCCTTGAGGATTTGCAGCAAGATTACCAACAGGAACCATCGGTTTTTCCTGCATTTCAATAATCTCAGCATGAAGTTCAAACACATCCCCATGCATCCCTTCTATAACCTTTTCCTCAAACAAGTCTACTCCAAAAAACAAGGTCTCTCCTACCCGAAAGTGATTGACGCCTTTCGGTAATTGATGGGTCAACATCAAGGGAATGGTCACAGAAGTACCTGCTGAAACCCATGGGATTTTCTTATTGAATTTCAGTTCAATGATCTGCTTATACAAAGACAGTTGAATGAGTTTGTCGGTAGAAGGCATCACGCCATTAAGGCAATTCAAATTGGTACCTAAGCCAATCACTTCAATATTTGGCAAATTGAAAACTTGAGAGTAAAAATCAATCAATTGCTCTCCCATTACCCCCTCGCGAAGATCTCCGGTCTCCACCATAATGATGATTTTATGGTTTTTATTCTGGAGAACAGCCTCTTCACTAATCCAGTGAATGGTTTCCAATTCACTATTTAAGCTGACATCAGCAAACTCCACCATTTTACCAACATTCCGTTTGGACACAGGTTTGATGTATACAGTCTGCACATCGGGATTCAGCCGCTTTACCATAGCCAAATTACTAATTCGACTATCGTGAATTTCAGTAACACCAAGGTTTATTAGTTCTTGTAAGTAAAGGCGGTTTCCACACAATAATTTAGAAACCACCCCCCAAGCGACTTCATTTTCCTGAAAGATTTTTTTCAGGAATTCATAGTTTTCTTTGAGTTTGGTTTTATTGAGTGTTAGGTAGGCCATTTTACTTCTGCAATCTCATTTCCAGATACTTATTTGTAAATCCAAGTCGCTCGTAAAGTCGCTTGGCAGGATTATCAGGCTCCACATGGAGAGCAACATCGCCTTTTGCAAGTTTCAAGGCTTTTTCCATGATTTTCGCACCGATACCTTTTCCCCGCTGAGCAGCATCTACTGCGATATATACCAAAATATTTTCAGGAATATACCCAGACATTCCGGTATGATTCATCACCAAGGCTCCGACGATTTTCCCATTTTCCCTCGCAATGATCACAAAACCACCCGCGTGTAAGCTGTGGTCCAGCGCATAATCCAAGCATTTCATGATATGTTCCTTAGGATCCCCGTACTTCCCCAAGTGCTTTACCAGAAAATCTGCAATCTCATTTTTCTGAAGAAAGGTGGCATTATCAATTGCGGAGAGGGTTTCAAATTTTAGCATATCTATGTTTTTTAGTTTTTGTTTGAGGTTCAAGTTTATCAATCAAGAGAAAGGTCATCAAGGAAAGCAAAAGACCGAAAATATTCGGATCTAGACCTAATGGCATTTCTATGTTTACAAAGGTCAGTCCAGCCGTAAGCCCTCCTCCCATAACCATAGAACTAATGGCAGCCTTTGGGTTGCTTTTGTTGAAAAAGAGACCAAAGATGACGGGGACCAGCAAGCCGGAAACCATAAAGGCATATGAATACAACATCAAACTCAGAACTTCGTTCATTTGCCAAGCCAATAAAAGTGCCACAGCCCCAATAGCGAGGGTGATCCACTGAGAAATCCGAACTTCAGCTCGGTGAGACCATTTGCCGATTACCTTTCCCATCAAGTCCGTTGTCAGGTTACCAGAAGCTGCCATCAGGCAAGAATCAGCAGTAGATAAAACTGCAGAAAAATAGGCAGACATCATTAGTCCGAGTATTCCTGCGGGAAGGATTTGACTTAACAAAATCGGCAATCCCATTTCAGGATCCATGCTAGCTGAAGCTCCTTCCAAAATTCCCTGCTCTACGGCTACACGAGCAAGCAAACCCAAAGAAACTCCCATAAAGGCCATAATGGGCCACTCAAATAAACCGGCGATAAACCATGCCTTTTTTGCCGACTTAGTATCTCTCGCAGCAAAAATGCGCTGATAGAGTGTCATACCTACAAACCAGATCGGGATAATGGTAATCCCCCAATTCACCAAATCTTGCCAGGTCAGATTGGAAAATGAAAAAAACTCAGGAGGAAGCGTAGCCTCGATTTCTTTCCAACCCCCTACGTAACTATAAGCCATAGGAATTCCGATTAGCATCAATCCCAGCATCAAAATGATCCATTGCACAGTGTCGGTATAAATCACAGCTTTCAAACCGCCCATAACAGTATATACTACAGCAATTACTCCCATTATCAGAAGGGCTGTGGAAATATCTAAAGCTTCAAATGTACCTGAGGCTAATTTGGCTCCTGCCAAAAGCTGAGAAGCCGTAAATCCTAAATAGCCCAAAAAACAGATGATTGCAGCTACTTTTGCTGTGGTGGAATTATACAAGTGCCCCATAATTTGGGGGAAAGTGAAAAACTTAGAAAATGCTGCATCTGATTTAACTCTAGGTATCAATAAAACTGCAGCAATCCATGCACCCAAAAGACCTGTAAAAAGCATCCAAGATCCGGAAAGCCCCAAGGCAAAACCTAATCCTCCTAGTCCAATCGAAAATCCTCCACCTACATCCGTGGCTACCACAGATAGCCCAATGTGCCAAGCCCCAATACTCCTACCCCCTACATAATAGTCTTCCTGTCCGGTGTTCTTTCTCATAAAATAGAAGCCTACACCGAGCATTATTAGCATATAAAAAACGAAGATCACCAGATCTATCCAATGCATTATTTAAGGGGATTTGTATCAATTTGATTTAGAATATAATTTTTTAAAGTTAATAAACTAAGGCCAAAAATGAAATAAAATTGGGTTTTTTGGGAAAATTTGATACAATAATCCAATTTTAGATTAGAATAGTGAAAAAATAAAAAAAGCCGGATTACTCCGGCTTTTCATATGAATTAGAAAAAATCTTACATGTTTTCGCTGCTCACAACAGCAGAGAAATATTCTCTGTTCATTCGAGCGATGTTGGATAGAGAAATACCCTTTGGACATTCGGCAGCACAAGCACCTGTGTTGGTACAAGCACCAAATCCTTCTGCATCCATTTGTGCAATCATCTTTTCTGCTCGCTCCTTACGCTCTACCTGCCCTTGAGGCAACATAGCCAATTGGGAAATTTTAGCTGAAGTAAAGAGCATAGCAGAAGCATTTTTACAAGCTGCTACACAAGCTCCACATCCAATACAAGTTGCTGCGTCAAAAGCCTCATCCGCAATCTTTTTAGGGATTGGAATCTCATTGGCATCAGGTACCCCACCTGTATTAACGGATACATATCCACCTGCCTGGATGATTCTGTCAAAGGCTGAACGATCTACCACCAAGTCCTTAACTACAGGGAAGGCTTTCGCTCTCCAAGGCTCAATGGTGATTGTATCTCCATCACTGAAAGAGCGCATATGAAGCTGGCAAGTAGTAGTCTGCTGAGGGCCATGTGGCTTTCCATTGATGTAAAGCGAACACATCCCGCAGATACCTTCTCGACAGTCATGATCAAAATGGATAGGATCCTCACCTTTTTCGGTCAATTCTTCGTTGAGCACGTCCATCATCTCCAAAAAGGACATGTCTTTGGAAATTCCATCTATTGGATAGGTGACAAAACCACCTTGATCGGCTTTATTTTTTTGTCTCCAAACTTTTAATGTCAGTTTCATGTGTGTGTCTTTTAAATTTCAAAGGTCACATGGAATCTCGCATGGATTGTATTATCGTGTTCTATTGATATTTCCATCATGCTCGATTTCATATTACCATGAATTTTTGTCTTGATTATTTATAAGAACGCTGGGTCAACTTCACATTTTCAAACTCGAGAGGCTCTTTATTAAGCTCCTCATCTTGTCCATCTCCTGTATACTTCCAAGCAGCTACGTATGCGAAGTTTTCATCGTCACGTAGTGCTTCCCCATCAGCGGTCTGATATTCTTCTCGGAAGTGACCTCCACAGGATTCATTTCTGTGATAAGCATCATCAATCATCAATTCTCCCAATTCAAGGAAATCTGCTACTCGATGTGCTTTTTCAAGTGTTTGGTTGAGTTCTTCGTTCTCTCCCAAAACTTTTACATCCTTCCAGAATTCAGCTCTTAACTCGCGAATTTCCTGCTTCGCCTTTTTCAGACCTTCAGCAGTACGAGCCATGCCGCATTCATTCCACATGATCTTTCCAAGCTTTTTGTGGAAATAGTCCACCGACTTGGAACCATTGATGCTCAATAGTTTTTGAATTCTATCTTTTACCTCTTGAGCAGTTTTTTCGAATTCAGGATGATTTGCATCCACTGGCTTGGTACCAATTTGTGCTAGGTAATCCCCAACAGTGTAAGGAATCACGAAATATCCATCTGCTAGACCTTGCATCAAAGCGGAAGCTCCCAATCGGTTTGCACCGTGATCAGAGAAGTTAGCTTCACCTAATGCGTACAAGCCCGGGATAGTTGTCATCAAATTATAATCTACCCAAAGCCCACCCATGGTGTAGTGAACAGCAGGATAAATCTTCATTGGTACTTGGTATGGATTTTCTCCGGTGATTTGCTGATACATATCGAAGAGGTTTCCATACTTCGCCCGAATCACATCTTCTCCGTCTCTTTTGATCGCATCTCGGAAATCCAGGAATACTGCTTCACCGGTTTCATTCACTCCTCGACCTTCGTCACAAACGTATTTAGCATTTCTGGACGCTACGTCTCGAGGAACAAGGTTACCAAATGATGGATATTTTCTTTCTAAATAATAATCCCGCTCGTTTTCTGGAATATCATTAGCCTTGATTTGTCCCTTGCGAAGCTTCTCGGCCATTTCCACTGTTGCAGGAACCCAAACACGTCCGTCATTTCGAAGAGACTCAGACATCAAAGTCAATTTGGACTGATGATCACCTGAAACTGGAATACATGTTGGGTGAATCTGGGTGTAGCATGGGTTGGCGAAATACGCTCCACGCTTGTGCGCTCTCCAAGCAGCAGTTACGTTCGATCCCATCGCATTCGTGGAAAGGAAGAATACGTTTCCATAACCACCAGTACAAAGAAGAACTGCATGGGCTGCATGGGTTTCAATTGCACCGGTAATCAAATTTCGTGTAACGATACCTCTCGCATGTCCATCGATGACAACTACGTCCATCATTTCGGTACGTGGATAAAGCTTCACTTTTCCATTGGCTACCTGACGGCTCAATGCAGAGTAAGCACCCAAAAGCAATTGCTGTCCGGTTTGACCACGAGCGTAGAAAGTTCTGGAAACCTGCGCACCCCCGAAGGATCGGTTAGCCAAAAGACCTCCATATTCGCGTGCAAAAGGAACACCCTGAGCAACACATTGATCGATGATATTTACAGAGACTTCAGCAAGACGGTAAACGTTACCTTCTCTTGCACGGTAGTCTCCTCCTTTAATTGTATCATAAAATAAACGGAAGATTGAGTCTCCGTCATTTTGATAGTTTTTCGCGGCGTTGATACCTCCCTGAGCAGCAATAGAGTGCGCTCTTCTTGGGCTGTCTTGGAAACAGAAGGCTTTTACATTGTACCCCAACTCAGCCAAAGAAGCTGCAGCGGAAGCACCTGCCAAGCCAGTACCCACCACGATTACCTCGTACTTTCTTTTATTCGCCGGATTGACCAGCTTCATGTTAAACTTATGCTTGGTCCATTTTTCCGCCAAAGGACCGGCTGGTATTTTGGAATCTAGTATCATAAAAGACGATGGATTAGCTAGTGAAATAAATATAAAGTGGCATGCTGGCAAATAAAACCGGCACCACGATGCAGTATATTCTTCCGATCAATTCGATAGCTGGAGAATACTTCACATGGTTCAAGCCTAGTGTTTGAAAAGCACTGGCAAAACCATGGGACAAGTGAAAACTTAGGAAGCCCATCGCAATCACATAGCCCGCTACCAAAATTTCATTTTGGAATGCAAACTGAACAATCTGATAAAGATCCTTGTAAGTTTCTCCCTCATAGGTCACCATCGGCATATCTCCCCAGTGCATCTTAGCCCAAAATCCCTGCATGTGCACAACTAAGAAAATTAGAATGATGGTGCCCAAGACTCCCATATTTCTGGAAGACCAGGCAGAATTGGTAGATGCTTTTGACTCAGCATAGCCCACTGGTCTGGCTGACTTGTTCTTGCGAGTAAGGAGAATCGAATAAATCACGTGGGCGATTACGGAGATGTATGTCAGGTAAGACAAAATCTTCACCGCCGGATTAGTGGTCATAAATTGGGCATATTTATTAAATGCCTCACCACCATCTCCTTTGAACAATAACATGTTACCAGATACGTGGCCTGTCAAAAACAGGATGAGGAAGAGACCTGTCAAAGCCATGAACAGCTTTCTTCCCAAGGTGCTACTTAAGGTTTTTGTAACCCAGCTCATAGAATTTTTCTTTTGTTAAAACGAATGTCTTATTTCTATACCGGGACCAAATTTACGCCTCCGACAGCTAGCAAACAATCCATTCGTAAAGCCCTAAGTTATTTTAAAACGTTCTAAATAATTTTTGAAAATTCTACTCATTTTACGCTAAATTGTTGCTGGATCAACAGCCTGTTCAATTTTATTGTTTGATTTTAAGCAGAATTTCTACTTACTTCCATTTATTTCGTATAGAGCTAAAAAAACCTACGTTTGATTAACTCCAACCTTTCGTGTCGATAAGGAGTTTTGATTATCATAGGAAACTGAAAAATTATGAAGCTGAAATATTCCTTAGCATTTTTTTTCTTCTTACTACTTGCCATCAATGAGGCATGGGCAACCCATATTCGAGCTGGTGAGATCATTGCCGAACGGATTTCCGTCCAAACATTAACATACCGAATCACCGTAGTCGGATATACGGATACCCGATCCAATGTAGTTTTCGGACCAGGGGTGATAAACTTTGGTGATGGAAGAGAGGAACAGCTCAACACAGAGAGCGATTTTTCATTGGTGGAACTTGTAGCGCCTCAAGTAGAAAAAAACACTTTTGTCATTACGCATACTTTCCAAGGACCTGGAACTTACACCATCCGTTTTCAGGAATTCAATCGAAATGACTTGACTCTGAACATGGACAATTCGGTCGATACGCCTTTTTATGTAGAGACTCAAATCACCATTGATCCTTTTATTGGTGTAAATAATTCCCCTGTTCTTACGATTCCTCCGGTGGATAATGGAGCTGTTAATGTTCGATTCATCCACAATCCAGGAGCCTATGATCCTGATGGAGATAGCTTGGCTTATGAATTGGATATCCCTAAGCAGGCTTTTCAGCGGCCAGTAAATAATTATCGTGACCCCAATGTCGCTGAGTTCTCTACCAATCAGGAATCAGGAGCCACACCAGCTCTATTTTCTATAGATGAGCTTTTCGGAGATTTGATTTGGGATGCCCCAGGCACGGCGGGACAGTTTAACGTGGCCTTCAGAATTAAAGAATTTAGAAAACTTGATGGAGTTTGGACTCAAATCGGATATGTGGTCCGAGACATGCAAATCATTATCGAAAACTCCAATAACAGAAGACCTGAATTAATCCTTCCGCCCGATCTTTGTGTAGAAGCAGGTACGCTTATCGAAGAAATTATTCAGGGTCAAGATCCTGATGGTGATCCTATCATAATTGAGGTTTTTGGTGAGCCGATGGAAATAACCACCTCTCCTGCTTCCTATAGCCCTGAACCAACATTCCAAAGTTCACCGGGAATCGTAGATTTTTCTTGGCAAACTGTCTGCAACCACGTTCGCGCTCGAGAATACGATGTACGAGTACGAATCACAGATCAACCTCAATCCGGCCCTTCCTTGGTGGATATTCGAACTTGGAGAATCAAAGTAATTGGCCCACCTCCAGTATGGGATGACCTAGAGCAACAAACCGGAAGAACAGTTGAACTCAACTGGGATCCATATGTCTGTGGAAATTCCGCCAGCGAAATGCAAATCTGGAGAAGAATCAATTCTGACCCTTATGTGCCAGATAGTTGTGAGACGGGAATTCGTCCAGGCTACGAGTTGATTGGAATTACTGACATGGAAACCTTCAGTTTCACCGATTTGAATGGAGGAGAAGGCCTAGCTCCAGGCAACACCTATTGCTACCGATTGGTAGCAGCTTTCCCAGAGCCTAGACTAGGAGAAAGTATTGTATCTGAAGAAATCTGTATCACAATCGATGTAGACGTTCCAATCATCACCAATGTCAGCATCGAGGAGACAGATGAGCAGAATGGGGAGATTTTTGTAAAATGGACCCCGCCCTATGACATCGATACTATACAGTTCCCCGGACCATATAGCTATGAACTTATTCGACAAGATGGGTTCTCTGGATCAAATAATAGAACCAGTTTGGGAATAACAAGCGATACACTATTTACAGATACTGGCTTGAACACGGAAGACTTGGTATATAATTACAAGGTCGTTCTTCTAGATAACGGCACCAAAATAGACACTTCGTCGACCGCTTCCACTGTCAGACTTGAGCCAACGATCATCAATCAAGCAATTGAACTCAATTGGACTTTTGAAGTTCCATGGAACAATTCAATCGGTGAATACAAGCACGAAGTCTATCGAAACAGAACCGATGCCAATGCTCAAGATGCAGACACTTTTGAATTGATTGCTGAGGTGGATGTCACCCAAAATGGATTCACATTCCTAGATGACGGAAGTTTCAATGGTGTTCCACTCGAACGGGAAATCGAATACTGCTATTATGTAGTGACAAAGGGCGCTTACAATGTGGCAGGATTGGTATATCCTCTGGAAAACAAATCCCAAATTGTCTGTGCAAAACCAGATGACAATCGCCTTCCTTGTCCGCCAGTATTGACCTTTGATGGGCCAGTTTGCTCGGAGTACTTAGCAGAACAACCATGTAACACCAATACCTTCTATCATGATTTAAGCTGGGAGCCTGACTTCTCTGGAGAATGTGATGATGAGCTTTCTGGATACAGATTGTATTACACACCAGATGGTGAAGAAGGACAGTTTAATCTCATTGCCGAACTCAGTTCTTTGGAATTATCAACCCGTATTTCCAATCTAACTACGTTCCGAGGTTGTTACTACATCACTGCTATTGATCGCTCAGGCAATGAAAGTGAACCAAGCAATATAGTCTGCGTAGACAATTGTCCTTTCTATGAACTTCCGAATGCCTTCACGCCGAATGGAGATGGTCTGAACGACACCTTCATCGCCTTTGACAATCCATTCTCCCAATGCCCTCGTTTCGTTCTTGGTGTGGAAATTTTTATTGTCAATCGTTGGGGCGCTGAGGTATTCAGATACAACAGTCTTGAGTCTTCCGAAAATGACGTATTTATCCGCTGGGATGGAAAAGACCAAAATGGAAATGATCTACCAGCCGGTACCTACTTCTACTCCGGAAAAGTCACCTTTGATGTGTTGGATCCAAGCCAAAAAGAACAAGAACTGAAGGGAACCATTCAGATTCTTCGATGAATGAATCCAAATCTATAATTTTCTTCGATGGAGTATGCAATCTCTGCAATAGCTCCATCGATTTTATTATTCAAAGGGATAAAAACAATCGCTTTCTTGTAGGTGCTTTACAAGATGATTTTTCGAGAAAAATATTGTCAAAGCATTCGGTAAAGCCCGATTATTTAGATTCTCTTATTCTCTTGGAGAACGATCAAATTTTTTATCGAAGCACAGCCGTATTAAAAATCGCAAGGCATTTAAGTGGACTTTGGCCTTTATTTTATGGCTTTATTATTTTTCCAAGCTGGCTAAGAGACCCTATTTATGATTGGATAGGAAAAAATCGCTATCGTTGGTTTGGAAAGAAAAACACCTGCAGAATTCCAACTCCAGAAGAACAAGCGAAATTTCTCTCTCCAAAAACTTTCCTCAAAAAGCCTGAATAATCATCCAGTAAATCGGCATTCCCAAAGTAATATTGAAAGGAAATGTGATTGCTAATGCCATAGGAATATAAAGTCCTTCATCAGCTTCCGGATTCGCTAGTTTCATAGCTGCTGGTACAGCAATGTAAGAAGCACTTGCTCCAAGAATTGCGAAAATAAAACGATCCCCCACATCCGGTACAATCCAATAACTCAAGATGGAAACAATACTTCCGTTAACCAAAGGAACTAGGATGGCGAAGAAGGTGGAGAAGTAACCGTTTTTGAAAAAGGCCTTCAGTTTTTTACCGCTACTAATTCCCATATCCAACAGGAATACCGCCAAAAAGCCTTTGAAAATATCGGTAACGAAAGGCTTTATCCCTTCTGCTTGTTTTTCATCTGCAATCAAACCAATGACCAAACTCCCCAAAATCAAAAGCACCGAACCATTAGTAAAAGCATGTTTGATAATTCCCCTAATTCCTCCAGGAGTTTTATTGTCGGAATATTTCCGCAGCAGAATCACTCCCGAAATAATTGCCGGTGCTTCCATCAAAGCCATTACTGCTACCATATGACCTCCGAAAGTCACCCCTTGCGTATCCAAAAAGGAAGCTGCTGCCACAAAAGTCACTGCTGAAATTGAACCATAGGCTGCTGAAATTGCAGCAGCATTTGGTGTGCCTAAACGAGGCCTGAGGATAAAAAATGTATAAAACGGCACAGCCGCAGAAAGGACCAATCCAAAGATCAAGGCCCAAACAATATACATTTCAAAATGGCTGTGAGAAAGTTCCTGACCTCCTTTAAACCCAATAGAAAGCATCAAATAAAGGGCAATGAATTTGGCTGAGGTAGGTGGTATTTCTAAATCACTCTTAAACTTGACCGCCAAAATACCCAACACAAAAAACAGCAAGCTGGGATTAGTTAGGTTATTTATCAGAATTTCAAAATTCATATCACAAAGATTTACAGAAAAAATTTAAATAAAATAGAAACATAATTTTTTTTGATCGTATTATACTTTTGTATCAGTTTTAGTTATGAATATATCTTTCAATCAACTTCGAGCGCTTCATGCTGTAGCCCAATACGAGAGTATTACCAAGGCAGCTAAATCATTGGACATGACCCAGCCTGCTGTGTCTATGCAACTTAAGAATCTTCAGGATCAATTCGATGTTCCGCTTACCGAAATGATCGGTAAAAAGGTACACATTACCGAATTCGGAAATGAATTGGTAGAAATTACAGATCGGATTTTTGAGGAACTCGGACAGATTGAACAGCGAATGCTGGAGTTAAAAGGCTTATTGGCCGGAAAAATTAGAATCTCCTCCGTTTCAACAGGAAAGTACATCATCCCCTACTTGATGGCTGAATTCATGAAACTTCACCCTCATGTGGAAATCAGCCTTGAGGTTTCCAATCGATACAAAGTTCTTGCTCATCTGGAAGAAAACAGCACCGATCTAGCTTTGGTATCCATTTCGCCACAGGACATGGACTTGGAAACCTTAACCTTGGCAGACAATAAGTGGTACCTGGTGGCTTCACCAGAAAATGCTGAAAAGTATCAGAAATTTATCGAGGAAAATAATTGGCAAAAAATCCCATTCATTCTAAGAGAAAAAGGATCGGGTACCCGAGTGATGATGGAGAAATTTTTTGAAGACCGGGATATCACCATTCAAAGTAAAATGGAATTGGCCACAAATGAGGCCGTAAAACAAGCGGTAATGGCGGGGTTGGGAGCTACGATTTTATCCCAATATTCTATGCGAAAAGAAATTCCGGAGGGAAGAATAAAAATTCTCGAAGTGGACGGCCTACCACTTGAAGCAGATTGGAAATTAGTTTGGCTTCGGCAGAAAAAACATTCCCCTGCAGTCTTGGCATTTATTCGGTGGATTTCAGAAAATCACGAGGAGGTTTTTAAGCGGCTACTTAGCTAAGCATTCAGTCCCGCCTGAAGGAAAAGCCCTATATTTGTGCCAACCAAACTAAAACACATGAAAGCATTTGTTTTTCCAGGGCAGGGAGCCCAATTCCCAGGAATGGGAAAGGACTTGTACGAAAACAATCCAAAGGCAAAGGAATTATTCGAACAAGCCAATGACATTCTGGGATTTCGAATCACTGATGTAATGTTTGATGGAACAGCCGAAGAGCTGAAGCAAACACAAGTGACGCAACCTGCTATTTTTCTACATTCAGTAATCTTAGCTAAGACCACCCCTGATTTCAAACCAGACATGGTTGCAGGTCATTCCTTGGGGGAGTTTTCCGCCTTGGTAGCCAATGGAGTATTGGCTTTTGAAGACGGATTAAAACTCGTTTACCAGCGAGCAATGGCGATGCAGGAGGCTTGTGAAATCAACCCGTCCGCCATGGCTGCAATTCTAGGTTTGGATGACGAAAAAGTAGAAGAAATCTGCGCGAGCATTGAGGGAGAAATCGTCGTTCCAGCAAATTACAACTGCCCAGGTCAATTGGTAATCTCCGGAACCAATAAGGGAATCGAAATTGCCTGCGAAAAAATGAAAGAAGCGGGTGCAAAAAGAGCACTTCCACTTCCTGTTGGAGGAGCTTTCCACTCTCCTTTGATGGAACCTGCGCGAGAAAAGCTTCAAAAGGCAATTGAGAATACTTCCTTCAATCAAGGCACTTGCCCAATTTACCAAAATGTAAGTACCACAGCTGTTACCGATGTAAATGAGATCAAAGCCAATTTGATTGCTCAGCTTACCGCTCCAGTAAAATGGACCCAATCGGTAAGAAACATGGTTAAAGACGGTGCCTCTGAATTTGTGGAATGTGGACCTGGAAAAGTCCTTCAGGGATTAGTCAAAAAAATCCACCCGGAAGCCATCGTTTCTGGTGTTTAAAATTTAAGACCTGCCTCAGTGCAGGTCTTTTTTTATACCATCCAATAGGAGACCCAAAACAATATAAATCTATAAATAATAAAGCTTGGAATCACCCACATGGATAAAACTAGACTTTTCCAAACAGACTCCTGATTTGTTATTTGGAAGGCTCGCTTCATCTGGAAAAACCCATAGACCCAAATGGCAATAAAAAAGATTATACTGAGAGAAAACTCATTGAAAAACCACCCAAAACCAGAACTGAAATAGTTTTGCAGAAAGAGAAAAAGCCCTGGTACCAAGACCAAGAAAATCAGGATATAAAAACTATAGAAGTAAGCTGATTCGGCCAAGAAATCTAAAAAATACAGCTCCTTTCTCTTCCAATACAACAATCTCAAAACAGCCCCCTGCATAATCACCAGTACAATTAATAAGAGTTTGGCATTGGATTCAGATTTCTTTTCAAAACTAAGCCTAAACTCCTCCATGCTAATGTCCATTTTCTCAACTCTTTGCTCCACAATGGGTCGAATCAAAGAACTGTAAGGTAAGCCAGTCATTTGAATAGATAAGGAAGTATTGAAAGTAGAAATAAATGGAAAAATGAAATAGACAAGGTTTGCAAAAAAGAATAGCTGAACCGGAGAGAGGTATTTTTTTCTCACCCCCTTTATAAATGATTGAGTCAATTCACCTGGTTGCGTTACAAGAAGTTTAATTGTTTTGAAAAATTTCCCATCCGCCACAAAAATTGAAGCAATCAATTCTTCAAAAAAATGACTGAGGCTTTTATCTCGAGAGCTGAGCTTTTTCTCACCGCACTCATGGCAAAACTGGCCTTTTAGAATTGTGCCACAAGCAGGACAATTTTCAGTTTGAACCTCCATTAATGAATGATTACGAACTGATTAATATGTTGAAAATTTCCATAAATCAAAAGGAAAAAAGGGTTAGCTAACCACCTTCACTCGCCTTGCCAATGGAATACAAAGAAGGCTAAATCCGATCGCTAAATAGCCGACAATATTATAATTGGTTAATTCTCCTGCTGCATTTTCCCCGATTATCATCCCTGCAATTAAGGAAGCGAGACCAGTTGCTAATTGTTGAATCGCTGAATTAAAACTCAAAAAACTACCCCGATTTTCGGGCTTTGCAGTACCTGTGATGATGGCCGCAGCTGGGACATAGCGCCCATTTGAAGTCACAAAGAACATGGTCGAAACCATCAACACAAAAGGAATTGGAGTGACTCCCAAATGCGTGATAATCGCGATCGGGATTACATTCAAAGTCATGAAAATGGTGAATATTCGAAGCTTCCCATATTTATCCGACATTTTACCCACCCAAGGAGAAGTGAAGATGGTAAAAGCGCCTCCTGCCATGTAAATGTATGTCAGCTGTAACTCCGTAAATCCCACATTAGCTACCGTGTAAGGACTCAAAAAAGGAATGATCATAAACTGACCAAACATCATCATCACTGAAAGGGTGATTGCACGCATTTGATTGGGATTACTAGTCACTCGACGTACCACTACCATAGGATGTGGGCGCTGAAGTTCTTGCTCCAAATGACCTGAGATGCTTGGAATAAATTTGAAAATCATTCCCAGACTAATAAAGGAAAGTGCTGTCAATATGAAGAATGGGGTATGCCAATCGGATAAACCCGCCAAAAACAAACCCAAAGGAACGCCTAAAACCGAGGCAACAGAAAATGCGGCCATTACCAAACCCATTGCTCTTCCCCTTCTGACATCGGGAATTACATCTCCAATAATTGCTAAAATCAAAGCAGAGGTCAATCCCCCAAAAAGTCCCGATAGGATTCGTGCCATTAATAATATGAAATAGCTGGGTGAAAGCGCACAGCCTAAGGTCGCAATGGTAAATCCCACATAAACCCAAAGGAGAATTTGTTTCCGATCAAACCGATCCAAAAAGAAGGCTCCAAAGAAACTCGAAACTCCTGCGCTAAAGGTGTAGGAAGAAACCAAAAGACCAAACTCACTGGGAGAAATTTCAAAAATCCGCATCAACTGTGGGCCAAGCGGCATCAGAATCATAAAATCCACGATGTGGATAAAATTGATCGCTGCCAATGTCCAAAGCAGTAATTTTTCTTTATTCATAAAAATACTTTAGCCCAAAACCTCATTTTCATGAGTATAGTTTACTGTGTTTCTCTTTTATTTTTCGACCGATAGAATAAATTATTCAATTCCTAGCATGCGATATGTTTCAGGAATCTTTTCAATAATATCTGAGGCCATTGTTCCCCTTTTTTTCAATTCACCAGCTAATTCCCCAGCCAAACCATGATGATATACCCCACAGATAGCCGCATTTTCTGGTGAATATCCCATCCCCAGATAAGCTGTCAACATCCCAGTCAAGGCATCACCTGAACCTCCAGTCGCCATAAATTGAGACCCTGAACTATTAAATAATTGTCTTCCATCGGGTAAAGAAATCAGGGTATTGGCACCTTTGAGCACTAGGACGATTTGATACTTTTCAGCAAAGTCTTTTGATTGAATTATCCGTTCGAGATGATTTTCAGCCTTTCCTACTAATCGCTCAAACTCACCGATATGGGGAGTTAAAATTGAATTAACTGGGATCTTTTCCAACAATTCTGGATTTCGGGAAAGTACATTCAAAGCATCCGCATCCAAAACCATGGGTTTTGGAAAATTCTTGAATATGGATTCGAGTAATAATTTCCGCTGTTCTATTCCCCAGCCCGGACCTACTCCAATTGCATCATAGTATTCTGGATTTGCGATCAGTCCCCAAGATGCCATAGCTTCTGGAACAGCCGTCTGAATTATCTCTCTTTCGGTCTCTTCGATATGAATAGTCACCAATCCAGCACCTGTTCGCAGAGCACTTCTTGAGGCAATTACCATTGCTCCCATTTTTCCGGGACTCCCTCCTACCAACAAAATCTTACCAAAATCTCCTTTGTGGGAAAAGCGATTAAACTTTCGATGTAAAGGGAGCAAATCTTTTCGCTGAACAAAGAAATAATCAGAATCGAACTCCTGATAAAGAGATTCATTAATTCCAATATCCACGACCTCCAGTTCGCCTACTAGATTTGCATTCTCAGGAAGCAAAAGCGCAAGCTTTGGAAAGGCAAAAGTGATGGTATAATCAGCTTTTGCAACATCTGAACCTCCCAATCCCTCAGACTGTAACCCACTTGGAATATCGACTGCTATTTTGATTCCTGAAAAGGAATTGAACTTTTGAATAATTTCACGTGCCTCTGGCCGAAGCTCTCCCTTCAAACCCACACCCAAATAGGCATCAATAAAAATCGCATCTTTAGAAGTTGAAAAGACTTTCCAATTAATCAAACTATCCTCTTTAGGAAGTTTTTCAAGATTGGTTTCAGCATCTGGACTAAGAATGCAATTTTCACCAAAGCAGGCAACAACATTTACCTTCCAACCTCTTTCAGACAAAAGTCTAGCAATCGCAAATCCGTCTCCTCCATTGTTACCCGCTCCCGCAAATACAAAGATGTCTTTGGTCCTATCAAAGTCTTTTCCCAAAAACCAATCACAAAACCCTTGAGCAGCTCGCTCCATTAATTCATAACCGGATTCACCACTTCTCTCTATGTGAAGCTGATCCAATTTTTTGACGGATTCCCCATGTAAAATGCGAATCATCTTATCAGGTTGCTTTGATGGATAAATCCTTTTTCGGAATACTAACTAAAAGGAGGAAACCAAGGCCTACCAAGAAGAAAATCCCCAAGGAAAGCGCAGAATTCCGCATACTTCCAGTTAATTGCTCAATTATTCCATAGGAAAAAGTACCAAGTACAATGGCAATTTTCTCAGTCACATCGTAGAAGCTAAAGTAACTTGCATGGTCTGTGGTTGTCTCAGGAATCAATTTTGAAAACGTAGATCTAGAAAGGGACTGAATACCTCCCATGACTAGCCCAACTACGAAAGCCAAGGCAAAAAATTCATACACATTGTAGACATAATAAGCAGCTCCACAGATTAAAGTCCATATCAAAACCATGATGACCAAACTGGTTTTGTTGCCATATCTTTTGGAAATGAATGCAAAGAGGTAACTCCCAATGATGGCTACAAATTGGATAATCAAAATAGTCATGATCAATTGCGCTCCCGGTAAACCCAATTCCTTATCCCCAAATGTCGCGGCTAAGTACATCACAGTCTGTACCCCCATAGAATAAAAGAAAAAGGAAGCCAGGAATTTATTCATCACGGGCATGGTTCTCAGCTGTCCAAAAACCTTTCTTATCTCTTGATAGCCATGAAAAAGCAATTCTCTATTGAGTTTTTTATTGTAAGGGTTTTTGGGTAAAACACGGAAGGGAATCTGGGAAAATCCTGCCCACCAAATGCCAGTAATCAAAAAGGAAAGCCTTGCTGCAATTCCTCCTTCAGGAATACCAAAGACACCGGGCATCTGAATCATAGCTAGATTCAAAACCAACAAAATCACGCTTCCAACATACCCTAAGGCAAAACCTTTAGCACTCAGCAAATCATATTCTTCCTCTTTAGATATCTCGGGTAAGAAAGCATTATAAAAAACTATACTTCCAGCATACCCAACACTTGCAGTAACGCTACACAATATCCCCCACTCTAGATTTTCACCTTCAAAAAAGAAAAGCCCAATACAGGCTATAGAGCCTAGGTAAGCAAAGAATTTCATAAACTCTAGCTTTTTCCCACTACTATCAGCAATCCCCGACAACAATGGGGAGAGCAAAGCTATAACCAAAAAGGAGAAAGAGATTGAGTAAGAATATAAAACCGTGTTGATAATCTCAAACCCAAAAAAAGAAACAATCTCAGAGCCGTCTATACCTTTGGTAACTGAGTTATAGTAGACTGGAAAGATGGTGGAGGTGATTACGAGACTATAGACCGAATTGGCCCAATCGTACATAGCCCAGGCATTTTGGACCTTTTTTCTATTGGTGGTGATTACAGACATAGCGAAACAAAAAAAGCTACCTCCTAAGAAGTAGCTTTCAATATAAAGATTATTGAGAATTAATTGCGAACTACCTTACCAACAGATGCATAAAGCACACGTCGGGCGTCAGCTTCTCTTAACTCAGTTTGCACGTCAGAGATAGGTCCCATTTTCACATCCTTATCCACCTTCATAGAGATGGTGATCATTCCACGATCAGCTTCAGGTAAAGCATCACGCTCACGGTTAACCCACTGGACGATGTCAGTTGTATTCATCAACGCATCATTAGCCTGAACTCGAGGCTCAGAACCATAAAGCGCTGTGTTTTTTGGCTTACCAATATAGATGTAAGAAATAAGAGTTTTCTTTTGCAACTTCTGAAGCTGGGTAGCTTGCGGAATTTTCTGCTCTACCAGGATTTCCTGCTCTCTCAATACTGTTGTAACCATGAAGAAGAACAACAGCATGAAAATAATATCAGGAAGTGCTGAGGTAGGGATACTTTCCGAGGTTTTCGTCTTTTTCTTAAACTTTGCCATATCAACTACCGATTTTATCAGGTTCTGCAATAGAAATCGCCATTGGGATTCCTTCTTTTCCTTTATCGATCAATGCCTCTTCGGCCTCATCTTTACCTGTCAAAGTTCGGTACTCATCGGTATCTAAATTAACACGCTCCGCATAAATGTCGAAGTATGCCTTTTTAGCCAAATCGAATACTTCTAAGAATTTCTCATAAGAAGTACCACGGTTTGTTTTGATGGAAACTACCGCTTCACCAGGGTGATCGGATGATTCAGGATCTCTTTTAGCCTGAGCACGTAGAGATGCCGGAAGTGAGTTGAACAAAGCTTGTGCATCCTCATCGGGTGCAGCAAAATTCAAGACAAACATCTTGATCTCTTCGTCCAAACCATCAGCACTCTCGCGATACTCACCCTCAACTAGCAAATCGTCATTAGCGTTTACCAGGATGGTAAAGATGTTTCGCTCGTTTTTGTCGATTTCTGGTGGGGGATTATTCGGATCTAACTTCGGTGGAAGGACGTTCAAAATACCCTTGTCCGAAGCGATCGTTGTCGTCACGAGAAAGAAAATCAACAACAGGAAGGCGATATCCGCCATGGATCCTGCGTTAACTTCCTGACTCATTCTGCTTTTACCTTTAGCCATAATTACTTAATAGCTTTATTCAATTCAGTAAATACAATACCTACAAGAGCAATGATAGCCAATACGTAGGTGGTGATCAACATACCTCCCACAAATTGTGAACCTGTAGGAGTCAAGTTAAAGGGTTCTGCTTCGAATTTTGGAAGTACCTCATTGCTTGATACTGAATAAGCAATGAAGAACAACACTGCGATGGCAATGATCCCCACGACAGTCTTCAGCAAAGATTTCGGATTGTCCAATGACTTGATTAAAGGCATAACAATCGCGAAGAAAGCACCGAAGATGACTAGGCCATATCCAACGTATAGGAAAATGTCATAAGTATCCATAATTGTTTCTTCTTTGGAGTTTGACTAATTAAATTAATTGGTACTCGGAATAACTGGAAATTACTTACCAGTCAACTTGTGCTTCACAAGGATGTCTACCAAAGAGATAGAAGCATCTTCCATGTCATTTACCAAAGAATCGATTTTAGCCACACAGTAGTTGTAGAACAACTGAAGGATGATCGCAACAATCAAACCTGCTACGGTAGTCAAAAGGGCGATCTTAATACCACCAGCTACAAGGGATGGAGAGATATCACCAGCTGCTTCGATAGAGTCGAATGCACCGATCATACCAATTACCGTACCCATGAAACCAAGCATTGGAGCAAGTGAGATGAATAGGGAAATCCATACAAGACCTTTTTCCAAACGGCCCATTTCAACGGATCCATAAGCAATGATAGACTTCTCTACCATTTCGATACCCTCAGAGTATCTCATCAAACCTTGCGTAAAGATGGAAGCAACAGGTCCTTTAGTGCTTTTGGTTACTTCTTTAGCAGCTTCTACACCTCCGGAAGACAATGCGTCCTCAACTTTAGCAAGAAGCTTCTTTGTATTGGTGGTTGAAAGGTTCAAGGTGATGATTCTTTCCAAAGCTACGGCAAGACCTAGGATCAAACAGATCAATACCGGAGTCATGAAGACAGGGTCACCTTCGATGAACTTCTCTTTTACCACCTGGTGGAAGCTTTGCTCCTCTGCTACAATTTCGTCATCGACGATCATAGGAGATGCAGCAGGCTCCTCTGCTACTGGTGTTGTTTCTTCTTGAGCCGCACTATCGGCTTCTGCTTCTTGTGCGTTAGCGAAAACAGGTGCAAACAAGATACCTGCCAGCATGAACAAAGCGATTAACTTTCTCATAATGTGAATTTTAAATAGACTTTTGATAAAGGTTAAATGGTTTCTAAATTAAAATCGAGTTTTAAAGTTATCATTTTTTGGCTTCAAAAAACAATGAGTTCTTTTAGATTTTTTTGAAAAATTCAGCATTTAAGCACTGAATTAGGCAATTTTTACATGAACGGAAGGATTTCAGTATATCTAATCGAACATTAAACTTTCTTAACTCGCCCCTAAGGTTCGGATTTTTTTTCGAAATCAAAAAGAATTTCTTTCAAGATTCTTTGCAACAGTATTTCATTTCTTTCTTTTCTGATAAACACTCTTAAAATCATCCAATAAGAAGGAAAATTAAAAGCAATCAATACCTCAGGCTTTTTAAGTAAGCGATACTTTTTGGAAGAGCCTCTAATTCATGCTCACTCTCATCTTCAATAAACATATGTTTGATACCAATTCGATTTGCTTCTCTTAAAATAGCTGGAAAATCCAATTCACCTTCCCCTAATGGAACATCATTTTCAGGCCCAGTCAATCCAGTTAAATTTTTAGGAGCACCCTTTTTAAAATCTTTCAAATGCAAGGACACCCATCGATCACCGTACTTTCGAAGCAAGCCTGCCGGATCTCCTCCTCCAAAATGCGTCCACATCACATCCATTTGCAACTTGACAAAATTCGAATCGGTATTTTCAATTAAATATTCCAATAAAGTCGCATCCTCGTAAGGCTGGAATTCATATCCATGGACGTGATATTTGAAAGTAATCCCATTTTCTTTCAGGACTTTCCCGGCTTGATTGAAAACCTGTATTGCTCGATCCGCATCTACCTTTGAAAACTGCCCAACCTTATGTGGAATCCATGCGCACATGACATAACTAGCTCCCAGGGCTTTTGCCCGATCAGCTACTGCCTGAGGATCTTTTTCCAATTGCTCAAATCCAGTTCCGGTTGAAGGAATCGTGATTCCTCTTTCCGCACACATTTGCTTAAAATCTTCTGCATTTACACCCCCTGGAGCACCGCCTTCAAATTCAGTAAATCCTAAGCTTTGAATAATATCAAGCGTCTCCTCCACTCCATTTTCCCAATGATTTCGAAAGGTGTAGGAGGCAATACCCAATGGCACCTGAAACATGGGGTCTCCTTTCTGTTGGGCTTTCGAAGAATTAGGCATTAATGAATAGACAAATAGGATTGGAATAAGTATCCAATAATTCTTCATAGTTCGGGTATTTTAGTATGATACAACTATTTATAAGTTCATCTTTTTTAATTCCTCCACGGCATAATTTGCTGCTCTTGCTGTCAAAGTCATAAACATCAAGGTAGGATTTTGTGTACTAGTACTTGTCATACAAGCTCCGTCAGTCACAAACACATTTGGGCAAGCATGCAATTGATTGTGTTTATTTAATAAGGATGTTTTAGGATCTTTTCCCATTCGGACACCTCCCATTTCATGAATATCCGATCCCGGAGGTGCTCCCGAATCGCTCACATCAATATTAGTGAATCCCATGCGCTCATACATTTCATATTGCTGCTGGAGGAAATCTTCTGTCATCTTATCATCATTCTCAGTCCATTCCACAGACATAACGATTTTAGGAATTCCATATTTGTCGGTTTCAGATTCGCTGAGTCGCATATGATTGGATTCGATCGGGACAACCTCCCCTTGCATCCAAGCTGCCATTCCCCAAACTCCATATTTTCTATTCAGAAGATTATCTCTCAATTGGTGACCAATCCCAGAGGTGTCGGAATCGATTCTTCTACTTCCAGACATTCCTATAGCATATCCTCTCAAAAAATCAGTCTCTTGTTTATAGACATTTCTAAATCTCGGCACATAGGCATGACCTGGATGTCTTCCTTCGGTAGCTTGGTCTAAAAAGCCTTCGAAAGTAGCATAGCCTTTGCCACGGTAATTATGACAAGCCATAAATTTTCCCATCAAGCCATTGTCATTTCCCAATCCATTAGGAAACCTCGAAGATTTTGAGTTCAATAAAATGGCATTCGTATTAATCGTGGAAGCATTGACAAAAATGATCTTAGAGTAAAACTCCATGGCTTCTTTGGTAAGGCGATCGATAATTCGAACACCGATTGCCTTGCCTTTTTCCTCTTCATATATAATGGATTCTACGACAGAATCTGGACGAACTGTCAAATTTCCGGTTTTCTCAGCCCAAGGTAAAGTAGCTGCATTTGCTGAAAAGTATCCTCCATAAATACAGCCTCGATTACACATATTTTGATGCTGACACTTATTTCTACCTTGCTGCTTGTGGATTTCCTGCGGATCGGTCAAATGAGCACATCTACCCTGAATCAGATAACGGTCTCCATAAATCTTCTTGAGTTGCTCACTGTAGTACTTTTCGACGCAGCTTAATTCAAAGCCTGGCTGAACAATCTGATCGGGAAGGACATCTAAGCCATCCTTCGAGCCACAGAACCCAACAAAGGTCTCAACATGCTTATACCAAGGTTCCAAATCTTTATATCGAATAGGCCAATCCACTGCATAGCCATCACGAGCCGGGCCTTCTAAATCAAAATCAGACCAACGCTGTGTTCCTCGAGCCCAAAGCAGGGATTTTCCTCCGACATGGTACCCTCTAAACCATCGGAAAGGCTTTTCCTCTATGTAAGGTTGCTCATCTTCAGCCAAAGCCCAATGCATAGTCTCTTCCCTTCCCCATCTGGCAGCACCTATTCCCGAACGTTTCTCAATTGGGACAGTACCCCGAAATTCAAATTCCCAAGGTGCTTTAGAAGCTGTAGGATAATCCTCAATATGCCGAACCATGCGCCCTCTTTCCAACACCAAGGTTTTCAAACCGTTTTCACAAAGTTCTTTTGCTGCCCAGCCTCCACTTGCTCCCGATCCGATTACAATGGCATCATAGGTATTTTGGGCTTGGGCTTTCAGGTTGAGATTAGACATTTTCTGTTTGATTGAAATGAAATATGGCAAAAGCAAAATAAAACCAGATAAATATTCCAGTTAAATGGATATAAAAGGTAGAAAAATACTTTGAAGCAAAAAATGAATCATTCAATAGCCTTTAAAACAAAAACGGGAAGCAACCTTTCGATTACTTCCCGTTCCACAATCCAACAACCGAAATTGTTAAACTGCGCCAAGCTACAGTTCGTGGCTCCATCTGTCAAGCAGCAGGAAACCTTCAATTTGAAGCTACTCCGAAGAGTATTCCCAACCGAACATCATGTCGTGTTTCTGCGGTTGCCCGTCTCAGCTTTGTTTCGAAAAACGCTGCCCTTCACACCTGAAGCCCAGGAAAATCTTTCGATTTTCGAATGGGTGGATCTAATGACACTTCTGCGGTAACCCGTTTCAAGTATTTCTTTCGAAATATCTCCTTTGTGCCAGATGACATTGAAGCCGAAGCTTCTCTGTACGCTGATTAATCTGCCATGCTCGCAACGTTATCGATCTAAGACCGACAAGAAGCTCGACTGAATCATCAGCCAGTAGCAGCGACAGAAATTTGAGTAAATCCGAAGATTTTTCTCAAACTCAACTCATCCTGATAGCACTTCTGCGGTAGTCCGTTTCAGAAATTTATCTTTCGATAATTCCCCTTTGTGCCTGATCCCAAACTGTCAAACCAAGATCCGGAACGTTTTCCGACCATTTATCTCTCACTTGGTAATATCAAAGTTGAGCAAGATTTCCTTACTTTCCAACTATTTAAAATTTTATTTTCCCACAATTTATCACAACAAAATATATATGATTTCAACAGCTTATAAACAAAATTCTGTTACTTATCCACAATTGAAAAATAATAGCTGATTTCCATCAGCAAAAACGCATTATCCCATTAAAATTATGAGTGTTTTGGTTGCCTAAGGATCGAACAGATCTATTCAATCCCAAAAATAATTTATCTGTAGACTGCTATTTCTTTGATTGAAAGAGTTACCGGGAAAATCCAACTCGCTTTTAAAAATATCCCGGAGCTTAAGATTTGGATCTAATACCAATACGATTCCCTTCTGAATCTATAAATACTCCCATAAAACCCAGCTCGGGATTTATTTGACGCTTGGAAATCATAACCTTTCCTCCAGCTTCCTCTACTCTACTTAATTCCTCCCCACAATCTTCAGTCTGGAAATAAATCAAGTTTCCTTTATTAGCACTGGGTGTATAGAACTCTTTGTGATAAACAAGGCTGCCGGAAGCTCCTTCACTCCCACTTTCAACTGGAAACAAAGCCACTTTAAAATCTCCAAGATCCTGAAAATCCAGCTGGCAATCAAAAACTTTCTCATAGAATTTAATCGCCCTACTCATATCTTCTACAGGAATTTCAAACCAAGCAATTTTTACTGATTTCATGAATCCGTGGGTTTGGTGAAAAACTTGATTCTAAACTCTAGTTAATTTAATCGGATAAGTTTTCCCAGCATTCCACTGACAGACATAGATATTCTCATCCTGATCTATACAAACATCATGGCAATGCTTAAAGATGGGTTCGGACTGCACCATTAATTGAAGTTCGCCATTTCGGTATTCCGGTGCTGTTCCTCCTGGATTTGACACGACCTTATTCTCTTTATCCAGAATTGTGACAAAACCTGAATTATCCATTTGCTCCAAATACTTCAATCGGGACCAGCATACTCCAGCATAAAGATTTTCACCATGAATAACAGGTCGGCAAACAAAAGCTCCAGGAAGAAAAATCGTTTCCAAATATTCCCCCTCCATGCTAAACCGTTTAAAGGAATTATGCCCTCTCGAGGTGCAAATCAAAGTAGGTTTGGCTCCTCCCCTTTGATCCACTGCAATCCCATGTGCAGTTTTAAATTGAGCATCCCCATGTCCATCACCCCCAAATTTTCTTATAAAATTTCCTTTTGAATCATAGTGTAGGAAAAATTGGGAACCATAACCATCCGCTATATATAAATCACCATTTGGAGCGACAGCTGTCTCGGTAGGAGTCCACCGCATCCCTTCTTGATAAATGCCTTCTTGAATTGGATTCTCGATTTCAGTTACTATGGTTCCATCCAAAGTAGTTTTCACCACTCGCCCACCATTATCTACTATCCACAGGTATTCTGCATCACCTTCATCCACCAAAGTCAAACCATGAGCCGCTTTCATCCCCAAGGTCCAAGTCCCCAATAGTTTCCCACTTTGGTCGTAGATGATCAAATTATTGCGGGGCTCATCTGTCAATAAAATCATTCTACCTTTTCGATCCATAACCATCTCATGACAATTCACCACCGGATACTTATCGGGATCCAGATTCCCCCAATTCATATCCAACTTGTAACGAAAATCTCCATGACCTAAGATCTTGTCTTGGGCAGCAAATAATGAAAAATCAGGTTTTAGGCTCATAGCAAATCCAAAAAGGGAAGTCTTTTGAATAAAATTCCTTCGCGAATTCATAGTGTAGTTTCTTTCAAGTTAGCGAAATGGAATTCAAATGAAAATTGAGGAAGAAAGAATAATCAATCTCAAAAACCCAAATTTCATTTTTTATAGGGCTATAAAAACCATAGATAATTTAATAGTAGTCCAAAAGGCAAGGTTTTTAAGAATAGGCAAGAATCAATAACTTATAAAAAAATTAGCCATGAAACTCAAAAGCCTGACTCTATCCTCATTTCTTTTCTTCCTAATGCAAATAACATTTGCTCAGGAAATCGCCATTCAAACTTATTCCCTTCGAAATCAATTGCCACAAGATCCTGTCAAGTATTATGAAATGATCGCCGATTGGGGAATCCATGCCATAGAAGGAGGCGGGCTATACGATTTGTCGGAAGTTGAATATGAGCAACTATTTGCAGAAAACAGACTACGGATCGTTGGAGTTGGTGCAGACTATAATCAATTACTAAGAGATCCTACCCCAATCATTCAGGAGGCGAAAAAGCAAGGCGTAAAATATGCTACTTGCTATTGGATACCTCATCAGGAAGGTCCCATTTCTCTAGATGAGATCAAAGTCGCCACAGCACTTTTCAATGAAGTGGGAAAAGATTTTCAAAAAGAAGGAATCACACTCTTGTATCATCCGCATGGCTTTGAATTTTCACCTGCAGGAAAAGGAGTGGTGATGGATTGGATGCTTGAAAATGCTGAAAATTTCGCATTCAATATGGACGTGTATTGGGTGAAAATGGGAGGAGGTGACCCTTTGAAAATCATGAAAAAGCACAAAGGAAAATTTCCCATGCTTCACTTAAAGGACAGAAAAATAGGAACACCAAACTCCAATGATGGACATTGAGATGTAGAAACAAATGTCGTCTTGGGAACAGGCGATGTGGGAATTGAGAAAATCATCAAAGAAGCCCAAAAGCAGGGTACGGCTTACTTAGTGATTGAAGATGAAAGCAGTCGATCGGTTGAGCAAATCCCACTTTCGGTGGCATTTATTAAAAAAGTCATGGGGCAAGACTAAAAACAAAAAAAAGGAGGGTTTTTCGAAAACCCTCCTTTCATTTTATACCCCAAATAATTCGGGTAGCCAAAGACTTATTTGCGGAAAAAGCATAATTAAAATCAAAGCCAATATCATCGCAAAAAAGAAAGGAAGTAATGGCTTGAGAACTTTTTGAATACTGGTTTGTGCTACACCCACTCCTATAAATAAGATAGAACCTACAGGAGGTGTACAAAGACCTATACAAAGATTCAACACCATCATGATTCCAAAATGAACAGGATCTACTCCGAGCTTAGTCACTACTGGGAGAAAAATCGGAGTGAAGATCAATACAGCAGGAGTCATATCCATAAAAACCCCAACAAACAATAGAATCAGATTGATCATGATTAAGATGACCACGATGTTATCACTCAGTGATAGAAGGGAATTTGCTATTTGTTGAGGGATTTCTTCTGCGGACATCACCCAAGACATCGCCATAGAAGTAGCAATCAGCAACATAACAACGGCCGTTGTTTCTGCTGACTTCAACAAAACTGATGGAAGCTGAGAAACTTTCAATTCTCTATAAATCAAAGAAAGCCCCAAAGCATACAATACCGCAATTGCTGATGCTTCTGTGGCTGTAAAAACTCCAGCAACAATTCCTCCTATAACCACAATCAACAAGAACAAGCTTGGAATTGCCTTCCAAAAAGTTGAAAGCAAATGTCTAAAGGAAGAAGACTCACCCGAAGGTAATTTCTTGATCTTCACCAAAACCGCGGCTGTGATCATCAACATCAATCCCACCAAAAGTCCGGGCACATAACCTGCCACAAATAAAGCTGCTACTGAAACTCCTCCTGAGGCTAAAGAATAGACAATCAGTACATTGGAAGGTGGGATAATCAGACCAGTAGTAGAAGAAGTAATATTCACAGCCGCCCCTAATTCCTTTGGATATCCTTCCTTCTCCATTCTTTTTCCCAAAATCCCTCCCATGGAAGAAGCTGCTGCTACTGCCGAACCTGCGATTGCTCCCATCAACATGGCCGCGATTACATTCACATGAAGCAAGCCTCCTGGTAATCTTCCTGTAAGGGCCTTTGCAAATTCGATCAACCGATTTGCTATTCCTCCCCTATTCATAAGTTCCCCAGCTAAAATGAAAAAGGGAATAGCAAGTAGTGAAAAACTGTCCAATCCTGTCCCCATTCGCTGGGCTATAGTAGTAGCTGCAGGTAGTGCTGAAACTGTTACTAATAGTGTCAACAAACTTGAAAGTCCCAAGCTCCAAGCCACAGGCACTCCTATTCCCAAAAAGAACAAGAATGAAATAACCAAAACCAAAATGCTTAAAGTCTCCATATCAAGTGCTTGGTTGGGATGATTTCAAAAAGAAAATAGCCATTGCTTGATAGTAAATCACCAAAAGCCCACTAATAGGAATAATGGCATACACATAGGCTAGCGGAATTTTCAATGCAGCGGAGGTTTGCCCTAAGGTAAAGGTGATGTAAACCAAGTTACTTCCACCAATAAACATGGCTACCAAAGCGAATAGCAATACGAAAAGATGAATCAGAATTCTTGTTCCTCGAATTTGTGAACCGTTCATTTTACTCAAAACAATATCAATCGCTAAATGCTGATCCTTTCCGGCAACGTAAGCTGCTCCAAGCATTCCAACCCATATCAACATATATCGGGCAAGTTCATCAGTAAACGAACTTGGATTTTGAAAGACATAACGAGAAACTACCTGCCAAGTCACATTGATAACCATCAAAGCCATCAACCCAACTAAAGCCGTAGCAATAACTCGATCAATTTGACTTTTCCTTTTTAATGAAAACAGTTGACTCATTGGTATTCCTGAATTTCTTGGATGATTTCATAGATTTCCGGCTGCTCAGTTTTTAGGGATTCATAAACAGCGCTTACTGCCTTCCTGAAAGGCTCTTTGTCAGGATAGGAAATAACCACACCCGCCTTTTCCAATTCTTCCAGGGATTTTTTTGTAGAAGCAGCCCAAAGTTCATATTGGTAATCTGCAGACTCATCTGCCGCCTCCTGAAGCCATTCCTGCTCCTGAGGACTCAAACTATTCCAAACTTTGGTACTAACGATCACCACATCTGGTAGCGCTGTATGCTCATCCAAAGAATAATAGCCGCAAACTTCATAATGCTTGGATGTGTAAAGGCTTGGTGGATTGTTTTCGGCACCATCCACAATGCCTTGCTGAAGGGCTGTGTACAATTCTCCATAGGCGACAGGCGTAGGCGAACCTCCCATAGCTCGAACCATATTGGTAGCCATATTGGATTCCATTACTCGGACCTTCAAACCTTTGAGATCTTCTGGGCTTTCAATTGGCTTTTCCTTAGAATAAAAACTCCTCTTTCCAGCATCATAATAACAAAGTCCACGTAACCAATATTTTTCACCGTCCAAAAGGAGTTTTTTACCAATCTCACCTCGAAGGACTTTGGTTAAATGCTCATCATCTCTAAATAGAAAAGGAACTCCCAACACCTGCATCATAGGCGCAAAACCTTCCAAAGCTGCTGAAGAAACCTTGGTCATTCCCAAGCTGCCGATTTGAAGGAGCTCAACCAATTCCCTTTCTGTACCCAATTGTTGATTTGGGTAAACCTTGATTTTCAATTTTCCTCCGGACTTTTCCTCCACCCGCTTTGCCAAGAAAAGCATTGCCTCATGCACAGGATGGGAAGTAACCAAAGCATGTCCCATTTTGATGACTCGCACATCAGAAGGACCGCTGCAGGAAACTGCAATCGCAATTGAAAACAAAAGAATCCAAAATGCCTTTCTAGCCTGCATTAATCGAATTTTACTCATCAAACAATAATACACTTTTTAAAAGACTATTGGCAGTAGAATTATATGATCGTATTGCGATTGGCTCCCATCTCAAATAATCCTCCAAAGGATTGTCTAATTCCACCATACTTTATTTTTCTCAAAAGCCTTCTATCTTGCTTTGTCATTTTACCCCAACAAAGCCCAAAATGAAAATCAGAAGTTTGCAGATTGATCCTTTAGACAATGTACAAGTTGCTCTCCAAGATTTATATAAAGGAGATTCAATTCAAACTGAAAAGGAAAAGGTTGTGCTCCAAGATGATATTCCGGCAAAACACAAATTTGCTTTGCAGGACCTGAAACCAGGGGAATCGGTAATCATGTATGGGGTTTTGGTGGGAAAAGTAACGGCATCCATTCCAAAAGGGGGGCTCCTAACAACTGAAAACATCAAACATGATAGTGCCCAATACGGAAGAAGAAATATAAAGTATACCTGGAATCCTCCACAAACCGATCGTTTTGAAAACAGAACATTTGATGGGTTTCATCGATCTGACGGGCAAGTTGGGACGGCAAATTATTGGCTGGTTATTCCATTGGTCTTTTGTGAAAATAGAAATGTGGAAGTGATCCGAAATGCATTTTTGGAAGAATTGGGATACGCTAAACCCAACCCCTTCAAAAGTTTGGTGAAAGGACTTGTCCATGAATATCAAAGCGGGAAAAAAGAGTCCGAAATCAAATTGGAGACTTTTTCAAACTCAACTAGTCAGCGATTATTTCCAAATGTTGATGGAATCAAATTTTTAACTCATCAAGGAGGATGCGGTGGGACTCGACAGGATGCGGAGGCTTTGTGTGCTTTGTTGGCGGGATATGTTCACAATCCAAATGTGGCGGGGGCGACTGTTTTAAGTCTTGGATGTCAACATTCACAAGCAGATATTTTGAAAGAAAAACTGTACCAATTCAACCCTAATTTTGATAAACCTCTATTTGTTTTTGAGCAGCAAAAAGAGGGAACGGAATCCGAGCTTTTAGCGAAGGCAATAGAAAAGACCTTTTGGGGCCTAGCTGCCGCTAATAAAAATAAACGAAAACCTGCTCCTCTTAGCAAACTATGTATTGGTTTGGAATGTGGGGGATCGGATGGCTTTTCCGGTATTTCTGCAAATCCAGTTCTAGGCCATGTTTCGGATTTGGTTGTGAGTTTGGGAGGGAAAGCTGTACTCTCCGAATTCCCTGAACTTTGCGGCGTCGAACAAAATTTAATCGATCGCTGCGTGGATGACCAAACCGCCAATCGATTTACAGAATTGATGCGAGCCTATTCCTCAGCGGCTGAAAAAGTAGGTTCGGGATTTGATATGAATCCTTCCCCGGGAAACATTAAAGACGGCTTAATCACGGACGCTATCAAATCCTGTGGAGCCGCAAAAAAAGGGGGGACCTCTCCCGTCGCTGATGTACTTGATTATGGGGAGTATGTAAAAAAGTCTGGACTTACACTCCTCTGTACCCCAGGAAATGATGTGGAAAGTACAACCGCAATGGCCGGTTCCGGATGCAACATCATTCTTTTTACCACAGGATTAGGCACGCCGACAGGAAACCCAATCACTCCTTTAATCAAAGTTTCCAGCAATAATTCCTTAGCTAGGCGAATGCCGGATATTATTGATTTTGATGCAGGAGCAATTATTTCAGGAGAAAAGACAATTGAGGAAATTGGAGAAGAATTACTGGAAGAAATTATCCTGATTGCAAGTGGTAAAAAATCTACGAAGGCAATGGATTTAGGACAAGATGACTTCATTCCTTGGAAGCGGGGTGTTTCTCTCTAATCAAATGAATTCAAGCAGCCCCATAGAAATACTTCAGATTGGAAACGGAAATTTCCTCCGTGGCTTTGTGGATTGGATGATTCAGGTGGCTAATGAAAAGGGTATTTTCAGCGGAAAAATTCACAGCGTCCAAATCCACTCCAAACAAGCTGATCCTCGAATGAGGCGACAAAATAACCGTTTTCATGTTTGGGAAGCGGGGATTGAAAAAGGTAGAAAAGTTAGTCGACTCAAGGAAATAAACAGCATTGCTGCGTATTCTTGCGCACAAGAGGATTTTCAGGAATTTTTAAAAATCGGTGAAAATCCTGACCTGAAATTTGTCATTTCCAATACCACAGAAGCAGGGATTGAAACTAATCCTGAGGATGAGAATTTTGAAAATATCCCAACAACATTTCCGGGAAAACTGACCCAATTGCTTTGGTATCGCTATTTGCATTTTAAGGGAAATGATGAAGCGGGATTGATTTTTTTACCCTGTGAACTCATCGAAAGGAATGGGCAGGAATTAAAAAAATGTATTCTTTGGTATGCGAAAACCTGGAAATTGGAAGAAAGATTTTCAATTTGGCTCAAACAGGCTTGTACTTTCTGCGATACCTTAGTTGATCGAATTGTCCCTGGTTTCCCAAAAGAAAATTATTCTGAAATTCAGCCTCAACTTCATTTTCCAGATGAGCTACTAGTCATGGTGGAACCCTTCCATTTTTGGGCAATCCAAGGGCCAGATTGGTTACCGGAAGTTTTTCCATTGGATAAAGCAGGCTTGATTGTCAAATTCGTAAAGGACCTGACTCCCTACCGAACTCGAAAAGTCCGAATTCTAAACGGAGCGCATACGGCTTTAGTCCCTTTTGCCTTTCTTCAAGGTTTCAGAACGGTTAGGGAATGTTTGGATAACCCCGAAATAGAAAATTGGCTAAAGGCTGTCTTATTCGAAGAAGTCATACCAACTCTCGATGGGGATAAAGATGAATTAGAGACTTATTCTAATGAAATCTTGGAACGCTTTGCCAATCCATTCATCCGACATGAACTTCAATCTATAGCTCTGAATAGCATATCAAAATTCAAGGTTCGGGTCCTTCCCTCTATTCTAGCTTTTCATCAAAAAACCGGAAACTGGCAGAAAAAGCTTTGTGAGGCTTTTGCAGCCACCTTCCTTTTCTACAAAGGTGAATTCAAAGGGACTTCTCTTCCCCTAAATGATCTCCCATCAGTCACAGATTATTTTAAACAGGCTTGGAAAAATCCGGACGAAAATAAAGTCATTGAAGAAGTTTTGGGAAATACAGAACTGTGGGGTGAAGATTTAAACTCCTATCCAAGTTTGAAAACTCATCTGACCCAATCTTTGGAAAAATTAAGGCAGAAACTAGACAGATTTTAAGGTGATTGGATCCTGCTGAAGTAAACGCACCAAGACACTATATAACTCGGGCTTTCTAGCTTTGAACAGTTCAGGCCGTTCGAAAAAATTTTCCAATGCGACTGCGAAGAATTCATGGGAATCCTCTCCTCCTCTTTCTCGAAAAAAATCATCGACCCCAGTTCTAATTAGCTTCTGCTCTCCAAACGCCAACTCTTGATATTCCTCCCAAATGACTGGATGGAAAAAATCACTTTCGCCATTGTAACGAATCTGGTTCTCCAGCTTTAGAGCGTGTGCTACCTCATGAATTCCCAAATTCACACCGTCTTCATAATCTGCCAACCCTTTTGCAAAACAAGACCAGGATAGTACAATTAATCCCAAACGGGGATTTACTTCTCCACGATGAAAAGCTTTTGAAATATTGGAGAAATAAGTATCGGGATAAACCAGAATTTTCTTGAAATGCCGAAGCTGAACATTAGAATAACCAAAGGTGACCTGAACTATGGTTGCCCCAATCAGCACTTTCATTTCGGGAGTAATTCCCAGAAGATTCCCTCGAGCGATGAATTTCTTATCCGTCAATAAATATTCGAGCCTTTGCTTGAATTCTTTCTGATGTGTAGGACAGAGCTGAGAAAAATAAGGGAAATATTTATCGAGAGCATCTAGTTCTTCCTTGTTCAGGCGGTGATGAAAAACTGCTCTCCAAATCCTCCAAATGCTTTCGGAGACAAAACTTAGTACTTCGACAAGAAACATAAACAAATAAAAAAGGTAGCTGAGACCCCAACTACCTTTCTAATCTATTATTTATCGTGCATAATTCACGGCTCGCATTTCACGAATTACTGTGATTTTTATTTGCCCCGGATACTGCATTTCCTTCTCAATCTTCTGTGAAATGTCGAAGGAAAGCTTGCTGGCAGTTTGATCGTCTACATTTTCAGCATCTACCAAGACACGTAATTCACGACCGGCCTGCATTGCAAAACATTTATTCACTCCATCAAATCCAAGCGCCAATTCTTCAAGTTCTTTGAGACGCTTAATATAGCTGTCCATGATTTCTCGACGAGCTCCTGGTCTTGAACCGGAGATAGCATCGGAGGCTTGTACAATCGGTGAAATCATAGAGGTCATCTCGATTTCATCATGGTGCGCGCCGATTGCATTGCAAACTTCAGGATGCTCTTTGTATCGCTTTGCCAATTCCATTCCTAGAATAGCATGCGGAAGTTCCTGCTCTTCATGCCATACTTTTCCGATATCATGCAGCAATCCAGCACGCTTGGCAAGCTTGGCATTAAGCCCCATTTCTGCAGCCATAATAGCCGCCAACTTCGCTGTTTCTTTAGAGTGCTGAAGTAAGTTCTGACCATAAGAAGATCGGAATCTCATTCGGCCCACCATCTTGATCAATTCAGGGTGTAATCCATGAACTCCCAAATCGATACAGGTTCGCTCACCGATTTCAACGATTTCTTCTTCAATGTTCTTTTCGGTTTTTGCAACCACCTCTTCAATTCGGGCAGGGTGAATTCGACCATCCTGAACCAATCTGTGAAGTGAAAGCCGAGCAATCTCTCTTCTTACTGGGTCGAAGCCTGAAATAATGATCGCTTCAGGCGTATCGTCAACGATAATTTCAACACCTGTAGCAGCTTCCAAAGCCCGGATATTTCTACCTTCCCGGCCGATAATTTTTCCTTTGATATCGTCACTTTCGATATTAAAAACAGAGACACAGTTTTCAATCGCATGCTCAGTAGCTGTACGCTGAATGGTGTCTAAAACAATCTTTTTGGCTTGCTTGGTAGCAGATAGTTTTGCCTCATCTAAGATATCTTTGATGCGGGAAGAGGCTTTACTTTGCGCCTCATCAGTAAGCATCTGCACCAATTGATCTCGGGCTTCTTCTCGAGTCAATCCTGCAATTTTTTCAAGATCTGCGATTCGCTGATTAGTCACCCGATCGAGCTCATCTTTTTTCACTTTTACAGCATGAAGTTGAGCATCCAGGTTTTCCTTCTTACTATCCAACTCAGCTTCTTTTCGCTTCACTTGCTCCAGTTCCTTGGATAGCTGTTGCTCACGCTGCTTCAGTTTGTTTTCATTGGTGATGATGATGTTTTTCTTGTGCGATACTTCCTCATCAAACTCAGCTTTGAGCTTCAAGTACTTCTCTTTGGCTTCTAGGATTTTATCCTTCTTGATAGACTCTGCAGAAATCTCTGCCTCCCGCAACATGGACTTGACCTTTTCTTTGGTCTCCTCCTCTAATTTTTGATGCTTATTTTTTATCAAAACGCTCGCTAGCGCTGCACCTGCGCCAAGACCTACCAGGCCGGCCAGGATGATATATAACACTTCTCCCATAGGTATTTTGGTATTTATTTGACCTGTCGGGAATCCTAAAAATTCGGAAAATCAGTGGGAATTCAACAATTATAACGCTTGGGAAAGCAAGGAGTTGATTTGGGCTAAACTGGCTCTGATATGCTCACTATCTTCTGTATTTACCTCATTGGTTTCCAGCGACTCCACCATGCAGTCAAAGGCTACCATTGCCAGTAAATCCTGATTATCATCAAGTCCAAACTCCGATTTATATTTCCTCAGCTTCTCATTTATCAACTTGCCCGCATGCCGAATTTTGGCTTCGTCTTCCGCTTTTACCCGCATGGGATATTCCCGGTCACCGATTTTAATGCGTATTGCAAGAGTCTCCATTTATTCAGATAAATAGGTGATCAGTTGATCAATCTGTTGTATATAATTATTGATTAATTCACTCATTTCGGCCGAATCCTCCGGATTCACCGTACGGTTATCAACAATGTTACTAATTTTAATTTTATTTTTAAAATCCTCAATCGCCTGCTCTTTCTGGTCCAAATCAGCTTCCATTTGTGCCAATTTTTCTTTCAACTGACGGTTTTCATCAGACATTTCAGCAAGCTTTAGACTTGCCTGTCTCGCCAGTTTTTCCAGTTTTTGCAGTTCTTCGTGAATCATTTTTTAACTTCTAATGACGGCCCCAACTTCATTTTGGAAAGCCTCCATTAATTTATGCATTGTTTTATCAATTACCTTGTCGGTCAGGGTTTTTTCCTGATCCTGCAAGTGGAAACTCAAAGCATAAGCCTTCTTTCCAGCTTCGATTTTATCTCCTTGATAAACATCAAACACACCAATACGCTGAAGAAGTTTACCTCCTGCCTTCAAGGCCACTTGCTTCACTTGATCATAGCTAATAGATTTGTCCAAGACCAAAGACAAGTCTCGTCGTACCTCAGGAAACTTGGAGATTTCCTGGTACTTCTTCAGGCCTAAAGCCTTCTTGCAAAGCAAATCCCAATTCAAATCGGCAAACCAAACTTCCTGTCTTACTTCGGCAAGTTTCAGCAAGGAATCATCAACAAGACCTAGCGTACCCAATTCCTTTTGGCCCAGCATTAGTCGAAGACCATAAGTAAAAGGTGCGCTTTCCACCATTTGCACTTCGCTAACTTCAAGGTTTAGCTTTTCCAATACCTTCTCTACCGTGGAATACAAATCTGCAAAACCGAAAGGCTTGGAGGATTCAATCCAACTTTCAGCAGAACGATTTCCGGAGTGAAAAATTGCCAATCGCCTTCCCTCTTGGTAACCTTCTTCGGTTTTTTGGTAAACCGTTCCAAACTCAAACAATTTCAAATCCGTCTGACGACGATTGATGTTATGAGCCAAAACTTCCAATCCGCTGAAAAGCAAGCTCTGTCGCATCACACCCAAATCCTCACTCAACTTGTTGTAAATTTCAACATTTAGGGATGGATCCAGGAAACCGGATTTTTCAGAATAAAGTGGCTTCGTCAAGCTATTGGTGATGATCTCATGATAACCTTGGGAACCCAAGATTTCTGAAAGTCGGTATTGAAGTTTATTGATATCCTTAACTGGATGCTCTGCGAGGTAATCGGTTTTCAGGTTTTCGGAAAGTTCCACTTGCTGAAAACCATAAATCCGCAAAATCTCCTCAATGATATCCGCCTCTCGAGTCACATCCACTCGATAAGGTTTTACGATTGCTGTGAACCCCTTATCAGTTTCATTTTTTACCTGAATATCAAGCCCTTCCAAAATTGATCTTACCTGAGCAGGACCGATATTCTTTCCAATCAACCTATTGATATGGCCATACTCCACTAGCACTTCAAAATCAGCAACAGGCTCTGGGTAGATGTCGATGATTTCAGAGCAAACTTTTCCGCCGGCAATTTCCTGCAATAATTTCACTGCCTGCTTCAAAGCATAAACCGGCATATTTGGATCTGTACCTCGCTCAAATCGGAAGGAAGCATCCGTCTTCAATCCATGAAATTGAGCACCTTTACGAATCACATCCGGAGAGAAGTAGGCTGATTCCAAGAAAATAGAGGTTGTTTGCTCCGTAACACCAGAACCAATTCCTCCGAAAATACCAGCAATACACATCCCCCCATTTGGATCGCAAATCATCAACTCTTCTCCGGACAGCTTTCGCTCTTTTTCATCCAAAGTCACAAATGGACTGTCTTTCGGGAGTTTTTTGACGACTACCTTTCCTTCGGAAATTTTAGCTGCATCAAAAGCATGTAGCGGCTGACCCAAATCATGCAAAATGAAATTCGTGATGTCCACTACGTTATTGATGGGCTCCATATCCAAAGACTTCAAGAAGTCCTGAAGCCATTTAGGAGATGGACCAACTTTCAAATCGGTAATTGTAATGCCAGCGTAACGAGGACAATCCATAGAATCCTCCACCGTCACAGAAATTGCCGGACCGGTTGTCTCGACTTGAATTTCAGGTTCCTGATTGATGCACAATTCCCTACCCAACAAGGCTTTCAAATCCCGGGCTACACCTAAATGAGAAGCTGCGTCTGCTCGGTTGGGAGTAAGTCCAATTTCCAGCACATGATCTTTTGTCACCGGGAATAGTTCTGAAGCTGGAGTTCCATTGGGTAAATCGGTATCTAAAACCATAATCCCAGCATGACTGCTTCCCAGCCCTAATTCATCCTCTGCACAGATCATTCCTTCGGATACTTGACCTCTAATTTTGGCTTTCTTAATGGCAAAGGGCTCCCCCTCCGTTGGATAAAGGGTGGCACCTACGGTAGCTAACAAAACTTTTTGCCCTGCAGCCACATTAGGAGCACCACAAACGATGTGAGAAGGGGTATCTAAACCGATATCTACTGTAGTAATACTTAGTTTATCAGCATCCGGATGCTTTTCACAAGTCAAAACCTCCCCAATTACGATCCCTTCCAATCCTCCAGGAATGGAAATAAACTCCTCAATCCCTTCCACTTCCAATCCTGATTGGGTGAGTAAGTCGGCGATTTCTTCCGGTGATTCAGTTAAAGCAATGTATTTTTTTAATCGATTGATTGAAATTTTCATAAAATCTGAAATTCAGTGCTTGCTTGCACGCTATTCAATAAAGAAAAAGGGTTCGTAAACCCCGATTTTTAAAGTAAATGACCACAAATTTAAGGGATTTAAACTAGGTCGAAACTGATTACTTGTAATTTTTCTCCCCTGCCTCAATAGGAATTTTTAAAATATTTTCCCGGGGGGGAATCGGGCAGGCATAATCAGGATTGTAGGCACAGTAGGGATTATAAGCCAAGTTAAAATCTAACGTGATACTGTTTTTACCATCTTGACGGGCATTGATATAGCGTCCGCCTCCATAGGTCTCTCGACCACTTGTCTCATCCGCAAAAGCTAAAAAGAAATTCCGCATATCGGTCTCATCAATTGCCTGCAAAAGCAACAGCCGATTGGTCTGACCTCCCAATTCAAATTCAGCAAATGAATGCTCAATGTAACGCTCCTTACTTCCATCCGTCAGAGGAACTTCCCGTACCTTCTTTTCTTCGTTGGGAATCAAGCGAGCTTTGACTTTATAGGTGGGATCAATGGGATAAAAGGTCAACTCTTTAAAGTCTAGCTTCTGTTCCTCCGTTAGTGGAGACTCTATGTTGAAGCGGATAAATTTGTATTGCCGTTCGCGCTCGGATTCGATTTTTTCAATATAGGTTTCGGGGTCTTCGGCACTCGTGAGCGTATAGATGACTGCGGCGAGTACCACCACGGACACGAAGATGAGTAGGATATGATTAGTTTTCATTTTTTACAGAATACCTTCATCGGCGAAGCTAAAATAGCCCATATCTGTAAAAATCACATGATCTAAGACCGGCAAATCCATTGCGCGGCCTATTTCGGTGAGCCGTTTGGTCAAGCGCTTATCTTGTTCAGAGGGACTGAGTGTACCACTCGGATGATTATGAACCAAAATCACAGACTGAGCATGATGATCCAGTGCAGTCTTAAAAACCACTTTTGCGTCAACCACAGTTCCTGATGTCCCGCCTTGGGAAATCCGTTCCTTTTTGATGACCTGATTGGAGCGGGTGAGCAATACCAAATAAAAATGCTCCACCAATTCATCAAACAATTCGGGTTTCATAAGTTCATACACATCTCGAGAACTTGTGATTTTCACTCGTTTTCGAGGCTCAAGTTTTTTTCTCCTTCGACCTAGCTCCAATGCGCTGACAATGCTGATTGCCTTTGCTTCGCCGATTCCTTTAAATTTCTTGAGATCCTGAACACTCAGCCGCGCCAGGGCGGCCAAATCATGATTAACGGAGGCCAAAATATGCCGGGAAAGATCCACAGCACTAAGCGAGGGAGTTCCAGAACCGATAAGTATGGCGATCAGTTCGGCATCGGTCAAAGCAGTTTTTCCTTTTAGCAAAAGCTTTTCTCGAGGTCTATCTTCCTCGGATAGCTGCGAGATTTTGATTGATGTAGAAAAATCCATATTTAAAAAGTTTATTGAAACTAAAAATACTGATAAACTGAAAATAAAAAAACCCCGACAAGCGGGGTTTTGAAAATAAGTTGAATGCTAATTAGCCAAGGGCATTGACAAATTTCGCAAGCTTAGATTTCTTATTGCTAGCGTTATTCTTGTGAATAATGTTCTTCTTTGCCAGCTTATCAAGCATAGATGATACTTTTTTGTAAAGCTCCTGTGCTTCAGCCTTATCAGTAGCAGCTTTCAATCTTTTGATGAAAGTTCTAGTAGTTTTGGCTTGATATCTGTTTCTCAAACGCTTCGCTTCGTTGGCACGAATTCTCTTTAGAGCGGATTTGTGATTTGCCATATCTTGATTTTAATAAATTTCTTTACGATCCCCTAACCGAATTGGAGTGCAAATTTACGGTAAATAATTATTTCCGCCAAAGGATTTTATTAATTACCTCACTAAAATTCAAACTGAAGAAATCGAAAATTTTACGTGCTAGATTAATTTCCGACAAATATAAAGGCTTTTTGAAGTTTTTCTGCTCGTTAATTCTGTTTATTTTGAAATATGAAATTTTTTATGATCTACATTTTTTCCCTCTTTTTAACAGCATCATCAGTTGCTCCTTGGGGATTTTTTGCTCATCAACTGATCAATCGGCTGGCAGTTTACTCTCTCCCGCCTGAGTTGATTACTTTCTATAAACCTCAAATTCAGTTTATTACAGAAAAAGCAGTCAATCCGGATAGAAGACGCTATGCTGTTGAGGGCGAAGCCGAAAAACACTACATCGACTTGGATCAGTATGGAGATTCTGCACTTAGTATCCTTCCAATATATTGGAAGGAAGCCGTAGAAAAATTTGGAGAAGATAGCCTCCGAGCTCATGGAATTGGTCCTTGGTCTGCTTATTTGACCTTTCTAAACTTGGTTCAGGCTTTTGAGAAAAAGAACAGCACCGCTATTCTTCGACTTTCAGCCGATTTGGGTCATTATTTGGGGGATTTGAATGTCCCGCTTCATACAACGATGAATTATAATGGACAGCTTACAGGGCAGGAAGGAATACATGGTTTTTGGGAAAGCCGAGTACCTGAATTGCTTTCGCAAAACTTCTCACTTTGGGTAGGGAAAGCTGAATACATTGAAAAGCCTCAGCAGGAAATCTGGAAAGCAGTGGAAGAAGCTCACAGCAAAGTGGATAGCGTCCTGAGATTTGAACTCGAGTTGAGCCGTCAATTTCCCGAGGATCAGAAATATAGCTTTGAAGAACGAAATGGTTTGACCACACGAGTTTATTCCCAGGAATTTACCGAGGCTTATGCTAATGCCTTGGATGGAATGGTAGAACGCCAAATGCAAAAATCCATCAAAATGATCGCAGATTTTTGGTATACCGCTTGGGTGAATGCAGGTCAGCCCGACTTATCCCAATTTGAAACTAAAACAGAACCTGAGGAAGAAGAGCTTCCAACAAACCCTGCCTTGCGAGTTAGAACTCACGATAATTAATTCGAATTACCTCAAATTAAGAATTCAGATACTCCGATATGGCTTTTCCCAATCGCTCAAAAGTATCTCTGAAAACATCCTCTTCTTCTTCCAATAAAGTCACCCGAAAACCTCTCAAATCTGAGCAAAAAGACGAAATCGGAACTACACAAATCTGTTCGGATGCCAGTAAGTAATAAACGAAGCGTTTGTCGAGTGGCATACTTGGGTCAGAAACCCAACCTTCAACCAAGGTTTGCAGGCGAGGATCAGAAATGGATAATCGCTGATTTGGGCTCAAAACTCCCTCCTCAAAAACAATGGTATTATAAAATGCTCCTTGAGTAGGATTGAATTTAATTCCTGGAATTTGCCCCAAAATATCTTCCATCCATTGGCTCCGCTTCCCAATTTCCAAGTTGGCATTTTCCCTGTATTTCAAATATTCCGGGTGGCTCATGATTTTTGGAATAGCTAATTGAGGAAGAATAGTCGAACATACCTCAATCATTTTGGCATTTTCCAGGGTTTGACAAAGTTTGGAAAACTCTTTTGAATTACCCCGATTGTAAAATTCCATCCAACCACAGCGAGCTCCAGGCCATGGAAATTCTTTGGAAATCCCTTTTAATGAGATTGCCGGCCGATCTCCAATTACTTCAGCCAAAGCAACCGCTTTGATTCCATTGTAAGTGATATTCTGGTAGATTTCATCAGCTATCAGAAGCAAATTGAATTCCTCTGCTATTCTTACAAATCCCTCCAAAACTTCCTTCGGATAGACCATCCCCGTAGGATTATCCGGATTAATGATCAAAATCCCGACAATGGAAGGATTGTATTTGACTTTTAGATAGAGGTCATCCAAATCCGGTAACCATTGATTATCTGGGTCCAGCTTGTAGGTAATCGGAGCGGTATTGGCGTGCGCCGCCTCAGCCGAACTATGAGTAGAATACGCAGGCGAGGGGCCAATAATCCGTGCTGTGGGAATCAAAAATTGATAAAGCTTTGCGATCGCATCTCCTAGCCCATTGAAAAATAAAATATCCTCGGGACTAATCTGGGTGCCTCCTTTTTCATTAGTAAGGTCAGCCAAAAATTGGCGAGTCTCCAATACCCCTTTGGAATCTGCATAACCATAGGTTTTATCCTCCTTCACCAAATCCGCAATGATGGCTTTCATCCAATCGGGAACCTGATTGTGCTTCTGAATGGGATCTCCGATGTTTTCCCAAGTCATGGGATAACCCAGAGCTTCAATCTGTCTGGCTTTTTTAACGATGCCACGGATTTCGTAGGATAATTCTTCAGCTCCCGGTCGTAAAAGTAGCTGTCTCATAGTTTAATAGGCTGGTTGGAAAAGGATCCAATACAAAGAAAGCGAAATTCAGAGGAAAAGGATTGATTATCCAAAAACAAATAAACCCCATAGAATTCCGATATTCAAGGTTCAGTTACCCCCTTTCTATGAATACCCCCAATCCTCAAGTAGACTTATTTTTAGTAGAAGGCTGTATGCGCTGTTCGAAAGGCGCCACTCCAGCCTGTAAGGTTCACCAATGGAAAGCTTTCCTAGAAAAGCTGAGACAAATGCTTCTCGAGAGCGAACTGATTGAAGAAAGAAAATGGGGTGTCCCAACCTATACCCTGAATGGAAAAAACGTGATAATGCTCGGGGTTTTCAAAGAATCCTGTGTGATCAGTTTCCTAAAAGGTAGTTTGATGAAAGATCCAGAGGGAATTTTGGAACTACCCGGCCCAAATTCAAGAGACGGGAGATTAATTCGATTTACTAAAGAGGAGCAGCTAGTCGAATTAGAAGGCGAAATTCGGGCATTTATCAAAGAAGCAATTGAAATAGAAAAATCGGGAAAAAAGCCAGCAAGAACTTTGGCACATCAACTTGAAATTCCTGAAGAATTGAATCAAAAGTTTGAGGAAATTGAGGGATTGAAGAAAGCCTTTTATTCCCTCACTCCTGGTAGACAGAGAGGATATTTAATCCATTTTTTAGGCACAAAAAAAAGTCAAACCAGAATAAACCGGATTGAGAAATTTATCCCAAAAATCATGGAGGGAAAGGGAATAATGGATTAGAATAGACTTTTCTTTTAATGAATCACTAATTCTTTTCAGCCTTTACCATGTTTTTGATGCCCCTCAGCAAAGCATCCGGATTAAAGGAAATACTATCAATTCCCGCATCAATCAAAAACTTAGCGAATTCTGGTTTATCACTAGGAGCCTGACCGCAAAGACCAATCTTCTTACCATTTTTTCGAGCCACTTTAATCACTTCAGAAATCATCCATTTTACTGCTGGATTATTTTCATCAAACAATTCACTCAAAATTTCCGAATCCCGATCCACCCCAAGAGTAAGCTGGGTCAAATCATTGGACCCAATTGAAAATCCATCGAAGACTTTTGTAAATTCCTTCGCAAGAATAACATTGGAAGGAATCTCTGCCATCACATAGATTTCCAACCCTTTTTTACCTCGCTTGAGTCCATAGCTTTCCATCAATTTCACCACTTTTTTACCTTCCTCAGGGGTTCGACAAAATGGAATCATGACTTTAAGATTTTCCAATCCCATATCATTCCGAACTCTTTTTACCGCTTCACATTCCAATTGAAAGCCTTCGCGGTAGTTCTCATGATCATACCGAGATGCCCCTCGGAAGCCTATCATGGGGTTTTCCTCTGACAGTTCAAATTGCTTTCCTCCCAAAAGATTGGCGTATTCATTGGACTTGAAATCACTCATTCGCAAAATCACGTCTTTGGGATAAAAGGCTGCCGCAATCGTGCCGACAGCTTGTGAAAGCTTGTCTACGAAATATTCCTTTTTGTCAGCATAACCCTCGCAGAGCTTTTCAATTTGCTTTTTCTCTTGTCTATCCTCTATCTGATCAAAATGGACCAAAGCCATGGGATGAACTTTAATGTTTTTCGAAACAACAAACTCCATCCGCATCAAACCAACTCCCTGACTTGGGAAGAAGGAAAGATCAAAAGCTTTCTCAGGATCAGCTAGGATAAACATAGGCTCCGTTTTTGGCAACTTCATTCCTTTGAAATCATGCTCGGTAACTTTCCATTTAAGTTGGCCTGAATATACCTTTCCTATTTTGCCTGAGGCATTATCAATAGTGATTTCATCCCCATTTTTTAAAACTTCCAAAGCATCTTCCGCACCTACGATTGCCAAGGCTCCCATTTCTCGGGCCACGATAGCTGCGTGACTGGTTCTCCCACCTTTTGAGGTAATAATCGCGGCTGCTTTTTTCATAATGGGATCCCAATCGGGATTGGTAATTTCAGTCAATAAGATATCTCCTTCTTTCAGCAAATCTGCTTCTTCCGCAGAATGAAGAATCTTGACTTTTCCTGAAGTAATTCCATTTCCAACTGCATATCCCGAGGTGATCAAATCACCTTTTTCTTGCAAGGCATATTCCTTCAATTTAAATTGCTCCTTCTCCGCATGAACCGTTTCGGGTCTTGCCTGAACAATGAAAAGTTTACCGGAATGTCCGTCCTTGGCCCATTCTATATCCATAGGCATGCCATAATGCTTTTCAATTTGTACCGCCCATTTCGCCAATAATTCCACTTCCTCATCAGAAAGCACCAATTGCTTTTGCTTGTCTTTTGGTGTATTCAAGTTCACTGTACCTCCGGATTTTGAATAGACCATGGTCTTCGTCTTGGAGCCTGCCTTTTTGGAAATAATGGCTTTTTTACCCTTTCCAAGTGAAGGTTTGAAAACCACAAATTCATCTGGAATGACTGCTCCCTGAACGATATTTTCACCCAAACCCCAACAAGCAGTAATTAAGACCGCATTGGTAAAACCGGATTCTGGATCTATGGAAAAAGTAACTCCGCTACTCGCCAAATCAGCTCGAACCATCAATTGAACCCCAACCGATAGTGCAATTTCAAATTTATCGAAGCCTTTGTCGTGTCGGTATTTGATTGCTCGTGCATTGTAAAGCGAAGCAAAACAAGAGCGTACAGTCTTAACCAATGCTTCATTACCGCTGATATTCAAAAAGGATTCATGGAGTCCTGCAAAACTTGCGCCGGGAAGGTCTTCCGCAGTCGCACTACTTCTGACTGCCACATCCACGGTCCGTTTCTCTGCCTTGCACAAATTCTCATAGTGCTTTTCAATTTCTTTAACCAATGAGTCTGGAATTTCCCCTTTCAAAATCAAGGATTTGATGGCATCGGAAACTTGCTTGAGATTTGAAAAATTATCTTTATCCAGCCTTGCTAATTGGTCCTGGATTTTTCCCTTCAAATGATTTTCCTCAATAAAAAGTCGGTATGCTGAAGCAGTAATTGCAAATCCATCGGGAATATGAATCCCCAAAGGATTGAGTTTTTGAAACATCTCACCCAAAGAGGCATTCTTTCCTCCTACTTTGGGAACATCCTCGATTCCGATTTGGTCAAATGGTAAAATGAGCGCATCCATGGCAGACTGGGTTTTATTCAAACAAACCTTAACCTAACCATCTCATGAATAAGCTCCTATGACCTTTTTAGGAGCATTTTCTGATATATATCAGTAATTCTGCGGATTTGAATAAACCCAAAGATCAACCCAAAAATGTCATAAAAGTTCTTCTACTTAAAATCCGCTACGCGCATTCCCTTTCGGAAGGTATCGAAACCAAACATGGTGGGATTATATGCTCCAACGTAATCCACATTCAAATCTGGGGTAATTTCATCAGACATTCCCAATAGCCAAAAAGATGCATTGACAATTAATCTTCTGAGATCCTCACTTTGAAAATCCAACGAAGCACCTAAAGTAGACGCAAAAGCTATTCCCGGTGAACCTCCTTCGATTTGATAGGGTTTTGTCCAAGCAATAGGCATGATGGCTTTTTTCCAAATCACGGGAGCATCCGAAGCCATTCCGGCTGTACTTTGACCATATAAAAGCACTTTAGCCTCTTCTGGAAGGTGTTTGATTCCATACACATCTGAAGCTCCCCAAATATCCTGAACTCCCCGAAGCACCGGATGATCATTTTGTAGCCCAACTCCATCTACCAAAGCCCGGGTCCCTTCTTTTCCATGAATACCATGATGATTAACCCAAGTTTCTCCAAAAATCCGCTGTCCGAAACCTCTTTCCCATCCTTCGGCTTTACTCATCCAATCCCACTTTGCAAACTTGGACTCCTTATTCTTTTGATAGGCAAAGGCGTGGGTAGACGTTCGCAAGCCGATAATAGGTTTACCTGCTTTTAAAAAGTTTTCGATGTATTGGGTTTGTTCATCCGGCAATTCCCGAAAACGAATCAGCATGATCATTAAATCCGCTGATTCCAAATGTTCCAAACCGGGAATATTGTTTTGATAATTCGGTACTACATCTCCCGTTGCAGGATCGATTGGAAATAGGACAGTAGTCTTAAATCCATATCGATGGGCCAGAATCTTACCCAACATAGGCATGGATTCCTCTGACCGATATTCATCATCTCCAGCTACTAGCACGATATGCTTTCCTTTTCCCGGACCTTTATCCCCTTCAAACTGGAGGAACTGCTGTCCCATCGAGAGATTAGAAATAAAGAAAAGAAGCAAAATCGAGCAAAGCAGGCTTATCCGGGTCATGGGAGATTATTTTTTGGAAAAGATTTTTTTGAAAGCAGAAATTACTAAAAGTGTGATAAATCCTACTCCTAACCCTAAGATAAAATCCTTAATGATTCCAGGCCATGAAGGGAATAAATGATGCAGAAAATCAATATTGTGTGTAAAAATCCCTCCCGAAACCAAGAGCAAAGCGATGGTACCAATGTACCCGATCACTCGAATTACCACTGGAAGAGCCCTTACTAAAAAGCGACCAATCTTATCTGAAATGGTATCATCTTCAGGATTGAGTGCGATCAATTTGTAACCAAACTCATCCATTCGAACGATCAAAGCCACCAAACCATAAACTCCTACTGTAGCAAGCAAAGCAATGATGGAAACCACCACTATTTGAGTGCTCAGCGACTGATCGACCACAGTTCCTAATGCGATGATTACAATTTCTACAGAGAGTATAAAATCCGTGGTAATCGCAGATTTTATTTTTGTTTTTTCATGTGCCAAAACCTGATCCTGAGTTACCTCTTCTTGCAAATTGACCTGTTGATGTTGCTGGTGAGGAATAAAAAACTCCAATATTTTTTCCGCCCCTTCATAGGCCAAATACAAACCTCCCAAAAGCAAAATAATGGTGACCGCTACAGGAAGAAATGCACTCAAAAGAAAAGCAACAGGAAGTATGATCAGTTTATTGAGCAGGGAGCCTTTTGTTATAGCCCACAAAACCGGCAATTCCCGATCCGGTACAAAACCTGAGGCTTTTTCAGCATTTACCGCCAAATCATCTCCTAAAATCCCGGAGGTTTTCTTTGCCGCCACCTTGGTCATTGTAGCCACATCATCCATCAAGGTTGCGATATCATCAAATAATGCAAATAATCCAGAAGCCATGTCGAATTAGGATTTACGAAATACGAATTACGAAACTAAGGAGAAGTGAAGGTTTAAAATAGAATCCAGCCTTAATTTTAACTATTCCTGATTGAATCAATGAAATTTTAAATTCCTATAAGATCTATAAAAATTCAGAAGCTACAGTTAACGCTACTTTTGAACCTTAAAACCTTACAACCTTACAACTTCTTAGGATCAAAAATCAGCGGAAAAAACTTCCCTTCCATTTTATGTCCTTTTGGAATCACAGGAACTCCTTCCAAAAGTGGTTCATCAGTATTGGATACGGTACCATCAGCAAATACATTCAGGACAAAGGCTTTTCGGGACCTGTCTGAATAATTGGCAAAGCTCCCATGCACTAAAAGTGGATGATGAAAAGCTGCATAACCGGCTTTCAAGGGAATGGGTACCGGCTTGAAGTTGGCTTTTTGGGCTTCTGTCATCATGGCCATCAAACCATCCATTTCTCCAGCAAGGGCCGGTTTTTCTAAAAGTCCCCAGCGATGTGAACCTGGCACGTATTGGAGACAACCGTTTTCTTCTGTGGCATCATCCAAACCGCACCAGCAAGTCAGATGCTGCATCTCGATCGTCCTGGTCCAATAACTATAATCCTGATGCCAGGCGACATTCCCTCCATGATGGGCAGGTTTGCAAAAAAGCTGATCATGCCAAAAGCGAACAGCCCTTCCACCAAGCAACTGTGAGGCAACCATGCGAAAAGCCGGATTCCAAATCACATCATGAAATGCCTCAACAATCCGCCAGTGTCCCAAGGAATGAAAAAGCACTTTGTTTGGGTCACCGGATTCATTACTGTGAAATTCATGAAACAGATGATGAAGCGGATGCTTGGGATCCATGACCTCATCCAATGCTATTTTTAGAGCTTCGATCTGCTTTTCATCCAAAAGCTTGATTCCTGCTATATATCCATTCTCTTCAAAAAATTCAATCTGCTCCGTACTGAGGCGATATTGATCCCAATCGGAGGCAGTTTTAGGCTGAGGAAACAGATTAGTAATAGGGTAATGAAAATCGGCAAGGTCTTGCATAGGTTCTGAGCTATTGAAAAGATTTGAAGATAAAAAATCTTGTTATGATTTCCTTTCTTCTTTTCTCATTCATTTAGCTTTCTAGCCTCTGTAACCTTTGAAGCAATGGCGGATGAGAATAATTCACGAAAACATAGAAAGGATGAGGATTAATATTGCTCAATGTTTTTACGGAAAGGGTTTTTAGGGCTTCCGCCAAAGGCTTTCCCGCAAAAGTTTCCCTAGCAAAAGCATCTGCTTCAAATTCATTTTTTCGGCTCAGCCAATTCATCCCTATACCGATAACCATAGAAATCGGAGAAAAAAGCATTGTAAAGCCAATAATATTCAGCTGGGCTGACCATTCCTGCCCACCAAGAGCCAGACTCATAGTTTCACTGAAAATAAATTGGGAAAGCAGAAAAAGAAGCAATCCAACTTGTAAAATCGAAGTAATCATTCCCAAAATGATATGCTTCTTTTTGTAGTGTCCAATTTCATGCGCCAATACTGCAACCAACTCATCCGGTGGATGCTGATCCAATAAAGTATCATAAAGGACCACTTTCTTTCTTTTACCAAAACCGGAAAAAAAGGCATTTGCTTTTGCAGAACGCTTGCTCCCATCCATCACGAAAATATTATCCAAGGGGAAGGACACGGATTTGGCATAATGAATAATCTTTTGCTTAAGTTCTCCATCCTCAAGGGGTGTGAGTTTATTGAATAAGGGCAAAATCCAAGCAGTGTAAAATAGGTTAATCAGAATCATAAAAGCAGCAGCCACCAACCAAAATATCCACCAAAAGTGGGGGCCCATTTTATGAATTAACCCCAAAAAAACAAGCAATAGCCCTCCTCCTATCAAAAGACTAAGAACATATCCTTTGAGTTTATCACTGAAGAAAGTCTGAAAAGTGGTTTTGTTAAAACCATATTTTTCTTCGATCACGAAGGTACTGTAATAGTCAAAAGGCAAGCTTATAATATCTGAGCCAATGAAAATCAAAGCGAAAAAGGCTACCGAATGAATTAGCGGATTTTCGAAATAAGTACCTACCCAGGTATCGATCGCTCCAAACCAGCCATTCCAAATAAACAAAAGCGTCAACACGAAAGAAAATACTCCTGAAATAAGGCCAAAGCGGAAATTTTCGAGTTGATAAGCTTTGGATTCTTTCAGTTTATCCTGACTCAAATATTCTAAGAGGGTCTTTGGAATAGCAGGTATTGGCTGCTTGACATTTAGAAAACTGAGGATTTTCTCTACCAAAAAACCAAAGATCAACACACCTACGAGTAGGTATTTTAAATTCTCCGGACTCATGTACAGATTTTAAAATTTTGGACAAGGTAAAACAGTATCCCTTCGCAAAGGCTTGCCTTGATAGCTGTTTGGAAGGGTCCAGGATACACTGAGTTCGTGTGCTCCACCGGATTGAATTCCCAATTGGGAAACAGTATAATCGAAACTATAGCCAATATTCAAACCATTTAGCAGGTTAACTCCCACCATCATTACGATTGCGTCCCGATTACTTTGATTATTTACTGGCTTGTAAGGAAGGCCTCTATACCATAAACCAAATACAATAGGCTCTACATAAAAATAGGCTCCCACGTCCAATTGTTCGAATGGTCCTTGACGCTTGTAATTGAATGTCGGAGTCAAAGATCTTTGTTTACGTGCATGGGTAAAATCTCCACGATAACTTCCCTCTCCCAATGGAATTCTGTAACCTCCATGAAGTGAAAACTTAGCAGGAAGTGGGCTTAATCCATCCACAAAGGACTGATTAGGCTGATTCACATGATGAGCAGATAATCCCAGCCAGAAATTTTCTGTAAAGAACAATCCGCCTACCGAAAGAGAAAGCATGCTTACTGGATCTCCCAATCCGGGGATATCTGTACCTGGAAGCAAAGGACCGAAAGGATCATTGGGATTGATTTCATTGGCAAAAACCAAATTCTCATAAAAACCAATCTCTCTTCGAATATATGTCGCTTGAAATCCCGGACGGAAATAGGAATTCTGTCCCAATTTCAATTCATAAGAAGCCATTCCAGAAATACTTGTAGATCGAAGTTTTGAAGCTCCTTCAGTATCCTGCATCACATGGACTCCTAGTCCAATGTTATTATTAGGAAGATAAGTATCATAAAATGCAGAAAAGGTAGTGAACTGGGCATCGATGCTCGGCCATTGATTCCGGTAGTTGAAGCCTACTCTACCTGTGAGTTCTCCTCCTGCCATCGCAGGGTTGAGATACAATGGGGCAGCATAATATTGGCTATATTGCGGATCCTGAGCAAAAGCCCGTCCCGATAATGCCAAAAGCATTCCCACAAAAAAAACAAGTTTCAGAGAAGACAGTAACAAGGAATTGTTCGTTTATTTGAGTACTCAGTCAGCTTCTAAAACGTTTTAGTGATAAGCTTGTTTTAGAAAGCAGTTGGAAAAATATGAAAAGCAGACCGCATTCCATACATATCACGCTTTTTTTCATCCTCTTTTTTGGATTTGGGCTTGTCCAAACTGGATTTGGTCAAGGCTTTAATGATAACGAATGGATTTTTGGTTATTGTGAAGGAAGTGCAGAAAACAATTATTTGTCTTTTGGTAAGGGAGAAAATCCTTCGGTTCAGACACTTCCCGGAACTGTTATCATCGATAAGTTTAGCAATGCTCTTGCCATTGACCCTATTACAGGTCAACCTCTCTTCTATTCGAATGGCTCCATCGTCTATGATTACAGTGCCTCACCTATTCAAGGACAAGTCGGTAATCTCAATGGTCCAATTGACACCCGTCAGCAAGTGGCTACCGGTTTTCTGAGTTACGAGCCTGATGGGGATAAGTTATTTTACCTTTTTTATGTTTCTCCAGCGGGTCAACTTCTCTATTCCTTAATCGACATGAACGCCCCGGGACAGGCTACTGGAAATGAACGTCCCCTAGGTGAAATCACCGAACAAGACCAAGTAGTAGGAAACGCTCAGGGGGCCATTCTAGTCGTTAAAACCCCAGCTTCTCCTTCTTATTTAATAAGTTTCGATGGAGGAAATCTTATAGCGAGGAGATTGGAGGCAACTGCTGGTGATTTCACTCAAACAGATACCGAAGCTATCCCTTTTACCCCAAAAGCCATTGTTTTTGATCCTGATCGAGGTGAATTGATTTTAATTCCTGAAGATCCGGGAGATGATATCCTAGTTTTAGATTTCAATACCTCTACCGGGAACTTTGGAAACCCTCGCACTATATCAAATAGCGGAGGAGCTGCTCCAATAGAGGGAGCAGTATTTTCACCGGATGGGAATTTTATTTACTTCTCCAGAGGAAATGAATTACTCCGAGTTCCTACTTCGGATCTTTCGGCTACTCCTGAAGTAATTCCTTTAGACCCGGCCCCATCCAACATTTATGACATGAAAGTGGGACCCGATGGAGAATTGTATTTTCTATATGAGGAAGTAGATGGGGGACCTCAATTGATGGGGAAGGTTGAAAATCCAAATGAAGAGGATTTAGCAGCGATTACCGTCGATATAGATCCATTTACAGGCACGGATTTTTGCGGAACCATCTTCCCTGTTTTTGGTCCGAATGCGGATATCAGCCCTACAGTTGATTTTACATGGACTCCAGATGAACCTTGTGCAAATAATCCTGTCCAACTTATAAGTGAAATTCTTCCGGAAAATTATCAGCCGGTTTCTTTCAATTGGGAATTCAACCCTCCTTTGACAGATTCTGAGGGAAACCCTGTTCCAGCAGATTACACCCAAGAGCACTTCTTGGTTCCAGCTGATGCAACTCAAGAGCAATCTATCTCGGTGACTTTGACCGTCACGTTTGCGGATGGACAATCCGTCCCTGTAACACGTGACATTACCCTTACCGAAAATAATCTTGAAGCGGATTTCACTCCTGCGGACACCACGATTTGTGAGGGACAATGCGTGGATATCGGGGCTCTTCTTCAAGCTCAAAACGCTGCTGGTCAGCAGGATGGAGAGGCTCCAGGAGGAAATATGGATCAGTACGAGTACTTCTGGTCCAATTATAAAGATGAAGGCTGGACTAGTCGACAGGAAAACGAAGTATGTTTACCTGGGACTTATTGGGTACTTGTTCGTGAACCAAATTCCAGCTGCTATGCCTATGCTGAAATTGATGTAAAAGTTTGGGATTTACAGGATCAGAGTAATGGGATCTGGTATTTCGGAAATGGAGCCGGCTTGAACTTTAATCCGGACCCGGATGATGAGACTGTCCCTGTTCCAAGACCTATTGATTCACCTCACCCTCAAAATATCCCAGCAGGTACAACGACTATTACAGATTCCAGTGGTGAAGTTTTATTCTTTACTGACGGTGAATCTGTCTGGGACCTAAATGGTGATTTGATGGAAAACGGAGATAATATAGGAGGTGATAATACTTCATCCCAATCCGTGATCGCCGTAGCTGTTCCCGAAGAACCAACCTTATATTATTTATTTACAACACAAGCCACTGCCAATGGCACCAATGAGGTGAAATTCTCCCTCATCGACATCAAAGCTGAAAATCCCTCAGGAGTTGGTAATGTTGTAACGAAAGACAATTTTCTGTTCAGTCCATCCACTGAGCAATCAGCTGCCTTGGTCAATGGAGATACCACTTGGGTTCTTTTTCATGAATTAGGAAATAATACCTTCCGGGCCTATCCTGTATCCACAGAAGGAATTGGGCAACCTGTATTTAGTTCTGTAGGAAGCAATCATGGATTCAATGCTGGCGTGGGAGCTATGAAATTCAGTCCTGATGGAGAAAAAGTGGCTGTAACCATTTCTGAGGGAGGTTGTAATCGCTTAGAAATCTTTGATTTTAATGCTGACACAGGAGAACTCACCGAATATGCCCTGTTAGATTTGGGCTGTGATGGGGAAGTCTATGGTTTGGAATTTTCAGATAGTGGGGACAAAGTTTTCGTGTCCTACCGAAACGGAGGGCCGGGAATTGAAGAATTTACTATTCGCGCTGTTAATGATGAGGATGATCCTGATGCTGCCACCTGTCCAAGCTGTTTTGGAAATGCTTCTACCCGACCACAAATCGAATCCTGTATTTTATCAAATCGAAATACGGTAAGTGGAACAGGCGGATTGGATTTGGGAGCCTTGCAAATTGGACCTGATGGCAATGTGTATGTGGCTGTAGTCGGCTCCAACCAAATTGGTCAAATACTTGTCGGAGCAGGTTGTAATTCCACCAGCTCTTTCAATCAGGATTCCGTGGAGCCAATGCCTGGAACCACAAATCTTGGTCTCCCATCTTTTGCACAATTAGGTGGAAGCTCGATTCCGGAACCAGCCCTTGCAGGCCCACCAAGACTTTGTTTGGATCCGGATGAAGGTGCAACCGCTCTTTTCGAAGGAGGAGGCGAACCTGACATTGATAGTTATTTCTGGACAATCACCCATGAAGACGGAACGGTGATCTTGCAAGATTTTGGAGGACCTGGAGATCAGTTTCAGACTTTGGAGCAGATTTTTGACACACCAGGGCTTTACACGGTAAATTTGAATGTAACCCGTTGTGCTACTCCGGATTATTATGATGCCAGTTTGGAAATCCAAATTGACGCTCCTCCTACTTTAACTTTGGAATCGGATATCACGCTTTGCTCAGGAAATCCGGTTGAACTTACTGCAATCGAAGGGTATGACCCATCTGAAGGGCTCTATGACTTCTTATGGACCAATTCGGCAGGACAAGTTTTTGGAGATGAAAATTCCAATACGATTACTGTCGATGAGGAAAGTATATATACTGTTGAAGTAACCTATCGATTACCTGATGGACTTTCTGACGAGGAAGCTGCACTATTTGAAACCTGTCCAGCGACTGCAGAAGTTTTTGTAGGTCCAGCTTTTGAATTCGATATCAATCAAGATGCGCAGGAGGTTTGTTATGAAGATCTTATTATCAACTTTGCTCCTGACACACCTATTTCGGGTGAATGGTATTATGAACAAAATCAGGATGGAAACCCTGTATTAATAGGTGAATTTTTCGAGCTTGCTTTGAATATTAGTTCACTTCCTGGACCAGGAGATTATGAGATTATTTTCATTACCGAAGACCCAATCTTAGAAGGTTGTACTGTTGAAAAGCGGGTGGATTTGATCGTAAATGAACTCCCTCTTTTCACTGCAACACAAAGTAATCCGGCAACGGGTTGTGCAACAGCAGACGGGAAATTTGAAATATCCATGCAAGGGAATGCCAGCACCGTGACCATCCAAGAAACCGGAGATATTTTCAATAATGTCAATGCCGGAGATGTCATCCCTATTCAGAATTTACTTCCTGGAATCTACACCATAGAGACAGAGAATAATTTTGGATGTACCTATGTAGGAACTGTCACGGTTGAAAACAATAATCCGCCTGTGGAATATACTTTCACAGTTACATCAACAGACGAAACTTGCGGCCCATCTGGTGTAGAACCGGGATCAATAACTATTTCTTTTGACAATGTAATTCCATCAGGAGGAAGCTATGTGATAACCAGACAAGGTGATGGTCAAGAATTCACCGGCTCCTTACCTAATCAGGCAAGCTTTGATGTCCAAGTTCCCTACGGCGATTATGCTGTAGAAATCCTTGCCCCAACAAATTGCAGTATTCCGGATCCGGACATTTATACTATCGCTCAAAAATTCACAGTGAACTTTTCTGTTCCTACGGATTTTACAGCTTGTGAAAGTTTTACCTTCCAACCAGAACCTTCTGAGAATATTTCATTCACCTTATTGGATAATGCTGGAAATCCAATTAATCCAGATGGAGATGGCAATTTCACCATAACTCAATCTGGTCTTTATACCATGCGAGGTGAAGATCCTACAGGGGAAAACTGCCCATTAGAAATACCGATAAACGCTACTATAACTCAGCCAATTCAATTCCAACTTGATGGACCGATCGTAGATTGTCAAGCTGGGGTCGCTTATGAAGCAGTTTTAACCAATGCAGATCCAGCAGATGTATTGTTTTTGTGGAAAGACGATTTGGGTGTCATTGTTGGAAGACAACAACGTTTTGTTCCACCTCGGGAAGGAGATTATAGCCTAGAAGTTCAGCCAGCTTCAGGCGCTCAATGCCAAGGGAATTCTATCCCATTCACAGCAATTGTTTTAGATGAAGATGTTGAGGTTGAGTTAGATGTGACTCCATTTTGTGGGGAAGTGACTAGTACCACTATTTTGGTTTCTGCTGATTTGACAAATGTGGCAAATATCGAATGGTACTCTGTCCAAGGTGGAACGCGAACTCGAATTCCGCAATTCGATGATCTTCCTATTGTGGAGGTGAATCAGGAAGGAACCTATGAAGTGATTTTAAGAAGCGCAGCTGGTTGCGATATCGGAAGAGCCAGTGGCTTGGTGGTTAGATCCACCATTATTCCTCCGGTAGTTCCAACAGGTTTTACGATTTGTGCCGTCGAAGGAGTAACTACGAGTATCGATCCGGGGGATTATGATAATTATGCCTGGATCTTAAATGGAGAAGTTGTGTCTAATGAGGCCATATTTACACCTTCCCTACCTGGGGTTTATGAAGTGATCGTCTCCGATAATTTAGGATGTGAATATGTAGAAACCTTTGAGGTTTTTGAAGACTGCGATCTGAAAGTCATTTTCCCTACCGGGGTGGTTCTTGGGGACGAGAATCGAAATTTTGTTATTTATGCCAATGAATACATCGACGAAGCAGAGGTTTTTGTCTTCAACCGATGGGGGGAATTGATTTTCCACTGTTCTCATGAAAACTTAGAACCAGCTCAGCCTTTCTGCCCTTGGGATGGTCAGGTTAATGGAAAATTGGTGCCCAATGGAACATATGCAGTAGTAGTGAAGTTTACCAGTAGAGATCAAAATTTAACTGAACAACAAGTCAAAGCAATTACGATTATTCAATAGTATGTTAATTCTAATTTCACCTGCAAAAACCCTAGATTACAGTACTCCCAACATTGATAAATACAGTCATCCAGACTTTACCACTGATATCAAATCTCTTGTGGGAGTCATGAAAAAAAAGTCAGCTCGAGACATTGCAAAGTTGATGTCAGTTAGTGAAAATCTAGCTCAACTCAACGAAGAGCGATACAAAACCTTTCAAAAGGAATTTACCCCTGACAACTCAAAACAAGCTCTTTTGGCTTTCAAAGGAGATGTGTACACCAAAATTGATGTAGATAATTATTCCGAAGAAGATTTTGAGTTTGCACAAGAACATCTCCGGATACTTTCTGGATTATATGGACTTTTGAAGCCGTTGGATTTGATACAGCCTTACCGATTGGAAATGGGGACAAAATTAGAAACCAAAAAAGGTAAAAACCTTTATGAATATTGGGATAAGAAAATTGCGAAGGCAATCAATGCTGCTGCAGAAGGTTCTCCAATAGTCAACTTGGCTTCTCAAGAATATTTTAAGGCGGTAGATTTAAACACCTTAAAATCTCCTGTAATCAATATACATTTCAAAGAACATCGAGATGGAAATTACAAAGTGATCGGCCTATTTGCAAAGCAGGCAAGAGGCATGATGACCAATTTTGCTATCAAAAACCGAATTACTGATCCAGAAAATTTAAAAACCTTCAATGAGGAAGGTTATGAATTTTCAGAGCCATTGAGCTCTGGTTCGGATTGGGTTTTTGTTCGATAAATTAAATAGTCCGAGTTGTTAAAATAACTCGGGCTTTTTTTAGGCCAAATTCATTTTTGTATCTTTATAGATTGATTATCAGACATTTTTATCTCCCTGAATTTTGAAGGCTATCATTTCACTGACTTGGTTCTCTTTGTTTTTACTCAATATCCAAGTTGGTTTTGAGCCAAATCAAGGATTTCATGAGGAGGAGTCTGGTTTTTTGATGAGAACCTTCAATGACCCAATGATACAAGGGCCGGATCAGCTTTGTAATGTTTTCGGTAGCGTATTGGGTACTTTTTCAGGAGGAGGAGATCCAGAAACAGATGTTTATCAGTGGACTATCTTAGGTCCAAGTGACCAAATCCTTTTTAACCGAACTGGTGGTTTTGAAGAAATCAGTTACACTTTTGGATTATTAGGGTCTCATAAAATACAATTGATTGTAAATCGTGGTGGGATTCAAATTTATGAGGAAGAAAAGGTAATTGAAGTATTAAAAGGACCGGATATCACGCTTAATCCGAGCTATCAAATTTGTAATGGACAGGTGCTTACAGTTGAGGCTATAAGTCCATCATCTGAAAACTTCTCCGAATATGAATTCGAATGGAGAGATGAATCTGGAACCATCATAGGAAACGAAAATTCACTTGATATTTCCTCTATAGGCAAATACGAAGTAACTTTTTTCTTTCCAAACTCATCTGGAAATCCAGAATGTACTACAACGGTTGAGACGGAGGTTAAAGAATTACCCTCAGTTTCTATACAAGCCTCAAAAACCAACTTGTGCCCCGGAGAAAGCATTAATTTCACAACTGACCCTCTTATTTCTGGAGATTGGTATATCCAAAAATCAGGCACATCGACTCCTACAAAAATTGGAACGGGGAATTCAATTACAGTTTCTGGTGGAGGGGCAATTAATGAACCTGGAGATTATGAAATTATTTTTAGGGTAGAAAACCCAAATAATCCTAGTTGTTCGCCTGAGGATACAGAGACAATTACATTCAATTTTCTTCCAAGCATTGAACTAGTTGAAGCCTTTGGTTCTTCAGGTTGTTTTATTCCTGACGGTGCATTACAGGTTAGAGCTTTAACAGATTTGGACTTTATTTCCATTGAAGGATTAGGCCAAGGTCAAGGGCCATTTAACTCAGGAGATATCATTGATTTTACAGGGCTTGAGTCTGGGGCGTATAGTCTTGTTTCACAATTGAATGGCTGTGTTTCATTATTTGGAACTGTTGTACCCTTATCAGACCCTCCTCCTGGACTTGAATTTGAAATTGAGAATATCGAACCAGAGATATGTACAGAAACCGGGAAAACCTTAGGGTCTTTTATTTTTCGGATGATCAATGGACCACTAGAAGGTTCTTACAGATTATTAAATTTTAGAGGTGAAGAAATATTCACTCGCTCCGCCTCAGGGCTAGAGTCTGAAAAAATTGAAATCGGAGGAGGAAAATATTTCTTTGAAGTTTTTAACGAGGATAGTTGTAAACTCCCAAAACGAGAAGAGTTCGAGGTCCCTGGCTTAAACCAGGTGAATTTTAATATACCGGCGAATTTAAATATATGCCAGTCTTATGACTTAATTCCTTCGAGTTCTCAAAACCTAGAATACACTCTTATCTTACCTGATGGTTCGGAAGTCACAAAAGCAGCGAATGAACCTTTCACTTTAACCGAAGCGGGTGAGTATAGCATGGTTGGCCGACTAGCTGGTCAAGGAGATCTTTGCCCCTTGTTGAAAACTTTCAATGTAACATTGGTTGATCCTGTAGATTTCGAACCCAAATTGATTGATCAGGATTGTTTTGGGAACATGACCTATGAGGCAGACATTAATGGAAGAGACCCTAGTACTGTTAAATTCCGCTGGTTTGACGAAAACGATCAACTAGTTGGAACAGGTCAATTTTTAAACCCCACTAGCTTTGGGAATTTCAAACTCGATGTACAGCCAGCAAATAGTCAGGCATGTCCAATTCCTCCTGTAGAATTTGAAATTAAGGAACCAATTCTAGAGGTCGAAGTTTCACTTGAATCAACCAAGCTATGTGAATATGGGCCAAGGGCAATCCTTGATTTATCATCCACCTTTCCTGAAGAAATAACGGATATCGAGTGGAGACGGTATGATTTTGATGGAAATATTGAGGATTTGCCTCAATTCACCAACCAAACCCAAATCATAGTCGATGCAGAAGGCGTTTATGAAGCTGCAGTATTCAGCCGAATTCCATCAATAAATAAAGACTGTGAGTTAGGAAGATCAACCCTTCGAGTTGACCTAATCCCGGATAAAGTACCTTTTGATATTCCGGGCGATCTTTCTATTTGTGATCCCTATGAGCTTATCCCTGATAACAATGGAAACCTTGAATTCCTCCTTACCTTTCCTGATGGGAAAGAAGAAATCAAATCTACGGGTGAGGCATTTACTTTGGATCAGGAAGGTGAATATATCCTTTTGGGATATGATACAGATATTTCAGGCCCACTCTGCCCAGAGCAGAAAATATTCAATGTAAGAATAAACCCTCCAGTAGAGTTTGAACCTATTTTGATCAACTTGGACTGCAATGGAGTCTATGAATATCAGGCTGACGTTAGCAATTATCTGGCTGACCAAGTCGACTATTTCTGGAGAAATGCAAATGGAGATCTTTTATCAACTGAACAGACATTTCTGTCGGACCAATACGGAGATTTTACCCTTGAAGTTCAACCTTCGGGCTCGATCGCTTGTAACATCAATCCAAAGGAATTTAATCTACCACAACCGGTATTATCTATCCCTACTGAAATAATAGCAGAAACACTCTGCCCAGATCAACCTGACGCTGCTCTTAGACTTGAGGCAGATTTGGAACAAGTACAAACTATTGAATGGTGGTTTACCGATCTCAGCAATAATACTTCCCAACTCAACCAAAACAACAAAACCGAAATCTTAGCAATTGAGGAAGGGAATTATGAAGTTAGGTTATACAACCGGTTTGGTTGTGTCATTGGAAGAGATGAAAATTTTGTCATAAGAAGTACTGACCAATTTAGACCCGAGGTTAAGGATTCTTATAAAATATGTCCTCGATTAGATTTAGGACCTCAAATAAATCCCGGAAACTTCGCGTCCTATGAATGGTATTTTGATGGACAAGTAGTTTCTACGGCAAGTACCTTTAAACCTTCCCAAATTGGACAATATGACTTGGTGGTTACAAGCGCTGAAGGCTGTGCCTATGCCACAAGTTTTGTAACAGAAGAAGAATGCGAGTTGCGTGTTCAATTCCCAACTGCCATTACACCCGAGGATCCAGAAAAACCATTTTTGATTTATACCAACTACTTGGTTGATGAACTGGAGTTATGGATTTTTAATCAATGGGGTGAATTGATTTTTCACTGTCAAAATACCGAACTAATAACTGAAGAATCCACCTGTATTTGGGATGGGTATTATAGAAGGAAAAAAGTACCAAACGGTGCTTATTCTATCCGAATTGATCTAGTAAACTACGAGAAAAATATTCACAAAACTCAGTTTGGATCTTTAATGGTTATTGACTGATAATTAATTCAGTTAATGGAACATTTTTTGCAATAGCCGAATTGTCAATGTAATTAGTAAGTACTCCAAACTTACTCATCACCCTAAAAAAACAATTACTTGCAAGCCTTTGCTCAGTTTTCATTTAAGGAGATTGAGATCAAACTAGTTTGGACAATTTTCTTGATTTTGGCTTTTATTCCATCTGGGCAAAACAAGAATATCGATTCCTTTCCCCTCTTTGAGTCTCATACCTTTGTAGATCCTCAACTTATAGGACCTGAAAATCTCTGTATTGTTTTTGGGGGTGTAATCGGGACTTTTAGTGGAGGTGGAGATCAAGGAGACGTATATACTTGGAAGGCTATTGACCCAAATGGCAATGAATTTTTTAATAGAACTGGCGGTGGAGCCCCTTTTGAAAATGTTAAAATATCATTCAATGAAATTGGGTTATACCAAGTCAGATTGAGTGTAAGAAGAGGAACTCAAATAATTTATCAAGAATCACAGACTGTTCAAGTTCAAAAAGGGCCCGAATTAGAACTAAAACCAGATTATCTTCTATGTGGAAGCAATCCTGTAGAACTCACAGCAATAGATCCATCGACTCCAAACCTCAATCAATATACCATCATTTGGAGAGATTTAGGAGACAATGTGGTTGGAAACGGAAATAGTATTTCCGTAAATAAAGAAGGCTATTATAAAGTTGAGTTTTTTCAGACTAGTAGTTCTGGGTCAGCTGAATGTGTTGTTAATGGATCTACTTATGTGGGCCCATCCCTGGATTTTAAAATAACTCTGTCCCAGCCTACACTTTGTCAAGGTGAATCTCAAAAACTTGGTTTGGACACACCAATTTCAGGAGATTGGCTATTGATAAGACCAGGAAATAACACTCCAGAATCCCTTGGATCTGCATTTGAAGTTAATCTTGAGAGTGAAGAAATACAGGAGACAGGAACTTACACAGTGATTTTTTCAGCAATAGATGAAAATTATCCTGATTGTAGGTCAGAACGAAAAACAACTTTCGAAGTCCGTGAAAAGCCTGAAATTAATATCCAGATTTTGGAGAAACCAGACAATTGTTCTGAACCAAACGGCTCTTTTTTGATATCAGCTCTATCTGACCTTGATTCTGTAAGAATAGTCGAACTTGATTATTTAGAGACCAATTTAGGTACTGGAAATAGCATTTCCTTGTCTAACCTAAATCCTCAAGTCTATACCATTCAAGCCTATAGTAACCTTTGTAAGGTTACCACATTACTTGATCTAGATACCAAAAATCCCCCAATCACAAATTCAAGCACACAAGATTTTTTTGAGCCGAATTATGAAATCACAGCAGAAAGCTGTACCGAAAATGGTGTTAAACCCGGAGTCCTTACACTCCAATTTCAACAAGGCCAAGTAAATGGAACTATTCGTGCTTTATCTCCTGGGTTTGGAGAAGTTCAAGCCGATAATATTACAGCTCAGGACCAAGTTCAATTTACGCTTTCAGGGGGCACATATTTGATTGAATTGAAAATTGACGGGTGCACCTATCCAGTTCGGGAAATTACAATTCCATCTCTACCCCAAGTCAATTTCAGTAACCCGGGGAAAATCAACATTTGTGAGCAATTTGAGCTGATTCCCGAAACAAATGAAAACCTAACCTTCACATTAATTGATCCTGATGGGCTTGAAGAGTCTCGGCAAAAAGGAGAATCATTTGTACTAACAAAAGAAGGGACTTATAGATTAATTGGAGAAAGTAATGAGGCCAATGGCAATTGCCCTCGAGAAATTAACTTTGAAGCTACCCTTTCTGATAAAATTCAATTTGACCTGGAATTATTCGAAGAGGATTGTTTCGGTAATCAGGTATATCGTGTAATCGTTGAAAATTTTGACATCTCCAAAACTTCAATCCGATGGATCAATGATCAGGGAGAAATTGTCGGAAGAGGAGAGTATTTCTACCCTACCGCATTGGGTGATTATACGGTAACGGCCCAACCATTAGCAAGCGGCTTCTGTGAAGTAACTCCTATTCCTTTTTCAATTCTACCTCCGGTCCTATCAGTTCCAGTGGACTTAATTGCCACCAAAATTTGTCCTGATCCTGGCACTGCCATTGTAACGCTAGACACTCAAGAAGAAGAAGTGGATCGAGTGGAATGGATTTTTTATGATGAGAATAATAATAGGGAAGATCTCATCCAATTTGAAAACCTTTTTGAGATTGAAATAGATCGACCTGGAAATTATGAAGCGGTTGTATATAATAAGATTGGTTGTGAAATAGGCCGAAATTTTATTCCCGTAGAAAATAGCACCTTATTAACTGAGCCAAATCTGGAAGATCGATATGCCATCTGCTCAAAACCAAATTCCTATCCGGGAATCGATCCGGGCTCTTATGCTTTGTATGAATGGTATTTTGAAGGACAATTAATTTCTACTACGCCTATTTTCAAACCTGACCAGGTTGGAGAATATACCCTCATAGTTACCACCGCAGACAATTGTGTCTTCTCAGATAATTTCGAGACTTACGATGCCTGTAACTTCCAGGTGATATTTCCTGATGCTATGGTCATTGGTGATCCAAATCGGGATTTCAGGGTAATAGTCAATGAAGGAATCACCGAAGCAGAACTTTTTATTTTCAATAGGTTTGGAGAATTGGTCCATCACGATATCACTCAAGAAATCCCAATCGAATATCCTTTTTTTAATTGGGACGGAACTTCAATCAACGGAAGAAAAGCACCGATTGGGACCCTTGCTGTTTTGCTAATTGTCAGAAATTCAATCTATGGCTTTGAAGAAAAAATCACTGGTTCTCTTCTGGTGATTGATTAGCCAGTGAAATTTTTATAACTGGAAAAGTCAGAATGCAATATTTTTCCTATTTTGACAGCTTTCAATCGAATGCATTATCAATCCTAATCCAAAAAAACCTAAATCTATGACGCAAAACATCAACCGAACCGCGCTTTTCAATGCCAGCTGTCTGGCCTTGATTACCACCGCATTCACCTTTGCCATTCGTGCGGGTATCCTTCCCCAGCTTGGTGAAGACTTCGGACTAACTGCTGAGCAGTTGGGCTTTATAAACTCCATGTGGTTCCTAGGCTTTCCGATATCCATGATTTTGGGTGGTCTTTTTTACCACAAACTTGGCCCAAAAGTCATCATGAACATCGCCTTTGTCACCCACACTATCGGTATTTTGATGACAATTTATGCAGGTGGTTATACTACTCTATTGATCTCCACTCTATTTATTGGTTTTGGAAATGGATGTACAGAAGCAGCTTGTAATCCTATGATTGCAGACATGTACACTGGAGTAAAAATGAATAAAATGTTGAACCGCTTCCACATGTGGTTCCCTGGAGGTATCGTTTTAGGATCCTTGATCTCCAAGTTTATGACTGATGCCGGAATGGGATGGCAGCCACAAATTTGGGTAATGATGATCCCTACTATTGCCTACGCGGTATTGTTCTTTGGAAAAGCATTCCCTAAACCACATGTAGAAGCAGCTACTTCTATTTCAAGTAACATCAAGGCAATGATTAGCCCGCTTTACATCTTCTTGTTTATCTGTATGTCTATCACTGCGATCACCGAATTCGGTACTCAACAGTGGGCAAATGTGGTATTGGATAGCTCAGGAGCAAGTGGTATGTTAATTTTGGCTTTGACTACTGGTGTAATGGCAGTAGCACGGTTTTTCGCAGGACCAGTTGTTGGCAAATTGGGACAAACCGGTGTTCTTCTCAGCGGTGCGGTTTTAGCGGCTATTGGAACATACATGTTTAGCGTTGTAACTGGTCCAGTTGCCTATGTTGCTGCCGTTGTATTTGCTTTGGGTGTGGCTTATTTCTGGCCAGTAATGGTAGGTGCAGTTGCTCAACGAGTTCCTCTAAGCGGTGCTTTGGGAATGTCGATTATTGGTGGCGTGGGAATGTTCTCTACTGCAATTTGGCAGCCAATCATTGGTAGCTGGATTGACTCAGCAAGAGCGACCAATGTGGCAGAAGGGCTTTCTGGAGCACAATTGGAATTAGCAACTGGACAAGAGACGCTTCTAAAGCTCACCATGTTCCCTTCCATTCTAATTGTCCTATTTATAATCCTGTTTATCTGGCAAAAAGGAAGTAAACCTGCATTATCTTCAGCAGGTCACTAAAAATAAGATGCAGCCTTCGGGCTGCATTTTTTTTTAATTATTGACAGGAATAACTTTCGTATTCGTCTTTAAAAAGCGACCAAATTTTCCCATCCTCATCGCGATAAGTAAGCACCTCGGTTCGGATACTAATTTCAATCGTATGGGGAGTTTCTATGAGTGTTCCATCAACCAAGGTGATGGTACAAGGCCCTTTGATTTTTTTGACATCTACCAGGCCAATATCCTGTAGCCAACTTTCACACCCGGCAAGGATAAATAAAAGTGACCCAAAACAAAAAAGTCTAATGCCTCTCATAAAGCTTAATTTGATACCAAAGTAACCACATTGGTTACAAAAAAAAAGCCAAATTAAATTGGAGAAGAATTTAAAAACTGACCTTGAAGCCTCTTAAGGACATATTTGAGGACGAGACAAAGCAACAAAAAAAGCCCAACCGTATAAGTTGGGCTTTTGTCTTTGTGACCTCGTCAGGATTCAAACCTGAAACCTCCTGAGCCGTAATCAGGTGCTCTATTCAGTTGAGCTACGAGGCCGAAAGCGAATGCAAAGGTATTGAATATCGTTTTGTTTTCAAATATCACCTTCAAGCTTTTTTTTAATACAAAAAATTTCCTCCAAGGAGACTTAAGAATTATTAAGAGCAAAAGCAGGTTAAATCCTTTGGGATTTTCTATTTTTGCCCGCATTAGCATGGAGATTTGTTGCTTTTCAATGATTAAAGGCCAATCAAAATAATTGGTGCGGTGACAACAAAGTTTCCTTTGATCGCTAAAAAAGAATACTATCAAATGAAAAAACTATTCGGATTATTACCACTTCTATTCCTGATCCACTTTGTACAGGCCCAAGAAACCAAAACTCCAAAAGTACCAATCGGAGGTCGTCCCAATATCCCTTCTGACCTTAAGGTAGAGTTCGGTTTTAATGTATTGAATAATAGACCTGCAGATCTTAGTACTGGATTTTTCGGATCAAGAACACTCAATATTTATTACCAGCACCCAATCTCAATTTTCGGAGAAACATCTGGAGTGACATTTAATCCGGGTTTTGGAATTGGAACAGATAAGCTTGCTTTTAATGACGAAAAAAACCTTTTCAATGACCCTGAAAAAGGACCCGAATCCAGTCAACTTTTAGAGCTTACAGAAGTTTTTGGAGATGATATTCAAGTGAATAAAAACACCTTTGCGCTTAGCTACTTTGAAGTACCATTGGATTTCACATATCACTTCAACAAAACCAATTATTACAAAGGATTCAAATTGACTTTTGGTGGTAGAGTTGGCTTTCTTTACAATGCCCACAGCAAAATCAAATTTGAAGATGAAGATGGGGTAAGTCGAAAAATCAAAGACTCCCAAAATTATGGATTCGAAAAAATCCGATACGGCTTATCATTGAAAGCGGGTTCACCTGGTTTTTATGTTTGGAGCTACTTTGGTCTAAATCGACTTTTCCAAGAAAATCAAGGTCCCTTCGACAACAGGGCTGCTCAAATCAGTTTTGGTGTCGCGGTTAACTTATTCTAATTATTCACCGGGTCAAAAGCCCGGTTTTTTTATGACCAAATCCATTGGAATCCAAAATAGCAACTCAAGAATCCAAAAATAAATCCTACATAAACCTCCAACGGCTTATGCGCATTTAAAAACAATCGTGAAGATGCGACCCCTCCCGATAAAAAGATAGAAAGTAATAGTGGGTACAGGGATTGAAAATTGGAAAATCGGAATCCTAATACCAAAACTAAGGCGACTAAACCTCCTACCCCGGTCATATGAGCTGACATTTTCCAGAAAATAGTCACTATAGTCAAAATCACCACAACTCCCGAAATCAAAGCCATGGTTTCCCAAATTATCGGATCGAGTTCCGAAATCCGATGCATAAAAAAGGTCGTCAATAAAAAATAAATGCTGGTAACCGAAAAAGGAATCATTCGATCTTTGGTGGTGTGCATGTGAAGACTTTTGACAGTCCCACTCAACCGAAGACCGAAAATAGTCAACATAGGAATAACCAATGTAGACATCAGAATCAGGTAAAAAATTCGAGTCTTAAATTCAAAAGGGACGCTAGTGGATTCCGGTACGCCAAAAAGAATCAAACCAAATACCATCATTGGAATGATCAGGGGCTGGAAAACAACAGAAATTACTAATGAACTGATTTTCCCCACTACAACTCTTTTCTTAATCTCGCCACCGGAATCTGTAACTGCTCTCGGTATTTGGCGACGGTTCGTCTTGCGATATTGTATCCTTTTTGATTAAGTAATTTCACCAATTTATCATCTGATAGTGGCCGCTTTTTATCTTCTTGGTCAACCATACTCTGCAAAACAGATTTGACCTCTCGGTTACTTACATCTTCCCCACTGTCAGTAGATATTCCTTCAGAGAAGAAATATTTTAAAGGATAAACGCCAAATTCTGTTTGGACCGCTTTACTGTTGGCCACACGAGAAACAGTGGAGATATCCATATCGATTTTCTCTGCAATATCCTTCAAAATCATCGGACGCAAATTCGTCTCATCCCCATCCAAGAAAAATTCGCGCTGATATTGCACGATAGCTTCCATAGTCTTTAGCAAGGTATTCTGACGCTGCTTGATAGCATCGATAAACCATTTTGCTGCATCCAATTTTTGCTTGACAAAGGTTACCGTTTCCTTCAGTTTTTTATCCTTCTTATCAGACTTATCATACGCATCAAACATTTCCGCGTAAGAACGGGAAATCCGAAGTTCAGGAGCATTTTTTGAATTCAAGGAAACCTCTAATTTCCCGGAATTATTGGTCAAAATAAAGTCCGGAATAATATACTGCGTTCGGACCAAACCGTCTGAAGTTCCTCCTGGTTTAGGATTAAGTCGGGTAATTAGATTTACCGCTTCTTTTGTCTCCTCTTCTGTCAGGTCACATTTACGCTGAATTTTGGAATAGTGCTTTTTCGTAAACTCATCAAAACAATCATGAACAATCCTAAGCGCATTCTGCACATCTGGATCATCAGGATGTTCCTTCCGCTCTAACTGGATCAAAAGACATTCTTGGAGGTTTCGAGCTGCAATTCCTGCTGGATCGAAATTTTGGATTTTCACCAGAATCTCCTCCAATTCATCAATATCGGTTTCTATATTTTGGCTGAACGCTAAATCGTTGATAATCGCTTCTAAATCCCGGCGGATATAGCCATCGTTTTCGATACTTCCAATCAATTGCTGACCGATCAATTTCTGCCGATCATCCAGTTTCAAAAAGTTCAATTGCTGGATCAATTGCTCATGCAGAGAGGCTTGAGAGGAAATTGGAATTTCCCGATCTTCTTCATCCGGATTGTAATTCCCATCACCTTGCATTTTGTACCCACTGTATTCCTCATCGAGATAATCATCCAAATTGATATCCCGATCCTCCATAGGCACATCTTCCTCATAGTTATCCTCAAAGGTATCTTCTTGAGAGGATTCCTCTTTTTCTTCCCTTCCCTCTTCTAAGGCGGGATTAATTTCCAACTCTTCCTCTATTCTAGCATCCAATTCTGCAGTAGGTACCTGCAGCAATTTGATAAACTGGATTTGCTGAGGAGAAAGCTTCTGAGAAAGCGTCTGACTAAGATTTAACTTCTGCATTTTGGAAATTTAGAACCGATCCTATGGGTTTAAAAAAAGCTTTTTCAATGGAAAAAGCCTTGAATTCAAAGTTAGGAAAAACGCGCAAATTTTTGATAAAAAGCTTATTTAATCGTTTTTTTGCAAACCCTTTTAGCGAGCAGGAATGCTCAAATGAATTTTAATCAACGCAATCATGGCATTTAACAACCGGGTCAAAATCAAATCTTTACTGGAACAGCCCCTAATCGGAGCTGAAGTCACTATCATGGGCTGGGTGCGAACCAAGCGTTCAAATAAAAATGTGTCCTTTATCGCTTTGAATGATGGCTCCATCATCACCAATTATCAAGTAGTGGCTGACCCGAATGTGATTTCGGAAGAAATCCTTAAAAAATGCAGCACAGGAGCTTGTTTGAAAGTAAATGGCACCATCGTGGAATCCCAGGGTGCTGGACAAGCTGCAGAATTGCATGCCAGTTCTATCGAAGTGCTTGGTGAAGCAGATCCTGAAAAATATCCACTGCAGCCTAAAAAGCACTCTTTGGAATTTCTTCGTGAAATCGCCCATTTGAGGATACGTACCAATACTTTCAGTGCGGTTTTCAGAGTCCGCCATGCCTTAGCCTATGCGGTACATAAGTATTTCAATGACAAAGGTTTTTTCTACATCCATACCCCAATCATTACCGCTTCCGATGCGGAAGGGGCAGGAGAAACTTTCAAAGTAACCACTCTTGAAATTGGTAATCCTCCACGAACTGAAGATGGAGCTGTGGACTTCAAGCAGGATTTCTTTGAGCGGGAAGCCAATTTGACGGTATCCGGCCAACTTGAAGGTGAATTAGCGGCTTTGGCTTTGTCTGAGATTTACACTTTCGGTCCTACATTCCGTGCCGAAAATTCAAATACCACTCGTCACTTGGCTGAATTCTGGATGATTGAGCCTGAGATGGCGTTTTATGACGCTGAGGATAATGCGGATCTAGCCGAAGATTTCTTGAAGTATTTGATCAGATATGCACTTGAAAACTGTGAGGATGACCTCAAGTTTTTGGAAGCTCGGTTACTAGATGAGGAAAAGTCCAAGCCAGCAGATCAACGCTCAGAAATGGGACTGATTGAAAAGTTGAAGTTTGTTGCTGACAATGATTTTGTTAGAATCACCTATACAGAGGCGATCGATATTTTGAGAAATTCAAAACCAAATAAAAAGAAGAAATTCCAATACCTGATCGAGTCTTGGGGAGCTGATTTGCAATCTGAGCATGAGCGTTATTTGGTAGAAAAGCATTTCAAAAAACCAGTGATCTTAACTGATTATCCAAAAGAAATCAAAGCTTTCTACATGCGTCAAAATGAAGACGGAAAAACGGTAGCAGCTATGGATATCCTTTTCCCTGGAATCGGTGAAATCATCGGTGGATCACAGCGAGAGGAGCGAATGGACAAATTGGTTCAACGAATGGAAGAAATGGACATTCCTACCGAGGAAATGTGGTGGTTCTTGGATACTCGACGATTTGGTTCTACCCCACATGCAGGTTTTGGACTAGGTTTCGAGCGAATGGTTCAATTCGTAACCGGTATGGGCAATATTCGGGACGTAATTGCCTTCCCAAGGACTCCTGGAAACGCAGAGTTTTAAATCGAATCCCCGGCCAATCGGTCGGGGATTTTTTTATGCTGATTCCGGAAATATGGATACTTTGGAAGTATCTGGACATTCCTCTAAAAGTTGGTGAATGGTTTTCCCAAAAACAGGATGAACAAGCTCAGGAACAATATCCATCAAAGGTTCCAATACAAACCGTCGGTTTGCCATTTCTGGATGTGGAATTTTTAATTCCGGTAAATCAATAACCACATCATCCCAAAACAAAATATCGATATCCATTGTCCGATCGCCCCATCTGATCTGACGCTTTCTTCCCATATTTTTTTCAATCTGCTGGAGATGTTTTAAAAATCTCAATGGCCCCAACTCTGTTTCAAGAATTAATGCTTGATTTAAAAATGCTTCTTTTGCTACTCCACCCCATGCCTCTGTCGTGAAAATTCGGGATTCTTTAACCAATTTACCTAAACGACCTATGGCAGCTTTTGCATTGTCCAGTAGTTTCTTTCGATCTCCCTGATTACCTCCCAAAATCAAAACAACTTCATGAACCATTTTTGCTTTTAAATTGATTTTCAATACTAGATCAAATTAAGCTATTTTAGCCCCATAAATAAATTCATTATGAAATTCTTAGGAAACGTTTTAGCAGTAATTGTAGGTTTGGTTATTTTCAGCATCCTCAGTTTTCTGCTGTTTTTTGGACTAATTGGCATCATAGCAGCATCAGGAGAAAAAGAGGTAAAGGTTCAAGAAAACTCTATTCTTCACCTAAATCTCAATGGTCGGATTATAGTAGAGCGAACATCCGAAGACGACCTCGATCTTGGGCCGTTGGGAAATCCCTTTGGAGGCGTACTCCAAGCTGGCATGGTTAATTTGAAAAAGGCCATCCGAGAAGCAAAAACCAATGAAAACATTCAAGGGATTTACCTGAATTCAGGTTTGGTGATGGCTGGACAAGCTAATTTGTTGGAGCTTCGTGAAGAACTCGAAAGTTTCAAAGAATCAGGAAAATTCATTATTGCATATGATGAAGCCTATTCAGAAGGTGGATATTACCTGGCATCGGTTGCAGATGAGGTTTATCTGAATCCCATGGGCGCAGTTGATTTTAATGGCTTGGCTTCAGAGGTAATTTTCCTAAAAGGCTTTTTCGAAAAAGTAGGAATCGAACCAGTTGTATTTCGGGTAGGTGAATTTAAAAGTGCGGTAGAGCCATTCATATTAGACAAAATGAGCCCTGAAAACCGCCTTCAGACTGAGTACTTTTTAGAAGACATCAATCAAAATATGATTCAAGCGGTTGCTGAATCCAGACAAGTTTCCTTAGACAGCATGCAATTGATAAATGATCAAATGTTAGTTCGAAGAGCTCAGGATGCTGTAGATTTTCACTTGGTAGACAAACTGACTTATGAAGATGAAGTTCATGCCATTCTTCGAGAAAAGTTAGGCTTGGAAGAGGATGATGAAATCCGAACAATTAATGCAACAAACTTGGGTTCAGTTGCTAAAAGTCAAAATCTAACTTCAAGAAACCGGATTGCGGTGATTTTGGCAGAAGGTGAAATTGTAAGTGGTAGTTCGGATGGGGTAATCAGCTCAGATAAATTTGCCAAAGAAATCCGAAATGCTAGAAAAGATGATAATATCAAAGCCATCGTTCTTCGGGTAAATTCTCCGGGCGGATCCATTTTAGCTTCCGAAGTAATTTGGAGAGAAATGAATGAGGCTAAAAAAGTAAAACCAGTCATCGTTTCCATGGGAGAAGTTGCCGCCTCAGGTGGTTATTACATTTCCGCCCCGGCTGATACCATTGTCGCACAACCTAATACCATCACCGGATCCATCGGGATTTTTGGACTCTGGTTTAATGTGCAAGAACTCATCAATGATAAGTTGGGAATAACAACTGATGTGGTCTCTACTGGAGAACTATCAGATTTCATGAATGTAGCCCGGCCAATTACGGAAGTAGAAAGAACCATCATGCAAAACTCAGTAGAGGAAGGGTATGAAACTTTTATCTCCCGTGTAGCAGAAGGAAGAAATATGAGCCCAGAAGCTGTAAAAGAGGTAGCATCTGGAAGAGTTTGGACAGGAAATCAGGCGAAGGAAAGAGGGTTAGTTGATGTTTTGGGTGGTTTGGATACAGCAATTGAAATTGCTGCCGCAAAAATTGATGCAGGAGATGACTTTCGTGTGATTTACTATCCACAGCCAAAACCTTGGTTTGAAAAATTGATGGAGGATTTGTCAGATAATGTTCAAACCAAAATCCTCCAAGCACGGCTTGGCGAACTTTATCCAGCTTATCAAAATTTAGAAAAGGTCAAAAACTTCGAAGGCATCCAAGCCCGAATGCCTCAGGAAATAAGAATTAAATAAAAAGAGCATTCAAAATTTCATGTCACATTGAGTGAAGTCGAAATTCCTTTCAATTATGGAAAAGGCTTCGACTTCGCTCAGTCTGACAAAATAAAATGACTAGAAACGCTTCTTTTTTAAACTTTTTGCAACAGGACAAGCCAAGCTTTTTTCACGTCTCCTGCTTCTAAAACCTCCTGAGCATAGCGATGCAAATGATCGATCCAACTTGCTCGATCATTTTGGAATCGGACTCGCATTTCTTCAATTACTGGGCTTTTTCCAAAAGCTGAAACTTCTTCGTCAGTTGGCAGGCTTTCTACATTCCCTAATCTTCCCAAGTTATTTCCGGTCAAAACAGGGCTATTTCGAATTTCATCCGGGATCTGATCAACACCAATCCCCATCGTACTCAAAGGCTTGGGAATTTCAAAAAGGCATGGCCCATTTGTACGGGAATACCAATTCCCTCCCAATCTTGCCACAAGATCCAGCTTGTGCGGATCAATCACTCCTTTTTCATTGAGGATTTGTTCATCCACATGAACACAAAGCACTTCACAGATCACCAAGTTTCCTGATCCTCCACTTTCCCCTAAAGGCTTTACTTCATTCACTTTACATTCAAAAGAAACACGTGCTTCTTTGATTCGAGGAGGTTTTACATGAGTTGAAGGAATTGGTGTAAATCCTGCCTTCACAAACTCATCTACTCCTTTTGGATATTCAGTACTTGCCAAAGACATCTGCTCCACCATACCATAATGAACCACATGAATAACCACCTCCGGAACTTCATAAACATTCTCCAAAGTATGCTTGGTGGTATTATCCCTAACCCGACGAGATGGGGAAAAAATCAAAATAGGCGGATTAGTGCTAAATAAATTAAAAAAACTAAAGGGGCTCAAATTCACATTTCCATCCCCATCAATCGTACTAGCAAAGGCAATAGGCCTCGGCGCAATACTGCCCTGCAACAAAGCATGAAACTCAGGAATGGGTAGATCTTTTGGGTATATTGTCTTCATTAGCTTTTCTTTTCTTCAAATTAAAGGTCATTTTTAAATGATAAACAAAAAGAACCGCAATAGTTCCATGAAGAATCTCACAAATAGTCTCAAAATCGCTTTTTTGGTACTTGCCTTCACTTCCATTTCCTCTTATGTATTTGCCCAGACTCATCAAATAGCTACTTTCAATATTCGATGGGATAATCCAAATGACGAAGGAAACCTGTGGAAAGACCGACTCCCACATGTAGCCGCATTGATTCAATTCCATCAAATCAGCCTTTTTGGAACACAGGAGGGACTAAACCATCAAGTCAATCAGCTGAAAGATGCATTGGGCTATGATTACTTGGGAGTAGGACGAGACGACGGAGCAGAAAAAGGTGAATACACGGCGATATTTTTTGATCCTGAACTATACAAGCTTCATGAGCAAGGAACTTTTTGGCTGTCTCCTACTCCTGAGAAACCAAGCAAAGGTTGGAATGCAGCACTAAATCGAATCTGTTCTTGGGGAAAATTTGAAGATTTGGAAGGAAATCAATTCTATGCGTTCAATATCCACTATGATCACATTGGACAGCAAGCCAGAGAAGAAAGCAGCAAATTGGTTATCCAAAAGATCGCCGAAATCAATTCTGAAAATCTGCCCGTAATTTTAATGGGAGATTTTAATGTAACCCCAGACAATCCTGCCTACACTACCATCACCCAATCCCCAGATTGGAAAGATGCTCGCTTGATTTCCAAAATTCCATCCTATGGTCCAAGAGGAACTTTTACGGGATTCGATTGGGAAATACTCCCGGATGGAATTATCGACCACATATTTATCAATGGAGCTATCCAAGTGAATCGTCATGGGATTTTGAGCGATAATTATGGAAAAAAATATCCTTCGGATCACTTTCCAGTTATGGTAGAGATTGAATTTTAAAAATACATAAAAGCAAAAAAGCCCCAAATGGGGCTTTTTTTATGAATTCATCAACTCTTCGATTTCCTCCACTTCAATTGGGATATTCCGCATAAGGTCAAAATAGCCATCCTCCTGAATAACAATGTTATTTTCTAATCGAACCCCCAAGCCCTCTTCTTGGATATAAATACCCGGTTCCACCGTAAAAACCATTCCCGTGGTAATTGGGTAATGCATTGTTCCCACATCATGCACATCAAGCCCCAAATGATGGGACGTCCCATGCATAAAATATTTCTTATAAGCTGGCCAATTCGAATCTTGATTTTTGATGTCGGTTTGATCAATCAAGCCCAAACCTAAAAGCTCTGACTGCATAATCAGACCAACTTCTTTATGATAATCCTGAATAGTCACTCCAGGTCTTAGGATATTCATAGCTTCTCGTTGAACACGTAAAACGGCATTGTAAACTGCCTTTTGTCTTTCTGTAAAACGACCACTTACCGGAATGGTCCGGGTCATATCGGCATTGTAATTTCCATATTCCGCTCCCACATCCATCAACAATAAATCACCAGCCTGACATACTTTATTGTTTTCGATATAGTGTAAAACACATGCTGCAGCACCCGAAGCGATTATCGGTTCATAAGCAAATCCCTTACTTCTAGATCGCACAAATTCATGCAGATATTCAGCCTCTATATCATACTCAGTTACACCCGGTTTTACGAAATTCAAAATTCTTCTAAACCCCTTCTCCGTGATATCACATGCAATTTGTAATTGATCAATCTCCTCTTGCTCCTTCACTCCTCGAAGTTCATGCATTACTGGAGCTAAGCGCTCGTATTCATGAAGCGGGAATCTTTCCTTACAAGATTTGATAAATCGTGCATCTCGTGTTTCGACAACAACTCCGGCACGGAGGTGCTCATTTGTATTGAGATAAACTCGCTCAGAAAGAACCATCACCGAATTAAAAATCAACTCGAAATCAGAAAGCCAATGGATGTTTTTGATTCCAGATGCTACCTCAGCTTCCTCTTTGGTGTATTTATGTCCTTCCCAAATCGCAATATGCTCATTAGTCTCGCGAAGAAATAAAACTTCCCTCCAAGCTGGATTAGGACAGTCAGGAGCAATCAGCAAAATAGTTTCCTCCTGATCGATCCCACAGAGATAAAACAAGTCATTGTTTTGACGAAACTTCATTGTGCCATCAGCATTGGTTGGCATAATGTCATTGGAATTAAGAACTGCAACTGAGTTTTTCGCAAGTTTTTGCACCAATTTGGCTCGGTTTCGAATGTAGAGTTCAGCAGGAAGTGGCGTATATTTCATGTTCTAATTTTATTTTAAATTGAATCAAGTCTCGGTTAGAAAATTGTTTTCTTTGTAGAACCGGAGATTGAAATTGAGATAATCTTCTCAGTATTCCAAAAGACTTTGGAAAGTTGATTTTTGGTAGGTAAAAAAAGCTATGCATCAAGTAAAAGAACTTGCCAATGGCATTCGGATCGTCCATCAGGAAGTCAGTCACACCCGATTGGTTCACTGTGGATTTATCTTAAATATTGGTAGTCGAGACGAGACAAAAGAACAGGAAGGCTTAGCTCATTTTTGGGAGCATATGGCATTCAAAGGCACCAAAAAGCGGAAGACGTTTCACATTTTAAATAGACTGGAATCTCTTGGCGGAGAGCTCAATGCATACACTACCAAAGAAAAAATCTGCTTTTATGCGTCTGTCTTAAAAGATCATTATACCAAGGCTGCAGAGTTACTCTATGACATTACGTTCAACTCAACTTTTCCCGCTAGAGAAATCGAAAAAGAACGCCAAGTGATCCTGGAAGAAATGGCTATGTATCGGGATTCTCCGGATGACTCCATTCAGGATGAGTTGGATGCCTTAGTCTTTGAAAATCATGCCCTAGGCAGGAATATTTTGGGAAATGAAGAAACTGTCGGGAGATTCACTCAGCAGGATTTTTTTGATTTTATCGCAAGCCGACTCGACACTTCTCAAATTGTTTTTTCCATAGTAGGGAATATTTCATTCTCAAAAGCATTACGGGCAATTGAAGGGATGCTTTCAGAAATTCCATCTAAGCGGACGCTTTACATCCGAAGTGGTTTTAAGGATTACCAAGCAAAAACGGAACAGGTCAAGCGAGACATAACCCAATCACTTTGCGGAATGGGAAGACCGGCTTTTTCCCTTCACGACCCGAAGCGATACAAGCTTTTTCTCCTCAACAATATTCTGGGAGGTCCCAGCATGAATAGCCGTCTTAATATGGCACTTCGGGAAAAGCATGGCCTCGTTTATAGCATTGAATCCAGTTACCAGCCTTTTTCGGATATAGGTTTCTTTGGGATATTTTTTGGAACTGAGGAGAAAACCCTCGAGAAGGCTAAAAAAATCGTTCGAAAAGAGCTCAATAGATTGAGAGAAAAAAAATTAGGCACTCTTCAGCTTCATATGGCAAAGGAACAAGCCATGGGACAAATGGCTATGGCAGAGGAAAACTATGCTGCGCTAATGCTAGTGTTTGGCAAAAGCCTTATCGATCATGGAAAGATAGATCCATTGGAGCGGATTTTTGAACAAATCCGCATGACCACTGCAGAAGAACTTCAAGAAATTGCAAATGAAATTTTTGATCCCAACCAGATCACGGATTTGACTTATTTACCCAATTAATCATGGAATTCATCGATCCTGAATTATTGGCCTATTGCGAAGCCCATACTAGCTCGGAAGACCCCATTCTTCAGAAAATAACAAGGGAAACCCAAGCCAAGGTATTGATGCCTCGCATGCTTTCAGGTCCTCTTCAAGGAAAAATTTTGGAATTATTGGTCAAAATGCACCGACCTAAAATCATTCTTGAAATAGGTACCTATACCGGCTATTCGGCAATTTGCTTAGCCAAGGGATTAGGAGAAACCGGGAAACTCATCACGCTAGATATCAATGATGAATTGGAAGATCGGGTTCGGGGATTTTTTGAAGAAAGTGGACTGAGTGAAAAAATCGACTACCGATTAGGAAATGCACTTGACTTGATTCCTCAACTGGAAGGAGAGTTTGATTTTGTATTTATCGATGCAGACAAAGAGAATTACCTAGCCTATTACGAATTGGTAATTGATCGCGTACCGACAGGAGGAGTAATTTTAGCTGATAATGTTCTTTGGTCGGGAAAAGTCTTACCAAAAGGCCGTAAAAAACTGGACAAAGACACGGCTGCAATTTTAGAATTCAACCAGTTTGTCCAAGATGATCCGCGCGTAGAAAACTCCTTGATCCCAATTCGGGATGGAATTATGATGGCTAGAAAGCTCTAATCGGATTTTAGGAATCATTTTTGCAACAGGGTGAGGCAGTAAAATTCTTACCCTGAAAATGAAGATTATTTCCAGACTCGCTTTTTCGATTTTTCTCTTAATTAGCCTTTTTGGGGAGGTATTAGCCCAAATCCCTCAGGTACCCGCCGAGATGGAATTTGCGGATATGATCATCCGTATTAATCCTCAGGCTCGACGAGAAATCCAACTTGATGTGGATGCCTTGTATCGAAGCCCCAAACATTTTCAAATAAAGCTCGATCGGGTCAGACTTTACATGCCTTTTGTAGAGCGTGAGTTTCAGGCTGTAGGGGTTCCTTTGGATTTGAAATATTTAGTCATTCAGGAGAGTGGATTGATTGCTGATGCCGTTTCGACATCCAATGCTGTTGGTTTTTGGCAGTTTAAACAAGGAACCGCAGAAGAAGTATTTCTTCAAGTAGACCGCCAAATTGACGACAGAAAAAATATTGTCAATTCTTCCCGAGGTGCGGCTCTTTACCTTAAAAAACATAATGCTAGCTTCGACAATTGGATGTGTGCACTTGTCTCCTATCAGATGGGATTGGGGGGTGCAAAGGCCTATTTTGGCAATAAATACAATGGAAAAAGAATCGTAGATATAGATCGAAATTCCCATTGGTACTTCAAAAAATTTCTCGCTCACAAAGTAGCTTTTGAGAATCAATTGACAGTTTTTACCAGCTCTGGCAGTCCAAGATTAGTTGAGGTAAAAGTCCAGGGGCCGACTAGTCTTTCAGCCCTGGCTCAAAAATACAAGGTTTCCGAGGACCACTTGCAAGAGATGAATAAGTGGACTTCCAATGGAAAAATTCCAGCGGGAAGAGCCTACTCGGTAGTGTTTGTCAGCAACGATGAGATTGACTTCAAAACAGCTATCGTCGAGAAGAACAAACCAAACAATACAAATACAGGATCTACTCCAAAATATAGTACTGCCAACTCCTACCCTCGAATAGCTGGAAATACTAGCAAGGCATCACAACCTGATCAAATCACAGTCAATGAGCTGGATGGGGTACAAGCTAACAAAACAACTACGCAAGCGAATTTTGCTGATCAAATAGGAATCAAGGAGAAAAAATTCCGTCGCCTAAATGACTTGGAAGCAGGAGAGCGAATTGAAGCTGGAGAATACTATTATACAGAAAAGAAAAAAGCTAAAGCTGAAGTTGCCACTCACATTGTCCAACCAGGTGAAACGCTTTGGAGTATTTCCCAGAAGTATGGAATTAAGCTTTCCTCTCTAAAGGCTAAAAACCGAATTCGAAGAGATCAGGATTTGAAAGCGGGGATGGTACTTAATCTTCAAGAACACCGAAAAAGAGGAGAAGATATTCCAATTGTTCCTATCCAATCTGGGTCAAGGGACGTTGTGGCGAAAAACAATACGGCCCCAACTCCTTCAAGGACAGTTCAAGCTTCAAACTCATCACAAGCAAGCTCCCAATCTGGGTCAAGTCTTACACATGTTGTTTCTCCAGGAGACACCCTTTATGCGATCAGCAAAAAATATGGGGTTTCCGTAGAACAAATAAAAACCTGGAACCGTATCGGCAACCAAAACATCATTAGCGTAGGGCAGAAATTAACTATCTTCAAGCCCTGATTCCAGCCTGTTTCAAAACTATGAGCAGATTTCTATTTTTTTTAGGCCTTATTTTTATGGGGCTTGGGGGAAAGCTACTCGCCCAAGACAGGCAGATTATTCCCGATACGGTGTTGATCAATGGGGATACCTTACTCATGATTGGTGACTCCTTATTGATTGAAGAGCCGGTAAAGGAAATATTTTGGAAAACAGGAGGAAATTACAACCTGAATATCCAACAAGTTACCCTTAGTAATTGGGCGGCAGGGGGTGCTTCCTCTTTTGCCTTGAATTCAGGAATTTCACTTTTTGCGAATTACAAAAAAGACAAAAAAGTCTGGGATACGCAGCTGACCATTAACCTTGGTTTTAACAGACAGTCTGACCGTGATTATCAGACCCGAAAGACCAATGACAACTTTGTCTTTGTGAGTAATTATGGACGGGAGCTTTCGGAGGTCTATTACTTATCGACCCAGATAGATGCAAGAACTCAGTTATTAGAAGGTTTTAAATATTCAAGACCTTCAGGAAGTGAAAACGATATACGTACAAAGATTTCTGATTTACTTTCTCCTGGCTATGTTCAATCCTCTACCGGTTTGAATTATCGGAAATCCTACGAGGATGGCAGTAAAATCTCATTGATTCTTTCTCCATTCACAGGGCGATTCACCATTGTCATGAATGATTCCCTGAGCAATGCTGGAGCATTTGGTGTGACTCCTGGAGAGAATGTCCGGGCTGAGGCAGGGATGTCACTTGCCACTTCGATCAATGGATTCCAACTGATGGAAAATATAACCTGGAAGGCTGATTTGAACCTTTTCTCGAATTATGAGCGATTTGGAAATCTTGTGGTCAATTTCAATTCAGTCATTCGAATGAAAGTGAATAAATACATTTCCACCCGAATTGAGACGGCAATTATTTATGACGAGGAGGTATTTATAAAACAGGATAACGGTACTTCAAAACAGGCTGTCCAACTCCAAAATCTGGTCAACTTCGGGATATCGCTCGACTTTTAGAAGTCTGTATCTAGCTCAAACTTCTTTGCCAATTCCATCAAAGCAGGATGCTTTTTGATCAGGAAATTCATCTTATCCCGATCGGTATATAATTTTTGATGAGTTTCTTGAATTTCCTCTTTCACTTCCAAATGAACAGTGAAAGAATTCGCTCCAGTTAATTTCCGAATTAAACCAACCAACTCAGGCTTCATTTTTTCAGCTATTTCCTCCTGTACCGAACCTATCACTTCAATCACCAGGTCCCCATCCTTGACTTTAATCGGTTGTTGAAGAATTGCTAATTCGAGATTCTTGCCAAGATTTTTGAAATGAGATAAAATTTCTGGCAGATTCCTTTCCAGTAAATCTTGAGTAAGAACTTGGACAGAAGTAGTAGGAATCAATTCTACCGGAGCTTCCTCCGTTTTCTTGGCTTCAGGCTTGGCTAAAATTTCCTCCTTCTTGAGAAACTTCTTTGCCTGCCCTAAATTGGTTGGGACGGAAATAGTCCTTTGAACAGGAGTAGTTTTGGTGTGGATTTCGGTGGAAGCTGGAGTCTTTTCCGTTTGCTGAGATGTTGACTCAGATTTTAGATTTTTTTTTTTGACTCCTCCACAGCAAGCGCAGCTAATTGGAGAGCAGATGGAATCTTGGCCATTTTCATCAAAGCCAATTCCACATGCAAGCGCTGATTTTTGCTGGCTTTATAATGAATATCACATTGATTAGCCAGATTAAGTGCAGAAAGTAAAAAGGATTGACTTGCCTGTTTGGACTGCTCCAAATATCGGGCTTTTACCTCATCGGATACTTCCATCAAGTCTATGGTACTTTCATCCTGAGATACTAGCAAGTCCCTAAAATGCTCAGAAAGCCCAACAATGAAATTATGTCCATCGAACCCGTTTCTGAGGATTTCATCAAAAATCAACAAGCTTTGTGAGATATCTCCAGCCAATAAGGCGTCTACTACCTTGAAATAATAGTCGTAATCAAGAATATGCAGATTGGAAATTGTCTCTTGATAAGTAACCTTTTTCCCAGCTGAATAGGTAACAATCAAGTCAAAAATAGAAAGGGCATCCCGAAGAGCTCCATCTGCTTTTGCAGCAATCAGTCGAAGCGCTTCTTCCTCATAATCGACGTTTTCTTGACTTGCGATGTATTGGAGGTGCTCCGTAATATGCTTTACCTGGATCCGGTTGAAATCAAAGATTTGACAACGAGAAAGAATGGTAGGAAGAATTTTGTGCTTCTCGGTAGTGGCCAAAATAAATATTGCATACTTCGGCGGTTCTTCCAGCGTCTTCAAAAAGGCATTGAAGGCACTTGCTGAAAGCATGTGAACCTCATCAATGATATAGACTTTGTATTGGCCTTTTTGAGGGGCATATCGTACTTGCTCTACCAAATTCCGAATATCATCCACGGAGTTATTCGAAGCAGCATCGAGCTCGTAAATATTAAAGGAAGCGTTATTTTGGAAGGAAACGCATGACTCGCAAGTACCGCAGGCCTCCTGATCTTCTCCCCGATTTTCACAATTAATGGTTTTTGCCAAAATACGGGCACAGGTGGTTTTCCCCACACCTCGAGGGCCACAAAACAAGAAAGCTTGAGCTAAATGGTTGTTTTTGATTGCATTCTGAAGTGTAGTGGTGATATGCTGTTGCCCTACTACACTTTTGAAATTATCAGGTCTGTATTTACGTGCCGAAACGACAAAATTTTCCATCGCTGCAAGATATAAAAATCTCTTTGATTGGGGTGAAAATTGAAAGATTGAAAAATTAGAAAATTGGAAGAATTAGGTTGGGGGGTGGTAAAGTTGCAAAGTTGGAAGGTAATAATGTAGAAAGGAAAATGTCCTTGCAATAAGAATTCCTATAGATTTTGTCCCATTCTTTTTTCTTTTTGCTTGATGCTAGATACTTGATTCTTTCATGTTGTCAGGAACCAAATTTGATTTACTTTTGTCTTCCCATTGAAATGGGGCTGACCGGTTTTGACAGTAAGTGTAAAGATCGGGCTCGCATGCAGGCTGGAGTATGTACGGCCTTGAAAGATTCATACGAACCATAAATGGCGAAACTTCTTACGCCATGGCTGCCTAATCTAACCTCAAGAGGATAGATCGCTTAAAGGGTTGAGTTACAAGAGTAATTCCCCGGCCACATCTCACCGTCTGTTGTCTGATCTGGGCGGATTCGAGGTGTCGATTTGATCGGGCTGCGGCTTGTGATGCGATTAAGCAAGCTTAAGTTTTAGTCGCTAAGCCAGACTCAGGTGTGTCACCCAGCATAGTCTGGTCGAAAACCCAATCGGTGACTAAGCATGTAGACGGTACGGTGTTTCCTTATCTGGACGCGAGTTCGAATCTCGCCAGCTCCACTTGGAAAAATAAACACCCTGTAAGATTCAACTTACAGGGTTTTGTTTTTTATGGCATTTTTCAGTGGAGATCCAGAGGCAAAACCTAGTTAAATATCTTCCTTCTTCTTCCCAAATTCTTTAGGATACTTGGCGGAGTAGGCCATGATAAAACTCGGAATGGTAGCAATCACTACCCAAACGAAAAACCCGGGATATCCTAACCATTCTTGCAAATACCCCGAAATCATTCCCGGCACCATCATTCCCAAGGCCATAAAGCCTGTAGCCAAAGCATAATGAGCCGTCTTGTATAATCCTTCAGCCAAGAAAATCAAAAAAACCATGTAGGCTGCAAATCCAAATCCGTAGCCCAATTGCTCAATCAAAACAACGGTCGCTGGGAAAAGAATGCTTTCAGGCTGATACCAGGAAAGTATCACATACCCCAAATTAGGAGCATTGATCGCGAAGGCCATCGGAAGCATCCACTTTCCCAATCCATTTCTAGATATCACAATTCCACCGACAATTCCTCCAATCAATAGGGCAATCACTCCTAAGGTTCCGTACAAATAACCAACCTCAGTTACCGTCAGACCTAGTCCCCCTTTTGCTCTTTCATCTAAGAAAAACGGAGAAGCCATTTTTACCAACTGAGATTCTCCAAGCCTGTAAAGCAGAACAAAAGCCAGGGAAAGTCCAATATTCTTCTTGGTGAAAAATGTCGCAAACACCTTCCCAAAACTTGGTTGATCTTCTTTAGCAACACGCTCTTCAATTACTTTTGGAGTGGCAAGAAAATTAATCCCGGTTAATAGTAGCATCAATCCGGCAACCCCAATCATTGTCCAGGACCAAGCTGAAGTTGGGTCTCCAAATTTTTCTTCTAAAAATCCCGCTCCAATAACTATTAACCCTTGCCCGGTTATCATACCCACTCTATAAAATGTACTGCGCATCCCCACAAAAAAGCTTTGCTGATCGGGTTTAAGAGCGATCAAATAGAGCCCATCAGATGCAATATCATTGGTAGCGGAAGCAAATGCACCCATCCAAAAAAACGCAAGTGTAATCAAGAAAAATTCATCCAAACCTGTGGTCAGACCAACTCCCAAAAAGACCAAGGAAAGGATCAATTGCATGGTCAAGAACCATTGTTTCTTATTACCAAAAAGTTCCAAAATAGGGCTCCAAATAGGTTTGATTACCCATGGCAAATACAAGAAGGAAGTGTACAGACCAATATCCGAATTGGAGACACCCAGACTTTTGTACATGATCACTGAAACAGTGATGATAATAACATAGGGTAGCGATTCAGTCAGGTAAAGGGTTGGAACCCAAATCCAAGGGTTTTTCGATTGATTTTGGGTCATGATTTTCTTAATAAATGCTTGTAAACACTGATTTCAGAACCTTCTATTACTTTGGCTCCGACTACTTTTTCATAAAACTCCGCAGGCCCTACTCCTCCAATGATCGCATAGGCATAACCCATTTCCCTTAATGATTCCAGAGATTTGATAAGTAGGATTCTTCCTATTCCCTTTCCTCGCTCTGATTCCATAGTTCCTGTCGGCCCAAAAAAATTGCGAGCAGTACTTTCATAGCAGGCAAATCCCAGAATTTGATTTCCCCGCTGAGCAATCCAGCAGGAAACAGGCTGTCTGGAAAATGCCACCTCCACCTCAGACTTCCAATACTCTCCAAAATGCTGGAAAACCCACTCGCTAACCAAATGTTTTTCAGGAGATATGGCTCTTCGAAAAACAATCTTTTCTTTTTCAAAAAGCCTCTTTTCAAATTCAGAAATGGATGGCAACTCCATTAATCGGACGAGCATATCTTTCATGGCTGAGAGGAATTGAGGTTTTGAATTAATTGAGTTTCCACTATGCGTCCAAAATGATCAAGCCATTGGATAGCGAAATATTTTGAGTTGGAAGATGAAATTTCCAAGCTATTAGCTCTAGAGCCTCCTACCCAAATTTTCTGAATTGGAACATCCTTCAATTTCACCAAATCATCAGATTCTTGAAGGACCAAATACCGGATAGCTGGATCAAGTGGATTTTCTAATTCTAAATTCACCTGTCCATCTTTAAACAAAAACTGCTCTACTTTTGGCTTGGTAATTTCCACTTGTTCTTTCGGTTCAAATGCAGGAGGAAGGACTGGTTTTTCATACAATTCAGATCCAAGTATTTCTGCTACATCTCTGTTTTTTGAGAAAAGAGATTTAGCAGAAAAATAGGAATTACCTCCAAGAGCAGGAAGTGTGCGTGTATAGCCAACCTGACGAATCAGCTCTTGTGGATCATTCCATGCCTTATCTGCATTATCACGAATTTTGTAGGGTCCATTCCCAATGTAAATAGCAGTTCCAAAAGACCGTTGATCCCACCAATCACTAAGTACCCGATAACTCGCGAGGGAATAATCCATACTCCAATAAAGTTGGGGAATTAGGTAATCGATCCAGCCATTTTTCATCCATGTCAACGGATCAGCATATAAATCGTCATAATTGGTTTGACCTGCTTGGGTTGCAGAGCCATTAGGGTCCTTGTCTTGATTTCTCCAAACGCCAAAAGGTGATATTCCAAATTGAACCCAAGGTTTAGTCGTCTTTACGGTTTCATAAACCTCTTTTACCAGAGTATTGACATTTTCCCTTCTCCAATCGCCAATGGATTGTCCTGGCTTTTTGAATTTTTGAAAGGCAGCCTGATCCGGAAATTCCAAATTCGGCACTTTGTAAGGATAGAAATAATCGTCAAAATGAATGGCGTCTACATCATAATTGGAGACTACTTCCTGAATAATCTTTTCCAAATGCTCCTTGACTTCGGGTAGCCCGGGATTGTAATAATATTTGGATCCATACTTGAGCATCCAATCTGGGTGAAGGAAAAAATCATGATCAGGGCTCAACAACTCGGTTTTATCATCAAAAGTTGCTCGATAAGGATTCAACCAGGCATGAAATTCCATCCCCCGAAGGTGAGTTTCGCGGATCATCCACGAAAGTGGATTTTCCAAAGTCTTTGGAGCTACTCCCTCCTGACCTGTCAAGTATTTTGACCACGGGGCATAATTACTTGGATAAAAAGCATCTCCCGCAGCGCGAACTTGAACGATGGCCGCATTGAAATTCAAGCTCTGGTAATGATCCAGAAGCTTCAGGAAATCTTGCTTTTGCTTTTCCCATGAATCTGTACCCGACTCAGGCCAATCGATATTTACAACTGTCGCGATCCATACGCCACGAAATTCCCGAACGGGCTCAGGCAGTTCATAATCCAAAACAACAAAGCTCTTTTTCTCAATTGGTTCTACAGGAACATTTTGAGGATTTTCAATAGAAGGCACCTCTGTTTTATTCTCTTTTTCTTCAGGGATCACCTGTTGGCTTTTACAAGCGAGCAATAAAAAAAGGAACCCAATGACAAGAAAAAACTGGGAAAAATATCGGTTCATAAATCAGAACTTAGGAAGAGGTTTCAGTTCTAGATCAGCCAGATTTTTTCGGAGTTTATTCATAAAAGCATCCCCTGGATCTGTTTTAACTGTTCTGTAATCAGGATCTGCCTCTTTCCAAAGTGGAGTATCTTGAAAAAGCTGATACTCATGGTGGCCGATGACATAATCGATAGCCGGGTATTTTTTACTCAAATAGCGAATAAGCTGCTCATTGGCAATTAGTTGCTCATCTGTCAAAGGAGCATCTGGCCCACCCACATTTTCAATTCCAATCGCACAATAATTCAAACCAATGGTATGCCTCGCAAAAGTCGTGTCAGGCAACAAGCGAAAAATAGTACCATCCCGATCAATCAGAAACTGACTCGATACATTCAGGTTACTTGCTCCTGTCAGGTCTTCCCGCCCTCCCAATGTGGGGCTATCAAATACATCGAAGGTCACTTCAATATTATCAATCGCTGTCCAATGAACCACAACCATTTGAGGTTCGATAGTAGCTGTCTCCTGATCCAAACCATGCCTATCCCTCAAGTATTGGATTGACAAAGCTTCGCGTTCGGCATTCCAAGTAATCGGTTTTTCAAAAATTCGAAAAGTGGATTTTGGGGCACAAGAAAAAATCAGCAAGGGTAGCATCCCCAAGAAGAGAATAATTTTAGACCGGCTTTCCTTCATAGTTGTGTGTTTTTTGGATAAGCTAAACTACCCAGAAATTCCCATTTATAAGTAGAAAATAGATTAGTTTGAAGCATCTAAAGGCTTAAATACAGGTGATTTAGAAATTGCATTTGAGGCTTAAAATTTAACTCCCTCTTCCACTTTCTTTTAATTCTATATCTGTCAAATCCTCAATTCGAATTGGACGATTACTCTCTATGCTATTTCTAGCAGCAATCCCAACCAATATAGACATTGCACCATCCCTACTTCCTGCTGATTGTCTCCAAGGATCAGGCATATTTGGATCTTTGAACAGCTTATCCTTTAAGCGGGTATCTCCTCCTCCATGTCCTCCGCCGCCGTGAGGAATGACAATTTCCTCCCGCTTCCCAAAATTCTTGGTCAAATAGAGCACATCTTCGCTTTTTTCATCCCAAGGTTGTCTCTCTTTGATCCAAGCTTCCAAGCGACCTTTTGTTCCGTTGAAAGCAATTCTGTACCCCTCGTATGGGGAATAAGTCGTCAAGGAATAGCTGACCTGAACCTTGTTTTTGTATTTGATTTGGACAGCCATCTTATCATAAATGTCCACATCCTCTCGAAAAACACAACCATCCCGATCATAGCCATCATACTCGTAATTATCTACATAGAGTTTCTTCAGGTGTTCATTTTTCGTAATGTCCCAGAAAAAATCACATTCCCCTTTGTGGGGGCATGTTCTACAATTTTTACCTCGGAAAGGACCCTTTTTACCATAAAACTCCAACTCGCCGTAGGCAAAAACTTCTTCAGGATCTGAATCAATCCACCAATTCAACAAATCAAAATGGTGGGTGGACTTATGCACCAATAAAGAGCCTCCAAACTCCTTTCTCCGGTGCCACCTCCGGAAATAATCCGCGCCATGATAAATATCCAAATACCAATGAAAATCCACAGAAGTCAATTCTCCAATTTCTCCTGCCCTTAGAATCTCATACAGCTTTTGACGATGAGGAGAATAGCGATAATTAAAGGTTACTATCAGCTTTTTTCCAGACTTTCGCTCCGCATCCAAGATTGCCTGACATTTGTGTTCGTCCGTGGTCATTGGCTTTTCGGAAATTACATGAATACCAGCCTCCAAACCCATAATGATGTATTCATGGTGCGTGCTATCCATAGTAGTCACGATTAACACATCCGGCTGAGTCTCTCTAATCATTTTTTCTCCGTCTGTGAATACAGGACAATCCACGCCAATAAAATCTTTGGCATAATTGAGACGGCCCTCATTAGTATCGCTCAGCCCCACAAATTCCACTTGATCTCCATAGGCTCGAACTACGTCTCTACCAAACATGGTTGTTCCTCGAATCCCTGTTCCAATCAAGGCAACCCGCATTTTTTCTCCCGGTTTATTAAAAATTGACAAGGCTTCAGCTACTGGGTGGACAAACAAAGTTCCTGCAAGAAGACTTCCAGAAAGAGCAATAAAATCCCTTCTGGATTGGGCGTTGTTGGCATTCATGGTTATTGGGTTTAAAAAAGAATTGCATCTAATATAAAAATCAAAATTTGCTACTCCCAGAGATTAGAAAGGATTTCTATTTGCAGAAATTATACTTGCTGAAACATAAAACACCCAGAATTAGTATTTTTGATTATGAACCAAACTGCCACTTTAGAGCAAAATATCTCTGTAAAAGGTCTCTTTCAAATAAGTAGGCCTATCAATTTGCTTTTAGTGGCATTCACTCAACTGATGACTGCTTATTTTTTAATCGAAACAAGTCGTCAAGGGAGCCCGGTTTTGGAAGATTTTAGGCTTTATCTTTTGATTTTTTCTACCTTATTGATCACTGCAGCCGGCTACATGATCAATGATTATTACGATGTCAAAATCGACTACATCAACCGGCCTCATGAAGTTATTGTTGGCAAAGGAATTAAAAGGCGAGTGGTTATTTTCCTTCACACGCTTTTCAATTTTGTTGGTATAGGAATCGGAGGTATAGTTGCTCCTCGGATCGCAATTGTCAATTTCTTTGCGGCTTTTCTTCTTTGGCTTTACAGCAATAGATTAAAACGGGAGCCCTTTATTGGGAATTTAACAGTAGCTTTTTTGACTGGGCTATCTGTTTATTTGGTCGCGTTTTATTACCAGAAAAATGAACTGCTGGTAATGACTTATGCCATTTTCGCCTTTTTTCTGAATCTCATCAGAGAAATCATCAAAGACATTGAAGACCGAAACGGGGACCGAAAGCACGGGTGCCGGACTCTCCCAATTGTTTTGGGATTTCGGAAAACAAAACAGATCATTTTTTTGATTGCAGCCAGTTTCGTAACCGCCATTATGATTGTGACCCTAGAATTAAACGAACCTCGCCTCTTTTATTATTTTGGTATTCTAGGACTTTTTTTCCTATGGTTTATGAGAAAAGTCTATCTCTCAGATCGTAAGTCTCACTTTTCCCAATTAAGCACCTTCGCTAAAATCCTTATGCTACTAGGAACCCTCAGTATGGGACTTATTTGAGACTTATTTCTTTCAACAGAAGGGATTTATTTTTAGCAATTCATCAATAATTCAGGTATTTTTATGAAAATTTTATAAAAATGTCTCGCCATCAAACCATAGTTATCAAAATTGGCTCAAATGTCCTGACCCAGTCCAATGGACTTCCGGATTTGGATAGAATGGAGCATTTGGTGGATCAATTAATAACTCTGAAGAAGGCGGGAAATAAAATTGTCCTAGTAAGTTCTGGTGCAGTAGCGTTTGGGAGACAAAACACAGCAGTTTCAGAAAAATTAAACCCTGTTCTGAAGAAGCAAATTTGGGCAGCAACGGGACAGATTCGACTGATTCAGGAATATCAAAGGCTTTTTCAGAAAAAGCATAAGCAAGCGATTGCTCAAATTCTTGTAACAAAAGAGGATTTCCGAGACCGAAAGCACTTTTTGAATATGAAAAGCTGCGTAGAAGCATTGCTTCAGCAGGATATTATCCCCATTGTAAATGAAAATGATACCGTAACTATCACTGAGTTGATGTTTACGGATAATGACGAATTAGCTAGCCTTACAGCAGCGATGATAAATGCGGACACTTTACTGCTTCTGACTAATGTGGACGGTATTTTCAACGGTAATCCAGAAGACGCGAATTCGGAATTAATTGAAAATATCGAAGCCTCTGTGGCTGAGATATCCTCTTACATTTCTGCCTCCAAGTCATCATTCGGCCGTGGTGGGATGCTTACCAAATTTGGCATGGCAAAAAAATCAGCAGATTTGGGGATTGAGGTACTCATAGCAAATGGTAAAAGAGAGGGGATTCTGATTGATTATCTCAATCAAAATTTGCGCTGCACACGATTCGAACCTAAACGAAAGAGACAAGCAGCAAAAAAATGGCTAGCTCATGGTTCGCACTACTACAAGGGAGAAGTTTTTATCAATGAGGGAGCAAAAAAATCCCTGACTTCAACAGTCATCCGGAGCCTATTGCCTGTTGGAATTACCAAAATTGAAGGAGAATTTTTGAAAGGAGACATCCTCTTAGTAAGGGATGAAAAAGGAAACCAATTAGGGTTGGGAAAAGCCGCTTATTCTTCAAAAGCGGCACAGGAAAAAATCGGTCTCAAAAACCAAAAACCTATCATTCATTACGATTACCTCTACCTATTTGATCATGATTGATTTTACTTCGCTATTTCAAGCAGCAAAAAAATCCAGCAGAAAACTTGCTTTTATTGGAGACGAACAAGTTCAGAAAATCTTGTTTGAATTGGCAGATTTAATGATCAGTCAAGGCGACTTCCTAATTCGTGAAAACAAACGTGATTTGGAACGAATGGACAAAGCCAATCCTATGTATGATCGCTTATTACTGACTCAGGAGCGAATCGAAGGAATAGCTCAAGAAATGCGACAGGTCGCCAAGTTACCCAGCCCACTCTTTTTGCCATTAGAGGAAAAGGTACTTCCTAACGGACTTTTTTTAGAAAAAATTACTGTTCCACTTGGGGTTATTGGGATTATTTATGAGGCTCGCCCCAATGTCACATTTGATGTATTTTCCCTAGCCTTAAAATCAGGAAATGGACTGATACTCAAAGGAGGTTCGGATGCTGATTTTTCCAATCGAGCAATCATATCTTTGATTTATCAGATCCTGCAAAAATTTGAAATTCCAACTGATGCTTATTTGCTTTTACCTGCAGATCGCACCGCGACAAAAGCCCTTTTAGAGGCCGTGGATGAAGTCGATGTGATAATCCCTCGAGGTTCTCAAGGACTTATCAATTATGTGCGCCAGCATGCAAAAGTTCCCGTGATTGAGACAGGTGCGGGTATCGTCCATACCTTTGTTGATGAGGAGGCTGATTTGGAAAAAGCGAAGGCTATTATTCACAATTCCAAAACTCGAAGACCAAGTGTCTGCAATTCTTTAGACTGCTTACTAATTCATGAAAAACTCCTCCCAAACTTAGGGGAGTTGATTAGACCTCTTCTGGAAAGCAAGGTGAAAATCTATGCAGATGAAAAAGCTTTTGCCTCTTTACCAAAAAATGAGCTCATCCAAGAGGCATCAGAAGAACATTTTGGAACAGAATTTCTAAGCCTTCAACTCGCCATCAAAACGGTTAGAAATTTAGACGAGGCCTTAGAGCATATTGCGACTTATTCTTCTCGTCACTCGGAAGCAATTGTATCGGAAAATCAGGAAAATCTATCCCGTTTCTTACTAGAAGTTGACGCAGCAGCAGTTTATGCCAATTCCTCAACAGCATTCACAGATGGAGCTCAATTTGGATTAGGAGCAGAAATCGGAATTTCCACGCAAAAACTACACGCTCGAGGTCCTATGGCCCTGAAGGAACTGACAAGTTACAAGTGGGTTGTTCGTGGAAACGGGCAAATACGAACTTAGGATTTTTGAGAATGTCGCTTGATTAAAACCTCCATCACCTCATCCAATTCGATTCCTTTCGCTTCCAACAAAACCAAATAATGAAACAGTAAATCCGCTGCTTCTCCTAAGAATAGGTCTTTATTATCATCTTTTGCTTCTATGACAATTTCCACTGCCTCTTCCCCTACTTTCTGGGCAATTTTATTGATGCCTTTTGCAAAAAGAGATGCAGTGTAGGATTTATCAGATGGATTATTTTTGCGGTCTTTGATGATTGCCCGAAGCTGATCGATAAACCCTGTTTTGGAAGAATTTACTTCAAAAAAGCAGGTATCTGCTCCAGTATGGCAAACAGGCCCTTTGGGATTTGCCTTTACCAAAATAGAATCACCATCACAATCAACAGCTAGTGAAACCAACTCTAAAAAATTCCCGGAAGTCTCCCCTTTGGTCCAAAGCCTATTTTTGCTTCTGCTAAAAAAAGTAACCATCCTAGTTTCCTGAGTTTTGGTTAATGCTTCCTCATTCATATAACCTTGCATCAGCACCTTTCCGCTCACCGCATCTTGGACGATGGCTGGTACGAGGCCGTTCATTTTATTAAAGTCGATGTTCATGTCAATTATACGTTTTTCAATCTTTTAAATAGAAGATAGCTGCGCAGATATTAAAAAGATATATCCGCTTAGGCTACCAAGATATTTATTCGATTATCCACTCGAGAATTTTAAAATATCTTGCGAAGCATATCTTAGAAAGTATGTTGCGAAGCGTATCTTATTTTCTAATACTAATTCCCTCCCCTATCAAATAACTTTTCAATTCAGGAATAGGAATTTCTTTAAAATGGAAAATACTGGCAGCCAAAGCCGCATCTGCTTTTCCAAAGGTAAAGACATCCTTGAAATGCGACATACTTCCCGCTCCTCCTGAAGCAATTACTGGGATGGATAAAGCTGAAGAAATTTCAGCTGTTAATTCATTCGCAAAACCTGATTTGGTGCCATCATGATCCATGGAGGTCAATAAAATCTCACCTGCTCCCCGATCAGCAACTTCTTGAGCCCAGGCCTGGGTTTTTAGCAAGGTTGGTTTTCGGCCTCCGTGCGTATGCACAAAGTCAATTCCGTCCATATTTCGCGTATCAATAGCCACCACTACACATTGGGAACCGAATTCCTTGGCCATCTCATCGATGACGCTAGGATTTTTTACTGCTGCAGAATTAATAGAAATTTTATCTGCACCAGCTCCTAAGAGAACTTTCACATCCTCCACCGTGGAAATACCCCCTCCTACTGTAAAAGGAATATTGATCGCTTTAGCCACCTTGGTAACCAACTCTGCTAAAGTCTTTCGTTTATCCACGGTAGCCGTGATATCCAAAAACACGAGTTCATCCGCACCTTCATCAGAGTAGATTTTTGCCAACTCTACCGGGTCACCTGCATCCCGCAATTGGACAAAGTTCACTCCTTTGACGGTACGTCCATCTTTGATATCCAGGCAGGGGATAATTCTCTTTGTTAGCATTTTATAGTATTCAAAACTTCATTATTCTTCATTCGAAGTTCGGTGTTCGATACTTTTTTTTTACGATTTACGAATGACGATTTACGAGATTTTAGGGAACCTCAAACCTAGAAACCCAAGGTTGAGATTACTGATTTAAGTCCAATTGAAGTCGTAAATCCAAAATCGTAAATCGTACATTAAAAGGCTGCAAGTTCCTCCAAACTCACCCTTCCTTCATAATAGGCCTTCCCTACAATTGCCCCATAAACCCCTGTTTTTTCCAATTCTTCTAAATCTTTTACAGAAGAAACGCCACCACTTGCGATTAACTTCAAATCAGGAATTTCCTGTAAAATCTCTCTATACAATTCCACTGAAGGCCCTTGCAATAGCCCATCTTTTGCTACATCAGTACAAATCACATAGCGAATCCCTTTTTCATAATAGCTTTTGATAAAGGGGATTAAATCTACCGATGTTGTCTCTTCCCAACCTCCAACAGCAATTTTCTGGTTTTTAGCATCCGCACCCAAAATGATTTTCTCGGAGCCATAACTTGCAATCCAAGATTCAAATAATTGCGGATTTTTAACAGCAATACTTCCACCTGTCACCTGTTTTGCCCCAAGGGTAAATGCTTTTTCGATTTCCGGATCCGATTGAATTCCTCCACCAAAATCCACCTTCAAATTTGTGCCATTACAAATCCGCTCCAACACATCTTCATTGACAATCTTTTTGGCTTTTGCACCATCCAAATCCACTAGATGAAGCCGCTGAATACCAGCATCCTCAAAACGCTTGGCCATTTCAAGGGGATCATCATGGTATTCTTTTTTGCTGCTGTAATCGCCCTGACTGAGTCGAACGCACTTACCATCTATAAGGTCTATGGCGGGAATGATGAACATAGGAGAATTGAAGGATTCGAAAATGGAAAGATTGGAAAATTGAGTAGGAAAGTTAAAGGTGGTAAGGTTTTAAAGTTGATTTTGATTTGAGTCGTATTTCTAAATCGAAAGGAAATTACTCAGCAACTTCTCCCCTACCGTACTGCTTTTCTCAGGGTGAGCTTGAATGGCCCAGTAATTATCCCGATGGAGAATGGCTGTGAAATCATGAATGTAGTGGGTGGTTGCAATTGTCACATCACTCAGTTCGGCGTAATAGCTATGCACATAATACAAGAATTTCGGGTCGGGAAGATCCTTCAGCAAAGCATTATCAGTTAGATTCTCCAATTCATTCCAACCTATATGAGGAACCTTGAATTCTTGAGAGTTTTCTGGAATAAAGCGCTTTACTTTTACTGGAAAAATCCCCAAGCAGTCGGTATCATTTTCCTCCGAATGCTCACAAAGCAACTGTAAACCCAAACAAACCCCTAAAAAGGGCTGCTTGATATCACGGATCAATTGATCCAACTGACGGGCTTTCAGATAAGCCATAGCAGAACTTGCCTCACCTTGTCCGGGAAAGATAACTTTATCTGCTGAACGGATTTTCTCAGGATCATCCGTCAATTCAGCATCAGCTCCCAAACGCTCCAAGGCGTAAAGGACTGACTGCACATTACCCGCGTTGTATTTTATTACAGCTACTTTCATTTTATCTTAATCTGAAATACTGTAGAAATATGCCCGGTTCCCCGGGCTGAAATAAATAGAAATGTTTCTACATTATTTCATCCTGACTTGTCAGGATGTATTTCAATCGTATTTCTAAGCGCTACTATTTAGCTTTTATTTTACCTTATTTTCGGCCAACATTTCCTCCAAAACCGATTCGATTTCAGGAATGGAATTGTACAGCTGCTCATAACTTTCGATCACGAAATATTTATCCTGGAACTTATTTTTCCAGTACTCTTGATTCATAATTCGGCGTACATTATATGGGTAATGAGCTGGCTCATCAGATAAACTGAATTGGGTTTCTCCTTTAGAGCTCAAAATTCCAGCTCCGTAAATTCGTAATTGCCCATTTTCTCGGATCAAGCCAAACTCAATGGTAAACCAATAAATACGGCTAAGCAATTGAATAGCCCAAGGATCATCAATATGCTTCAACGCAATACCAGAAAGCTGTTCCAAAAAGTCCACATATGGCTGATTGGTTAGCATAGGCATATGGGCAAAGGCATCATGAAACATGTCCGGCTCTTCGAGATAATCCAATTGCTCCATTTTTCGAAGCCATGTGGAAGAAGGAAAACGCTTATTATTCAGCAAACCGAAAAACAAATCATCGTCAATCAAACCCGGAACCACCTGCACAGCCCAACCAGTAGTCGCCTTCAAAATTTGATTCAGCTCTTCAAAATTGGCAATTCGGTCAGCTGTAAATTTGACAGTTTTTACACCATCCAAATATGCTTGGGAAGCCGCCTCTGGCAAATTGGGCATTTGTCGCTCAAAGAGGATTTTCCAAACTTTAAAATCCTCCGGAGTGTAGGCTTCATAATCCTGCTTTAGATCTTTCAATCTCGGGTCGCTATACACCCAGTCTTTTGGTTTATCTGTCATCGTTTTCATATTTGGGTTTACTTTTTATCTAACTCTTATTCTCTTTTTGGGTTTTGAATCCTTTTTCTTTTATCCTTTAGCCTTTTCACAATTACTGTGAAGTAACCAAAAAAGCCTATCCCTGAATTGGAATAGGCTTTCATATTGTTTACCAAAAAACATACTCATCCTATTCCATCATTGAAGATAGTAGTGAGAGTGATGAATAAATGTTCTTGGGGTTGGATTCATGTTACGAATTTAATGAGCTAAGTAGCTGATTGCAAAATTATTTTACAGCAGGTCGAAAGTTTTTCTTTTATCGAAGATTTCTCTGATCCAAGCGGCTAGTCTGGCACTTTGAGCGAAATCCAAAGTCTGCTGCCCATCGGAATAGGCTTTCTCAGGAATTTCATGAGATTCATAAATGACCCCATCCGCTCCTGCCATCACTCCTGCCAAAGCCATCTGAGGAACATAGGCTCGAATTCCGATCCCATGTGAAGGGTCCACGATCACAGGAAGATGGGATTTGGCTTTAAGAATCGGAATAGCATTGAGATCCAAGGTATTTCGGGAAGCCTTTTCATAAGTTCTAATTCCTCTTTCACAGAGAATCAGCTTTTCATTTCCTCCCGAAAAAACATATTCAGCAGACTGCAGCAATTCTTCTATCGTTCCGGAGATTCCCCGCTTAATCATCACAGCTTTATCTACTTTTCCAAGTTCATCCAGCAAATTAAAATTCTGAGAATTTCTAGCCCCAACTTGGTAAATATCTACATAAGGATACATTTCCTCAATTTGGGAAGTTTGCATCACTTCAGTCACAATCTTGATCCCTGCTTCTGAAGCGATAGAATGCCAAAGCTTGAGTCCTTCAATGCCCATGCCTCGAAAAGCATAAGGAGAAGTTCTTGGTTTAAAAACTCCGCCCCGCATCATCCGAATACCATTTTCTACACAGTGGTCTACCACTTTTCGAATCTGCTCCTCAGACTCGATGGAGCAAGGCCCTGTAATGATGGCCATTTCTCCGTCTTTGATAAATACCCCGTCACCTAAGTCAATAGAGGTTGGTTTTGCTTTCCATTTTTTGGAAACCAGTTTGTATTCATCGGAGACAATATGAATGTCGCGGATGCCGTCGAGTTGACCTATCTTCCGGATATCAAATTCTTTCTTACCGATACCGATGATGTAATCCCCCAATTGGGTTTTTACTTCGGTGGTTTTATAACCGATTCCATTGACCTTTTCGATCAAGTTTTCCTTTTGCTTGGAAGAAATATCGGGTTGTAATTGAATAATCATTTTGAAGTACGATTTACGAAATACGATTTACGAGGCTTTTTCAATAGAAATCTAGTTAATCACAGCCTGTATGTAATCTTTAATATCTTGAGATTGATTTTTTGAGTCTTTGATTTTTTTGATAAAAGCCGAACCAATAATAGCCCCATTGCTGTACTTGGAAGCGGTGGTGAATGTCTCTGAATCGGATATCCCAAATCCTATCAGCCGGGGATTTTTAAGATTCATCTCTTGCACCCTTTTGAAATAGGCGATTTGCTCGGCACTAATTCCACTTTTTGCTCCTGTGATCGAATGTGATGAAACCATGTAAATAAATCCATCCGTATTTTCATCGATTTCCCGAATCCGCTTCTCTGAGGTTTGAGGGGAAATCAAAAAGGTATTAACCAATCCATATTCCTCAAATAAGGACTTGTATTCATCCAAATACTGCTGCATCGGCAAATCCGGAACAATCAACCCATCAATTCCAACTTCTTTACATTTCTTACAAAATTCCTCCATTCCGAATTGAATGATTGGATTCAGGTATCCCATTAACACTACCGGAAGATTGATTTTCGCTCGAAAACCCCGCAATTGTTCAAAGAGCTTTTTCATGCTCATTCCATTCTCAAGGGCAATTTTATTACTATCCTGAATGGTCGGGCCATCGGCAATCGGATCGGAATATGGCACCCCGATTTCGATAATATCAGCACCACCTGCCTGAATGGCTTCCATTACCGGGATTGTATCCTCCAAATGGGGAAACCCAGCCGTAAAGTAGATTGAGAGCACCCGCTCTTGCTTGTTGTTGAATAAATAGTGTATGCGATTCATTGCGATTTCAAAATTGAAATATTTGAAAATTGAAAAATTTAGAATATGGGTAATTCGATATTCAGCATTCTCAATTCATCATTCATCATTTTTAATATCCTCCCCATTTGATATAAGTCTCCAGATCCTTGTCGCCTCTTCCGGAAAGGTTAATGACGATCACGTCATCTTTTTGGTATTCAATCATGTTGAGCGCATGGATCGCATGAGCTGACTCAATAGCAGGGATAATTCCTTCTAGACGGCTGAGTTCAATTCCGGCTTTCATCGCATCTTCATCCTCCACAGCCACAAATTCAGCACGGCCAATATCAAACAAATGCGCATGAACTGGCCCAATTCCTGGATAATCCAATCCAGCAGAAATGGAATGCGGTTCGACTACCTGACCATCTTCCGTTTGCATCAGGATGGTTTTGGATCCATGCAAAATACCCGGAGTTCCTAAGACAGTTGTGGCTGCAGATTTCCCTGAACTTATTCCCAATCCCGCAGCTTCAGCCGCTACTAGTCGAACTTCAGGGGTATTGTAATAGTGATAAAATGCTCCTGCTGCATTGGAACCTCCACCTACACAAGCGATAACCAAATCTGGATTTTCACGTCCTTCTTTTTCCTTGAGCTGCCATTTCATCTCCTCTGAGATCACCGATTGGAATCGGGCAACCATTTCAGGATATGGATGCGGACCTACCACTGATCCAATTATGTAGTGCGTATCAACTGGATTATTGATCCATTGGCGCATGGCTTCATTGGTTGCATCTTTGAGGGTTTTTGACCCCGAGGTGGCAGCCACCACTTTCGCACCGAGGATTTTCATTCGCTCTACGTTGGGACGTTGACGCTCAATATCCAACTCACCCATATATACTGTGCAGTCCATACCCATCAGTGCGCAGACAGTTGCTGTCGCCACACCATGCTGACCGGCACCTGTTTCAGCAATGACCCTTTTTTTACCCAGCTTTTTAGCCAAAATGATCTGACCGATGGTATTATTGACTTTATGAGCCCCTGTATGACAAAGGTCTTCCCTTTTTAGATAGATTTTTGCACCATATTTCTCAGATAGCCTTTGTGCCAAATACAAAGGAGTAGGTCTTCCCACATAATCCCTGAGAAGCATTCGAAACTCTTGCTGAAATTCAGGAGTAGCAATTATGGCTTCATAATTCTCCTTTAGTTCTTCTACATTGGGATGGAGCATTTCGGGGATGTATGCTCCCCCAAACCTTCCATAGAACCCCTTTTCATCCACTCGTATCATTCTGTATTCAAGTTTATAGGTTTAAGTCCATGGACCATGGACTATAAGCTATGGTCTAATTTTTCTTTAAACCGCACTATTCTTTCAATATTTTTCAGTCCAGGAGCATTTTCAAACTTCGAGTTGAGGTCTACTCCCTCAAGTTGAGATATTTCTTTTTGCAAAGCCCTAATTTCACCAACACTATCCTCATCTAAACCTCCACTCAATAGAAATCCTTTGTCGAAGGGATAGGTTTTCAAAACTTCCCAGTCAAACTTTCTTCCTGTTCCCCCGTGATTTGGACTAGCTGTATCAAACAGGAATTTGTTCACATAAGGCAAATAACCCGCTATGCTTTCCCAATTGATTTCATTTGCTACCGATATCACCTTCCAAAGCTCAGTATCTGTTTTTCTCTTTAATTCCGCTAGCATTTCTATCGGTTCTTTTCCGTGAAGTTGAATTGCAAAAAGATCAAAGAGTTTTACCTTTTTAAGAATTTCATCCACTGATTCATTCACAAATACTCCAACTTTCCTGACTGGAAAACCCTTCAAACTTTCCGAATATTCATCTGAAACATAACGGGGAGATTTGGGATAAAAAATCAACCCCATCCAGTCTGGATTTACATCCGAAATCAGACTCCGGATATTCTCCGGTTCCCGCATGCCACAGACTTTGATTTCCATCAGGCTTTAGATAAAGCTTCAGCTGCTAATAATCTTTTGTACTCCTTGATGAAATTATAAGCTGCTTGTTCAGGCCGACTAGACTTCATGAAGTTTTCTCCAATCAAAAACCCATCAAATCCAGCCCTCTTAAGTTTCACAAGAGTATTAGGATCAGAAATCCCGCTCTCAGAAATTTTAACAAAGGAAGATGGAATCTTATCTACCAACTCCAAAGAGGTTTCGATAGACACGTCAAAGGTTTTCAAGTTTCGGTTATTCACCCCAACCAAATCCACTCCATCATTCAGACTTTTCTCCAATTCCTCTCTGTCATGAACTTCCAACAACACCTCAAGTCCAAGGCTTTTTGCGAAGTAAGTCAGAGATTTTAGCTTCTCAGGCTCTAATGCTGCAGCAATCAAAAGCACACAGTCCGCACCAATGGATTTAGCTTCGATCAGTTGATATTCATCTACCACAAAATCCTTTCGAAGGATTGGGCAAAAATTGAATTTCCGAGCAGCTTTCAAATCTTCATTTGAGCCACCGAAATATTCCTTGTCGGTTAAAATTGAAAGTGCGGAGGCTCCAGCCTGCATGTAGCCTATACTAACTGTTTCGACCTGAGCATTTCCATTAATTAGGCCCTTGGAAGGAGATTTTCGTTTGAATTCAGCAATAATTCCTGATTTCTCGGGATGCTGAATATATTTTTTCATTGACACCACCTGGCCATCAAAGAATATGCTTTTTTCCAACAGTTTAACTGGAATCAGGCTTTTTCGCTCCTCAACCTCTTTGTATTTATCTGCAATTATTTTTTCTAAAATATTCATAACTCACTCTTAATTAAACGAAACTGATGTTTTGGGATTGACCAATCTATTGAAGACATCCAGTGCTTTTCCACCAAGCAGGACCTCTTCTACCTTCGCCACTGCTTCCTGAAAAGAAAGAGAAGGATCGGCTGTCACCAAGGCTGCTGCAGAATTTGCTAACACCACTTGATTTTGAGCTTTGGTTCCTTTTCCTTTCAAAATGGACTCGAAAATTTTTGCTGATTCTTCAATCGTCTCACCTCCCTTTATTTCCGAAGCTTTCAGCGTAGCGAGACCAATTTGCTCCGGCTTATACAGCTTCTCTCCAGAATTAGAAATCATCTTAAAATCACCCGTCAAGGAAATCTCATCATAGCCATCAATAGAATGCAAAATGGAAAACTGCGCATTTGATTCCTGATACAGATAAGCATACAGTCTAGCCAATTCAAGGCTAAAGACTCCAACTAATTGCTTGCCCGGGAAACTTGGATTTACCATCGGACCCAGCATATTGAAGAAGGTTTTCACTCCCAATTCCTTTCGAACAGGAGCTACATTTTTCATTGCAGGGTGGAAAAGCGGCGCATGCAAAAAGCAGATTCCCGCTTCATCCAAAGACCGGCGAATTTCATCAATATTATTGGTGAACTCGTAGCCAAAATATGCCAATAAATTTGAAGAGCCACAGATAGAAGAAACCCCTGTATTTCCGTGTTTTGCAACATTCTGGCCTGCTCCAGCAACGATAAAAGAAGAAAGTGTTGAGATATTAAATGTATCCTTCCCATCCCCTCCGGTACCACAAAGGTCCATGGCGTCGTATTCGGCAATTTCTACAGGAATACACAACTCCAACATCGCCTCTCTAAAGCCACGCAACTCCTCGACCGTAATACTCCGCATCAAGTAAACGGTCAAAAAAGCTGCAATTTGACTGGAATTGTAACTTCCTGTTGCAATATTTTTGAGAACCTCCCGAGCCTGAGCTTGAGAAAGTGTTTTATGCTCAATCAGTTGATTTAAAATTTCTTTCATTGTCAGCGATTTTTATTGAAATCAGGATTCCAACCAGTTTTTTATGATTTGAACTCCATGTTCAGTCAGAATACTTTCAGGGTGAAATTGTACTCCTCGAACAGCAAATTGTTTATGCCTTACCCCCATAATTTGATTATCTGGTGTTCGGGCAATTACTTCCAAATCCGGTGATAAGGTTGCTTCATTTATCACCCAGGAATGATATCTACCAATTTGAAATGAATCAGGTATTCCTTCAAAGAGCAAATCCCTTTCCACTTTTACTTGCGAAGCAACTCCATGCAGGACTTCTGAAAGGTTAATCAAGCTTCCTCCAAAAGCTTCTCCTATAGCTTGGTGCCCAAGGCAAACTCCCAAAATAGATTTTTCAGAAGAATATCTCTTGAGTAATTCAGGCATAATTCCAGCTTCAGCAGGTATACCCGGACCAGGTGAAAGTAATATTTTACTATAGCCCGCCACATCTTCAAAACTGATTTTATCATTCCGAAAAACATCCATTTGTTTCCCATACCCCAACTGCCTGATGATATAAACCAGGTTATAAGTAAAGGAATCGTAATTATCGAGGACTAGAATTTTCATATCTCTTCCGCCGCTCTAAGTGCCACTCTCAACGCCTCTAACTTATTTGCTACCTCCTGAAGCTCGGATGGAATTGAGCTTTTGGCTACAACTCCCGCTCCTGCTTGGAAGCGTAACTGATTGTTTTCGGAAACAAAGGATCTGATAAGAATTGCATGATTAAAATCTCCATTGAAACCCAGGTAACCAATTGCTCCTCCATAGAATTGTCTACTTGTATTTTCCAATTCGTCTATCAATTTCATAGCCCTGTATTTAGGAGCTCCAGATAGTGTCCCTGCCGGAAAAGTATCTGCCACCAATTGAAGGGGATTGGCACCTTCTGCCAACTGTCCTGTTACTTTGGAAACCAAGTGAATGACATGAGAGTAATATTGGATTTCCTTGAAAACTTCCACTTCAACCACATCAGAGGAGCGGGACAAATCATTTCGAGCCAAATCCACCAACATCACATGTTCTGAATTCTCCTTTGGATCATCGTAAAGCTTTCGTGCCAATACCGCATCTTCCGCGTCATTTCCAGTTCGGCGAAACGTACCTGCAATTGGATAAATAGTAGCCTTTCGGTTTTTCACTACGATTTGGGCTTCTGGAGAACTTCCAAAAACTTTAAAAGAACCATAATCAAAATAGAATAGGTACGGAGATGGATTTACGGAGCGGAGAGCACGATAAACATTGAATTCATCCCCCTTGAATTCTGTAGAGAATCTTCTGGATAGAACAATCTGAAAGACATCTCCTCGAAAACAATGTTCTCTACCTTGATTCAGAACCTTCAAAAATTCCTCATCAGTATAATTGGAAACCTCCTCTCCCACTGTTTTGAAGGAATAGGCTGGAATATTCTTATTGTTAAGAAGCGTTTCAATTTCGGAGATATACTCTGTATTGTTCGCCCCTGCCACCCGATGCTCGAATAAATAGAGCTCATTTTTGTAATGATCCACTACGATGATGTTCTGATACATCGCATAGTACATCATGGGAATCTCATTAGGATTCGTTTTGCTTAGTTTGATATCTTCAAACCAACCAACCGTGTCGTATTGTATGTACCCAAAAAGCCCATTGGTGCTGAATTTAAATTTATCTGGAGTCGGATCGAATTTGTTTCCAAAAGCCCGAAGAGAATCCATCAAAGATTTTTCTCCCCCAACTTCGTATTGAATCTCTTTTCCATCGGGAAGCTTTTCTGTAACCTTCCCGGCATTGAAGGAAAAAGTTGCCAGGGGATTGAAGCAAATGTAGGAATAGCTGTTTTCCTGACCGTGATAATCGGAACTTTCCAAAAGAATCGGATTCGCAAATCGATCTCGAATCTGCAAGTATATGCTCACAGGAGTAATCGTATCTGCCAAACGCTTTCGAAAGGTGGTCAGGATGGGAAATTTTACGTGATTCATTTTGAAATTTTTAAGACATAAAAAAAGGCTTACCGGGGATTCCAGTAAGCCATTTTATATTCATGCAACTCAAATTTAGGCAAGGGCTTGCTGTACTTTCCCCGGGAAAGAATTTAGATGCCACCACCAATATTTGTTTGTTGTTGTTTTCATAAGCTTGTGACAAATTTAGAAAGGGTTTGGAATTGTCAAAATCCAATCATGAAAATTATGTCCTATTTTTGAAAAAAATTTAAAAAAAGCACCATGGCCAAATCAATAGCACAGTATTTCAAGCGAATCTTTGACGATTATCAGGTTTTGGTTCAGGTGAATCCAGATGATTTGACAGGAGTAGAACTTATTGTTCATCCTGACGGAAAAATCGAAAAGACCGAGATGGAATTTGATGAAGAGATTTTCGAGGACTTAGCAGAAGATGAATTCCAGTCTTGCAGTCCTTTGGAATTTCAACTCCTATTGGCGAAATCATAAATAAAAATGCTCGAGAAATTTTATCTCGAGCATTTTTATAATCATTTTTTCAATTTCACTACTTCTTCATATACCCATCCCGAATAGCCTTGAATTCGGATCCTTCTTTCCAATTTGGCCATTGGGTAGAATTCGAGATATTCTGGCCAATGTTGTAAAGTAATTGTACATCTTCTGCAGCTCCCTCCAAATTCCAACGTTCTGGATCGTACTCATCGGAAGGCTTATGATAATACTCAATCGTGTAATTTTCCTCGAGTTCTTTTCCGTATTCCTTTCCCTTTTCCACATGGTCAATTCCATTTTGGAAGTAAAGAGCAGGAACCCCTACCTTGGCAAAATTGAAATGATCTGAACGAAAATAGTAACCAGCCACTGGATTTGGATCTGGAGCCGCATATCTCCCCTGCTTTTGCAATTCCACATCCAAAAGATCTTCCATTTCTGATTGTCCTCTACCAATCACAGAAACATCCCGCATTTTCCCATAAGGATTGACCCCATCTATATTGATATTCGCAACGGTTTTACCCAATGGATAGATTGGGTTTTGAGCGTAATAAGCAGAGCCCAATAACCCTTGCTCTTCTGCAGTAACTGCTAAAAAGACAACCGTTCGATTTGGGGCTTTTGACTCCTGAAAAGCTTTAGCCAAAGCTAATAAAGCAGCCGTACCAGAAGCATTATCCAAGGCTCCATTGTAGATACTATCTCCTGTTTCATCTGGTTTTCCTATTCCAAAATGATCCCAATGCGCAGTATAAATCACATATTCTTTAGGCTGCTCGATACCAGTGATTTTTGCAACCACATTTTTGGAGGTATTGTAGGTGGCGTTTACTGCCATCGATGAACTTGCCGTCAAACCCATAGGAATAGCTTCAAAATCTGGCTTTCGAGCCTTTGCCAATAATTCTCTTTCATTCAGCCCAGCCATTTCAAAAAGCTTGTTGGCAGTAGGCAAGGTCACCCAACCTTCAAAGGCCAATTTATAACCCTCCTTTCCCCGATCGTCCAAGTAAAGCTTGGAAGCATTCCAAGAATTTTGAATCACATTGAATCCATAACCAGCCGGAATAGTATTATGGACAATCAAGCACCCCAAAGCTCCCTGACGAATTGCTTCCTCATATTTATAGGTCCATCGGCCATAGTAAGTCATGGTATTTCCTTTGAAAAATGAGGCATCTTCAGTTCCAAAGCCAGGATCATTGACCAAGACTACGACGATCTTGTCTTTCACATCGATGTTTTTGTAATCATCCCAGCCATATTCCGGAGCCACGATTCCAAATCCTGCAAAGACTAATTCTGCATCTTCAAATTGTACTTCAGAATCCGTTCGCTGCGTCCATAAAACATAATCCTTCAATCCTTCCAATGTCATGGACTCGTTAGACGATTTGATTTCCATGGTTGGAGAAGCTTCTGTGAAAATTGAAACCAAGGGAACATCCTGAATGTAGGAGTCACCATTTCCAGGCTCCAAACCATAAGACTCAAATTCATGAACTAGATAACCTATCGTCTTATTCTCGCCTTCCGAAAAAGGCATCCGTCCTTCAAAATAATCAGAGGATAAGGTATCAATGAGTGGTTCTAGGTCAGAGACTTGAAATTGATAAGGCTTTTCAGGGCTACATGCTGCCCAAGCAACTAGGGAAGCAAGAATTAGAAGGTTGATTTTTTTCATGGCTTTAGCGAATGATTAGCAATTAGAAAGCTACGTAAAATTTGAATTGATTTGTAATTTTTTAAAATTAGAGCCAGGTCAACTAAACCATTTTTTACTATGAAAACTGCTATCATTTTAATTGCTATTCTTCATGGTCTTATTCATTTGCTTGGATTTTTAAAAGCTTTCAAGTTTGCACAAATCGAGCAGTTGACAGCTCCTATTTCTCCTGCTTTGGGTTGGGTTTGGCTTTTGGGAACTATCCTTTTTTTGGTTTTTGCAATTCTCGGATTCTTGGAAAATCCGTCAGCAGGATATTTTGGAATACTAGCAGTCCTGATCTCTCAGGTATTAATTTTTTCTGTTTGGCAGGACGCCAAGTTTGGAACCATCCCAAACATAATCATTCTCATTACAGCGATTCAAATGCTTTTCATATCCAATTGGAACCAAAAGCTTGAAGATGAAAAAGCAGCTTTCCGAGAGAAAACTGAATCTGTAGAACTTCGAAAAATAAGGGAATTACCTAAACCCCTTATCAAGTGGCTAAACCGGATAGGTTTTGATGAAACCAATCCTATGACAATGGCAGAGATACACCAAAGCGCAGAGTTGAAAATGAAGCCGAGTCAAGATGATTGGAAGCTTGCGACAGCTTTTCAACTTACTCGTGTGAATTATCCGGCTTTCCATTGGGAAGTTGAAATGCAAATGCTACCTGGGATAAAAATTTTTGGAAGAGATCAGTGTTTGAATGGAAAAGGAGAAATGCTGATTCTGCTCGGCGGTATTTTCCCCATCGTTGAAGAGAAGGGAGAGAAAATTGACGAAGGAAGTATTCAGCGACTTTTGGGTGAACTTGTCTGGATTCCAAGTCTAGCGCTCCATCCTGCTATCTCCTGGCAGGAATTAGATGGAAATTCCGCAAAAGCCTCCTTAACAATCGGAGAGACTATTGGAACCGGCACCTTCTTTTTTGACGAAAATGGAGATTTCATTCGATTTGAAGCTTTGAGGTTTTATGAAAACAAACCCGAATCAAAACGCTTTCCTTGGATCCTAACCGTACAAGAATATTCAACTTTTCAGGGCATAAAAATTCCAAGTACAATGCGAGCAACTTGGCGGTTTGAGGAAAATGATTGGACATGGTTGAAGTTGAAAATAGAGAATATTCAATACGATTTTTGATTATACTTTTTCTTTGATCGGAATCACCTCTAGATGTGATGGATATCATTCAATTCCCTTTAAAAGAAAAGGAAATTAAGGTCATTAATTCACTTAAACACAAAGAATCATGGGCGCTATAACTAAAAGAAGTAGAGGTTTTTGGCCCAAAATGGCCCAAGACTTCTTTGGAGCAGAAAATCCCTTCGAATGGGATGACAAGTTTTGGTTCATGGATAAAACCGTGGAGGTTCCCTCAGCTAATGTGATCGAAAATGACAAAGAATTTAAGATCGAATTATCAGCTCCGGGATTTGATAAGAAGGACTTCAAAATAGATGTTGAAGAAGGCGTATTGAATATTTGCGCTGAAAAAGAACATCATGAAGAAGAGGAAAGAGATCAATACCGTAAGAAAGAATTTTCTTACACCAGTATCCGAAGATCTTTTGTGCTTCCCGAAAATGTATCTGAAGAATCCATTGATGCCAACTACAAAAATGGATTGCTCAGATTAGTCCTTCCAAAAAGTAAAATGATCAAGGGCGAACATAAGAAAGCCATTGAAGTAGGTTAGTAGCTTCCCTAGGGAAATACTTTTTTGTTAGTAAGGTGGGAGCCCCGATTAAAGAAATCGGGGCTTTCATTTTTTCAGTTTTCCTTTCCTACCGTGACAATTCATTGGAAATCCCCGATTTATTGTAGAAATTTCTTCAAACCCCAGAACCATGAAATCAAGATTAAACTTCCGACTCCTAGCTTTTTTCCTGTTGTTGATTTTGGCAGCCTGCCAAAAAAATCAACTTCAAATCCCCGGTTTACAGGAGGAAGTGGAAGTGATTCGGGATGAAAATGGAATCAACCATATTTTTGCTCAAAATGAGCAAGATCTCTTTTTCACCCAAGGATATTTGGCTGCAAGAGATCGGCTTTTTCAATTTGAATTGTGGCGTAGACAGGCTACAGGAACTCTCGCGGAAATTCTAGGGGAACGTGAGTTGGAACGAGACCGAGGGGTAAGACTATTTAAATTTCGAGGTGATAAGGAAACGGAACTGAGGCATTATCATCCTCGTGGGGTTGAAATCGTCGATGCTTTTGTCGAAGGAATTAACACCTACATCGCTGAAGTACGGGACAATCCAGAATTGCTTCCAATAGAGTTTAAAATGCTTGAAATCCTTCCTGAATATTGGACTTGGGAAGTGGTCATTTCCAGACATCAGGGGCTTCTGGAAAATGTGGTAGATGAACTCGATATCAGTCGGGTGGTAAGTCAAATTGGTCCTGAGAAAGCCAAAGAATTTTATTATTTCCATCCCAATGAACCAGTTTTGGATTTGGACCCAAGCATACCAGAGGAATTGCTAATGAAGGATATTCTAGCTCCCTACCAAGCATTTAGAAAGAGAGTAGAATTTCGCAAAGAGGATATTGTGGAATCATTTCGAATAAGTGAGGATGAGTTTGAAAAATCAACTGCATTACTTGAAGAATCCATTCGGTACACCTTGGAGTCCGATGCCTTCGCTCAAGGAAGCAACAATTGGGTGGTTTCAGGAGAGAAAACAGCAAGCGGCTATCCATTCATGGCAAACGATCCACATAGACTTCAGGCTGTTCCTTCCCTTCGATATTGGGTTCACTTGAATGCACCAGGGTGGAACGTCATCGGAGCAGGAGAACCTGAGATTCCGGGAGTGTCAATCGGTCATAACGATTACGGAGCTTGGGGACTTACGATTTTCTCTACGGACAATGAAGACCTACGTGTTTATGACATTTCACCTGAAAACCCAGAGTTATATTTCTTTCAGGGAGAATGGAAAGAAATGGAGAAAATCCAGGATACCATCCGGGTCAAAGGCGGAAAAGAAGAAATCGTCACACATCACTACACCATTCACGGTCCAGTGACTTTTATCGATGAGGATTTGAATAAAGCGGTGGCGGTAGAATGCGCTTGGCTGGAACCGGGTTCTGCACCCTATTTAGCTAGCTTGCGAATGGACCAATCTCAAACTTGGGAAGAATTTCGGAAGGCATGTACCTACAATAATATACCAGCTGAAAATATGGTTTGGGCTGGAAAAGATGGAACAATCGGGTGGCAGGCAACCGGAATTACCCCAATTCGAAGAGGTTTCTCAGGTTTGATTACGACAGCTGGGAATGGAGATTATGAATGGGATGGCTATCTCCCTATTGAAGACAGACCCCATTCAGTCAATCCGGAATCAGGCTTTATTGCGACAGCTAATCAAAATGTAGCCGAGGAAAATTACCCTTATCCAGAGGCTTTGGGCTATGAATGGTCTGATGATTTTCGGGGAGAGCGAATCAAAGAGGTTCTGAGTCAAAATAAAAAATTCACCGTTTCAGAAATGGGAGCCTTGCAAAACGACTACCTCGCCTTGCCAGCAAGACGATTGATTCCTTTTCTTAAAAGTTTGACTTGGGAAAATGAGCGCGTTGATTCCCTAAGTCAAGTATTACAGGCTTGGGATTTTGTTCTAAGTCCTAATTCTATTGAAGCTGGAGTCTATGTGATGTGGGAACGAATTCTGAGAAGGAACATCTCTGAATTGATGATCCCTGATGAAGTGAAGCCTTGGATGGGCAGTATTCAGTTAACGCGGGTTTTGGAATGGATGGATAATCCTGAAAAAATGTACAACAACAACCCTATTGGTAATAGAGATCGATTATTGGCGGAAAGTTTTGAGCAGGCCATTAAAACATTAGAAGAAAAACTTGGCGAAAACCCCTCCAAATGGCAATATGGTCAAGCGGATTACAAACATGCCCAAATTATTCATCCTTTGGGTCTAGTGGTCAATAAAGCATGGCAAGCCAAATTGAATACCGATATCCTACCTCGAGGTGGCTATAGTTTTACGCCAGGTGCCAATGCCTACGGAGATAATAATACTTCGGGAGCCTCATTCCGAATTGTAGTAGACACTGGTGATTGGGAAAATACAATTGGAATCAACACGCCAGGACAATCCGGAAATCCCGAAAGCCCATTTTACAAGAATTTATTCCCGATTTGGGCAAATGATGAGTTTGTGGGGATTCCTTTTTCAAAGGAAAAGATTCAATCAAAAAAAGCCTATACCGAGCAATTTTATCCAAAAAACTAAACCCACCACCAATCGGTCCCTTCCTTGAGACCTATCAACGTCAGGTACTTTTGGATTTCAATTCGCTCCTTTTCTTCAGGATATATGGCTACCAGTAATTGTGGGTTGGAGATTTTTTCAATGAGTTTGAAGTCCTTGGTATCGTGAATCTTAAAATGAACTTGATGCTCCTTCAAAATCTTGGAGATCAGCTCTGATTTTTTGTTTTTCCCCCAAATCAACAAAGGACCGCCTCTAAAATCCAATTTTAAAAAGGCATTGATTTTTAATTCTAAAAAAAGCTTTTGGGTGAAATAATTAGAGTTGTGGGTACTCCGATCGGGATGTTCCCTCCAGTATAAGGTTAATTCCTGTACAGCTTCAAAATTTATTTTCCTTTCATACCATTTGATAGCCAAATCATAATCCTCCGGATAGTGTAGATTTCCAAATCCACCAATTAAATCAATATTTTCCCGATAAGTCAGCCAATTGGGAGAGGCGATAACACATTCCCTGTAAATTTGGGCATATTGATTCCCATGCATGTTGATATCATTGAGCCAACTTTGGTAATCTAGGTTACCAGGACTTACTTCATGCTCTGAAAAATAAAGCACCTTTCCTGTCACAACGGTATGCCTATCGCAGCGGAGCAGTCGGTTCCGCATAATTTCCAACCGTTTTTCCGGCATGCGATCATCCGGATCCATCCGGGTAATCATTTTCCCTTTGGAAGCTGAAAAAGCTAAATCCAATGCGGGAATAACTCCATGTCCTGTATTTGAAAGAAGTTTAAATCGGGGATCTTTTTTGACATATTCCTCAAAAATCAAAGCACTCTTATCCTGTGAAAAATCATTCACGCCAATCACCTCAAAATCGGGGAAGCTTTGAGTAATGATTGATTCAAGACATTCCTCTATCCACTTCTCAGCATTTTTGAAGGGGATGAGAATACTGATTTCAGGAACTTTTTCCTCTTTTTCTAACATTAAATCCCCTCTTGTTCGATTAGGTAAACCAAGGCAGTCATCGCTGCAGCACCTAACTCCAATTCCCGTTGATCTACTGCTTCAAAAACATCAGCTGCTGTATGGTGATAGATAAAGTATCGCTGTGAATCTGGATGTAGACCAATCAAGATAGGCCCCTGATCCCGAAGCGGACCAATATCAGCGCCTCCACCTGGCACGTCCAATTTCCAAATATTATAGGGGGTAAAATAATCTCTCCAAGAGGCTAATTTGGAACGTTGGGATTCGGTTCCTGTTGAAGAAAACCCGATTGGTAAAAAACCTCCAGAATCCGACTCGATAGCAGCAATGTGTTTTTCACCTTTTTCTTTGGCTACACGAGCATATTCTCTTCCTCCCATCAAGCCGTTTTCTTCATTCATCCACATTACAGCTCGGATGGTTCGTTTCGGCTTCCAACCCAATTCCTTGTAAATCCGCAAAACCTCAATTGCCTGCATACACCCTGCTCCATCATCATGCGCTCCTTCACCCACATCCCAAGAGTCCAAATGCCCACCTACAGCGATGATTTCATCTGGTCTCTCAGTACCTCGGATTTCACCAATCACATTGTAAGAAAGAACCTGACCTCTCATTTCTCCCTGAGATTTTAAAAAGACCTTCAAATCAGATTGTTCTTTCAGCAAATCACTTAAAAGCTCCGCATCTTGGGTACTGATTGCCAAAGAAGGAATCTCAGGGAAATCAGGATTATAGCGCTGATTTCCAGTATGTGGGATATGATCGATCCGATTGCTCATGGAGCGTACAATAACTCCAATCGCTCCATACTTCGATGCTTCAGCGGCACCTGAACCTCGTTGACCAACTGCTCCGCTGTAAGCTTGAAAAGTATTGACTTTGGTAGGGTCCATGGGCTGATTGTAAAAGACAATCTTTCCTTTTGCACCCTCTGCCAAGGCTCGCAACCCCTCCAATCCTTGAACCTCCACTACTTCTCCCACCAATCCACTTGGTCCTGTCCCTTGAGTATTTCCTAAGGCCAAGGCCTGAAGGTCTACTGTGCCCAATTTTTCGGAATTGACAATCTTAACCTCATCTTTTCCACCACGCACCCAATGCGGAACCATTACCGGCTGTAAATAAACTGTGTCAAATCCATAGCTTTCCATAAGTTGACGGGTATATTCCACCGCAGCAGCTGCTTGGGGAGAGCCCGATAGCCTGTGACCAATGTCTTTGCAGAGGTAGCGTAGATTTTCATAGGTATGGCCTTTGGTCAACTCCAGATTGAAAATGCTTTGAATATTTTCTTCATGATTTTGCGCTAATGAAATACCAGGAAGGAGAAAGAGGACGAAGAGTAATTTTTTCATGCTTGATTGGGTTTGGTATGAAATGAATAAAAAGTTGGGAATTTTCAAACCCAAAAAGGGATAAAGGAGAAAAATACCACTCGATCAAGAATTTGTACCCTGAAAGACCGGATAGAATTACTTATCTTAATAACTCATCAAACCCCTACATTATGAAACTTGGAGCTTTTTCAATCAGTCTTTCAGTCAAGGACTTACAAGCCTCGCGGAAATTTTATAAGCAATTGGGTTTTTCTGTCTTCGCAGGAAGTGAAGAAATGAATTACCTGATCATGAAAAATGAACAAACGCTAATCGGACTTTTTCACGAAATGTTCGAAAAAAATATTTTGACCTTTAATCCAGGTTGGAATCAGGATGCCCAAGTTCTTGAAAATTTCGATGATGTAAGATCAATTCAGCAATCACTTAAAAACGGTGGGATTCCTCTTGCGCAAGAAACTGATCCTAATGGAAAAGGGCCTGGAAGCATCCTATTATTTGATCCTGATGGAAACGGTATTTTAATCGATCAGCACGTTTGATCCGTTTCTTTTAGTAATTTTTCTCACAGAAAGGCATTACTGATTCCTATTACATTTGTCAAAAAACCGTTCAAATGAAATACCTGACGCCCTTTTTCCTTTTCCTTCTTTTGATTGCTGTTTCCTGCCAATCTGACAAGGGAACTAATCAAACCGTAACTAATTCCGGAGCTTCTGTAGTGAACCTGAACCCACAGGAATTCAGCAAATTAGGAAGTACCGGAAATATCCTGGATGTAAGAACTCCGGGAGAAATCGCTCAGGGGAAAATCGAAGGAGCTATCGAAATCGATTACTACCAGCCTGATTTTCAGAAAAAAGTCCAAGAACTCCCAAAAGACAAGCCAGTTCTTCTGTATTGTGCTGTTGGTGCTAGAAGTAGGGAAGCAGCTGAGCAATTAGTCGAAATGGGCTTTACGAATGTGTACCATTTACAGGGAGGTATACAGGCTTGGTATCAGCAAGGTTTACCGATCGTTAGGGAGTAAAAAGATCTTAATATACATCCACAATAAAATAGTGGATACCTCCACCTTCAAAGGAATCCCCTTTTTTCTTTCCTTTCATGGCTTGAAAAATGGGTGCTTTGGTAGAGATTCCAAAGACGCATTTTCCATTCACATCCACCTGTTCAATGGAAGTTGACACAAAAAAGATTCGCTGATCTGTTTCAACTACTGCTCCTTCATCCACTGTTTGAAATTCCTTTTCTGGGTCTATGGATTCCAGAATTTGAAGCTCTTTTTTCAAGAAGGTAAGCTCATGCTCCAGCCTAACGATCATTTCATTTTGATCCCCGCTTCCTTTCTGAGATTGGCTGGCACTTTCATCATGATTGGTCAGGTTTTCACGAATATTTTTTAGCTCTTGCTCAAAATCAGAAATGGTTAATTCCTGCTTGACTTTACAGGCTTGCAAAATGCTTTTTTTGGAAAGACGGTTAGATTTCATGGCTTCTGGAATTGGTAATCAATATTACCTTCCAAATACCAACTTAAAAATGATAATTGTCACCTGAAGGAATGAAATAAGCCAAACTGATCAAGCTTAGCAAATCAATTTCCTTCAATACTTTGATCTTGAAACACCTCGTGATTTTCATTCCCTCCAGATATCAAGTAGGCCATTAAATCCTTCAATTCTTCTTCATTAAGGCGATTAATAAGACCGGGAAGCATGATGGATACATCTGAATTTTTGGTAAAAGCCACGGTATTTTTTGGAATAGTACGTAAATCATCCGGAGCAAAAGGGTTTTGAGACACGTAATAATTAGCGTCATCCTCATTGGTCAAGCGACCAACGATAGAACCTCCCTCTTTCAATTCAAAAACCGTCGCGTGATATTGTTCAGAAATCACAGCACTTGGATTGATGGTAGCTTCCAAAATATCCTTCTTGGAAAAGCGTGTGCCTAATTGGGTTAAATCCGGTCCAATAATTCCACCCTCACCCTGCATGGTATGACAAGACTGGCAAAGCGTGGCCTGATACATGGCCTTCCCTTTGAGATAGTCCCTTCCCTGGAGATTTTCTACAATTGCAAGTGCATCTTCCACTTTCCAACTTCTTCCTGGACCTTCTGGTTGGATCCCTGTATCGGCTATATCATTTCCACTCGAAGTCAATAGTTTCCCACCTGAAAGCTCATCATATTTTTCAAAATCCTCAGGGACTACATGTGCCAGAGCCATTTTTCGGGTTCGATCCAAAAAACCAACATAGCTTCTACCCCCTTTGTAATTGGTCAGAGCATTCTTGATCCAAGCAAAATATTCTTCCCGCATTTCAGGAGTCCAGCCTGTCTCAGCTCCTCCCAAGACGGTAGCAAAATAGGTCGCTTGGGCTGGTGGAACATTTGCGAGCATATTCGCTATATCCAAACCGTATTGAGGATTTCGAAAAACCAGCTCCGCCGAGGATGTAAATGTCTTTTGGTAATCAGCATCATCTTTAGCAGTCTTCAGCAATGCCAAGGTCTTTTCCACCGCATCCGGTGCATTAAGATGAGTCAAAAGCACTGAAAGTGAGCGATTCAGCATGTTGTCATCAGCAGGGAAATTCGGTGAAAGATAAGCTATCAATTCAGATTTAACGGGATTTGAAGCATCATCAAATCGATATAAAATCACCTCAATCGTCCGAAGTAAATCCTGCTTTTCTTTTTCAGAAAGCTCAGAATAATCAATGCTCATCAAAGCCTGAAGCATGGGAATAGCATCTGCATTTTGGCTGTGCCGAGCCAATGCCAAAATAGCCTGGGTTTTCTTTACAGGATTTGTTTCAGCTAAGGCTTTTTCTCTCCAAGAATTCACTGGTTGATGTTCTAAGGCTATCCGGGCTGCATACTGAACAAATCGGTCAGCATGATCAAGATTTCCCCAAGCCAATTCCAAACCTGCGGGATCAGCAGGATCTACATGGAATTTCTCCAAATCACGACGGAGTTTGGCTTCGGAAGGAAGATTCTCCATGCTCAAAGGAGTATATATATCCAAATCACCATCGAAATACACCCGATATAAATCCGACTCCAATCTTCTACCTCCTGAGGCAAAATACATCGCTCCATCTGGACCGATCGTACCATCCGTCAAAGGAAGTGGGGACCCTGAAATGAATTCCTCAGCAGTAGCTTGATAACTAGCTCCTGAAGGGTCTAAATGAATCGCATAAATTATCCCAAAACTCCAGTCAAAAGCGTAAAGCGCCTTTCTATAGTGGGCTGGGAATTTCGCATCTGTGCCAAACATGACATTAGTCGGAGAACCTTGCCCGATATTCAAAACTGCTGGGAGATTGTCCGGATAATTGGGAGACCATTTGGCATTCCCTGTACGCCAGCCAAATTCAGCTCCACTTGTCACATGATTAATCCGAGTGGGGCGATACCAAGGCATTCCGAAGTCCCACTCCATATCCGAGTCATAGGTAAAAAGATCCCCTACCTCATTGAAAGCGATATCAAACTCATTTCGAAAACCTGCAGCGATCAATTCCCAATTTTTTCCTTCGGGATCAATTTGAGCAATCCATCCACCGGGAGCTTTTCGATTATTCGCATGACCACGAGGATCCTTAATCAATGGAAAAAGATTATCCTCATCCCAAACTCTAGGAAGTCGATATTGATCCATCTCGGGAACATCCACATGATTTCCAGCAGAAAGCACAATATGCTTTCCATCCGGAGATAATTTCAAGGAATGAGGCCCATGTTCTCCTGGCTCCCCGGAAAAAGTCCGAATTTCGGTAACCGTTTCATATTGATCATCTCCATCTAAATCCTGAATCCGGTACAAGCCTGTGCTTTTTGAAAATTTATCGTCCGGATTATGATTAACCATGACATAAAGGCTATTGAAAGCATACAATAATCCTTGGGCATATCCCATCCCAACCTGAGGCTCAGCCACATTTCCAACTATCAATCTTTCTACCTGTGGAGTCAAATCTTCTGAACCAATTGAAGGAATAGTCAGTCGATAAAGGAAACCATATTGATCGGCAGTAATCATTCTGCCCTTGTCATCAAAAGTCATTGCCACCCAGGATCCCTGATCATTTTCTCCCGGACTGTAGAGGTGTTCGACTTTAAATCCATCTGGGATTTTGAGTTTATCGATTTTTGGATTTCCTGTTAATTGTCGCTCAGGGCTGGGTTTTTCACAGGAAAAAACCAAGAATGAAAAGGCCACAAAAAAGAAAGAATATAGGATTTGATTTTGGGTTATCATGGGCTACTAATTGGTTTTCAATTTGAAATTTAAAAAAAGCAAAAGAGATAAGCACCCAAATGATCTACCATTCACAAAAAAGAGGAGGAAATTTTGTTTTAAAAGACCTTGATTTCACTTCAGTTGAACCTTAGGGAAATAAAAGCGATATTTCCTATTCATTTGCCCGATCTATAGAATCCAATCCTCATGATGAAACGTGCTTCTCTTGCCATCCTAATTCTTTTTATTGTCCTTCTTTCCTCCTGCCAAAAAGAAAAAAAGCTCGCCTTAAATAAAGGCAGCCGTATTGCTTTAGTTGGAGGAAACCTGGCTTCCAGAATGATGGAATTTGGCTGGTTTGAAACTGAAATGCAGATCCGATATCCTGATAGTACTTTATTCATTCGGAATATGGCTGACCCAGGAGACACGCCGGGATTTCGCCCTCGCTCTGCAACCAATGATCCATGGGCTTTCCCAGGAGCTGAGCTGTTTCAAGATGAATACGCAACTTACTCCGACTCACAGGGATTTTTTGAAAAACCAGACCAATGGCTAACACGCCTTCAAATGGATATGGTGATTGGCTTTTTTGGTTTCAGTGAGTCTTTTCAGGGAATAGAAAAACTTCAAAACTTTAAAGATGAGCTGGAAGCTTGGGTAATTCATTCCAAAGCTCAAAAGTATAATGGGAAAACTGCACCTCAATTGGCACTGGTTTCTCCTATCGCGATGGAAGATATTACCGATATCGTAGATGTTCCGGATGGAATCGAGCAAAATGAAATCATTCGCGCTTATACCCAAGCGATTGAGGAAGTAGCCAAAAAACATGAATTGGTTTTTGTAGATGCATTCACAGCGAGTCAGAAATGGTATGAATCTACTGCTGAACCTTTGACAATTGATGGCTCACAACTTACTGAAGAAGGATATAAAAAATTAGCTCAATTATTGGCAGATGAACTTTTTGGAGAAGCTGATCAAAAGGAAAACGGAAAACTAGAATCCGTACATCAGGCTGTAATGGAAAAAAACTGGATGTGGCACAATGATTACAAAATCCCAAATGGCGTCCATGTTTTTGGAAGAAGGTATGATCCATTTGGCCCGGATAATTACCCCTATGAGTTGGAAAAAATCCGTCAACTCACCGCCAATCGAGATTCTGCCATTTGGGCTGCAGCTCAGGGAAAAAAATACGATTTGATAGCAGCTGATGCAAAAACCAGAGATTTACCCGAGGTAGAAACCAACTACAATCCACAGGCAAATGGCAGCTTGGAATACAAATATGGAGAAGATGCTTTAGCAAGTCTAAAAGTTCCTGAAGGATATAAAATCGAACTCTTCGCATCTGAAGAAGAATTCCCGGATTTGGCTAATCCAGTTCAACTTTCTTTCGATAATAAAGGAAGGTTGTGGGTTGCAACCATGCCAAGCTACCCTCATTTCAAACCCGGAGATCCAAAACCATCTGACAAACTCATCATTCTGGAGGACACGGACAATGATGGCAAAGCAGATAAGCAAACCATTTTTGCAGAGAACTTGCATCTACCAGTGGGCTTTGAAATTGCCGCAGAAGGAGTTTACGTATCTCAATTACCCAACCTAGTCCTTCTTCAAGACACGGATGGAGATGATAAAGCGGACAAAAAAATAATCCTGCTTTCAGGTTTTGATGATCATGATACCCATCATGCGATTTCTGCTTATACCACCGATGAATCGGGAGCGATTTACATGGCTGAAGGAGTCTTTTTACATACCAATGTTGAGACATCATATGGTCCGGTACGAGCAACGAATGGGGGATTTTATCGGTATGAACCGAAGCGACACAAATTGGAGCGTGTCAACCAAGTCGCTATTCCAAACCCTTGGGGAATTGCTTTCGATGACTGGGGTCAAAATTTTTACCTCGAGACTTCCGGTCCAAACCTCAATTGGATGCTACCGGGATCTGTTCTCCCTCGATATGGCAACTCCAATTTCAAGGGGCCAAACTTGGTAGAAAAAGACCAAATGGTCCGACCCACTTCGGGCTTAGAATTCGTTTCCAGTCGTCACTTCCCGGATGAAGTTCAGGGAGATATTTTATTGAATAACACCATTGGTTTCTTAGGTACTAAGCAACATCGAATGATTGAAGATTCTGTCGGTTTCAAAACAGAATTTCGTCAGGACTTGGTTAGTTCTACCGATCGAAACTTCCGTCCAGTTGATCTTGAATTTGCTCCTGATGGTTCATTATACATCGTTGACTGGCATAACATTCTAATCGGTCACATGCAGCACAATGCCCGGGATCCGCTTCGTGATCATGTGCATGGCAGAATTTATCGGATTACCTATCCATCACGGCCTTTGGTTACGCCAGCTAAAATTGATGGTGCCAGTATTCCAGAACTTTTGGAAAATCTGAAGCTTCCTGAATATCGAGCCCGCTATCGAACTCGAAGAGAATTGAGAGGACGAGACGCTTCGGAAGTTTATCAAGCTGTTGAAAAATGGATAGCTGACTTGGATCCATCCGATCCAAATTACGAACACAACCGTTTAGAGGCACTTTGGGTGACATGGGGAATCAATCAGCTTAATCAGGACCTTTTGGAATCACTCTTGGAGTCAAAAGACCATCGTGTACGAGCCGCTGCAGTTCGAGTACTCCGATATACTGGTCATCAAGTCAAAGACCAAGCAGACTTACTTCTGAAAGCGGCTTCTGACCCACATGGGAGGGTTCGCATGGAAGTCATAGCCGCCGCCTCTTGGCTACCTCAGGAAGAGGGAGTGCGAGTTTTGGCAGAGGTTGAAAAACAGCCAAAAGATGGGACTTGGATTCCTCGAACTTTAGAAACAGCCATTGCACATATTAATGGACTTTCAGTCGAGGAGAAAAAAGAAGAAGATATCAAATCCAGTTTGACAGGTTCTGATCGAGAGCTTTTTGTTCTTGGAAAAGAAATCTACGCTAGGGAAGGATTTTGTGGAACTTGCCATCAATTGGATGGAGGCGGATTGACCGCTTCCCAATTCCCTCCACTCCGTGGCACCTCTTGGGTAACTGGTAATCAAGAACGATTAATCAAAATTGTATTAAAAGGCATCATGGGGGAAATCGAAGTCAACGGTCGCGTATATCCGGGACAGGTTCCGATGACCCCTTATGAAGGCATGCTGAATGACACCGAAATTGCTGCAGTACTTACCTATGTACGCAATTCCTTTGGAAATCAAGCCTCTCCTATTTCTTCGGATTTGGTTAAACAGGTTAGGGAAGAAGTAATGGATAAGAAAGGATTTTGGAATGCTGATGAATTGCTTCAGATGCATCCGATGGAGAAATAGCCCAAACTTTCCCCTTTTAATTTCAAACCCATTCAAATCTTTAATTAGTAGGCATCATGCTCATCCGTATTCTTTTCTATTTGGCTTTCCTCTTCTTGATTGATTGGTATGCTATTCAGGCTTTCAAGACTTCATTTCCTGGTAACTTATGGATCAAAATTGCATTTTGGGCCTTTTCCATTATCGTTTACCTTTTTGTTGCTTACACATTTTTAACCTTTAACAATAGAGGGGTTTCTAGTCCAAACTTTGGGAGAATGGCCTCTCTGCTTATTCTTTCAATAATTCCTAAACTGATTATCCTGATTTTCTTATTTGGGGAAGATATTTTGCGGGTTTCCACTGGAGTCTTTCACTCCCTTACTGGAAGCCGTGAAGGAGACTTTTTACCAGATCGAAGAAAATTTTTAAATCAGACAGCCTTGGCACTAGCTGCTATCCCCTTTGTAGGAATCCTGCATGGTGTGCTGATAGGAAAATACCGCTATCGAGTGATCAGGCATACCTTGGAATTTGATGACCTTCCTGAAGAATTCGATGGCTTCACCATCACTCAGATTTCGGACATTCACTCCGGAAGTTTTAATGATAAAAAGAAATTGGAATATGGAGTAGACTTAATCAATCGACAAGGCTCGGATGTCATTCTTTTTACCGGAGACTTGGTGAACAACCGATCTGAGGAGATGGAGCCTTGGATAGAGACCTTCAAAAAACTCCATGCTCCGATGGGCAAATACTCCATTTTGGGAAATCATGATTATGGGGATTACATGTCTTGGCCGAGTCAGGAAGCCAAAGCATCCAATATGCAGCGCCTGTTTCAAATTCAGGAAGAATTGGGATTCAAGCTTCTTCGGAATGAAAACATCCAAATCCAAAAGGGCAATTCAAGTATAGATCTTATTGGCGTAGAGAATTGGGGAAAAGGATTTGCTCAATATGGAGACTTGGCAAAAGCAGCGGCTAATCTGACCAAGGAAAGCTTCAAAATTCTGATGAGTCACGATCCTTCTCATTTTGATGAGGAAGTAAAATCTTTTGCCCACCATATTCACCTCACACTGAGTGGACATACCCATGGAATGCAGTTTGGGATAGAAATCCCCGGCTTTATCAAGTGGAGTCCTGCTTCACTTCGATACCCCAAATGGGCTGGTTTATATGAAGAATTGGGCAGATACCTTCATGTGAATAGAGGCTTTGGATTCTTGGCTTTTCCGGGACGGGTTGGGATTTGGCCGGAAATTACGGTGTTGGAGTTGAGGAGGAAATAGTTAAAAAACTTGTAACTTCTATCCTAAATTTAAGGTGATTCACCTGAAGAAGAATGTAAATTATTCAGATAGTATCCTCTACATAAAAATTACTATGAAAAATATAGCTCCTATTATCCTTATAGCCTTACTCATTTTTGGTTGTTCAGAAAAGAAAACAAATGAAAATGAAATTAAGAACCAGGTACTGGCTACTTATAATGAAATGTACACCTTATATGGTCAAGGAACTGACGAATTTTTCAGTTATTTTGAAAATGATTTTCTAAGACTTACACCATCTGGAATTTATCAAAGAGGTGTCAAGGATCAAAAAGATAGTTGGAATGAATACTTAAAAGCCAAAAAATTAGCCTTGGAAAGTTTTGATGAACCTGAAATGATAATCAGTCAAAACCAAGTAATCACCATAGGGGGCTACGTTGAATATTTTATTGACAGGGACACAAATGACAGTATTTACAACCGAGGAGTTTATGTTGCTACTTGGAGGAAGCAAGACAACGGGGATTGGAAAATTTGCATGGATACTTGGCATTCAGGGTTGGATTAGAAAAAATTTCTTAAAATAAGTATCAGTTTTTTATATAATTTTTCCCTAGGATTTCACCTAAACCCCGTGCAAACTTATAATTCTTATTTAAATTAAAATTCTCCAAAGAAAAGGAATTACCCCCCGAAGTGTTTTAAACCGGGGAGTGATCACATTCAATATTATTTCAAATTCTTATACCGAATTCTTTTCGGAGTGACATCACCCAAACGCTTTTTCTTGTTCTCTTCGTAATCGGTGAAGTTACCCTCAAACCAATAAACCTGAGAATCTCCCTCAAAAGCCAGAATATGTGTACAAATTCTATCCAAGAACCAACGGTCGTGGGAGATAATCACCGCACAGCCTCCGAAGTTTTCCAAGGCTTCCTCCAAGGCACGAAGTGTATTTACATCCAAGTCGTTGGTCGGTTCGTCCAAAAGCAAGAGGTTTCCTCCTTCTTTCAGGGTCAAAGCCAAATGCACGCGGTTACGCTCACCCCCTGAAAGCACTCCGACTTTTTTCTCCTGATCAGATCCGGCAAAGTTGAACTTGGAAACATAGGCTCTCGAATTCACCTCCTTATTTCCCAACTTCATCAATTCATTGCCTTCAGAGATCGTTTGGTACACTGTTTTATTTGGATCCAAATGATCATGCTCTTGATCCACATAGGCAAGCTTCACTGTCTCACCAACTTCAAAGTTTCCGGAATCCGGTTTCTCTTGTCCTGTAATTAATTTGAAAAGCGTGGTTTTACCCGCACCATTTGGACCGATTACTCCTACAATACCACCTTGAGGCAGAGAAAAACTCAAATCTTCAAATAGCAACTTATCACCATAAGCTTTCGAAACATGATTAGCTTCAATCACCTTAGCACCCAATCGAGGCCCAGGTGGAATAAAGAGCTCCAATTTTGCTTCTTTCTCTTTTGCTTCTTCTCCTACCAGCTTATCATAAGCATTCAGTCGGGCTTTCCCTTTTGACTGTCGGGCTTTTGGAGACATTCGGATCCATTCCAATTCCCGCTCCAAAGTCTTTTGACGCTTGGATTCTGTCTTTTCTTCTTGCTTTAAGCGCTGTTGTTTTTGATCCAACCACGAAGAGTAATTTCCTTTCCAAGGAATACCCTCTCCCCTATCCAACTCTAAAATCCATCCGGCCACATTATCCAAGAAATAACGGTCGTGAGTCACAGCGATAACTGTTCCTTTATATTGCTGCAAATGTTGCTCAAGCCAAAGAACAGATTCCGCGTCCAAGTGGTTGGTAGGTTCATCTAAAAGCAATACATCCGGCTCCTGAAGCAACAATCGACAAAGTGCTACTCGTCTTTTTTCTCCTCCGGAAAGATTACCAACATTAGCATCACTTGGAGGGAGTCTCAAAGCATCCATCGCCTTATCGAGCATCACATCCAATTCCCAAGCGTTGGCAGCATCCAGTTTTTCCTGAACCTCCCCTTGACGCTCAATCAATTTGTTCACCGCATCAGGATCATCCATCAAGGCAGGATCCATGAATTTCTCATTGATCTCTTCAAACTCTTTCAACAAATTCACGGTATCAGCTACTGCCTCCTCCACGACTTCTTTCACCGTCTTATTTGGATCGAGCTTAGGTTCCTGCTCCAACATTCCCACGGTATATCCCGGCGAGAAAACGACCTCACCTTGATAGTCTTTATCTACTCCAGCGATAATCCGGAGCAAGGAGGATTTACCTGAACCATTTAGACCTAAGACACCGATTTTGGCACCATAGAAAAATGAGAGATAGATATCTTTTAATACTTTTTTCTGAGGCGGGTAGATTTTTGATACCCCGGCCATGGAAAAGATGATTTTTTCTGCACTCATGCGTTGAATTTTTCCTGAGAATTTGCGTTAAACAGCAAAGATGCAAAAAAAGCCCTTTCTTAGGATAAGTGCTTTTGAATTAATTAATTTGCGGAAAATTGAAAACGACCACCTATAACCTACTGTAGTGCGATGGAGCATCCATATGGATACATTAAAGACAATAAAGTTTTTCTGAAGGGATTTTTGGGAAAACCTGATCGAGAAATCGGCGAAGTGAAGGAAGATGAGGCATCAACCATCGCTTATTTTGAGGATCGTTTTGAGCAGATCAAGGAAAAGGTAGAAAAACTGAAAACGGATATTCAAGAGAACCAAAACAAGGGTTCTTTCTTGATGAAATTGATCCACCTTCGGGATTCTTTGTATGCCTCTGATGCACTTGGCGATTTTGTTCCTTTGATAGAAGAGCTTAATCAGCAGGAAAACTACCTAAACGAAATCATCCAAAGCAATCGAGCTAAAAATCTGGAAATCAAAAAGGCTTTGATCCAGGAAGCTGAAGCCCTGAAGGATGACACAGACTGGAAACAAACTACAGAAGCTTTCAAGGATTTGAAGATGCGATGGATCAAAACCGGTCCTGTCGAAAAAGAAATCCAAGAAGAAATAGAAGCACAGTTTAATGATGCCGTGCAACACTTCTTCGAAAACAGAAGACATTATTATGAAGGCATGGCCCTTCAGGCAGAAGAAAACATCAAGGTTTATGAGGCTTTGGTGGTTCAAGCCCGAGAAGCACACGATCTTCCTGATGCCAAGATGGCTTTTGAAATCAGCAAGCGAATTCAAAAAGAATGGAAAGCCGCTGGAAAAGTTCCTGCTGAAAAAAGACAGCCACTTTGGGATGAGTTTTCTCGCTTGAACAATCGAATATTTTCTCGGTATAAGCGTACTCTAAACCCTGGGCCGCAAATGCACCCTCGGGAGGTGATGAAGAAAGTGGAAACGCTAACTGAGGAAATCAAAAAATTGGCTTCCAAAGACACCAGCCCTGAGCTAATCCAGCGGGCAAAGGAAATTCAGCAAGAATGGCGAAAACTCCCTCCTCGCAAGCCTAAAGACGCCAATCTTTTGGCACGTTCTTTTCAGTTTTTCTCTGACGTGGTTTTTGAGAAAGCTTTTTTGGACAAGTTGATCCACAACAAATACTCGAATTTCGATGGTAAGTCCCCTCAGGAGCAACTTCAAATCCAAACAGCGCTTTTGAAAGATTTGCTTCACCGAGATCAGACTGAATATGAAACCGCACAGGACAATTCAGGCAATTTCCGAGTTCAGACTGGAGACTTTGAAATTATGATGAAGAAAAAATTATTTGGTCTTAAGCGGAAAGTGGATGTAAAAAATCACATCTTAAAGCAACTTTCTCAGAAATAATGAGTACAAGCATACATATTTGAAAAAAAAGATAATTTTGCACCCTTTATAATCCGGAACACTCTAAAACGAATACTATGTACTGGACACTAGAATTAGCATCCTACTTGGAAGACGCTCCTTGGCCAGCAACCAAAGACGAGTTGATCGACTACGCTATCCGCTCAGGAGCACCACTTGAAGTGGTAGAAAACCTCCAAGAATTGGAAGACGATGGAGAACCTTATGAAACCATCGAAGAAATTTGGCCGGATTATCCGACCAAGGACGATTTCTTCTTTAACGAAGACGAATATTAATTGAAAGCCCCTTTTTGGGGCTTTTTGTCTTTTAGACTAAAGCCCAAGTACTTGTCGTAAACGGCTATATCCAGTTTTACTGACCGGAAGTTTTTGCCCACTTTTCAAAAATACCAAATAGCTATCCCGCTCATAGGGTTCGATCCGAGTGATTTCATTTAGATTCAGCATGTAGGATCGATGGATTCGAGCAAACTTTTCAGGTGACACCGCATCTTCCAAAGCTTTCATGGTCATCTTTTTGAGATAAGTACCTGACTCTGTTACGATCCGAATGTAATCATCTGCTGCTTCAAAATAGCTTACCTGTTCAGTGGGAATAATTTTAATTTCATTCTTCACCCGAACCACCAAACGCTGTCCTTTATCTGCCAATTCGGAAATAGAGGCGTTTTGCTTTGCCTCTCCTGCAGAATGTTTTTCTAAAAACCGATCTATTGCCTGTTGAAATCGCTGCTTGGAAAAAGGCTTAAGTAAATAATCAATGGCTTTCGCATCAAAAGCTGCCAAGGCAAACTGATCAAAAGCGGTCGTAAAAATCACCTCTGGAGGATTATCCAATAACTCCAACATCTCAAACCCAGTGATTTTGGGCATTTGCACATCCAAAAAAATCAAATCCGGCTCATGTTGCTGAATAGCTTTGTAGCCTTCAAAGCCGTCATGGCAGATAGCTGCGATTTCAAAGCGCTCATCATCTTTCAAAAATTCTTGAACCACGCTGGCAGCCAAAGGTTCATCGTCAATAATGATGGTTTTGATCATTTTGGTTGGGGTATCTTCAAATTTACTGAAAAACTTGTTCCTTCTTCAGAGGTGCTGAGTAGGTCATTTCTTCCAAAAAGTAAGTAAAGCCTTCTTCGAAGAGAACTTAGCCCAAAACCTGTTCCTTTTTGAGGAGGGTTTTCCGGGTCATAGGGATTTTCAATTTGAACAACCAGATAATGTTGCTCTTTCCTTGAACTCAAATGGATTTTTACTTCTCCTGTTACTCCATACAGCCCATGTTTGATGGCATTTTCCAAAAGCGGCTGAATCAATAATTGAGGAATTTTGAGTTCTTCGGAATCAGGCGAAATTTCAAATAAAACCTCAAGCCTATGCCCAAATCGCACCCGCTCAATTTCAAGATACATCTGCAAATAATCGAGCTCTTCTTTTAAAGTAGTCCAAGTCTTTAGGTCTTTTCGAATGGTCCCTCTCAGAAAATCCGAAAGCATTATCACCATTTCTCTGGCTCGATCCGGCTGACTTATGACCAAAGCACTAATTGAATTCAAGCTGTTAAACAAAAAGTGAGGCTGAAGCTGCTGTCTCAATTGGGAAAGTTCAGCTTCCTTGCTCAACTCCATCATGTGCAATTCCCGATTTTTGGTTTCTTCCTGCTGTTCTAATCTCGAAACCACCATGGCCAATAATGTGATCATCAAAGCAGCCAATGCCAAAATTGCCCAGCGAAGGTAAAAGTGCTGTTTTAAAAAATCGAGATACTCCGCCTCTTCTGAGAAAGCCAATCCAGCGGAAAATCGATGCAGCAATACCACCAAAAAAGACAGAATCAAAGGTAAAATCAAAAGGAGAATCATATTCCCGCTTTTGGGATTGTAAAAAGTGAAAATTCGATCTAGAACAGTCACCAAGCCAACAAAAAGAAGAGTGAAAATTCCAGCATCAATTAGGGCTTTAAACGTTTCGATTTCATAATGCCTTAAGATCAAAAAAGTACCAAGGAACCAGGCTAGGCTGGCTCCTTGGATAATCCAATAGTACTTTTTGGTGGATCGAAAGGCCCTTGAAAACACAGTTCTTGCGATTTGATTGATGGAAATTCGTTAAAATGATTTGATTTCCAAACCGCCAAAGAAGACCGTGCCTCGAAGTACAAGTACTTTATCAGCATCTACTTCAGACTGTCTGTAGATTCGCTTGTCCTCCACTCCTGCAGCGACATTGGTCACTTCCACTCGTACATCCCAATGCGGTGGTACGATGATTTTCATCCCCCCGAATATTACGTCAACCTGAAGATTAATTAAGCCGGAAAAATCCGCCTGTGTCAAATCCAAGTCTACTCCACCAAAGGCGGCAGTTAGTTTTCCTCCCTGGAAATTTTTGGATAAAACCCGCTTATTTACCCCACTGAAGACTGCGTCGATATTGATTCGGTCTGAAAAGCTTGTTCCCGAAACACCAGAAATTGGTGGCTTTTGAGAAGAATCGGTAGTGCCTGAACCGGCAAAATTGCTGGATGAGCCTTCACCTCCAGATTCGGAATCAGGGGATTTAAAGGTCTTATTTCGGATTTGATCCTGAACATTATCCATAATCCGCTTTTCTTTTTGCTTTTGGGTAATGAGATAAATACCCAAAATGATCAAGCCGATCGGTAAAATGTATCGCTCCATTCCGAAGTCAAAAGCGAATTCTCGATCCAAAAGAAAGTAAACGCCAAGAAACAACATGATTCCACCAAATAAGGAGCGGAATTGATGCTTAATCGATACTACAAGCCCAATTGCAATCAAAATCATGGGCCAACTTAGTAACCATGCGGGAAAGAAAATTCCCAATTTTCGAAGAAGTAATAAAACGCCTAAGCCTAAGATGATAAATCCGAAGATTAATCCTCCGTCGCTACTTGAACTGGGTTTAGAATAATTTGCCATCGCTTTTTTGAGTTTTGAATGATGCTCAAATGTGGCATAACATCTTCTAGGCAAATAGTCACTATCGATAGCTTATCTAAAAAGTCGGTGAATGCGGAGAAAAAGTCGGTGAAATTGCAGGTAATTTTTACCGACTCTTCATTTTCTGAATCAAAAACTCCGCGTAATCCATGTCTTCAGGTGTGGTAATTTTGATATTCTCTGGATTTCCAGGAATCAAAGTAACCTGCCAACCTTGATGTTCATAGACGGTTGCATCATCCGTAAATTGGGGTAATTCTGTCACTTCAAAAGCTTTCCGGATTTTTTGGATATCAAAAGTCTGTGGAGTTTGTACTAATCGGAAATATTGACGCTCCTGATAAAAACTCCGATCATCATCGGTCAATTTTCGAATAGAGTCTTTTAATGCTACTACTGCAACGGCACTTCCGGTTTCTGCTGCCTTTTCAAAGCTTTCTTTGATCACACTTTCATGTACAAAAGGCCGGACTCCATCGTGAATCGCCACCACTCCTTCTGAAAAAGAAACAGCAGCAATTCCATTTTTCACAGATTGAAATCTCGAATTCCCTCCGGCTACGACTTGGTGAGGGATGGAAAAATCATGCTGCTGACATAAGTTACCCCAAAGCTCAAAATCATCCTTCGGAATTACCAAAATCAATTCCATATCTGAATCTACCCGATGAAAAACTGAAAGGGTATGCATCAAAATAGGCATCCCTCCTATAGGAAGGTATTGCTTGGACATAGGACCACCCATCCGGGTTCCTCTTCCGCCTGCTACCAAGACTGCTGCTTTTTGCATTATTTAGTTTTTGGAAAAAGTAGTGTTTTCCTACTCAAGATTTTTTCAATACTGGGTAAAAATAAAAAAGCTCCTCGAAAGGAGCCTTTTATTAAAGTATCAACATCGCATCTCCGTAAGAGAAGAAGCGGTATTTTTCTTTGATTGCCTCTTTATAAGCTTTCATGATTAGATCATAGCCACCGAATGCTGCAGCTGTCATTAACAGGGTTGATTCTGGCAAGTGGAAATTAGTAATCAAAGCATTGGCGATTTTGAATTCGTAAGGAGGAATGATGAATTTATCAGTCCATCCGCTGGAGGCTTTTAAATGATTGCTAGCTGTGACAGAAGATTCAACAGTTTTTAGAACAGTCGTTCCTACAGCGACAACTCTTTTCTTGCTATCCAAAGCTTCATTGACCAATTCAACGGTTTTCTCAGGAATATCATAATTCTCAGAGTCCATTTTATGCTTGGTCAAATCCTCCACATCTACCTGTCTGAAAGTTCCCAATCCAACATGAAGGGTAATCGGAGTCACTTCAATTCCTTTCAATTCTAAGCGCTTCAACAAATGAGGCGTAAAGTGTAAACCTGCTGTAGGAGCGGCAACTGCCCCAACATTTTTTGCGAAAACGGTTTGGTAACGCTCACGATCCTCAGGCTCAACTTTGCGGTCGATGATTTCCTTCAAAAGCGGAGTTTCTCCAAGCGTATCTATCGCTTTGTAGAATTCTTCCTGCGTACCATCAAATAAGAATCGGATGGTTCTACCTCTGGAAGTGGTATTGTCAATTACCTCAGCAACCAAATCAGAATCCCCGAAATACAATTTATTTCCTACACGGATTTTTCGGGCTGGATCTACCAACACATCCCAAAGTCTCAATTCCGGGTTCAATTCTCGAAGCAAGAAAACTTCAATCTCTGCACCTGTTTTTTCCTTATTTCCGTACAATCGGGCAGGAAACACTTTCGTATCATTCATTACGAAAACATCACCTTCATCGAAATATTCTAGGATATCTTTGAAAGTTCGGTGCTCGAATTCCCCTGTTTTACGATGAACGACCATGAGCCTGGATTCGTCCCTGTTTTCAGTTGGATAAAGCGCGACAAGTTTCTTAGGTACGTCAAATTTGAAATCTGATAATTTCATAGAGAAGCTTTAGATGTATGGCTATAATTTTTTGTTTAGATTTACTCTAAAAAGTGCAAAGATAAGAATATAATATCCAAAATCCCCTAACTTTAAAGATTGATTTAACCAACTATTCCCCACTATGCTTTTTTTGAGACTTTCTTGGGAGAGCCTTCGCTTCGCTCTCAATGCCCTGAAATCCAATCTAACCCGCACAGTTTTATCATTATTGGGGGTTACAGTCGGTATATTTGCCATCATTGCAGTTTTCACACTTGTGGATTCCCTAGAAAACAACATCAAATCTTCCTTCGCTTTTCTTGGAACCAATGTGATTCGTGTTGATAAATTTCCTTTCCAGTCTGGCCCTCCGGGAAATTTCCCTTGGTGGAAATACTTCCGAAGACCCAATAACACCGTAGAGGAATATGAATTTCTGAAGAGTAGACTGACCTCTGCGGAAGGAATTACCATCTCGGCATCTGCTAGTACGACAGTAACAGCCGGAAGTAATGCCTATCAAGGCGTGCAGCTTACCGGGGCTTTTGAAGATTATGGGGATGTATATGATGCACCTATCGAAGAAGGCCGGCTTTTCAATGGAAATGAGATCAAGGCTGCTCGAAATCTAGCTGTAATTGGTAAAAAGATTGCCGACACCCTTTTTCCAAACCAATCTCCTATTGGGAAAGAATTTAAAATCAAAGGTTTAAAATTTGTGGTTGTTGGGGTATTTGAGGAAGAAGGAAGTGGAGTTTTGGACCTTCCTTCCAAAGATGAAGCATGTCTTATACCCTATCCAGCCTTTACCAAGCTTTTCAATACTGGGAAAAATGGAATAAATCCAACTATTGCTGCCAAAGGAATGGAAGAAGATGTGGGTTTGGTAGGAATAGAAAATGAAATGATCGGCTTGCTTCGTGCAAAAAGAGCACTCAAGCCAACAGAAGACGATTCGTTTTCACTTAACAAAACCGAATTTCTTCAAAATGCCATTGGATCCGTATTTGATGTAATCTCTACTGCAGGTTGGGTAATAGGTGGATTCTCTATTTTGGTAGGAGGATTCGGAATTGCTAATATCATGTTTGTTTCCGTTCGGGAGCGAACCAATATCATTGGCATCCAAAAATCCCTAGGAGCTAAAAATTACTTTATCCTTTTCCAGTTTCTTTTTGAGGCAGTTTGTCTGAGTTTGATTGGAGGAGGTACGGGAATTATTCTTGTTTACTTCCTAAGTTTCGTTCAACTGGGGAGCTTGGATTTAATTTTATCTCCTGGAAATATCATTCTCGGCTTGGGAGTCTCTTCCATTATCGGGGTGGTTTCAGGAATTGTTCCTGCTACACTCGCAGCAAGAATGGACCCGGTAGAAGCGATTCGAACAGCTTAAAAAAGCTGATTATACAAATTAAAAAAGGGAGGCCGATTAATTCGGCTTCCCTTTTTTGATCAATCAAACTCAAAAACAAATCAGTCCATATCGGCCGTTGGATCGACTGGAAGTAATCCGGCAGCTGCCTTGATTTTACCTTCCAATTCTTCCATCAACTCAGGATTATCTAGAAGAAGATTTTTGACAGCATCACGACCTTGTCCAAGTTTCTCTCCATTGTAAGAGAACCAAGAACCAGCCTTTTTAATTATGTCAAATTCTACTCCTAAGTCAATCACCTCTCCAACTTTAGAGATCCCCTGACCATACATAATATCAAATTCCACTACTTTAAACGGTGGTGCCACTTTGTTTTTAACCACTTTCACTCGGGTGCGGTTTCCGGTTACATTATCAGCACTCTCCTTGATTTGTCCAATGCGACGAATATCCAATCGGACAGAAGCATAGAATTTCAAGGCATTACCCCCTGTAGTAGTTTCTGGGTTACCAAACATCACCCCAATTTTCTCACGAAGCTGGTTGATGAAGATACAAGCGCATCCAGTTTTGTTAATTGCCCCTGTTAATTTTCTAAGGGCTTGAGACATCAAACGAGCCTGAAGACCCATTTTGCTTTCTCCCATTTCTCCTTCCAATTCACCTTTAGGAACCAAGGCTGCTACGGAGTCGATGACAATGATATCAATGGCTCCGGATCGGATCAAATGCTCTGCAATTTCCAAAGCCTGTTCACCATTATCCGGCTGCGAGATCAATAGGTTTTCAGTATCAATGCCTAGTTTTTCTGCATATACTTTATCAAAAGCATGCTCCGCATCAATAAAAGCGGCTAAGCCTCCTGCTTTCTGAGCTTCCGCAATACAGTGCATGGTTAAGGTTGTTTTACCGGAAGACTCTGGACCATAAATCTCAATTACTCTTCCTCTAGGGATTCCTCCTACACCTAAGGCCATATCCAAACCAAGCGAACCGGTGGAAATAGCAGGAATATCCTGCACCGTATTATCGCTCAGTTTCATGACGGTCCCTTTTCCATAGGCCTTTTCCAACTTGTCAATGGTGAGTTGGAGAGCCTTTAATTTTTCTGCATTCGTACTCATGAGTCTATGTTTAAAGAATTCTTACGTTAAAGTTAAATCTTGTAAAGGATATGGTCAAAAGTGCCATTCATCTTGATTTCGAGAGGCAAATTCGTATTTTTCGCCACTAATCGGCATGCTTTTTCGTAATCATGTTAAAAATACCAGCTTTTTGTCAGGTATTGTCAATTAATATGAAACAAAGTATCAAATTCTCTCTCTTTACTCTAATCCTGCTTTTTTCTCAGGTCGTCCTGGGACAGCATAACTATCCATTTACCTACGGAGAAGAGTTAGAATTTGAGGTTAGCTATGGTTGGTTTAACCTAGCCGATGCGACCATGAAAATCGGTAAAAAACCTGAAACCATCAATGAGAAAACCCATTTCAAAATTGATGTATATGGGAAAACAAAGGGTGCTGCGACGATTTTCGGAAGAGTAAATGATAATTGGGGAAGCATTTGGGAATTGGAGTCCAAACTGCCTTCCGTTTCCTATCGACATATCGAAGAAGGAAAATACAGAAAGCACGAGAAGGTATTTTTCGATCAGCAAAAGAAAAAAGCCAAAATGCAGCTTTTTGACAAAGAGAATAAATTTCTGAAAGAGGAAAAGGAATATTCACTGCCAGGAAAAGTCCAAGATATTGTCAGCGGATTCTACTATCTGCGAACACTTGATCTGAGCAATTTGCAAGTTGGAGACACAGTAGAAATCCTAGGATTTTTTGACAAAGAAATATATAACATAAAATTAATCTACGAGGGGCAAGAGCGCATAGATACCGAGATTGGAGAGAAAGACACATTCATTTTTTCACCTCAAATCCCCAAGAACAGACTCTTCAGAGGCGACTTCCCGGTTACTGTATGGGTAACACAAGATCAAAACAAGATCCCTGTGAAGATCAAAGCGAATTTGTTTCTGGGTTCTCTGAATTTGGAATTAAAATCAGCAAGCGGGCTTCGCTATTGATTTCACAGTCCTGTAACCTTACGGTAACCTTAGCTTCAAAAATCAGCTTCTCCCTTCCTTTTTTAGACTTCAACTCATTCGAAATGCCAAAAAAATTGCGTCCTATCCTCAAATATTACTTAATTTTAAGCAAATCAATAAGCACGAAACCCAATGGGCGATAAGCAGAAAATCAAGGTCCTTGTTGTAGATGACGAACCGGACATTGTTGAGATACTAAAATACAACCTCCAGAAAGAAGGCTATGAAGTAGAAACTGCTGAAGATGGTGTGAAAGCGGTTAAAAAGGCCTCCAAATTTTTACCAGATGTGATTCTCCTGGACATCATGATGCCCAATCAGGACGGAGTCGAAACCTGCCGGCAAATTCGGGAAATCCCTGAATTGAAAAACACCTTCGTAATCTTCCTGACAGCCCGAATGGAGGAGTACTCGGAAGTAGCTGCTTTTGACGTGGGAGCGGATGACTACATTACCAAACCTATCAAGCCAAGAGCTTTGATGAGCCGAATTGCAGCGCTTTTCAGAAGAGAGGCTAAAAAAGAACAAGAGCAGGCGCAGATCAAAATTAGAGATTTAGTAATCGACCGCGGAAGCTACACCATTGAAAAAGCTGGGAAAACCATCACTCTTCCGAAGAAAGAATTTGAACTTTTGTATTTCCTTGCCAAAAACCCTAATATCGTCTACAGTAGAGATGAGCTTCTTCAGAATATTTGGGGAGCGGATGTATTTGTACTTGCTCGAACGGTAGATGTACACATCCGAAAAGTCCGCGAAAAAATCGGAGATGACTACATCACTACGGTAAAAGGTGTAGGTTATAAGTTCGATTTGGGTTAATTCATGCTCACTACTTCCCGAGGGATTGCTGTTGTATTGGCCTTGGCCATTTCGGTCTTGGTGGTAGCTTTTTTATCCTTAGTGGATGAGGCTTCAACCTTGGTTATCCTCGTAGCAGGGGGAGTTGCTTTTTCCACTTCCTACCTTTTAATTTCCATTACCCTTGAATTTTTAGTCTTCCGAGAGATTAGCAATATCTACCAACTGCTTGAGAAGATTCAAAAGAAAGACCTATCCGAAATTCAGGAGAAGAAAACCAAATCTTCTATTTCTCCTTTACGGAAAATCAATGCAGTCATCAATTCCTATGCGCTTGCCCGCCAGAAGGAGATTGAGGCCCTTCAGAAAAATGCGGAGTTTAGAAGGGAATTTATCGCCGATATTTCCCATGAATTGAAAACTCCCATTTTTGCGACTCAGGGGTATATCCACACACTTTTAGACGGTGCAATTGATGATAAGCATGTACGGATGAAGTTTCTGAAGCGGGCTGCAAAAAGCCTAGACTCTTTAGACAACTTGGTTCAGGACTTGCTTACGCTGAATCAAATGGAAAGTGGGGTAATCAAGTTTGTATTCACAGACTTTGATTTGAAGGAAGTGATCGAGGAAGTGATCGAGGAATTAGAACACAAAGCTTCCAAGAGAAATGTAAAGATCAACTTCAAATACGATCCTGAAAAGAGCTACATCACGCATGCAGATCGTCAAAAAATCTACCGAGTCTGCCAAAACCTGATCTTCAATGCCGTCAAATACAACCATGAAGCCGGTGAGGTAAAGATTTTATTAAAGACCCAAAAAAATCATATCCAAGTTGATATTAAAGACGATGGACAAGGCATTCCGCCGGAAGATTTGAAACGAATTTTTGAGCGATTCTATCGCGTAGAGAAAAGCCGGAATAAAAAAGAAGGGGGAACGGGACTCGGGCTTGCCATTGTTAAGCATATTTTGGAAGGCCATAAAAGCAAAATTTCCGTCAGCTCCACAGTAGGCAAAGGATCGATTTTTAGTTTTTCACTGCCTTTGGTGAAAGTCAATGCACCTGAGGATTCACAGAAAACAAGTGAGGGGAGCTTGAAATAATGTGAGTTAATTTTTTAACTGTCATTTTCCCTCTAACTTTGCACCCTCTTTGAAGAGGCAGGAGAATCCATGAAGAAAGTAGATTTTCAGAAACTTATTCTGTTTGAAAACGCGGATTACCTGGTAATCAACAAGCCGCCTTACCTATCGAGCTTAGACGATAGGCATGAGGCGCAGAACATCCTGGACCTTGCCAAGGATTACTCAGCAGATGCCCAGCTGTGTCATCGATTGGACAAGGAGACATCCGGATGTCTGGTGATTGCTAAAAATCCAGAGGCCTACAGGCACTTGGCCATCCAGTTTGAAAACCGGAAAGTTAGCAAAATCTACCACGCTGTAGTAGAGGGAATCAAGGAATATGAGCACTTGCTCGTAGACAGAAACCTCGTTGCATCAGCCAAAGGAGTCGCTAAAGTCAGTAAGGAAGGCAAGCCAGCCCAAACTGTTTTTAACACACTTAAAACATATCGGGCTCATTCCTTGATTGAATGTAAACCGATCACAGGTCGATTGCATCAAATCCGGGTTCATCTGGCTTACCTCAAATCCCCAATTTGTGGGGATGAGCTGTACGGTGGAAGGGCCTTATACCTTTCTTCATTGAAGCGCCGCTTCAATCTCAAGAAGGACACCGAAGAGCTGCCGATTATGCAGCGGGTTTCCTTGCATGCTTTTTCGATTGGATTTGAGGGACTGGACGGAAAAGAAATTTTCGTAGAAGCCCCATATCCGAAGGATTTTCAAGTTTTAATCCATCAATTGGAGAAAAACACCTGATTATCAAACCAGGAAATCCATCGAAAATTTGGTATTCGGATGCTAAACCTTTGAATTACAAAAAGGCTTAAACCTTTAAATTTTACAGTTTATTGGGCCTTTGAGATTCCATGTGACGATTGAAAACAAGTATAACCACATGAAAATTAGGAGGTAGCATTTGAAATATTTTGCATGGAAAATAAAATACTTCTATCTTTGTGTCCCTTTTTGGGGGTCGAAAACATTTAACAAGCTAAAAATTAAACAGTTACACAGTGGATACTTTAAGCTATAAGACCGTATCGGCTAATGACGCAACTGTAGACAAGCAATGGGTGGTAGTGGACGCTCAGGCTGCAGTTTTGGGTCGATTAGCCAGTGAGGTAGCGAAAATCTTAAGGGGGAAAAACAAGCCGAATTTCACCCCACACGTGGATTGTGGTGACAATGTCATTGTAATCAACGCAGACAAAGTTCGATTGACCGGTAAAAAGTGGGACGAGAAAGTTTACGTTCGCCACACCGGATATCCAGGAGGACAGCGAATTTCTACTCCTAGATTGTTGAAGCAAAAGTCTTCTGCCATCTTGGTTGAGAAAGCTGTAAGAGGCATGTTGCCTAAAAACAGACTAGGAAGAAAAATGTACGGAAACTTGTACGTGTATGAAGGAGCTGAGCACCCACATGAAGCGCAGCAACCTAAAACCATCACGCTCTAATCGTAATAACTCATGGATGTAATCAATACAATCGGTAGAAGAAAAACCTCAGTAGCCCGAATCTATTTGCAGCCGGGTAAAGGAGAAATCACCGTAAACAAGCAGTCTTTGGAGAAATATTTCCCATTTGACCTACACCAAATCGTGGTTAAGCAGCCTTTGACTTTGGTAGGTGAAGACGGAAACTTCGACATCAAGATCAATGTAGATGGCGGTGGAATCAAAGGACAAGCAGAAGCTGCTAGAATGGCAATCGCCAGAGCTTTGTGCGAAGTAAATGAAGAGCACAGAGGTCCATTGAAGAAAGAAGGATTCTTGACTCGTGACCCTCGTATGGTCGAGCGTAAGAAGCCAGGAAGAAGAAAAGCACGAAGAAGATTCCAGTTCTCCAAGCGTTAATCGGAACTTCCTCCCAATTAATAGAAACCAATTTAATTCATGTCAAAAATCGAATACAAAGACTTATTGGATGCTGGTGTTCACTTCGGACACTTGACGAGAAAGTGGGATCCCCGTATGGCTCCATACATCTTCATGGAGAAGAACGGAATCCACATTATCGACCTTAATAAAACGCTTGCCTGCCTCGAAGAAGCATCCGCCGCAGTCAAGCAGATCGTAAGATCAGGCAAAAAAGTAATGTTCGTGGCTACTAAAAAACAGGCTAAAGACCTAGTAGCTGACGAAGCTCGCCGTCTAAACATGCCTTACGTAACCGAAAGATGGTTGGGTGGTATGTTGACCAACTTCGCTACTATCAGAAAATCCTTGAAGAAGATGTCTTCTTTGGATAAGATGATGAAAGAAGATTCTTTCAAGAACATGGCGAAAAAAGAGCGATTGATGATCTCTCGTCAAAAAGACAAAATGGAAACTGTTCTTGGCGGTATCGCTGACTTGACCAGACTTCCTGCTGCTCTTTTCATCGTAGACATCAAGCGTGAGCACATTGCGATTGCCGAAGCACAAAAGCTTGGTATCCCTGTTTTCGCATTGGTAGATACAAACTCCAACCCAAATGAGGTGGATTTCCCTATCCCTGCCAATGATGATGCATTCAAATCAGTTAATCTACTCGTCAAAGCATTCGGTGCGGCTATTGAAGAAGGCCTAGCTGAGCGCAAAAAAGAGAAGGAAGAAGCGAAACTTTCTGAAGAGGAAGAGGCTAAAAGAGCCGTTGACGCTGAAACCAAAGAATAATCCCACTGCTGATTTTGAAATAATTAAAAAAATTGAACATCTGGTTCCGGCCGATGTTCAATTTTTTGTTTTATCTGATGGGGTCGGATTCCAAAATGAATCAGATCCAAAACTTGCCTAGCAGGCTTTCAAATGAAATAAATATCGTTTAATTCCATAAACAGACCCGAAAATGGCAATTACTGCACAAGAAGTAAACAAATTGAGACAAATGACCGGTGCCGGTATGATGGATTGCAAAAAAGCTTTGACTGAAGCTGAAGGCGATTTCGAAAAAGCAATCGACATCCTACGTAAAAAAGGTCAAAAAGTATCTGCTTCCAGAGCTGATCGCGAAACCAAAGAAGGTGTAGTGGTAACTCACGTTAGCGAAGACGGAACAAAAGGAACTATTCTTTCCTTGACTTGCGAAACTGACTTCGTAGCTAAAAACGAAGAGTTCGGTGCTTTCGCAAACACCCTTTTGAACCTAGCTGTAGAAAACGGTGCTACTTCTAAAGAAGCTATCATGGCTTTACCTATCGAAGGAATCACTGTAGCAGAAAAAATTGTTGAGATGACCGGTAAAATCGGTGAGAAAATCGACGTTTCTCACTTCGAGACCGTTTCTGCTGAGGCTGTTGTTCCTTATATCCACTCCAATGGTAAATTGGGTGTATTGGTAGGTTTGACCAACACTAACGGAGCTGACGTTGAAGAAGCTGGAAAAGACGTTGCAATGCAAATTGCAGCTATGAACCCAGTAGCTGTTGACAAAGACGGAGTAGATGCTTCTACTATCGAGCGTGAAATCGAAGTAGGTAAAGAGCAAGCTAGAGCTGAAGGTAAGCCTGAAGAAATGTTGGAAAAAATTGCAATGGGCAAATTGAACAAATTCTACAAAGAAAATACTTTGTTGAGCCAGCAGTTCGTAAAAGACAGCAGCAAAACCATCGCTCAATACTTGGATGGAGTAAGCAAAGGTTTGACCGTTGCAGCTTTCAAGAGAATCTCTATCGGATAATTAACTTCCGACTAATCATAAAAAAACCCTTTCTGTTGATTCAGAAAGGGTTTTTTATTGCTTTTATTTTTTTATCAAGGTCTCAAAGCAGCCACGCCAGGCAACTCTTTTCCTTCCATATATTCCAATAAAGCTCCACCACCGGTAGATACAAAGGAAACCTGATCTCCAAAGCCAAATTTATTGACTGCAGCAGCTGAATCACCTCCACCGATCAAGGAGAAAGCTCCATTTTTAGTAGCCTCCACAACGGCTTCAGCCACTGCTTTTGTTCCTTTGTCGAATGACTCCATTTCAAACACACCCATTGGGCCATTCCAAAGAATAGTTTTGGACTTCAAAATCGTTTCAGCAAACAATTCACGGGTTTTGGGACCGATATCTAAGCCCATCCAACCGTCAGGAATTTCCCCTTTATTAGCCAAGCCTTGTTCTGCATCGTTGGCAAAAGCCTTTGAAATCACAGTATCAACTGGAAGAATCAAATTCACGCCTTTTGATTTGGCTTTTTCCATCAACTCCAACACAAAGTCCAACTTATCAGCTTCCAGCAAAGAATCTCCGATTGTTCCGCCTTGAGCCTTGGCAAACGTATAGGACATCCCTCCACCAATGATCAAATTGTCCACTTTATCCAACAGACGCTCTATGATCAAAATCTTATCTGAGATCTTAGCACCTCCCATGATTGCTGTGTAAGGTCTTTCAGGATTGCCTAAAACCTTGTCAGCATTCTCTAGCTCGGAAAGCATGAGGTAGCCGCAAACTTTCTCTGTAAAAAACCGTGCTATGACCGCTGTAGAGGCATGAGCACGATGCGCAGTACCAAAGGCATCATTTACATAGATATCGCCCATGGAGGCCAATTTCTTTGCGAATTCCGGATCTCCCTTTTCTTCTTCTTTGTAGAAGCGAAGGTTTTCCAAAAGCAAGACCTCTCCAGGCTTCAAGCCAGCCGCCAACATTTTTGCTTCTTCTCCAATGCAATCAGAAGCAAATTTAACAGGTTGCCCCAAGGCTTTTTCCAAGTCCATAACAATGTGCCTCAGAGAAAATTTGTCTTCCGGACCATTTTTAGGTCTTCCCAAATGAGACATCAAAATAGCCGCTCCTCCATCCTTTAGTATTTTCTTGATGGTAGGCAAAGCAGCTTGTATCCGGGTATCATCCGTTACTTTCAGATTTTCATCCAAAGGGACGTTGAAATCCACCCGTACAAGGGCCTTCTTCCCCTCGAAACTCAGATTATCTACGTTTTTGATTCTAGGATTCATAAAATAGGATTTAATAGATTTTAGAAAATTCGAAAAACACGGTCGAATTTATCAAAGATTACAACAAAAAGCGATTTTCTTGAAGTGGGAAATCAAGGGTTAAAAATTATCCCTTAGCAGCAGCTCTTCTTAAGCGATCATTAATAGCACGGCCCAATCCTTTTTCAGGCATCAACTCAGCCAAAATCAACTCCACACCTGATTGATCCAATTGACGCAAATAATCAAATAAATTCCGGGCAGCCTCCACCAAATCCCCGCTAGGACTCAATTGAAATTGGGGTGCAGGACAATCCAAAGTAAAACGCTTACTTAAACTCAAAACCCCAAAAGGTTTTCCTCTTTGTAGCATTTCGGGGACTAACTCATCCAAATTACCTAAAACGAACTCTTTGGAAGGCGCATAGTGACTCTTCAACAAACCTGGAGCCGCTGGATTTGAACTGCTGTGGGACTTAATTTCAACTTCTCCCACTAGTTCTGTGATTTGATTTAGATCTAAGCCTCCTAAGCGATAAACAGTCACTTTCCCATCTTCCATCCCCACAATGGTACTTTCCAAGCCAACTACACAGCTTCCTCCATCCAAAATATAGGGGATTTTATCCCCCAATTGCTTTTCAACATGAGTTGCCCGAGTTGGACTGATATAGCCAAAGGGGTTAGCACTAGGAGCTGCCAAAGGAAAGTCTAATGCTTCAAGTAAACTTCTCGTCAAAGAATGTCGGGGAAGCCGAACGGCAACTCGATTCAATCCAGCAGTTACTAAATCAGGAATGATTGCTTTCTTTTCCAGCAAAAGCGTCAAAGGTCCTGGCCAAAAATTCTCTCCCAACTTTCGTAGAGGATCAGGAATTTCGCCTACAAAAGCTCCAATTTTTTCGATTGAATCTGTATGGACGATCAAAGGATCAAAAGATGGGCGATTTTTAGTTTCAAAAATCTTTGCCACTGCTCCGACATCAAGCGCATTCCCAGCTAGACCATATACTGTCTCAGTCGGAATAGCAACCAATTGGCCAGCTTCCAAAAATTCTTTTGCTTTCTCTATGTCCTGACCGATGATAGCCATTTTACTGACAGAAGTCTTTCACCCAGCTTTCAGCTTCTTGGTACCCCAAGGAAAGAGCCATTTGTAAATCAGCACATCCCTCCGATTTTTCATTCAAAGCACTCAATCTAGTCACTCCCAATAAATAATATGCAGCTCCGTTTTTGGGATCCAAATTGACAGCATTAGTCAAAGATTCAAGTGCTCCAATTGGGTCATTATTTCCCATTTGAGCTTTTCCTTTATTAAAATACACCAGGGCTTGATTGGGATTTACCTGAATCGCCATATCGAAATCCAAAATAGCATCTTCATAATATTCAATTCCTAAAAGCGCTAAACCTCGGTTGTAGTAAATATCAGTCTGTTGAGGATCCAAGCGATTGGCCATATTGTAATCTGACACCGCTTCTTTCAAGTTCCCCAATTCGAAGTGTGAATTCCCTCGATTAAACCAAGGCTTATAACTGGCTGAGTCTACTTCGATGGCTTCAGAGAAAACGGAAATTGCCTCCTTGTATTTTTCTTGCTGAAATAGGGCAACTCCCTTTGCATTGAGTGCCTGTCCTTGGCTTGCATTTTTCTCCAAAACCCTATCAAAAATAGAAATGGCATCATCCCATTGTTGGGTATCCATTTTTTCCATTCCTGCTTTTATCAGCTCTTCCTCGCTGGGTGCACAAGCTCCAAGGCTGAATACAAGCAGCCCCAAAATCCAAATTTTCTTCACTTCCTTATTGATTTTGCGCAAAGATAGGGAATCAAGCGCTTTTGTTGAGATCTGCTTCCATAATCTCTCGGTAATTGTTTGGAATAGAGACAGGTTTCATGTTTTCCATAGAAACGGATACCATGATGGTTTTACATTTTGCAAAAACCCGTTGACTAGATTCATCCACTAAAACTTGCTCCAAGTCAAAAGATGTATTACCCAATCGGCTGCAACGGACATATGCTTTAATCTTATCTTCCATATGGATGGGACGTACATAATCTAACTCTATCCGAGCCACTACTGTACCAACTTCCATGATATTCCAGCCACAAAGTTCATATAGATATTGGGCTCTGGCATGCTCAAAATAATTGAAATAAATCCCATTATTTACATGCATATAGCCATCTATATCCGAAAATCGAACCTGAATCGGAACCGAAAAATCAAATCCCTCAAAAGTATTCATATGAATCCTTAGGTCTTAAAGCAAAATTTCTGATTTACTGGTTTTTTCAAGCATTCGAAGAATGGAAGGATTGTACCCAATCATATCAGCTACTGAATCAAAACTAAACCAAGCCAAAGAAATACTCTCATCGCTAATCTGAAGGGGTTCATTCATATCCGCTTCCAAAAGAAAGCGAACATCATAGTGGTAATGCTCGGGAACATGGGGACGCTCCGGAATAATATGTTTATCCAAATCAAAAATCTGCTCTTCCACTAATCGAAGATTCTGTAAGCCACTTTCTTCTCTTGCCTCTTTCATAGCCACCTCCATCAGGTTTTCATTTCCATCGGCATGACCTCCCAATTGAAGCCAACGCCCCAATTTTCGATGCAAAGTCAGCAAAGTGTGCGTTCGCTTCTTATTTACAATCCAGGATGAAGCTGTAAAATGTCCAGCCAGTCTTTCCCGCTTGTAAGCAAGCGGATCCTCTGTCAAAGTCGCAAAATCAGCAATAAATTCAGCCTCCTCTTCGTAAGGGGTTCTGTACAATTCCAGTTGTTTTTGAAAGGTGTATCTATCCATTTTTGGTATCGAATAAGCGATCGATCATTTGGTCGAAAGGTTGAGCATCTTCATAGAGTCGGTCCGAATAGACCGTCACCAGAAGCTTCAGGTAACTGGGTTTATTGTCAATACTGATTTTCTCAATACTTACATTTCCGAAAAGCTGGGAAATCCGCTGATTTTCGGAGGGTGATTGCAAGGGAGGCTTAAGGTAAAACTTTTCTGTGGTTTTTACCTGATCGTTAATTTCTTCCATTTTTCGATCAAGACTCACCTGCTTATACCCCAAAGCTAGGATGCGTCGCGAAAAAGCCAAGAAAAGCTTGGAAAAAGTTTCTGGCGTAAACGGGTGCTCGTAGGTAACCGCGAAACCATTTGCATAGGGAGATTGGAAAAGATGAACCTGTGGACTCTGGTTGATTCCGGTCCTTTTCAAATGATAACTCCGATAGACTTGATCAAATAAGCGGGTCGCTTCATTACTTTCCATCCAACTCTCAATTTCCTGCAAATCCGCTTCTTTAAACTCATAATTCTCCTTCACCTTTACAGGGTTTTTGGCTGGATTCTTAAAAATCTTTCCAAAAAGATCGTCAAAGAAGCTATTCATCAAGGCTTAATTTTAGGGTTCCGGAAGGAGTCAATTTGATAGCCCCATCATCGATCAGTTCTCGAATCAATTCGACAGCGAATTCAGCATTAGAATAATTCACCTGATTGATGAGTGAGTCTTGTTCTAACTCACCAGCCACCCGCAAAGTTTCAATTATCCACTTTCTAAGTTTTTCTCCCAAAGCACCCGGATCCCTTCGATGAGCAATACACCAATCGCATATTCCACAGGCTTCGTCTGTTTTCTCCCCAAAATACTCCTGTATAAACTGCGTACGACAGATCAAATTTTGGTGGACATACATGACCATACTTTTGGCTTTTTCTAAAGTCAAATCCCTTCTTTGGCTAATTCGCTTGACATTCAGGGGTAACTTGGCTGCATCATATCGAGCAGTCAAAAAGGTGATTTGTGGCTTGTCTTTTCGCTTTTCATAATCCGCAATTTCCAATTGAGCCATTCGCTCCAAAAGCTTTACTAACTCCGATTCCTTTATTTCCAGAAACTTGGCGAGCTTGGATTCCTGGATTTTGATGTATTCCGAAAACAAATTCCCTCCATAGGTCCGAAGTAATATTTTAATAACCGGATCCAATCGAGCTTGGGAGATCTGAAATTCATACAATTGCTGAGGATTCACCAAAAAGTGAAGTCGGGATGGACTATAGTAACTTTCACTCAAGCCAATAAAACCTTCCTCTTCCAAAACCTTTAGTGCATAAAAGGTCTCCAAAACACCCAAATTGTAGGTTTTTGCAAACTCTCCCCAATCAAAATCAAAGCTGCTGAGCATATTGCTTCCAACGGCTATCTGGAAATAATTGGCCAGGCATTGGTAGACCTTCTTGATAAAATCGATGGGAGGATAAACTAGGGCAGCCCGATCCATCAACTTTTCCAGATTTTCCTCATTGCAAAGCAAAACAGCATAAGACTTTTTGCCATCTCTTCCCGAACGTCCAGCTTCTTGATAATAACTTTCGATATTTTCAGGTACATCAGAATGAATCACCACCCGCACATCAGGCTTGTCAATTCCCATCCCAAATGCATTGGTAGAGACTATCACCCGAACTTGGTTTTTCATCCATGCTTCTTGTCGTTCCGTTCTGTCCTTCACCGATAAGCCTGCATGGTAAAAAGTGGCAGAAATCCCTAATTGATAGAGTGCTTTGGCTATTTGCTGAGTGCCTTGCCTATTTCTCACATACCAAATAGCACTTCCGCCTACTCTATCCAGAATTTCTTTTCCTTTCTCTAATTTATTTTCTATCAAGCGAACATGATAACTCAGATTTTCCCTGGCAAAACTTTGCCTGAAAACCTGAGGTTTATTCATCTCCAACTTCTCCACAATATCTTCCAGAACCTGTGGGGTGGCAGAAGCAGTCAAAGCCAGCATGGGGACATTCGGATGAAAGGATCGAATAGCAGCAATTTCTAGATAAGGAGGCCTGAAATCATACCCCCATTGGGAAATACAATGCGCCTCATCGACAGCTATCAAATTGATGGGCATTTGCTTGAAGCGCTCAATAAAAATATCGGACTTTAATCGTTCGGGAGAGACATATAGAAACTTGTAATTCCCATAGATGCAATTATCCAAAGCCCGATCAATCTCCCGATAACTCATTCCAGAATAGATCGCTTGAGCGAAAATTCCTCTAGCTCGAAGTTGATCGACCTGATCCTTCATCAAAGCGATCAAAGGACTGACCACCAAACAAAGCCCTTCTAGGGTCAAGCCTGGAATCTGATAGCAAAGGGATTTTCCGCCACCTGTTGGCATTAGAGCAAGGCTATCCGCTCCATCCAAAACAGATTGGATGACTTGCCTTTGGACTGGCCGAAAATCTCCGAATCCAAAAACCTGCTGCAGAATTTCCTTGGCTTTATTTTCCAATTACCAGCTTGGTTTTTCTTTATTTAAAAATGCTGAAATTCCTTTCACACAATCAGAGTGGGATCTGGATTTAGCATTCAAAACCGCAGCCTCTTCGAGTTTCTTTTGTCTTTCCTCCTGATGCAAGCTTCGAAGAAGTGCCTTGGTTGTGGTCATGGCATGACCCGAATTATTTTCAATAAGTTTTTGTGCAAAACTCTGGACTTCCTTTTCTAAAAACTCAGCCTCTACCACCGATGTAACGATCCCTAATTCCGCTGCCTTCTGAGCAGAGATCAATTCACCTGAAAGAAGTAATTCTTGAGTTTTTGCAGCACCAATTTGCTCCTGTAAAAAAACCGAAACTAATGCTGGTATGAAACCAATTTTCACTTCTGTATATCCAAAGAGTGCTTCTGGAGCAGTAAATGCAAAATCACAAACCGTCACCAAGCCACACCCTCCTGCCAAAGCATGACCTTGAACCTGAGCAACCACTGGTTTGGGAAAACTATAAATTCGATCAAATAAACTCATCAGCCGTTGACTATCAGCGAGATTCTCCTCGGGAGTAAAGCTTTGCATCTGTTGTAAATAGGCCAAATCTGCCCCTGCACAGAAGGCCTTTCCTTCCGCGGCAATAATTACAACTTTTACATCCTTGTCTGATTCTAAATCATCCAAAACTCCCAGCATTCCCTCAACTAATTCAGGGCTCATGGCATTTCTCTTCTCTGGACGGTTCAGCGTTATTTTTCCGATTCGGTTTGACTTTTCGAGTCTAATTGGAGCTTCCATGCGTAATTCTTTGCTCTTGAAATTAGCAGGTGTACAGGGCAATTCAAAAAGTGATTTGTACAGCTGATTTAGAAAGCGGTAAAACTCCCCTCTCATCTGTGCTTTTCCAGGAAGATTCATCCCAAACCTGCAAGCTCAATTTTCTATCTTGAGGAAAATAAAGCGTATCATTTGCCAACATGATTCCCATTTCCGGAAAATAAAGTTCTCCTTGCGGCCCTTGCATCGTTGTAAGTGCTTTGGGTTGATTTCCGTATTCTTTTTTTACTCGGTTGGGCGAAATCAAAAACTTCATTTCATCAGGTTGTATTCCTTGATTCCAAGACTTTAAAAAACCATTTGCCCAAAAATCTATTGCCCAACCATCTTTTGCGCGATAAATAGTAGCTTGATTTTGAGTAAGGCCTTTTGAATTATACCACCTTCCTCCAAACCAAACCAAGATAAGAAGGATCGCCAAGTACATTAATCTCTTTTTAGGAAAATATTCCCAAGCAACCCAAATCAACAAAAAACCCCAAATCACCCACATAGTAGTCGGATATATTGTAATTTCCTTGAGGCGGAAAGGAAGCATTCTGAATCCCTCCAAAACCCAAATCTCAACCTGAATCAAGCTTCCCACTATCCATCCCAAGCCTTTTCCCACTACAGGAACCCAACCTATAAAAAGGAAAGGAATCCCTACCTGCATAATCACAAAAGTCAAAGGAATGATGAGAAGGTTGGCTGGTAAAAACCAAACAGGAAAACTATGGAAATACCAAACTGAAATCGGAAAAGTGACTAATTGGGCAGCTATAGAAACGGCTGCCAATTGCCATAGATATTCCAAAATTCTATTGCGTGGATACCATAAACGCAGGATTAAAGGTTGAATTAATACAATCCCTGAAACTGCCACATAAGAAAGCTGAAAGCCTACATCTTCAATCACCAAGGGATTAAGAGCGATCATGAGCATTGCCGAAAAGGCTAAAATATTGAAAATAGTGGGTTTACGATCCCGCATTTCTCCTAAAACAACCAAGGTAAACATTACCGAGGCCCGAACCACAGAAGGTGCAAAACCGGTGATTCCTGCATAAGTCCAAATGATAAAAACAACCCCAATCAGATAAACTTTTCGAATCGAGGATTTCAGCTTTAAGGGCTTGGTCAAAAACAACAAAACCGCTACCAAAATCCCAACATGCAATCCCGAAACCGCCAAAACATGCATAACCCCAGCATCTGAAAAGGCATCCTTTAAGGATCGATCTAGCTGCTCTTTTTGTCCCAATAGCAAAGCTAAAGCAATAGGTTGAAACTCGATTTGCGGAATATTATTTCGAATCAAACTTGCAAAGTATTCCCTAATATTTGCCAGCCTAAATCCGGAGGAGGCAGGATTTCGGAGAATCTGAATTTTTCCTTTTGGGATAAACTGTCTTGCATAAATTCCTTTTTTAGCCAAAAAGCTTCGATAGTCAAATTCATAAGGATTCCGAGGAGGATCTAGTATTTCAGGAGAATCAGCTACCCAAACCAATTGACCCGGTATCAGGTCCAATCCACTTTGATGATAAACCAAAACAGATTGCTCTATTTCTTTCCAGCCTTCTTCTGTCTGATATGCCTTAACTAATAAAAGATTCTCTTTGGAATTAGGTTTTTCTAGATCAAAATTCTGGACCTCAGCTAAATAAGAACCCTCAATTGGTTCGGGGATTTCTCCTTTGTTTTTTTCAAAAAATGAAATTGAAATTCCTAAAAAGATTAATTGAGAGTAGCCAAAAATTGAAATCAAACCGAGGCTCTTTCTTTTCCAAACCAAGTAAAAATAAAGAAGCCAATTGCAGATCAATAAGATCGCAAACAATCTCCAAACGGATCCCAGTTCAATGTAAGATCCAATCAAAATACCGATCAGAAAAAAGATCAGAAAGCGTAAAAATGGATAATCTGAAAAACGCATAGGAAAAGTCACCTATCAATTTAAAAATAAAAAAGCCATCCTAAAAGATTAGGATGGCTAAATTTTTTCTAAAAGAATATTTATCAGAAACGGTAACCTAAGCTGAATCCTGCATTAAATTCAATTCGGGTAAAACGTTCAGCTACTTCATCGCTAAATCCACGAGCTATGCTTCCATAGGGACCGAATGCAAAATGCGGAGAAAATTCCCACTTAAAACCTCCTCCAACTCCAAGCAAAAAGGAATTCATATTGGTAGTTGCAATCCCGCCGTCCAAAGGCTCTTCAAATTCCCCAAAACGAATTTTTGCTAAGGGGAATAAATAAAACCTTCCATTTGGATTGTTACCAAAGTAAAAATTCATCGAAGCCTGTACAGAGTTTGTCTTATAATTCTTTCCGTTTTTCTGGGAATTAAAACCAAAACGATCATTCAAATGTACCTGTAAATCCAAGGAATGATCATCTGACAAATACTTTTCGAATCCTGCTTCAATCGAACCTAATGCAATCAAATTCAAGAAGTTAACTTTCACTTCATTGGTAAATTCACTTGTAGAATTTCCGCTGCTGCTTGAGATGACATTCTGCCCATAGGAGAAGCCCACGAGACCAATCATCAAAAAGGTAATTAAGATCTTTTTCATAATATGTTGTTTAAAAATATATTCGTTTAGTGTTTCAACTCCATTTTGTAGTGGAGAATATTACATTCTTCGAATTGATCTCCTACTATCTTAAATCCAAACCTTGAATAAAGAGGAACTGCAGGTAGTTGCGCATGAAGGTAACGAGTTTTTCCCTGAGCCTCAGGATGAACAAGCAAATCCCGAAGTACTGCCAAGACCAAAGCTTGTCCAACTCCTTTACCTCTTTCATCCTTCAATACTGCGAAACGCTCCAATTTTATGCCATAAGGTGTAAATCTCCATCTTGCAGTACCAACAGGCTTCCCATTCATCGATGCTAGAAAATGCGTTGAGGATTCTTCAAACTCGTCATATTCAGCTTCAGGATCAACCATTTGCTCTTTGACAAATACCTCTGTCCGAATTTTAAAAGCGATATCCATTCCGGCTTTACCGGTCACTTTTTCTACCAGCAGACTCATTTTTAGCTATGTCTTTTTCAGCCTGATTTTTTTCGTACGCCTCAATGATTGCCTTCACCAATTTATGGCGAATCACATCCTTACCACTCAAATTCACAATACCAATTCCCTTGACATTATTGAGAATTCTCAAAGCCTCACTTAGACCTGATTTCTGTCGGATTGGAAGATCCACCTGGGTCTGATCACCTGTAATGATTACTTTGGAGTTTGGCCCCATCCGAGTCAAAAACATTTTGATTTGCTCGGAGGTAGTATTTTGAGCTTCGTCAAGCAATACAAAGGCGTCATGAAGGGTTCTTCCTCTCATGTATGCCAAAGGTGCTATTTCAATTACCCGGGTTTCCTGATAATACTTTAGCTTTTCAGGCGGAACCATATCCTGAAGTGCATCATAGATTGGCCGCAAATAAGGATCTAATTTTTCCTGTAAATCACCTGGTAAAAATCCCAAATTTTCCCCGGCTTCTACAGCAGGTCGGGTAATTATGATTCGCTTTACCTCTCTATTTTTTAAAGCTCTAACTGCTAAAGCCACCGCGATGTAGGTTTTACCCGTTCCAGCTGGTCCCAAGGCAAAAACCAAATCGTTTTTCATGGAAGCTTCAACCAACTTCCGCTGGTTTGGAGACTTGGGTTTAATTACCAATCCTTTGTTGCCAAAAACAATAACAGCATCGCGATTGGTCTGCTCAAATGGCACGCCTTCGATGTCCAAATAATCTTTTACTTTATCAGGACTCAGGTGACCAAAGCGCTCTACATGCTCAAGGAGCAAATTAATCAGGTTGTTGATCCGCAAAATTTCAGGGGCACTACCCTGAATCCGGATTTCGTTTCCTCTAGAAATAATTTTGCTTTGGGGAAATGCTTGCGCAAGCTGACGGATATTTTCATTTGCCTGGCCCAAAAATTCCGCAAGCGGCACATTCTCCAGTGTGATTACTTTTTCTACCAAATTTTTTCTTTGATTAAATATTCTTGAAGGGGGATGGATAATGTTCTATTTTTGTTCAAACCCCTCACAAACAAAAGTACATAATTTTAATTGACTTGCTTCTATGGCATTGGTGACATTCCTCTCCGATTTTGGAGATCAGGACTTCTACGTACCAGCAGTGAAGGCCAAAATGCTGGCCATCAATCCCCAGTTGAATATCATCGATCTATCTCATCGAATCGAAACTTACGACTTGGCACATGCGGCCTTTATCCTGCGCTCAACTTTTCGGGATTTCCCCAAAGGAACGGTTCATTTGGTAGCTATTAATACAACTGGATCGATGACTCATGGATATATCGGGGTTAAGCTTGAAGAACATATTTTCATTGGTCCAAACAATGGCATTTTTAGCCTTCTCGCGGACAAAGAGCCCGGGATTGTGGTACAGTTTGCAGACATCCACGTACAGGAGAGTTCTTTCCCAGCCAAGGATATTTTAGCTCCGATTGCTGCTAAAGTGGCTTCAGGGGCTGCTATTCATGACTTTGGTGGACCATTACAGAATTTCCGAAAGCTCATGCCTCGTATCCCAAAGGCTACTAAAGAGCAAATCACGGGACACGTCATGAGGGTAGACCGCTATGGCAACCTTATCACGAATATTTCCAAAGAACTTTTTGACAAATTAAACCCGGGGAGATTTACCATTGAATTTGGTAGGGAAACACTAGACCGGCTTTTCTCCGGATATGATCAAGTGGAACCCGGTGATTGCTTTGCATTTTTCAATAGTTCTGGGTATCTGGAAATTGGAATCAACCACGGACATGGCGGCAATTTGCTTGGCCTTCGTTTTGAGTCGGTTGTCATGATTCATTTTAAACCCTAAGCCATGCTGATTCGAATTGTGAGGATGACATTTCAGGAAAATCAGGTTCAAGCCTTCCTTAAAAACTTTGAATCCAATAAGAAAAAGATCCGATCTTTTCCAGGTTGCCATCATTTGGAACTTTGGCAAGATGAAAATCAAAAAAATATTTTTCTGACTTATTCCCATTGGGAAAACGAGGAAGCCTTGAATAAATACCGTGATTCTGAACTATTTAAATCCGTCTGGACCTATACCAAAAGCCTTTTTTCTGAAAGGCCCATTGCTTTCAGCTCAAAAAAATTTGAGGAAGTAGAAATCTAAGGTTGGAGAAAAATAAAATTGTATTCATATTTGCATCCCGTTTGGTAAGAAACGGGATTACGTTGACAAGCCCAGGTGGCGGAATTGGTAGACCTGCCTCTGCCGGCAGGCAGGCGCGATGGTCTCAAATACAGTTCTCAAACTTGTCTTGGAAATTGAAAATGTACCTGCCCAGGTGGCGGAATTGGTAGACGCGTTGGTCTCAAACACCAATGAGGTAACACTCGTGCCGGTTCGACTCCGGCCCTGGGTACAAGAAAAAGCTCGCAGAAATGCGGGCTTTTTTTGTTTTGATTATTTTTAGTTATGAAAGAGTTTTTTGTATACGCAATCAAGAGCCTTCATAGAAATTACATATATGTTGGGATGACAAATAACCTCGAGAGACGAATTCAAGAACATAACTCAGGTAAAGGTAGATCAACAAAACCCTATGCTCCATTTAGATTGATTTTTTCAGAAAAAGTTTCCTGCCGAGAGGATGCTAGAAAAAGAGAAAAATATCTCAAAAGTGGTTGTGGAAAAGAATTTTTGAAAAAATTAGAGAGTAAGGATTTTTAGTGAATCCAAGTCAAAAAAGCGCCAATTCCAACTAATATATTTTTGTCCTAATTAATTCTAAATGGTCTCAAACACCAATGAGGTAACACTCGTGCCGGCTTGCGTGCCGAAGGCACGTTCGACCAAACCTGATCAGACAGCCAAATCCGGCCCTACCTGACGGTAGACAGGCCTGGGTACATTAAAAAAGCTCGCAGAAATGCGGGCTTTTTTTGTTTTTGGACTTATAAAATTCAAAACAAAAAAGCTCCTTTTAAAAAGGAGCTTCACATTATTGATCGAGATAAATCACCCCGTAAAATAAGCCTCCAATTCACTCATCATTTCAGACTTTTCATGCAGGTCTCTGATGATTTTGCCTTTTTCCAAAAGTACAATTCGATCACAGATTTCGGTCACATGATTGAGGTCATGAGAGGAAATCAAGAAGGTGATTCGAGATTCTTCTTTTTCCTTCAGGATTAACTTCTTCAGGCGAATCTGAGAACTCGGATCTAGGTTTTCAAAAGGTTCATCCAAAAACACCACTTCAGGCTTTCCTAAAAGTGCAGCGGCAATTCCAACTTTTTTCAAATTACCTTTAGAAAGATCACGGATATATTTTTTCTTCCCTCGAACCTCATCATTGAACAGCTCGGTAAATTTCTCCAAGTGGACTTCCAAATCCGCCTCAGACATACCGTAAATCTTTCTCAAAGTCTGAAAATATTCATCCGGAGTGAGATAGGACAAAAGCATATGCTCATCCAAATAAGCCCCCGTAAACTTTTTCCAATCTTCGGTTTGATTCACTTGATAACCTTCAATAGTCACCTCCCCTTGGGTAGGACGAACCAAATCCAGCATGATTCGAAACAAGGTGGTTTTTCCAGCACCATTATTCCCCACCAATCCAAAACACTCTCCTTTGGGGATTTCCAAAGAATCTACATCTAATACAACCGCTTCCTTGTATTGCTTTTTGAGGTTTTTTACCGTTATCATAGTTCTTGTCTAAATGAAGATGAAATTTCGTATTTGTTTTCATACACACGATTCACATTGATCGCGCTGAGTTTTTTATAAAATAAGATTCCCAAAAGCCCAAAAATCGCAAGGGCAGCCAAACCTGCATATTCATTAATTAGCAAAGCAAAAGGCAGGTAAAAAACATAAGGCAAAATCATCATAGGAATGACCATTAACCACTGAGCTGCACCAACTCCTTCGTAGTTGAACATAGCCCCTTTATTCAAGTCCATTGGTTTGGGCTTCCAAAGTGCCAAATAGATAATCACATGAATCAGAATTCCCACATTAAACAGGAAAGTAGCTGCATGTATCAAAAGAATTTTCCAACCGAAATAGACATATGGTATGGAGGCCAAGAAGCAAATCACAGAAATGGAAATAAACAATAGATACTTCCCTCTTACCAATTGCTCTACCCCATCATTTTTCTGGAGGTAAAAATCAAAATTGCCCGAGTTCCAACTGAGAAATAATTGTCCGTATTGAATCATAAAGATCCCGGTGATGAACACACCAACAAAAATCAACATGAAGCCCATACTTTCATTCTCCATATAGGCTGGCTGAGTATAAAATACCATCCCATAAAGAAGAAAGAATGCTGAGAGCATGAGATAAGTCCGGCTTTTCTTATGGCGTACAATGAGTTTCCATTCGATATTGGCCATCTCTCCTGCCAATCCAAATCGAGAAAAGAAACCAATGGATTGTCCTCTTACGCGACCGTCGTCATCGGAAGAAAGATCTTCTAAGTATGCATTGGCAACGTGGTATCTGTAGCAAAGCCAATAGCTTCCCAAAAAGACTAGGAACAAAACCACCAATGGAATTGGTGAGGATATTGCCATGTCAAAAACAGGTTTGGTCAATTCACCCAAATTGAACCATCCCATGTAGCTTGATCCTCCACCAAGAACCAAAACGGCCATAACAATCAACAAACCCAAGGTAGAATCCTCAAATCGCTGCTTGAACCATAGCATAAACCAGTGCAAAATCCAGCTTGTCAGCACTATTGAACCTATCCAAGTCCAAGCTGCAAGGCTTCCATATTCTGGAACGATAGTCTGCATACTAAATGGCAGGAATAGCAGCAAAGCAATGATATTGATTGGCGAAATAAATGTCCGAACCAGCAACAAATGCATGATTTTGCGCTTTCCTATAGGAAGGTGAAGTAAGCTCTCCAGATCAACTACCGGCAAACTTTGAATAAAATATCGGTAGAGGAATTCCGTCAAAAAGAAGAAAATCAGGAAGCTGTTTAATAAGTCAACAGGATTCTGACCTTCAGCGAAATTTTCAATAATCCTTCCCAAGAATAGGCCAGCCATCAAAACATAACTCAATAATAGGAGTATGATGAATCCAAGGAAAATATTGGTCATTAGGCTTTTTGCGAAAGCCGTAGAACGGACCGATTTCAGGTACTGAAGCCGGATTAATTCAAAAAACATAGGCAGTTGGTTTAATGCTTCCTGATAATTTTGCTTGAAAATAAGGATAAAGCTTACATTTGATCGACTTAATCACCAAAAAATCGGATAAATGCAGGAATTAAGAGATGAAATAGGATTTTTCGATGCTGTAAAAGAGCGGAGATCAGTGAGAATATTCGATCAAGAATCTCCCTTTGACCATGATCAAGTTCAGAAATGTCTGGAGGCAGCCATTCTTTCACCTAATAGCTCCAATCTTCAACTCTACCAATTCATCCGTGTTCCGGAATCATCACCACTCAAAAAGCCATTAGCAGATCTTTGCATGCGGCAAAAGGCAGCCACCACCGCTCGTGAACTCGTGGTCATGATCACTCGAAGAGACCTTTGGAAATCTCGGGCTGAGGCGAATTATAAATACCTCAGTGAATCCGTTCAAAATCAATCAGAAAAAAAGGTAAAACAGGCCAGTAACTATTACAAAAACCTCATCCCAAAACTTTTCGGAAAATATCCGGGCTGGACTCTAATCAAGAAAATCATTGCTTGGTGGGTGGGTTTGCGTCGCCCGATGGTCCGTGAAGTAGGAGAAACTGAAGTTCGGATTTCTGTTCATAAAAGCGCAGCCTTAGCTGCCATGACTTTTATGCTAGGTATGAAAGCGGTGGGCTATGATACCTGCCCGATGGAAGGGTTTGATTCCAAGCGGGTGAAAAAGCTTCTTGATTTACCAGCAGAAGCTGAAATCTGCATGATAATAGGATGCGGCAAAGGCCTTCCGGAAGGGATTTATGGCCCTAGGTTTCGGGTACCTAGCTCGGAGCTTATAGTCAAGAAGTAAAACTAAAGCACGGTAGTATGGGTCAATCCGAGCTGAATCGAGGACCCTTCGACTCCGCTCGGACTGACTATTACCAATTGCCCCCCTTTTTTCAAGGATTCAATCGAGCAAGAATATCTTTAGCTTGATGCCATTGTAGACGCGGGCCGAATTGACTTACAATCTGGGAACTTGCCATAGAAGCTAATTTTCCACTCGATGCATAACTGTGGCCATTGGTGATACCATACAAGAATGCTCCTGCGAACATATCTCCTGCACCATTACTATCAATCGCAGTGGTTTTATATGGTTCGATATCAATGAAGGTATCTCCATCAAAGATCATCGCTCCGTTTTTTCCTTGAGTAATCACAAAATGTTTCGCCGCTTTCTTCATCTCTTCCCGAGCTTCTGCAAGATTGCTTTTCCCGGTATACAAAAGCGCTTCTTCTTCATTCGCAAAAAGTAAATCCACACTTGGTCCGATTACATCATCAAAGTTCTCCTTGAAGTATTTAACCATCGCAGGATCAGAAAATGTCATGGCAACCTTAGTGCCGCCTTCTTCAGCAATTTTTTTAGCATGCATCATGGCCTCTTTCCCATTTGGGGAAGTCACCAAATATCCTTCGATGAATAGATACTGAGAATCTTTGATTGCCGACTCGTGTATATCTTTAATGGAAAAATTTTGAGTAATTCCCAAAAAGGTATTCATAGTCCTTTCGGAATCTTCGGTTACCATTACTAGGCATTTTCCAGTTACTCCATTTTCCAAGCGCTCTGGAACCAAGGCGATATCCACACCCGAATCAATCAAATCCTGAAGGTAAAAATGGCCAAGTTCGTCATTGGCAACTCGGAAACAGTAGAAGGATTTTCCTCCAAACTGGCTTACCGCCACAACGGTATTAGCAGCTGATCCACCGGCTTGTTTCTTCGCTTCGGCATGATTAATCGCCTTCATTAGGTGATTTTGTCTATCCTCATCCACCAAAGTCATCAAGCCCTTTTCAACTCCATTATCAGCAAAAAACTGATCTGTGACTTTGAATTCAATATCTACTAAGGCATTTCCTATGCCTGTTACGTCGTATTTTTTCATTTTTTAATAGTTGGAAAGTTGTAATGTGTAAAGGTTATAAAGTTGGTTCACTTCATTATTCGAAATTCAGCATTCGATATTCGATATTAAAACTTCAAGCCCTAAAGATATCGATTGAGGTTCTCATAAGCCTCGTAAATCGTCCTTCGTAAATCGTCAATCGAAAATCGGATGTCTTTCAAACGGCTTTTCCCTATCAAACAAATATCGATAGGTATGATGGGTTTTGTAAATATCAGCCAATAGCTGTTCGCAAACACGCATCATCTTAGGATTGAAATCACCAATCCAGTTCATTTCTATGGTTTTGTAAGGGAATTTTGGATCATTACTCATCTTATCATAAGAAATTATCATCGCACTTTCTACTCCTTTACCCTGATGTTCTGGAACTACTCCAAATACTAAACCCAGCATTTTATTAGGTGGAGAAAAGGTCTTGTACCAAAGGAACTTCAGCTTTCCGATCAGATCCATTTTCCCATTGACATGCTTGAAAATTTGATTAATCTCCGGAATATTAATAAAGAAAGAAACAGGCTCTCCTTTATAAAATCCAAAATAAATCAGCCTTGGATCGATAATGGGCTTCATTTTCCCAAACATGATTTGAGCTTCCTTCAAGCTGAGGGATTTGCCTAGATGCCTTGCCCAAGCCTTGTTGTAAACGTTCATAAAGTACTCGGGAGCTTTCTCCTTCAACTCCTTTCCTTTGATATATCGAAATGAATAATCTGGATTTGCGATTATCTGATTGGCCCGCTTGATCATCTTTTCATCAAAGCGCAATTCCTGAACGGGTCGCATGTAGGTAAACTGCTTGAAATAAAGCTTAAAACCGTAATCCTCGAAGAACTTCTGATAATACTTGAAGTTCCACGGCATGTTATAATTGGGTTCAGAAAACCCATCAACAAGCAAGCCCCACCACTTATCACGCTCCCCAAAATTAATCGGACCATCCATAGCCTCCATTCCTTCACTTTGGAGCCAATCTTTGGCAACATCAAATAGCATGAAAGCAGCTTCCTCGTTGTCGATGCATTCAAAAAAACCTATTCCGCCAGTCGGTTGCTTTTCCTTCATTTTAGGATTGATAAAGGCAGCAATACGACCGATAGTTTGACCCTTATCCTCCTGAAGTAACCATCGCTTAGCTTTTGCTCCCCGACGAAAAAGCTTATTTGTATCTGGGTGGAAAAGTCCTTCAATATCTTTATCGAGCGGTCGGATCCAGTTTTTCTCGTTTTTGTATAACCTTACCGCCATCTCAATGAATTCCTTTTGATGGGCAGGTGTGGTAACTTCAATCAATTTCATTGGGGGAGAATTTTAGTGGGCAAAATTAACCCAAGGTTCTGAAATGGCAATAATTATCGCTTCGGGGCTAAATTTGGATAGTCCGTGATTATTCCATCGACTCCCAAATCCAATAATCTCTCCATCTGCTCTTTGGTGTTAACAGTCCAAGGAACAACCTTCATCCCTTTTTGGTGCAAGGATTCTACAATCTCCTTATCCAAGGCTAAAAAATAAGGAGAATAGAATTCAGGAACGAACCCCAATTCATCCAAATCCTGTTGATATCGACTTGCATTTTCCACCAACATAGCCAAGGGAACTTCTGGATATTTTTCATGAATATACTTCAACACCCGTAAGTCAAACGATTGGATATTTACCCGCTCCCAGCCAATTAATTCAGAGATTAATTTGACTACAAGATCCGAAAATTCTGCTACCCCGGGATGATATACCCCATCTCCTTCAGGACTACTTTTGATCTCAATATTGTAGCGTGGTGCCGGCAAACCCATGTCTTTTGCATACTTTTCTGCTACTTCAAAGACATCCCGCAGCAAAGGTTTGGTAGCAAAAAATTTAACCTGCTGCGGGAATCCCGGATGAACTTTACTTCCACAGTCATAGGCTAAAACTTCAGCATAAGTCATTTGGTAAATGTTATGTGAATGATCATCCATGGGAATTTCATCTCTATTTGGGGTCAAACAAATGACTGGATTCATGAAAGGTTCATGCGAAAGAATCACTTGGCCATCCTTCGTTACTGCCAAATCCATTTCCAAAGTCATTACTCCCAAATCCATCGCTTTAATCATAGCTGGGATCGTATTTTCTGGCATCAATCCCCTGCTGCCACGGTGACCCTGGAGATCATAGGAAAACTGAGCAATCACGGAAAGAGGGAAGACCATCAAAAGTCCTAAGAGTATATTTTTCAAAAGCTTCAGTTTAATAGTCATGTAAACTTAATTTCTTAATAAAAAAGACCCATTCATATTATTCTGCGTTCTAAACATACTTTCTTGCGCTGACCGTAAAGCATCCACCGACCCATTAGGATTTGCATTAAATCCCATTGACCTTATATTTCGGCTAGTTGTGGAGCCCCCGGAATTGATGGCAGGGTTACTTGAGTTTGAATAATCGGGAATGTAATCTTGTTGGTCAATAATTTTCCCTTCATAGCTATAGAAGTACCACAAACCGATCCGATCAGTGCCTACCATTCTCCCAGCTGCTGTAACTCGATCTGATTTTGGAAAATAAAAGTACCAGTCACCCTTTGGTATTCCTTTGGAATATTTCCCTTTAGCTATAATGTGGCCCTCGGCATCATAGAATATTCGCTGCCCGGTTCCTTTTCTCAACTTCCCTCCATTTAATTCATTTTCTCCAACTAAAAATGGACCCACAGACACCAATTCACCCGCTTCAAAAATTTCAACTTGTGAGGTTTCTTCGGATTCATCGATAAGAATCCATTCCCCTTCTTTCAGCCCGTTTAAATAGTTTCCTTTTCTAAAAAAGCCTGAGACAATTTCGACGCGCTCCGTCCATTCACCGGAGGGTAATCCTTCTTTAAAATATCCTTTGAAAACTAATTCTCCATTCTTGTCATAAGAAATCCATTCACCCTCAGGTTTCCCATTCAAAAAATTCCCTCGGACAATCAGCTTCCCCTTTTCATCAAATTCTTCCAAAAGTCCATTTGGGATTCCATCTGAGTAAGTTCCCCTTTCCTGCAAATTTCCATTTTCGAAAAACAAGCGGTAGTTACCGTCCAATTCTCCATTTTGATAGGGAATTTCCCACCTAGCCTTTCCGTCAGGATAATATCCAAAAGCATTGCCTTGCATTAGGCCTTCCATGTAATTGACTTCTATCTTGGTGATTCCGTTCTGATAAAACTCTTCCCAAATCCCTTCTCTTTTCCCATCCAGATAGGCTCCCTGAGCCTTCAACTCGCCATTTTTATAAAATTCCCGAAAATCACCATTTTGTTTTCCATCCACATAAAACGTGATGGATTTAATCTCTCCCGAAGGATAATTTTCTTGATAAAGGCCCTCAGGAAGATCCGCTTTGAAATTAATTTGAAACACAACTCTTTCAGGAGTGAATTTCTCCTCAAAGACCTTCCGGTTTGCTCTTAGCAAATTAGGCGGAGGATTATCGAGAGGATTGTTGGAATAGTAAACCTTCCACAATCCTTCTTTCTTTCCATTAATGATTTCTCCTACGCCCAAAAGATTGGTATTTCCAAAATACAGATAGCTCAATTCAACTGTATCAGGAGCGGAAAAAAGAAAAAATATAGATACAATAAATGACCACATAATGGTTTTTGAAATAGCGAACTAGCTAAAAATAAGACTAGCCAAGAACAACTCCAATAATATTTAAAACTGATTTTTAACTGATTACATCAGCATACAAATCAAACTCTGTCGCATCAGTCACCTTAGCCTGCACAAAATCTCCAACCCTACAATAATATTTCGAAGCATCAATCAATACCTCATTGTCAACCTCCACAGAGTCAAATTCGGTGCGGCCCACGAAATAACCCCCTTCTTTCTTATCGATGAGCACTTTGAAGGTCTTCCCAACTTTCTCCTGATTCAAGTCATAGGAGATTTGCTCCTGAACCTCCATCAAATAATTAGCGCGTTCTTGCTTTTCCTCTTGGGAAAGTTTGTCTTCCATCGAGAACGCATGGGTATTTTCTTCATGGGAATAAGTGAAAACTCCCAAACGCTCAAATTTCATTCGCTCCACAAAGTCCACCATTTCCTGGAATTCCTTTTCTCCCTCTCCTGGGTGTCCGGCGATCAAAGTAGTTCGGATGGCTATTTCAGGAATCATTTCCCGTATTCTATAGATCAATTCCTCCTGCTTTTCTCGGGTAGTTCCACGACGCATGGCCTTTAGAACATCTGTAGAGCCATGCTGCAAAGGAATATCCAAGTAATTACAAATATTGGAACGCTCCTTCATCACTTCAATGACATCCATCGGAAAACCCGTAGGATAAGCATAATGCAATCGAATCCAGTCGATTCCCTCTACATCAGAAAGTTGTCGAAGCAGCTCTGCCAGATTTCTCTTTTTATACAAATCCAAACCATAATAGGTTGAATCCTGTGCGATCAGTAATAATTCCTTCGTACCATTTGCAGCCTTATGTTGTGCTTCTTTGACCAATTCCTCAATTGGTCGAGAGATATGACCTCCCCGCATCAAAGGAATAGCACAGAAAGAACAAGGACGGTCACATCCTTCAGAGATCTTCATGTAGGCATAATGCGCATTATGAGTGAGCAATCGCTCACCTACCAACTCATGCTTGTAATCAGCCTTGAATTTTTTCAGAATGGCTGGCAAATCCCTTGTCCCAAAAAATGCATCGACCTGGGGAATTTCTTTTTCCAAATCATCTTTGTAGCGCTGAGAAAGACAACCTGTCACATAGACTTTATCTACCAAGCCTTGCTCCTTAGCATCAACATATTGCAAAATCGTATCGATAGACTCCTGCTTGGCATTGTCAATAAAGCCACAAGTATTGATGATAATGATGTTATTATCATCAGCATTGGACTCAAGACTGGCGTCAATTCCATTCCCCTTGAGTTGGGTCAACAAAACTTCTGAATCCACCAGGTTTTTGGAGCAACCCATGGTGATGATATTGACTTTGTCTTTCTTTAATGTTCTCGCTTTCACAGAATTCGCTTCGATTTGGGAGTGCAAAGGTAGTTAAAATTGAGTTGGAAAGTTATTAATGTTGGAAAGTTGAAAGGTGAAGAATCCAACTTTCCAACCTTACCCCTTTTGAAATTTAGTCCTTTTCCAACCTCCAATCCTCTTGTAATTCGGTATCCCATAAAAACAAACCAAATGGAGGGGCCGTGGGAATTTTTTCCCAGCTATAACGAGGATTTTCCAAGCGCTTTTTCAATTCATCTAATTCCCATTCACCCATTCCAATCTTCCAAATTGATTGCATCATTTTGCGAACTTGATGATAGAGAAAACCTGTTCCAATCACCTCCATCATATAAACCCTTTGACCTAAATCAACCCAAGGAGTATCCTTAGCGGGTTGAATATCGCATTGGAGGATGGTTCTCGAATAATCGGATTTGGTATCTGAAGGAGTACAAAAGGCATAAAAATCATGAGTCCCCATAAAGCTTTTTGCTGCCAATCTCATTTTCTCAATATCAATTTCTGAAAATAAGGAAACAAGGAAACTCGATGAGAAAGGATGAGGGTTAGTGTCATCCGTAAAAAAGTAGCGGTAGGTTTTCATTCTGGAAGCCTGAATCAAATTAAACTCAGGGCTACAAAGCCCCTTGAAAGCAATTTGTATTTCTCCTCCCAAATAGGAATTGATCAAAGGAACTTTTCCCTTTAAATCAGAAGGCTCTTTTAGGAACAGTTGGAAATAAGCTTTTCTGCAACTTACTCCAGAGTCCGTACGGCTTGCTCCTAGTAACTTAAAATCTTCATGACCTAAAACGTACCGGAAAACCCGCTCCAACTTACCCTGAATGGTTGGCTGTCCTTTTTGGATAGCCCAGCCCTTGTAGCGGGCACCGTAGTAGGAAATTGAAAAAAGGTAAATAAAGGAATTGGTCTGCACGTTTGAATTTACTCAAAAAAGCATGCTAAGATCAAAATCGAAATGGATATTAGCCTAACAAATTCTTGTTAACCCAATCCACTTCTTCTTGGCGAATGGTATGCATGGAGTCGTGGAATGATGCAAGAGTAACATCTGCCCCCATTCTTGTCAACAAGTCCGCTGACTCCTGCATTCTGCTTAACGGAACATGCATGTCCTGCTTGCTTCCAGAAATCAAAATTGTTGTTCCCTGGAAATCGCCTGAATATTTGGAAGGGTTGAGCTTTTCACCAATAAGCCCTCCAGTAAAAGCAACAACTCCTGCAAATTTCTGAGCATTCTTTGCTGCAAATTCCAAACTTAAACAGGCTCCTTGGGAAAATCCCAAAATCAAAATATCAGAAGGAGAAACGCCAGCCTGGGTTAAATAACCAAACGCGTCCTGTATTTTAGAAAGGGATTCTTCCAATTTAGGCTGATTACTTTCATCTGGAGCCATAAAACTGAAAGGATACCAAGTATGATTGGAAGCTTGAGGAGCAACCAAAGCATACTCATCCAAATTCAAATAAGATTGTAAAGAAAGGATGCTTTCAGCAGATGCGCCCCTTCCATGAATCAAAATAGCAGCTTTTCCACCTTGGTTAGGTTTCTCCCCAGCAAAAATCATATTAGACATACTTTTCTAAGTTTACTTCGACTTCAGGAAGCAATTGCTCAATGCGTGGACGAGATGACTCAGCCCATTCCGGTAATTTCAACAATTCACCAAGTCTTTCTTCTTCCTCATCAATAGCAAATCCGGGCTCATCAGTAGCAATCTCAAAAAGGACTCCACCTGGCTCTCTGAAGTATATACTTTTAAAATAATTTCGGTCTCGAACTTCCGTCACCCCATAACCATGCTGCATCAAAATCCGCTGCATTTCCAATTGTGAGTCTTCATTTGCAGTTCGGAATGCTATATGATGAACCGTCCCAGCGCTTTGCATTCCTCGGTTACCACTTTTATCAATTCTAATATCTACAATATCTCCTGGTTTTCCTTCCGTTCCATATCGATACCGGTCACCTTCCTGTCCAATGAAATGATAATTCATATGATCCATCAAAAGAATCTCTGTCAAATCCTTGGCTCTTAAGTTCAAGGTAGCTCCATAGAAACCTTTGATTGAATGCTCCGCCGGGATATGACCTTGAGGCCAACCTTCCCTATCATCTTGATCATTTGCAATCAGCTCCAACCCCATTCCATCATGGTCTTCAAATCGAATAAATTGATCTCCAAAGCGAGTCTGAACATCAGAAACAGGAATACCAAATTTTCGCAAACGGTCTATCCAGAATTCAAGAGAATTCTTACCAATGGAAAAAGCGGTATAGGTCAGCTCACCAGTACCTTTTACACCCCGTCTTGCCCCTTTGAAAGGGAAAGTGGTAAATACAGTACCAGGACGACCCAATTCATCACCAAAGTAAAAATGATAAACATCCGGCGCATCAAAATTGATGGTTTTTTTCACCAAACGTAACCCCAATACGCCAGTGTAGAAATCGATATTTTTTTGAGGATCACCAGCGATCGCTGTGATATGATGGATACCTGTGATTAGTACTTTCATGGTTTTAGGGGTTAATTTTTAAGGCAACCTTTGGGGAATTATCCCCAAAGGTTGAAGTTATTTATTATGCCTGCTTTACAAGCTGAATGTTCAAGTGTAAGCGAACCTGATCACTTACGACTACAGAACCTGCTTCAGTGACTGCGGACCAAGCCAAACCAAACTCTTTTCGGTTGATTTTACCTTCGATTTCAAAACCAGCTTTTGTTTGACCGTATGGATCGGCTACAACACCACCAAAATCCACGTCCAACTCAACTTGCTTTTTGGTACCTCTCATTTCCAATTCACCCACCAACTTATAGTCTCCAGACTGCTTGCTAACCTTACCTTCGAAAGAAAGTTTTGGATGGTTTTCAGCATCAAAGAAATCAGCAGACTTCAAGTGATTATCTCGATCAGTCTGATTGGTGTCAATGCTATCGATAGCAGCAGAGAAAGAAACAGAAGCTCCATCAAAGTCGTCTGAAGTGCTCTCGGCAGAACCTTCAAATGAGCGGAAGAAACCTGTAACTGTAGAGATCACCAAGTGCTTTACTTTAAATGATACTTCAGAGTGTGTTGGGTCGATAGTCCATTTTGTAGTACTCATAGTTGTGTTTGTTTAGTAAGTAATTGATTAAATTGTTTTAACATTATTTGTATATACATTTATTATTTGAAATTTTTTTACCCCCGCATCTTATCAAGCAGATCATTGAGCTGGGCAACCTCTTCTTCATTCAAATGAATCAATGTACGATTGGATTCCTCTACTTTGACCTCCAACTCTTTGAGGAGATTCAAACCTTTTTCGGAAATTACCACATCCACTTGTCTTCTATCGGTAGGACATTCTTCTCTAATAAGCAGCCCTTTGGTTTTCAGCTTTTCAACAAGCCTTGACGCATTTGACATTTTATTTAACATCCGATCTTGAATAGAAGAGACTGTAGTAGGTTGCCCATTTTGTCCTCTCAAGATGCGTAACACGTTATATTGCTCAGGAGAAATATCGTATGGCTTGAAAAGGGAGTTTTGGATAGTCACTAAATAACTGTGCGTATAAAGCAAGTTGACCACAGCCTTATTGTAAGGATCTTTAAATTCCTTCTGTCTTATAGCATCTTCTATCTTTCCCATTTTATTTACAAATGAATTTAATGTATATACATACAAATGTATGAGAAAGTTTCCGACTTTTGAAAAAATTTGAATTTATTTTTCATCTTGGTGAAGATTTAAATCCTTTTAAGCAACTGATTCCAAAGTAAATCCTGAATGAATTTTCTAATTTACCTAGTTCTGTAAAATCAGGAATTCCAACACTAGCACTGTCTGGATTGTGAAAATGATTTTTTCTAAATGTGAAAATATTTTCATGTCAGAATAAGCCTAAATGAATCATTAAGGCTATTTATTGGATTTTTTGATGAGTTTTTGATGTAGACAAATTCTCACTCTGATGAATTGTTGTAGAACATCATTTTTTGGGAAATTATAAAGAGTCTGAGACATTAGAAAAAAATTTAAATTCTATGAAAAACAATTTTCCCAAAATCATTGCGGTATTATCGCTTTTAGCTTTGACTTGGGCCTGTGACAACGGGTTTTCAGATGTGCCGGTGGTGGACACTCCACCGAAGATCACACTAGGTGCAATTACCGGTGGATTGACAGAAGGTGAGGATTTTAAAATCAATGTCACTTTAGACGACGGGGTAGACAATGGTGCGATCAGTTCCCTTTCTACTTTAGATTATGTAATTACCAGTGGTGGTGCTACTGCAGCGTCAGGAACGGAAGCTCTCACTGGAGATAAGCAAACTGTTACAATTACTGTAGCAGGAGGTTTTGAGCCAGGAGACTACAACTTAGACGTTACTGCCAAAGACAGCAATGGAAATGCCGAATCCACGAACCTTTCATTTACAGTTGCATCAGCAAAACCTGCTTTTGACATCACGGGAACTTGGCTAGTAGAACCAGTTGCTGGATCTTTAGCAGTTGGTCCAGGTCCTGGAAACGGAGAATGGTTTTCTATTTCAGCAAGTGATGTCATTACACGAGCTTGTTTCTATGACGACACATATACTTTTGGAGCAGACGGCTCTTTCGTAATTGATTTAGGGGATGCCACCTGGCTAGAGCCTTGGCAAGGTGTAGATACCGACAGATGTGGAACTCCAGTAGCTCCGTATAATGGAGGTACTTATCAATATACTTACACTAGTACCTCCTTAACCGTAATCGGAGAAGGTGCTTACTTAGGGCTTCCTAAAGTAAATAACGCTGGTGAAGTTTCTCAAGGTGCTTCTATCCCTGATCAAATCACTTATTCCATCATTGATCCAGTAGTAGATGGAAATACAAGACGAATGACTCTTCGAATCGAAGCTGGTTCAGGAGTATGGTGGGATTTTAAATTGATCTCTGGTGAAATCGGCTCTGGAGGAAATGAAACTACTTCTATTGTTGGAAATTGGAAAATGGAGCCTGTTGCTGGTGCATTTAGTGTTGGGCCAACAGAGGGAAGTACAGAATGGTTTTCTTCAAGTGCAGATGACGTAAGTGCCCGTGCTTGCTTCTTTGACGATGTATATACCTTTGCGGAAGACGGAGCTTATTCCTACAACATGGGAGATCAAACTTGGCTAGAGGAATGGCAGGGCGGATCTCCTTCTTGTGGTACTCCAGTAGCACCATTCGATGGTAGCGGAAGCTACACATATACATTTGATGGATCTTCTCTTACACTTAGTGGAGTAGGTGCTCATATTGCTTTGCCGAAAGTTGGTAATGCTGGTGAGTTGCCTAATGTATCCGTACCGGAAAGCATTACATACAAGGTGGTGAGTCTGACTGAGCAAGACGATATTAAGAAGATGACTCTTCATATAGAGGCAGGTACCGGTGTTTGGTGGACCTTTAAGCTGATTTCTGAATAATTTTTTTTCACCCGATGGTCTTTTGGCTATCGGGTGTTTTTTTCTAAACCCAAAATCAAATGAAATTTTCAACTCGAATTCAATACCTACTTTTCTTTGGGGTCGTTGGAGGCTTCTTTCTTTCTTGTGATTCTGAAGATAAGGACAACCCTAGCGGATCAAATCCCAGCAACCCAGTTGCTACTATTCCCATACCGGAACAAGGATATGTTTCTCCCACTTCCTATGATGGTATGACATTAGTTTGGGAAGATGATTTCGAAGGCAATAGCCTGGATATCGCCAATTGGTCACATGAAACTGGCAGAGGAGACAATGGGTGGGGCAATAATGAACTTCAATATTACCGATCTCAAAATACCTCAGTAGAAAGAGGTCACTTAATTATTACTGCGAAAGAAGAAGCTTTTGGCGGTAGTCAATACACTTCTTCACGTATCGTATCCATGAATAAGAAACAATTCCGATACGGAAGAGTGGATATTCGTGCTGTGATGCCAAGAGGACAAGGCCTATGGCCTGCACTTTGGATGCTTGGATCTAATTTTTCAGAAGTGGGTTGGCCTGCCTGCGGAGAAATTGATATCATGGAGATGGTAGGCGGCCAAGGCAGAGAAAACACGGTGCACGGTACCGTTCACTGGCAAAATGATGGTTCACATGCTGAATTTGGAGGTTCTTATAAGCTACAATCTGGGACACTTGCAGATCAATTCCATGTTTTTTCAATTGAATGGACTGCTAATCGAATTACTTGGTATATCGACAATAACAAGTATCATGAAATAGATACGACACCTGCCCAACTCGATGAATTCAGAAGAAGCTTTTTCTTTATTATGAATGTGGCAGTGGGTGGAAATTGGCCAGGGTCTCCGGATAATTCAACTGTATTCCCTCAACATATGATTGTGGATTACATACGAGTCTTTCAATTTGACTAATAAAAAAAAGCCCTCTCGGGCTTTTTTTTATTATCTCTCTTTCAGCCAATCTAGAATAAGCTGATTTACAATATCTGGTTTTTCTATACAGCTACTATGTCCTGCCCCAGGAATTCGATGAAGAATTGACCCAGCAATACCCATCTGAATGAATTTTGCCTTTTCCGGTTTGGTAGCCACATCTTCATCCCCCACAACAATCATAGTTGGACAAGTGATTGATGATAACTCGTCCTCCACTCCATTTCTATAAATCACCCCTTCCACAGGACCAGTAATTGATTTTTTGTTGGACATCAATTCTTTCTTCCAATGCTTTACTTCCTCTCTATTTGATTTATTAGAAAGCCAGGACTCTGCAAACATGATCGGCATTACTTTATTTGCAACTGGAGGTATAATCCCAAACCATTTTACAATCCCATTGAGAGTCTTGTATTTGGGTAAATTTTCGACCGGTTCTGCATTGGCGGAAGTTTCAAGCAAAATCAAACTTTTGATCAAATCCGGTCTTCTAGAAGCCAATCTCAAACCAACAAAACCACCCATGGAAAGCCCTACAAAATGAACCTTTCCAAGTTTTAAATTTTCTATCAAGGCTGCTGCATCTTCAGCAACAGTTTCCATATCAAAAGGCTCTTTTACCTCACTTTGGCCTTGGCCACGATGGTCGTATGCAATGACTCGATACTTTTTAGATAACTCCTCGATTTGAGCGGCAAACATTTTATGGCTCCAAAGAAGTCCGTGTGAAAAAACCACCGTTTCTTCCCCTTCTCCTTTATCTAGATAAAAAAGCTTTACGCCATTAGCTTCGATTTGCGGCATATCTTACTTGTTTTAATATTGAATTACCAATCAAGTCCCGGCTGGGTCAAGCGAGCATTTTCACGGGCTTTGTGCTGATCCACAATCTCCTTTACATCCTGAAGAAGCTTTTTAGAATCATACACGACTCCATCCTTCACGGTGTATTTAACGCCACCTACTCGAACGGGTTGATTATTTTCATCCACTCGAATTGCTCCCGTACCATAGAGCACCTTTAGGTTTTGCAAAGGATTTTCTTCTACGATCACAAAATCGGCCAATTTCCCAACTTCAACCGTTCCAATTTCCTTTTCCATTCCCAAAGCCTCCGCCCCATACATGGTCGCGGATCGAATCACTTCCAGAGGATGAAAACCTGCCTCTCGGAGCAATTCCAATTCTCGGATATAGGCAAATCCATACAGTTGATAGATAAATCCGGAATCCGAACCTGTAGTCACCCGACCACCTCGATTTTTATATTCATTAATAAAGGTCATCCACAAGCGGTAGTTTTCTTTCCACTGTAGCTCCTCCTCAGTAGTCCAATCAAACCAGTAGGAACCGTGGGATTGTCTACTTGGTGAATAAAATCTCCAAAGTGAAGGCAAAGTGTAGGTCTCATGCCATTCTGCACGTCGTGCACGCATCAAGTCCCGATTCGCCTCATAAATATTAAAGGTCGGATCAAGGGTGAAATCAAGCTCTAGCAATTCATTCATCACCTTATTCCAATGATCAGAATAAGGAGGAGCAGCCTGTTTCCAAAGTTTACCAGCTTCAGCAAATCGATGCTGTTCATTTTGATAATTGTAATCCAATCTAAAATCCTGAATCGTACGATCTTGAAACAAAGCTTCTGGCAAGCCATACCAATGCTCCATAGAAGTTAGGCCAGCTCTTGCAGAATTTAACACATTCCAGCGAGCTACATCCAATTGCTGATGGTGCATCGCAGATCGAAGTCCAATTCTCTTATTCTCGGAAATAGCCGCCTGCATTACCTCTGGGTTAGCCCCAAAAAACTTAATTCCATCCGCACCTTTTGCCTTATTCTGATTGACCCAGGCTTTTGCCTGTTCTGCCGTAACAATAGGCTCTTCAGACCCCTGCCCAAAAGCAGTGTAGGCTAAAATACGCGGAGCAGTGATTTGATTTGCAGCTGATCTTTTCTTTTCATTGAGAACCCAATCCAAACCATTCCCAGCAGATGGATCCCGAATGGTGGTTACTCCATGCGCCATCCAAAGCTTATAAACATATTCGGCTGGTGTTCCCTGACCTGTACCTCCAATATGTGCATGCATATCAATGAATCCAGGCAATAAATAATGCCCTTCTAGGTCAATTTCTCTCGTATTTTCATCCGCCTCTGGTCTTCTTCCTTCTCGAATTGGTAATCCTGGATATCCAACGACTTGAATTTGAGCAATTCGATTTTTCTCCACCACAATATCTACCGGACCAATTGGAGGTGCTCCAGTCCCATCAATCAAGGTTACTCCTCGCAGGATTAATTTTTCATAAGGCCCATCGCCTTCCTCCCGATCTGGAGCTGGCATTATTTGACCAAAAGCTTGAAAAGCAAACATTGCCACAAGCAAGCTGAGTAGGAAATTCTTCTTTAGCATAGGGTTGGTGGATGATATGAGTCAATAAGTTAGAAGAAAAAGACACAGGAAAAAATCCCTTCGGGATAACCGGAAACAAAAAAGTCCGGATAATTACCCGGACTTTAAAATTGAATTGATTTCTTGATTAGAGGTCTTTGAATTGATCCATGATCTCTTCGGAAATACCTGTGAAGGAATATCCTCCGTCATGGAAAAGGTTTTGCATAGTCACCATTCTTGTCATATCGGAGAACATTGTCACGATATAATCTGCGCATGCTTCTGCTGAAGCATTTCCAAGCGGTGAAAGTTTCTCAGCAAAATTGAAGAAGGAATCAAAACCTCCAATTCCTGTTCCTGCAGTAGTCTTGGTTGGAGACTGGGAAATAGTATTTACACGAACTTTTTTCAGTTTTCCGAATCTATATCCATATCCTCTCGCGATACTTTCCAATAAAGCTTTAGCGTCAGCCATATCTGTATAGAAAGGATAAACACGCTGCGCTGCAATATAGGAAAGACCAATAATAGAAGCCCATTCGTTCATAATATCCATTTTCTCCGCCACATGCATCATCTTATGGAAAGAAATAGCAGATACATCATAAGATTTCATAGCCCAATCATAGTTGAGATCGCCATAGGAACGCCCCTTTCGGATATTCGGAGACATTCCGATGGAGTGAAGCAGAAAATCAAAATTCCCACCTAGGAATTCTTTTGCTTCCGCATATAGCTTTTCAATGTCCTCCACGACTGTAGCGTCTGCAGGAATCACGATCGTGTTACACTCTTCTGCAAGTTCTTTGATAGCACCCATTCTCATGGCGATAGGCGCATTGGTTAGGACAAAACGCCCTCCTTGTTCCTTTACTTTTAGAGCGGTTTTCCACGCGATGGAGTTCTCATCCAAAGCACCGGTAATGATACCGACTTTACCTTTTAGCAAGTTTTCTGGCATATGACTATTGGGTTGATTTCAAAAATTTGATCAAAAATAGACAAAATTCGGGAGTTCTTCTCTCAATTGGCGAGAAGCTCCTTAGCACTTTCCACTGCCGAACCGGAAGGCTGGGCTCCAGCAATCATTTTTGCCAACTCTAGAACCCGTTCATTCTCATCCAGCAATTTGATTTTGGATACGGTTTTTGCAGCTGAATTGTCTTTGTAAACGAAGTAATGCAAATCGCCTTTAGCGGCAACTTGGGGCAAATGGGTAATGCAAATGATTTGGTGATTTTGGGCAATATCCTTCATCATACGAACCATCTGCAAGGCAACTTCTCCAGAAATCCCCGTATCAATTTCATCAAAAATGAGGGTGGGCAAGGCCATTTTGTCCGCCATCAAATGCTTAATTGCAAAAAGCAAACGTGAAAATTCTCCTCCTGAAGCTACTTTCTTCAAAGGCTGTAGCTGAGAACCTTTATTTGCGGAAAATAGCATTTCGATTTGATCCAAGCCTGAAATACTCGAATTGATGGATTGATGCTCAAACTTGATCTTGGCATTTTCCATTCCCAACCGATGAAGCAAAGATTCCATCGATTTTTCGAAGGAGGAAAAACAGGATTTTCGCTTGGCAGTCAAAGCTTCTCCTGATTTAATCATCAACTTTTCTGCCTGATGGAATTCTTTTTCAGCTTTCTCGAGTGATTCATCGAGGTTTTGAAACTCAAAAACCCGGTCGGCCAAGTCTTTTTCAATTGCGATAAGTTCTTCCACCGTCAGAACTCCATGCTTCTTTTGGAGTTGGTAAATCTTACTTAACCGCTCCCGCGTCTCTTCCAATTTCTCAAAATCTACCTCCACATTGAGATCTTCTTCTTCCAAGGTGGCAACCAAATCTTTCAATTCGATCAAAGCGGAATGAAAACGCTCTTTGATTTCCCAAAACTTATGAGCCAGTCGTTCTAAGTTTTGTAATTGCTGCTGAATCTGCCCCAATCCTTGCAAAACCCCGAATTGATCATCCTGAAAAAGACCTACAACTTCATGGATCTTGGACTTGATCTCTTCGGCATTTTCGAGAATCTCTTGATTGGATTCCAATTCCTCTTGCTCCCCTTCCATTAAAGAGAGTGAGCTAAGTTCTTCCAGTTGAAATTGATTGAAATCAGCTTCCTTTTGGAGTTCAATTGCTTTTTTCTTCAAGTCTTCCCATCGCTCCTTGGCCTGTCGATAGGCCTTGAATTTTTCTTTGTATTCGGAGAGTTCGGAATATGCTCCAGAAAAAGCATCTACTAAACTTAGTTGATATGATCCTTCCCCTAGCAATAAGGTGTCATGTTGAGAATGCACATCCATAAGCTTGGAACCCAATTCCTTCAAAACCTCCAGTAACACAGGTGAATCATTGACAAAGGATCTGGATTTTCCGGAAGGACTTATTTCTCGGCGAATGATGCAAGGCTCTTCATAATCCAACTCATGCTCTTCAAAAAAATCCTTCAATCCATATTCCCCGATTTCAAACCAGCCTTCAATAACGCATTTGCGATCTTCGTGGAGCAGGACCTTAGTATCTGCCCTTTTTCCTAAAAGTAAGCCAACAGCCCCCAGCATAATGGACTTTCCAGCTCCAGTCTCTCCTGTCACCATATTCAAACCGGATCCCGGCTGCATATGCAGATCATCGATTAAGGCATAATTGGAAATACTGAGGGTTTTGAGCATGAATTATGGTTTTGCACAAAGCTAAAAAATCCCCTTTAGCTTTTCAGCAGCTCATTGTACTTTCTGGCATTATTGGGATCTACTTCAAGCAATAATTCTACGACTTCGGTGCGAATCTCCATAGGAGCATTCTTAAAAATCTTACTGATTTCATCTCCTTTTGCATCCATAAATGCAATGGTAAAAATCCCATTCGGTTGAGCCTTATTAGCTTCTGCTACCAATCGGATTGCTTCCAGCATATTTTGGTAGGCTTTTTCGGAATCGATCTGAAGAATATCCAAACCTTGACGATGATAGAGATAATAAGCATCCCGAATAGAAGAATAAACCGAGGAAGAATAAATGTCATTAATCAACCAAAAACGATTTCTCCGGTCGGAATTACTCTGCCCCCATCCTGCTCTCCCCGATTGCTGAGCATTATTCACGATATCGTTCGCAACCGCAAAAAATGAGTTACCTCCACGGCTCTCAAAACTATCATAGTCTAAGCCTATAGCGATATTGGCATAAAATGCCAGCAAAGAGGAAATATTATTTAAAAAAGTAAAACGGTTGAATTCAATAGGCTGGGATTCAATGAATTCAAAATTCCAGTTTCGGTCTGCAAAATTCAAAAGCAAGGTTTCATAATTGGTGCCATAAACAGGACGGACCGTTTGCACCTGAACCGTAGCGGAAAAAGACCCAACGGTCGTCGCTTCATTTATGGTAATCAGCAAGTTGCCTTTGATTCGCTCTTCAGGCCGAAATTCATTAGAAGTCCAGGAACGCCCATTTAAAAACTGCTCGAAAGAAGTTTTCATCTGGTTGAAAATATCGGTGTTCTGTAGATTAGAACGCTCGCTATTGATAATGACAGTAAAATTCAACTCCTGAGCGAAGGAGCTGATGCTAGAGCTTAAAAAGAGAAAAAGAATAGCTGCGATTTTCTTCATGAAATACAAGTAAAGAAAAAATCAAACGAGAGTCCAACTTGATTCCTTTTTGATTTGATCCAAAATCATTCCCGCAATTTCTTTTTTCGGAGCAACATCCGATTCTACTACTTCTCCAGACTTAGAAAAAATACTCACGCGATTGGTATCTAAACGAAAACCAGCCCCTTTTTCTTTCATGGAATTCAGAACGATCAAATCAAAATTTTTACGATTCAACTTATCAACCGCATGCTCTTTTTCATTCTCGGTTTCAAGAGCAAATCCAACATGAATTTGGTTTGGCTTTTTCTGCTTACCCAATTCCTGGGCAATGTCTACATTCTTTTTGAGGTGAATTTCAAGAGAATTCCCCTGCTTTTTGATTTTTTCTGGCGCCACTTCTGCAGGCGCATAATCAGCAACAGCAGCTGCAAAAACCATTACATCCATTTTTGAATGAATGTCGTTTGCGGCAAGGTACATTTCCTGAGCGCTGTGTACATCTACCCAATGAAAATTTTCCTTAGCTACCGGAATGGAAATAGGCCCAGAAACCACCCAAACCTCTGCTCCCCTTTCTAAAAAAGCTTCCGCAAGTGCATAGCCCATTTTTCCACTGGAATGATTGGAAATAAAGCGAACCGGGTCGATAGCTTCCTGAGTAGGCCCAATAGTCAACCCAACTTTTTTTCCCTTAAAGTCCTGACCTGATTCGAAAAAACGTTTGATCTCTTCAACGATATTTTCTGGCTCCATCATTCTTCCCTGACCGGAAAGTCCAGAAGCGAGTTCTCCGCTTTCGGCATCCAGAAGTCGATTTCCAAAGGATTGTAGCGTTTCAATATTTTTTCGGACGGCAGGGTGCTGATACATATCCAAATCCATGGCTGGAGCAAACCAGACTGGACAACGTGCGGAAAGATAGGTAGCGAGTAAAAGGTTATCACAATGGCCATTTGCCATCTTCGCCAAAGTATTGGCAGATAAAGGCGCAAAAATCATCAGATCAGCCCAAAGACCCAATTCGACATGATTGTTCCAAACGCCGGTTTCATCTTTTTGAAATTGATGTAAAGCGGGTCGCTTGGAAAGAGTAGCCAAAGTCAAAGGACTTATAAAATCAAGAGCAGAGGCACTTAGGATGACCTGTACCTCTGCTCCTTCTTTAATTAATAATCTTGTTAGGAAAGCGGACTTATAGGCAGCAATGCTACCTGTGACTCCTAAAATAATCCGCTTACCTGAAAGCTTCATTATTCTGCTTCCTCTTCTGGATATCGGTAATATACTTTACCTTCCATAAACTCCTCCATAGCCAAAGAAGTTGGTTTTGGCATTCTTTCGTAAAACTTGGAAATTTCGATTTGCTCTTTATTCTCAAATACCTCTTCCAAATTATCTACGGTAGAAGCAAACTCGGAAAGCTTGTTGTTCAGCTCTTCTTTCAAATTATTTGAGATTTGCTTGGCACGCTGACCTACGATATGAATTGACTCGTAGATGTTTTCGGTAGGTTCAGAAACCTTGTCCAAATCGCGTGTGATGATGGATGGATTAACTGCCATATAGATTATTGTTTGTTTTCGTTTGTTTGACTAGTAGCTGGAGTAGAAAGTTTATTTTTTTCAGCTTCCTCTCGCTCAGCAATATCTTTCTTAAGTTTCAAATGCTCCTCAAGCTCTTCTCGCGCTTCGGCTTCATAGTTTTTCACCTCTGCTGTAAACTTGCTATCCGGATATCTTCTATAGAAATTCAGAGCATAAGTAAACACATCATTTAGACGTTCTTCCTTTTTAGAAAAAACACTGTTTACCGCATAGCCTGTACTCACTTCTACCAACTTATACGCTAACTCTTCATTGTATTCACTTTCTGGAAAATCCTTAGCGAAATTCTGAAAGTTGACGATACATGCTCTGTAGAAATCTCCCGGGAACAAACCATCTTTCAGTCTGTAATACATTTGAGACTCCTCGTAAGCTTTACGCTCAAAACGAGTTTCAAGGTCTTCCAACATCTCCAAAGCTCGCTCATAAGAATCTGAACCTGGATATCGTGTCACAAATTGCTGAATAGCTGCAACCGCTTCTTGACTACTTTGCTGATCCAGATTGAAATCTGGAGAGTCCAAATACAAAGAATAGGCATGCATGAACAATGCTTCTTCTGCCAAAGGACTTCTATTGTAAGTACGGTAAAAATTATTGAAATACCCTGCAGACTCGATGTATCGCTTTGTCTTAAAATGACAATACGCATAATTGTAATCTGCTAGTTCAGCCTTTTCACTACCTCGGATAATCGGAAGGACCTTATCATAAAGAATGATGGCCTTATTGTATTCTCCTTCTTGGTAATACTTGTTTGCACCCTCATATAGCTCTTCCCAATTGGTACTCTTTTCCAACTTGGCAAAAGGACCACAGGAATAAAGAAGGGAAGCGAATGTAAGTATGAAAAGGGAAATTCGACGCATGCTCATTTTCAAGACCGCAAATATACGGGATAATTGTTGGTATTCAAACGAATAGGAAACTGGGAGATTACTTCTTTACAACGAGTTTTTTTGTCACAATATTCTTATTGTCAACAAAAAGGGTGTAAAAATAAACCCCTGGATGAAAGTCAGAAACATTGATCACCAAGGTATTTTGATCAGGATCTAATTCAAACTCAGCCACGGGATTACCAATGAAACTATTGATTGTAATTTTCGCATTAGCTTGAGGCTGTTTTAGGACATAATCCAATTGCGCAATTCGATTACTTGGGTTAGGATAAACATCGCTAATTCGTATCGCGTCGTAATCGGATTCATCAGCTTTTGCTTCAGGGTTGATCACGTTGTATTGTGCTTCGACCACAAAAGATTCCCGGATATTTTTTTCATTGACAAAAACCAAATCAAATCCTCCTCTAGTTTCAGTGATACCTAACGAGAATTCCAAATACAAATCTGTCACTATTTCACCTGGCTCTAGACTAACTTTGATTTTCGCCAAATCACGCTTTGCATCAAAGCAGTTTTCCCCGATACAGATTTTCATATCCTGGGAAGAACCGATATTTCCATTAATGTTTTTCAAAAAGTAGGTTTTTGGAGAATCACCTTCATTTTGAAGAATGATGGTTTTCCGCTGAGATGCTCCGATTGCTCCGTCAAATTCTAGACTTTCACTCAACACACGAACCTCCTGTGCTTCAACCATCACAGGAAGAAGCACAATGAATGCCCATGTAAAAAATTTGAGGAAATTATTCATGTAGAAGTTCTGTCAATAAGCCTACGTATAGATGTTTCTGAATAGAAATATACACAACAAATCTACGCGGTAGGTAATGTCGGGACGAAAAATTCGGGTTAATTGTTGTTAACCTCTTTAAAATTTTTTGAGATTTTATTCGTTGGGGGAATTTTGGTTTTTCTGGAGCGGGACCAAAGTCCTTTTTTTTGCATTTACCTTCCATTTTTCGAGCGACTTCTGCATTTCCTCCTCGGTCGGCATGCGGATTTCCACATTTGGAACATCAAATAAATTTTTTGCATCCGGGTCGATCTCTACAATGGATCGCCAAGCAAAAATCTTCTCCATATCGGGTTTTTCTTCTTCTCTCCAAGTAAAACCTTCCAGTTTGCCCCCATCTTCTCCAATGTCTTGAACGGGTATAAATTTCCCCTCTGGCTTCACCCCATAATTGACTTTGACCAATTGCCCATCTTCAAAGCCCATTTGAATAGTTGCCGACAAGGTTTTATTGACTCCCTGAACCAAAGTATCCCCTTCTAGAGCATAATAAAGAGACTCCCCATTTCCATCGATATTCAAACGATCCAATTGCCCTTCTCTAAAATACCCCGTCATAGAGCGACCCTTCATTTGGTTGAAATTCAACAAGGTATCAGACATCACGGCAAAGGCATTGTTTTTCACATATAGCTCCCGTATCTGCTCATTCTGAATGAAAAAGGTCATCGAATCTGCCGTGATTTGGCTTTTTTGATTCCATATTACAGGGTCTTTAAAAAGCCGTATTGTCGAATCAGCATAGTTATAGCTCAGGGAATCCGCTATTCCCGACAAGTCTGATTTGACTAGTTGAATCGAAGAAAAAGCTAATAGGTATTTGAGGGAATCCGTTTCATTATCTTGGGAAATCAAGGTATCAGCCGTCAGATACAAGGTGTCCATCTCGAAGTATCTTCTCACCAATGCATTTCCGTGAACCAAGCTATACCCTCTTTCTTCCCAATACTGACCTTGATCACCAAAGATTTCAACTTCACGCTCCTTGTTCAAAACCCGGACATCATCTTTCCCTTCATAATAGGCTTCATTTTCTCGGTAGATTAGTTCACCTGCCTTCACCCGGCTAGTTTCCGTCTCAACCACCCCATCAAAGAATCGAAAACTTTTTGCTTGGGTATCATAGAAACTTCCTTTTTCCGCATCGAGTGTGTTTCCATCCTTCGATACCAAATTTGTTAAGCCTTTGGTCTCAGCAGTTTTGGGAATGGTTAGGTACACCAAGTAATTGGTCTTCATGGTATAATCCGGGTTGACCAAAACGACATTATCAGTAAAAGTTATTCGCTCCAAATTCACCTCATAACGACCTCGCTCACTGGTCAATACGTTGGTAGAATCAACTACTCTCCCACCGTTGAAATAGGTAGCAATATTTCCCGCTCGATCATAATTAAGATAGTCTGTGTAGACCGTGGTTTCCATATTGGAAAAGACCACATTCGATCGAAGCTTGGCCAGTTTGGTATTTCCATCATATTCGGCAAAAGCACTGCGGGTAGTAACCGAATCTTGCTCATCCTGAATGAATACCCGACCGAACAACTCAGCCCGATTTTCCATTCTAAAAAAATGCGCAGAGTCACAAGAAATCAACGTGCTTTGATTTTTCATTCGGACCGATCCAATCAGTCGCTCAAAACCCTCAGCACCCTTCAAAGAATCAGCCTGGAGAATATCCAAGGTATTTCCCTGAGAATTAGCTCCTCTCGTTTGTCCATAAAGCGTATGAACAGACCAAATGCTCAGAAGGAAGAATAGAAAAAACCGAAGCGTGGATTTCATAAAGAGACTCAAGTGGGCAAAATTAGTAGAAAAAGCTATTTTTGGTTAATGTTAACAGCTTTTCAGGAGCATATACGCCAAAAGGCACTTTTGGATCCATCGAAGACCTATTTATTGGCTTGCAGTGGTGGAGTGGACAGCATGGTTTTAGGCTTTCTCTTAATGAAGTCTGAAATACCCATTGAACTAGCACATGTCAATTTTGGACTTCGGGGAGAGGATAGCAATCAAGACGAACTTTTTGTCATCCAATGGGCAGAACAATACGGTATCACTCTTCATCTTCACCACCCAAAAACTCAGGAACATGCAGAGGAAAAAAAGCTCTCTATCCAAATGGCGGCAAGGGAAATCAGATATTCTTGGTTTGAATCCCTGAAACAGGAAAGAAATTTGGAAGGAATTGTCCTCGCACATCATCAGGATGATCAATTGGAAACCATCTTTTTGAATCTTCTACGAGGAACCGGTCTGGATGGTATTCAAGGAATGGCAGACAAAAAATCCGGATTAATCAGACCCCTTTTACCTTTTTCGAAAGCTGAAATCGAGGCTTTTGCAAAAGAAAACGGGATTGCCTGGAGAGAAGACAAATCCAATCAAAAGACTGATTACAAGCGAAATAAACTCCGATTAGAAGCCTTGCCTGGATTGTATGCAGTATCAGATGATGCCAGGCAAAATCTGCTTGGAAGCTTTGCCAGAATGCATGATGCAGGAAAAGCTTTACATGGCTTAGTCCAAGATTGGTTGGGGAAATACCTGAAAACCGACAAGGACACTCAAACTCTCCCATTTCATGCGTTTAACCACCATTCGGGAGCAAATACGCTCATATTCTATTGGCTTCGAGGCTTTGGTTTTAATTCTGATCAATGTGAAGCCATCGTATCATCTGCGAAATCCGGCGAGTCCGGAAAGCAGTTTTTCAGTGCAAGCCATCAATTAAATGTGGATCGGGAAGAATTATTACTAGCTCCTCAGGTTGAAAACTTCCAATCTATTTTTATCCAAGAGCAGGACATCGAAATTACTTTACCTGAGGGAACTTACGAATTGATCAAAAAACCAATCGGAGACAAGCTGGATTCATCCCGTGAAAATGCCATGCTCGATCTGGAAAAATTGAATTTTCCATTTGAAATACGAACATGGCAATTAGGAGACCGATTTATTCCCCTTGGCATGAATCATCCAAAAAAAGTTTCGGACTTTTTGATAGATTTGAAATTACCTCGCATTCACAAAGAGCGGGTTAAAGTACTGATTTCCGATGGGCAAATTGCTTGGGTAATTGGGCACCGTATTGCCGAATGGGCCAAGTGTGATGGATCTACCCGAACAATTCTCCATTTCAAAATGAAAAACTGATGAGAAACCCTTTTACCAAGACTTATACCGAAGCTGAACTGCAGACATTTGATTTTTTAAGATTGATCAAATTTTTTGAAAAGCTTAAAAACAAAGAAATGGAGCGGTTTTTACCCGCTATGCATTTTCGAAAGTATACCAAAGATGAAGTGGTGTTTTTCAGCAAAGATCCCAGTCAAGCGCTTTATCTAATCAAAAAAGGACAAGTTCACCTGACCATAGATGTTAAGGACAATTTTGAAACTATTCTAGAAGTCAATAAGGGTCAAGCCTTTGGAGAAAACGCTTTTCTACAAAACAGTAAAAGAATCTACACCGCCATCATCACCTCAGATGAAGCGGACTTGATTGTCATTCCTCATTTCGCAATTCAGGAAATCTTCGATAGCAACCCCAAAATCAAGGCGAAAATCATGACTGCTTTGGCTGAATTTTACAATGAAAACAACCAGCGACTGTTCCGCTCCTATCGGGAATCATTCGGGTTTTTCAGCCTTCGACAGATGTTTGAGTAAAAATTTACACGATTCTTAGCCCCTTTATTTTTCCGCTTAACAAAGTATTCCCTTTCGGGTTTCTAATCCTGTCATTGTTAATTAACTTAGCGTCGCTTTTTACGCAATTATCATTTATAAAATCCATAAAATCATGAGCAAAGTAACCGTAGTTGGGGCTGGAAACGTCGGGGCAACCTGTGCTGACGTTTTGGCCTATCGCGAAATCGCGGAAGAGATTGTTTTGGTAGATATCAAAGAAGGTGTAGCCGAAGGAAAGGCACTAGATATCTGGCAAAAGGCTCCCATCAATCAATATGATTCCCGAACTGTGGGAAGCACAAACGATTATTCAAAGACTGCCAATTCTGATGTAGTGGTGATCACTTCTGGCTTGCCAAGAAAACCTGGAATGACCCGGGATGACTTGATCGAAACCAATGCGGGAATCGTTAAGTCCGTAACTGAAAATGTGATCAAATATTCTCCAAATGCTATCATCATCGTCGTTTCCAACCCACTTGACGTGATGACTTATCAGGCACATTTGACTTCCAAGCTTCCTCGTACCAAAGTAATGGGTATGGCGGGTATTTTGGATACTGCTAGATACAGAGCATTTTTGGCGGAAGAATTGAACGTTTCTGGAAAAGAAATTCAAGCCATCCTAATGGGTGGACATGGAGACACCATGGTTCCGCTTCCTAGATACACTACTGTGGCTGGCATTCCTGTAACTGAATTGATCGAAAAAGATAAGTTGGATGCTATCATCGAAAGAACCAAGTTTGGCGGTGGCGAACTTGTGAAGTTGATGGGAACATCTGCTTGGTATGCACCAGGTTCTGCAGCAGCTCAAATGGTGGAAGCTATCTTGAAAAATCAGCGTCGCGTATTCCCGGTTTGTATCAAATTGGATGGAGAATATGGAATCGATGATTGCTACCTAGGCGTACCAGTTATCTTGGGTAAAAACGGTATCGAGAAAGTAATCGAACTCGATTTGAATGAGGAAGAAAAAGCTCTTCTCGAGGTCTCTAGAGGACACGTAAAAGAGGTAATGAGCGTATTGGATAAATTGTCCAATTAATCACCTCCTTTTCATACAGACCCGGGATATGGCTTGACCAAGTCAAATTCCGGGTCTGATTTTTGTATTTAACCATAAAAAAATCCAGCACGGTGAACATCGGAAAAAGCGCACTCATCCTCGCCATCATCTTGGTTACTGCCGCTACAGGATACTGGTTATATTCTAAGTATTCTTCCGAACCCCGACTCCAAAACCGCCAATTAATCAGTGACAATGCGGTTTTTATTTTTGAAACCGAACAAGCTGACCAAAGCTGGAACACCTTAGTCAATCATTCTTTGTGGGAAAAAATCAGCATTTTCCCTGCTTTTGAAGAAATCGCAGAAAATCTCTCACAATTAGACAGCCTCACAGGATATCAAGGGCAAATTTCTAGGCTTCTTAATGGAAATCTTTTAAGCATTTCTTACCATCCCATCGGAACTGAGAACTTCGAATTGCTTTACATTTTGCAACAAGAAAAATCTGAATTTGAGAATCTTCTAGCCTCTCTACGCAACCAAATTCCTGCTGATATAAAAATTACAGACCGAAACTATACAGACATTGAAATATTAGAAGTTGTCAAAGGTACTGATGAACGACTCTACAGTTTTGCCCACTTAGGGGGGCTACTAGTATTTTCAGAGTCTTCTTTTTTGGTGGAGGAAGCAATCCGAATGTATGAGGCTCCACAAAGCATTTCAAGCTCTTGGGAAGATTTTACAATCACCCAAGAAAAAGGTAGCCTGGGAAGGCTTTGGCTTAGCGGAAAAAGCATAGCACATTTGATAAAAGGTACTTCCAAAGACCGAGAAAGCATTCAGATCAAATCACTCGAAAATCTGGATGCCCAGGCTGCTTACGATTTAATTTTAGACTCGAACCAAATTCGACTAGAAGGAGAAATTTCACTCTTCGATCAGGTTACTTTCACTCCTTCTTTGCAAGCCAATTGGAGTGAAATTCAGGAAGGCATTTCCGCGAGAGCATTATCAATTACCCAATACAACCTACCTGGGATTTTTGAGATTCAAGAATTGACAAATCGTGGCTTCACTCCAAAATCAACGATTCAAGGGGAAGTCCAGCGAAATCTTATTGACCAAGGATTTTTGGATGGCTTAAGCGGCGAATTATATTTCCAAGAGTTAGAGCCCAATTCCGATGGAAGCAAAAACCTCATCCTTGTCTCCAGAATTGTCAATGATAACGCTCCAATTAGTATTCTGAGAAGCTACTTGGAACAGGAGAATCCTACCTACTCTGATTTTTACCGGGATGCGGAAATATTTTTTGTAGGAACCGAGGAGTTACCGGCATATTTATTCTCTGGCAAATTTCAGGGATTCCCCCAAACCTTCATTACAAAACGGGGCAACCTCTTATTCTTCGCCAATTCTCAATCGGCAATGAAAATGTTGATTGATGATTTGGAAGGTGGGTTCACTTGGGGCTATTCAAGATTTCCTGAAAATCTAAAAACTGTCATTAGTCCAAGTGCTGGTTTTTCTCAAACTTATCGATTGAAAGAAATTTGGAACAGCTGGACCGACCAGGCTAATTCATCTTGGAGCTCTTTCTTTCAGCGGTATCGGCCGTCTTTTACATCTTTTGATTACCTGACTTTGCGAATCAATCAGGTTGGTAATCAAAAAAAGAGCAGCATCCTAGTTCCTTTCGATGATTCCGCCCCGGCCCCAGTAGAGGCTCAAGCATCGGTAAGCCTTGCTTCCCAAAAGCAAATTGAATTTGAAAGCCCATTGATTTGGGGTCCACAATCCATTATCAATTATCAAGACGGCACTGAAGATATCATCGTTCAGGATGAAAATCATACCTTCCACCTCCTAAATTCTGATGGTACTTTGGTTTACAGCGTGCCACTTTCCGGAAAAATTCTAGGAGATGCTTTTCAGGTAGATTATTATAAAAACGACAAACTCCAAGTCTTACTTGCGACTGCTGACAAAGTCTATGGAATCGATCGTTTAGGAAATCCACTAACGGGTTACCCTTTCAATTTTGATCAAAAACTAACCCATCTACAGTTAGTAGATTATGACAATAACCGAGAGTATCGCTATTTCTTGGCTACTGCTGAAGGGGATTTATTCTTGCTGGATAAAACTGGGACTAGACTGGACGGATGGAACCCCAATTCAATCGGATATCCAAGTTTCCAAAATCCTAACCATTTCCGCGTTCCTGGAAAAGGAGATTACATGGGCACTCTTTCAAAGAGTGGGAAATTACATTTATTCAATCGAAGAGGCGAAGCCCAAGAAGGTTCACCTTTTGATTTGAGTGGAGAGTTCAATTCAGGTTTATTCTTTGGTAGAATGAACGCTTCCAATCAATATGGATTGACCGGGGTAACTCAAGATGGACAAGTAATTCAGGTGAATTTTGATGGAGAAGTGATCAATCGAAATCAACTCATCAAAGATGATCGGGACAGTGAGTTCTTCTTGATCCCAGATCAACGAAATCAATCCTTCCTGATCGTTTCCAAAACCTACAACCAATTGAAAGCATTCAATTCCAAAGAAGAGGAATTGTTCAATCTACGGGTATCCGAGGGGAACTTGATTTACCAATATTTTGATTTTGGTGGAGATCGTCAGATTTTTGTAGTGGTAGATCCAGAGCAAAACTTTGCTTTCCTTTATGATCTAAGTGGAAATCTGCTTACTAATTTACCATTGGATAGTTCTGGCTCGATTCAGATTAGCTATGACCAGCGAAATAATCAATACCTGATTAGAACGATTACCGGAAACCGTTTGGTTTCTTACTTGCTATCCGCTTAAGCAATTTCAGAACTCCTGTTAAAAAGAAAACTATTTCGAAAATGAAGCTTCGAAAATTCATACTCAGCCTATCTTTTTTATTCCTGATTTCTCTTCAGTTACATGCCCAACTGATTCGAGATAACGCAGCCTCCATTTCTGATTCCAATCGAGCTAATCTCAGCACCCCCTATCATACTACGCTGACTTTCTTTCACAATTTGGAGGATAATAATTTCTTTCCTGAAAAAGCTGCCTCCACATTAAACTTAAACGGTATTGATGAGGCAGACGGAACTAGATTAAGTATCAAACTCAAGCAGGTGTTTGAAGGTCAGGGAATCATCATTCGAGCCAGTCAAATTCCAAGACTCGCCAATTATCAGGATACGACAGGCCTTATAAATGAGGACATCTACTATTTCGACAAGGATAAATTACCCGGAGTTTTCCTTGAAAAAAGAGGTTCAGAGTGGAAATTCTCTGCTTTCACAGTAAGCCAAATTGATGAACTACATAAGAAAACCTATCCTTATGGCACAGATAGACTGCTAAACTTGCTTCCAAAAATTGGAAATGATAGATACTTAGGGCTCCATTCCTGGCAGCTTTTCGGTTTGTTTTTTATTATTCTCTTAGTGTTTGTCAGCCACTTTTTACTGACCTTTTTGGTAGATCGGGTATTGGTCTATTTCTTCCGAAAATTCAATTATCAGCAAATAGGAGAAAACTACCTTCTTCCCGTTGCCAAAGTAGTCAGCTACTTTATTATTGCTCAAATCTTGTCCATCCTTCTTCCGGTTCTACAGCTACCTGTAGAAATTTGGTCTTGGATGGTGGTGATTTTGAGAACCTTGAAGCCACTTTTACTAACCTTGATCTTCTACAAGTTGGTCAATGTGCTGGCCGTGTATTTCGCAAGACTGGCAACCAAAACAGAATCAACCTTAGATGATCAATTAGTCCCCCTCCTTCGGAAAACCCTGAAGGCATTTGTGATCATCATTGGTACCCTGTTTATCCTGAGAGATGGCTTAAATCTGGATATTATTCCATTCCTGACAGGACTTTCTATTGGTGGTGTGGCAATAGCCTTGGCAGCTCAGGATACCATCAAGAATTTCTTTGGGTCCATTATGATCTTCATCGATAAGCCTTTTCAAGTTGGAGATTGGATTACTTCTGGAGAGATTGACGGAACAGTGGAAGAGGTAGGATTCCGGTCAACGCGAATTCGAACCTTCCGAAATTCTGTCATGTATGTACCAAATGGAAAAATTGCAGATGCGATTCTGGACAATCACGGCCTCAGAAAGTATCGTCGCTTTTACTCTACCTTGACTGTTACTTACGACACTCCTCCACAGCTAATTGATGAGTTCGTGAAAGGATTAAAAGAAATTGTACTTGCGCATCCCGATACCCGAAAAGACTACTTCAACATCTATTTCAATAATCTTTCGGCTTACAGTCAGGATGTGATGTTTTACATTTTCTTTGAGGTTCCAACCTGGCCGGAAGAATTGCGAGCTAGGCATGAAATACTCATTCAGATAGTGAAATTGGCTAATTCATTGGGAGTTCGCTTTGCTTTCCCTACACAAACCTTACACATGGAAAGCTTCCCTGAGAAAAAAGGATTGGTGCCAGTATATCCTAGCGATAACGCAGATTACCAAAGAAAGCTGAGCGATTTCTTATCCAAAGAGCTCGGAAAAAAGGACTGATTTCTTAAACAGAATCAGTCCTTTTTCACCCAAAAACTTGCTTTATTTCTCACTACTTCACCTTGAGGAGATTTGGAGATGACCTCCACCTCAAAGGGGACAGGAAGGTTTGGAATTTTCACATTAAGACTATTCGAATCAGGCATTTCGGACTTTTCATCTGCCGACCAAAATAGAATAGATCGAAAATCCTCTGAATCTTCCGGACTTGCTGAAATTGGCTGAAGTAATTCCACCGGAACTTGAATTCCTGGAGTTTGTGTGAAGAATGCATTAGTAGGCAAAGGGAAACCGCCCACATTACTTTGATAGGAAGAAAAGCTCATCACCCCTTCAAACTCCCGATCATTTAGGTAAAATAACCTTGACAATACCTCCAGCTTTTCAAAACTCTTAGGATTGAATGATGCAAGCTGATCCGAATCGAAAACCGGCATTCCATCTACCAACATCAAAGGATTGCCTGAAAAGACACCCCCGTTTTCATTGACTGATCGAAATTCCTTCAGGCCTTTTCGGGTACGTAATGATATCATGGGGACATATTCCTTGATGACAGTTTCCACAGATTCGAAACGCGTATAATCATCCAACATGAAAGTGCGATCAGCCACAAATCCAGTTACCACTGGCACAGGCTCTTGAGCGTAATTTTCAATGAAAAATGTCTGCACCCCACTACTGATCAGCAACTCCTGAAGATAAGGTTGATCTTTTGGGCTAATCACTAATTCAGGAAATTTAAACCCAGGTTTAAAACTTGTCTGAACTGCAGGAGAGCGAAACTCAAAATCCAAAAGACTTCCATTCTGATCTGCTTGGGCAATCATAAAATCCCAATGTTTCAATCCCCCAATATCAAAATATAAATTCCCCTCGGAATCAGGACGGTCGGTGTAAAGAGCAGACTCCCTACCATGGACCGATAGAAAATATACCTTCGTGGTATCAACCGTCCTTGGATCTACCTGCGCTGCGACTATATGTCCAAAAAGCTCAGGAAGTAATTTTCCCCCAACCTCACCTTCATAGATTTTAGAGGATGAAATCAAGCCTTGATCTTCCAAATAAGGATTCTTTACTCGAATCTTGACTTCAGAAACATTAGAAAGTGATCCCCAAGAAACTGATAGCTCTTCTCCGTCAAGGAGGCTTTGCTTGGAAAGACTAACGCTTGAATTTGTCTCTATCGGACTTTCGAAAGCACTTGGTAATTCAGCTTTTACCTGTGGTGGTTTATTAGGATTAAAGATGGTCACAAACTGCTGTTGAAGACCATTTTCCATATCCAAAATAGGGCTAATCCGAGTATAAACCCGAAGCAAATAATTATCAGAAGGAATATCAGTGGGTATTTCAAGAAAATGAAAAACATTTCCTTTTTCCAAAAGCAACTTAGCCAAATGTACCGATTGGTTTTCCCGATTTAAGAGCTCTGCATACAGTACATGGGAAGACGTCGGAGAGTTTTTCTGAAGTACCTGGGCTTGAATCCAAATCTTTTCACCCGTAAAGAATATAGTCTTAGGAATGGAATAGGAAACAGATTCAGCAACCACATCTTGTCCAAATGAATGTTTTGGAAAGAGTATCAAAACAGACAAGATTCCACAAACGAGCCAAATAAATTTAAACTTTGACATGCTTAATCCTCCCAAAAATCAGGTTTGACATTGGTTCCTCTTCGGGTACAATCCACACAGGAAGCCCGGGCATAGCGATAGCCAATCGGCTCAAATCCATTTTCCAGAAATACAGGCGTGGTCGGAAGATTTCCTCCTGCACGGAAATATTGATCATAATTCGCCACTAAAACCGTATCCGGCTCAGTCACACAACCGAAATAATCCTCCACAACAGGTCGCCATGGAGCTACCTCCTGATTATCAATAAACATTCGTTTTTGGCGAACCACTCCTAAACTTACCTGACCAATAACCGGTGCATCGGGATTTTGATCTTGCCGGATATTTCCTCCGATCAAGGATGGAAGTGGACTAAAAATGGACCCTAAATCATCCGTATTTTTCTTCAAAATCTCCCAAAACTCGGAATCTTCCTTGCTAATCGCTTTTTGCGAAATCAAAATGCTATATCGGACTGAAAGGCGCTCATCTCCTTCATTTATTTGACGAATTGCCTGACGAAACACAAATTGATCCTGAAAGCGGGAAGAAGTTTCTAGCAACAAATCCGAATTTCTTCGACTCATATAACAGATATCTATTCGCTCATCAGCTGCTCGGGGAATAATTTGTTCGGTCTCAGGAACATATTTCACCAAGGAGGTAAATGGAGGCCGAAAAGCCCAAGTCTCCTCATAGGTCCAAAGGAAATCATCCGCATTTTCATCTCCCTGAGTAGTCAAAAATATTTCTACCCCATTTTCATTTTCCTCATAGCCTACATCAATAATATCCGGCGTAATCAAAGGCTGAAGTTCCTCGGAAGTATAGCTCGTTCCATCCCAAAGGAAAATATGCAAGCGATAGGTATCTGATTCTGAAATATCATGCTGGAATTGATAAACTCCTTCTCCCAAATCGGTAAAAGGAAAACGTTCTCCACCCACACTTTCCAAATAAATATCTGCACCCAAGACCAATGAATTTGGTAGGCTTTGACCTTGGATAGGTTGAGTGTAGCTCAAAGTAAGCTGGCTTGGAGTCCCTTCTGAATCTAAATAACCTTCCACAACCAACACATTCAAATCTACCGGATCGATCTCAGGCTCAAAGGGCTCCCTACAGGAAACCAATAAGCCGATAATTCCTAAACCGAAAAATAATATCTGTCTCATCAGAATTTGAAATTATAGGTAATGAATGGAATTGGTCTTGCAAAAATGGATAACTGATAGCCACGTAATTGTCCATCTACTGGAGCATAATAAACCGAGTAAGGGTTACTTCTTCCCAACACATTATATACACCCACGGACCAAGAGGAGTGTGCCAGCTTTCGAACTTTATGATTTCCTTCCAAATTCACGGAAAGGTCCAATCGGAAATAGTCCAGAATCCGATATGCATTTCTATCAGAGAAATATACCCGTTCTGATCCCGCATACTCAAATTTGGCGATAGGCAGAGTCACAGGCCGACCCGTACTGTAATTTCCATTAAGAGAAACATTGACTCGCTTGCTCAATTCATAATTTGCAACCAAGGTAGCATGATGAGGTTGATCAAAATTGCTAGGATAAAATTCCCCATCGTTGATTTTTTCAATACTTGGCTCATCGGAGGTTCGCAACAAAGAGCGAGAATAGGTATAGGCCAAAGAGCCTGTTAATGCTCCGGTGGATTTCTTCAGCAACAATTCCAATCCATAAGCCTTGCCCTCAGTATTCAGGACATCCTGCTCGATGTTTTCATTCAGAATAATGCTCGCTCCTGAACGGTAATCCAGAAGGTTATTCATGTAACGATAGTACACCTCTGCTGAAAACTCCAGGGTATTCAAGGCCATATTTCGATAATAGCCAACCGATGCCTGCCCTCCATTCTGTGGCCTAATGTAGCGATCACTCAGCTTCCAGGAGTCAGTTGGGGCAATCGCGGAGGTATTCGACAAAAGATGGATGTTTTGGCGCATAGTATTGAAGCCCATCTTTACCGAGGATTGATTATCTAGGGTAAAGCGAGCAGAAACTCTGAATTCAGGCCCATGATATGTTTGGACTGACTCTCCCGGCCCAAAGGTCTCTTCACCAATTACATTGCTATCTGTGATAGGGGCATCTGGTACGTATTGATTGACCGTCAAAGGACCCAAAAGCTGATAAAACATATATCGCCCGCCAAAACTTACTGAAAGCTGCTCGCTGATCGTCCATTCATCGCCGAAATAGACAGAAATTTCCCTAGCCTTTTCATCCTCCAAGTCCTCAGGAATCACAATGGATTCTGGCCCATATGGACTATTAGTTCCTGGATTTAACTCATACTGAATTCCATGGATTCCGAACTTATAAATATGATTCTCTCCTTTTCGGTATTCGAAATCCCCTCTTAAGTGCAATTGGCTGACATCAAATTGAAATTGATAGGCATTGAGCGGATTGTCTGCTCCTATGATGCCGAATTGGTAATTATCCGAACCAACTGTAAACTTCCCCTCTAATTGCTCATTAAAAAAGTGTCTCCAAGTAGCCGCCAAGTTCAAATTTTCATAGGAATAAGTCGTGTCTAGGTCAAAAGCAAAATCGTCCTTGGATAGGTATGAAGTGATTTCCAATTGATTCTTTTCATTGAATTCATGGCGGATATTGGCATTCAGATCATAAAAAGAAGCACTGGAACCTTCCAAAGCAGCTTCATCATCAAGTAAATCCAAAGCCCAATTGGAATAGGTGGTGCGACCACCAATGATAAAGGTCGTCTTCTCCCCAATCGGTCCTTCCAAACTTAATCGTCCTGTCATGATTCCTATTCCTCCGCTTCCACCGATTTTATCTGACCTGCCAAATTTCGGCTCAACCTGAAGAACGGAAGATAGCCTTCCTCCATAATTCACTGGGACGGAGCCTTTGTACAATTCCACTCCCGATACCATATCCGGATTGAAAGCAGAAAAGAACCCAAAAACATGGGATGGGTTGAAAATGGTGGATTGATTATAGAGTATCAAATTCTGGTCTGCAGCTCCTCCACGCACATTAAATCCCACACTAGCTTCCCCTACCGTATTCACTCCCGGCATCGTCAACACCCCTTTCAAAATATCAACTTCTCCCAAAACAGCAGGCAGTTTTCGCACATCGGCAATGCTAATGGACTGCACACCCAAGTCCAGTTTATTAATATTATTGAGTGCCCCGGAACTCACCACGATTTCATCCAGAGAAAGGAAGCTTTCCTGCACTTCCATATCTAGCACGCCATCGCCAAATAGTTCGATTTGACGTTGCTCCTGATAGCCTCCCGGGTTCTGAATAAAAATTGTATGTCGTCCTATTGGTAATTCCAGCTTATAATTCCCATCCGTATCAGTGATGGTTTTATTGTAATCCACCTTTTCGAAAATGACCGTTCCCAGCATGGGCTCCCCATTATCGATATTGGTTACTTTTCCACTGAGAATGGCAGTTTTTCTCGATGGATCTTCCTTATCCCTTCCGATTTCGAAGCGCATATTTTTGGCAAATGCTCCCAATTCAGTTCCTCTGCTTGCAGCAGCGTTTCCATCTGAAAGAGCTTTTGGCTCAAAGTAATCTCTGGTAAAATTCACCGTCAGCTTTTCTCCTCTGGTAATAAATACGCGATGATCTGCAGCAATGGAAAATTTGAATTCGGTATCGGAAAAGAGGGTTTCCAACAAGTCTTTTAATTCGCTGTCATTTGCCTGGATATTCACCGAAAAACCTGACAGATCCTGCTTGGAATAAATGAATCGGTAATCACTTTCAGACTCGATTCTTTCTACAAATCGCTCAAAGGATATTCCGGCAAAAAACCCGGAGAATTTCTGAGAGGTCTGAGCTAAAAGGTCAGGTACTCCCCATCCCAAAAGCAGCAAAAGAAAAATTAAAAATCGGATGTACTTCATAAGGAATCAGAGGGGGAATTCGGAGCAAGTTCCAATAAAGCAATTAAGAATTTCCGGCGGTTTTGATTATAATAGATGCCCTTTCGAGTGAGATTTTCCCTGACCGCCTTCTTTTCAATTTGAAGTTGCTTGATCGCATCTTTCTTTTTCTTAATCGGAAAAAACTGATCATTCTTCACCAGAAAAAAATCCTCATACTCTAAATAATAACCCACATATTCGCCCAATTCACGGGCGGGTTTATCTACTTTGTAATGCTTGGAAACCAACCAATAAGATCCCTCAGCAATAATTTCATAAAACCCATTTTTATCGTAGAGATAATCTTCATTTCCATTTAACCTCTTGAATTCACTTCCATTTGACAATACAAAACCATCAACCTTAGCAGGATTAATGAGTAATTTTTGTGAAAACAGTGGGTGAAACGTGATCACCTGATCAAAACGGATATCATACAGTAATGGCACTTCGGGATAAAACACCCGATTGATGGTCAGGCCTCCTTTTTCAAAAGAACGGGTCTCCAAATAGGGAAAGCCATCATAATTCCGAGGTGGCTCCGGATACTGGGCTCCAGTAATCAATTCCTGAAAAAAAGGCAGCTCCTCTTGGTATTTTTCAAGATTCGCTAGGTTCTTATTGACGGTCTGGGACCAAGCCGAAACCGCTAGTAGGGCGCACAAACCCCAAGCAAAAATAATTTTCCGCATGGATGAAATTACGATAGATTCCAATCGAAGATGTTTATTTTTAAAAATATCTTTAAATGGTTTCCCTTTACGATGGAAGGGAAAAAAATGCTACAAAAATCTCAGACTTCCTATGATCAACCGTAGAAACCTGCTCAAATCCCTTGTTTTGGCTCCTTTGGCTGGAGTGGCCGTAAATGCTGAAGCAAAGCCCGCTGTCAAAAGAGAAAGCACCTTTAAATTTTCCCTGAACACCTCCACCATTCGGGGACAAAAACTTAGCCTTCCTGAAATCATCGAATTGACCGCTCGGGCAGGTTACGATGGGTTTGAACCATGGATGATGGAAATCCAAGCCTATCTAGAAAGCGGGAAGAGCTTGGCTTCCCTGAAAAAACTAGCATCTGATGCAGGTTTGGAGTTTTTTGATTGCATAGGCTTCCCCACTTGGATGGCTCAGGATGAAGAAAAGAGCAAGGCAGGTTTTGCCCAGATGGAAAAGGAAATGGGGATATTAGCCGAATTGGGTTGCCCCCGAGTAGCTGCTCCCGCTATAGGAACTGAAGCACCCTTGGACCTGATGCAGGCAGGTGAAAAGTATAAAAATCTTTTGGATTTAGGACGGAAAACCGGAGTCATGCCTCAATTGGAATTTTGGGGAGCTTATCCTTCTTTCCATCATTTGGGACAAGCTATGATGGTGGCTGCCGTAGCAAATGACCCCGATGCCAAAATCCTCGCCGATGTCTATCATTTATTCAGAGGGGGATCGGGTTTTGAGGGGATGAAACTACTCGATGGACAGGCAATTGATATTTTTCATTTGAATGATGTGCCGGGTGATATTCCTCGATTGGAGCAACAAGACAAGGATAGAGTATTCCCAGGAGATGGAGCAGCACCCATGCAGGAGCTAGCCAATACCCTCAAATCCAAGGGTGGAGAGATAATCTTATCCTTAGAACTCTTTAACCCCACCTATTATGCCATGGATGCGGATTATGTGGTGAAAACAGGTTTGGAGAAGATGAAGCGGTTTTTTTAACGACTCAACCCTTGAGGTTTTCAAAACCTCGAGGGTTTTCTTTTTTTCCCTGCTATTCGGGATTTGCAATCACGAATCCATCTCAAGGCTTCATTTCCATCTTGCTGGCACTGATTCAACGTCTCCAAACAAAAAACCCTGCGCCAGCGCTAGGGATCGTGGTTACCATTTAACCCCGGGTAAAACCCGGGCCTGCCTGCCGGTAGGCAGGGCTATTGATAATTTCGCTCCTACGGAGCTTTTTAGAAAAAGATCCACCAGAAAATAATGATTTGCCAACGTGTGCGGTGGGATGACGCAGCCGCGAGGTGTGGGTAGGCCTAGAGCGTGGAAGCTTAGCTGCGTCTTGACTTTTTGATTCTTTTTTGTCAAGAAAAAAGAATGAAAAAATCATTTCCATCTTGCTGGCACTAATCCAACATTTCCAAACATAAAATACTGCGCCAGCGCTGGGGAAACAATGGTAAACCAAATACCCCGGGTTAAAACCCGGGCCTGCCTGCCGGTAGGCAGGGCTACAAAAAATTAAACTCCTACAGAGTTTTTTCATGCTTAGGGACATTTTCTTCTTCAATCCCGAAATTCATACCATTTACCGATCACCTCTTACTTAAAAAATCCATACCTAACGGTTCTATCCTGATACTCCTACCACTTTCCAACCTTCCAACTTTTCCACTTTCAAACCCCATCACCCAAACAAATCCGAACTCAAATAGCGATCGCCTCGATCACAGGTGATACAAACAATCAAACCTTCTTCTAATTCTTTGGAAAGCTCGATAGCGGCATGCAAAGCTCCTCCACTACTCATTCCCGCCAAAATCCCTTCTTCTTTCGCCAATCTACGCGTCATTTGAGTCGCTTGGTCCTGACTGACATCAATGACCCGATCTACTCGGGAAGGATCAAAAATGGCTGGTAAAAATTCAGGAGACCAACGTCTGATTCCAGGAATACTGGATCCTTCAGTTGGTTGCGTTCCGACAATCTGGATAGCAGGATTCATCTCTTTCAAGAACATGGAAACACCCATGATAGTACCTGTAGTCCCCATGGCGGATACAAAATGTGTCACTTTGCCTCCTGTATCTTTCCAAATTTCAGGACCGGTACTTTTATAATGAGCCAGGTAATTATCGTTATTCCCAAACTGATTTAGCATAAAATACCCTTCTTCATCTCGCATTTTTTCTGCTAAAACCCGTGAATATTCAATAGTTTTTGCGGCAGGAGTTAAAATGACTTTGGCGCCATAAGCTTCCATGGACAATACTCGCTCCCGGGTAGAGTTATCAGGCATAATCAAAGTCATATCCAATCCCAGAACTTTTGAAACCATGGCTAGGGCAATTCCTGTGTTTCCGCTGGTAGCCTCCACCAACTTATCCCTTTTTTTTATTTCTCCTCTGTCCAAAGCCGACTTCAGCATATTGTAGGCTGCTCGGTCTTTCACACTTCCTCCGGGATTTTGTCCTTCCATTTTACAGAGGATTTTGACCTTAGGGTTAGTAGGAATATGTGCTAACTCCACCAAAGGAGTATTTCCAATCAAATCAACTAGTTGCATCTGGATCATTTTTAAAAACGTACAAATCTGTCACATCCGAATCCGCGTGGTACATTTTCGCTTGATAGTAAACCTTGGAACCGGCAGGGATAGATTTAGTCAACCACACATTACCTCCAATGGTACTTCCCTTTCCAATAACCGTCTTTCCTCCCAAAATGGTAGCCCCCGCATAAATCACTACGTCATCTTCGATAGTTGGATGTCGCTTCACGTCTGCATCGGCTTTTTCCACGCTCAAGGCTCCTAAGGTAACGCCTTGATAGATTTTCACATGATTACCGATTACAGTCGTCTCACCAATCACCACACCAGTTCCGTGATCAATACAAAAATGCTGACCGATACGCGCTCCAGGGTGAATATCAATTCCGGTTCGGCTGTGCGCCAATTCGGTAATCATCCTCGGAATCAATTTGATCCCTAATAGATGAAGTTCGTTGGCAATACGGTAGGCTGCAATGGCGTAAAAACCAGGATAGGATCGGAGAATTTCTGTTCGGGATTTTGCGGCAGGATCTCCAGCATACATAGCATCCACATCTTGATTGACCCAATCATAAACCCGCTCCAAATTGGCAAAAAACTGTCCCGCCAACTTTTTCCCATCCTGTCCATGCAGATGGGTATTCCTTTCCAAAATCTTGGAGAGTCGCTCCTGAAGTTCTTCCAGCTTGGATTTCACTTCACTTTCTTCTTTTATTTTTTGAACTGAATGCTCAGGAAATAATAAACCTAAGAGATTTTCGAAAAAATGCTGAACAACCTGTGGGGATGGGCAATCAGAGCATTCCTGATGCGCTTGGTATATTTTTTTTAGTAATGAGTTCATCGAATAGGTTAGGTCTGTCTTTACATGACAAAACCCACACGAATGACATAAGGTTCACCGTAGGGCGATCGAAGATTGTCATGAAGGACATTGTAAAGGAAGGTGAAATTGGCGCCACCCCTACCGCCACCGAATGGCGCAAAGTAACCGCCTCCCAGAAAAAGTCCATTTGCCCAAATCCGCTCAAATCGATCTGTTAGTAAATTGTAATTGTCAAAATTGATGGATTCAAACTCTGTATGGAGGAAAATATTGGGAAGTACATTGTAGCGATTGAAAACTCTCCAACCATAGGTCGAAGAAGAGCCTCCGATATATCGTCTATCATCGAAATATTGGTAGGTAATTCCTAATCCAGCAGAATAGCGATCAGTGATCATTACCCCTGCCAAAGGAGATACATCAATCAGGGTAATTGTCCCAAACTGCATCCCGAAATTCCCGCCGAAATACAATCTATCTTTAAAAGAAGTGCTATCACTGTAGATGGGACGCTGCGCAAAAGCGATTGAACTGAACAAAAAAAGCCCGAAAAACAGGGCTTTGAATTTATTTCTTGACGATAACATAGAGATCCTCCGTTTCTTTCTTCATAAAGTACTTTTCACGAGCAAACTTCTCCATGAGTTCCGGATTGTTCATTAATTCTTCCCGTTCCTCCTTGATTTTGGCTTTTCGCTCTAAAAAATATTCCTTCCTATCTTCGAGTTCATTCAGCTTTCGACTTAGCTTGAATTGATTTACCAAATTATTCGAATCAATAAAAATCATCCATAACAGGAAAAAAGAACCTGCTAGCACATAGAAATTGGTGGTGATTTTGAAAAGCTTTCTCATGATTCTCCGAATGCAGTATTTGCTAAAATAGAAATAAATCGCCCTAATTGGACTGTAATTTTTTCGATTTAGTCTATTAAACAAAAATAATGCAAAAAAAGGCAGCCATTTCTGACTGCCTTTTTGAATATGTATTTACTGAGGTGAATTTCACCCGCAAGTTGTGGGATTTACTTCAATCGACCTTTAAATACAGCTGACTCACCCAACTGCTCTTCAATACGAAGCAATTGATTGTATTTAGCCATTCGATCGGAACGAGAAGCAGAACCAGTTTTGATTTGTCCAGTGTTCAAAGCCACAGCTAAATCTGCGATTGTCGCATCTTCAGTTTCTCCAGAACGGTGGGACATTACAGCTGTAAATCCTGCCTTGTGAGCCAAATTCACCGCATTGATGGTCTCAGTCAAGGTTCCGATTTGGTTTACCTTCACCAAGATGGAATTAGCAGACTTCTCTTCGATTCCGCGCTTCAAGAATTTCACATTGGTCACAAACAAGTCGTCACCAACCAATTGAACTCTATCTCCAATTTTTGCGGTCAACATATTCCAGCCCATCCAATCATCTTCTGCACAACCATCTTCAATGGAATCGATTGGATATTTTTCAGTAAGTTCTGCCAAGTAAGCAACCTGTTCTTCTCTAGATCTTACTTTCCCAGTAGGTCCTTCAAACTTGGAGTAATCGTATTTTCCATCTTTATAAAACTCGGAAGAAGCACAATCCAAGGCGATAGTTACATCATCCCCGGCTTTGTATCCAGCTTTTGCGATCGCATCCAAAATGCAACCTAAAGCCTCTTCAGTACCTCCGGAGAAGTTTGGAGCGAAACCACCCTCATCTCCTACTGCTGTACTTAGATTTTTATCATGAAGGATTTTCTTTAAATGATGGAAAATTTCAGTTCCCATTCGAATCGCCTGAGAGAAGCTATCCGCTCCAACAGGACGAATCATGAATTCTTGGAAAGCAATAGGCGCGTCAGAATGGGATCCTCCGTTAATGATATTCATCATAGGAACAGGAAGCGTATTTGCATTTACTCCACCGATGTATCGATAAAGCGGTTGGCCAGCTTCCATCGCTGCTGCTTTTGCTACAGCCAAGGAAACTCCCAAAATCGCATTTGCGCCCAATCTTCCTTTATTTGGAGTTCCATCCAAATCGATCATGATTTGATCGATCAGATTTTGCTCGAATACATCAAAGCCAACAAGCTCTGAAGCGATGATATCATTTACATTGGCAACGGCTTTTAATACTCCTTTGCCCAAGTATACATTCTTATCTCCGTCTCGAAGTTCTACAGCTTCATTAGCTCCGGTAGATGCACCACTAGGAACTGCCGCACGGCCAAAAGCTCCATTTTCGGTTACTACATCCACCTCAATGGTAGGATTACCTCTAGAGTCGAGGATTTGTCTGGCGTGAATTGATTGAATCAACGTCATAGTTTAAAAGGTTTTGAGATTAGTTTTTATTGATTAAGTCGATAAAATCATCGAATAAATATCGAGAATCGTGTGGTCCAGGAGAAGACTCCGGGTGGTATTGCACCGAGAATGCTGGTTTATTGGTCAACTTGATTCCTGCTACAGTATTATCATTCAAATGGACATGCGTGATCTCTACATCAGGATGCTTTTCGGTATCCTCTCGTACGATGTTGAAGCCATGGTTTTGAGAAGTTATTTCACTCTTTCCAGTCACCAAGTTTTTGATAGGATGATTGATCCCTCTATGTCCATGGTGCATTTTAAAGGTGGAAATTCCCACAGCCTCCGCAAGCAATTGATGCCCTAAGCAAATTCCAAAGACTGGTTTGTCCGTTTCAAGAATTTCCTTGACAGTATCTACTGCATAATCCATTGCTGCTGGATCACCAGGTCCATTGGAAAGGAAATAGGCATTTGGAGCCCAGGATTCCATCTCTTCAAGAGAAGTTTTCGCAGGGAAAACCTTACAATAAACTCCTCGAGCGGCTAAATTTCGAAGGATGTTCTTTTTGATCCCAAAATCTAGGCAAGCTATGCGAATAGGTGAATCCTCATCTCCAAAGAAGTAAGGCTCTTGGGTACAAACCTTGGAAGAAAGCTCCAAACCATTCATATCAGGCAACTTGTCAAGTTCTGCTTTCAATCCTTCTAAATCACCTTCATATTCGGAACTGATAATTGCATTCATTGCTCCTTGGGAACGGATATGACGAACGAGTTTCCGAGTATCGATATCTGCTATACCAGTGATTTTGTATTTCACGAGGTAATCTTGAAGGGAACCATCTCCATCTAATCGGGAATAGGTCTCAGAAAAACTATTGACCACAATTCCTCCGATAGTAGGATGATCAGATTCCACCTCTTCATGATGAACACCATAATTCCCGATATGGGAAGTAGTGGTTACAATCACTTGACCGGTGTAAGATGGATCAGTGTATATTTCCTGATACCCAGTCATACCAGTGTTGAAACAAATTTCCCCACCATTGGTACCGGGGTTTCCAATCAAAGAACCGTGGAAAACTGTTCCATCGGCGAGTAGTAGAGTTGCTTTCTTTTTTATCATTTTTGGAAGGATTGTCCAAAGTTAAATATTTCTCATAATGAGATGGAATTCAAGGCAAGAAAACCTTGTGATCGATTGGAATATTCAAAAAAAAAGGATTGAACGAATGTCCAATCCTTTTGAAATGAATGATTCCACAATTTAGTTTTTCTCAGTTTCTTCTGAACTTTCACCAGAAGCTTCAGGAGCTTCGTTAGCAGGCTCTTCAGCGGCAGCTTCAGCTTGTGGAGTTTCCACAACTTCTTCCTTAGCAGCTGGAGCAGCTTCAGCAGATTTACCAGAACCTCTTCTAGATCTTCTAGTAGTCTTCTTAGCTGGCTTGCTTTCCTTCAACATCAATTCGTTGAAGTCAACCAATTCGATGATACACATTTCTGCGTTGTCACCCAATCGGAAACCAGTCTTAATAATTCTAGTGTATCCTCCTGGACGAGTTCCAACTTTAGCAATCACTTCACCAAACAATGATTTGATCGCTTCTTTGTTCTTCAAGTAGGAGAATGCTACCCGACGGTTGTGGGTTGTATCTTCTTTAGCTCTGGTAATCAGAGGCTCTACAAATTTCTTAAGTTCCTTAGCCTTTGCAAGCGTGGTGGAGATACGCTTGTGAAGAATCAAGGACGTGGCCATATTGGATAGCATTGCTTTCCGGTGGGCTGCCTTTCTTCCAAGGTGGTTGAATTTCTTGCCGTGTCTCATTTTATTTATTCTTCATCAAGTTTATACTTTGAAATATCCATTCCAAAGGTGAGGCCTTTGTCTTGAATCAACTGCTCAAGCTCTGCAAGGGATTTCTTTCCGAAGTTTCGGAATTTCATCATGTCAGAGATTTCAAGCTTAGCCAAGTCACCTAAGGTCTTGACATCAGCCGCTTTAAGGCAGTTGAATGCCCGAACGGAAAGGTCAAGATCACTCAAGGAAGTCTTGAGTAGTTTTCTCATGTGAAGGAACTCCTCATCGATTGGTTCTGGCTCAGCCACACCGGTAGAATCAAGAACCATGGTCTGGTCAGAGAACAACATGAAGTGTTGGATCAAGATCTTAGCTGATTCCTGAAGTGCTTTCTCCGGGTGGATAGATCCATCAGTAGTTACTTCCAAGATCAATTTTTCGAAGTCAGTCTTTTGCTCAACTCGAGTGTTCTCAACGCTGTACTTCACGTTTTTGATTGGTGTGAAGATGGCATCGATCGCGATCTGACCAAATATTTGTTCCTTTGGTTTGGATTCTTCAGCAGGTAGATAACCTCTTCCTTTTTCGACAGTCAATTCGATTTCAAAAGTCTTGGACTCATCGATATGGCAAATCACCAATTCCGGATTCAAGATTTCGAAAGAAGAGGTGAACTTAGCGATGTCCCCTGCAGTGAAGACAGACTGATTTTTAACTTCGACAGTAATTTTTCCATCAAAAGCCTCGTGGACTTTTTTGAAACGCACCTGCTTCAAGTTCAAAATAATGTCGGTCACATCCTCCACTACACCTTCGATGGTAGAAAACTCATGCACCACTCCAGGAATTTTGATGGAAGTGATGGCATAACCCTCCAGCGAAGAAAGCAATATCCTTCTCAGAGCGTTACCGATAGTAACTCCATAGCCTTTTTCTAGTGGTTTAAAGGTGAATAAGCCGTGAAAGTCATCAGCCTTTTCCATCACCACTTTCTCAGGCATTTGAAATGCTAGTATGGACATATATTGTTCGTTGTTTTTTGCTGAAAATAGAAAATATTACTTAGAGTAGAGTTCGACGATCAACTGCTCTTTGATATTCTCAGGAATATCATCACGAGAAGGAATGCTGACGAACTTTCCGGTTAGGGTAGGCTTGTCCCACTCCAACCAAGAGTACTTGTGTGCACCTCCGGTACCAGCCAAGCTGTCTGTAACAGCTTCCAAAGACTTGGAACGCTCACGTACAGAAACAACATCACCTGGTCTCAAGGTGAAAGAAGGAATATTCACTACTTCTCCGTTAACTAAGATGTGCTTGTGAGAAACAAGCTGTCTTGCTGCACGACGAGTAGGAGCAATTCCCAATCTATAGACGGTGTTGTCCAATCTTGCTTCTAAAAGCTGAAGAAGGTTTTCACCGGTAATTCCAGTCTTACGGGAAGCAATGTCAAACAATTTCGCGAATTGTCTTTCCAATACTCCGTAGATGTATTTAGCTTTTTGCTTTTCGGCAAGCTGAATAGCATATTCAGATTGCTTCTTTCTACGACCTCTTCCGTGCTGTCCTGGAGGGTAGTTTTTCTTTTGAAGTGCTTTGCTATGCCCTTCAATAGGCTCGCCAAATTTTCTGGCGATCTTGGATTTAGGACCTGTATATCTAGCCATTCTCTTTCTGTTTTAAAATTAAACTCTTCTACGCTTAGGAGGTCTACAACCGTTGTGAGGAAGTGGAGTCACATCAATGATAGTTGTAACGTCCAATCCTACGTTTTGCAAAGTTCTGATTGCAGATTCACGACCTGCACCAGGTCCTTTTACAAAAACCTCGATTTTTCTCAATCCCAAATCGTAGGCTACCTGACCACAGTTTTGTGCAGCCATTTGAGCGGCATAGGGAGTGTTTTTCTTGGAGCCTCTGAAGCCCATTTTACCGGCAGATGCCCAAGAGATCACTTGTCCTGCATTGTTGGTAATAGAGATGATGATGTTGTTGAAAGAGGCTTTGATGTGAGCTTGGCCTACTGCTTCAACTTTTACAACTCGCTTTTTACCTTTTGATTTATCGTTTCTTTTCTGAGCCATAATCTAATTCAGGTTTTATTTAGTTGCCTTCTTCTTGTTAGCAACAGTTTTACGCTTACCCTTTCTTGTTCTGGCGTTGTTTTTGGTCTTTTGACCACGCACAGGAAGTCCTTTTCTGTGTCTCAATCCTCGATAACAACCGATATCCATCAATCGCTTGATGTTCAATTGTACTTCAGACTTAAGAACACCTTCAGTCCGGTATTCTTCAGCGATGATGTTACGAATCTTAGTAGACTCGTCATCATCCCATTCACCGGCCTTTTTGTCAAAGGAAATTCCGGCTTTGTTCAGGATCGCTCTGGCGGAGCTTCGGCCAATTCCGAAGATATAGGTTAGCCCGATTTCGCCACGCTTATGGTCTGGTATATCTACACCTGCAATTCTAGCCATAATCTTAACCTTGTCTTTGTTTAAACTTAGGATTCTTTTTGTTGATGACGTAAAGCTTTCCTTTTCTTCTGATCACCTTACAGTCAGCGCTTCTCTTTTTGATAGATGCCCTTACTTTCATTTTCTTTTATTTATATCTATATACTATTCTTCCTTTGGAAAGGTCATAGGGAGAAAGCTCCAACTTGACCCGATCACCGGGGAGGATTTTGATATAATTCATCCTCATTTTCCCGGAAATGTGCGCAATCAACTGATGCCCATTTTCTAGTTCTACTTTAAACATCGCATTGGATAGGGCTTCGATGATTGTCCCATCCTGCTCGATAGAAGTTTGTTTGGCCATATTAGAATTTATAATTCTCTTCTATGTATTTATGTGAAGTCAATACTTCAGTTCGATCTTCGAAAATTGCAACTGTATGCTCATAATGAGCTGATGGTTTTCGATCCGCAGTTCGGATAGTCCAGCCATCTCGCTCTTGGACGATATTTCGCGTTCCAAGATTAATCATGGGCTCAATCGCAATTACCATCCCTTCCTTTAACAAGGGACCGCTGCCTTTTTTGCCGTAATTGGGAACTTCGGGAGATTCGTGAAGATTTCGTCCCAGTCCGTGACCTACTAATTCGCGAACAACGGTATAACCTTTGGCTTCAACGAATTTTTGAATCGCATGACCTATATCCCCAATCCTATTTCCAAAAACTGCTTTTTCTATTCCCAAATAGAGTGAATCCTTAGTGGCACGTAATAAATCTAAGACTGGGGATGAAACTTCACCTACGGGATACGTATAAGCGGAATCGCTATGAAAACCTTGGTGAAAGACTCCACAATCTACTGAGATTATATCGCCATCTTTCAATTCATACTCGCTGGGAAATCCGTGAACAACAACTTCATTCACGGAAATACAGAGTGAAGCAGGAAAGCCATTATATCCTTTAAAGGATGGAACAGCTCCATGATCCCTGATAAACTCTTCAGCAATTTTATCTAGATAAGAGGTCTTTACCCCTATCTTAATATTCTTAGCTATTTCCCCATGGGCTTTCGCTAGAATATCGGCACTTTCTTTAATCTTTTGAACCTCTTCTGAGGTCTTATAATGAATCATCTTAAGCTACTTGGTAATTTGAAGCGTTATTCTTCATATTACCACTCTTCATCATTCCTTCATAGTGACGCATCAATAGATAACTTTCGATTTGACGAAGGGTATCCATAATCACACCAACCATAATTAGAAGAGAAGTACCTCCATAGAATTGAGCAAACTCTCCACCTACACCTGCAATAATTGCCAAGGCAGGAAGAATCGCAACTACAGCCAATAAGACTGAACCAGGAAGCGTAATCTTAGAGATGATACCATCAATAAATTCAGCAGTCGGTGCTCCCGGCTTAATTCCAGGAACGAAGCCGCCGTTTCGCTTCATATCTTCAGCAATCTGCTCCGGATTAACAGTAATCGCAGTATAGAAGAATGTGAAGACAATAATCAAAACAGCAAACAACAAATTGTATTGCCAAGAAGTAAAGTCAGAGAAGGTGGTTCCAATGTAGTTTGCAATATCACTTTCACCAGCCCAAATCTGTGCAATCAAAGCAGGCACAAACATCAAAGACTGAGCAAAAATGATAGGCATTACCCCAGAAGCATTTACTTTGATAGGAATGTATTGACGCTGACCGCCATATACTTTTCCACCTACCACTTGCTTGGCATACTGAACAGGTATTCTTCTTGTAGCTTCAGTCAAAGCAACAACTCCAACTACTACGAAGAAAAGAACGCCAGCTTCTATCAATAACAGGAGTAAACCTGAAGATCCTTTTTCCAAAACCTCAGCAATAATTGCCCCTGGGAATCTGGAGATGATACCGATCATGATCAACATGGAAATACCATTGCCGATTCCTTTTTCAGTAATCTTTTCTCCTAACCACATACAGAACATGGTTCCAGCAGAAAGCAACACCAAAGAACTGAACATGAACAAACCAGTACTTACCATTACTGCTCCTGTTGGAAGAATGGTAGCAGTGACATATCCAATACCTTGTGCTATAGTAATTAAAATGGTCAAGACACGGGTAATCTGATTGATTCTTTTACGACCAGACTCCCCTTCCTTTTGCATTTTTTGGAAATAAGGAACCCCGACAGTCAACAACTGCAACACGATGGAAGCAGAGATATATGGCATGATTCCCAATCCAAAAATGGAGGCATTACTAAATGCTCCACCTAGGAAAGTATCAATCAAGCCAAAAATTCCCTCCTGAGGACCACCCAATCTAGAAGGATCTACACCGGGAAGAACAACGAAAGATCCCAATCGGAAAATGATTAGGAATCCTACCGTATTGAGAATCCTTACTCGAAGGTCTTCAATAGAGAAAATATTCTTAACTGTCGAAATAAACTTTTTCATTTAATTAAATTCTGTTAACGGAACCACCCGCTTTTTCAATGGACTCAACAGCGCTTGCAGAGAAGCTATGAGCCGTTACGGAAACCTTAGAAGACAATTCGCCACCACCAAGGACTTTTACTTTGTCATTCTTGGAAGCAATTCCATGAGCTACCATGGTATCGAAATCGATAGTCTCCAATTTGTAATCCGTAGCAAGCTGCTGCAAGGTATCCAAATTTACCGGTTTGAACTCAACTCGGTTTAGACTTTTAAAGCCAAACTTAGGAACTCTTCTTTGAAGAGGCATCTGACCACCTTCAAAGCCTAGTTTACGCTTGTAGCCGGAACGAGATTTGGCACCTTTATGTCCTCTGGTGGAAGTCCCTCCTCTACCGGAGCCTGGACCTCGACCAATTCGCTTTCGGTTCTTGGTAGAACCATCCGCTGGTTTTAATGTATGCAGTTTCATGATTAAGCTTCCTCTACTTTTACAAGATGATTTACTTTTCTGACCATCCCGGCGATCTGAGGAGTGTTTTCCACTTCCACAGTTCTGTTGATCTTACCAAGTCCAAGAGCAACGATTGTAGCTTTTTGATCTTTTGGTCTTTTGATGGTCGACTTGATTTGTGTGATTTTGATCTTCGCCATGATGATTATCCGTTAAAAACTTTAGACATTTTAACACCACGCTGCTGAGAAACGGCGATTGCGTCACGCAAATGCATTAAGGCATCAATAGTTGCTTTAACCACGTTGTGAGGGTTAGAAGAACCTTTTGACTTTGCCAAAACGTCAGTTACACCAGCTGATTCAAGTACAGCACGCATCGCACCACCGGCAATCACACCGGTACCAGCAGCTGCAGGCTTAATCAATACTAGACCACCACCGAATTTACCAATCTGCTCGTGAGGAATAGTTCCTTTCAAAACTGGAACCTTTACCAAGTTTTTCTTAGCATCCTCAATTCCTTTAGTGATAGCGTCAGTTACCTCATTAGCTTTACCTAATCCGTAACCCACTACACCATTTCCGTCACCAACAACTACGATAGCGGAAAACGAGAATCGACGACCACCTTTAACTACTTTGGCAACACGATTGATCGCTACTACCTTTTCTTTAAGTTCTGTATCTGTAGCCCTGATAGGCTTTTTTCTTAGTTGAGACATAGCTGATTAAAATTTAAGGCCTCCCTCTCTAGCACCTTCTGCCAAAGCTTTTACATTTCCATGGTACAAATAACCGTTTCGATCAAATACCACTACTTCAACACCATTTGCAGTAGCTCTTTCAGCAAGCTTTTTACCTACTTCCTTAGAGATCTCCACATTGACGTTTTTCTTGGCTCCTAGCTCCTTTGAAGAAGCAGATGCAAGGGTATGCCCTTTAAGGTCATCCACCAATTGTGCATAAATCCCCGTATTACTCTTGAATACGGATAAACGAGGTCTGGAATCAGTACCGGAAATTTTTTTCCGAATACCCTGCTTGATTCTAAGTCTTCTGGAATTCTTATTAAATGCCATAACCTATTATTTTTTAGCGGCAGTTTTACCAGCCTTACGTCTAATTTGTTCACCAACAAAACGGACACCTTTTCCTTTGTAAGGTTCGATCTTACGAAGGGATCTGATTTTAGCAGCTACTTGTCCGATCAATTCCTTGTCAATTGCTTCTAGCGTGATGATTGGGTTTTTACCCTTAGCTGTTTCAGTTTTAACAGCTACATCAGCTGGCAATGCAAAGAAGATACTGTGCGAATAACCCAAGTTGAGTTCTAGCACCTGTCCCTGGTTAGAAGCTTTGTAACCCACACCAACCAATTCAAGCTCTTTCTTGTATCCTTCGGAAACACCGATGACCATATTATTGATCAATGAACGGTACAATCCGTGCATGGATTTATGACGCTTAGAGTCAGTAGGTCGGGAAACGACAACCTCATTTCCTTCAACTTTCACCTGGATATCAGGATTTACCTGCTGTACCAGTGTACCCTTTGGACCTTTAACAGTAACCACTCCGTGAGCAGTCACGTCTACAGTAACACCGCTGGGTAGATCTATTGGTTTTTTACCTATTCTTGACATGATAGTAAATTAATATACGTAGCAAAGTACTTCACCCCCAATGCCTTCATTGCGGGCTTCTTTATCAGTCATTACCCCTTTAGAGGTAGAAATGATAGCTACACCTAGTCCATTAATGACACGAGGAAGCTCATCATGTTTTGCGTATTTACGAAGCCCTGGCTTGGAAACACGACTTAAGTTGATGATTGCATTTTGCTTGGTTACAGGATTATACTTCAAGGCAATTTTGATAGTGCCCTGAGGTCCATTATCCTCAAACTTATAGTTTTGGATGTAACCTTTATCATGCAATACTTTCGTGATTTCCTTCTTGATGTTTGAAGCAGGAATTTCTACGATTCGATGAGAAGCCTTGATGGCATTTCTCAATCGGGTTAGATAATCGGCTATTGGATCAGTCATGATATTTTAAGTCTAGCTCCGCCCGTTTTGGGCGTGCAAAGTTACGAATTGATTTTTTAAATAAAAACTACTGTCGTGATTTTACCAGCTGGACTTAGTGATTCCCGGAATCTTACCTGCAGCGGCCATTTCCCGGAAAGTAACACGATTGATACCAAACTTTCTCATGTAGCCTTTTGGACGGCCGGTAAGTTTGCATCGGTTATGAAGTCTTACCGGAGAGGCATTTCTTGGTAATTTATCAAGTGCTTCGTAATCACCAGCTGCTTTCAGCTCAGCTCTTTTCTTAGCATACTTGGCTACCAAGCGCTCTCTTTTTCTCTCACGAGCTTTGATGGACTCTCTAGCCATATTATTGTGGATTATTTTTATTGACGAAAGGCATTCCGAAAGCTTTGAGCAATGCAAAACTTTCTTCATCGGTATTAGCGGAAGTCACAAAAGTGATGTCCATACCGGAGATTCTATTCACTTTTTCGATGGAGATCTCTGGGAAGATAATCTGCTCAGTCACACCTAAAGTATAGTTTCCTCTTCCATCGAAACCTTTATCGGAGATTCCTTTGAAGTCTCGTACACGAGGCAAAGCTACAGTCATCAATCTGTCCAAGAATTCATACATTCTCTCACCTCTCAAGGTAACCTTTGCTCCAATAGGCATGCCTTCACGAAGCTTAAAGTTGGACACAGATTTCTTAGCGATAGTAGCTACTGCACGCTGACCACTGATCAAAGAAAGTTCTTCTACTCCCTGGTCTACCAATTTCTTGTCAGCTACGGCAGCACCGATTCCTTTGTTAATCACAATCTTGCTCAACTTAGGAACCTGCATTACAGATTTATACTGGAATTTCTCCTTTAATGCCGGAACGATATCGTTCAGGTATTTTTCTTTCATTCTGGGATTAGCCATTGATCACCTCCCCTGTTTTCTTAGAATATCTAACTAGTTTCCCGTTTTCTCCTTGCTTGCGTCCTGTACGAGTTGCCTCCCCAGTCTTAGGGTCGATCAACATCAAATTACTGATATGTACAGAAGCTTCTTTCTTTTCGATACCGCCTTGAGGCTTAGCTGCAGTAGGCTTCACGTGCTTAGTCACGATGTTGATTCCTTCTACAAAAGCTCTTTGCTTTTGGGTATCGACAGCAAGGATTTTCCCTGTTTTACCTTTATCATCACCAGCGATCACCTTTACGGTATCTCCGGTCTTCACATGCAGTTTAGCCTGCTTTTTGATCACTTTTTTCATGATTACAATACTTCAGGGGCCAAAGAAACGATTTTCATATACTGCTTCTCCCGAAGCTCTCTAGCCACAGGGCCGAAGATACGGGTACCTCTTGGTTCGTCGTTGTTGTTCAACAACACCGCAGCATTATCTTCAAAACGGATATAGGATCCGTCCTTACGTCTTACCTCTTTTTTGGTACGTACGATTACCGCTTTAGAAACGGTACCTTTTTTCATGTTGCTGGAAGATAGGGCTGATTTTACAGTAACGACTACTTTGTCGCCGATAGAAGCATAGCGCTTCTTCGTTCCACCCAATACACGGATCACCAATACTTCTTTAGCACCGGAATTGTCCGCAACGCTTAGTCTGGATTCTTGCTGTATCATGATTATTTAGCCCTTTCAATAATTTCAACTAATCTCCAACGCTTGTTCTTACTCAGCGGACGAGTTTCACTGATTTTCACGATGTCACCTGGGTTACATTCGTTCTTCTCGTCATGAGCCATAAATTTGGTAGTCTTTGCAACGAACTTACCGTAGATACCGTGCTTCACACGTCTTTCTACAGCTACAGTAATGGACTTGTCCATTTTGTTGCTAATGACCTTACCAACTCTTTCTTTACGAAGATTTCTTTCGATCGTAGCCATTTTCTTATCTGTTAGCTATTATTTGGCGGCCAATGCAGTCTTCAATCTTGCGATCAAACGCTTGGTCTCCCGGATTCTGTTAGGATTTTCGATAGGAGAAATTGAGTGAGCAAATTGCAACTTGCTCAGATTCGTTTTCTCGGCGCTGATTTTTTCAGCGATTTCACTTGCGGAAAGTGAAGTAATTTCTGAGTATTTCATAGTGATGATTATTCTGCGTAATCTCTACGGACAATAAACTTCGTGCTAACTGGCAATTTTTGCTGAGCAAGTCGAAGAGCTTCCTTCGCTGTTTCGATAGAAACTCCAGTTGCTTCAAACAAGATGGTACCAGGCTTGATCACTGCTACCCAGTATTCAGGAGCACCCTTACCTTTACCCATACGCACTTCAGCAGGCTTCTTGGTGATAGGTTTGTCAGGGAAAATTCTGATCCAAACCTGACCTTCACGCTTCATTGCACGGGTCATCGCGATACGGGCTGCCTCAATCTGCCGGGAGGTAATCCATCCAGCTTCTAGAGACTTGATGCCAAAGTTGCCAAAAGCGAGCGTATGCCCTCTTTGAGCGATGCCTTTGACACGGCCCTTCTGCATTTTTCTATACTTAGTTCTTTTTGGCTGTAACATGATTTCTCACTTAACGGTGAAAATTAGCTATTTCTTTTTCTACGTCTTGGACCTCGGTCGTTCTTGGCTCCACCTCTACCCTTAGGCTCGTTAGCAGCTCCTTGGTTAGGAGAAAGATCTCGCTTACCATATACTTCACCTTTAAAGATCCATACTTTGATACCGATGATACCATAAACGGTCTGCGCTTCAGAAACAGCATAATCAATGTCTGCACGCAGGGTATGAAGAGGAATTCTTCCTTCCTTGTACATTTCAGATCGTGCCATTTCAGCACCACCCAAACGACCGGAAAGTTTAACCTTGATTCCTTCAGCTCCTACTCGCATAGAAGCAGCAATAGCTTGCTTCATCGCACGACGGAAGGAGATTCTTGCCTGAAGCTGCTGAGCGATAGACTCACCTACCAATTTTGCATCCAATTCAGGTCTTTTGATCTCAAAAATATTGATCTGGATGTCCTTGTTAGTAAGCTTCTTCAGCTCTTCTTTCAACTTGTCAACTTCGGCACCACCTTTACCAATCACTACTCCCGGACGAGCGGTATGAATAGTCAAAGTAATTCTCTTAAGCGTACGCTCAATGATTACTTTAGAAATACCACCCTTAGGGATTCTGGCAAGGACGTACTTTCGGATTTTTTGATCTTCGTATAGTTTCTCAGCGAAGTCTTTCCCACCATACCAGTTGGAATCCCAGCCTTTGATTATACCAAGTCGCAATCCTATTGGGTTAATCTTTTGTCCCATAGTCTGTTCTTAATTTGCCTGTTCGTTAGTTTCTACTATATCAGCGGTAACGTCCATGTCGTTGAAAGAATCAACTACAAGAGTCACATGATTTGATCTTTTGCGAATGCGGTGACCGCGACCTTGAGGAGCTGGTCTCAATCTTTTGAGAGATCTACCTTCATTGACCATGATGGTCTTTACATATAGATCTGCTTCTTCAAGTTTAGCGTCAGGATTTTTCGCTTGCCAGTTGGCCACAGCAGATAGGAGAAGCTTTTCCAGACGGATTGCTCCGTGATTTGGAGTGTACTTCAGAATGCTCAAGGCCAATCCCACTCTTTTGCCTCTGACCAAGTCAGCGACTAGACGCATTTTGCGCGGAGAGGTAGGAACGTTATTTAATCTTGCTACTGCTTCCATGATTATCTCTTTCCTTTATCTTTTTTGGCAATGTGGCCTCTGAAATTTCTGGTTGGAGCAAATTCACCTAGCTTGTGACCTACCATATTGTCTGTTACAAATACTGGAATGAATTTATTTCCATTATGCACAGCAAAGGTATGACCAACGAAATCCGGAGAAATCATAGATCGTCGAGACCAAGTCTTGATGACAGATTTCTTTCCTGATTCGTTCATCGCGTCCACTTTCTTCAGAAGGTGATGCTCGATATAAGGACCTTTTTTTAATGAACGTGCCATGTTTATTTAGATCTTTTACTAATGATGAACTTGTTTGAATACTTCTTAGGGCTACGGGTTTTCTTACCTTTCGCAAGAAGTCCTGTACGGGATCTAGGATGACCACCGGAAGATCGGCCTTCACCACCACCCATTGGGTGATCTACTGGGTTCATAGCCACACCTCTTACTCGAGGTCTTCTTCCTAACCATCTCTTTCTACCGGCTTTACCAAGAACCACGTTCATGTGGTCACCATTGGATACTGTACCCACAGTGGCCATACATGCACCCAATACAAGTCTCATCTCTCCAGATGGAAGCTTGATGGTAACATACTTACCCTCACGAGCAACGATCTGTGCGTATCCACCAGCACTTCGTACCATGGCAGCACCTTTACCTGGCTTCAATTCCACACAGTGTACGATAGTACCCATAGGGATATTTGCCAAAGGCATTGCGTTACCAACTTCTGGAGCAACTTGCTCACCGGAAATCACTGTTTGCCCTACTTGCAAACCTTCCGGAGCGATAATGTAGGCTTTAGCACCGTCAGCATAGTAAAGAAGGGCCAAACGGGCTGTTCTATTAGGATCGTACTCAATCGCCTTTACGGTAGCTGGAACACCAAACTTATTACGCTTGAAGTCCACGACTCTGAGTCTTCTCTTATGACCACCACCGATATAGCGAGCGGTCATCTTGCCATCATTATTTCTACCACCTGATTTCTTCAGAGGAGCAAGCAAAGATTTCTCTGGCTTTGATTTGGTGATCTCATCAAAAGCTGGAGCTACTCTGAATCTTGTCCCTGGAGTTACAGGCTTTAATTTTTTAATTGCCATGATTTCGATTCAATTAAATTTCTCCGTAAAAGTCAATTACCTCTCCGTCAGCTACCTGTACGATTGCTTTTTTGAAAGCATTGGTAAATCCTGACACGATACCTGTTTTGGTGTAACGAGTCTTACGCTTGGCAGCGTAACGCATGGTTCTTACAGACACCACTTTTACACCGTAGGTTTTTTCTACAGCATTCTTGATTTCTGGCTTTTTAGCGGTCTTGTCCACGATAAATCCGTAAACTCCTCGCTCGTTCATAGCAGAAATCTTTTCTGTAATCAAAGGCTGCTTTAGAATATCCATTGTCTTATTTCGATAAAATGGTTTCCAACTTACTTACAGAACCTTCGCAAAGCACCAAGTGGTCAGCATTAAGAAGGGAGTAAGTATTCACATCATTCACAGTCACAACTTTTGCCTTAGGGATATTTCTGCTGGACAGGTAAACGTTCTTGTTGTCTTCAGGGAGAACCAAAAGCGTCTTCTTATCGGATAGCGCCAATCCATTAAGCAAAGCCAGATATGTTTTTGTCTTTGGAACATCGAAAGAGATGTTTTCCAAAATAGACAAGCTATTATCTTTCACCTTATAAGCAAGGGCAGACTTTCTGGCTAGTTGTTTTACTTTTTTATTGAGTTTGAAAGAGTAGTTTCTTGGCTTAGGACCAAAAACTCTACCTCCACCTCTAAATACCGGAGATTTCAAAGACCCTGCACGGGCAGTACCGGTACCTTTTTGCTTTTTGATCTTCTTAGTAGATCCAGCAATTTCATTTCTTTCTTTAGACTTATGCGTTCCCTGTCTTTGATTAGCCAGGTACTGCTTCACATCCAGATAAATGGCGTTGTCATTTGGCTCGATGCCAAAAATCTCATCGGACAACTGTACCTTTCTTCCGGTATCTTCGCCTTTTTGATTTAATACTGCTAATTCCATGGCTTACTTCTCTAGAATTACATAAGAATTTTTGTGACCTGGTACTGAACCGGATACCAATAGAAGATTTTTCTCAGGATATACTTTCAATATTCTGAGGTTCAACACCTTCACACGGTTTCCGCCAGTTCTTCCAGCCATTCGCATTCCCTTAAATACTCGGGAAGGCCAAGAACAAGCACCGATCGAACCTGGGTGTCGCTGTCTGTTGTGCTGACCGTGAGTTTGACCACCCACACCACCAAAACCATGACGCTTCACAACCCCCTGGAAGCCTTTACCTTTTGAGGTTCCGATTGCATCGATGAAGTCACCTTCTACGAATACCTCGGAAGCCTTAACCGTAGCTCCTAGATCTACCTGGCCTTCAAATTCGACCCGGAAATCACGGAACTCAACAACCTTCTGCTTTGGCGTAGTACCGGCCTTCTTGAAGTGACCGATCAATGGCTTAGGAGTATTTTTCTCCTTTCGCTCTCCATACGCCAACTGCACTGCGTTGTACCCGTCTGTTTCAACGTTTTTTACTTGCGTCACTACGCAAGGACCAGCTTCTATTAGCGTGCATGCGACGTTACGTCCATCGGCACTAAAAATGCTAGTCATTCCTACTTTTTTACCTATTATACCAGACATCTTTTGAAGATAATTTGATAATCCACAAGCGTTTACGCGCTTGGGGCCTTTTTAAGGACTGCAAAGTTACTGAAATAAAATTCTGCAACAAACCCCAACTCTTATATTTTCAAACATTTACGAAATATTTCAATTGGATTAAGGTAAAAATCTACCGCTATCCAACAGGATCTTTGCAGAATCAGGGCAAAACAAAAGACCTGCAAAAATTTGCAGGTCTTTTTTCTATATAATTTGGTTTAGTCTGTCAGACTTTGATCTCCACATCCACACCAGAAGGAAGCTCGATTTTCATCAAAGCATCAACCGTCTTGGATGAGTTGGAATAAATGTCCACCAAGCGCTTATAAGTACAAAGCTGGTATTGATCTCTCGCTTTCTTATTTACGTGTGGAGATTTCAATACAGTGAATTTCTCCTTTTTAGTAGGCAATGGAATTGGACCTACTACGACAGCTCCGGTAGCTTTTACCGCTTTCACGATCTTTTCTGATGACTTGTCCACCAGTGTGTGATCGTATGACTTAAGTTTTATTCTAATTTTCTGGTTCATCGCAAATTTTGATTAGGCGTTCTGACCTTTTACGTTAGCAATTACACTCTCAGCAATGTTGTTAGGCACTGGCTCATAGTGAGAGAATGTCAAAGTAGCAGTAGCTCTACCGGAAGAGATGGTTCTCAAATCGGTGATATAACCGAACAACTCAGACAATGGAACAGAAGCTTTAACTACAGTAGAAGTACCTTTGGTATCCATACCTTTCATCAAACCTCTTCTTCTGTTCAAGTCACCGGTAATAGGACCAGTGTATTCATCAGGAGTCACTACGTCTACAGACATAATTGGCTCAAGCAATTGTGGCTTACACTTCTTAGCAGCTTCTTTGAAACCAAGTCTTGCAGCTAATTCAAATGAAAGCGCATCAGAATCGACATCGTGGAAAGATCCGTGGAATAGACGAACCTTCATAGATTCTACTGGATAGCCAGCCAAAGGACCATTTTTCATTGCTTCAGCAAAACCTTTCTGGATAGATGGAATGAATTCTTTTGGAATCACACCACCCACGATTGCGTTCACAAACTCCAATCCAGGCTTCACTTCACCAGTCTCAGGATCAGCTTCTCTTGGACCTAATTCGAATACGATATCAGCGAATTTACCTTTACCACCAGTCTGCTTCTTGTAAACCTCTTTGTGTTCAACAGAACCAAACAAAGCTTCTTTGTAAGCAACCTGAGGAGCACCTTGGTTGATTTCAACTTTAAATTCACGCTTCAATCGATCGATGATAATGTCTAGGTGAAGTTCACCCATACCTCTCAAGATAGTCTGACCAGTTTCATGATCAGTATTAACTTGAAGAGTTGGATCTTCTTCAACCAATTTAGCGATAGCCATACCCAACTTGTCTACGTCAGCTTGAGTTTTAGGCTCGATTGCATAACCGATTACTGGCTCAGGGAACACCATAGACTCCAATACCACTTTGCGCTTTTCGTCGCAAAGAGTATCTCCAGTCTTGATATCCTTAAATCCTACTACCGCACCGATATCACCAGCCATCAATCGCTCGATCTGATTTTGCTTATTAGCGTGCATCTGGAATACTCGGGAGATACGCTCCTTGTTTCCAGATCGGCTATTGAATACATAAGAACCGGACTCTAATTTACCGGAGTAAGCTCTTACGAAGCAAAGTCTACCCACAAATGGGTCAGTAGCAATTTTGAAAGCCAAACCTGCAAATGGTTCGTTTTCGTCTGGTGCAATTCGAATTTCTTGCTCTTCGTTGTCCAAAGCATGACCTATGATGTCGTCCTTATCCAAAGGAGAAGGCAACAATTCCATCACCAAGTCAAGCATGGTTTGAACACCTTTATTTTTGAAGGAAGATCCACAAACCATAGGAACGATCTTCATATCGATAGTTGCTTTACGCAACGCGGTCAAGATCTCTTCTTCAGTAATGGAGTCTGGATCGTCGAAGAATTTCTCCATTAGAGACTCATCGTATTCAGCAACAGCTTCCAACAAATGCTCTCTCCATTGAGCAACTTCATCTTCCAAATCTGCAGGGATATCAACAACTTCATAAGTCATCCCCATATCTTCTTCGTTCCAAACGATTCCACGGTTGTTAATCAAATCAACTACACCACGGAATTTATCTTCAGAACCAATAGGAATTTGCAAAGGAACAGCGTAGCTACCCAACATTTCCTTCACTTGACGACATACATCAAGGAAGTTAGCACCGGCACGGTCCATTTTGTTAACGAAACCGATACGAGGCACTTTATAGTTATCTGCAAGTCTCCAGTTAGTCTCAGACTGAGGTTCTACTCCATCCACTGCACTGAAAAGGAAAACCAATCCATCTAATACTCGAAGAGAACGGTTTACCTCTACGGTAAAGTCAACGTGTCCCGGAGTATCAATGATGTTGATTTGATATTTATGATCTCTGTAGTTCCAAAAAACGGTAGTAGCTGCAGAAGTAATAGTAATACCTCTTTCCTGCTCTTGTGCCATCCAGTCCATGGTAGCAGCACCGTCGTGTACCTCACCTATTTTGTGAGAAACTCCAGAGTAAAAAAGGATTCGCTCAGTAGTAGTCGTTTTACCGGCATCAATGTGAGCGGCGATACCGATGTTTCGGGTGTATCTTAAATCTCTTGCCATCCTAAATTAAAATCTAAAGTGAGAGAATGCTTTGTTGGCTTCTGCCATTCTGTGCGTATCATCCTTTTTCTTCACTGCGGCTCCTTCGCCTTTGGAAGCTGCGATGATTTCACCCGCCAATCGGTCCATCATAGTTTTCTCACCTCTTTTGCGTGCATAGGTGATCATCCATTTGATTCCTAGGGAGATTTTTCTTTCAGGTCTGACTTCCATAGGAACCTGGAATGTAGCACCACCAACTCTACGACTCTTCACCTCAACGGATGGAGAAATATTGTTTAGCGCTTTTTTCCAAACTTCAAGACCATTCTCACCTACTTTTGCCTCCACTTTCTCGATTGCATCGTAGAAAATGTTGTAAGCAATACTCTTCTTCCCGTCGATCATCAGACAGTTTACAAACTTGGTCACCAAAGTATCATTGAACTTTGGATCGGGAAGAATATATCTCTTCTTTGGTTTCGCTTTTCTCATTTTTCTTTCTAGTTACAAATTACTTTTTGGCTGCTCCAGCCTTTGGTCTTTTTGCACCGTACTTAGAACGACCTTGCTTTCTGTCTTTCACTCCTGCAGTATCTAGTGCACCTCGGATGATGTGATATCTTACACCTGGAAGATCCTTCACACGACCACCTCGAATCAATACGATTGAGTGCTCTTGCAAATTGTGTCCTTCACCCGGAATGTAAGCGTTCACTTCTTTTCCGTTTGTCAATCTCACCCTTGCCACCTTTCTCATCGCCGAGTTAGGTTTCTTAGGGGTAGTAGTGTACACCCTGGTACAAACCCCTCTTCGCTGTGGACATGCATCCAAAGCTCTTGATTTTGATTTGGTTTCCAGCGTTGTTCTACCTTTTCTTACTAACTGTTGTATAGTAGGCATTAACTGATAATATTTAGTTTTCTGTAAACTGTTGAATTTTGGACTGCAAAGGTAAAGAAAGTAATAAGACTAACAAAATTAAGCAGTTATATTTTTGTTAGGCTTCACCCGGTGTTCCGAAGCTAATTGGGAACCTAGGAGACTCATCACTTGGGTTGATTTTACCAAAAGCAGACTCATATTTTTCAATATTGTCTTTCAAAGCAGCCAATAGACGTCTTGCATGATCAGGGGTCACAATTATCCGTGACTTTACTTTCGCTTTTGGAACTCCCGGCATTAGGCGAATAAAATCAATCACAAACTCAGAATTAGAGTGAGCAATCATCGCTAAATTACAGTATGTCCCTTCGGCTACCTCTTCCGATAATTCCACATTAATTTGTTGATCCGGTCTTTTTTGTCCTTTATCGTCATTCATGGTTTTTGGGATTAAAAAAGGCCTGTACGTATATACAGGCCTATTTTAAGTTTAATTCAAATATATTATAGAATTGCCTCGCTAGACTTTTGAGAAGTCACTTCCATATTTTCGGAAAGCTTCTCGTATTCCTCCTTAGAACCAACGATCATCTTTTGGAATCTTCGCTGTCCTGTACCAGCAGGAATCAAGTGCCCAACAATAACGTTTTCTTTCAAACCTAGCAATTCATCACGCTTACCTCTAATGGAAGCTTCAGAAAGCACCTTGGTAGTTTCCTGGAAGGAAGCTGCAGAGATAAAGCTCTCAGTACCCAAGGACGCAGCGGTAATACCTTGTAGCGTTGGCTTGGATACAGCTGGCTCAGCATCACGAACCTGAACTAGTTTAAGATCCTTCCGCTTCAAACTGGAATTTTCATCCCGTAGTCTTCTAGCAGAAATAATCATACCTGGCTTCAAAGTCGTGGAGTCTCCAGCATCCATTACTACTTTCTTGTCAAGGATCATATCATTTTCTTCGCGGAATGCCCACTTATCAACGGTTTGACCTTGCAAGAAGCTTGTGTCACCTGCATCTAGGATTTCAACTTTCTGCATCATTTGAGATACGATTACCTCAATATGCTTATCGTTGATTTTCACACCCTGAAGTCGGTAAACTTCCTGAATCTCATTAACCAAATACTCCTGCACTGCAGTAGGACCTTTGATTGCCAAGATATCATTTGGTGTAATCGCTCCATCAGATAGAGGCTCACCAGCACGGATGAAGTCATTTTCCTGTACCAAGATGTGCTTGGATAGAGAAACCATGTACTTCTTCACTACTCCGTCTTTAGACTCAATAATGATTTCACGGTTACCACGCTTGATACCACCGTAAGTTACTACACCGTCGATTTCAGAAACGACTGCAGGGTTAGATGGATTTCGAGCTTCGAACAATTCGGTAACTCGTGGAAGACCACCGGTAATATCACGGGTTTTACCTACAGATCGAGGGATTTTTACCAAAATCTGTCCAGCTTTAACTTTATCACCCAAGTCAACTGCCAAGTGTGCACCTACTGGAATATTGTATGCTTTGCTGTCCTCACCATAGTTAACTACGATGGCAGGGTTCTTTGTTCTATCCTTAGTTTCGATGATAACTTTCTCACGGAAACCAGTTTGATCATCGGCTACTTCCTTGTATGTGATACCTTCTACGATAGATTCGAAATCTATTGTACCATCAAACTCAGAAAGAATTACCGCGTTATATGGATCCCAAGTACAAAGCGAATCACCTTTCGCTACCTTCTGACCATCTTTAACATTCAAGATTGCTCCATAAGGCACGTGGTTAGACACTAATGTTTTACCATTCTTAGCGTCATTGATTCGGATTTCTCCAGATCGACCCATTACTACAGTAACTGGCTCACCATCTTTGTTGGTTGTTTCCAAGAATCTCAATTCTTCATCGAATTCAACCACACCTTCAAACTTGGCATTGATACTTGCATCAACTGCCATGTTAGAAGCGGTACCACCTACGTGGAATGTACGAAGTGTCAACTGAGTACCTGGCTCACCGATAGATTGTGCGGCGATAACACCAACTGCCTCACCAGCATGAACCATTTTGCCAGTGGCCAGATTTCGGCCATAACACTTAGAACATACGCCTCGACGAGTTTCACAAGTCAATACGGAACGAATTTCAACTTCTTCGACAGCAGACTCATCTACTCTTGCTGCAATCTCATCGTCGATTTCAACTCCAGCAGGAATTATCAATTCATCAGAAACAGGATCATATACATCGTGTACAGACACACGGCCCAAGATTCTTTCAGAAAGTGGCTCAACGATATCTTCGTTGTCCTTCAGAGCCTGAACTACCAGACCTCTCAAAGTACCACAGTCATCTTCAGTTACGATCATGTCTTGCGCCACGTCTACCAATCGACGAGTCAAGTAACCCGCATCGGCAGTTTTCAATGCAGTATCGGCAAGACCTTTACGTGCACCGTGAGTGGAGATAAAATACTCAAGTACGTCCAAACCTTCCTTAAAGTTGGAAAGGATTGGGTTTTCGATGATTTCACCGACAGAACCTTGCAAGTTTTTCTGAGGCTTAGCCATCAGACCTCGCATACCTCCCAACTGACGGATTTGCTCTCTAGATCCTCGAGCACCTGAGTGCATCATCATGTAGATTGCATTGAATCCTTGCTTATCATCCTCCATTTGCTTCATAAGGATGTTGGTCAAGTGGGAGTTGGTTCGAGTCCAAATATCAATTACCTGATTATATCGCTCGTTATCAGTGATAAGACCCATTAGGTAGTTGTTCCATACAGCATCAACTTCCTCCTTGGCTTTAGCAATCATTGGATCTTTATCATCCGGAATGATTACATCATTAAGACCCATGGAAAGACCGCCTCGATAAGCCATCTGGAATCCAAGGTGCTTGATATCATCCAAGAATTGAGCAGTACGAGCAACTCCACAAACTTTCACCACCTTAGCGATGATTTGCTGTAGTTTTTTCTTGGTTAGAAGCTCATTCACATATCCTACCTCTTCAGGAACGAATTGATTGAAAATCAATCGACCCGCTACGGTATCAACCAATTCTTCCTTCAATTCACCTTCCGGAGTACGAACAGTCACTTTACACTTGATATGCGCATGTTGGGAAATCTGTCCCTCGTTAAGAGCGATAATTACTTCCTCCTGTCCGTAGAAGGTCATTCCTTCACCTAGAACTGGTTCTTCTGGAGTAGACTTTTTGCCTTTTGTTACATAGTAAAGTCCCAATACCATGTCCTGAGAAGGTACCGTGATAGGAGCTCCGTTCGCAGGGTTAAGGATATTGTGAGATGAAAGCATCAAAGTCGAAGCTTCCAAAATCGCCTCATGACCTAGAGGTACGTGAACCGCCATTTGGTCACCATCGAAGTCGGCGTTAAACGCTGTACATACCAATGGGTGAAGCTGGATCGCTTTTCCTTCGATCAATTTTGGCTGGAATGCCTGGATACCCAATCTGTGAAGAGTTGGGGCACGGTTAAGAAGAACCGGATGTCCTTTCAACACATTTTCCAAAATATCCCAAACCACAGGATCTTTACGATCCACAATTTTCTTAGCAGACTTAACAGTCTTAACAATGCCTCTTTCGATCAGCTTTCTGATGATAAATGGCTTGAAAAGCTCAGCTGCCATATTTTTAGGAAGACCACACTCGTGAAGCTTCAATTCTGGACCTACCACGATCACTGAACGACCAGAGTAATCCACACGCTTACCGAGCAAGTTTTGACGGAAACGACCCTGCTTTCCTTTCAACATATCGGAAAGGGATTTCAAGGCACGGTTACCATCTGATCTTACTGCATTTACTTTTCTTGAGTTATCGAATAGAGAATCTACCGCCTCCTGAAGCATTCGCTTTTCGTTTCTCAAAATCACCTCAGGTGCTTTGATATCGATCAATCGCTTCAAACGGTTGTTTCGGATAATTACTCTTCGATAAAGATCATTCAAATCAGATGTCGCAAATCGACCTCCATCCAATGGAACCAATGGTCTTAATTCCGGTGGAATAACTGGAACCATTCGGACGATCATCCACTCTGGACGGTTTTCGATACGAGTACGAGCATCACGGAAAGCTTCAACAACCTTCAATCGCTTCAAAGCTTCTGCTTTTCGCTGCTGAGAGGTATCAGTTGCTGCTTGGTGACGCAAAGAATAAGAAAGATCATCCAAATCCAATCTTGCAAGAAGCATTTCCAATGCCTCTGCACCCATTTTAGCGATGAACTTGTTTGGATCATCGTCATCCAATAGGTGATTTTCTTTTGGAAGCTTGTCCATGATATCCAAATACTCATCTTCAGTCAAGAAGTCTAGGTACTGAATACCATCTTCCTCTTTTACCCCAGCTTGGATAACAACATATCGTTCGTAATAAACGATTTGATCAAGCTTCTTGGTTGGAAGACCTAATAAGTATCCGATTTTATTTGGAAGGGATTTGAAATACCAAATATGGGCAACAGGAACCACCAATTCGATGTGTCCCATTCGCTCACGACGTACTTTCTTCTCAGTCACTTCTACGCCACAACGGTCGCAGATAATGCCTTTGTATCTGATGCGCTTGTATTTACCACAATGACATTCCCAGTCTTTAACCGGACCAAAAATCCGCTCACAGAACAAGCCCCCCATTTCAGGCTTGTAGGTTCTGTAGTTAATGGTTTCTGGCTGGGTCACTTCACCATTTGAACTATCCAGGATAGATTCCGGGCTAGCCAAACTGATGGTGACTCTCGAAAAGTCATTGTTGAGTTTTTTGTTTTTTCTGAACGCCATAATTTTTGAAAGATATGTGAAGGGCGGTTTCCCGCCCAAATGAGCCTAATTAGTCTAAGGTGATTTCAAGAGCCAAGCCTCTCAATTCGTGAACCAATACATTGAATGATTCAGGAATGTTTGGCTTTGGCAAGTTTTCACCCTTGACAATCGCTTCGTAAGCTTTTGCACGGCCAATCACATCATCGGATTTCACCGTCAAAATCTCTTGCAACACGTGGGATGCACCAAATGCTTCTAGCGCCCAAACTTCCATTTCTCCGAAACGCTGACCACCGAATTGAGCTTTACCACCCAATGGCTGCTGTGTAATCAAAGAGTAAGGACCAATTGAACGAGCGTGCATTTTATCGTCTACCAAGTGACCTAGCTTCAACATGTAAGTAATACCTACAGTTACTGGCTGATCAAACTTAGCACCTGTCAAACCATCGTATAGGTACGTACGTCCATATGGAGGCAATCCTGCTGCTTCCAATTCTTTAGCTACGTCTTCCATAGAAGCACCGTCAAAGATTGGAGTAGCATATTTTTTACCCATTTTCTGACCAGCCCAAGCCAAGACAGTTTCGAAAATCTGTCCAATGTTCATTCGGGATGGTACACCTAGTGGGTTCAATACGATATCCATTGGGGTACCATCTTCCAAGAACGGCATGTCTTCGTCTCGAACGATTCTAGCAACGATACCTTTGTTACCGTGACGACCCGCCATTTTATCACCGACTTTCAGCTTACGCTTCTTAGCGATGTATACTTTTGCAAGTTTTACAATTCCTGCAGGCAATTCATCTCCTACTTCTAGGGTAAATCGCTCACGCTTGAACTGACCACTGATTTCATTACGTGCATTGGTGTAGTTTTTCACCAATTTTACGATCATTTCATTCGTGTGTGCATCATCAGTCCAATCATCCAAAATAATGTCTGAAATAAGGTTTGCCTCTTCAGGAACATTGTAGTTGGATTCATCACGATAAGGGTTCTTCGCAGGGAATAAGTTGTTCTCAATATTCTTCTGATTGAACTTCATTCCCTTGCTGATGATCTCATCACCAAACTTGTGCTTCACGCCTAGAGAAGTCTTGCCATCAAGCAATGTCACCAACTTATCGATCATTCTGGCTCTGATAGCCAATAGATCTTTGGAGTATTTTGCCTTCAGCTTTTCAACTTCAGCTTTCGCTTTAGCACGGTTGTCTTTATCTTTCTTAGGTCTGGAGAATAGCTTGGTCTCGATTACTACCCCATTCAAGGATGGAGAAGCTTTCAAGGAAGCATCCTTTACATCACCGGCTTTGTCACCGAAGATTGCACGAAGAAGTTTTTCTTCAGGAGTAGGATCAGTTTCTCCTTTTGGAGTGATCTTACCGATGATGATATCTCCTTCTTTTACCTCAGCACCTACGGTAATGATACCATTTTCGTCAAGATGCTTAACAGCTTCCTCTGAAACGTTTGGAATTTCGGAAGTCAATTCCTCTTCTCCACGCTTGGTATCCCTTACCTCGAGCTGGAATTCTTCAACGTGGATGGAAGTAAATACGTCCTCACGAACAACTCGCTCAGAAATTACAATCGCATCCTCGAAGTTATATCCTTGCCATGGCATGTAAGCCACCCGAAGGTTTTTACCCAAAGCCAATTCACCATTATTAGTAGAATATCCTTCCACTAATACCTGACCTTTCTCTACTCGCTCGCCTTTCAATACAAGCGGAGTCAAGTTGATGGTAGTGTCTTGGTTTGTTCTTCTGAATTTAATCAGATCATATGTTTTATACTCGTCAGTGAAATTAACGAGTAGCTCGTCGTCAGAAAGGTCGTACTTGATTCGGATTCTTGTAGCATCCACATAATCAACGACACCATCTGCTTCTGCAATAATCAAAGATCTAGAATCACGCGCAGCTTTACCTTCCAAACCAGTACCTACGATAGGTGCTTCTGCTTTGATCAAAGGAACTGCTTGACGTTGCATGTTAGAGCCCATCAATGCTCGGTTCGCATCATCATGCTCCAAGAATGGAATCAATGAAGCCGCAACCGATACAATCTGGTTAGGAGCAACGTCCATGTAGCTGATTTCAGATGGTTCCAATACTGGGAAATCACCTTCATATCTAGCTTTTACTCGATCATTTACAAAAGATCCTTTGTCATCCAATGGAGCATTTGCCTGAGCAATATTGTGATTATCCTCTTCCTCAGCGGTCAAGAACACAATATCTTCTGGCTTCATACCAACCTTGCCTTCTTTCACCTTTCTATAAGGTGTCTCCAAGAAGCCCATGGAGTTCACTTTGGCATGCACGCAAAGTGAAGAAATCAAACCAATGTTTGGACCTTCTGGAGTTTCGATGGTACAAAGTCGACCATAGTGTGTATAATGTACGTCTCGAACTTCGAAACCTGCACGCTCTCTTGAAAGACCACCTGGACCCAAAGCAGAAAGTCTTCGCTTGTGGGTCAACTCAGCCAATGGATTGGTTTGATCCATGAACTGAGAAAGCTGGTTCGTTCCAAAGAAGGAGTTGATCACAGAAGAAAGCGTACGAGCATTGATCAAGTCAACAGGCTTGAAATCTTCATTGTCACGTACGTTCATCCGCTCACGGATAGTTCTTGCCATACGAGCAAGACCCACGCCGAACTGACTGTAAAGCTGCTCTCCTACTGTACGAACTCGTCGGTTGGAAAGGTGGTCAATATCATCGACAACAGCTTTCGAGTTGATCAATCCGATCAAGTATTTAACGATGGAAATAATATCTTCCTTCGTCAATACAATTTTATCGGACTCGATATCGAGACCCAATTTTTTGTTGATTCTGTATCGTCCAACTTCTCCCAAGTCATAGCGCTTGTCAGAGAAGAATAGAGAATGAATCACCTCACGGGCAGTAGCCTCATCAGGTGCTTCTGTATTTCTAAGTTGACGGTAAATTACCTCAACTGCTTCTTTTTCAGAGTTGGAATTATCCTTCTGTAGAGTATTATAAATGATGGAATAATCTGCAATATTCACATCTTCTCTGTGAAGAATAATGCTTTTTGAACCGGAATCAAGGATCATTTCAATATCCTCATCGGTCAAAACGGTATCCCGCTCCAACAAAACTTCATTTCGGTCGATAGATACTACCTCACCTGTATCTTCATCTACAAAATCTTCTACCCAAGTTCTCAAAACACGGGCAGCAAGCTTTCTGCCTGCAGCTTTTTTAAGGGCTGTTTTGGTAGCAGGAACTTCCTCAGAAAGTCCAAACAAATCCAAAATATCCTTATCGGAACCGTATCCGATAGCTCGAAGCAAAGTGGTTACAGGGAATTTCTTCTTTCGATCGATATAAGCATACATGACATTGTTGATGTCAGTAGCAAATTCAATCCAAGAACCTTTGAAAGGAATAATTCTAGCGGAGTAAAGCTTTGTACCGTTGGTATGTTTACTTTGCGCAAAGAACACTCCAGGAGATCTGTGCAATTGAGACACGATAACACGCTCGGCTCCATTGATCACAAATGATCCTTTCTCGGTCATGTATGGCAGGTTTCCTAAGAAAACTTCCTGCTCGATGGTTTCAAAATCCTCATTGTCTTCGTCATGGCAAAGCAATCGAAGCTTTGCTTTCAAAGGAACTGAGTAGGTAAGACCTCTTTCAATACATTCCCCGACGCTGTATTTGGGTGGATCCACCGCATAGTCGATGAATTCCAAGGTGAAATTTTCCCGGGAATCAGAGATTGGGAAATTTTCTGAGAAAACCTTGAATAATCCGTCGGCTCTTCTCTTTTCTGCGGGCGTGTCCAGCTGGAAAAAGTCCTTGAAGGACTGTAGCTGGATATCGAGAAAATCCGGATAGTCTTTGACCACCTTTATGGAGGAGAAACTTTTCCTTTCGGTTTGATTCTTGATAGCCAAGGTAGTGTGTGTTTTGGTGAAATTAAATAACGGAATACGACAAATGTCGCTTAGAATAATGCAATTTTTACCCTGTGCATAAACAGGAAAAGACCTGACTTGGATAGTCAGGTCTTAGGGTGAAACCTAAACCAATGGTTTTTGGTTCACCAAATTATTTGATCTCTACTTCAGCACCAGCTTCTTCAAGAGACTTCTTCAAAGCCTCAGCTTCGTCTTTAGCGATACCTTCTTTCAATGGCTTAGGAGCGGCGTCAACCAATTCCTTCGCATCTTTCAATCCAAGACCAGTCAATTCTTTTACAAGCTTAACAACTGCAAGCTTCTGACCACCAGCAGCCTTTAGGATTACGTCAAAAGAAGTTTTCTCTTCTTCTGCAGCTCCACCTTCAGCTCCACCAGCAGCAGGTCCAGCAACAGCTACTGCAGCTGCAGCAGGCTCGATACCATACTGATCCTTAAGGATGTCTGTCAATTCTTTAACCTCTTTTACAGTCAAGTTTACCAACTGATCTGCAAGTTGTGTAAGATCTGCCATTTTATTTAAAGTTTAATTTTTTACGTTGATAAATGATGATTTAATAAATTATTGTTCGCCTCTTTCTTCCAAAGCTTTCAAAACTCCACCAATGTTGTTTTGACCACTTTGAAGTGCAGAGATCAGGTTCATAGCAGGAGACTGAAGTAGACCCAATAGGTCTCCAAGCAACTCTTGCTTAGATTTAAGCTTGGATAGCATTTCAAGGTTCTCCTCTCCTACAAAGATGTCGGAGTCAATGGAAGCACCTTTAAATACTGGACGGGTTTCTTTTTTACCCATCTTCTTTCTGAAATCCAGCAATACTTTTGCTGGCAGATTACTAGTCTCTTTGGAGAAAATTATTCCAGAGAATCCTTTCAATGAATCATCCAACTGAGAAAAATCTGCGTCTAGATTTTCCAAAGCTTTTTTGATCAAGGTGTTCTTGTACACTTTGTACTCAACGCCTTTTTCAAAGCAAGTTCGTCGGAAAGCATTTACTTCAGCTACAGAAAATCCCGCAGCATTTGTAATGTAGAAGAAAGGGTTTTCTCTGAACTTCTCGGTAAGACTGTCGATTACTTCTTTTTTCTCTTCTCTAGTCATGATTATATACCTTGAAAACTACCCTTGTCTACCTTAATGCCAGGAGACATCGTGCTGGATAGATGAATACTCTTGAAATAAGTTCCTTTAGATGAAGAAGGCTTCAACTTAGAGATAGTTTGGATTAGCTCATTCACGTTTTCCTGGATTTTCTCAGGGCTGAATGACACCTTACCAACGCTAGCATGGATAATTCCAAACTTATCAACTTTGAAATCGATTTTACCAGCTTTTACCTCTTTTACAGCTTTGCCTACTTCCAAAGTAACCGTACCTGCTTTAGGGTTTGGCATTAGGCCTCTTGGACCCAATACTCTACCTAGTCTACCTACTTTAGCCATTACGTTAGGCATAGTGATGATGACATCGATGTCAGTCCATCCACCTTCGATTTTGGCGATGTAGTCGTCCAATCCAACGTAGTCTGCACCCGCTTCTTTGGCTTCTTCTTCTTTGTCAGGTGTACAAAGCACCAATACTTTGATGTCTTTACCTGTACCATGTGGAAGAGCAACCACGCCACGTACCATTTGATCAGCCTTACGAGGATCTACGCCAAGACGTACGTCCACATCAACTGAAGCATCAAACTTTACGTTTGTGATTTCTTTCACGAGATTAGAAGCCGCCTCAAGGGAGTACACTTGGCTTGGGTCGTATTTAGAAAGAGCTTCTTTTTGCTTTTTTGTTAACTTAGCCATAGTTGTTTTATTATTCTTCCCAAGGGGCTTTACCAGATACCGTGATACCCATACTACGTGCAGTACCAGCTACCATTCGCATGGCAGACTCCACTTTAAAGGCATTCAAGTCAGGCATCTTTACCTCCGCTATTTCCTTTACCTGATCCCAGGTAACAGATCCTACCTTCTTACGGTTAGGCTCTGCAGATCCGCCTTTGATTTTTGCCGCTTCCAAAAGCAGGTTTGCTGCTGGAGGAGTTTTTACGACGAAATCAAAAGACTTATCCGAGTAGATTGTAATCAAAACAGGGCACGTTTGACCCATTTTATCTTGGGTACGTGCATTGAATTGCTTACAAAACTCCATGATGTTCAAACCCTTGGAACCAAGAGCAGGACCAACTGGAGGTGACGGATTTGCCTGGCCACCTTTCACTTGCAGTTTTAAATAACCAGTGATTTCCTTAGCCATTGCTTAGTCTTGTTTTTCTACTTGTATAAAGTTTAATTCAACAGGAGTATTTCGACCAAAGATCTTGACCATAACGTTCAATTTCTTCTTGTCATCAAATATCTCCTCAATTGTCCCGGTAAATCCACTAAAGGGCCCGTCCATTACTTTCACGGACTCTCCGACTATAAATGGTGTATCCAGCTTCTCGGCAAACTCATCAATCTCCTCAACCTTTCCTAAGATACGGTTGACTTCCGATTGGCGTAATGGTTCAGGGGTTTTGGAAGCGCCACCCTGGTTTGATCCAAGAAATCCGATTACTCCCGGAATGCTCGTTATTACGTGATTGGCCTCACCATGTGAAAGATCTGCGTTGACCAAAACGTACCCAGGAAAGAAGTTTCTTTCTCTGACACGCTTTTTGCCATTTCGCATTTCATATACTTTCTCAGACGGGATTAGCACTTCAGGAATATATTCCTCTAACTTTTGTCTGAAAATTTCATTTTCCAGATAAGTCTTAGTCTTTTTTTCCTGTCCTGCTACGACTCTGAGTACGTACCACTTATGATCGGCCATGCTGTAATGTCAATTCAATTAAAACAAATCATAAAACCATGTCATGATGTTTTCGAATCCTAAATCCACTGCTCCGATAAACAAAGCAAAGATCAAAGAAGCTACTAACACCAGCACCGCTGAGTTTTGAAGAAATGAATACTTAGGCCAAGTGACCTTGTTTTTCATTTCGTCGTAGGATTCGAGGACAAAGTTTTTCAGATTCATATGTATTAGCTTACTAGCACGGGCAGAGAGATTCGAACTCCCATCAACGGTTTTGGAGACCGCTATTCTGCCATTGAACTATGCCCGTGTGTTTGATCGCTCTCCAAACGGGAACGCAAAATTAGATATAAGAGCCTAAAGAAACAAATGCGATCCCAAAAAACTTCAGGATCGCATTGTGTATCAATTATTCAGGATATTAGTCCAAGATTTCAGTAACCTGACCAGCACCTACTGTACGACCACCTTCACGGATCGCAAATCGTAGACCTTTTTCCAAAGCAACTGCGTTCAACAAGTTAACTTCGATAGTCACGTTATCACCTGGCATAACCATTTCTACGTTTTCTGGAAGTTTGATCTCACCAGTTACGTCAGTAGTTCTCAAGTAGAACTGAGGACGATATTTGTTGAAGAATGGAGTGTGACGTCCACCTTCTTCTTTGGAAAGAACGTAAACTTCAGCTTTGAAGTGAGCGTGAGGAGTAACAGATCCTGGCTTACAGATAATCATACCACGCTTGATCTGAGACTTTTCAATACCTCTCAACAACAAACCTACGTTGTCACCTGCTTCACCTCTGTCTAGGATCTTACGGAACATCTCTACACCAGTAACGGTAGACTTCAATCCCTCAGCTCCCATACCGATGATATCAACAGGATCACCAGTGTTAACAACACCTCTTTCAATACGTCCGGTAGCTACAGTACCACGACCAGTGATAGAGAATACGTCTTCAACTGGCATCAAGAAGTCTTTGTCGATCAATCGCTCAGGAAGCGGAATGTAGTTATCAACTGCATCCATCAATTCGATTACAGTTTTCTCCCACTTCTCTTCACCGTTCAATGCACCAAGTGCAGAACCTTTGATTACAGGAATGTTGTCGCCGTCGAATTCATAGAAAGAAAGAAGTTCTCTAACTTCCATTTCTACTAGTTCAAGAAGTTCTTCGTCGTCAACCATGTCCACCTTGTTCAAGAATACAACAAGAGCAGGTACACCTACCTGACGAGCAAGAAGAATGTGCTCACGAGTTTGAGGCATTGGTCCGTCAGTAGCGGCTACCACTAGGATAGCTCCGTCCATCTGAGCAGCACCAGTTACCATGTTCTTAACGTAGTCAGCGTGTCCAGGACAGTCTACGTGTGCGTAGTGTCTTGCAGCAGTTTGATACTCTACGTGAGAAGTGTTGATGGTGATACCTCTTTCTTTTTCTTCTGGAGCGTTGTCAATAGAAGAGGAATCTCTTAGTTCGGAAAGACCTTGTTTAGCCAACACAGTAGTGATGGCCGCAGTCAATGTAGTTTTTCCATGGTCTACGTGTCCAATCGTACCGATGTTTACGTGCGGCTTGGAACGGTCGAATGTTGCTTTTGCCATGCGTGAAAATCCTCAGTTTAAGTTTAAAGATATGTTTAATTTAATTTGAAGCCGTTAAGAGCCAACGACGGGATTTGAACCCGTGACCCCTTCCTTACCAAGGAAGTACTCTACCTCTGAGCTACGTCGGCTTTTACCCGATGCTTAGAAAAGCATTGAGCGGGAGACGAGGCTCGAACCCGCGACCTGCAGCTTGGAAGGCTGCCGCTCTACCAACTGAGCTACTCCCGCTTTTAATATCTTTGGGATTACTCCCTTATGTTTTCGCCCTGCAAAACTAGAAAAAAATTTTACAATCAGGCAATTATGTGGGGGAAACAGGATTCGAACCTGTGAAGACATAAGTCAACGGATTTACAGTCCGTCCCAGTTGGCCGCTTTGGTATTCCCCCAACTCGATTAACACAGCTATTTTCTACTCATCTCTGTGTTAACGGATGGCAAAATTATGGGCTTTTCACAAAGTTTCAAAGCATCAAAAATATTTTTAAAAAGATTTTCTGAAAATATCCTTCAATCTTCTCAAAATCAGCGCATTAATTTTCATCTTTTAGCATCTGAAGAAAGTATTCAAAGTAATTTTTGATCTGCTCATTGCTTTCTTGACCAGCAATTCGAATCATTTCGTCCAAAATCTTAGGATCATCAGCAAATCCCAGCAATCCCTGAAAAGCACCTAAGCGAACAAAGACTTGTGGACTGTTCTCCATCTGAGCCAATAGATACTTTTTGGCTTCATCTTCTCCTTCCTCAGGGAAATTGATGAAATATTCACTGAAATACCCCAAAAAGTAATACAAACCTTCACCACTCAGATGGGGAAGTTTGGACCGAAACCATGCACCTTTTCCTCTCACCTCATTATTTAAATAGTATTCTGCCAAAGGAACTAATATTCGGTAATTGGTTTCACCCGCAAATCGCTCCATCAATTCTGGATCAACCTCCGTTTCGGAGGCAAAATTCATAGCCATCAGCGCTGAGCTAGCCACTAGGTAAGAAGAATCATTTGCCATTCGAACAAAAGCGGTGAAATATTTATCCGGATCTAACGCACCTAACAGATCAATAGCTCCCGCCCTGACCGAATTTTCAGAGTCTTCCTCAGCTATCTCAAAGACTTTTTCTTCAATACCCAAATCCATTATCCATTCCGGATTACTCAGCAAAATCTGAAGTGAAAGTTCCCGGATGCTCCAAAATGAATCCTCTAAGGCATCCTTCAATAACGGCTTGATTAGCAAGCTCTCTTCTCTAGTCATCAGAGAATCCAATGCCTCATATCGAGCTACTCCTAATTGTGATTCCTGAAATTGCTGAACAAAATATTCTGCAGGATTATCCGCTCTAACTCTTGCTAATAGATTTTTTCCTTCATCGAAATACAGTTGATCTATTGAAGATCCATTTCCTAAGGCAAATTGCTGAAAAGCTCCTTCCAGTATAAAATCCCTTTGCTTTCGCTCCCCTTCTTCATACCAACTCACCTCAAACGGCAATTTATAAAGCGGGGTGTTTTCCAAATCCTGTACTTGCTGAACAGTTATCAATAGGTTTTCTGGTTGGGAATAATCCACTTCCACAAGCAATTCAGGATGGCCCTTATCCAAAAACCACTGGTTAAAAAACCAATTCAAATCCTCCCCACTTACTTTTTCAAATGCTATTCGCAAATTGTGAACCTCCACACTTTTCAATGCATTCTCTTGGAGATAATATTTAAGCCCTTTAAAAAACAACTCATCTCCAAGATAGTCGCGCAACATATGAAGGATTACCCCTCCTTTTGAATATGAATGCGCATCAAACATATCTCCATCTGCATCCTGATAGTAAAAACGGATTAAATCAACTTGCTTAGATTCTGCTTCTTGGAAGTAGGTTTCTTTTTCTACCATCAATTTCAGCTTAGCTTCATCTGCTCCATATTTATATTCGTTCCAGAGAAATTCGCTGTAATTCGCAAAAGCTTCATTTAAAGTCAAATTAGACCAGGATTCAGCTGTGACATAATCCCCAAACCATTGATGAAACAATTCATGGGCAATGATGTAATCCCACTCTGAATCGATAGCCTCTCGTTCTGTTAATCTCAATTCCTCCATAAAAATAGAAGCCGTGGTATTCTCCATTGCACCAGAAACAAAATCCCGAACAACTATCTGATCATATTTTGGCCAAGGAAATTTGACCTGAAGGAGCTTTTCAAAATATTCGATCATCTCTGGAGTGTGCTGAAAAACTTTTGCAGCCCCTGCTCCAAAGCCTTTTTCTACATAATAGTTGACTGGCAGCCCATTATACTCATCCTCCACTCGGTCAAAATCTCCGATAGCTATTGCTGCTAAATAGGGAGCATGTGGAATATCCAATCTCCAAGTATCCCTTCGCAGACCATTTTCCAAAGGCGTCTGTTTTACCAAAACGCCATTACTGATTGCTTTGAGGCTATCAGCCACGGTCAAATGGATGGATTGGGTAAAACGCTCGTTTGGCTTATCGATGGTAGGAAACCATTTACTATTGTATTCTGTCTCTCCTTGCGTCCAAATCATGGTAGGCTTTCCAGGTATCGTATCCAATGGATCTATAAAATACAAACCCTTTGTATCCGTGATTGCCAAGTTATTCGAGCCGGAATTTTGCTCTGGAAAGGCCGTGTATTTCATCCTGATCTTAAAGGTATCTTCCGGGCTAAGCTCCTCAGGCAAATAGATCAACAGTTGCTTGAAATCATATCGGTAGTTCAGTACAGTCTCTTCTTCGCCGTCCAGAAAATAAATTCTTCCAACCTCGAAATCCTTTGCATCTAAAATTAGCTCTCGCTGTTTCTTCGAGTATGGTTTTATTTGCAAGGTAGCCTCACCCAAAACCGCTTGCCTTTGATAATCAAAAGATAAATCCAGCTCAGTATCCAGAATATCAAAATCTCGAGTAGAAGAGGCGCGATACGCTCTTAATTCATACTCTTTTTGAGCAGCAAGCAATGCCAACCTTAGCGAGTCGCTTGAAGAATCCTCTTCAGGTATTTCTGAAAAAACAATTTCTGCATCCTCAGATTCATCATCTATTAATTCCTGAGAGCTTTTGCAAGAAATGAGGAAGATCAAAAGACCGAAAACACTTAAAAGTGCATTCTTTCCCAAAATATTCTTTGGCATCGTGTTCAATTATTGGATATTTGGCAAATCTTATCCGAAATCATCAAATTTCGGCATTGAAAGCTCAAAATAGCAGGAATGTTTTCAGTTATCATTAAGGATAAAAGCTTTTCGGTAGAAAAAACCGACAAAGGCACCCAAGTCGAGGGAAAAACCTTGAATTGGGATCTTCAGCCCATTGACTCCCAAAGATTCCACTTGATCAATGGCAACCAATCCATGGAAGCAGAATTGGTCAGCTTGGATCGCGACTCCAAAACCCTTCAGATACGGCTTAATAAAAAGGTAGTCTCTGTTTCACTAAAAGATCGATTTGATCTTTTGCTGGAGGAAATGGGAATGGAAGACCAAGGTGCGGCAAGCGTACAGGACATCAAAGCACCTATGCCAGGCTTGATTTTGGATTTGAAAGTCAAGCCGGGTGATGAGGTTAAAAAAGGCGATGTAGTACTCATCCTGGAGGCCATGAAAATGGAAAACATTATCAAATCGCCTGGAGATGGTATTGTATCAGATGTAAAAGTCAGCCTCAAACAAAGTGTTGAGAAAAATCAAGTTCTCATCACCTTTTAACTAGGCGGATACTGAAAAGCAAAAAATGATTAACATTATCCGGGATAGAAATTATATTTGTCGAAATTTTTTTCGACATCTAGTCGATTCTAGGCTTGAAAATATCTAACAAATGAAATACAAAAGAATCCTCCTAAAACTAAGCGGAGAGGCGTTGATGGGTGAAAAAAACTACGGTATTGATCCCAATCGTCTGCAACAGTACACCCAAGAAATCAAGAAGGTAAAAGAAATGGGTGTTGAAATAGCGATCGTTATCGGAGGAGGAAATATTTTCAGAGGCGTTCAAGCCGAAAAATCCGGAATTGACCGGGTTCAGGGCGACTATATGGGGATGTTAGCCACCCTAATTAATGCCATGGCTCTTCAAAGTGCTCTGGAGCAGGCAGGTTTGTATACTCGCCTTATGTCGGGTATCAAAGTAGAAAGTGTCTGTGAACCTTTCATTCGAAGAAGAGCAATTCGTCACTTGGAAAAAGGAAGAATCGTAATTTTCGGAGCAGGAATTGGAAACCCATATTTCACTACGGATTCCACCGCCAGTCTTCGAGCTATTGAAATCGAAGCGGATGTTGTATTAAAGGGAACCCGTGTGGATGGCGTCTACACTGCCGACCCAGAAAAAGACAAAACTGCCACGAAATACCATACTATCTCCTTCAATGAGGTGTATGAAAAGAACCTGAATGTCATGGATATGACGGCATTTACACTTTGTCAGGAAAACAATTTGCCTATCATTGTATTTGACATGAATAAAGCCGGTAACCTGAGCAAACTCGTAGAAGGCGAAGAAATCGGTACGCTAATAACATCAATCTAAGCAATCTCATGGAAGAAATAGAACTTTACTTAGACGACGCAAAAGAACAGATGCAAAAAGCAGTGGATCATACCGCTGCCGAACTTGTAAAAATCCGGGCTGGAAAAGCTATGCCTAACTTGATGGATGGAATCATGGTTCCTTACTATGGCGCTCCTACCCCACTCAATCAGGTATCTTCCATTACTACGCCTGACGCCAGAACCCTAGCCATCAAGCCTTATGAGCGAACTCTGATTTCAGAGATTGAAAAGGCTATCATCAATTCAGATTTGGGATTAGCTCCTCAAAATAATGGCGAGATCATCATCTTGACCATTCCTGCATTGACAGAGGAGCGGCGGATTACTCTTGTAAAACAAGCCAAGCATGAATGTGAGAATGGAAAAATTTCTGTTCGCACAGTTCGAAAAGACACGAATGACTCTCTAAAGAAACTTCAAAAAGAAGGTGCATCCGAGGACGAAGTGAAACGAGCTGAGGAGAATGTTCAAAAATTAACAGATCAGTACATTGCTAAAATCGAAGAGCTTCTTGCTAAAAAAGAAGCAGAAATTATGAAAGTCTGATTGGACTTACCCCATTTCTAAAGGCCACAAAACTGTGGCCTTTTTTTATTGTACAGTGATAAAGGTAGCGATACCAAAACGTACCCCTCCGCGTAAATAATTTCCATTTTCAAATCCAGCACCGATTTCTACCCGGAAGAGCCTGAACAAATTATCCAGAGAATAACCTACCTCTACATAATGCGGGGAGTTTTCTGTTTTTAGATAATTGAGAAATATGTTTTCCTGAACCCCAGAGAATCTCAACATGGGCAATTGAGTGAAAAGGAACTTTCTAAATTGATAATGGAAAATCCCAGAAACATACGAGCTGCTCGTACTGTATTTGTAATAGTCCATGAATCGATAATTCGAAGCGGGACCAAAATTGGAAAAGATGGTTCGATTACCTCCAAAATGCTGGAAATCGGGAAAGTAAACCTGATTAGCATTTAGGAAAATCCCTCCCGTGATATTGAAGTCCAATTTCCCGCTAATTCCGAAGGTATAATCATGCTCGATACCTAATCTTATATGATCAAAGTCCGCAGCAAAATCCTGTTGGGTTCTCAAGCTTGGAACCGCTTTGATATAATCTGCTCTGATTAGTGGAGCTCTTTCAGAAATTGGATATTTCCTCCCATTTCTAATTCCATATTTAATCCCCGGTCTCCATTCAATTCCAATTTGGAATTTGGCGATTTGATGATCATGAAATGAATCATTTCCTGCCTCCACATTTTCAGGTTGATTGGGAGAATAAAGCCTTTCAGGTTTATTATACCAACTGTAATCCGACTGATTAAACAGTTGACGGCGGTCTGCAATAGTAACATTCACCCGATAGGTGAAGGAATAATCAACTCGGTGAGCCCAGTAGAGTCTAGCAAAACTTTGCTCATATAACTTCATGTAGTTTTGCCTGAAAAGCAGTGAATAAAGCGCATTGACCTGCTCATTGATCGGCTCCTCTCCATTAAATTGATAGATGTACCTACCTCCTTCCACTCCATATGAATAACCAGAAATAGGCTTGGTTACAGACCAACGGATGTTCGTTTTTCCATAAAACCGCTTACTAGAAAAACCATAACGCAATTCTGGATCAATGTTGAAACTCTTTCGGATGGTATTTATACTATCCGCTAGCTTGATATCTTTTTGCTTTCGGTAAAACATTCCCAAGCCAACTTTCCACCCCTCTACCGTATTGAAGGAAACCTTAGTCAAATTTTGTCTAAACCCGACCGAAACACCATTCCCGAAATAATAATTATCACCAAACAGAAAATCGAGTGGTTTATACTTTTCCCTTGCCTTTTTAGCTACTGAATCGACATCACTCATTTTGGCCGCTTCGATGACCGCAAGGCTATCATCACGTCGATATCCCTCTATTTCCTTTAAGGTAAGAGGTACCGGCCGAATACTATCCCAATAACTCAAATCCCGTTTTTTGGCCAAGCTATCTATGCTATAATTCCGTTCAGTAACCACTTCCGGTTCCTTTTGCTCCTTTAGCATCTCTTTTTCGTATTCATTGAGAAGCTTCCGATATTCCTTTCTGGTTTTTGGTTCTTCGGAATTCAATTTTTCCAAGGTGCTCATCCCTGAAATCACCGCTTGAGTAGTCTCCTGAGTAGGAACTTCTTCAATTTTTTCATCAATTAACGTAGGAGTATGAGCCAAATCAGGATTGAGCGTCACTTGATAATCCCGGGTGGAAGCCAGGTATTTGAATTCCCCGGCAAAGCCAAAAAACTTTCCTGAAAAGCGATAGGTATGAGTTAAAGGCATCCAAACATTTTCGGCAACTGGAGCGTATTGTTGCTTCGCCTCGATTTGAAAACCTAATAATGAAGTTTTTAGATCCAAGCTATGAATCGCCCACAGATCCTCAATAATGTAAATGTAACCATCAAAAACCCGCTCTCCTTTTGATCGTGGAATTACACGGATTTTATTGACCATAACCTCATTATCAAAAAAACTTCCCTCATATCTAAAACGATAATATTGGAAGGCTGCCCTTGAAAGAGGTGAGATTATCTCATTGATTTTCTCCTGATAAAAACTGGTTTGAATATATGGTGCTGGGGAGGTATTCTGATTTTCACCATTGGTTCGAATAGAGATAACCTCTTCTTCTATCTTGTCCGGAAGGCTAAATTTGATCCTAGAAACCGACTCTGAAGTATAAGCCTCATTCAAGTTCAGTCCCTCCTTTTCCAAGGTCTTTTTCATAAAAAAAGGAGCATCTGTCAACTGACCGGTTCCTTTTAGATACACCATCATTTCATATTGCTGAAGCTGAAGGCGATGATACTTTGCTTTTGCAATGGCTTTCCGCATGATGGTGAGTGCAGGATCTTCTGCTCCTGCCTTTACCTCCACCTGCTCAAGCGTATATATCTGAGGTTCTAAAACTACATCAAAAGTGGTCCATTCTCCTGCCTTTACCGCTATCGTTTCTATTCGGGATTTGTAGCCTAAAAACTGAAAATAAACATCATAGAGCCCCTCATCTAATCTCATCTCATAATACCCCTCCTCATTTGCAGGAACACCATCACCGATATTCCTAACAAAGACTGAAGCAAAGGGCAAAACTTCTCCCTCATTGGAAGTCAATTTTCCTCTGATTCCTTGTCCATTGAGAAAAGAAGGGAAAATAAAAAGAGATAAAAGCGCCGGGAAAAGGAATCGCATAACCAAATGAAAAAAAGAGAAATTAATTTTTGTTGAATGTTTACGTTAGCCCATCGCATTTGTTGGAATAACCTATACATCCAAAAGAATAAGTAATAATTAGCATATACAAATACTATAATAGCAGGATAATTCGCTTTAATTTTTTTTAAGAAAAAGTCTTACTTATTAAAATTTTTTAAGAATGTAATTCAACCGTAAAATGGAACACAGAATGCATTCATTAAATTTTCAAATTTTTAATAAAAATTCGATTTTTTAATTTTTAATAAAAGGAAAACGTTTTCCATTGAATATTAAACAGTAAATCTATTCATTTAGTGATTTTTTACTAAAATATACTTTATTCTTTTAAATCCCCTTCATGCGCGACGGAATGTTGGCATTTCTTAAATATTGCAAAATCAAAAAATTAACAACACATTAGTTTCGAAATTAAGTACTCATACCTATTTCGCTTTTTACTAACAAAAAACCCTATGAGAAATTATTTACAACAGTTCAAAACATTGGCTCTTGCCTTGACGCTCCTCTTGGGAGTATCAATCATGGCCAATGCGCAAAACAGAACCATCACAGGTACAGTCCTGGATGCTTCTTTGGGAGACCCTGTTCCCGGTGCCACCGTATTAATTAAAGGTACCACTCGGGGTGTAGCGACAGATCTGGATGGAAAGTTCACTCTTGAAATTCAGTCTGGCGATCAAGTTTTAGTAGTTTCCTTTGTCGGCTATCTTACTCAGGAGGTTGAGATCGGAAATCAAAGCACTTTTACTATTAACCTTGAGGAAGATATCCAAAGCTTAGAAGAAGCTGTGGTTATCGGTTATGGTTCTCAAGACAAGAAAGAAATTACTTCTGCTGTTGTAGGGGTAAAACCTGAAGACTTCAACCGTGGTAACGTGTCCAACCCGGCTCAGTTGCTTCAAGGTAAAGTAGCAGGTCTTTCTATCACCCGCCCAGGTGGTAACCCTAACAATGGATTTAATATCCGATTGAGAGGTCTTTCTACTTTCGGTGCCAACTCTTCTCCATTGATTGTATTGGATGGAGTAATTGGTGCGTCTCTTGAAAACGTAGACCCGAATGACATTCAATCAATCGACGTATTGAAAGACGGTTCTGCTGCAGCTATCTATGGTGCTAGAGGATCTTCTGGTGTAATCTTGATCACTACAACCCGTTCTGGAAAGAAAGATGGCAATGTAAACGTGACTATCAATTCCTTCGGAACTATGGATCAAGCTACTAACTTGATTCCTGTGCTTTCAGCAGAAGAATTCGTGGCAAGAGGCGGTACAGACTTCGGAAGCAATACTGACTGGAGAGAAGAATTGATCAGTGATGCATTCTCTTACACTACCAACGCTAGTATTTCTGGTGGATTCCAAAATACCAGCTACATGGCTTCCGTTAACTACCGAAACAATCAAGGCATTGTAGATGGGACTAACAACCAAAGATTGAATACTCGTATCAACCTATCTCAAGGTGCATTGGACAACAAATTGAGATTCAATGTTAACTTGTCTTTCACGAATGTTGATTCTGAGTCTATCAACGATGCAGCATTTAGATATGCTACCATCTACAACCCAACCGCTCCTGTTTTTGAAAACACCGAAAGTGCACAAGAGCGATTTGGTGGATATTTCCAAAGAGACTTGTTTGACTTCTATAACCCTGTAGCATTAGCTAAGCAGCAACAATTCATTGGTGAAACCAAAACTGCTTTGACTTCTTACAGAGTTGAATACGACTTCCTTCCTAACTTGACTTGGTCAGCTCAATATTCTCAGGATAGAAGAAATACTATTTCTGGTGGATTCTGGTCTAGACAAGATTTCCAAGTTGGTTTTGGTGCTAGCGGATCTGCAGAAAGAAATGCTTTCGACAGAGATCAGAAAATCTTCGAAACTACCCTTCGTTATGAAACAGACCTTTCTGATGGTCTAAACATGACCTTGCTTGGTGGTCTTGGTTTCCAAAAGACCAAGAATGAAGGATTTGGTGCTAGAGTTCGTCAATATCTTTTCGACCTAGGATGGGATAACTTGGGTGCTGGCGCAATCCGTTTGGGTGCTAACACCAACTTGTACTCTTTTGCAAATGAAGATCAATTGAACTCTGCTTTCGGTAGAGCAAACTTCAACTACAACAACTGGTTGTTCCTTTCTGCTTCCGTAAGAGCGGAAACTTATTCTGGATTCGGTGAAAACAATCAAACCGGTATTTTCCCTGCATTCTCTGTAGGTTCTGACTTCACTCAGATCTTCGATATGGGAATCTTCGATCAGTTCAAGCCGAGAGTTTCTTATGGTGTAACTGGTAACCTTCCTCCATCTCCAACCCTTGCTTTGGGTGTATTTGGAAACGGAAACAGAATTGATTTGGATGGTGATCCATTGACTACCAATGACATCTTTGTTGGTATCGTTCAAAATTCAAACCCTAACAAGGATTTGAAGTGGGAAACTAAGAAAGAATTCAACGTTGGTATCGACTTCGGATTGTTGGATGGAGTACTTTCAGGTAGTGTTGACTACTACACCAGAAATATTTCTGACCTATTGTTCAACGTACCAGTAGCGACTGGTGCTCCAAACCCATTCGATCCAGGAAGATTTAACACTGCATCTTCTACTTGGGTTAACTTGGCTGATTTGAGAAATGCAGGTTTCGAATTTGCAATTTCCGCAAACAGATTGGGTAAAGGTTCTTTGAAGTGGACTCCTTCATTCAACTTTACTATTTATCAGAAAACAACTATCGAAAGCTTGTCAGCTGGTGAGCTAGGATTTGACGAATTGAGATTTGCAACTCCAGGTTCTCCAGGTCAGAACAACAACCCAATTATTTACAACCGAGTAGGTCAGACTTTGGGTGACTTCTACGGTCCAAGATTGTTGGGTATCTCTGAAGGTGGTGAATACATCCTATCTACAACCGACCCTAATGAGTTTGAAAGATTGGGTAACGGTCTTCCAAAAGGTGAATTCGGTTTCGCTAACAACTTGGAGTGGGGTCAGTGGAACTTAAGCTTCTTCTTCAGAGGAGCTTGGGGTCATGACTTGTACAACTCTTACAGAGGTTTCTACGAAAATGCTGATGGTGCTTCCAATACTTGGAACTCCGTAATCACTGAAAAGACTCCTACTAATCCATTGATCACCTCAACTCCTACTTTCAACAGTTCGTATGTTGAGGATGCATCTTTCATCAGATTGGACAACATGGAATTGGGATACAACTTCCAAACCAATTCTCCGAATTTGGGTTCTTTAAGAGTGTACTTTGCTGCGCAAAACCTCTTCACCATCACAAACTATACAGGTATCGATCCTGAAGTTAGAATCAATGACTCTGAGAATGGTGACGGTTTCACCACTTCACTTTCTCCAGGTATTGAGCGTAGAAATACGTATTTCCAAACCAGATCCTTCACTTTGGGTCTAACCGTAAACTTTAAGTAATCAATCAAATAACAGAGATATGTTAAAATCATTTAGAAAAACCTTTCTGTTGATCCCAGTGGTCTTTTTAATGGGATCCTGTTGGGAGTTGGAGCAGGAGGTACTCGATGGAGTGACTCCTGAGGATGTGGCGAATAGTAATAACCCACAGTTGATTGATGTGTTGAAGGCTTCAGCTTATTCTCGAATCGTAGGTAGCTGGGGTGGACACAACAGTATTTGGTCTATTAATGAGGTCTCTTCTGACGAGATGGCAATTCCTCAAAAAGGTGCTGACTGGGAAGATGGTGGCCTTTGGTTAAGAGCTCACAGACACACTTGGACTGCTTCCGACGAAGCATTCAACAACTCTTGGAACTATTGCTATACTGCAGTAGGTGAAATCAACAACTTGATGATTTCCTTCCCTGATGTAGCTGCTTTGAATGCAGAATTGAGAGTGTTGAGAGCGCTAGTTTACCTTTGGTTGATTGACAACTTCGGAAATGTTCCAATCATTACTGAAACGTCTTCCGGAGGTAACCCAACCAATAACTCTCGTCAAGAAGTATTCGACTTCATCGAAAGCTCTGTATTGGAAAATGTAGACTTGCTTCCTAAAGAAGACACTAAGTCTACTATGAACTACTACTCTGCTCATGCGATCTTGGCTAAATTGTACTTGAATGCTGAGGTATACACCGGTACTCCAAGATGGGCTGATGCAGAAGCTGCAGCTGACGTAGTAATCAACGGTCCTTATTCTTTGTCTTCTAACTTCTTTAGCAACTTTGCTACAAGAAACGGAGGGTCTACTGAGAATATCTTGACCCTTCCTTATGACGAAAACAATGCAGGTGGTTTCAACTTGGCTCAGATGACTCTTCACTACCTAAGCCAAAACACTTACAACTTGCAAGAGCAGCCTTGGAATGGTTACGCTTCTTTGGAAGAGTTTTACAACACTTTCGATGACAATGACGTGAGAAAAAGTGCATTCATCGTGGGACCTCAGTTTGCTGCTGATGGTACTCGTTTGAGAGATATTTCTGCTGAAGCTGACGATCCTGATGGTGAGCCATTAACTTTCACTCCAGAAATCAACATGCTTGCTCCTAACGCCTACCGTCAGGCAGGTGCTCGAGTAGGTAAGTTTGAATTTGCTTCTGGTGCTGCATCAAGCTTGAGCAATGACTATCCATTGTTCAGATTAGCTGAAATGTACTTGACAAAAGCTGAAGCTGCATTCCGTCAAGGAAAAACCGACGTTGCTTTGGCAGCAATCAACATGGTAAGAGAAAGAGCTGGTATGCCTGCATTCACTGCCTTGACTTTGGATGATATCTTCGAAGAAAGAGGTAGAGAGATGTTTGCTGAAGCTTCCAGAAGAACTGACCAAATCCGATTTGGAAAGTGGAATCAGCCATGGTGGGAAAAAGGACAGTCTGAACCATTCAGAGCATTGTTCCCAATTCCATTGCAGCAAATCAACGCTAACCCTAATTTGACTCAAAACCCAGGTTATTAATCACATAATACCCTGATAGTAAAAGGAAGTGTACTTTTGTGCACTTCCTTTTTTTTAGAACATGCGAAGGCCCCTTCAAATAGCAATCTTTACCCTCCTGATTTTAGGTGCTTGTCAAAAACAAGAGCCTAGCTCAGAAGAACTTTTTGAAAAAATTGAATCAAAAGAATCCGGATTGACCTTCCGGAATGATCTGAATTATACCGAAAAAATCAACCCCTATACCTTTCGGAATTTTTACAATGGAGCCGGAGTGGCTCTTGGAGATATTAATAATGATGGCTTACTAGATGTTTTCCTTGCCGGCAATCAAACTTCCAATAAACTCTTTTTAAACCAAGGGAATCTCAAATTCAAAGACATTACTGAGGAAGCAGGATTAAACTCCGAAGGAAGCTGGACTACCGGAGTCAGCATGGCAGATATCAATGGAGATGGACTGCTAGATATTTATGTTTGCAAATCAGGCCCAATAGATACTCCCAAAAGGAATAATGAGCTTTTCATCAATCAAGGCAACTTGACGTTTGTCGAAAAAGCATCTGAATATGGATTGGATGAAAAAGCCCTTTCTCAGCATGCTGTATTTTTTGATTATGATAAGGACGGAGATTTGGACCTATACCTTCTCAGCAATTCTCCCCGATCTGTTGGAGTATTTGACCTTCGAGAAGGCCAACGAGAGATCCGAGATCCTAATGGTGGAAATAAGTTGTTTAGAAATGATGGGAACTCCTTCAAAGATGTCAGCGAAGAAGCCGGGATTTATGGTAGTGCAATCGGCTATGGACTAGGTGTAACTGTAGCTGATTTGAATGAAGATAATTGGCCGGACCTCTACGTTTCGAATGACTTTTTTGAGAGAGACTATCTGTATTTGAATAATCAGGATGGAAGTTTTTCAGAAGTCTTGCCAGATTTAATTCCAGAAATCAGCATGGGTTCCATGGGAGCTGATATAGCTGATCTCGACAATGATAATCGCCCTGACATCTTCGTAACAGAAATGCTTCCAGAGGATATGGGGCGTGTAAAAACCAAGACACCTTTTGAGGAATGGGATAAGTTTCAATCCAATTTCAAAGCAGGTTATCATCGTCAGTTTACGAGAAACACACTCCAAAGAAACCTAGGAAAAGACCCATACACTGGATTACCTCTGTTCACTGAAATCTCTCGAATGGCAGGTGTTCAAGCTACCGATTGGAGCTGGGGAGCATTGATTTTTGATGCAGATTTGGATGGCTGGAAGGATATTTTTGTAGCCAACGGAATTGTCAAAGATCTGACTGATTTTGACTTTGTTAATTACTATGCATTCAACCCAGATAAGGTCAATGAATACCGCTCGGATTCCGTATTGATCACAAAAATGATTGATGCATTTCCGTCTACGCCTCTCCAGAATTATTGGTTCAAAAATGAAAAGGATTGGAACTTTACCAATCTGGCATCCGAGTCTGGTTTAAATGAAAAAACCTTCAGCACAGGAGCAGCTTATGGGGACTTGGACAATGACGGGGATTTGGATTTAGTCATCAATAATCTCAATGGAGAAGTCTCTCTCTATAAGAACAAAGCAATTGAACTGGGAAAAGGGAATTTCATCGGAATTGATCTAGGAAATGCTTTTGGGGCCAAAGTCCGGATTCTAACCAAAGAAACAAACCAAATTCAGGAATTTCAGCCTGTCAAAGGATACATGTCATCTGTTGACCAAAGGCTCTTTTTTGGATTGGGTAAATCAGATAGTATTTACATCTTGAATATTGAATGGCCTGACGGTAGCGTAAATGAATATCGCCAACTAGCAACCAATCAAATCCTCAAAATCCAAGCTGAAAACCCATCTTATTCTTCCAGGACAAAGCCTGATACTCACTCCATGTTAAATCAAGTGGAGTTGCCGTCAAGCATAAATCATCAGGAGAGTGATTTTGTAGATTTTGATCGGGACAGGCTTCGATTTTGGTCGATTAATAATGAAGGACCCAAAGTAGCTTTCAATTCTAAAACTGCCTCCGGAGATCCAATCTTGTTCATCCCTAATGGGAAAGAGTTTCCTTCTAGCTTATACCAGCTTTCAGCAAGCTCCGAATGGGAAGAATTCAAAACAGATATTTTCCAAGCTGACAGCCAAGCAGAGGATATCGGCGGGGTATTTTTTGATGCAAATGGGGATGGCTTTGATGATTTATTGGTTTTGAGTGGTGGAATCGAGTATCCTGAAAATAGTTCGATTTATTCTGATCGATTGTATTTCCAGCAAGGGAACGGCGATTTCAAAAAATCTGAGCAAGTCTTCTCGAAGATGCCATCGGCTTTTGCGCTTCCATTTGATTGGGATGAAGATGGGGATTTGGATCTTATCATCGGACAGCGTGCACACCCTTACGGATATGGAGTCCCAGTAGGTCTTACTTTTTGGGAAAACGATGGTCAGGGAAATTTCAAAGATAGTTCCCAGTCATTTGACCCTGAAATGCAAAAATTAGGGATGCTGACAGCAGGAGCCTTGGCTGACTTGAATGAAGATGGAAATACCGAGTTAATTCTAGCCGGAGAATGGATGGGAATTCGAATCTTTTCTTTCCTAAATAAGAATTGGATTGATCAAACAGAGTCCTTTGGAATGCAAAACACTTCTGGACTTTGGTATAGTCTGTTGGTAGATGATGTAAATGGAGACGGGTATCCTGATATCCTTGCAGGAAATATGGGAACCAATACCCGACTGAATTTCAAAAATGGCTCTACGCTACGCATGTATGTAAATGACTTTGATCAAAATGGCAGCGCTGACCATATCCTTTGTGAATACGATGGAACTCAGTCTATTCCTTGGGTTATGAAAAATAGTCTTGTCAGACAAATCCCTGCCTTACAAAAATCACTGCTTCGCTATGCAGATTATGAGAATAGAAAATTGGAGGAGTTATTTTCTGCCAACTCCATTGCGAATTCCGTAATTTTGGAGGCTAAAAATCTGGAGACCAGCCTTTGGATCAATCAACGAGGAACTGAGTTTTCGAAAGTCAACTTACCTGTTACCGTTCAACAAGCACCTGTTTATGCAGCCACCAATTTCGAGGACACTCAAGGCAATCGATACATTGCTCTTGGTGGAAATCAAAGTAAGGTCAAACCTGAATTAGGAACTCAACTCGCTTCCTATGGTTGGATTCTTAGGTTGAATTCATTGCAATCTTGGGAGCTACTGGAACCAGAAGAAAGTGGCTTCGTAGTGAAAGGAGAAATCAGAGATTTAAAAACATTAAAACAAGCCAATAACCACTATTTAATTGCCTTTAGAAATGATGATACACCGGTTCTATTTGAGATCCGTCCTTAGCTTTATAATGGTATTCGGCTTATTGGGATGCGAAAGCCAATATCAAAAAATTGAGCGAGAGGAACTGGCCTCAGGAGAAATTAACAATGAGCTGTTTCTAAGCCTTGAGTTAGGTATGGAAAAGCGGGATTTTTTCGAGACCTGCTGGCAGCTAAATAAAGAGGGAATTCTAACGAATGGCCCGACAGAACTTTCAGTAGAATATTCTTTGGAACTTCCATCTGGAAAGCCTGCCAAAATGCGTTTCTACCCGGATTTTGAAAATGATAAAATCTACCTCATGCCCGTGGAATTTGTATATGATGGATGGGCTCCATGGAATGAGGAACTGAGTGTGGAAAAACTTCGGGAGGATGTCATAGCCCATTTTGAAAAATGGTATGGTCCGGGCTTTTTTGAGGTATCCAATGAAGATAAAAGTTTGATCGCTTTTGTAAAAATTGATGGAAACCGAAGAGTTAGGATATTCAAAAAATCCCTATCTGTTGTTCGGGCTGAAATTGTGGACCTGAACATTTTGAAAAACCTTGAAAAATCGCCATCATGAGTAATAAATGGCCCATAGGCTTATGGATCTTATTGATCTTTTCCTGTACGAAGGTCGAGAGAAATGAGCCTACTCTTTTTCAGGAATTGGATCCTTCCCAATCAGGAATAGATTTCCGGAATGATCTTTCTTTCGATGAAGATTTCAATATTTTCACCTACCGAAATTATTACAACGGAGGTGGCGTAGCACTTGGAGATGTCAATCAAGATGGGCTTTTGGATATCTATTTTACCGCCAACCTATCCTCCAATAAACTTTACCTAAACAAAGGAAACCTTCAGTTTGAAGATGTTACTGAAAAAGCCGGTGTAGCAGGAAATCGAGCTTGGTCCACCGGTGTCGCAATGGCAGATGTCAACGGAGATGGTTTGCTGGATATTTATGTCTGCAACTCAGGAGATATTGCCGGGGACAACAAGCAAAATGAGCTTTTTATCAATCAAGGCGACGGAACTTTTTCAGAAGAGGCAGAAAAATATGGACTGGCTGATCAAGGCTTTTCCACCCATGCTGTATTTTTTGATTATGACAAAGATGGGGATTTGGATGTCTACCTTTTGAACAATAGCTACCAAGCAATTGGGAGCTTCAATAAAATGCAAAATGAACGCCCCAACCGTGACCCTGTCGGGGGGGATAAGCTTTTTAGAAATGACGGGGAGAAATTCACCGATGTGAGTGAAGAAGCTGGTATTTATGGTTCCATAATAGGGTTCGGATTAGGAATTACCATTGGGGATGTCAATCAGGATACCTGGCCGGATATTTTTATCTCTAATGACTTCTTTGAGCGGGACTATCTGTATATCAATAATCAGGATGGTACTTTCACTGAGTCTTTGGAATCTGCCATGCGGTCTATTTCTGCGGCTTCCATGGGTGCAGACATTGCCGATATCAATGGAGATGGGCTTTTGGATATTTTCGTAACTGATATGCTACCTGAGCCTTTGGAACGACTCAAGCAGGTAACCACTTTTGAAAACTGGGATAAATTTCAATTCAACAAAAATCACGGCTATCACTATCAATACTCCCGAAACATGCTTCACATCAACAATGGAGATGGGACTTTCAGTGAAATGGGAAGACTCGCCAATGTGGAAGCAACTGACTGGAGCTGGGGAGCCTTGATTTTTGATATGGATAGCGATGGTCAGCGAGACCTATTCGTCGCCAATGGCATCTACCAGGATATCACTGATTTGGATTATCTGAACTTCATCGATGATGAAGAAACCAAAGTCAAAATCATCACTGGAGCAGGTGTGGATTACCATGCTTTGATTGACCCTATCCCTGTTAACCCTGTCCCTAATTATGCCTTCCAAAATCAAGGAGATCTTCGATTTGTAAACAAGGCTAAAGAATGGGGTTTGGGAGAAGCAATTCACTCCAATGGAGCAGCTTATGGAGATTTGAATAATGATGGTTACCCGGATTTAGTGGTCAATAACGTAAATCGCGAAGCTCAACTATTCATCAATCAAACCCACACACTACTTCCTGAAAACCACTATATCCAATTGAACTTGATTGGAAAAGGAAAAAACACAGAAGCTATTGGGACTCAAATCTTGGCAAAAGCCCAAGGTCAGACTTTCTACCTGGAGCAAATGCCGAATCGAGGTTTTCAATCTTCAGTTGATCCTAAAATCACAATCGGCTTAGGAAAAATCACCCAATTGGATGAACTGACAGTAACCTGGCCGGATAATTCTCAAACCGTTTTGAAGAATGTTCCCTCAGATCAATTGCTGGAACTTCGATGGGAGGATTCCTCGAATTCAGAGTTACTTAGCGAAAGTCCAAAAACAAATATTTTCACCAAAGAAACTCTCAACAAGCTGAATTTCACTCATCAGGAAAATCCTTTTGTGGACTTTGACCGGGATCGGCTGACCTACCACATGTTTTCAACAGAAGGCCCGGCTTTCGCCAAAGGCGATGTAAACGGCGACGGGTTGGATGATTTGTATTTCGGAGGAGCAAAAGGATTTTCAGGGCAGCTTTTCTTGGGAAAAACTAACGGAGAATTTAGCCTCTCAAATCAAGAAGCTTTTGAACTGGATGCTGCCTCGGAAGATTCAGATGCAGTGTTTTTTGATGCAAATGGAGATGGAGCATTGGATCTTTTTGTAGCCTCAGGAGGTAATGAGTTCCCATTGTATTCGCCTGACCTAGCAGATCGCTTATATCTGAATGACGGAAAAGGAAATTTCACCAAATATGCTGAAAACGGATTTCTTGCAGTAAAAGGAAGCAGTTCTGTCGTAGAAGTTGCCGATATAAATGAAGATGGAAATCCTGATCTTTTCGTCGGTGAGCGATTGGTTCCTTTTGTCTACGGCGCCCCTCCTAGCAGTCATATTTGGATCAATGATGGAACCGGAAATTTTGAGGAAAAGACAGCTGAATTTGCGCCCCAACTTCAGGAATTGGGAATGATCACTGATGCTAGTTGGATTGACTGGGACAGCGACGGCAAATTAGACCTTGTGCTTGTAGGTGACTGGATGGCTCCTACTTTTTTCCGCAACATTGGAGGGCAACTTGAAAAAATAGAAATGCCTGAAATGTACAATCTGAAAGGCTGGTATAGAAGCCTGGATGTTGCTAATCTAAATCAGGACAATTTGCCGGATTTGATTTTGGGAAATCAAGGATTGAACACCCGATTCAAGGCTAGCCTGGAACAGCCTATTCAGCTTTATCTCAATGATTTTGATCAAAATGGATCCATTGAACAGATTTTCACTATCGAAAAAGACGGTGTAGCAATTCCATATACACTCAAGCATGAGTTGGAGATGCAGATCCCAAGTATCAAAAAGAAATACATCAAATATTCGAATTACAACAACCAAACCCTAAATCAGATTTTTAATACCGATGTGCTTTCCAAATCCATCATTCTGGAAGCAAATCATTTAGAATCCGGTGTTTTGGTCAACCTCGGTCAGGGGAATTTTGAATGGAAACCTTTCCCTAGAGAAGCTCAGAAATCCTGGGTATTCGCCACCCAAGTTTCTGATTTCAATCAAGATGGGATATTGGATATTCTTTTGGGTGGAAACTTATCAGGCGTAAAGCCTCAAATCGGAAAATCTGATGCGAGTTTTGGAGAACTATTGCTTGGAAAGGGAGATGGAAATTTTGAGTATATCCCGAACAGATCCATAGGACTCCAATTAGAAGGTGATATTCGACATTTTGACATTCTTCAACCGGGTCGTCTCTTAGTTGTAAAAAATAATGCTGCCTCCGAAATCTGGAATTATGACTGGAAATAGAATTTCGGAAATCATATGCTTAAGCCTGGGTTTACTGCTTTTATTCTCTTGTAAAAAAGAGGAAAGCAATCCTAAATTATTTGAACTGCTATCACCTGAGCAAACCGGGGTTACTTTTGAAAATCGTTTGGAGTCCACCGACTCCATGAATATTCTGGAGTATTTGTATTTCTACAATGGAGGAGGTGTTGCAGCAGGTGATATCAATAACGACGGCTTCGTGGACCTGTTTTTTTCGGGAAATCAAGTTCCAAGCAAGCTCTATTTAAATAAAGGAAACCTTCAATTCGAGGACATCAGCGAAAGTTCTGGAATCTCCGAAATGGGCGGATGGTCCAATGGCGTCACCTTTGCAGATGTAAATGGAGATGGATTTCTTGATCTATACGTAAGTCAAGTTTCTGGATATAAAGGAATCGAAGGAAAAAACCGGCTTTGGATCAATCAAGGTGATCTAACCTTCAAAGAAAAAGGTGAAGAATATGGAGTTGATTTTAGGGGCTTTGGAACCCATGCCGCATTTTTAGATTACGACCGTGACGGCGATTTAGATCTTTACCTACTCAATCATGGGGTCAAATCTCCCGAAGTTTTCACTAAATCAGAAAACCGCTTCATCCCTTATGAAGAAGGAGATAAACTTCTAAAAAATCTTTCAGCTCAAGGGGAAAACCGATTTGAGGATGCCACTCAAGAATCTGGAATCTATTCCAGCATTTTAGGTTTTGGCTTGGGTGTGGCTGTAGAAGATTTCAACCATGACGGTTGGCCTGACATCTATGTATCCAATGATTTCACTGAGAACGATTACCTCTATTTAAATCAACAGGACGGTACCTTCAAGGAATCTCTGGAAGACTGGATAGCGAACACCTCCCGCTATTCCATGGGAAATGATGCAGCAGATTTGAATGGAGATGGCTTACCTGAAATCTTTACAACGGATATGCTTCCTGAGGATCCGGAAATCTGGATGAAATCTGTGGGAGAAGACAAGGTTGAGGTTTATCAAATCAAAAAACAGTTTAATTACGCAGATCAATATGTCCGAAATAACCTCCAATTGAATCGAGAGGAAATTGGATTTAGCGAAATAGCTCTTTACTCGGGAGTATTTGCATCTGATTGGAGTTGGTCTCCCCTGCTTTTGGACATGGACAATAACGGCTTAGTAGATATCCATATCACGAATGGGATAGTCAAAAGACCCAATGACTTGGATTTTATCCAATATTCCCAAGAAGCCGATCCCCAAATGACTTTAAGCGAGCTACGCAAAAGACAAATCGAAATGCTTCCAAGCGTCAAGCTTGCCAATTATACATTTCAGAATGTAGGAGAACTCCGATTCAAGCCCGTATCAGATGCCTGGGGCCTCGATCAGCCTTCCTATTCTAATGGAAGCACTTATGCGGATTTAGATAATGATGGGGATTTGGAATTGATCATCAATAACCTCGATCAAGTTACTTTCATTTACCAAAATCAAAGTGAATTTTCCGGTAATCACTTTCTTCGAGTAAACCTTTCTTCCTCGGGATTTAACCCCTTTGGAATTGGAGCAGAAGTCACTCTTTTTTCTAATGAAAAAGTATTTCGTCAGCGACTTAATACTTCCCGCGGCTTTCAATCCGGAACTTCCACCACTCTTGTTTTTGGTTTAGGTGAAATTGAAAAAATTGATTCCATTCAGGTTTTTTGGCCGGAAGGTGAACGTGAAATATTCGGTCCAAGTGAGGCAAATACTTCCCTAACCCTTGAAAAAGGAAGGGGAAAATACATTGAAGAAAATTTAGAAAATCATAAAGTGGACTTTTCCTCTCCGATAGAATGGAAGCATGTCGAAAAAACTGAAATCCGTGAATCAGATCGGGAATATTTGCTTCCAAGAAGCTATGCTGCCGAAGGTCCTGCCTTAGCTGTTGGGGATGTAAATGGAGATGGACTGAAGGATTTATACCTGGGTGGTGCGAAAGGACAAGCTGGTGAAATTCAACTTCAACAAGAAGACGGGAGTTTCAAAAAGTCAGATAATCCCATCTTTGACCAATTGGCTAAAGCGGAGGATGTAAGTGCTCTTTTTGCAGATTTAAATGGAGATGGTAACTTGGACCTTTATGTGGGTAGTGGCGGAAATGAAGAGCAACAAGGCAATCTATTCCTCTTTGATCGAGTATTTTTTGGAGACGGAACTGGGGCTTTTCGCTTCTCTCCAAATTCCCTTCCTCCCCTAGGAGAAAATACCTCTGTCATAGCTCCCACAGATATTAATCAGGATGGAGCAATTGACCTGTTTATTGGTGCTTCCAATGTCACGGAAGACTATGGGGCTGAACCTAAAAGCTATCTCTTGGTAAATAATGGAAAGGGTCAGTTCCAAGAACAAACCGAAATTTGGTTTGGTGAAAACACTCACTTTGGAATGGTGAATGATGCCACATGGGTGGACCTAAATGGGGATGGAATTGAAGAATTGATTCTTTCTGGTGAATGGCAAGGAGTCCGAGTTTTTGAAAAAAATGGTGACAAATACGAGGAAAAAATAGGCGCTGGGCTAGAAAGCTCCTCCGGTTGGATTCAATCCATTTTGGTACAGGACATTAATGGAGATGGCCTTTTGGATATTCTGACAGGAAATCTTGGTCTAAACTCAAAATTTAAGGCTAGTAAAGAAAAGCCTGTCATCCTTTACCACGCAGACTTTGATCAAAATGAAAAAGCCGAACCTTTGATTTTTCATTATATGGGTGAAAAGCTGGTTCCTTTTGTGACGCGAGATGACCTAATCAAGCAAATCCCAGGGATCAAAAAACTACACCCCTCCTATCAGGAATATGCCAAAATTCAAAAACCGGAAGATCTTTTTTCAAAAGAGGTTCTAGACAAAGCTGAGCTGAAAAAAGCTTTTGAATTCAGATCCGGTGCCTATTTGCAGAAGCAAGATGGATCATTTGAATTTGTGCCATTCCCTTGGGAACAGCAGTTAAGCCCGATATTTTCTATGCTTTGGGATCAAGAAACCAAAATTCTATATCTCGGCGGAAATTTCTCTGGATATCGCGTTGACCTTGGAAAAAATAACGGACAATCCGTTTCAGCATTGAAATGGTCAAATGGACACTGGGAGTCAGTTAAGCTAGAACCTAGCGTTCCTTTGCAAGCAGAAATTCGGCAAATTGTAGCAATAGAAGAACAAATTCTTGCTGCAATGAATGATGGGCCGGTTTTTTCTGTTAAGGTTTCTAAGGAATGATAAAAATCATTGTCCTCTGAAGGAAATTCAACCTACATTTGCTCACAGCGTATAGCAATTGGGTTTGACCCCAGCACCTAAATTCAATAAATTACCAGTTACAAAAATTAGATTTATTATGCGCATTCAGCGATTCATTTATATCCTATTGATTCTCGGGGTAGCTGCCTGCCAGAAACCTGTAGATTACAGTCAGGCAATTACCGATGGTCATTATCTCAGTAAGGCTCAGGATCGTATCACGGAAGTGATTATTCACGACATATTTTCTCCACCGGTTGCGGCAAGAATTTACTCCTATGCTTCTTTGGCAGCATATGAAGTAGCAGCAGCTACCGATCCTAGCTACGAGTCTCTTTTGGGACAACTCAAAGGTTCGGAAAAAACCAGTTTTCAGGTTCCTCAGGATGTGTATCCACCTTTGGCATCTTTAGCCGCATATTATCATACGGGTACTTCCTTGATTTTTTCCGAAGACATGGTCCATGCGCATCGGGATGCTGCTTTTGAAGAGCTTCGCAATAAAGGGATTCCTGATGATGTGTTTGAAGCCTCAGTAGAATTTGGGAAGCAGGTAGGTGATGCCATTTTGGCTTATTCCAAAAAGGATAATTACCATGAAAGCCGGTCTTTCCCAAAGTATACTGTAACGAACCTTCCGGGCACTTGGGAACCTACCCCACCAGCCTATATGGAAGGTATCGAACCTCATTGGAGAACAATCCGAACTTACGTGATTGACTCAGCTGCTCAATTCAAAGTTTCTCCTCCACCAACTTTCTCAACTGATCCAAATTCCGAGTTCTACAAACTTGCTTATGGAGTTTATGAAGCAGTAAACAAAGCAAATAAGGAGGAATTAGATATCGCCATGTTCTGGGATTGCAATCCGTACAAAATGAATGTGAAAGGACATGTGATGTTTGCGGAGAAAAAAATCACTCCCGGTGGACACTGGATGAGTATTGCAGCCATTGCTTCAAAAACTGCGAATGCAGACTGGAAAAAGACAGCAGAAGCTTTTGCTCTCACAGGCATTTCACTCCATGATGCTTTTGTAGCCTGTTGGGATGAAAAATACCGCAGCATTCTTATTCGTCCGGAAACTTACATTAATCAATACATCGACGAAGAATGGGTTCCAGTTTTGCAAACTCCTCCTTTCCCAGAGCACACTAGTGGACACAGTGTAGCTTCTACAGCTGCGGCTTATACCTTAACCCAGCTTTTCGGGGAAGACTTCCATTTTGTGGATAGTTCAGAAGTGAATTATGGATTGCCAATTCGAGAATATGACTCTTTCATGGAAGCTTCAGCAGAAGCGGCCATTTCGAGATTTTATGGGGGTATCCACTACATGCCGGCCATCGAAGAAGGTGTTTGGCAAGGCAAAAAGGTGGGAGAGCTGATTTGGTCACGAATTAGCACCAAACCTCAAAATATTGCAGAAAACAATTAATTTAAGCAGCCCGAAAGGGCTGTTTTTTGTTTCACCCAAAACCCAAAATGATTTATGGCCAATCCGATCTGGATCATGACTTCAGCTTTTGACCAGCTGAACCTCGAACAAACCATCGAAAAAGCAACCGAAATTGGAGTGCAAGGCTTGGATCTCTGTGTATTCCGCAAGGATGGCACACGGGATGATTTTGTAGCCACTCATTTGGATTATGAGAATTTTGGACCTGAAGAGGCCTCCCGTCTTATTGATCAATTTAATGGGGCCTCTCTGAGACTATCCATAGGTGCTTTCGACAATTTAATTGGAGGAGACCCAAAACAACGGATAAAAAACCAAAATCATCTTTTACGTCTGATTCGAATGGCCTACTTGCTTGGTGGAGATGAAAACGACGTGAAAGTTGGAACCTTTGTAGGTTATAATCACGAATTGGGAAATGAAGAAGGAGGTTTTGAGAAAAACCTGCTGGAATACAAACGGATTTTCGGTCCTATAATCAACTATGCCGAGGATTTAGGAGTAACAATTCTATATGAAAATTGCCCTATGGAGGGATGGAGAAGTTCAGGGCACTTTGGCACCTATAATAACCTACCCGGAGTATTGGCAGCTAGAAAATTAATGTACGAGCTAATCCCATCTCCAAATCACGGAGAAATTTATGACCCTTCTCATGATATTTGGCAGCATACAGATGCAGTTGAGGTAATTCGACACACAGACATGAATCGTTTGAAGCGAATTCACGTCAAGTCTACCCGAAACAATCCTGATCCATTTTGGGGAAATATGTACCCTATGCATCAAATCCCGGAGGAATGGGCAAAAAAGGCTGGAATCCCGTACAGCACAAATCCTTGGGACCGACATCACTATGAGGCTACCCTTCCAGGATTTGGCTTGGGTGATTCATTGGACTGGAGGGCTTTTGTGAATATTCTAAAAGAAAGAGGCTTCAAGGGACCTTTTGAAATTGAAAACGAGGCAGTCCTATCCAAGCAAACCGGTAAAATGGGAGCTATCGTGCAAGGTTGCAAGGCTGCCGTTCAAAACCTTGCTCCTTTACTTTATGATTTGGGTGATGATGGCTGGACCTATCCTATGCAAGAATACCAAGCACTTTCTCAAGTCAATCGAAAGGATGTTCCCTTGAGAACGATGGATGAACTCCTTTAAGAGTTTTCTCCTGCTTCGTAGGCTTTATCAATTTTGAGATCCGGACCCTCTGCAGCTGCTACAGCCAACTGATCACAGCGCTCATTTTCCGGGTGCCCTGCATGCCCTTTCAGCCAAACGAATTTGGGCTTATACTTCATATGCAATGGAATGTATTGCTGCCAAAGGTCCGGGTTTTTCTTTCCCTTAAACCCTTTTTTCTGCCATCCCCATAACCAACCTTTTTCAATAGCATCCACCACATATTTGCTGTCAGAATAAATGGTAACTGGAATGTCCGGAAGCTTTATCTCTTTCAAAGCACGAATTACCGCTAAAAGCTCCATGCGGTTGTTGGTCGTCAATCGGAAGCCTTCAGAAAGTTCCTTGCGATGATGCTTAAACTTCAAGACAATCCCATATCCTCCCGGACCTGGATTTCCCTTGGCTGCACCATCCGTAAAAATTGTAATCATTTGACAAAGAAAAGGAATTTGGGCTCTTAGACAATTTCCATAGGAAATGCATTGGTCTTGAAAATTTTCACTGCAATGGAAAGCAGAATAATTCCAAAAATTCGTCTCAAGACATCTAGGCCAGTTTTACCCAATTTCCGCTCTAGCCATGAGGTGCTTTTTAGAACGACATAGACCAAAAGCAGGTTCAATACGATTCCAATAGCAATATTCAATTGAGAATATTCAGCTTTTAGAGTCAAAATAGTGGTAAGGGTACCCGCACCAGCAATAAGTGGAAAAGCAATCGGAACAATGGAAGCACTCGTAGAAGCTTCAGGGTCTGGCTTGAAGAGTTCAATCCCTAAAATCATTTCAGCTCCTAGAGCAAAAATGATAAGTGCCCCAGCAATCGCAAAATCATCTACCCCAATCCCGAAAAGACCTAGAATTGATTTTCCTCCAATCAAAAATAAAATCATCAATACCCCTGCCGCCAGGGTTGCTTTTCCTGACTGAATATGGCCGGCCTTTTTTCGAAGATTGATGATGATCGGAATGGATCCGAGTATATCAATGACTGAAAAGAGGATCAATGAAACCGAAAGAATTTGCTTGAAGTCAATCATGATGCAAAGCTACGCCAAATAAAATTTGCTTTGCAATAATTCGACAAGATGATTTTTTACCGGACCAAGTTAAATGAGGTTATTTATTTATCGATTTAAAATCCTGACTTTAGTATTTACTCAAAAACCCAATCAATCTGTCTATTTCAGTATCCGTGATCGCAGGAAAATTAGCTACTCGAAAAGAGGTGGGTTTTAGTGGTCCATAACCGCTTCCCAATTGCATACCTTCTGCTTCAGCTGCCTTCTTCACTTCCGATATCAAAGATTCTGTTCCAGTTACACCAAGCACGGTTGTACTTCTAGTCGCCGGATTCTCGACCAAAAGCCGAAGACTTTTACTTTGAATAATGCACTGTTCGATCTTTTGAATACGAGCGCGAAGGCTCTCATCAATATGCTGTATCTCTGGAATATCATGCAAAACCCGCTTCAAAAGATAAATTCCCAACACATTGGGTGTATAATGAGTCTGAAAAGAGCGGGCATTTTCGAGCATAAAATTCAGACTATTGTAGCGTCCCTTTTCCCCTTTTCGCTCGGTTTGTTCGATGGCACGCGGAGACAAAATCAAAATCCCCAATCCAGCTGGCAATCCAAAACACTTTTGAACCGATGCATACCAAATATCCGCCAGTTCAAACTTAAGGTCAATCCCAGCCATACTCGAGGTTGTGTCCACCGCAATCAGTTTTTCGGGATATTTCTTACGAATCTGCTCAAGCACTTTCATAGGAACTTGCGTCGCATTGGAAGTTTCATTTTGGGTGATTGCAATCAAATCAAACTCCTCTCCGATTTCTAAATGAGGAACATTTATCTCCTCACTTGTCTCGATTTTGATTCCTGAAGTTTTTGGGATGATGTATTGGGCAAAGTTGATCCATTTTTTCCCAAATGAGCCTGAGTAAATATGAAAACTGGCTTTTTCTACAATGGACTGCGAAATGATTTCCCAATTCTCAGTAGCCGAAGAGGTGAATAGTAATTGGTAATCCTCTGGCATGTGAAGCTTTTCATGAAACAATCGCTGCACCTCCTGATACATATTCATAAAGGCTGCACTTCGATGATTGGCGCTGAGAATTCCCTCCTGATAGGCATCCTGAAGGTACTGAGTCATCATATCATAGACCTTAGAAGGTCCTGCGGAAAAGGTAAGCATAGATATGGAGGTTTAAAGAAAATAGCGAATTCCGAGCTCATAGCCCTTGAGGCCCAAACCCGAAATCATCCCAACACAAGATTTGGAAATAATGCTTTTATGACGAAACTCTTCCCGTTTGTAAATATTGGAAATATGAATCTCGAGCACGGGGGTAGTTACAGCAGCAATAGCATCCGAAATCGCGACAGAAGTATGCGTATAACCACCTGCATTAAAGAGTATCCCATCAAAGTCAAAGCCTACTTCTTGAATTTTATTGATCAGTTCTCCCTCCACATTGCTTTGAAAATAATGGATTTCTACGGAGGGAAATTGACTTTTGAGCTCTTCTAAATATTCTTCAAAAGACCTACTTCCATACACTTCTGGCTCTCGCTTTCCCAAAAGATTGAGATTGGGGCCGTTGATAATCTGAATTTTCAAAATATTATTCGGTTGAGCGGAAATCTTGAATCAAAGTTATAAACAAGAATGAAAAATTTGTTTCCAATTCATGGTTTTAGGGATTTTATTTTTGCCTATCCGGGTTTATGAAATGCATCAACTCAAATTCGTAGCTTTGCAGTATGGGAGAAAGCCAAAAAAGGGATATCAGAAAACTTAGTCTCAGTGACTTGGAAGAGTTTTTTGTGGCTCAGGGAGAAAAAAAATTCCGAGCCAAACAGGTCTATGAATGGCTTTGGAACAAATCCTTGAAAAACTTTGACGAGATGACCAACATCTCACTAGCCACTCGGGATTTACTTAAGCAGCATTTTGAAATCAACCACATTCAGGTTGACTTAATGCAGCATTCCCAGGATGGCACCATCAAAAATGCTGTGAAGCTCTTTGATGATAAAATCGTCGAATCAGTCCTAATCCCTACCAACAAAAGAATTACTGCCTGTGTCTCTTCTCAGGTAGGCTGTAGCCTGGATTGTAATTTTTGTGCTACGGCTAGGTTGAAGCGCATGCGCAATCTCAATCCAGACGAAATTTATGATCAGGTGGTGGCAATTAAAGAGGAAGCAGAAACCTATTTTCAACGGCCTCTCACCAATATTGTCTTCATGGGAATGGGTGAACCCCTTCTCAATTACAACAATGTTTTGGATGCCATTGATAAAATCACCTCTCCTGAAGGATTGGGAATGGCTCCAAGGAGAATCACTCTTTCAACTGTGGGAATCCCCAAAATGATTCGAAAGCTAGCGGATGATGAAGTGAAGTTTAATTTGGCAATTTCCCTCCACTCAGCTATCAATGAGACCAGATCCAGACTGATGCCCATCAATGATTCTAGTCCTTTGGAAGAATTGGCGGATGCTTTGAAATATTGGTATCAAAAGATCAAGCGAAAAGTCACCTATGAGTATGTGATTTGGGAGGGCGTAAATGATGACGAACGCCACGCAAAGGCTTTAGCCAAATTCTGCAAAATCATTCCATCTAAAGTCAACATTATTCAATACAACCCCATTGATGAAGGTGAATTCCGACAGGCAAAGCAAGAGGCAGTGGATATGTACGTCCGAATTCTAGAACAGCAGGGCATCATCGCAAAAGTCAGAAAATCAAGAGGTCAGGACATCGACGCGGCTTGTGGTCAGTTGGCAAACAAAAACGAAGTTGCCGAGCTAACTAAAATTTAAGACTTTTTTAGTTTTTTATATGGGTCAAGTTAGTTTATTTACGAAACTTTAGAATAAAACCAACTATTCATTATGCTTACTCGAAAATTTTTATTCGGCTTTTTAGCATTATTTTGCCTTTCGCAGCCTCTTTTTAGTCAGGACTTACCAAAACAAATCCAGGAATATTTTGACACTTACCAAAAAGAGAGCCCTCCTGAAAAAGTCCATTTACACTTTGACAAGCACACCTTCACTTTAGGCGAAGATCTCTGGTTTAGTGCTTATTTAGTGGCGGGTAGTTCCCAAATACCTTCCCCTCTAAGTAAAACCCTTTATGTCGATCTCTTCGATGGAGATGGGCTACTTTTGGAGCAACGAATCGTCCGCTTGGAAAATGGAAGAGGAAAAGGGGATTTTTCAATTCCGCTTTTCGGCAAGCCCGGGATGTACCGCGTGAAAGCCTACACAGCTTGGATGCGGAACTTTGGTGAAGAATATTTTTTCACCAATGAATTCATGGTTATCGATGGTGCAGCTGGAAGTTTCCTTCCTCAACTAACTGTCTCTGAAATCTCTACCCAAGGCGGGAAAGTCACTTATCAGACTCAAATTTCAGCGATCAACCAATCCGGAAACCCTATTGCGGGCGAAACTATTGAACTGATTATCAAAGGATCGGGTGAGGAGATTCATAAGCAGAATCTTCTTCTCAATGCCGACGGACAGGCTTCTTTTTCATTTTCTATCCCAGAAAAGGCTTTCGAAGGTCTTCATGCCGAACTGACCTATCTGGAAAATGGCAACTATCCTGTAAGCAAAAAAATACGACTTCCTTACAGCCTTTCCTTTGCGGATATTCAGTTTTTGCCTGAAGGAGGAAATTGGGTTTTGGGTAAAAAAGCCAATCTGGCATTTCGTGCTGTAGCTCCTGATGGAGAGCCTCTGCAAATTAAGGGTCAGATTCAAGGAGAAGAGATTTCTTTTGAAAGTAATTTTGCAGGATTAGGAAAATTTGAAATCACTCCTTCCAAAAAAGATTATTTAGCTCAGATAGTTGATCCTAGCACGGGGGAAAGCAGGACTATCAATCTTCCTGAACCTCAGGAAATGGGACTTGCCATGCAGGTAATTGATAATCCAAAAGCAAGTTATTTGACTGTATTCATTCAAGGAAACACTGCTCCTTCCCCACTTTTACTGGTAAGTCAAACTCGGGGAATCATCAACTATATGATTCAAGGAACTTTGACAAATGGCGTATGGGGAGTCCGAATTCCAAAAGAAAATCTGATTGCGGGTGTAAATCAAATTTCCGTTTTAAATGAATCAGGTATCCCTGTTTTAGAGCGATTGATTTTTGTTCAGCCTTCGGCTAATTTAAGCCTGAATGCAAATCTTGTAGGGAATTTACAAGCACGCGAAAAACTTCGCCTGGAACTAGAAAGCAAAATCCAAGAGAATCCAACTTCTGGCACTTTCTCTTTGGCTGTATTAGATGCTGGACAGGTTCAAGATGAAAGTGAATTTTATGGCACCATCGCATCCAATCTTCTATTAAGCTCAGACCTTCCCGGAAGAATCCATAATCCAGGTTATTACTTTAGAAATCAAGAGCCTGAAACGCTCGCTGCGCTGGATATAGTTATGCTAACCCACGGTTGGAGAAGGATTACCTGGAATGAAGTCTTGGAAAATAAGATTCCTGAAGTAAACTTTTTCATCGAACGCGGAATCAATATCGAAGGACAGGTGACTGATCAAGAAGATACCCGAAGAGGATTGTCCGGTGGAAAAATCACTGCTTTGGTTGGTGAAGGAATCGAAATCGTAACTTCTGAATTTGGCCCCAATGGCCGTTTTATCTTCAGAGATTTGGAATATCAGGACTCGGCTAAAGTCACCATTACCGCTGAAGACAATCGCTTGAAGAATTTCATCGATGTGGAAGTGATTCGACCAGAACCGGTATTTACTGAAATCAAAGGTAAATACCCTAATCAATTGGACTGGCCAAAATCTTTGATCGAGAGTTATGAAGCTCGAATCCTGATGAAGCAACTGAATGAGGATCCAGACTTAGTTGACCTCGAGGGAGTAACGGTAGAAGGTCAAACAATTGTAGAAGGAGAAGAAGACGTTCGTAGAATATTTGGAAGCGGAGATGTCACTATCGATCCTGAAAAGATCCCTGCATCTGTAGGTTACACCAATGTTTTCCAATTAATTCAAGGAAGAGTCTCCGGGGTTCAGGTTTTTGTAAATGGCCTGGATGTAAGCGTACAGATTCGCGGTGTGGGGTCCCTTTCATCCGGAACGGAACCGCTTTATTTGCTGGATAATTTTCCAGTAGATGCCGCTACCCTTTTACAAGTCAATCCTCGGGATGTGGCTAGTGTAGATGTCTTTAAAGACCCTGCCAGAGCCGCTATTTTTGGTTCTCAGGGGGCCAATGGAGTTATTGCAGTGTACACCAAAACCGGAGGAGGAAGCTATCAAAGTGTGGGAGGAACCTTGGTAACCACTTATGGAGGTTACTCTATCGCAAGGGAATTTTACCAACCCGATTACTCAGAGAAAACTACTGAAAATGCCATCACCGACAAACGGGCAACCATTTACTGGAATCCTTTGGTGGAGATTGATGAATCAGGAAAAATTCAATTTGAATACTTTAATACAGACCAGTCAAAGCGGCATTTAATTATCGTGGAAGGGATGGATCAGGAAGGGCATTTCCTTCGTTTTTCACGGATTTTCGAATAAGTCATTTGCTTTACTCACCAAAGCCTTCTAATTTCTGCAAACAATTGACAGATGATGAAAAAGGCTTTGGTGATTTCTTTTTTCTTGGTCTCCCTTTCCCTTCCTTCCTTCGCACAGACACAGGAACAAGGAGATGCACGATTTCATGGTTTCGGCACTTATGGCCTGAGGTGGAAGGAGTTTGGAGTAGGAGGTGGAATTGAATTTTTCTTTGTCGACCATTTCGCCATCATGCCAAGCGTGACCAGCTATTTCCCCAATGTGGGTAATCGAACGAATTTCAGTGCAGACTTCCGGTATTACATTTCCGAAGGTCCATCACAACTCTATTTCCTAATAGGATATAGTCAAAACTGGGAAAATACTCAGCCTGGAAATCCTGGGATCAGGCGCACCAATAAGGGGGCAAACGTCGGCGTGGGCGCCTATATCCGCGTTGTAGAATGGGTGGGACTCAGTACCGAATTCCGATTCCAAAGCACTTCTCCCCAAGAAGCCGGATTTCGGGTAGGATTGGCTTTTCCGCTTTGATTATTTTTTGCTGAATTCAAAAAGTTTTCGCTTCTCTTCCTTGCTCAGGGCATCATAACCCTTATCTGCAATTTTGTCTAAGATACGGTCGATTTCCTCTTGAGTCGTTTCATTCGAAGCTTTAGAAGGTGAAGAAGAAACACTTTCAGATCGACCAAAAGAACCAAAGCCTCCACTTTTGCTTTTTGCTTTTCGGTAACTCACCTTTACTTTGGATCGGGAAGGTTTGAAAAGATTTTCAAAGAAGATACCGACTTTTTGTATAGGAACTCCCCAGTCAATGCCTCGACGCAATTGCGTGATATAAAGGAATCCCATCAAAGCTCCTCCCAAGTGTGCAAGTTCCCCTCCTGCATTCGCTCCAGCAGAATTAGCAAAGGATAAAATCACATAAAAAATGGCGATATACTTTATCCGAACCGGTCCAATCAATAAAAGAAAAAAGGTGGTATTGGGAGTCAAGGTTGCCGCTCCGACTACGATGGCAAATACACCTGCACTAGCTCCCAGCATCAGAGATGAATTGACGGAATTGCTGAAATAAGGAGCCAAATTATAGATCAATACATAGAACAAAGCCCCTGCTAGTCCCCCTAGAATGTAGAGATTTACCAGTTTTCGGCTTCCCAAATATTGGTGGATCAATAGCCCAAACCAATACAGAAAGAGCATATTGAAAAGGATATGAAAAAATCCCTCATGCAAGAACATGTAGGTAAAAATACTCCAGGGTTGAATCAACAAACGATCCAAGGAGGCAGGCATCATAAACCAGGAAATCAGGCTAGCATAGACATCTCCAAAACCTCCGATAGTCATCAAAACCCGAATCACCATAAAGCTTAGCCATACGATTAAATTGATGGCTATCAGCTTGTAAAGGCTATTTCCTTGCTGCCTGAATGCGTTTTTAAGATTATCCCAAAAGCTATTGTACATCCTAGTAGAAGCTATTTCTATCTTTTTTCCATTTATAAACCAAAGCCGCTCCGATCACCAAACCGCTCAAATGGGCAAAATGAGCCACATTATCCAGTGGGTTATTCACCAATACGTTGTACAGCGTATAAAGGCCGTAAAATAAAACTAAATATTTTGCCTTGACCGGCATAGGCGGGAAAAGCAGGAAAAGTTGAGTGTTTGGGAAAAGCATGGCAAATGCTATCAAAACTCCAAACAATGCTCCTGAAGCCCCAACCATTGGAATATTAGATTGAATTTCTAAAATGGCATGAAGGGTCTGTTTTGCTTGACTCACCTTTCCGGCATCCTCAGGATTTCGGCTGAAATCATCCACGAAATCAAATACACTTCGCTCGAAGAAACCCCGATTATCCAACACAATTCTGTTAAACACCTCCGGATCAGGATTCGCATCAAAGGCCTCCACCCGACTTTCCAGTTGATTGACTCGATAAATATTATACCCTGAATACAACACCCCCGAACCAACTCCACAAACCATCCAAAGAGTCAATAATTTCTTAGGCCCCAGAAACTGTTCTAACAAAGGGCCAAATATCAAAAGACCAAACATGTTGCTGAACAAATGCCAGAAATCAGCATGCATAAACATGTATGTTAGGAATTGAAATGGCTTGAAATAAGGGCTACCGATATAGTAGAGCGCAAACCACTGATCGAGTTGAGGCAAAATAAATCCACTCACCAAAAACAAGATGACGTTGATCAACAATAAATTTTGTACGACGGGAGTAAGATTTCTAAACATAATTTTCTATTTCCCAAAGAAGGAGTGGATGCTGCTTAAATCCAATTTTACAAAGGTTTTGTTCCCGGAAAGCCCATAATTAGGGTTTTGACAGGCAAAAAGCTGGCCTACGAGGGTTTCCATCTCTTGATCTTTCAGTTTTTGACCTCTTTTGAGAGAGGACCTTCGTGCCAAAGATCGGGCAAGATTTTCCCGGGTTTCCAAAGAAAGCTCATTTTTGAAGTTTTTAAATTGCTCTATCAAACCTTCAAAAAGCTCCTTTTCATTTCTAACTTGAATATCTGCCGGCACACCCTGAATCACCACGGCTTGATTCCCAAATACAGAAATCATAAATCCCAAACTGTGCAATTCAGGCATCAATCCAGAAACCAATTCAAAATCTCCGGGACTCAATTCCACCACAGGAGGAAAAAGGCTTTGCTGAGAAGGGCCCTGTGCCAATTTCAACTGCCGTAGATAGCGTTCATATAGAATTCGTTCATGGGCTGCTTGCTGGTCTACGATCAACAAACCGGTAGACATTTGAGCGACGATGTAATTGTTTTCAACCTGAAAGGTCGTCCCTGTATTTTCAAGACTTTCTGAAGAGCCCAAAAGCTTGCTCTCACTCTCAGTATTTGCCCGGGATGGAAAAGTAAGAATTTCAGTTTCCTCCTCATCATTCGAACTCTTGTCAATTTCCACCGTTCGTTGTACTCCTTCAAAGAGTTTTTCCCAACCACTTGGGTTGGCCTTTTTCAGTTCAGGAGTATTGAATGTTTTATAGCTGTATTCCCGATCTACCGCAATTTTGGTATTGGGATCTTGATCCCATTTATCTTTGAAATTGACATCAATACTAAAATCCAGAGCAGGAACTACATGATGGGCTCCCAAAGCTTGCTTCACTGCCGCCCGTACGACCGCATAGACCGTTCGCTCATCATCAAACTTGATCTCGGTTTTGGTGGGATGGACATTGATATCGATATGAGAGGGATCTATTTCCAGAAATAACACATAAAAGGGATGCTGATCTGGCTGAATAAGTCCTTCAAAGGCATTGGAAACAGCATGATTCAAATAACTGCTTTTGATAAAGCGATTGTTTACAAAGAAAAACTGTTCTCCACGGGTTTTCTTAGCTGATTCAGGTTTTCCGATATAGCCCTTGACATTAACATGAGGGGTAAGTTCCTCACAGGGCACTAGTTGGGATTGATAATTTTTACCAAAAAGCCCCACAATTCGCTGACTCAATTTCCCTCCATGGAGCTGAAAAATCTCCATATCGTTCTGCATGAGCGTAAAGGAAATCTCCGAGTAAGCCAAAGCCACCCGCTGGAATTCCTCCACAATGTGTCGCATTTCCACAGGATTGGATTTCAGAAAATTCCTGCGGGCAGGCACATTGTAAAAAAGATTTTTCATGGAAACAGAAGTCCCTGGTCCGGTGGCTACAGGCTCCTGATTTCTCACCTCAGAACCTTCAATTTGGATCAAAGTACCCAACTCATCATCCGTGCGACGAGTCTTTAATTCGACTTGAGCAACAGCCGCAATGGATGCCAATGCCTCTCCTCTAAAGCCAAAAGTTCTAATAGAAAAGAGATCTTCACTACTACGGATTTTGCTAGTAGCATGCCTCTCAAATGCCATTCGGGCATCGGTCGGAGTCATTCCCTTTCCATTGTCAATGACTTGGATGAGTTGCTTTCCGGCTTCTTTCACCACTACCTGAATACGAGTAGCTCCAGCATCCACTGCATTTTCCAATAATTCCTTCAATGCAGAGGCAGGACGCTGAACCACTTCCCCAGCCGCAATTTGATTTGCGATGGAGTCAGGCAAAAGCTGAATCAAATCACTCATCGGCTAGCTTTGGATTTGAGTCTGGTGAAAAAATACCCACCTGCAATCAAAACCATGATGTACAGAAGGTATTCGAAAATTACCGGACCGATATAAATATATCCAGCCAATCCACCCACCAAAACCAAAAAAATTATGGTACGCAGCATGGCCGTAGAAGCCAAAACACTTGTTCCCCTTGGGCGAATTCCCTGATGTTGAGAAAAAGATCCGCGGATACCGGTTTCATATCGCTTCAATCGATCCTCTTCACTGATTTCGCCACCCAATTTCCCTTCTGCTTCCAATTCCTTTTTGATTCGGGCAGTCCGCTGCTCTAGTTCCTCTTTGACAGGGTCATAATAGCGGGGCTTGATATCAAATCGGCTGGGGCTAGCTGTACGAAATATGGAGGGAAACTTCATTATTTTAAGACTAATTGGCCTGAATTTAGAATTTGAAAATTGGTTTTAACCGAAAATCAAATTTATAAGATTTTAAACTTCCAAAGTTGGCGAATGTTGGAGGGTCTTTACTATCTTCAATGTCAAGATTCCCTGAAGGAGTTCCAATTGGGTCTTTTTTGAAGAAGTTTAACACTTCAACTGCTACATGCAAGGGTAGGCCATACAAATTTAAAGTTAAAATCAAGTTTAAAAAATCAATTCAGCATGCGGAATTGGCTCTGGAAAATAGCTAGTCTAAGTGTCTTAGCCTTATGTTTCACCACTCCATCGGATGGACTCAACTCCTATCCTATGGATGTGGAGACAGAACCAGAGAACATGGACATGCTCAATTGGGTCGACTCAGTTTTCAATAACTTAAATGAAGACGAGCGCTTGGGGCAGCTTTTTATGGTCGCTGCCTATTCTAACAAAGACCAAAATCATGTCAATGAAATCACCAATCTGATCGAAGAGGAAAATCTGGGAGGCTTGATATTTTTCCAGGGAGGGCCTGTTCGACAGGCTAAGCTTACGAATTTTTATCAATCCAAAGCCAAAACCCCATTACTTCTCGCAATGGATGCAGAATGGGGAATAGGGATGCGCTTTGACTCCATCCCGGATTTCCCAAAAGCCATGACTCTGGGAGCCATTCCCGATACCGATTTGATCTATGAAATGGGTAAAGAAATGGCCCGACAGTTCAAAGAACTGGGAATGCATATCAATTTTGCTCCTGTGGTGGACGTCAACTCCAACCCTGATAATCCGGTCATCGGCTATCGTTCCTTCGGAGAAAATCCACAAGCAGTAGCTGCCCGATCGGTCGCTTATATGAAAGGTCTTCAGGACCATGGAGTCATTGCAAATGCCAAGCATTTCCCGGGGCATGGAGACACCGAGTCCGATAGTCATTATTCTCTACCATTGATTCGGCATCCGGAGCAGCGGATTTGGGAGGTCGATCTCTATCCCTACCAGGAGCTTTTTAAGGAAAACCTGAAGTCAGTCATGGTAGCTCATTTGAATATTCCGAGTTTAGAAGAAACCGGAAATAAGCCAACCAGCCTCAGCAAAAAAGTAGTAACAGATTTGCTCCAGAAGCAGATGAATTTCAAAGGGCTGATTTTCACAGATGCTTTGAATATGCAGGGCGTTACCAAATTTTATGGACCGGGAGAAGTGGATCTTCAGGCATTGCTTGCAGGAAACGATGTACTGCTCTACTCTCAAAATGTATCAAAAGCAAAAGCACTCATTAAAGATGCTGTAGCGAATGGAAAAATCGAGCAGGGGGAAATCGATAGACGTGTCAAAAAAATCCTTAAGGCCAAATATGAAGTTGGACTCAACAATTACCGGCCAATCGAATTGGAAGGGCTTTATGAGCGAATAGTCACTCCAAAAACAGAAGAAGTTCGAGAAAAACTTTTTGCAGCGGCTTTGACAGTGGCTTCCAATAGAAATGAGCTTCTGCCTTTCAGACAATTAGATACTAAGCGTTTTGCGAGTGTAAGTATAGGAGGCAAAGGAGATGAATTTCAAAAAACCCTTTCAAAATACGCTCCTTTTGAACATTTCACTATCTCCAAAGCTGCCAGTGAGTCAGAGCATTACAATCTGATGAAAAAACTGGAGGACTTTGATGTGGTGGTAGTGGGAATGATGGGAATCACCAATAATCCCAAGCGGGCATTTGGTGTAGCTCCCGGGGATGTCGCCCTGCTTCGTAAACTTCAAGAACGACAGGACTTCGTCACAGTTCTTTTTGGAAATGCCTATGCCACTCGATTTTTCGAAGGTTTAGATCATGTTGTAATAGCCTATGAAGACAATGATTTGACCCAAAACCTTACTCCCCAAATTCTTTTTGGAGGTCGTCCTGCTATGGGAATTTTGCCTGTTTCCACAGGAACCCAATTCACCTTTGGAGTGGGTGGTTTTTTGAGTGGATTGAATAGACTTTCCTATGGAACACCCGAGAGCGTAGGACTTGACAGTAAAACACTGGATAAAATAGATGAGGTGGTCGACAAGGCTATCAAAATCCAAGCGACTCCAGGTGCCAATGTGTTGGTGGTAAAAGACGGAAAAGTAGTTTTTGAGCGATCCTATGGACAATTGGAATATAGAAATAGCCCAAAGGTAAATTCCGAAACGGTCTATGATTTAGCCTCCATTACCAAAGTTTTGGCCACGACACAAGCCGTAATGTTTTTACATAGCCGAGGGGAACTGGATATGAATAAGACATTGGTGGATTACCTACCTGAGTTGCGCGGCACCAATAAAGCCAATTTGGTTTTGAAGGATGTGATGGCTCATGAAGCTGGACTTAAGGCCTTTATTCCTCACTATGCAAAAACGGTGGAAGGAGGCCAATGGAAATCGGAATTTTATCAACCTTCTTCTGCCCTGGGATTCAGCAGACCTGTTTCCAATGACATGTATGCTAATAATGCCCTCCGCGACAGCATTTGGCAATGGACTGTGGAATCTGAACTTTTACCTAAGCGAGGGGGCAGGAACCGGTATGTTTACTCCGATTTGACCATGTATTTTATGCAGGCTGTGGTGGAGCGAATTGTAAATCAACCCTTGGATGAGTTCTTGGATCAAAATTTCTATCAACCTCTTGGGCTTTACACGATGACCTTCAAGCCTTTTGAAAAGATGCCTTTGGACAACATTGCTCCAACTGAAAATGATGTGGCTTTTCGTAAAAGACAGGTAAGAGGCTATGTCCACGATCCGGGTGCAGCCATGTATGGAGGAGTGGCAGGACATGCCGGACTTTTTGGCAAGGCAAATGACTTGGCAGTTATGATGCAAATGATGCTCAACATGGGTTATTATGGAGATGTAAGCCTTCTGAAACCCGGAACAGTCCGAGAATTTACCAAGCGTCAATCCACTCAAAGCCGAAGAGGCTGGGGATGGGACAAACCTGAACCCGAACCCGATAAAGGTGGCTCGGCTGGAAAATTAGCACCGAAATCTACCTTTGGCCATACTGGCTTCACAGGAACTTGTGTGTGGGCTGATCCAGAGAACAATTTGATCTATATCTTCCTTTCCAACCGGGTCTATCCCGAAGCTGAAAACCGAAAGTTGCTTAGTGAAGAAATTCGAACGCAAGTTCACGATATTATTTACGAAGCATTGGCTAAAAAATAAATAAGTCCCCAAAAGCCTTTTTGGAGTTTAATTTTTTTAAGATCCCTACCCATTATAAAATTCAGCTCAAACCAACCATTTTGTTTGAAATTGATTAGAGCCATAGTAGTACCAGTCAGAGTATTTGAGAAAAGAAGGAAGCTCATTCTCAAAACAAGCCTTTTGATTGAAATTTCAACTCCTATTTCCTCAATAAAAGGGAATCAGATTCAAGTGCCTCAATTAAATTCGCTTTCAATACATCGTACCCACCTTCTGATTCCAGTTTTATTTCATACTTCATAAATGGCTCTGAAATAGCAAAAGAATCCAATAAACTTGGGTTCACGATACCAAGAATATCCTGAATGTTCATATTGGTGATCTGCAACTCATTCCCTTCTGGACTGAAGGAGCCTTCATTCGATTTTAAGAAAGGAACCCTCTTCCATTCAATCTTGTAACCATCACCATCCACGATATGTAATTCCTCAGAAACAAATTGAAGACCCAGCAGAAAAATAATACCTCCTAGTAGGTTCCATGCCCCATGAAATAACATGGCCCACCAAATGGATTTATTGATGATTATCCAACTGAGTATGAGGCCTAAAGAAAAAGAAATTGCTAAAAAGGGAAGCCAATATCTAGTTAAGTTTGCTTGTGAAGGTAAATGATGAATGCTAAAATAAAGAGAAGAAACAATCAGAAGTAAGTCCAAAATCCAATCTTGGCCATAGCGTTTATAAATAAAAAAAAGACAATAGAGCATCACCATAAGAAAAAAAACGAGTGTATTCCAACCAGTTATAATCAAACCTAGGGGTGTGAGCAAAAGGAAGAGCGATTGAAGCACCTTATTATTTGTCAAAAAACCCCTAAACCGGATCTCTTCCAAAATTGGAGCAATTAAAACAGGAAGAGTAAAAGTCACAAAATAAAAATTTGTAAAACTGCCCGGTTGTCTTCGATCCGGCGGTGGCATTACATTAAATGAAATCAGATAAAGTATTGTCAGTGAAAGGAGTATACTTCCACTGACAATTAACCATTTTTTCTTCATTTTAGGAAGGCATCTTACATTCTACTGAACATGATGATTTTCCAAACCAACCATCCTCCTCTTTTAAATCAACGTCTGGAAAACCACCAGCATTGGCACAGGTAGTAATAGCAAGTTCACAGTTACTATCAATATTAGGTCCTAGAGAATCAATGATAGCTTCTGCGAGTTTAAGCACTGGAAGCGCAAAACACCACCAGCAAGTAGTAATTCGTGAGTTAGAATTTTCTGATGGAATATCATTCAATTTCAAATTGAATCCTTCCAAACTTAGCCCATTACTCGTCTCTACATCAAAAGAAATCTTATCAGCTGAAATTTCTTGGACATTAACTAATCGAATAAATTCTCCCGTTTCTTCGTTTTCGATGATAAAAGAATCTCCAGAGGTTCTATAGTTTTCCAAGGTTGATTTTACATCAATTGGCATAGATTCCGGCGAAAAGGAGAAATCATAAACTTTGGAAGACTGCACAAACTTACTTATACCTTGATTTGGATCTTGATTAAATATGTAAGTTTTCTCTCCAACAGTTACCACTCCGTTATTCGGAATTTTTAAAGCTTCTTCCAATGTATCTTCTAAGACACTTGGTTGATTTTCAGGAACGCAGGCAAGCATAAGTAGCCCGCAGAAATAAAGGAACGCCTTTTTCATTTTGATAAAATTTTTAGTAAAACAATTTGATTAAAAAGTCTTCAGCGCTGAAAATCTTAACTAAAGATATTGTCTTAAAAAGACAAAACCAAGTGTTAACTATATTTTTTTATCATTTAATTCTAAATAACTATAATCACTAGTTAAAATCATCTTCAAAAGCGATCTAAGAATATAATTCAATTCGGATTTTTCATTTCAATCCCACTGAAATTCAATCCTTAATGTTAATGGAACCAGCCAAACTCTACTTCACCAAAATCAATTCTTCCTGAGGTTCAATAAGATATTCAGCGCCATTTTCGATAACTACCGCCATCTCTTCAACTGAAATAGTCTTCGTCGTTCCATCCGGACGCTTCCAAGCATGAAATCCATCGAAGGCAAAAACCATCCCCTGTTTCAGTTCCTTTTGAGCTGCAGGCCGGATGCTTGGAGCCTGTGAACCACCGAGGTTGGGTCCCACATCATGCGCCACGTAACCCACAGGATGTCCCGTGCTCCACATGACATATTCCGAACCAGCAGCTTCCATCAATACTCGCTGAGCTCGGTCCACATCCACTCCTTTCACTCCAGGTTTCATCGCTGCTAAAGCTGCTCTAGAACCTGCTTTTCCATGCTCCCAATATTGCTGAATATCATCCGGAGCTTTAGTTTCTCCTTCTTTTAAGACATAGGCAAAGCGCTGAATATCGCTTACCCAGATATCATATAGCTTGACTCCAAAATCAATCTGAATAACATCCCCTGGCATAATGACTTTGTCTGTCGCATGGGAATGACCTCGATCAGGACCTGAATTCACATTGGGATTTTGGTCAGGATGCCAAGCATCAGTTACTCCGTATTCTGCCATTTTCGCCTTTAAAAATTTAGCCACATCAGCATCTGTGGTTTTCCCGGGCTCTATCATGGCATAGGCCTCATATTGAAAATCAGAGGCCATTTTAGCTGCCTGACGCATGATTTCCACTTCGGCAGGCAACTTGATCGAAAGCCATTCATAGACCAATTCGGTAGAAGAAACCAACTTTGTTGCATCCTCTCCTAACAGGCTCTCCAATTCCTCTCTCTGAGAAAAGGAAAGTCCATCCGCCATAGAGTTTGAATTGGATGAATTGGCAGCGATTTGCTTGAAGTTTTTGCTTTTGATAAAATCAGCCGCTTCAGCCAAAGCTGAATTTCCGCGAGGAACTTTCACTACTTCATCATGAATGTCCAATTCGTCTAAGGCTGTCGCTTCGCCTTCGGGTGAAAAAACCAGGGAATGAAATCCAGACTCATCAGTGTAAAATAAAAATGCTGCCGTACCGCCGGCATTTTCTCCTCCTACATGCACTGCGATCGGGTCATTATTATTTTCCCTACAAATTGTAATCCAACAATCCACTTGAGCAGCTTCCATTGCTTTTGGAAGAAGTTGGGAAATACGTTGTTTTCGAATTTCCGGCCAGGAATTTTCGGACCAATCCGGCTTTTCCGAAACGACTTCTTGAGTAGGAGTCCCGGTACAGGCCGCTAAAATAAGGATGCTTAGAAGTTGAAATAATTTGAAGCTGATTTTCATAAATTTTCGATTTAGACGCTTAAAATACCAAACTACTTTCAACTGCAAAAAACTTTCTTGAAAGACAGCCTTCTTCTTTTTCAAGCTGTAATTCAAGCAAATAGAAAGAACTAGAATTTCTAATAATCCTCGAAAAATCGATTAATTCCTCTTATTTTGAACAAAACTTGACCTTATGCGTGTTTAATTCGCGGAAAGTCTACAGGTACTCAAAAAACTATGAGAATTGGAATCGTTTGTTACCCCACCTTTGGAGGTAGCGGGGTAGTTGCCACCGAATTAGGTAAGGGCTTGGCCAAAGTGGGACATGAAATCCACTTTATCACCTATCGGCAACCTACCCGTTTGGATTTTTTCAGTGAAAATCTCTACTACCACGAAGTAGACATCAAGAGCTATCCGCTTTTTGAGCATGCTCCTTATGAACTGGCTTTGGCGAGTAAGATGGTTTCGGTAGTGAAATACGAGCATTTGGACCTGCTTCATGTCCATTATGCAATTCCTCATGCTTCTGCGGCTTACATGGCCAAAAAAATCCTTGCCGAGGAAAACATCCATATTCCAATCGTGACTACACTTCACGGAACGGATATTACTTTGGTGGGAAAGGATCCAAGCTACGAGCCTGTGGTCACCTTCAGTATCAATCATTCTGATGGAGTGACTGCAGTTTCTCAAGATTTGAAAAATGAGACTTACAAGTATTTTGGAGTGAAGCGGGACATTGAGGTCATTCCAAACTTTATCGACTTAGATCGCTTCAAAAAACAAAAGAAGGAGCACTTCAAATTGGCAATTTGTCCTCATGGAGAAAAGCTTTTGGTCCACACTTCCAACTTCCGAAAAGTGAAACGAGTGGAAGATGTGGTTCGTGTTTTTTATGAAGTTCGAAAACAAATGCCTGCCAAACTTCTTTTAGTAGGTGATGGACCTGAAAGGGACAGAATGGAGCGACTTTGCCGTGAATTGGGCACCTGTGATGATGTTCGGTTCTTAGGAAAGTTAGACGCTGTTGAAGAGGTACTTTCGGTATCAGATTTGTTTATTATGCCATCTGAAAAGGAAAGTTTCGGACTAGCCGCTTTGGAAGCAATGGCTTGTGAAGTTCCAATTTTGACTTCCAATGCGGGAGGTATTCCTGAATTGAATGTCAATGGAAAAACCGGTTTTGTCTGTGAAGTAGGAGATATTGAGGATATGAAAGAAAAGGCTTTAACCATCTTGGCTGATGAAAACCTTCCGACTTTCAAAGCCAATGCTTTGGCGAGAGCCAAGGAATTTGATATCTCCAATATTTTGCCTCTTTATGAGAAATATTATCAGGAAACGATAGAAAAATCCTTAGAAAAAGTTCAATAAATTGATTTTCACTTAAAATGTGACAAAAATCAATGGCAATAAGAACTTGGAATCTGTAATTTCGCGTTCGATTTTAAAATCTACTTGTAGTTCACAATCTGAAAGGAAAAATGAAAAAAATAGGAAGATTGGACCGCCCGGATAATTTTGGTTCTGCCAAAATGTTTGAAAACCCGATTTTGGAGCGTATTTCCAGAACTCATATTCTGGTGCCGATCACGATGTTTTTTGTGTTTGCCGGCGTATCGCTCTACTACGGCATCACCACTACTATGATCTCCTGGCCAATGGCTATTGCTTTGTTTTTGATTGGATACATCTCGTTTACTTTCGTGGAGTACATGATGCACAAGCATTTTTTCCATATGGAACCTGACACTCCGATCAAAGATAAGCTTCAATATACTGTTCACGGAGTTCATCACGATTATCCAAAAGATAAGGATCGCTTGGCAATGCCTCCATTTGTGAGCGCTGCCTATGCCGCGATTTTCTACTTGGTATTCAAGTTGATCATGGGAAATTTCGCATTCTATTTCCTACCTGGCTTCTTGGTTGGCTATGCAAGTTATTTGGGAGTGCATTACATCGTACATGCATTTAACCCTCCTAAAAACTTCCTGAAGATTTTATGGGTAAATCATGCGATCCACCACTACAAGGATCCCGATGTAGCCTTTGGAGTAAGTACTCCGCTTTGGGATTACATACTCGGTACCATGCCTAAAAAAGACTAAAATTAGACCTCCCAAATGGGAGGTTTTTTATTTTTGACTCAATGAAAAAAATCTCCATAATAGGTCTGGGCTGGATAGGATTACCCTTGGCAAAAAAACTAATCGAAAAGGGCTATTCTGTCTTGGGAAGCACCACTTCTTCAGAAAAAGCTGAGAAACTGCAAAAAGAAGGAGTTCTGGCAGTTCATTTTTCCCTCAACCCTTATCCTACTGGAACTGCATTTCAAAAGCTTTTTCAAGCAGATATTTTGGTTCTAAATATTCCACCAAAAAGTCGGACTGATGGTGGAGAAAATTATTTGGAGCAATTGAAGTTTTTAAAAGACCTTATTTCCAATTCTTCCATTCAAAAAGTCCTTTATGTGAGTTCGACTGGCGTATATCCAAACCAAAACCGGGCGGAGGAATATCAAGAAGATGAGATCCTTACCGCAGAATCTGCGGGGAATGTAGCCTTATGGAAAGCAGAACAATATCTTAAAGAGAATCTTCCTGAAGAATTGACCATTTTACGCTTTGGTGGACTCTTGGGTGATGATCGGATTCCAGGGAAATATTTTGCAGGAAAAAATCAGGTCGTAGGCCATACACGAGTTAATTACATTCATCGAGAAGATGCCGTTGGCATGATGACTCATATACTGGAGCATGAACTTTGGGGTGAAACCTTCAATGGAGTAGCCCCCCTTCATCCCACAAGAAAAGCGGTTTATGAAAAAAATGCTGCTGAATTAGGTATTGGCCTGCCGGCGAGCTTTGCCCAACCTGAAGACGAAGGTCAGCGAATCATCTCTTCAAAGAAAATTCTCCAAACAGGATTTGAATTTTCTTTCCCTGACCCCTTGGACTTCCCCTACAATTGAGTAAAAAGATGAGGTCATTTTTTTGTATAATTACTAACTATGAGAAAATTCCAATGGCTATTTATCTTCATTCTCTTCTTCTGGAGTTGTAAATCCAAAAACCAAAGAACAGACTACACCGACTGGTCCTACTACGGAGGACCGGCTGATGGAACTCGCTATTCCTCCCTCCAACAAATCAATCGGGACAATGTTGCCAACCTGGAAGTAGCTTGGACTTATCGAACTGGCGATGCCACTGAGCGCTCACAAATTCAATGTCAGCCCATAGTTAAAAATGGGATTTTATATGGAACCACTCCGCGACTTCATGTTTTTGCATTGGATGCAGAGACAGGAGAAGAAATCTGGCGTTTGGATCCATTTGAGATTTTGGGAGGTGAAAATTCCTGGGCAGGGACAAATCGAGGCGTAAGCTATTGGGAAAAAGGGGAAGATAAACGCATCCTTTTTGGAGCTGGAAATTGGCTCATGGCAGTAAATGCATTAACAGGTGAACCTATTCGCGATTTTGGTGACAATGGAAAAATAGATCTCCGCAAAGGTTTGGATACCGATCGGGAAGATTTTTTAATCGTAGCTAATGCACCAGGAATGGTATTCGAAGATTTGATTATCATGGGAATGCGCCTTTCTGAAGGATTGGATGCAGCCCCCGGACATATTCGTGCTTACCATATTCCAACTGGAAAGCTTGAATGGATTTTCCATACCATCCCTCATGAGGGTGAGGAAGGGTATGACACTTGGGACCCACTGTACATTCAGCAAATTGGAGGAGCAAATAACTGGGCTGGAATGGCCGTTGACTATGAAAGAGGGATTGTATTTGTCCCGACTGGCTCGGCTACTTATGACTTTTGGGGAGGCTACAGACAGGGGGACAATCTTTATGCAAATTCTCTTCTTGCGCTAGATGCAAAAACAGGCAAAAAAATATGGCACTTTCAGGGTGTTCACCATGATATTTGGGATCGGGATTTTCCATCTCCGCCAAGCCTTATCCGTGTAGAAAAAGATGGAGAATGGATTGATGCGGTGGCTCAAACCTCCAAGCAAGGCTACACCTATGTTTTCAACCGAGAGACAGGGGAGCCGCTTTGGCCAATCGTGGAGCAACAAGTACCACAAAGCATCATGCCAGGTGAAAATACAAGCCCTACCCAACCTATCCCTTCCCTACCTGAACCGTTCATGAGGATGGTTTTTGAAGAAAAGGATATTTTGAATCTCAAACCCGAATGGGAAGCTGATATTCGAACTCAATTACAAAATGCCCAATATGGCGATATGTGGCTCCCTCCACATCCTGATTATCCCATCGTTTTGTTTCCAGGAATGGACGGTGGTGCCGAATGGGGAGGTTCAGCCTTTGATCCCGAAAGCCAAACCCTCTTTGTAAATGCCAATCAAATTCCTTGGCTAATTGAGATGACTGCCAATGCAGAATTTGAAAATTTAGGGCAAACAGTTTACACGAATTACTGTGGAAACTGCCATGGTTTGGAGCAAAAGGGAAACCCGCCAGCCATCCCTGCATTGATTGGACTCGAAGAAAAATACAGCCCTGACTCTTTGCATTTTCTTTTGAAAAAAGGACGTGGAGCCATGCCTGCTTTTGATTATTTGAGTGATGAACAACGGGAAGTTTTGGTGGAATTTTTACTCGGAAAGACCGAAAAAGGAGATAAAAAAGAGCCTGAATCCCAGAACGCTCCTTTAGCCCCTCGATATTACATGACCGGCTATCAGAAACTCCTGACTAAGGAAGGACTTTATGGTTCCAATCCACCTTGGGGAGTCTTGACTGCCCTCGATTTGCGAACAGGTCTCAAAAAATGGCAGGTTCCTTTAGGAGAAATCGATTCATTGACACAGATGGGCTTCCCTAAAACAGGTACCGAAAACTACGGTGGCCCAGCTGTCACGGCAGGTGGTTTGTTGTTTATTGCGGCTACCAAGGATGAAAAAATCAGAGCTTTCGATAAGGAAACTGGAGAAATTCTTTGGGAAGCAAAACTTCCTGCTGCAGGACATGCCACCCCGGCTGTCTATGAGCGAAATGGGAAACAGTTTTTGGTAATTGCTTGTGGTGGCGGAAAAGGAACCAAAAGTGGGGATAACTATGTGGCTTTTGCCCTTCCCGATCAGCTGATCAAAAACTAGAATTTTTTCCCATAGATTTTATTTGAAGGCGGATTAACTCCAATTGTTCATTTGCTCTGGACTTGACATGGTCCAAGAGATGACTGGTAGTATTTATTTTATCGGAACGGATGATTTCTACCTGAACCAACTGCTCCAATTCTTTTAATCGCCTCTCCTGCCTTTTCTTCTGTTGCGCATATTCCCGAAAAAGGAAGAAATGCAAAAAGCCAAAACCCACCAACACTAAGAAAGTCAGGGAAAATAAAATTACATCTTGAACACTGGAAAAGTACATGGTTTGTTAATGGCTATTTCAGGCTTCTCAAATCTAAGCCTGAATATCCATCCCTGAAATACGACAAAGTACCTATTTGATCAGGTTTAGCAAACAGGGCAAAATTCTGAATTTCATTCTGTTTGTAACTAAATATTGAAAACCTTTTAAAACGAATATTATTAACTCATCTACTCAGACCAAAATTGAAAAATTTGGGAAATGGAAAGCGTGTAAAAAATGATTAACTTTTTTGCGTGATTCCCCCAATCTTCTATGGAAATGAAGCGTTTGCTGATCCCAAACCAAATTTTAATCTTGGGGTTTGATATAGAGAAAATAAACCCAAATAATCCATGTTGAATTTTACCATGAATGAAAATCAGCGCATGATCGCTGATATGATCCGCGATTTTGGAGCGAAGGAAATCACCCCTTTTCGAAAAGATTGGGATGATAGACAGCATTTCCCAATAGAACTTTTTAAAAAACTGGGGCAACTGGGACTAATGGGAGTATTGGTTCCCCATGAATACGGAGGAGCTGGATTTGGATACTTTGAGTATGTTACCGCCATCGCCGAATTAGCCAAATTGGATCCTGCAATCGGATTGTCCATGGCAGCTCACAATTCCCTTTGCACCAACCATATTATGATGTTTGGCTCTACAGAACAAAAACAAAAATACCTTCCTAAACTCGCTACCTGCGAATGGCTCGGGGCTTGGGGATTGACAGAGCCCAATACCGGTTCGGATGCTGGCAATATGCGTACTGTAGCAAAAAAAGAAGGCGATTATTACATCATCAACGGAGCCAAGAACTTCATTACCCATGGTTACTCGGGAGATGTGGCTGTCGTCATTGCCCGTACAGGAGAAATCGGGGATTCACATGGTATGACTGCTTTTGTGATAGAAAAGGGAACTCCCGGTTTCCGAGGAGGTAGAAAAGAAGACAAATTGGGAATGCGCGCATCAGAGACAGCTGAGATGATTTTTGAGGACTGCAAAGTCCATGAAAGCCAGGTTTTGGGAGAAGTAGGCGAAGGATTTATCCAATCCATGAAAGTTTTGGATGGAGGTAGAATTTCCATTGCAGCACTTTCTTTGGGAATTGCCGAGGGGGCATTGGAAGCCTCTATTCAATACTCTAAGGAGCGACAGCAATTCAATCAGCCCATCAGCAAGTTTCAGGGGATTTCATTCAAACTCGCCGATATGGCTACTCAAGTTGAAGCAGCAAGCTTATTGACTTTTAAAGCAGCTGACCTCAAAAACCGAGGAGAAAAAGTAACCCTGGAAGGAGCTCAGGCAAAATATTATGCTTCCGAAGTAGCTGTTTCTGTTTCGAATGAAGCCGTACAGATTTTTGGAGGGTACGGCTTTACCAAGGACTATCCCGTTGAAAAATATTACCGAGACGCCAAACTCTGCACTATCGGTGAGGGCACTTCTGAGATCCAAAAACTGGTGATTTCGAGAGAGGTTTTGAGGAAGTGAAACTTCAAAAACCACCTTTAAATTTATGACAGTCCGAGTGGAGTCGAAGGGTTCTCGACTCCACTCGGACTGACAATCGCAATTGCTAAATTTCTTTCCGGTTCCTAGGATGAAAATCCGTCAATACCTGACGAAGGTAATCCCGATCCAAATGGGTGTAAATCTCGGTAGTAGTGATGCTTTCGTGTCCCAGCATTTCCTGTACTGCACGAAGATCAGCACCTCCTTCAATTAGATGGGTGGCAAAGGAATGCCGAAAAGTGTGAGGGCTTACATTTTTTTCAATTCCAACCCTTGCTACCGAATCTTTGATGATCATAAAAACCATCACCCGGCTCAATTTTTTCCCACGGCGATTTAAGAAAACATACTCCTCATGACCCCGGGCGATGTCTTGATGATTCCGAACTTCCTTTAGGTAGATATTCAAATACTTCAGGGCATCTTTTCCGACAGGAACCAATCGTTCCTTATTTCCTTTCCCTACAATGCGAAGGAATCCAACATCTTCAAAAATCTGGCTCTTCTTCAAATTGATCAGTTCCGAAACCCGCAAACCACTGCTGTAAAGCAGTTCAAGCATGGCCCGATTGCGATGTCCCTGTGCATCACCTAAAGGAATACCTTCCAAGATTTGATTGATTTCATGAAAACTCAAAGTATCGGGGAGTTTTCGCCCAAGACGAGGTGCTTCCAAAAGCTGGGCCGGGTCATTGGATATTAGCTCTTCATAAACCAAAAACTTATAAAAGGCTTTGATTCCGGAGATTATGCGTGCTTGTGTAAATTCAGATATTTCCAATTTTCCCAGCATCCCTACAAATTCCCGAAGTTGCTTAGTCTCTACCTCAGTAGGTCCCAATGAGGGATATTCATTCTCTAAAAAATGGGAGAGTTTTTCGACATCCGAACAATAAGCCTGAATGGAATTTTCACTTAGCGAACGCTCAATTTTCAGGTAATGGCGAAACTGTTTGATGAAATTTTCCCAGGATTTGGACATGATTAAAATTTATGAGAGAAGATCAAAAATGGAGCCATGAATTAATGAATGAAAAACATTGAAATACGGTGGAAATAGGCTCCGATAAATCGGAGCGAAATATCTGGTTAAGCGGCTGATCATACTATTTCACCGAGCGAAGCGAGGTGTATTTCAACTGTATTTCTAACCTAAACTCTCCAACGAAAACTCTTCTTATCGATCGCCCGCATCGTGCAGAGCACTCCATCAAGATGATCATATTCGTGTTGGATTAATTCAGAATTGGCTCCCTCCACATTCCAACTCTGCTTTTCCCAGTTTTCATCTACATATTCCAGGGTCAAGCTTTGGTGTCGCTCCACTTTTACGAATAGGTTGGGAAAAGACATACAATCGTCCCACAATTCAAACTTCTCCTCACTCAAATTTTTCAGTTCGGGATTGATAATGATGTAAGGTCGGTCCAGATTGAGGTAGAACATCCGCTTCATAATCCCCAATTGAGGGGCGGCAATTCCCCTTCCAAAGCCATACACTCGACGAATATCCTCCATGGCCTCATGAAGCTGCTGAGTCCATTTGGGGACTTGCGACAATTCAGACTGAAATACCGGCTCGCATACCTGATACAATTTGGGATCGCCGAGTTTGAGAATGTCATGAATGGTTTTCATGGAAGAAAGATAGGCTTTGCCAAAAAAATGTAAAAGGTTAAAAAGAAATACGATAGAAATATCGTAGAAATACGTCTCGCTTCGCTCAATGAATTATTAATGAATCAAGTTTCAAAATTCAGGTTTTTTATTCATTTCACTTAACAATTCCCCGGCGAATTTCTTTTGAACCTCAACTATATTTTACCCTCATTGATTAGGAGATATTTCAACCGTATTTCTATCCTATTTTCCCTTACTTTTGCCCCATGAATTACCTATCTGTTGAGAATCTCAGCAAGGCTTTCGGGGAGCGTAAGCTTTTTTCAAATATTTCCTTTGGCATCTCTCAAGGCCAAAAAATCGCCTTGGTTGGTATCAATGGTGCCGGCAAGTCCACCTTGATGAAAATCATCATGGGTTTGGAAATCCCGGATTCAGGAGAAGTCGCTATCAACCAGTCAGTAAAAATTGCATATGTGCATCAAAATCCTGTTTTCGAAGCTCAACTCACCATTTACCAAGCAATTTTCGACCAAAGCAATTCGGAAATCCTTCAGGTGATCGAAGCTTATCATCGGGCACTTTTAGAATCCGAAAGAGGGAATGCCTCCCCGGAAAAACTTAGTAAGCTCTACGAAAAAATGGACGCTCTTCAGGCTTGGGATTTTGAATATCAGGTCAAAGAAGTACTAGGGAAACTAGGTCTCCACGATACCGATTTGCCGGTTGGGAACCTTTCCGGAGGCCAACGAAAAAGAGTGGCGTTAGCCAAGGCGATTTTGGAAAAACCGGATTTGCTTTTACTTGACGAACCTACCAACCACCTTGATCTGGAAACGATCGAATGGCTGGAAGATTACCTCTCAAAGGCCAATCTCTCCTTATTCATGGTCACACATGATCGGTATTTTTTGGATAAGGTCACCAATGAAATTTTGGAACTCGACAATGGTAAAATCTATCGATACCAAGGTAATTACAGCTATTTCCTCGAAAAAAAGGCGGAGCGACGTGAAATCGAGGATTTAGAAATTGAAAAAGCCAAAAGCCTTTACAAAAAGGAATTGGAATGGATTCGACGCCAACCCAAGGCCCGAGGAACCAAAGCCAAGTATCGGATCGATGCTTTTGAAGAAACCAAGGAAAAAGCCTTCACGCAGCGGGAAGAACGGGACATCGAACTTTCCTTATCCACTCAGCGACTAGGGAACAAAATTCTTGAATTGGAACATCTTCATAAGTCCTATGGAGAGAAGACTTTAATCAAGGATTTTTCCTATGTGTTTAAAAAGAAAGACAGAATCGGGATTGTTGGGCCAAATGGGGCTGGAAAAACCACCTTTCTTCAAATGATTACTGGTTTGATCAATCCAGATTCAGGAAAAATCACAGTGGGTCAGACCACGGCTTTTGGCTATTATAGGCAGGAGGAAGATCGATTTGATGAGGAAAAGCGACTTATTGACGTAGTCAAGGAGGTGGCAGAAGTGGTTGTGCTGGACAAAGGACAAACGATCACCGTAAGTCAATTTTTGAACCGATTTGGATTTCCACCCAAGCAGCAATTTACCCCTATCGGGAAATTGAGTGGTGGGGAGCGACGCAGACTCCAACTCCTCATGGTCTTGATCAAGAATCCCAACTTTCTGATTTTGGACGAGCCAACCAATGATTTGGATTTGATGACTTTGAATGTATTGGAGGAGTTTTTGGATGATTTCCCTGGCTGCTTGGTCATCGTATCCCACGATAGATACTTTATGGATCGATTGGTTGATCATTTGTTTGTATTTGAAGGAGAAGGAGAAATCCGAGATTTCCCTGGAAACTATACGGATCTTCGTGAATGGGAAAAAGAAAACAGTACTAAGAATCAAGTCCCTAGTATCAAGAAAGTAGAGGAAAAAACGGCGAACAAAGAAAGCGTAGAAAATCCTGGTGCTGTAGCAAAGAATAAAGCGAGTTACAAGCAAAAGCAGGAGTTCAAAAAAATCACAGAAACTATCGGGAATCTGGAAGAAGAAAAAGCTCAACTAACCGAAAAGATTTCATCGGGGATAGATGATCATCAGGAATTACTGGAATTGTCCAACCGAATCGCAGAAATCGATGGAGAATTGGAAGAGCTTGAAATGGCTTGGTTGGAGTTGAGTGAATTAGAAGGAATAGAAGGCTAAAGCCTTGAAAGACGTTAGAAATATGCCCGAAAAATCGGGCGAAATACATTTCATGAAATATGACTCCCTTCAGGAGTCGAAATAGGCAATCACTTCAACAAAAGGCTCGGCTTGAATCAACTATATTTCACCGACCAGCGGGAGGTGTATTTCAACTGTATTTCCATTGTATTTCATAAATTCCCTTTCAAAAAATCCTGCCTCAAATTTTCCGGGAACTTCTCAATCGCATAGCGTAAAGCTGTTCGTGGCAGGGTTTGATAATGCTTTTTCAGAAACTCCTGTTCTGTTTCAAAATCCTGATTCCCAATCTCCCGTAGCATCCATCCTACTGCTTTATGCATCAGATCATGGGGATGACCTTTGAGTTTTTCAGCCAAAGCCAAAGCATCCGAAAATTCACCCTTTTTTATCCAATGGTAACTACTGATCATTGCAATCCGCTGTCTCCATAAATGTCCCGAATCGGCTAATTCATAAAACAAATTTTTCTCTTTTTTGAAATAAAATTCACCCAAAATCTGATGACAGGAAGTATCTGTTAAATCCCAATTATTGATGAAGTCCAGATGCTCCAAATAAAAGTCAACCAGCTCCTTTTTCCCAGCTTCTGTTTTAGTCTTTTCATAGCGATACACCAAAGCCAAAAGACCCGTCAGCCGAACTTCATGGAAGGGATTTTGAACCAATTCAGCTAATTCTTCCAAACTGATTTCCTTAAAAAACTGCTTGGCAATCTTCCGCTGATCGGGAACTTTTACACCCAAAAACTGATCTCCTTCCCCATATCCTCCGGGAAACGCTTTAAAAAACTTAGGGAAGAAGGCCGCCTTTTCGGGGATGGATTTATCCTTTAGCGCCTCAATGATTTGCTCGGTCAGTTCACTCATGACTAAAAGTAAAAAAGGCTGGCCAATCAACCAGCCTTTTGCCTAAATGAAAAACAAAGAAAAATGCGCCTAATTTCTCAAGCGCATTTCAAAGGATTATAATTGAAATTTTAACTAATCAGGAAACAAAAAGCTCCAAAGCTGTTTGAATAAGTTGATCCACAGTTTTAGCAGCATTGTCGTCAAATTCTTTCTTGGGCCTATTGGCAATGATGGCATTCAAGCTCAGCATCTCATGGCCAAGAAGTTTCCCGAGGCCATAATATCCGGCTGTTTCCATCTCAAAATTGGTGATTCGCTTCCTCCCTTCAAGATTGATGGCAGCGATTCGCTCCACCATTTGATTAAACCTAGGACGAAGTCTCACCTCTCTTCCCTGCGGGGCATAGAACCCGGGACAGGTTAGGGTAATTCCTTTCATAAATCGCTGATCTACTTTATCCAACAACTTGGAGGAAGCGGAAGCTTGATACGGTTGAAAACCTAAACCCAACTCCTTTTGGATCGCAGCTCCGATATACTGACTTTCTGGGAGTTCTGGATAATACTGCATCAAGGTATCCAGGCCAACTCCAATCTCTGAAGCAAGCAAAATCCCTACAGGAATATCTGCCTGCATACTTCCAGAGGTACCCAATCGGATGATTTGGAGGGACGTTTTTTCATCTTTTTCCTCACGAGTTTGCAAGTCCACATTCACCAAAGCATCCAACTCGGTCATGAGTATTTCGATATTATCTGTACCCATACCGGTACTCATCACGGTCAACCTCCTACCATTGAGCCAGCCTGTATGTGTGATAAATTCCCGCTTGTGGATTTTGACATCAATCTTGTCAAAATAGCGGGAAACTTGCTCTACCCGATCAGGATCCCCAACCGTAAAAACAAGTGAAGCCAAGTCCTCTGGCTTCAAATGCAAATGGTAAATACTTCCATCAGAATTGATGATCAGTTCAGATGCAGGAATCCTGTGCTTCTCCATGCAATTTTAGTATTTGATCTTTATTCGGTTTCCGAAAAAGCCCCTTGTAAGGATTATATCCATTCGTGTTTTTTTGATAATACCCTGTCCCATCATAAGGTCTTTTCTCCGGATGCTCCTTACATTCTGTAGAGCAGGCTCCTTCCATTTCCCAACCGCAGTTTTCACAAATCGGTACGTGTATATTGCAAGATGGATTGGCACAGTTGACCATGCGATCAGAGGGAGTTCCGCAAACGTGGCACTTGGAAATAATGGTTGGATTAACCTTGTTCACATCAACGGCAATTCGATTATCGAATACGTAGCATTTGCCTTCGAAATCCTCTCCTCCAGCTTCCATTCCATATTTGATGATACCTCCGTGAAGCTGATATACATCTTGGAATCCTTGCTCCAACAAATAGGCGGAAGCTTTTTCACACTTGATTCCCCCGGTACAATAGGTCAAAACCTTTTTGCCTTTGAGGTGCTCCAATTCCTTCACTTTTTCAGGGAAGTCACGGAAATTATCAATATCTAAGGTGATGGCATTTTTAAAGCGGCCCAACTCGTGCTCATAGTTGGAGCGAACATCCAAAATCACCACATCTTCCTGATCCTTCATTTTTTTGAATTCTTCAGGCTCCAGATGCTTACCTGTACGCACATTTGGATCTAAATGTCTCAATGAAGAATGGACAATCTCCGGCTTGTATCGCACATGGATTTTGGTGAAGGCATGTCCGTCATGCTCATCAATTTTAAATTCTGTTTTAGCGAAACGTGGATCGGCATGAATATATGCCATGTACTTTTCACAATCTTCTTTGAGACCTGAAACGGTACCATTCAGACCTTCATCAGAAATGATGATTCTACCCCGGATGTTGTTTTCCACGCAAAACAAGTGGTGCTGCTCTCTGTACTCTTCAGGGTTTTCGATTTTTGCATAGCAATAGTACAGGAGGATTTGGTAATCTTTCTTTTGTTCCATAACGCTAGCCCTGTTTCAGCAGGGTGTTAAAGGATTTTTTGATTTACGATTTAAAGGAATACGAAACTTGTATGCCTAGTTGTTTCATTTTTAAACTTTTGCCGCTGGATTCCCAAAAACCGTTTCATTCGCTCCAACGGATGAAATAACGACCGATCCGGCTCCTACACGGGCATTTTTCCCAATGGTCACTCCCGAAACGATGGTTACCCCAGAACCGATAAATGCTCCCTCTTCGATGGTCACTTCGGAATTAATTATTGATCCGGCACCGATCTGCACAAAATCTCCAATCTTGGCTTTGTGATCCACAATGGCACCTGTATGAAGAATACAGTGCTGACCGATAGTAGCTCCACTTCCTAAAACCACTTTTGCATTAATGAAATTTCCATGACCCAAAACCGCATCACTGGAAATAAAAGCGGTGCTATGAATGGCATTAATAGGCTGGACTTTTCTTCGCTCATTAAGCAATTCCACCAGAAACTTGCGGTACTTATTGTCATCAACAGCAACAAAAGCTTCCGCTTTTTTTCCGATCAGCTTTAGGAATCCATCATCCTCCGGATGCCCCAGTATTGGCACCGTGTTGATTTCAGTTCCGTGAAGACTCTCATCTTCATCAAGGAATCCGTACACCACGATCCCATTACTATTGAATATTTCCAAAGCTGGATGAGCAATTCCTTTCGCTCCGAAAATTATGACTGGATTGTCCATAGGTTATTTCAAATTCGGATTGCAAAAGTACAGCAAATCAAGAGCATCCCCAAAAATCATTTGCCTTCGGACTTAAGCAGGCTTTGGGCGACCTTACATTGAAGGCATTTTTTAGGAGTACAATAGCTCCGATACAAGCCAATCATTCCCTGAGAATCGAAGGCATTTTCGGCCTTCCAACCGGCCTCACCGAATTTTCGAATGATGAAATTACTCTCTGAGGGGATTCCTTGTAAGAGATCAAAACAACGTTCTTTCCACTCGGGATTTTCAAAATATCGCCCGTAAGCAAACCACAGCGGCATCACAAAATTGATGGTCAATAATTGTAAAACTGTGCCCGAAATTCCTCTGGAAGCCGATTTTTCTGAAGGCTTACCAAAGGAATAATGGAATTGCCAATAATCTGAAGGCTTTACTTGTAGTAATTTTTTAAAGGAAGAAAAGTCTCTTGAATCCTGCATCACTGCCTGAAAAAGGTTTGGAGCCTGAGCTAAAATTGCTGCCAGTTGGGCGATGCGAAGCGTAGGAAAATTACTGGGACGAACTCCCTTGAAATTCCAATGTTGACGCTTCAAACCCTGATCCCATGCGAATTTTTTCTGATAAAAATCATGCTCTCGAATCAAGTGTCGAATATAGGGCTCATCAGTCTCGGGAGGTAATAAGCCGGACTGACCAAAAAGCATAGCCTCCAATGCGGAAATTTGGCTTCGGTGCTTTTGGAGAATTTTGTATGGAATCAAACTTGACAAATCCTGCATAGGCTGGCTGTTGGTTTTAAATCCAAAACAATGAAATAACCATCGATAAGCGGTTTCTTCCCAATCTCCTTTTGTTTCTTCGAGAATTTGAAGAAGCTGACCTGACTTTTCCTGAAGGCGCTCGACAAGTGCTTTTTCCAAAGCTGAAAACCGAATGATTTCCGGAACCTTAGCCAATGCATGAGCACAGGGTAAATCCTGATTGTAATCTAACAAACGCTCATAATTTCGCCAGATATCAAGAAAAATTTTCCCCTCTAGCTCCAAAGTTGGGATGGGAGTTCCGTCTTTTCTAAATACCTCCTTATCCTCTTTCCAAACCACATGAAGAATCACGGAATTATAAGCAGGATCTCCTTCATGTGCATGCTGTTTCCATTCAGAAGCAAACCGATGAACCTCCACATGGCCATGGAAATTGACTCCATCCAGAATAATCGAAGCCTCTCTAAAATCCGGACCTTCCCTATGATTGTGAATCCCAGCATTTAGGATTTGGAGTGATTGTCCATTGGAAGTTTGTAAACCCTTTCGATCAAAATATTGGTACTTCCAGACAAGCTGTAAAAAGTCTTCCCTAAAATTCATAAGCAATTACTAAAAGCTTATGGAATTTAAGAGATTAATTTCTGATTTTCAACTAATCTTACTGGATTTGAAAATTAAAGGTACTTATCCAACAATTCCTTCATTTCCAGTTGGAGCTTTTCGGCTTCTTTGCGGGCAGCTTTCCCAAAGTCCTTTTCATTAGAAGCATAGATAATTCCCCGGCTGGAATTCACCAAAAGTCCACAGGAAGAATTCATTCCGTATTTGGCAACTTCAGATAGGCTTCCACCTTGGGCTCCCACCCCGGGAACCAAGAAAAAATGCTCAGGAGCCGCCTTTCGCACCTCTCCAATCAGCTCACCACGGGTAGCGCCTACCACATACATTAGATTATCGGGTGTTCCCCAAGCCTGACTTTTTTCCAAAACAGACTGATAGAGCGCTTTGCCATTTTGATCTTGGATTAGTTGAAAATCCAAAGAGCCCTTATTGGAAGTGAGAGCCAAAAGAATTACCCATTTATTTTCAAATTCCAGAAAGGGAGTTACCGAATCTTCCCCCATGTAAGGCGCCACGGTTATGGAATCAAAATCCATCGATTCGAAAAACGCTTTTGCATAAAGTTTTGAGGTATTTCCAATATCTCCCCGCTTAGCATCGGCGATTGTAAATATATCAGCTGGAATAAGCTCTTCTACCTTAGCTAGCGTATCCCAACCCTTTGATCCCATAGCTTCAAAGAAAGCTATGTTCGGTTTATAAGCCACTGCAAAATCAGCTGTCTCCTCGATAATTGCTTTGCAAAAACTAAAAATCGGATCCGGCTCAGCAAGTAAATGACGAGGAATCTTTTCCAAATCCGGGTCAAGTCCTACGCAGAGGAAAGAGGATTTTTGCTGGATTTGGGCGAACAATTCGGATCGGGTCATGGGGATTTTTTAGGATTTTGACAAAAGTAAGGAATCCGAGCGAGTTCGAAAATCAACCAATAGAAGTATTGAATCTAACCTTCACAAAAGCCCCCACCAAAGAAACCCCAGCTGTAATCAGAAAAAAGATCAAACTGAACGCCACTGCAGCCGTTTCCTCTATCCCAGCATACTGATGGGCATAGACAAAGACCAATTCACGGGCTCCTACTCCTCCGATTGTCAGCGGAAGCACTGCCACAATGGATGAAAGCAAAAAGACCAATTGATAAGCAAGAATCTTTTCATCGATCCCCAAAGCCATTAAAATAAACCAAGCACAAATCAACTGCGCGATTTGTCCAGCAAAAGACCATAGATTTGCTGACCAAAAAGAGGGAAGAAAATCCTTAAATACTAGCTTTTGTACCAACCAAAATCCTGGAATCGTCAAAATCAATCCTGCGATCATCAAGCCATTCCAAAGGCTGCTTTCAAAAAATTCCAAATCAAGATCCACCAGCAAAAACAAACCAAACAATAAAAAAACTATCGCTACCAATCCCCCCAAGCGATCCAAGAGCGCGGCCTGAAGCAATTTTTTAACCGGAGTCTTGAATTCTTTATTGAGCAAATAGACCTTATAACCATCCCCTCCTATTCCTCCGGGAAGGAAAAGATTGTAAAACATGCCTACCAGATATAGACGGAAGTTGAGTTTTTCGGAAAGGATTAGGCCGATATTTTTGAAATATTGATTGAGACGAACTGCCGTAGCCACTTTGCTTAAGATAAAAAGTAGAACAGCAGGAATGAGCCAAAACCAATGGATGGTTTTTACCAAATCTAAAAGCTGCGTGGTATCAATTTTTCGAAAAACCAGATACAAGGCCAGGCCTGTTAACACAAGCTTGAAAAAAGTTTTTAACTGATTCTTGTATCGGGTCAATGGTTTATGAGGATTTTGAAGTTATTGGTTACTGAATTGTAAACAGTAATTTGAATTATCCAGACAAAGAAATTGAATGATGAATGATGAATTAAAAATAATCCCTATTTATTTCCTTCAAAAACGGACCTCACGGTGTAGGTCTTTTTATGCTGGGATTCGAAATAGGTTCTTACAATCATCTCGGCAATAATACCAGTAGTAATAAGCTGAATTCCACCCAAAATCAGAATAAAACCCAGAATCATAATGGGTCTTCCCCAGATATCTTCTCCCAATAGTTTCAACACCAAGAGATAAAAACTGATCACGGATCCGGCCAAAAATGACAAAAGACCTATCCCCCCAAAAAGGTGAATCGGGCGTTGAAGGTACTTTTGGAAAAATAGCATCAGAATTAAATCTGACATAACCTTGAACGTTCGACTCAAGCCATACTTCGAAGTTCCGTGAATCCTTGGATGATGCTTCACATCCACCTCGGTCATTCGAGCTCCTTGCTCCTTTGCTAATACAGGAATAAATCGATGCAATTCTCCATATAAACCCATATTTTGAGCGATTTCAGCTCGATACACCCGAAGCGTACAACCGTAATCACTTAGGTATACTTTCGTGGAATTTCGAATAATCCAATTGGCAATTTTGGAAGGGATTTTCCGAAGAACAAAGCCATCCTTTCGCTTGGCGCGCACACCTGCTACCACATCCCAATCTTCATCGATGGCTTTCTGAAGCATTCCGGGTATATCTGAAGGATCATTTTGCAGATCTCCATCCATGGTCACGATGTATTTCCCCTTCGCCAAATCAATTCCCGCTGCCAAGGCCGTGGTTTGCCCATAATTCCGATTGAAAATAATCAGCTTGGTTCGCTCATTGGCGTACTTCTTCACCTCTGCAACCGTCCCATCTGTCGATCCATCCTCTACTAAAATCACCTCATAATCCAAATCAGCCAAAGCTTCATAGGTTTGGTCAAGAAGGGGCAGGATGTTTTTTTCTTCATTGTAAACGGTAATGACTACCGATAAAAGTGGCTGGCTCATAGGATAAAATTTGGTCAAAATTACTCCAAATAAATTCTAAGGACAAAAAACCGTCCTTATACACAAGTCCTACAACATAAAATTTGGCAGGCAGTTCCCAAATCAGATTATCTTTGTGCATGATTTTTTCCAAGTCCACCGAGCTTAAAATCAACCCTTGGATTCTCATGGGGGTATTCTGCGTATTAGTTGGTCCCTTTGCGCTGAATTTCCACATGAATTATCCCGATGAAATGTACTACAGGGATGCCGCGGTAGAAATGCTCCGAAATGGAGACTATCTGACCACTTATCTTGGTAGCGGAGAACTTCGATTTAAAAAACCAATTGTAACCTATTGGGCAGTTTTGGCTGGATTCAAACTCTTTGGCGTGAACGCTTTTGCCTCCCGTATTTTTTTCCTATTAGCCGGAGCAGCCACAATTGGTCTTACCTTTAAGCTTGCCAAAATCCTATTCAAGGAAGAAAAAATAGCCTTCATTTCGGCTTTGATCATGGCTGCGAATCCAGTTTTGATCCTCTCTTCCGGAAGGTCTATCCCTGACATTTTGCTTGTTTGCAGTATGACCCTCAGTGCACTGGGTTTTGCTTCTTATTTGAAAAATGAGGACGGTGTTCCGAGATGGACGCCTTGGGCTTTATTTGGTGGTTTGGCTTTAGCTTTTGAAGTAAAAGGGCTGCCTGCGGCTGCTTTGGGAGGAATCGGAATCATTTACCTGATAGTTAATCCTTGGAAAAAAATCCCTCTAAAATCCCTTTTTCATCTTCCTTCGATTTTGGTGAGCTTGGTTGTAGCGCTGTTTTGGTTTGTAGCCATGTGGATTATTCATGGACCTACTTACCTAGAAAGCTTTTTGGAAGATCAGGTAGGCGAACGGGTAGCCTCTCGAGGGATTTTGATAGTGAAACATGGCCTACAGGCACTTGGACTCATGCTTGCCATGTTTGTCCCATGGGTTTTCTTTACATTCCCCAAATTGAAAACAAACATCCTCAAGGCTTGGAAAGAGAATACTCAATTTTCGGGATTTGCCCTGCTTTGGGCTTTGGCTATTCTGGGGATGGGTTCCTTAACGATCAAATTCTATGAACGCTATTTGTTGCCAGTAGCACCTGTTTTGGCGGTTTATTTGGGATGGATTTTAGTCAAGGGAGAATTTGAAATTCGAAAATTAGGACTGAAAGCAGCTGCTATTTTCTTCTACCTTTTAAATATCATTCTCTTAGCAGCTGGTTTTTATTTGGCACTAAAAGGGCATTTCATTTGGATCCGAATGGCATTGATTGTAGCTGTTTTGGTTTATGTGGGAAAATTGATTTGGAGTAACCAAAAGCTTCCCAAAGCGATTACCTATTCCTATATATTGATATTCCTGAGCTATACGCTCTTCACTTCCTTGATTTCTTTTCCACATCCCGGAAAGCAAATCCAATTGGAACTTCAAGAAATGTATGATCTAGCTCCTTCAGAAATCGGTTTTCGGGGAAACAATCATGTAGCCTCCAAAATTCGAATATCCATCTATCCTAAAACTCGATTGACCAATTTGGATAAAATCAACTGGCGAAATCAATTATCCGAATATGACTACTTGATTTTGGAGGATGAGTTTTATGATTCTCTTGATAGGGAAAATTTTATTGTTCAGAAGCAAACTGTCAACTGGAGTTCGAAAGCTATCCCAGATCTTATTAAAGCTTTTGGCAAGCCTCAATACGACAGCATCTTGAATGCAAGTGGTAAAAAATTCTACTTACTTCGTCCTAATAAGGATTAATAAGAATCCGATTGTATGGGCTCGTATTTTTGGAGATTCTTCCAGAATTGGATTTTAGCAGAACGTAGGTACTCATCTCGAAAATAAATTGGGAATTCTTCCTCATAAATCAGTTGCTGAAAAGTAGTGACCGGATTTGGAGAATCCTCATGAAAACTTACAAAAACACCCGTTTCTTCAAATTCTAAATGGGAATCGATACTTTCCCAAAGGTCAAATTGATTTCTTCTTCCTCCCTTAGCTATTTGAAAAGTTTGCGGATGAGAAGGAAGATAAAATGCAAGCTCAGAGGAAACATGGTAACTCTCGGAGAAATAAAACACATCTTGAATTCCCAAACTATCTTCCAAAAAGGAAATTCTACTTGCTAGTTGGTCATAGCCAGCTAATCGATTAAAAACAGCGATTTCAAGTTTCTCTAACCCAATTTGTCTTTTCAATCCATTTACTTCAGGAAAAAGCAAAAGAACAGGCAGTAAAACTCCTATACCTATCCCCCAATATCCGATTTTGTACCAAATTCCTTCCTGCTTTTCTATAGCGTAAGCCGATGCAATTGCCAAAGTTGAATAGCCAAAGGCCGGCCAATTCACCTGAACGACAGAAAAAAGACTGATAAAGGCGAAGGTCAAAAATGAAATAAAAGCAGGAAGAATTAGAAATAACTGTTTTGAATCAAATATCCGAACCTTACGAGTATATAGAATCCATAAGGGGAACAAAAAAACGGAAGTTATTAACAATTGACCACCTAAAAATTCCAAAAAACCTAAAAGCATTTCTACCAAACTTCTACCTGATCCACCCCCATGAATGCCTCCCAAAGTGGCCAAATGCCTGAATGTTTGAAAGCCATTTCCTGAATTCCAAACCACACTTGGGATTAAACCGATAAGTGAAATAACTACGAATAGGAGGAATTTATTACCATAGCTTTTTATTCTTCCTGCCAAAAAAAGAAACAACCCCAAAGATGGGAGTACTAACACCATAATTGGCTTGGATGCCATTCCTAATAGAGCTGAAACACCCGCAAAAACCCACCATTTCCATTTAGCTTCTTTTAAAGCTTTTGCCAATAAAACCCAGGTCAGCATCCAGAAAAACATGACTTCAGAGTCCGTCATGTGAAATGTGGAAAAAAGGATAAAAAAGGGCATGGAACTGAGAATCAAACTTGCCCAAAATGCCATCCTTTTGGATTGAAAAAGAAAATCGGTGAGGTAAAAAACCAACCAAGCTGTCCCAAGTCCAAGCAATACCGCGTTGATTCGTATTGCCAGTTCGTTTATTCCAAAAACGGAAGTACTCAGAAAATTAAAAACCGCGATTAATGGAGGTTTGGAATAATAATGCCAGGCTAGATTTTGGGACCAAAGCCAATATTGTGCTTCCTCAGTAAATAAATTGATTTCGGGTCGAAGAGTGAACGCTATTTTAAGGGCTATTAGAAGTCCCTGAACCAGCCAAAAAAGGAAAATATAATTTTTAAAAATTCTCATAATTGGATCTTAAGCAAAAAATAAGCCCTTGGTAATCCAAAGGCTTAAAAATGTATTTAGGTTTTATTGCTTAGCCAAGAGGACTTTCTCCTTGTACTTCTTGATTTGTCTACGAAGTCCTTCTACCGCCTCATCGGCAGCAGCTTCAAAAGAGTCACTTTGATTTTTTGCAAAAAACTGCTTTCCAGGAACATTCAACTTGATTTCAACAATTTTATTTTCATTCTTCTCATGCTTGTCCAATCTCATAAAAACTTCGCCGTCAATAATTCGGTCAAAATAGGTGTCTAATTTGTCGGCTTTTTTCTGGATAAAATCAATCAACTTCTGATCTGCGTCGAAGTGGATAGAGTGCATTTGCAGTTTCATAGCTTTTAGCGTTTAGTGGTTGAACAATTTATTTATTTACGCTTTAGGATGTGCCTGTTCAAACACAGCCTTCAGTTTTTCCATAGAATTGTGAGTGTAAATTTGTGTTGCTGCCAGATTGGCGTGCCCCAACAAGTCTTTCACGGCATTTAGGTCAGCACCCTTATTGAGCAGATGGGTAGCAAAGGTATGTCTAAGCACATGGGGACTACGCTTGCTAGTCTGAGCAAAAAGATCCAAATATTTCCTGACTGTACGATATACCATCATTGGATAGCTTTGCTTCCCTGAATTCGTTACGATAAAGTACGGATTTTGACCTGAATTCGGAAACCTTTCCTCAAATACTTTTTTGTATGAAATTATATTTTGAATCAGTCCTTTTGAAAGGGGAATTACCCGTTCTTTCTTTCGTTTTCCGAGCACTCTGACCTGCTCAGAATGAAAATCCACATCGGACCATCTAAGCCCAGTTAGCTCCGAAAGACGAACTCCTGTCAAGTACAAAAACTCCATTAACATCCGGTCCCTTTGTCCTTCAAATCCCTTTTCATAGACATCTTCTTCTAAAACGTCCTGAATGCTCTTTTCCTGTACAAACTCAGGGAGTCTTTTCGGATTTTTTAGAGATTTTAACTTATAGGTAGGGTCTTTTTGGATAGTTCCCTGCCGTAAAAGGAATTTATAATAAGACCTCAGCGTAGCCAATTTTCGGTTGACTGAGGTGGTGCTAAGTCCCTGCTCCACCAAGTCAATAATCCATGCACGGATTTCAGCATGCCCTGCGAATGAAAGCTCATTCTGCTCAAATGACAAGTCCAAAAACTCCTCAAACTGTCTCAAATCCCGTTCATAGGCTTCTACCGTATGGGGACTGCTACGTTTTTCAAATTGGAGGTAATTGATAAAGGACTCAATCATGGGACTTAATTCTTACCTTAAGTTAGACGAAAAATCAGAAATCCCTACATAACATAAGTCACAAAAAAAATCTAAGATCCTATTTGAAAAAGGGCAATAAAAAAACAGCGAGCTTGGGACCCGCTGTTTTGATTCTATTCGAAAACGACTTGATTACTTTTCAGCATCAGACTGAAGGCGTTGCTTGTAAGCCGCTTTGATAACTTGATCTCTTCTCTTAACGGAAGGTTTGGTGAAAGCCTGACGGGCTCTAAGCTCGCGAACCGCACCGGTTTTGTCAAACTTCTTTTTAAAACGCTTTAGCGCTTTCTCGATGGATTCGTTTTCTTTTACGTTTACTATGATCATATGTGTACACCCCCTTTCGTGGGGCAAAGGTAGAATAAATAATTGGAAATCTGAAAGATTGGAAGATTATAAAATTTGAATCAAGCAAAACTAAAAATGACCGGATTCATATAAGCTGATTTTTTAGCCCTATTTCAAGCGAAAATCACACAAAAAAAGTCCAACTCGTTCGAGTTGGACTTTCATTTATTAAATATTGGTAATTGAATTAGCCTACTACTTTTTCAGCCAACACAACAATCATGTTGTTCTTTACTTCTACCACTCCGCCATCTACTATCATAGATTGCTTTCCTTCTTTTGTGGTAAAGGAAACCGTCCCTTTTGCCAAAGCAGAAACAATCGGAGCGTGATTATTCAACACCTGAAATGCACCAGAAGCACCTGGAAAAGAAGCTTCTGACACTTCCCCCTGAAATACTTTTTTATCCGGTGTAACGATTTCTAATTTCATGTTTTTCTAGTTATTGAGTAAATAGTTATTGAGTTAAAAGTGAGATTGCCACACTTAATACCCAGTAACTAATTTTCTTACTTCACTTCAGCAAGCATCTTCTCACCCTTAGCGATCGCATCTTCGATGCTACCTACCAGGTTGAAAGCTGCTTCAGGTAGGTGATCCAATTCACCATCCATGATCATGTTGAAGCCTTTGATAGTATCTTTAATGTCTACCAACACTCCTTTAAGACCTGTAAATTGCTCTGCTACGTGGAATGGCTGAGACAAGAATCGCTGAACACGACGAGCTCTGTGAACGACTTGCTTATCTTCTTCAGAAAGTTCTTCCATACCCAAGATCGCGATGATATCCTGCAATTCTTTGTATCGCTGAAGAATCTCCTTCACACGCTGTGCACATCCGTAATGCTCTTCTCCCAAAATATCTGGAGAAAGAATTCGAGAAGTAGAATCCAAAGGATCCACCGCTGGATAAATACCCAATTCGGCAATCTTTCGAGACAATACGGTAGTAGCATCCAAGTGGGCGAAAGTAGTCGCTGGAGCCGGGTCAGTCAAGTCGTCCGCAGGTACGTAAACCGCCTGTACGGAAGTGATGGATCCGTTCTTGGTAGAAGTGATTCGCTCTTGCATGGCACCCATTTCAGTTGCCAAAGTAGGCTGATAACCTACCGCTGATGGCATACGTCCCAAAAGTGCGGACACCTCAGAACCTGCCTGCGTGAATCGGAAGATGTTATCGATAAAGAATAGGATATCCTTACCAGCACCTTCTCCATCACCATCTCGGTAATATTCTGCCAAAGTCAAACCAGTCAAAGCCACTCGCGCACGAGCACCTGGAGGTTCGTTCATCTGACCAAATACGAAGGTTGCTTTAGAATCCTCCAATTTCTTCATATCAACTTTGGAAAGATCCCATCCACCTTGCTCTTCCAAGGTATGAACGAAGTCTTCACCGTAAGTCACGATACCAGACTCGATCATTTCACGAAGCAAGTCATTTCCTTCACGGGTTCTTTCGCCTACACCGGCAAATACTGACAAACCAGAGTAAGCCTTCGCGATGTTGTTGATCAATTCCTGGATCAATACGGTTTTACCTACACCGGCACCACCGAAAAGACCAATCTTACCACCTTTTGCATAAGGCTCGATCAAGTCAATTACTTTGATACCTGTATATAATACCTCAGTAGAGGTTGAAAGATCTTCAAACTTAGGAGCAGATCTGTGGATTGGAAGACGCTTTCCTGCAGGAACCTGAGGAAGACCGTCAATTGCTTCACCTACCACATTGAAAAGACGACCTTTGATCGCATCACCGGTAGGAACAGAGATAGGTTGACCCATATCTTTTACGTCCATGCCACGAACCATCCCTTCAGATGAGTCCATCGCAATTGTTCTTACCCGGTCTTCACCAAGGTGTTGCTGAACCTCCAAAACGACTGTTTGGCCGTTTTCTTTGGTCACTTCCAATGCGTCAAGGATGTTTGGCAGCTTACCGCCTTCGAAGGAAACGTCCACTACGGGTCCGATTACCTGCGTTATCTTTCCAATATTTGCCATTTGATTGAATGAAATGTAAAAAGGATGTGCTTTTTGAATTTGTGCGCAAAATTAATCAATAAAGCCTAATACCAAAGGATATTTGGAAAATTAATCCATTCAATTTCAAAGACCTGTTGGCTTTCGCACTTTGTTCCTCGCTTTAAAATTTCCTTTCTTTTCAAATTCCTTTTCCAGAAAAGATTTTGGGGAGGTTTTTATATCATGTATTCAAAAATTCGTCACTCCAAAACCCTTCTTGCAAACAAAAAGGCCTTGTCCCAATAGCGATTACTCAGGTAATCTTCTGTCACGCCCAGGGATGTTGATGCATGGATAAAACGAATATCACCTTTCTTTACCTCAGTGACTATTCCCGCATGGGTCACCCGATTCCGCCGTTTACTTGTAGCAAAAAATAGCATGTCGCCAGGTTTCAAATCCCGAACTGAAACTTTCTTCCCCTCCTTTGCCTGATCGGCTGACATACGAGGAAGATTTATCCCAACCGCATAATAAGAATGAAAGATTAAAGCAGAGCAATCAATTCCTGCCCGACCAGTACCTCCATACTTATACGGTGTCCCATAATAGGACTTGGCAGTTTGAATGACCGTAAAAACGGGATCCTCCTTTGATAGTTTAGATGACTTGCAGGAGAAAAAAACTAATCCTGAAATGAGCAAAAACCAAGCAAAAAGCTTTTTAGAATACTTTTGAGATAAGTAGGTATTTTGCTTGCTCATACAATCAATTTTAATAACTAACCGTTTCTGATGCAACTAAATTGCTCCAAAAAACATTTATAATCCATCAGTCGTCTGACTGTCTTTTGGTTACGTGACATGCGTCACCGAAACTGACTTTTGTCAGGTTTTAACTTTGTGCTATCAAATTCGAAAAACCATATAGAAAATGAATATCCAACAATTTTATGACGAAGGCTTGGCACATGCCAGCTATGCAATCTTAAGTGAAGGAAAAGTAGCCTTGGTTGACCCAGGGAGAAATCCTCGACAGTATTATGATTTTGCAGAAGCAAACAATGCACAAATCGTTGCAGTCATTGAAACTCACCCACACGCGGATTTCGTGAGTTCTCACTTGGAATTCCATCAAAATGAAGGAGCAAGTATTTATGTTTCCAAACTAGTAGGTGCAGAATATCCACACACTGGGTTTGACGAGGGAGATTCTTTTCAAATGGGAAAAGTATCTTTCCATTCATTGCATACACCAGGTCACTCCCCTGATTCTATCAGCATTTTGTTGAAAGATGAAAATGGAAAAGACTATGCGCTATTCTCCGGTGACACCTTATTTATTGGTGATGTGGGTCGTCCTGATTTGCGTGAAAAAGCTGGAAACATGAAGGCTCAACGTGAAGAATTGGCGAAAATGATGTATCACACTGTACAGGATAAATTGAAGCCGTTGGCAGACGATGTGATCGTTTACCCGGCTCACGGCGCAGGTTCACTTTGTGGCAAAAACCTAAGCGATGCCCGTCAATCTACTATCGGTGAGCAGCGTGCTACTAACTGGGCTTTTGGAGATTTAGATGAACAAACATTTGTAAGTTCCCTATTGGAAGGACAGCCATACATTCCAAAATACTTCGGATATGATGTGGATATGAACAAAAAAGGTGCTCCGGCTTATCAGCGTTCCATTTCTCGAGTGAGCATTTGGCCGGAAGGATCTAACATTCCTGCTGGTGCTTTGGTAATCGATACCCGTGAGCAGGACAAATTCCGCGCAGGTCATATCCCGGGCGCCATCAACATTATGAATGGCGGAAAATTTGAAACTTGGTTGGGATCTATCGTAGGTCCTGAAGAGCATTTCTTCCTAGTTGCAGATTCTGCTGCCGAACTTGAAATCCTAATCTTCAAAGCTGCGAAAATTGGATACGAGCAATTGATTAAAGGTGCTGTGGTGAATCCAGCTGGAATGACTGAAACAGAAAGCACTTTTGATGTTGAAGCATTCAAAGCTAATCCAGATGCCTTCACAATCGTGGATATCCGAAGCGCAGATGAGCACAAAAACACTCCGATCTTCGAAGAAAGCATCAATATTCCTTTGCATGAATTGCGCGAAAGAGCTGGAGAAATTCCTGCTGACAAGCCAGTGGTAGTTCATTGTGCAGGAGGGTACAGATCAGCTGCAGGTTCCAGCATCGTTTCTGGTGCTTTGAAAGGAGCCGAGGTGCTTGATTTCAGCGAAGCAATTAAAGATTTCCAAGAAGTTGTTCACTAAGCGAATGGCGAAAGTTGATTAATCACCTAAAGTCCCTGAAGAATTTCAGGGACTTTTTTATTGCTCATTAGTTAAAAAAATTGGAATAGGCCGAAGCATTTTCAGTAATTTGGAGTCTTAGACGGAATCGAAAAAAATGAGTAGGGAGGAATTTAGGAACATGCCTTTACACCAAAAGATTAAAACCCTTTACCTAGAGGGGACTTTTGTGGTGGCTATTCGCTACTATCGGCATAAGATCAATCTTTACTTATTGGAAAATGAATACGTGGAAGTCTTCTACAATCATAAGGAAGACAAAATTGATAAAATAGATTTTTTGCCTCGAGATCATAGCCGGATGAAGTTCTACTTGGATCAAATCAAATTGGCATAATTGCTCGCAAAGTCGCAACGCCGCAAAGTGTTTTCCAAAAAAAACCGCAGAATCTACGTCCTGCGGTTTTTTTAAAATTTATTCTTTACAGCTTTCGCTTTAAGAAATCAGTCATTTGCGTGTATAAATGCCAAGTGGTATTTCCTCCATATATCCCATGATTTCGATTAGGATAATAGAAGGTCTCAAACTGTTTATCCGCCGCAATTAATGCATTTACCAGGTCGACTGTATTTTGAAAGTGCACATTATCGTCTCCTGTTCCATGAATCAACAAGAAATTTCCTTTCAGTTTATTGACATGTGTAATTGGACTGTTATTGTCATAACCCGCAGGATTCAACTGAGGAGTTTGTAGATATCGCTCTGTATAGATCGTATCATAATATCTCCAGGTAGTCACCGGTGCCACAGCAATGGCTGTTTTGAATACATCATTACCAATCATCAGCGCCAGAGAAGACATATATCCTCCATAGGACCAACCCCAGATTCCGATTCGGTTGGCATCTACATAAGGTTGCTTCGCAAAGTATTTAGCGCCTTCGATTTGGTCAATGGTTTCCAGTTTTCCAAGATTGGCATAAGTAGCATGCTTGAAATCACGTCCACGTGCTCCTGTCCCTCTATTGTCCACACAGGCAACGATATACCCTTCTGCTACCAAAGCTTGATGCCAGAAATCTCGGGTTCCTCCCCAGGAATTCCGTACATTTTGAGAACCTGGTCCTCCGTAGACATACATCAAAACCGGATATTTCTTGTTTGGATCAAAATCAGCAGGCTTGATCACATAGCCGTTCAATTCTGTTCCATCAACTGTTGGGAAAGAGAAAAACTCCTTTTTCCCTAAAGCAAAACTTTTCAAACGCTCCTGCAATTCTGCATTATCTTCCAACACTTTGATATCCTTGCCCGAAGCATCCTTCAAAGTCACTACAACGGGAGAATCAGCTGTCGAATAATAATCGATGAAAAAGCGATGATCAGGACTCATATTAATAGTATGAGAACCTTTCATCGGAGTCAATGCCTTTTTGTTTTTGCCTGAAAGGTCAATCACATAAAAATTCCGCTCCAGAGGAGATGCTTCTGCAGACACGAAGTAAACCTTCTTTGCCTTTTCATCTACTCCCACCAATTCAGATACTTCCCAAGGACCGGAAGTCACCTGTCGAATCAAGCTTCCATCCATCGCATGATGATAAATATGCTTGAACCCATCCTGCTCAGAAGTTCGGATAAAGCTCTTTCCATCACTTAAATACTGAAGATTATCATTGAAGTTGAGGTCCACATAGGTATCTGACTTTTCAGATAAAATCAACTTGCTTTCACCGGTTGTAGCATTAGCATGAAACAGGTCCAACTGATTTTGAAGCCGATTGAGACGAATGAATGCTAATTGATTAGGGTCTTGAGTCCAGTAAATTCTTGGCAAGTAAATATCTGTTTCTGAGCCCGAATCCATTTTTGCGGTTTGGCCAGATGTCAAATCGTATACATGAATACTTACTTCAGAATTTTTCTCTCCCGCTTTTGGGTATTTAAAGCGGTAATCTTCGGGATATAGTTTACCCCAAAGCTGCATATTGAATTCAGGGACTTCGGTTTCATCGAATCGAATAAAGGCGATTTTCTTTCCGTCAGGAGACCATTTAAATGCTTGAGCCATGGAAAATTCCTCCTCGTACACCCAATCAGCCGATCCATTGATGATTTTATTCCATTCTCCATCAGTAGTGATTTGAGTCAGCTTATTCGTAGCCAATTCGATCATATAAAGGTTGTTATCCTTTACGAATGCGACCTTATCATTATCTGGAGAAAGGGTAGCATAGGAGATTTTCTCACCATTCATCAGCTGTTGTTTTTCTCCAGTAGCTAAATCAACCACATAAAAAACACCCTTACTAGATCGGCGATAAATGGACTCCACATCGGTTGCAATCAGTGCCTTGGATTCATCTGCATTGAAGGAATAAGAAGTGAAATTGACACCCAAGGTTCTTCCGTCAAGCAACACTTCCTCTTCTTCTCCTGTCGCCAAATTAATTTTAACTACGGCGGGAAAACCAGCTCGATTCACGAGGGAACTGTAGTATTGTCCGTCTTTCATCCAATTGATTCCATAGACAGACTTTTGGGAAAATGTACCTTTTTTGAAGACATCTTCAAGCGTCACTTTTTTTAAGGCTTGAGCCTGAAGTCCTGCTGTAGCCAAGACAAAGATCAAAAGAAGCAAACTGCCTTTTTTCAAGCTTTCAATCATATTCAAAGTATTTTTTGGGTGTATAGATCGGTAGTAGTCGGCGAATATAATAAATTCAGACTGTATCACCCTCCAAGGGCTCTGAGCCCCTTGGAGGGTTTTTTAGTTGAGTGAAGTTGATTATTTTAATGAATAAAATCTGAGAGAATGCCTCGTCCATTGACAAAGTTTGAGTCCGGTAAGTATTACCATGTTTGGACTCATGCAATTGATAAAGAGAATCTATTTAGAGAAAAGGAGAATTATTATTTCTTCTTAAAAAAATACGAAATACATATTTCTCCAATTGCTAAGACTTTTGCTTACTGCTTAATGCCGAATCATTTTCATTTTATGATTCAAATTCGCGAGAACTTTTTGAGAGAACCTAGCAAGTCATTTTCAAACTTATTAAACTCATATGCCCAAGCATTTAATAAAATGTATAACAGAAAGGGTAATTTATTCAACTCAAACATAAAACGGAGAGAAATCAAAGAAGACGCCTATTTCAGTAGGTGCATTACCTATATCCATCAAAACCCTACTCATCATGGATTTATCAAAGATTTTGAAAAATGGGAATTCAGCTCTTGGAATGCATTTATGTCTTCAAAACCGACAAAAATTGAAAAAAATGCAGTCTTGGAATGGTTTGGAGGTCTAACTGGATTTCAAAAGGACCATCAGAAATTCTTTGGTTCTGAGGAGGAATTATTATTCGGAATATAAACTTCAACTCTCCGAGGGATTTTGAAACCCTCGGAGAGTAATAAAAGCTTGGAGCATCGATAGATTTTAACATACTTTGTTGAAGAAATTTTTCCCCACAATGAAGAAAAAAATTGCCTTGGTTACTGGAGGATTCACAGGTGAATCTGTCATTTCCCTGAAAAGTGCCGCAGTCGTAGAAAAAACCATAGACCGAGATCTTTATGACGTCTATAAAATCCTGATTTATCCAGGCAATTGGTATTTTGAATCAGTTTCAGGGGAAAAAATCCCGGTTGACCTAAATGATTTCAGTATCCAAATCGCTGAGAAAAAAATCACTTTTGATGGAGTTTTTAATATTCTTCATGGTTCACCGGGGGAAGACGGAAAACTTGCTGGATACTTCGACATGCTTGGCATCCCTTACACCACTTGCGATCAATTGACTTCAGCTATCACCATGAACAAAGGCTACACCAAGGCAATCGTGGCTGATGTCCCTGAATTGAATATCGCGAAATCCATCCAGCTTTTTGAAAACTCTGGGCAAAATAGAAAGCGGATTGAATCCGAATTAAAACTCCCAATCTTCATCAAACCCAACAATGGTGGAAGCTCCATCGGGATGAGCAAAGTCAAAACTTGGGAGGAATTACCAGAAGCGCTAGATAAGGCATTTGCTGAGGACAAACAGGTTTTGGTAGAGGAATTTGTTTCAGGAAGGGAATTTTCCATCGGTGTTTTCCGAGGGAAGGGTGAAATCACGGTTCTACCCGCCACTGAAATCGTAAGCAGTAAGGATTTTTTTGACTTCGAGGCAAAATACACGGCAGGAGTGACTGAAGAAATCACTCCGGGTCGAATGAATGAGGAAGAAGTGGCTCGTGTAGCAAGAATTGTCGAAAAGGTATATGAAAAGTTAAACTGTAAGGGTGCCGTTCGGATTGATTATTTCTTAGAGCATGAAACAGGCAAGTTTTTCTTTATCGAAATCAATACCGTTCCAGGTCAAACCGAAACCAGCCTTATTTCCCAGCAAGTTCGGGCAATAGGAATGGATGTAAAAGACTTCTATACCCAATTGATTGAGGAGATGTTTGAAGGATAAGTATTCTCTTAGAATATCTTCTCGCAAAGACGCAGCGGCGCAAAGAATTCTAAAAATAGAATTCCTAGAAGTAAGTTTTATTTGGCCATCTAGCCATTTATCTCCAAAAAAATGAAAGCCCATTTTGTGAAGTTAAGCCGGAGCTATCTTGCCGGAGGCATATCTCCACGAGCAAAGCGAGTGCTATCTTGTGAGGCACGACCGAACATAAGTTACTGGATATTTCACGAGCATTGCGAATGCTATTTCAATCGCATTTCGCCGAAGGCATATTCGCTCGACGAAGGAGAGCATATTTCCCTAATATTTCCTTCCCCAATGAATTGGAATCTGTAACTTTGTCCTTTGGTAACCAATCCCAAAAACCACATGAACGAGCGCTATATGAAGCGCGGTGTCTCCGCCTCCAAAGAAGACGTGCATCAGGCCATCGCAAATCTTGACAAAGGCCTTTTCCCAAAAGCATTTTGTAAAATCGTTGAAGACACACTCGGAAATGACCCTGACTTCTGCAACATCATGCATGCGGATGGAGCGGGTACCAAATCCTCACTCGCTTATCTTTATTGGAAAGAGACTGGGGATTTAAGCGTTTGGAAAGGGATTGCTCAAGACGCCATCATCATGAATATTGATGATCTTCTTTGCGTTGGAGCCATCAATAATATATTGGTTTCCTCCACTATCGGAAGAAATAAAAACCTCATACCAGGCGAAGTAATTTCAGCCATTATTCAAGGCACAGAAGAAGTGTTGCAAATGCTTCGGGATAATGGAGTGAATGCTATCCTTACCGGAGGAGAAACTGCCGATGTGGGAGATTTGGTGCGCACGGTGATTGTAGATAGCACGGTAACTTGCCGAATGCCTCGAGCGGAAGTAATCTCCAATGACAAAATCCAAGCAGGTGATGTAATTGTAGGCTTATCCTCTTTCGGAAAGGCAAATTATGAAACCGAATATAATGGAGGAATGGGAAGCAATGGACTAACTTCAGCCAGACATGATGTTTTCCACAAAATCCTAAAGACAAAATATCCGGAATCCTTTGATCCGGCAGTACCTGATGACTTGGTTTATACCGGAAAATACAACTTGACTGATCCTGCTCCAGGAGCTCCGGTGGATATGGGTAAATTGGTACTGTCTCCTACTCGGACCTACGCCCCTATCATGGTAGATGTATTAAATTACCTTCGTCCTCATATTCATGGGTTGGTTCACTGCTCAGGAGGTGCACAAACCAAGGTTTTGCATTTCGTAGACAATCTCCATATCATCAAGGATGATTTGTTTGAAACGCCGCCACTTTTCCGAATCATTCAGGAAGAAAGTGGTACGGATTGGAAAGAAATGTACAAGGTATTCAATATGGGTCACCGAATGGAAATTTACCTCGATGAGCGCTATGCTGAGGAAATCATCGATATTGCCGAATCCTATGGCGTTGAGGGAAAAATCGTTGGTCGGGTAGAACCTATGGAAGGAAAAAAGGTGACTATTCAAAGTCCTTACGGAACATTCGAGTATTAATTCATGGCTGGAAAAACTGCATTGAAAAAATTTGGAAAGGTCCTACTAGGGATCTTTCTTTTTTTTGTGTTTTTGGCAGTTGTGACCATCACTCGGGTAGACCGAAGCCCAATAGAAGAGCAGGATTTTTATCAGGAAACATTCCAAAATCTAGAAAACTTACCTTCCCAAAAAAGCCAAGGAGAACATTGGTTGGCAGGCTGGGGAAAAGCAAATATGACTCCTTCCCAACCAGTAGATTTGGTAGGCTATGCTCCTCGGGGTCCTTATGAATTTGTGCAAGACAGCAGTTTCGTCAAAACGATACTCCTGAGCAATGGTAAAAACCAAATCGCATGGCTAAGCTATGAGTTGCTGATTGTCCATCCATTTTTAGCAGAAAAAGTAGAAGAAGCCATTAATTCCACTTTTCCAGAAATCAACAAAGTTATTTTCACGGCCACTCACACCCATTCCGCCATGGGAGGTTACATGCCAGGTCCATTAGGGAATTTGGCTTTTGGAGGGTTTCAGGATGAAATCGTCCAACTCATTGCCGATCAAAGTATCCAAGCTTTGGAATTGGCGAGATCAAGTATGGATACGGTGGCTATCAATTTCCGAAAAGCCGATGCCGGAGAATTGATTGCCAATCGCTTTGTAAAAGACGGACCCACCGATCCCTTTGTCCGCCAATTGATTTTTACTAAAAAGTCTGGCCAAAAAGCCACACTACTTACCTACTCAGCCCATGCTACCTGTCTAAGTTCAAAATTTATGGGGCTTTCGGGTGATTACCCTTTTTACCTGATGCAGACTATGGAAAACAAAGGTTTTGATTTTGCTCTTTTTGCTTCCGGCACGGTCGGTTCCCACAAACCGATTCCTAACGGGAATCAACCAGAAGATATTTTGCGATACGCACAGGAATTGGATTCCATCAATCAGCTAAAAATGAGTCGCTATGCGACGATCAAAAATGCAGGTTTGGAATGGTGGCGTTTGGATTTAAAATTGAGAGAGCCCCACTTACGAATTGCAGATAATTGGCGAATCCGGCCTTGGCTGTTTGATGAACTAGTTGGAGACACAAATCCCCATTTGGATATTTTGCAATTAGGCAACACTCTTTTCATTGCTTCCAGCGGGGAAATCTCAGGAGTTTTTTATGAAAAGTGGGAAAAGCAGGCCAATGCTGCCGGGCTCAATCTTATCATCACCACCTTCAATGGAGGCTATATCGGTTACATTACGCCCGACAGTTTATATGACGAGCATTTTCACGAAGTGCGGGAAATGAATTGGTATGGACCCGGAAATGGACAATATTTTGATGATTTGATCAGTCGAATTATTGAGAAGGCCGCTCTTTAGAGACTTCCCAAATCTGACTTCGAATCCAGCCATTTCTCCATTTTTTTTCTTCAACTAGTTCAAAGCCAAAATCTCTGAACCATTGCTCATAATTAGGCAGGTTACTACGAGGATGGCTTGCTGTGAACTTGAAAAACCATATCATGAGCTTAGTAATGATTTTTTGACAGAAATTTTTGGTTTGAAAAAATTCTGATAAAATCAATTTCCCCTCGGGTTTAAGTTGCTTCTTTATTTTCCCAAGCAGCTCATTTATGTCAGAATCGCTCATGGTATCCAAGACAAAAGGCAGCAATACCCAATCGAAAGTAGTCGTGGAGGAAAATGAACCCAGATGAAAACTCAAAGGACTATCCTGAAGGTTCATCTTTGCTTTTTCTAACATTGCATTGGAAAGCTCCCAATATTCTCCCCTCCAGGTCTTGGCAAAATCCACATAATCCAATCCATCTCCTCCTCCTATTATGAGAATATTTCCCTTCAAGTCCGCTGAGAGGAACTGTCGATTTGCATTAAAAAGTTGATTTCCAAAAATCAATCGTGAAAGCGGTCTATACCATGATGCTACCCATCGAAATTGGTCTTTCATTACCTTCTCTATTTCAAAAAGATCAACAATACCGGTAGGAAAAAGGCCCATTCCATCCCAATTCGTTTCTTTTCTGAATCTACCCCATCCTTATTAAATACATACCAATGGCATAAAGTCATCAAAAAAAGAATCGCTACGAAAAGTTTATAAAAGGAAGGAATTATAACTAAAACCAAAATTAACAGGATCAATAACCCATACATCAAATACTTAATCCATAGAATTAGACTTGCTTTATTCAGCTCCTGCGAAACCGAAAAAAAACCAGCCAATTGATCTTCTTCTTGATCTAAAAATGAGAGAATTAACAAGTTCAGATTAGCTAGAAGCAAATACAACAAGAAAAACAATCCATGCCAAACAGACCAATCAAGAGAATTTGATCTTAAAAAGGGGAGCCATGAAATCCCGATCACATAAAAAAGGGCAATGGAAAATTCCTTCATCCAACCTTTACCAAACTTTAGCACCAAAAAGCGAATCCCTCCTATCAATCCACCCAACAGAAAGGTCAATTGCAGTTCGAGCCCCCAACCAAACCACCAAAACCCTCCTATCAAACCCAAAAGACTTAAAAGTCCAATTCCGACCAAAACCGGAACCCGAGCTAGATGATGAAATTGCCTTCTTCCCGAAAGTTTTTCACTTACCTTCTGTGCATCTAAAAGATGATCCAAATTGTAAATGCACCACACTGCCATACCAAGAAGTACATAAGGTTGCCAGGGTAAGGCTACATGAAATAATTTGGAGAAAAAAAGCATGCCGGCAACAGCCCCCAAAACCACATCGATTGAAAGCCAGGAAATCAAGCGAACGATTTTCCCCAAAAATTGCATCTGGTAAAATTAGATGCCTCAGAGCGAGAAACAAGGGTTTTTTCCTGAACAAAAATTCCTAATTTCGGAAAACAACAAACCCAAAAACGCCATGAAAACCTTTTCTCTCAGCCTATTTGCCTTTTTCCTTTGCTTTTTTGCTTTTTCACAGGAACCTATCAAAATAGCCTGTGTAGGAAATAGCATTACTCAAGGTCCAGGCAGGGAAAACCCAGATAGTTATCCCCTTCAATTGCAAGCCATACTCGGCGAAACCTATTTGGTCAAAAACTTCGGAGTGGGTGGCCGAACGCTTCTTCGAAAAGGTGACTTTCCGTATTGGAATGAACCGCAATTTCAGGAAGTGAAGGATTTTGCTCCTGATATCTTGGTGATTATGCTGGGAACAAATGATTCCAAACCTCAAAACTGGGCTCATAAAGCAGATTTTCGCCAAGATTACTTGGATATGATCGCTGAATTAAAGGCTCACATGCCCGCCGATGGAAAGGTCTATGTGGTAATGCCTGTTCCAGTGACACAGGATAATTTTGGAATTACAGCCAATGTCATGAACAACGAACAGCGAATGATGATTATGGACATCGTACATTCCAGCGGTTCAGAAATGATTGATCTATATACGCCACTGATGGATCGTGCCGATTTACTCCCAGATGGAGTGCATCCCAATAAAGAAGGTCTTGGTATTATGGCTGCTGCCGTGGCCCGGGCTATCAGATTGTAAATCGGTTTAAAAAAATCAGACTAAACAACTCTAGACTCTGAATACAAGTCATAGGCTGCTACTAGCATTTGGTTTTCCGGAGATTGGCCGAATCGGGGATAGCTTTGGATTTGATTCCTTTGTTCGACATAAACAGGTCTATATTTTCCTTCTATCTCATCCCAAATCACCAGCAAATAAGCATAGGGGATCCGGCTTTCACGGCCTTTTTCCAGCCATTCTTCAAAAAGGTCTTCAGAAAGGGATTGAGGGTATTCGGGACTGTCGAACATGTGTATCTATTTATATTGGGAAATTAGATGGTCGGGAAGAAATTAAAAAGTTTGAAAGACTTTAAAGTTCTATGAATTTGAAACTTTGAAAGAATGTTAAAACAAAAAAGCCGATCATTTCTGATCGGCTTCGTAGTAGCGGGAACAGGACTCGAACCTGTGACCTTCGGGTTATGAGCCCGACGAGCTACCAACTGCTCCATCCCGCGATATATTTTTAAAACTTTATCGTCTTATTTTTAGTTCCAAACGCCCTTCCGGTGAATTGTGGTACAAAGGTAAAGACAAACTCTCAAAAATCAAGTACCTTTGTCAAAAATTTAAGAAAAATGACTCCAAAATCTCATCAGGCTGGATTTGTGAACATCATTGGGAAACCCAACGTGGGCAAGTCCACTCTGATGAATATTTTGGTGGGAGAACCTATATCTATCATTTCTCCTAAGTCCCAAACCACCCGTCATCGGATTCTAGGTTTGACAAATGCAGACAATTATCAGATTGTCTTCTCTGATACGCCGGGGATGCTCAAGCCTCAGTATGAACTACATAAAAGCATGATGTCTTTTGTGAATCTTTCTTTGGAAGATGCAGATATCATCCTTTTTGTGACGGACTTATTTGAAACAGATGCTGAAATCGAAGCGATCATCGAGCGGATCAATAATTCCGGGGTACCGGTTCTGCTGGTGATCAACAAAATCGATTTGGCGAAAGAAGGGCATTTGGACAAGGTTACTGATTATTGGACTTCACGACTGAAAGCTGATGCAGTGATTCCAATTTCCGCTTTGGAGAATTTCAATACGGAACGCATCCTTCAGGAGATTTTGGATCGACTCCCTGAGCATCCCCCTTTTTACGATAAGGAGGAACTTACAGACCGACCTGAACGGTTCTTTGCGTCCGAGATTATCCGGGAGAAGATCTTCAAAAACTATAAAAAAGAAATTCCTTACAGCACCGAAGTGGTCATTGAGGATTTCCATGAAAGCCCTGACATCATTCGCATGCGAGCCAATATTTTCGTAGAGAGAAACAGTCAAAAAGGCATCATTATCGGCGAAAAAGGAAAAATGCTCAAGAAAGTCGGGATAGAAGCCCGACAGGATTTGGAAACCTTTTTCGGCAAAAAAGTCCATCTGGAAACCTTCGTGAAGGTGGAACCGGACTGGCGTAAAAACAAAAACAAACTTAGAAAATTCGGATACGACCCCTCTTGATATGGCAAATATTGTAGCAATTGTAGGAAGACCTAACGTAGGAAAATCCACTCTTTTCAACCGGCTGGTTGAAGAACGGAAAGCCATCGAGGATAACTTGAGTGGCGTTACCCGTGATCGTCACTATGGACACGCACAGTGGAATGGTAAATTTTTCTCTGTGATCGATACAGGGGGATATGTGACCGGTTCTGATGATGTATTCGAAGCCGAAATCCGAAAGCAAGTGAAACTGGCAGTGGAAGAAGCTGATGTCATTTTATTTGTCACCGATTGCCACGATGGATTGACGGATTTGGACAAGGAATTTGCCAATGAGCTTCGATCAACCCAAAAGCCTATTTACATCGTGGCCAACAAGGCTGACAGTGCTGACAAAGCTTTGATGGCAAGCGAATTTTATGCTTTGGGAATTAGCGATTTTGAAATTTATCCTATTGCTGCTACGAGTGGAAGCGGTACAGGCGAATTATTGGATCAGGTTGTTACCCATTTTGAAGAATCAGGAGAAGAGGACCCGGATGCAGGCATCCCTAAAATCTCCATCCTCGGAAGACCCAATGTTGGAAAATCCTCTTTCCTAAATGCGCTTTTAGGAAGAGAGCGATCCATCGTAACAGATGAGGCCGGAACTACCCGAGATGCAATCCACACGCGTTATAAACTTTTTGGACAGGATTTTATCATCACAGATACAGCTGGCATTCGAAAGAAAGCCAAGGTCAAAGAAGACATCGAGTTTTATTCGGTAATGCGCTCTCTTCGAACATTGGAAGAGTCTGATGTAGTCATCATCATGGTTGATGCCTCCAGAGGTTTGGAATCTCAGGACATCAATTTGATCGGCTTAGCAATCAAAAACAATAAAGGCGTTATGATCATGGTGAATAAGTGGGACTTGATTGAAAAGGACCACAAGACCATGAATAAATTCAAGGATCAGATGCTGGAAAAGTTGGGAGAACATAAGTGGATCCCAATCATTTTTACTTCCGTAACAGAAAAACAACGAATCTTCCAGGCAATTGAATTGGCGGTGAAAGTTTATGAAAATAAAAACCGTCGAATTCCAACATCAAAATTGAATGATGTCATGTTGCCGGAAATTGAAAACTATCCTCCTCCTGCTTGGAAAGGAAAGTACATCAAGATCAAATACGTGACTCAATTACCGACCAAAAACCCGGTTTTTGCGTTCTTTTGCAATCTTCCCCAATACATCAAAAACCCTTACACTAGATTCCTTGAAAACAGGCTTCGGGAGAACTTTGATTTTGAAGGAGTACCGGTAAAAATCGTCTATAAAAACAAATAAAATTTATTTAAGCGGACTATTGCATTATTGCGAAAAGTTCTGATACCTTTGCGCCGAATTAAGAAAAACACAAAAAATGAAAAAGGTATTTGCAATTTTCGCAATCGCTGGCTTGATGGCTACTGCATCTTGCGGCAACAAAGAAGTTAAAGAAGAAACTGTTGAAACTGAAGTAGTAGAAACTGTTGAGGAAACTACTGAAGAGACTGTTGAAGCTACTGAAGAGACTATGGAGCAGGTTGAAGAGACAGTTGAAGAAACTGTTGAAACTGCTACTGAAGAAGTAAAGTAATTTCTTCCAAACAAGATTAAAGAGCTCCGGAATTTCTGGAGCTCTTTTTTTATTTTAGGGGAATGGATTCCGCTCAAAAACTTCATCAAATTCTCCAGCAACATCTCCCGCAAGAAAGTATTAACTACTGCTTGGAGCTCTGGAAAAAGAATCCTTTCAATTTTTCAGTCACACGTTCCCGCAAAAGCAAATTCGGAGATTTTCGATGGAGAAAGGATCGTCCATTACAAAGCATTACCATTAACGGAGATCTAAACCCCTTTCAGTTTTTGATCACCTTCATACATGAAGTTGCCCATTTACATGCATTTGTTCGGCATGGTCTAACAATCGCTCCGCACGGAAATGAATGGAAACGAACCTTTCAAGAATTAATGCATCCGCTATTGAGAAAAGAAGTCTTTCCGATGGATATCCTTATTCCCCTATCTAGGCACATGCGAAACCCCAAGGCCACTTCAGTAGGGGATTTATTTTTGACCAAAGAACTGAATAAGTACAACCTTCAAATTCCAGAAAAAACAGGAGTTTTTTTGGCAGACATTCAGCCTGAAAAAGTCTTTGAATTAAATGGGAGAAAATTCCGTAAAAAAGAAACCCGAAGAACTCGGGTCTTATGTGAGGAAATCAGCACCGGTAAACGCTACCTCATTTCTCAAATGGCTCAGGTAAAATTGGAAAATTAAGTTTGGGAAAGCTAGGTAAAAAAACCGCTGCCAACTGCTATCTAAAAAACTGCCCCTGAAATACTACTCCCTCTCCTCTCCAATCTGATTATCAGGCTGGGTAAAATCCTTTGGCTGAGGTAAATCCTGAATGGAGTTGATGCCAAAATATTCCATAAACTTTTCAGAAGTCCCATATATTAATGGTCTGCCTATTTGATCGGATTTACCCTTGATTTCAATCAATTCTTTTTCCAAAAGTTTCTGTACAGAATAATCGGAATTCACTCCACGGATTTGCTCGATTTCCCCTTTTGTGACAGGCTGTTTGTAAGCTATAATCGAAAGAGTTTCAAGCTGGGCAGTAGAAAGTCGCTTTTGGCTTTGATGCTTGAGGAGAATGGCAATACTGGTCTGATAGGCTGGTTTTGTTAAAAATTGATAGCCTCCTGCAATTTTTTCCAGACTGAATGAAAAATCCTCATGTTGGTATTTTTCAACCAACTGCTCGATAGCCTCCTCAATGTGTTGTTTGGGAACTTCCGACTCAAACATCTCCGAGAGGCACTTTTGAATTTCTGCAAGCCCCAAAGGACTGGGGCTACAGAAAATCAATGCTTCAATATGTTTGGGCAAAAAGTCCAAGCTTATTTCTTAGCCAACTTAGCTTCGATGGAATGCATGGTATGAGGCACTGCTCGAAGGCGCTCTTTTGAAATCAACTTCCCAGTATCTACACAAACACCATAAGTTCCATTTTTGATTCGGACCAGCGCATTCTCTAGGTTGATGATAAACTTTTGCTGACGAGCTGCCAACTGGCTTAGACTTTCTCGCTCCAAGGTGTCCGCACCGTCTTCCAGTAACTTAGATGTGGCTGCAGTATTATCTGTTCCACTGTCATTCTTCTTGCTGAGGGTTTCCTTCAACATATTGAGCTCTTCTCGGGCTACTGCAAGTTTGTTCAAAATAATCTCCTCAAATTCCTTCAACTCATCTTGAGAGTAGGTAGTTTTTTCTTCTTGGCTCATAGTAATCGGATTAGATGATAATACTGTGACGTACTGGATTTTTTAAAGTTCCCTAAAATACATGCACCTTGGGAAATACAAAAATTTAATTTCGATTTGAATGCAAAAAAATCCCTGTAAAAATGGCAGAAACGCCATATTTTCAGCTATTTCGAATCAGAAAACACCAAATAAAACCATGAAAACAAGCTTTATTTTCACCAGTATCTTTTGTCTATTCTTTTGGTCATGTAGCCAGAATACTGAAAATCAGCAAGTTGAGAATCAAGCAACTGAAAAGGTTGATTTCGCATTGGCAATTCACGGTGGAGCCGGAACAATTCGAAAAGAAAATATGACTCCTGAGCAGGATGCAGCTTACCGAGCCAAGCTAAAGGAAGCCCTGGATGCCGGATATGCTGTTTTAGAATCCGGAGGAACAGCAATAGATGCAGTAATCTCTGCCGTAAAAGTGATGGAAGACAGCCCATTATTTAATGCCGGGAAGGGAGCTGTTTTCACTAATGAAGGAAAGAATGAGTTGGATGCTGCCATCATGAATGGAATCGACAGAAATGCCGGTGCGGTTGCGGGTTTAACTACCGTTAAAAACCCTATCACTGCAGCGAGGGCAGTCATGGAAAATTCACCTCACGTATTTATGACTGGAGCAGGTGCCGAACAATTTGCATCAGAACAAAATCTGAAATTGGTATCGCCCGATTATTTCTACACCGATTTCCGATTCGAACAATTAGAAAAAATCCGGGAAACTGAAAAAACCCAACTTGATCATAGCTCCTTATTAGAAATGGAATTACAGGACCCGCTTTTTAAGGATAGAAAATTTGGAACTGTTGGAGCAGTAGCTCTTGATAAAAATGGAAATATCGCCGCTGCAACCTCCACTGGAGGGATGACGAATAAGCGCTATGGAAGAGTAGGCGATGTACCGATTATCGGAGCGGGAACCTATGCAGATAATGAAACTTGTGCAGTTTCGGCAACTGGCCATGGCGAATATTTCATCCGAAATGTAGTAGGACATGAAATTGCCTCTTTGATTCGCTATGGAAATAAAAACCTAACAGAAGCAGCTGATGAAGTGGTGATGAATCAATTAGTAGAAATGGGTGGTTCGGGAGGAATTATTTCCATCGATCGTTTTGGCAACATAGCAATGCCCTTTAATTCGGAAGGCATGTACAGAGGCTATCGAAAAGCAGGAGAAGAAGCGAAAACCTTCATTTACAAGGATGAAAACTAAGGGTGTGTAGATTCTCCTTTTCGGATTGCCCACAAAAAAAGCCGCATAGCTTAAAACTATGCGGCTTTTTCCAATAGGTGCTTTTGAAAAATCAGGCTACTGCTTTCTCTTGATTTAGAAGTTTTTCGAGGCGCTTTTTCAAAACTACCTCATCTATATCAATTCGGTATCTCATTTTTAAATACTGAGCTACCTCTGCAAGGTCCTTGGATTCTTCAACGCTTAATTGTTTGAGGGCTCTATTGATTATTCCAGGTTCCATGGTTTTTTGGGTGTTAATTACTCTAAGATACTGATTTTTAGTATCTCATGTTTTGAAAAAGGAGAAAAATTTTAGATTCTTTCAGCAATGACAATGGTTTTTTTGATCGTCTGAACTCTTCCATCCAAATCAAAAAGCTCCACTAACAGAACATAATAGCCTGGACGTAATCTCCTTCCCTGTGAATCTACTCCAGTCCAAGTATATAAGCCTTCCCTACCTAAGATTTCATTTTGAGCGAGTACTTGGAGTAATCGTCCGGCGATATCATAAATTCTAAATGTCCCAACCCATCCAGCTTGATTGACTTGATATCGGATTGTTGTAAAGGTATTTCCATTACTTCCTTCAGGATCGAATATTTCCGGGTCGATTTGAATTAATTCACTGCTAAATTCATCTGGGATTTGTAGTGAATTTTCCCTTCCCGGAGTGGCGTATTCCTCAGTTCCAGATGCAGAATGCCAATTCCCTGAAAAATCAGCAGGAGAGGCAACCGAAACTCGTTCAAGCGAAACTCCTTTAGGGTTTCTCAACAATGGATGATGCAAGTCTTCACTGTAAGCAAATTGCTCAACTTGATTTCCATCAGCGTCTAATAACAACACAGTCCCACCAGAAATTGGATAGCTTGGCAGAGAACTTATTTGATAAAATAGCCCGTTGGAGGACTTTGGATAATCTAATTTCAATCGGGCTTGATCAGTGGTAATGGCCAAAAAAGAGCGAGGCGGCATGACTAAAGAACCATCCGAGAGTTTTCGGATTTGATTTACCTCTCCCTGATCATCCAAATTAGCTATGGACCAGGAACCTACGTCTAGATATAGATCCGTAGCATTAACAAGCTCTACAAATTTTGGACTGCCACTTTTGGGATTAAACAAAAGTTCATTTAAGAATACCTCTCCCTTTTCTGCAATTTTCGGGCGAATAACCTCCAAAACCTGAGAAGAAATCTGGTTTCCACTACAATCTGAGATAGATGTTAATTGAAGCTCAAAGACTTGATTTTCAGGAAATTCATCTTCCAATTCGATAATTAGTAAATTATCTTCAACCCAAATCGTATCCAACAAGAGTGAAGGATTGAATGAAACAAAACTCTCTTCTAATTTCGGTTGAATGGTCTCAGAAAACTGAATTGTCAATTGACGATCAGTCTGAAAATAATAATCAATGATCTGAGGAGATTCCTCGTCAGGACTTAAATCCAAAACTGAGTTTTCCATTCCAGGTGTTCCTCTTCTCGGGTCAATTGAAGGCTTTAAATATGCGGCTTGATCGCAAAGCAGAATGGGATTCACAACCTCTAAGCTAAATCCTCCACCACTAAACTCACTTCCTCCCCAAGTTGCTGTGGTATACGTAATCTGATCAATCAACTCACCCTCTAAATCAATTAGGCTTAGTTCATCACCTGAGTTCAATAAAGTCGGCCAATTCTCTACAGCCAAAAAATTCCCATATTCCTGAAAAAGATCTGCACTACTCGCCGGAGCCAAAATCAAATACTCTCCAGCACTTAGCCAATAGTCATGCAATTCTGTCTGAGTGCGAGAATTCGCCAATACTAATCCGCCTAATCTAAAGTCCTTTTCTCCCTGATGATAGAGCTCCAAATATTCCACGTTGGGAAGATCATTTCCATCACGAGGCGCCGGCATTAATTCATTTATGACTAAGTCCTTGTATGCTATATCCGTAGGGTCTTGAAAAACAAAATTGATGGTTGTATCCTCAAGAAAATTGCCTACCAAATCAGAGATTTGACGGATAGCTATTTGATAATTTCTCCCCTCTTCTAGTTCTTGAGAGAAACTCAAAATCACAACAGAATCTTGCTTCAAGGAAGCCTCTGAGGGCTCAATCCCTTCCAAATCATAATTAAGTTGTATTTGGGAAAAGACAGGATCAAGGGCTTCTGAAAAACGAAGTTCTAGTTGATCCTTACTATAGCCTCTAACCGATACGAATTCCGGCGGTTGACGATCCTCTTCCCAATCCCCAAATTCAAAATCATCCATAAACCAACGTGCACAGGAACCGGAACCCGGGCCATAGCGAACCCAAATCTTCAAGTACACCTCCTCTTCAGACAAAAATTCATCTGGAAGTTTTATTTGAAATAAGCGAAAATCCTGATCCTCATTTGCAAACTCATTCTCAGAGGCCAGAAGAACATCCCCTGAAAACTCACCTTCTAACTGATTAGAAAAGCTGTAAGAAACTACTGCCGGTCTATTTCCAGATCCATTTCGGACAGATCTAGCCCAAAAACGAATACTTGGCTCGGAATATTCCGCAAGATTCAACCGAATGGTTAGCTCCCCAACAAAGCTTGAAATTGGTTGGACAGCTAATGCTTTGGAGCTGTTGATACCCGCACCATTTGCTTGAAAAATCCGGGAAGAAGTGGAGCGAACATCATTCCCATACCACCCGCTTAAAAAAGCTTCAGGAAAAGATTGGATTTCAAAGGCAGACTCAAAGTCCTGTTTGATTGTTTGAGACCAAGCGTTTCCAGCAAATGAAAAACAGACCAGATAAGCTATTAAATTGAAAAACTTCATAAACCCTAAAAAAAGTATTGACTAAAAATATAAAAGAATTTTTAAATGAAAAAGAAGGATTTTTTAAAGTATTCCCCTGAAAATGAGCGAAGACTCTTACTTTTGCAATCCAAATAAAACCTATCAAACCAAGGATATGAAACTTGCTGTTGTTGGAGCTACTGGACTAGTAGGCTCCGAAATTCTCGAAGTGCTTGATGAGCACAATTTCCCTTATGATGAATTGCTATTGGTAGCTTCCGAGCGATCAGTAGGAAAACAAATAGAATTTAAAGGCAAAACCTTTACAGTAATTGGCTTGGAAGAGGCCGTAGCTGCAAAGCCTCAGATCGCAATTTTCTCAGCTGGTGGTGGAACTTCCCTTGAATGGGCTCCGAAATTTGCAGCAGTAGGAACCACTGTTGTTGACAATTCTTCAGCATGGAGAATGGACCCAACCAAAAAATTGGTAGTTCCTGAAATCAACGCCAAAGAACTCAGTGCCGGGGACAAGATTATAGCCAACCCGAATTGTTCTACCATTCAAATGGTATTGGCCTTGGAGCCTTTGCGTCAGCGATATGGAATCAAACGAATTGTAGTCTCTACCTATCAGTCTGTGACGGGTACCGGAAAAGCCGCTGTAGATCAAATGATGGCAGAGCGAGCTGGAGAAGAGCCTGAAATGGTTTATCCATACAAAATTGACATGAATGTCCTTCCTCATATCGATGTATTCCAACCTAATGGATACACCAAGGAGGAAATGAAAATGATCAACGAAACCAAAAAGATTTTTGGTGACGATAGCATTGCTGTGACCGCCACTACGGTCCGAATCCCTACCATAGGAGGACATTCGGAATCTGTCAATGTGGAATTCAAAGAGGACTTTGATATGGATGAAGTTCGCAAGCTTCTTTCCGAAACTCCTGGAGTGGTTGTTCAGGATGACCCGGCAAATTTATTATACCCAATGCCAATCACAGCGCATAAGCGTGACGAGGTATTCGTTGGACGTCTTCGAAGAGATGAGTCCCAGCCAAACACTTTGAATATGTGGATTGTGGCGGATAACCTTCGGAAAGGCGCTGCTACCAATGCAGTTCAGATCGCGGAATATTTGGTTGCAGAAGGCTTGTTTTAATGGATTTCAGCGAATTTCATAGCGCTGAATTCCAACAATTTGTGCAGGACCATCTTCAAGATGATCCTGTACAAATTCGATTAAAATATCATGGCAAAGTAAATTTTGACCTTCAGGCTGCAGTTCAACAAATTGCTGCAAGAAAAAGCCTGAAAAGGAAATTACCCGAATGGACTGCCAATCCATCCATTTTTTTCCCGGGCACTATTCCACTCGAACAAAGCAGTTCGGAACTTACCGCTCATTTCAAAGCTCAAAAATTATCGGGAAAGAATATGCTTGACCTCACAGGAGGTTTAGGGGTAGATTCTTATTATCTCAGCAAAGGCTTTGAAAAAGCTGTCTATTGTGAGCAACAGGATGAACTTTTTGAGATAACACGACATAATTTAGAGCAATTAGCTCCTAGAAAATTTGATTTCCACTTGGGTGACGGACTTGAATTCCTAGAGAAAAGCGAAGAATCATTTGATTTGATTTATGCCGATCCGGCAAGACGGGGAAAAGGAAATCAGAAATTGTACAAGCTGGAGGATTGTGAACCAAATCTGGTAGAAGCATGGAAACTTCTAACATCCAAAGCTTCTAAAATTCTACTCAAATACTCCCCCATGTTGGATGTTACTCAGGTCTGGAAAACCTTTCCTGAAATTCAAAAAATAACCGTCGTTTCGGTAAAAAATGAAGTGAAGGAACTACTGCTTCATTGGTCTAAATCAGACGAAATCGCAGCCAAAAAAATTGAGGTTTATGATTTGGAATCAGGGTATCCTCCCTTCCTATTTTATCAGGATGAAGAGGAGCAGGCAGTTTCTGATTTTGGAGAACCGGAGAATTATCTTATCGAACCAATTAGCGGAATTTTAAAGGCAGGCGCTTTTAAACTGTTTGGAGAACGCTTTAGCTTGAAAAAATTAGAAAGCAACAGCCACCTCTATACCTCCTCAAACCAACCTCAAAATATCCCGGGAAAAGTTTTTGAAATCATCGAAGAAGTATCTCCAAGAAAAAAAGACATTCAGAAAATAATCCCCAATGGTAAGGCAAATGTGCTCACCAGAAATTATTCCTTGGGAGCTGAAGAACTCAGAAAAAAATTAGGCCTTAAAGACGGTGGAGAAGAATACCTAATTGGAACCAAAACCTTAAAGGGTTATCAGGTATTCCGGTGTAAAAGAATCGTGGAATAAAAAAAGTGAAGGATTACTCCTTCACTTCTTCAAAGTCGACATATTCGCCTCCTTCAATATCCTTTTGGCGTTTTTTCTGATGATCTTTGGGTATATAATCCACATTTACATCATCTTTTGACCTAGATTGGGCTTGTTGCGCTCTTCGCTGCTCTCGCTCCATTTCCTGCACCTGAGCAGCAAACTTCGCTAATTTACTTCGCAAAAAGTACCTGATAAGCTGCCCGAGCAACCAACCTACTCCCAAGACTATTATTAGAAACTTTACCAAAACGTAGAATTTTTCTTTTGAAATTATCTACTCAAATAAAGATTACGCTCTGAGTAGATTTTAAGGAAATAATCGTCCATGAGATCATCGATAAAGTAAATCGCCTCTCCGGTGGACTTCATTTCAGGACCCAATTCCTTATTCACATTCGGGAATTTATGGAATGAGAAAACAGGTTCCTTGATAGCATAACCCTTCTTCACCGGATTGAATTCAAAATCCGTCACTTTTTTCTCGCCAAGCATCACCTTCGTAGCGTAATTCACATAAGGCTCCTGATATGCTTTGCAAATAAATGGAACGGTTCGGGAAGCTCTTGGGTTGGCTTCGATCACATATACCTTGTCATTTTTGATTGCAAACTGAATATTAATCAGGCCTTTGGTTTTCAAAGCCAAAGCAATTCGCTCTGTGTAAGTTTCAATTTGTCGAATCACTAAATCTCCCAAATTGTATGGAGGAAGAACCGCATAGGAATCTCCGGAGTGGATACCGGCAGGCTCGATATGCTGCATGATTCCGATGATGTATACATTTTCACCATCACAAATCGCATCAGCTTCCGCTTCAATTGCGCCTTCCAAGAAGTGATCCAAAAGAATCTCGTTGTTTGGAATGTCTTTCAAGACATTGACCACATGCTCCTCAAGTTCTTTCTCATTGATCACAATTTTCATCCCTTGACCACCTAAGACATAACTTGGACGCACCAAAAGTGGGAAGCCGATCTTTTTGCAAAGCTCCAATGCTTCGTCAGTATTATGAATCGTACCAAACTCAGGATAAGGTACATTATTTTCCTTCAATAGGGTGGAAAACAAACCTCTATCCTCCGCCAAGTCCAACGCTTCAAAGCTGGTTCCGATGATTTTGATTCCGTATTTATCAAGCTTCTCAGCCAACTTCAAGGCTGTCTGACCACCAAGCTGTACGATTACACCTTCCGGTTTCTCATGAAGGATGATTTCATAAATATGCTCCCAGAATACCGGTTCGAAGTATAATTTATCTGCTACGTCAAAATCTGTGGAAACAGTCTCAGGGTTACAGTTGATCATGATGGTCTCATAGCCACATTCTTTTGCAGCCAAGACTCCATGCACGCAGGAGTAGTCAAATTCGATCCCCTGACCAACTCGATTAGGACCTGATCCTAATACCACTACTTTCTTTTTGTCTGTTCGGATTGACTCATTCTCTTCTCCGAAAGAGGAATAATAGTAAGGCGTCTGAGCTTCAAATTCCGCCGCACAGGTGTCTACAAGTTTGTATACTCGCTTGATGCCCATTTCCATGTAGCGCTTGTTGAAGACTTCGCTCTCCAAACATCCCAACAGGTGAGCAATCTGACGATCGGCGTAGCCTTTCTTCTTTGCTAAGTCCATGACCTCGTGAGGAATATTCTCAATTGTATATTTCTCAATCTCTGCTTCCAAATGAATCAATTCCTCAATCTGCTTCAAGAACCATTTATCGATTTTGGTCAAATCTTGAATGGTTCGGAAAGAAATCCCAAGCTTAAAGGCATCATAAACATGGAAAAGACGGTTCCAGCTTGGATTCGCCAATGAGTAAAGGATTTTCTCCTGATCCCGAAGTTCTTTACCATCAGCGCCCAAGCCATTTCTCTTTATTTCTAAAGATTGACAAGCTTTCTGAAGTGCCTCCTGGAAGTTTCTTCCAATACCCATCACTTCCCCAACGGCCTTCATAGAAAGTCCCAATCGACGGTCAGAGCCCTTGAACTTATCAAAGTTCCATCTTGGGATTTTTACGATGACATAGTCGATAGATGGTTCAAAAAATGCTGAAGTGGTGCCAGTAATAGAGTTGGAAAGTTCATCCAAATTGTAGCCGATTGCTAGCTTAGCTGCCACTTTGGCGATTGGGTATCCAGTAGCTTTGGAAGCCAAGGCCGAGGAACGGGAAACCCGTGGATTAATTTCAATACCAATAATTTCTTGATTGTCTGGACTTACAGCAAACTGCACATTACATCCTCCTGCAAAATTACCGATGGAGTTCATCATGGTAATCGCATAATTTCGCATGCGCTGATATACCGTATCAGGTAGTGTCATCGCTGGAGCCACCGTAATGGAGTCTCCCGTATGTACACCCATCGGGTCAAAGTTTTCGATAGAACAGATTACAATCATGTTCCCGATATTGTCCCGCATCACCTCCAACTCATACTCTTTCCAGCCAAGGATACTTTGCTCGATCAATACCTCATGAACAGGTGAAGCTTGCAAACCAGCTGAAAGCGCTTTTTCAAATTCTTCTTTTGTTTCTACAAAAGCACCTCCTGCTCCACCTAATGTATAGGAAGCTCGAATAATCAATGGAAATCCAATTTCCTGAGCGATTTCTTTGCCTTGAAGGAAGGAAGTAGCTGTTGCACCTTTACAAACACCTACCCCGATCTTTTCCATCAATTCCTTGAATTTTTCGCGGTTTTCGGCAGTATCAATCGCATCAATATCTACACCGATCATCCGTACATTGTGATGCTTCCAAATTCCAGCATTTTCACAATCAATGGCTAGGTTTAATGCAGTTTGACCACCCATGGTCGGCAGAACAGCATCGATATCCGGGTGGTCAGTTAAAATTTTTCTGATTGATTTCTTTTCCAGAGGCAGCAGGTAAACATTATCTGCGGTAACTGGATCTGTCATGATTGTCGCCGGGTTGGAATTGATCAGGGTGACGGTAATTCCTTCTTCCCGAAGTGATCGAGCAGCTTGAGAACCGGAATAATCAAATTCACAAGCTTGACCAATGACGATGGGACCTGAACCGATAATGAGAACGTGCTTGATGCTACTGTCTTTAGGCATTTGAAAGGTGAGTTGAGAGGATATTTTTACTTAAGTCCAAATTGGGGCAAAATTAGAAAATTATTCCGAAGGCTCATGGTAAAGAATGATGAAAGTACCCGAACTCCCAAAATAAATCCTCGCAATCGAGTTATTTGTACTTCAAGTAAGAAATCGTAATAACCACTAAAGCCAGAGTAATTCCCAAAAACAAAAGTAAAAACCTCTGTCTCATTTGGCTTTGACCAGGTTGATCCTCTCTAATTCTACCTTCCTTCTTATACTTTTCTTCCAATGCAATCCCTATCGGAAGTCCAATCGCCATTCCCGTACCTACAAATGCAAAATTCCCAATAGCTAAGGAAAAAGCTATTCCAAAAGGCAAGCCCAACAGCGTTCCTAGAATAATAAAATAGCCTTTCGGATAGGTCTTCTGTTCTTTATTCATGGAGTATGAATATAATCTTCCATCCCAAATTAAACTTTTTTCAACTCTCCAAAAAGCAAAAATCTAAGCGACTCCATAAACAGCTCGTATATAGTTCAACAAGGCCCCAAGGTATTATGTAACATGGGTTACAGCAGTTTCCAATGCATATCCTTACTTTTACACCACAAAATGAAACTGTTATGCCTACTGTAAAACTAACAACCCAGAAATTCAAAGACGAAGTATTTGATTATACCACCGAAAGAGAATGGAAATTCAAAGGTGATAAGCCTGCCATCATAGACTTCTATGCGGATTGGTGTGGTCCATGCAAAATGGTAGCCCCTATCCTAGAAGAATTGGCAAATGAAAATCCAGATATCGTCATCTACAAAGTAGATACTGAGGTGGAACAGGAACTAGCAGCTGTCTTCCAAATCCGAAGCATTCCAAGCATCCTCTTTATCCCAATGGATAAGCAACCAATGATGCAAGCTGGAGCTTTGCCTAAGCATATCTTGGAAGAAGTGATCCAAAAAGAATTGTTGAGTTCAGCATCCTAAGAACCAACACCCTATTAAAAGTGAAAACCGGAGCCACCAATTGGTTCCGGTTTTTTATTTGGCGAAAAAAAGGAATAACTAGTCCTTCTCTGAATCTAGTCGATATAGCATTTCTAATAATGGAACCCCAAAATTTCTGGATTTGATTTGGCTGACCTTTCGAAATCCAAATCGCTCATAAAGGCTTACCGCAGGATCCAATCCGGATGTCGTATATAAAAAAGCTCCTTTGTAGCCTTTTTCCCGGTAAAAATCCATCCATTCTTCCATCAGCTTTTTTCCTAAACCCATTCCTCGATAGGGCTTCTCCAAAATAAAATATCGAAGCTGAGCTTGAATATCCTGTCTATGCATCAGTAGTAAAAAGCCGATCATTTTACCTTCTCTTTCTACGACCCATACCCGATCCCGATTAGGGTTATACTGTCTATAGAATTCCAAAAGACTTTCCATCACATAGGCCTCAAAGCCCATCCCAAACCCATGCTCTTCAAAGTAAATTCTGCCATGTAATGCAGCGACTTGCCCAAGATCCCCAGGCTGCAAGTCATTTCTAACTGTGATGTTTGGATCGAAGAACATTTTATGCTGATTTTTAAAAAGTTACACTTAAAATACTAACAAAAAGCAGAAAGAAAAAATAGTAAGAATGGGCTATTTGAGTCCATATCTAAGCTGATCTCGAAGCAATATGGGGAAATCGCTCACTATTACCGAGGCTTGACGAACTTCCTGAAAAGAGCGATAAGTTTTTCCTTTATCAATTTGTGCTTGCTCATCAATTGCTCCCATCACATCGGTCACAATGGGAATAGAATGATCGCGAACCAATTGATACAACTCAATCGGAGCTTCTTTAGAAACATAAGCCAAAAATTCCCTCTCAGTAAAAAGCTTTTGATAATAGGCAAGGTCCTCGGCTCCGTTTACTAAAACAGAAATCAAAAATTCACCTGGAATCTGATGAGCTTCACTTGCTCTGTCTCTTGCAAAAGTCAAAACCAGACACCGATCGGAAAGGTCATAATCCTGAACCATACCCAACACTTCCTCAAGAATGGGCTCTTTGACATCTAGCATCAAATAGATTTGATTTTCTTGGGCAAATTCCAGCAATTGAGAAAATCTAGGAAGTAGCTCACCTGAGCCTGTTAATCTTATTTGTTGAAGTTCTTCTGCGGTTTTCCCGACTATTGGACCATTCCCATTCGTTGTCCGGTCCAAAGTTGCATCGTGTAAAAGATAAAGTTCCCCATCCCCTCCTTTTCTGACATCTATTTCAAAAAAGTCAACGCCGCTTTCATATGCTTTTTTGATCCCAAAAAGAGAATTCTCCAAAGTCTCTCCATCAATTACTCCACGATGAGAAACGACAGATAAGGAATTATCAGAAAGCTTTTGGGAAAGGCTTTGGCCAAGTGAAATGGTTGGAATCAGTAAGCCTAAGGCAAGGACAAAAAAAGACCTAACAAGAAAGAAATCTGCTTCTTTAGAATTAGTCCTCAGCATAGTTGAACCCATCTACCTGCTCACGAACCCAATCCATATATTTCCCTTTTCGGTACTCTTGCCATTGGTTTTTGTATTTGGACTCATCGATCAAAAACTTGAAAGCAGTCAAAGATTTGGGTTTTGTGAGGGCATTGACTAGATCCTCCGCAAGGTTACGCTCCTTCACTTGGCGATCTATAAAATCCTGCATGATTTGATGTTCCTGCGAGATTTCCATTTTGGTGAATTCTGCATAGTTATCTGGATCGGCGTCAATATCATCCAAAATATCCTCCTCATCCGGTGTCAAATCATAATTAAAATAATCCTCGTCATCAGGCATTTGGTGGATTTTCCTTTTATCGATTTGGAAAAAACACACCATTCCTTTCAGGAGTTGGGAAGAGATTCTATCTACCTCTTGTTCAGTAAGCGAAAGCATTGCTATTAGAAAATTTCAGGAAAATTAATCAAAGTCCAATTTTGTGCAAATTGTTTTTTTCAACACAAATCAAAAGCCAAAAAACAATTGCTTTATGCATTCTCTACAATTTTTCTCAAAAGGTCAAATTTCAACTCATGACCTCCCTTAAATTCCAGTCGCTCAACGGGATTCCCCAATTTCTTGATAAGCTCTTTTTGGCGATCCAAACTTTCTGGAGTAATGATATCATCCTCAGTTCCCAAAACCATTGATATCCGGGTGCGTTCGAATTTTTCGCGAGCTACTTCCAGCACCATATCTTCCGCAAATCCACCAGCCCAAAGGACTAAAGTTGAAATCTTTTCCTCCCACTGACTTGCCCACCGGGTGGCAGTCGCTGCACCTTGTGAAAACCCGAGAACATGAATTCTAGGCTTTGACTCAAACTTTTGAAGGTACTTTCCCACCAAACTACCCAGATAGCGATGGTTATTAGTAATCGCCAATTCCCTTTCATAGCGAGTCATCCAATTAGCTCCAACCCGGCCTTTAAAGTCATGGAGATAAAAATAATTCGTCCCTTCTGGAGCCAAGAATAGCCTTTGAGAATTAGCCAAGGGCATGAATTTCCGAAGGAAAAACTCCGCTAGCTGCCCATATCCGTGAAAAACGATCCAAAGGTCTTGAGGAGTCGAATCCGGTTCATGAGACAAGAAATAACTCGCTTCAAAAGAAAATGGATGAGTGCTTCGGATCATTTGGAATTCAAGTCGTCAAACTTCAAAGGTAAAAGTTTTGCAATTCCAGGAATAGAATAAACCCGACCATCAGGCCGTAAAATGATCAGTTTCAAAGGTTTATGGAAGCGGTTTTCCACTTCATTGATTACCTGTCTACAAATCCCACAGGGTGATACGAAAGCCCACTGATTCTCATCTTTCTTCTTCGCAACCAAAGCCAAACAAATCGGAGCTGATTCGGGAAAATTTGCGCCTGCATAGCTTAACACCAGGTGTTCTGCACAGACGCCTGCCGGGAAACTCACATTTTCCTGATTACTGCTTTGTAGGACCGATCCATCCTCTAACAATACGGCTGCTCCCACCTGAAAATTAGAATAGGGAGCATAGGCTTTTTCGCTGATTTTTTGGGCAGCAAGGACTAAGTTTTGCTCAGCAGCACTTAAATACTGATAATCAAGAACTTCAAATTCTTGATGTGTAGATGTTTTAGTCATGTAAATTGAATATGGGAAAAATAAGACGAAAAACCTGTGTAAATGTTTTTCAATTTCCCTTCAAAGACTTTTTTCCTCCGGCTTTTATTCTTCAATTTTAAGAACCCAAACCCTTTCACTATGAATCGAATTTTAATTCTAGGAGGCGGAAAATCCTCCACTTTTTTGATTGATTACCTCGCAGACCAAGCATCATCCAAAAATCGTCATGTCGTCCTTGCGGATTTGGATGTTGAATTGGCAAAAAGAAAGCTGAAAGGAAAGGCAAATACCGAAGCAAAGGCCTTAGACATTGGAGATGAAAATGCCCGTCGACAATTAATCAAAGAAGCAGATGTGGTAATAAGTATGCTTCCAGCAAGGATGCATCCGCAAGTAGCGGTTGATTGTCTGGAACATGGAAAACATTTCTTCTCAGCCTCTTACGAGAGCAAAGAAATGCGACAAATGGAAGCCCAAATTCGTGAAAAGGGCCTCTTTTTTCTAAATGAATGCGGTTTGGACCCCGGGATAGATCACATGTCTGCCAAAAAAATAATTGACCAAGTGAAAGCGAATCAGGGCGAAATCCTTTCTTTCAAATCCTTCGCGGGCGGGCTGCTTTCTCCAGAATGTGAAGACAATCCCTGGAAATATAAGTTTACCTGGAATCCTCGAAATGTGGTTTTGGCAGGTCAAGGTATGTCTCGCTATATCGAGCAATCGAAGCTTAAATACATCCCCTATCATCAACTTTTTAAACGAGCAGTAAAAGTAAGCTTTGATGAATTAGGTGATTTTGAAGGCTATCCCAATCGAGATTCTTTGGCCTACAGAAAGCTTTATGGCCTAGAAAATATTCCAACCATGCTTCGTGGGACACTTCGAAGAACAGGGTTCACCAAAGCATGGGATGTGCTTATTGAGCTTGGTCTTACCGATGACAGCATCGAATTGAACCCACCATCAACTAGCACCAAGCGGGATTTCTTAAATAGCTTTTTACCTTTTGATCCCGAGCGATCAGTGGAAGAAAAATTGAGCAGCTACATCCCGGATATGGATTTCCCAACTTTCGAAAAAATACAGTGGCTGGGATTGTTTTCCCATGATCCGCTTCCGATTTATCAAGGTTCACCTGCTCAAATTTTACAGGCCATATTGGAGAAAGAATGGACCTTAAAAGCAGATGATCGGGATATGATCGTCATGCAGCATCAATTTGAAATCAAGGAAAATAACTCTACCCGAAAATTAATATCCAGCTTGGTCGTAAAAGGGGAAAACTCAGACCACACTGCCATGGCAAAGACAGTCGGGCTTCCTTTGGCAATCGCAGTAGATTTATTTCTGGAGGGAGAAATTCAACTTTCAGGACTTCATCTTCCAATTATCCCTGAAATCTACCTGCCGATATTGGACCGGTTGGCAGACTATGGAATTCATTTCGACGAAAAGGTCTTAGAAAATTAAGGATTCCAGTCCGCAGGAGGATCCAATTGAGCACCTTCTACCTCACGGCAATCATCTGGGATAATGCTCCGCGGTTGAGCAAAAGTAAGTTGGGATTTATCTATATAAATCCTTCTTGTTGTTTCAGCTCCTGCTATAAAGTACCCTAATACTACCTCATCAGGATCTTCAAGATTGATCATGTTGCTTCGAATATTAGCAGGTGGGGGATCGAAAACAGATCCACTGATTTCAGTTTGTTGCTTCACCAATCGAAGGAATCGATAGGCTTCTTGGGAAATACTGATTTGTCGTAAATCTATACGATAAGTATTCACAAAGCGCAAGCCATCATCTTCCACGAACCCAGCTACTAAACGGGTATTCAGCCCATTGAAATTATCATCATTGGCGATGTATATTCCACTGTTATTCACCTGCTCAGATCGAAAACAAGCAATACAACAATCCTTTGGTTGCGGATCCCGACTGGGATTTATATCAGATGGACGAGGTGTAAAAATGTCAGGCCTGGTTTCTAAAATATAGACTGAGGGGCCGTTTTTCCATAGATAAAAATTATCTTCATCAATGGGATCCTGAACATCTACTACCAATTGAACACCTGATCGAACATTTTCTTCTCCCTCTACAGGAATCGTCAAAGTCTCGATCGAAACGGAATTGATCTCTGGAACTGTTTGAACTTTCTCAGGAAAAGAGGAATATACTTTGCCTTCTGGAGTCTGAATTTGGAGAGTATAGGATCGACCGGGACTAGTCGCAAAATCAGGAGGAGTCAAATAACTTCCCCTATCTTCAGGGTTCTCCTCTAAGAAGACAACATCTCCTAAATCGTCACGAACAACAACCGTAGCTCCACGAACAGGTCTAATCAAGCCTTCAAAAACGGACCCGTAAGTATCACTTCGAGTCAACCTAACCTCCTGTCTTCCAGGAACAGATGTTAAGACAGCCTCTACAGTCAATAACTGCTCACCTGTATCTAATCCTACTTCGTAAGGATTAATGCAGGCCATTGGCAACAAAAGCAGAATATATATAAGTCTTTTGAACATGTTAGGCATCAGAACTTGATTGAATAACTCAAACTAGGAAGTGGCACTCCGAGAACAGCCAAACGAAGGGCTTGTGGCGGCGCACCAGCTTCATCTACAAAAAAGAGTGAAAAAGGATTTTTTCGACCATAAACATTCAATACAGAAAAGGTCCAATCTCCATCCTCAAAGAATCGACCTTGACCTTTCAACTTGAAATTGACAGCGAGATCTAAGCGGTGGAAATCCGGTAATCGCTGTTCATTTCTTCGATTGAAATAGGCTAGGTTATTTCCAGAATAATCAAATTTCACCTCAGGAAAAGTAACCGGTCTACCAGTACTGTAACCAAAGGTTGCTGAAATGGAGGTATTGGTGCTGACCTTATAATTTCCAATCAACGTCACATCATGAGGTTTGTCAAAATTTGAGGCAAACCAATCTCCATCATTAATAATCTCCTCTTCAAAGGCAGTAATTACCTGGCGGAGGCTTCGGGAATAAGTATAAGAAACCCAACCGGTCAAACGGCCCAGATTCTTTTTCACATACAATTCAACCCCATAAGCTCTACCTTGTGCTGGAACCAACTCTGTTTCCACATGATTTTGGAGAATCAGATTCGCTCCATCCTTGTATTCCACTACATTTTGAATGTCTTTGTAATAGACCTCAATGGATGTTTCGAAGATATTTCCTTTGAAATTATTGTAGAATCCAAGGGAATACTGATCCACAATCTGAGGTTTCAAAAACTCATCACTAAGCTTCCAAATATCTGTAGGCGCGATGGTAGCAGTGTTAGAAATCAGATGGATAAACTGATACATTTTATTGTATCCCGCCTTGATTGAACTGTATTTTGAAAGGGAGTAACGAATGGAAGCTCTTGGCCCAAATCCATCGTAGGAAATTATTTTTTCTCCGTCTCCGTAGGTAGTTTCACCAATGGCACTACCATCTGAAATAGGTTGATTTTCAGCGTATTGTCGAACCGTTCTAGGACCGAAATATTGAAAGAGATCATATCGAACTCCATATGACATTCCGAATTTTTCCCCAACTTCAAATTCATGTTGGAAATGCGCTCCCATTTCCCTTCCATATTCATCCTGTACCTTTTGAGGTAAAATCCCGGATTCTTGCTGATTGCTAGGGACTAATTCTCCCGGCTGTAATGTCAAATCCTTGAAATCACCCCCGATAGTAATGATATTGGTCGGGGATAAAGAATAGGTCGCAAAAACCTTCGCTCCATAGTCCACAATTCCTGAATTGAGATCAAAATCATTGATCCCTGAGCGATTGAATATACTATAGTCGTATTGGGTCAAATAACCCAAAGCCTGCACACCTACTTTCTCTCCAAAGCGTCCTTTCCAAGACAAAGAATGAGAGTTGTTTTTCCAAGAAATCGTGGTATCCGAAGCGAACGCAAAATCATCATAGGAGGTATAGTAGCTATAGGTAAATTCCTGCTCTTCTGAAATTGGAGCAGATATTACCAAGTTACCATCGTAAAAATTCGCCTGGGAATTCTTGAGGTCTGGATTGCTGAGCGAATTCAAAAACCAATTAATGTAAGAACCTCGGAATCCGCCTCGAATAGAAACTTTATCCTTTACCAAAGGTCCGTTTATTCCGATTTTTCCAGAATAATTACTCAACATCAAATCCCCACCCCAGTTATCAATACTTCCTGCTTTAGGCAAAATATCCAAAATCGAAGAGCCTCTCCCTCCAAATTTTGGCGGAATCACAGATTTGTAAAGAGTTACATCATTTACAATATCTGCATTGAAAGAGGTAAATAGACCAAAAAGGTGAGTTGGATTATAAATTGGAGCACCTGCAAATTGAATCAGGTTTTGATCCGCACCGCCTCCACGAACATTTAATCCTGCGGCAGCCTCCCCAACTTGCGATACACCGGGAAGTGTAGCCATAGACCGAATGATATCCACTTCACCCAAAAATGGAGGAAGTTCTCGAATGGTATTCATACTCATGGTAATGGCTCCCATATCAGTGGAACGGATATTTTTCTCCGGATCTCGTCCAAATATGACTACATCCTCTAATTCAAAATCTTCTTGAATCATCCGCATGGAAATCCTTCCATCTCCTACCGCCACGATCGGATAAGTAATGCTTTCATAGCCCACATATCTGAATTCTAGGGTGTATTCAGCTCGATCCAAAATAAAATCAAACTCGCCATTATTATCAGTAATTTTTGTCTGATCAATCTCGGGTATACTAACGGTAGCACCAATTAGCGCTTCACCGGTGATTTCATCAATGATTCGACCAGTAATCCGGATATTTTTTAGCTGACCAATATCCCGACCGATGACCGTTCGCTTCGGCTGATCCTGAGCAGACAAACCCTGTAGGATAATGAATGCTAAAAAGGTAAAAAGCAGTTTTTTCATACTATCCATATTAAATCCCATTAGGATCAAAACGATACAAATCCATTGGATACTGACCTGCAAGTGTAATGTCCGGTACTCGTATGATATATATATTAGGGCCACTTACAAAATGCCCTACCAAAACACTTTGTGGGAGCCCAGGCATAGGATTTTTTCGAGTCCAAGTAAAAGTATCCAAATCCAACTCCCACAACTCATTTGTCCTTTCAAAAAGACCGATATATGCTTTGTTACCAATTATTCGAGCCATCCCTCGCCCATTCCCTAAATTGCCAGGAAAAGATGCAATTTCTTCCCAAGTCTGAAGACTGAAATCAAAAGTCCAAATCGATGCATCGGATGTACTTAACAAATAAGCCTTGTTTTGATACGTGAAGGATACATCATTACGTCCAAATGAAACAGGTGAATTTGGTAAAACTTCCCAGCTTTCCGTAGAAGAATTAAACTTCGAGAAAAATGGCATCGAGTTAGCATTGCTGCCTAAGACATACAAATCCTCTTCAAATTCAAAAGCCAAAGCATCACGAGTTAAAAAAGGTAAATCCGGCTTTTGTATAAATTGGCCTGATTCAAATTTCCAGAAAGTAGGATCAAAAACAAAAGGATTGGATCCTAGCTGAGACAAGCCCCCTCCAATATATCGATCGGTAAAAAATGCAAAAGAACGACTGGACCCAGGAAATTGAACGGACTCCCAAGATGAAGAGGCTGCATCAAACTTTTGAAAACCATTGATAAAAGACAACCTCCTTTCCGAACCTAAGCCTATATAAAATTCATTTGGCCCATTCTGAAAAAATACATTATCATACAGCTTTATTTCTTGAGGATAGGTACTTATTAGCTCATAAGTCCCTATTTGATATTCAAATAATGTTGGAGAACTTACCTCCCTGTCTTGTACTTGCACCCGAATAGGTACTTGAGCTTCATCTCCAGGATTAGGAACTCGCACTAACAGTTTACTTTGCAAGGTATTTTCCAGAACTTGAGCTTCTTGATCACCAAAAAAGACTCTAGTGTCTTCTCCAAAGTTCCTACCTTCTATAATCAACTCTTCACCAACAGCTGCAAACTCTGGAGAAAATGATTTTACAGCTGGTTCCAAAGTAGACAGTTCCAAGGAATTGCCAAAGATCATTTCACCGCTAAGTTCCATGAAGGACTTTGCAAAATAAATAGTGCCAACCTTCAAGCCGGAAACTTCCCCGATGAATCTTCCAGGGCCACTTTTCTCCCCTAAAGAAATGATTTGAGGGCTTGAAAAAGCTTCATCTTCTGCCAAATAAAATCCATGATCTTGAACCTGAACATCTTGGTCACTAATCACCCGACCTAGGAGCCGAACTTGATCTCCACTCGCAAAAAGCACTTCCTCCGTGGTCACAAACGTCACCCCCAAATTCTCTTCTGTGCATGAAGCTATCCAAAAGAGCATTAAAAGAATGCCTAAAGACCTTAATTTCAACATGTGTGGTAGTTTTTAAAAACTCAAAATTATAGAAATCGCTTCCCCCTGCAACGGCTTATCCCAAATCTTCTATTCTTTTTTAAGAAAAAAGACAAAGATTTCCTCAGTAACCTAAAAGGAATCCAGAAATCAGCTTTCGATAAGACTCAGAAAAATCACCAATTTCATCTTTAATGCTAATGTATTCTTCTTTTAGATCCTGAATTTCACGTTTAAATCCACATATTTTTCGATGAGGGTTTTTACTAGGTCGGTCTTGAATCAAAATTGATTTAAAAGGATAGATTTTAAGAGGTTCAAAAAAGTGAATTAGCTTTTCCATTTCAGAAACAGGTAATATCACCCAAAATTCTCCTTCTTTGTCTAAAAGGCAATTCACTGCTTCACATAACTCCGGAAATGATAAATCATCTGTATGCAAGGCCCTTAGCCTTTGCTGATTCTGAGGAAGTAAATGATCAGTAAAATAAGGGGGATTACTTACGATCAAATCAAAAAGCTTTTCCGAATGAAAATCCTGAATCTTTCCTTCCAGTAATTTCAACCTTTCCGAAAATGGACTTGAAGCAAAATTTCCAAGAGCTTGATCAGCTGCATCATGATCTAACTCAACTGCTATGATTTGTGCATTCTTATAGCGCTGAGCTAGCATCAGAGCTATTACACCTGTCCCAGTTCCAATATCCAAAATGGTTTTTGGATTTGAATGATTCGCCAAAGATCCCAATAGGACAGCATCCGTAGACACCTTCATCCCGCAGCGATCCTGCTCGATTCGAAACTGCTGAAACTGAAACCAGGAATTCCCCATTAAATTCTAGCTCTTCTACCCAACCAATTTTTGAATCGTGGACGATCCTCCATCACATTCAAATCATCTTCTGAAATCCTCTTGACGCTTTCAATGGTGTAGAAGGCTTTTTCATCAATTGACTTAACCTTATCAATAAAAGTTTGTAGCGTATCTCGCTTCATGACCGTAAAGAGCAAATTTACTTTTCCATATCTTCCCTCAGCACCTACACTGGTAAATCGGTAATCTTGTTCCTTCATGTATTCTACCAATTCAGGTAGGGGCTTGGGTGTAATAACACGAACCAAAACGCGTCCCAAGGCTAATTTTTCATCAAAACGCATTCCCACATAAGTTCCCATCCCAAAACCAGCCGCATAGGCGATATAGGATATCGGGTTATTGATATTCTGAAAAATCTGCCCGATTGCTAGCAACCAAATTAAGGCTTCAAAAAAGCCCAAAATGGGAGCTATATTCTTTTTCCCATTCATCATAAACATGATCCGTAGGGTATTGATGGACACATCCCCAACTCGGGCAATAAAGATGAGTGCTGGCATGATGAAATAGGTAAATACCTGTTCGGAAAAACCCATTTCTGTGAAAAACTCTTGCATAGCGATAGAATTTGAGCGCAAAATTAGCCGAATAAATCCAGCTTAGAGTCAAAAAGTAAATCAGATTTTTTGATCCTTACCGGCTCCCCAACCGAAAATCAAAAACTGAATGGTCATAGCCAACAAAAACCAATTCAAAAAATCCCAATTCCCAACCAAATCCAAGGAAACTCCAAAAAGCAAAGGACCTAAGGCTGCCAAAATATATCCTGCAGATTGGACCATACCCGAAAGCCTAGATGTAGTCTGATCCTCGATGGTTCGCAAGGAAATTAAGGTGTAAGCTATACTCAAACTTGCTCCTGAACCTATACCTATAATGGTCATCGAAGTAAAAATAATCCATGTCTCATTCCAAAAAAGGAGACTATACCCTAGCAAGTATCCAATTGAAACACCCAGAATTACTCCTTGCTGCTGACGTAATTTCATCAACAGGCCCGGTGCGAAAAAAGTCCCAATCAAAGAAATCAGCTGCATGTAAGAAAGAGCTAAACCTGCACGCACAGGTGTCATGCCTTTGGATATAAGCATATCCGGTAACCAGGTCACCATCGTGAAATACATCACGGATTGGGCTCCCATGAAGAGAGTGACCTGCCAAGCCAATTTTGACTTCCATACATTTTTACCGGCTATTTCAATCCCAGATTTTGGGGATGGTTTAGCTTTGGCCTGAGGAAACCAAACGGCTAGGGCAATTACCATCAAAACCACCCAAGAAGCAAGCGAACCTCTCCATCCCCAGCCTAAATCCACAGCCAAAGGAACACTAACTCCTGAAGCGATAGCCGCAAATAGGGACATCCCAGTAGAAAGAATTGCGGTCAATAACCCTAACTTTTCAGGAAGATGTGACTTGAAAAAAGGAATCATCAAGACATTGGCTATCACGATTCCTATTCCTGTAAGAGCCGTACCGAAAAACAGCAATTCCACTCCCCCTAAAACCCGCAAAATCACACCTATTGCAAGGATTGATATTCCTAAAAAAATGGATCGCCCATTTCCTATTCGCTTACCGATTCCCGGTGAAAAGAGCGAAAATATGGCAAAAGTAAATAGGGTAAGCGTAGTCAATGAACCAGCCAAACCATTAGAAATCCCCAAATCCTCCCGGATAAATGGAATCAAAGGGCCAACAGAGGCAATTGATGTTCGGAGGTTAATGGATATGAGGACAATCCCGAGAATCAGAAAAGCCCGACTCGATGCTTTTGACAAAGTGATGGGTTTAAAACAGCTACGAATTTCGAGAAAATTCGGGAATTCTAGGTAAGACTAGAAAATTGATGCTACTTATTAAGCGCGGCTTTCCACCAAGTCCTTGATGCATTCTACCCAAGTGTCCGAAGAATTTAAGCTCGGAACCAAATCCCATTGCTCTCCTCCCAACTCTTCAAATTCTTCCTTGTACTCTTCTCCTACCTCCACAGTTGTTTCAAGGCAATCTGCCACAAAAGCAGGTGAAAACACTAACACCTTTTTGATACCTTTTCCTGCCAATTCCTTAATTACATCCTCTGTATATGGCTTTACCCAGGGATCATTTCCCAAGCGGGATTGGAAACAAGTTGTAACCTTTTCTTCAGGAAGACCAAGACGCTGAGCAACTAGACGAGTGGTTTGGAAGCATTGAGCTCGGTAGCAGAATTGATTTTTGGCGCCGTATTTATTGCAACAAGCGCCGAGTTGGCAATAATTTTCGACCGATCCTTTTCGGATTTGTCGCTCCGGAAGACCATGATAGGAAAAGACAAAATGTTCGTATTCCCCCTTTTCCATCATTTCTTTTCCCAATTCTTCCCAGGCTTGTAAGAATAGTGGGTGCTCGACAAAATTACTGATGAAAGAAATTTCAGGGATGATTTGCCATCCTCTGACAATCTCCATCACCTTGTCAATTACGGACCCATTTGTCGCCGAAGCATATTGTGGAAAAAGCGGAACCACAATGATCTTCTTCACCTTTTCGGCCATCAATTCAGCAAGCCCTTTTTCGATACTTGGATTCTGATAGCGCATGGCAATCTTCACCAAAAACTTATCTGGATCAAGCTTTTGAACCAATTTATCGCGAAGATCTTCTGTATGGAAAAGCAAAGGTGAACCTCTATCGGTCCAAAGTTTTCGGTATTCCTTGGCCGACTTTGGAGATCGGAAAGGCGCTATAATCAAATTGACCAACATCCATCGCGGGATAAACGGGAAGTCAATCACACGTCCATCCATTAAAAATTCGCGAAGGTATTTGCGGACATCCGAAGTTTGAGTGCTGTCAGGTGTTCCCAAATTGACGAGTAAAACGCCAATTTTTTGAGCCTTTGCCATATCGTTTGCTAAGTGGGTGAATTTTTACAACCCAAAATTACACCTGAAAGTTAATTCTACCCAATTGAACAAATTGATGAAGGATTGAGAAAAGCTTTTAAAACTTAAAATTCCCCGCCCACCGCATCAATGGACCGGAAGCAATACTGGAAATCAAAGCTAAAATCACCAAGCCAATAAATAGGGAATCAGATACGAGTCCGTACTCCAAAGCAATCAAACCCAAAATAATATCCATACTGCCTCTTGTGCTCAACCCAAAGCCTGCGATGACCGACTGTTTCCTTCCAACGCCTGCAAATCTTCCCCCCAAGTAAGCTCCATAATACTTGGTCAACAAACCGACAATCACTACTACACCTGTCACTCCTAGGTCAAAACTTTCAATAAAATTGACCTTTAAACCGATCGAAACGAAGAAGATTGGGGCAAAGATATTGTTAATGAATTGGTGTAGAATCTCCTTGGCTTTCTCAGTCAAATATTCCGAATCACCCAATGCCACGCCAATGATAAATGCACCGAAAATGGCATGGATTCCAATGAATTCAGTAAAAGAAGCTGCCAAGAAACAAAGCGCCAAAGACAGAGAAAGTAAACCTCCCGGCCAGGCTAGCTTTTTATTTACCCAAGGCAAAGTCCTGTTGATCAAACCCTTTCCTACTGTCAACATTACCAAAGTGAAAAGCAAGGTCAAGCCTATCGTAGGCCAAACTCCCAAACCTCCACTACTAGTTTCAGAAAGAGATAAAATCACCGAGAAAACAATCCATCCCAAGACATCAACAATCATAGCTGCAGCGATGATTAAGAGGCCTGTAGGAGTTTTAAATAGGTTCAAATCCATTAAAACCCGGGCAACCACCGCCAAGGCTGTGATACTGATTGCCAGCCCAAAAAAGGTGGAAGCGACCATTCGGTCATTGATATTTACTCCCAAAAATTCCGGGAAAGCATAGGCCACCACAAAGCCGGCAATAATTGGCAACACCATGGAAGCGACTGCGATTTTAAGCGCATTTTTCCCTTGATTCCATACAATTTGCAGCTCTACTTCCAGTCCTGCAATGAAAAGAAGCAAAACCACAGAAATCTGCACAAAGCCATCGAGCGCGATATTCGTATTCCCTCCTCCTCCAAAGAGATAGGTATGGAATTCAGGCATGACTGTTCCCAAAATGGTGGGTCCTAAGACAATCCCTGCTAGGATTTCACCTACCACGGCAGGCTGTTTGATTTTCCTAGCCAACTCTGCAAAAACCCTTGCTATGATGAGCATAGCAGCAAGCTGTATGAGGAGATTAATAACCTCCTTATGGTTTAACGTTTCCATGGAGGTTTATTTTTTAACGATTAAAAGATTACAAGGCAAAGTACTGAGAAGCTCTTCCAAATCATGAGGAAAGAGTCTGTCAAAGAAATTTAATTTTCGGGTATCCCCCACTACCAGAAGGTTAGCATCCGTTTTTTCACAGAATCGAGCTAGTTCCACCGCCCATTTTCCTCCGGTTACTTTGATGTTTATTTTCAATTTGCCTGGATCGAGGGTATCTAGGATTTTTTGGACATAATCGATTTCATTTTGAACCAATTGTCGTCGTGTCTGTGCAATCTCCTCCTCCGAGTCCTCACTTGCTGTACCCATTTGCAAGCCGTACAGCTTTATCTCATTCAAGATGGAGACCATATCTGCCTTCACAATTTTGGAAAACTCCAACCCTTTCTCAATCACATAAGGAGTGATTTCCAATTGGGTTCCGTTGATTACCACACGGGAAAATTCGGAAGTTTCCACTCGAGGCTCAATCAGCGTCAAAACAGAACAAGGTGCCTTTCGAATAATTTTCCGGCCCACTGTTCCCATGTAATATTTGAAAAGCCCCTCATGCTTCAAGGCACCGGCTACTAACAAATCCACATTTTCCTCTTCACATGCCTTGACAATCATTTTCACTGGCTTCCCCTCCTTCCAAACTACCTTGATTCGGAGCTTGTCACAACCATGCCGAGCTAGCATTTCATCTAGCTTTGCTTCCAATTCAGGAGTTTTGGTTCCCACGTGAATCAGCAATAATTCCGTATCAAAAAGAATAACGAGGCGTTTGACTTCTGCAATCAAGGCCTCAATTCTCGGAGAAAAAGCGATGGCCAGAGCGATTTTTTTATACATGGAAAACAGGGATTTTTTTCAAATAATAAAAATTTCTCCTTTGCTCCAACATAAATCTTTGGATTCCACTCCTCCAATTTCGCTTCATTAAAAGCTTTATTGGAAGTATTAACTCTTTAAAGTTAATGATTACTGGGTGTCGTTTCGGAAAGATTGATTTTTAGAAGAGATTAAGTAAATCACTTTTTTAAAAAAGGATACACTCTTCGATGTAATTGGAAATTCTCTAGTTTAATATCATCCACTCCAATATCATCAAAGGGATATTCCATTTGATCCTGAATATTATAAAGGGCAATAAGGATAAATTCTGTAACCACTACTATGAAATAGATGACCAGATCGCTGTGGGCTACCCCAATATTGTAATTTACTGTTGGAGAATAAATGAAAGGAAAAATGTAAATAAAAACCAAGCAATATGCCTTTAAGGCTCTTGGAGTTCGATGAATATTTATTGCGAAAACATTCTCAAATCCCTCCTGCATATCATTCATATATCTAAAAATCCTGTCTTTGATTCTTCTTGGGATAAAATCCTCCAATTCTGAAATATGCGTATGGAAATCATGTATAGCCCGATCTACCGATTCCACATTTTCTTCATTGTTCTTCAGGTGGCTGACGGCTTGATCGCTTATTCGAGAAAGAATGTCTTCTGTTTTCTGCTTTTCCTCTTCGGACAAATCAGTACTGGTCTGCAAGTAAAAATTTATAGTTACCATGGCAGACCGGTACTTACTGAGATGCTCAAGGGCTTTTTCTCTCCTGCGGAAAGCTCCACGAATATTAAAAACCAAAGGAAAAATAATAGCTATACTGAGCAGCGTCAGATCCAGGTTATACACCAAGTTGAAGTGAATGGAAAGGAAAGTAACAATTACCGAAATCACTAGGGTGATGTACGTCCTGCTATTTAATATGGAAGTGTAAAGTTTGATGACCTTAAATTTTGTTCCACAAACCAATCCCTTTTCCTTAAGTTAGTGAAAATCCATTTTCGATAATCATCCAACGCTTCTTTTTTGAGACTATTTAGAATGATTTTTATTCATGAATCTTTTTGATGTTAGGATTCCACTCATCCAAATTAGCTCCCATTCACGCTTTTTTTAGGAGGGAAAAATAAGTCTAGGTGGGGAAGTGGAGATATTTTGATAAAATTAGACATTGATATGGACTATTTATCTAGCGAAAAACTAATCCAAACCTTATGAAAAAATTCTTTTTCGGCTGCTTGTTGGCTGGAAGTGTTTTGATTTCTGGTGCTTCCATGGCCCAGAATGATTACCCAACACTTTCCCAACTAGAACAGCGACTTCAAAAAATTGGGGCCAGCTCAAATGCTAGCCTTGAAAGACTTGCCCAAACTCCAGGAGGCAATCCCATTTGGGCTCTTAAAATTGGATCCGGTAACCAAGACGAAAAACCTGCGATAGCAGTAGTCGGGGGTGTCGAAGGATTCCACGTACTTAGTGTTGAATTGGCTACTCAATTTGCTGAGAAGCTAATCAATGAACATTCGGATGTCTTGGAAAAGACCACTTTTTACATCTTTCCAAATATGTCTCCGGATGCTTATGCGCAGTACCATGCAAGCTTGAAATATGAGCGCCGTGGAAATGGGGCATCTGTGGATCATGACCGGGACGGAACTCCAGGCGACAATGGATACAGCGACCTGAACGGTGATGGGTATATCACCTGGATGCGAGTAGAAGACCCAATGGGAGATTATGTTGTTTCCAAGGAAGACGAGCGAGTTTTGGTAAAAGCTGATCGAAGCAAAGGAGAAGCAGGAAGCTATCTGGTATTCAAGGAAAGCAAGGATGATGATCAGGATGGCAACTTCGCCGAAGACTTGAAGGAAGGTATCGCTTTCAATAAATCCCTGACCTACAAATTCCCTGTTTTCGAACCTTTGGCTGGAGATATTGCAGTATCCCAACCCGAAAGCCGAGCGCTTTTGGATTACCTTTTTGATCAGTGGAACATCTTCGCTTTTGTGACTTTCTCTCCTGCTAACAACCTCTCCTCTCCTTTGAAGTACAATGCGCAGAATGCCAGAAAGCGGGTAGTTACTTCCATTTTGCAGAAAGACGAAGCCATCAATGCCATGGTTTCCGACCTTTACAAAAGCACAGTTTCTCAAAAGGCTTTTCAGCAAAACAACCAAGGCACTGATGGAGATTTCTTCCAGTGGGCCTACTTCCATTTTGCCCGATTAAGTTACAGTACACCGGGCTATTGGGTGCCCGAATTCAAAGGTAAGTCCAATGCTGAAGCCAACTATTTGGCCTGGGCAGATTCTTTGGGATGGAATGATGTCTTTGTTCCCTGGACAGAGATATCCCACCCTGATTTCCCAGGTAAAAAAGTAGAGGTTGGAGGAATTAAACCATTTGTGATGGCTAATCCTCCTTATGAAAAAGTAGGCGAAATCGCTGATGAGCATACGGACTTCATTCTCAAGCTAGCTGAGATGCAGCCGAATTTGGAGGTTCAAAACCTAAAAATTGAATCTATCGGAAATGGGTTGACACGCGTTTCTTTGGACCTTTTCAACAACGCACCACTTCCTACTCATTCCGAAATGGGTGAACGTTCCCGTTGGCTACGAAAAATCCGAGTGGATCTGAATGCTGGGGAAGATCGCCTGATTTCAGGTGAAAAAATCCAATTGATCGACTCCATTGGAGCTTATGAGAAAGTGAGTTTGAGCTGGATCATCCGCGGAAAAGGGGATGTAACCCTGAAAGCCGGTGCAGCTCATGCAGGATTTATCAATGCAACGTTCAAACTCTAAAGCCATGAAGACTATGAAAATCAAAAAATATTTCCTTGCCCTGGCTTTGAGCGCAGCCGGATTGGCAAGCGTGGACGTGAATGCGCAGGAGAAGTTCTTCAAAGCAGTTGGCTCTCCACACATGCCTAAGGTAGAAGTAGCATGGAATCGCTACTATACTTATGAAGGATTGGTCGATGTCATGCAAAAAATCGCCAAGGCTCATCCTGATTTAGCAAAAATCCAATCAATCGGTAAATCGTATGAAGGTCGGGATATCATGACCTTGACGATTACTGATTTTTCCGCAGGAAAAGATACAGACAAACCGGCCATGTGGATCGATGGCAATATTCACTCTAATGAAATTCAGGGGGCTGAATTTGCTTTGTATACAGCCTGGTATCTGACCGAGATGCATGGGGATACGGAATTTATCCAGGAATTGCTCCGGGATAAAACTTTTTATATCACTCCTACAATCAATCCAGACGCTCGAAATGACTTCTTTTTGAAGCCAAATACCCAAAATACACCTCGATCTGGTGTTATGGTATTGGATAATGACGGAGATGGATTAGCTGGTGAAGATGAAATGGACGACCTAAATGGAGATGGTCACATTACCCAAATGATCCGAAAAAGCCCAACGGGACGATACATTAAAGACCCGCTGGATCCTCGTCGCTTGGTACCGGTAGGGCCTGATCAAGTGGGAGACTATGAAATACTCGGTCAAGAAGGAACCGATCTTGATGGGGACGGACGTATCAATGATGACGATGTCGGCTACTACGATCCTAACCGAGATTGGGGCTGGAACTGGCAGCCGGATTACATTCAGCGAGGAGCGCTTCGCTATCCTTTTACCCTTCCAGAAAATCGCTCAGTGATGGAGTTTGTGATGAAGCACCCCAATATCGCTGGGGCTCAGAGTTACCACAACTATGGAGGAATGATCCTTCGTGGACCAGGTGCTGAAGAGGATGTGAATACCTACAACCGCGAGGATATCCGAATCTACGACGCCATTGCCAAAAAAGGCGAAGAAATGATGCCTGGATATCGTTACCTCACTGTTTACAAGGATCTGTATTCGGTATTTGGAGGAGAATTGGATTGGTTTTATGGGAATCGTGGGATTTTCACCTATTCCAATGAGTTGATGATTTCTTATCTCTACTTCCATCAAAATGCCGGTAGAGGCAATCAGGAAGAACAACTCAAGGTAGATCAATTGCTGACCTTCGGAGATGCTTTTGTGGACTGGGAGAGCTACGAGCATCCGCAATATGGAGAGATTGAGATTGGAGGTTTTAAAAAGACCTTTGGACGTGCCCACCCGGGTTTCTTGATGGAACAAGATGCGCACAGAAATTCAGCCTTTACGATTTACCATGCCTACCACACGCCGAAGCTATCCGTGATGGATGTAAAAGAGGAAGACTTGGGCGGTGGACTGAAAGCGATCACGGCTACCATCTTCAATGAGCGAATGATGCCAACACACTCCTCGCAGGATTTGAAGTACAATATCGAGCGTCCGGACTATGTGTCCATTTCCGGGGCTAAAGTTGTGGCAGGTTTTGTAGTAGAAAATGAAGACTTCAAGAGCTATCAAGAGCAGAAACTTCGACCAGAACGAATCGCCGTTGACAATATCCCTGGAATGAGTGCGGTGAAAGTGAGATGGATTGTATCTTCTGCTTCCAACTACAGTATCACCGTCGATTCTGCCAAAGGAGGAAAGGCAAGTTGGAGTAAATAAGCTTTTCGCTTAAATAGATTATCAAGAGGCTGCCTATATTCATTTGTCACATTGAGCGGAGTCGAAATGCAGCAGAATCCGCTGTAGTAAGACTTCGCCTTCGCTCAGTCTGACAATGATTAGCATTTAAGGCTGCCTCTTTTTTAGCTTAATAATCAATTTCTTTCCAACTCATGCGAAAACTCAACCTAATTCTCTTTCTTTTTTCCTTCTCTCATTTTCTTTTCGCTCAGGAAAAGCCTTTGATTTTAATTACCTATTACTCCCAGTCCGGAAATACCGAGCAAATGGCGAAAGCCATAGGAGAAGGCGCGCTATCTGTAGAAGAGGTAGATGTTAAGCTTTTACTGATAGATCAAGTCCAACAGGATGACTTACTCGCCGCTTCAGCAATCATCCTCGGCTCCCCCGTTTACAATGCCAATATTGCTCCGGCAGTGCAGGAGTTTATCAATTCCTGGCCTTTTGAGGAAAGACCCCTGAAAGATAAAATTGGCGCGGTGTTCAGTACGGGAGGCGGCATGTCTATCGGAGAAGAGCTTGTGATGCTGAATTTGATGCATAGCATGCTGATTCATGGGATGATTTTGGTTGGTGGAGATACGGTAGAATCTGCTTTTGGTGCCTCGGCCATCACCGGAGAGGAGCCTTTTGATTTGCAGGAAGAATTGGATCCTATTTTTCTGAAAAAAGGCGAAGACTTGGGGAAGAGAGTAGCGGAGACAGTCTTGCGATTTCATTGATTTTAGACAAAAAAATAACCCCGCCTCAGACCCAGAGCGGGGTTTTTAATAGCTAGTTGGTTCACTTTTTCTTAAAGGGCAGAAAGATACTTGTCAAATCCCCCTTCTGTAGTCACTCGAAAACTGATAGAAGCTGATGGTTTTTCGATGTTGTAGATCTTGTGTAGACCTTGAGCATCCGCTACCTTCTCACTGTGGATCAACTTATCACCATCGTAAATAGAAACTGTAAACGCCTTCGCACTCAAGTTGCTTACTAGAAGTCGATACTTGTTGTTTTCCAATAAAGATACTCGAGAGTAAACGGATGGTTTTTCATCTACAAAGTTTTGAAAAGTTGTAGTTCGCAATACACCAGAATTATCCAACACTTCTACTGAATAAGTTCCTTTTGGAAGTGCATTCAAATCATAGCGTTTTGCAAAAGCTTCCGACTTGTTAATCCGATCTCTTAAAACCAAACGGTTTTCCTCATCCAAAATTTTAACAATCACGGTGCTGCTTGGCGCTTCAGTCATTGCAACTGTTACTTTGGCAGCATCAGAGTGAATAATCTCTACAGATTTCTCTGCTCCTGTGGCAAAGGCTCCTGTTGCCATCCCGGCAACAAAAAGCATAGACAATAATTTTTTCATACTAATAATTGGTTTAATAGGTTCTTTTTTAATGTGTAACCCGGAATGGCGAATCCATTCGAGGTGGTATTTTGGGCTACAGGGTCCATCGGGTCTGATGGGTTTGTCTTCAAATGACATTACAAAGGTAGCAAACGGCACTAAAAATGAAAATGTTTCAAAATTTTTATGGATTTTTTATGAATTCAATAATGATTAAGCTATTTAATTAAAAATAATATAATCAATTCCCGCAATCGATAGCGGAAACCCAAATAATCTGAAAAATCTAGCTTTTTTGAAATTTAATTTTGTAAATTTTTAAAATACAAAATCATGTCATTACATCAATTAATAAAAATAGTTTTTCGCAATCGATTGTATCGGAGAAAAAAAAATTAAAATCTTTATAAAAAAACTCAACTCAAGATCTAAAAGGGTAGATTTTCTTACAAAATCCTGCTTTTAGAAAAGAAAGAAAAACGGAAAGACGCAGGGAGAATAGAACAAAAAAAGCTACCAGCTTTCACTGATAGCTTAATTTTTTCTTTTTGAAACTCTTCTAATTCCTGCCCTGCTTCATGGCTTCGGCTACGAGCTCCTGAGCAAAGGAGCCTTTGAGTTCGACGACCATCAGGTCTCCTTCATCTCCTCCTACCAAGACCACCAAGTCTGAAATAGTTTTCCCTCCCTTGGAATAGACGACAATCTCCCCTTCATCGGCCATTTCCATCATTAACTCATAGCGTTCCTTTTCCAAACCTTTTTTTAGTGCTTTGAATTCCGCTCCGCTTCGATCAGCATTGTCAGGAAGCGTAAAAAAATTGAGCTTCTCGATAGATTTGGCTACGGTAGCCATATCATCTTCATCAATGTCAATTTTAAAACCTTCGGCGAAATTCAGGAAGTTACCTCCCAACTCCATATGGAAGAAGTCCTCCTCGCCTCTGTATTTTTCATAAAGGGCTTTAACAGATTTACTTTGTGCCTGTGCGGAAAATATGATTCCCAGAAAGGCGATTGCAAAAAACAGCTTTTTCATAATAATAAGTAGTTTAATAAATAATAGTGGTTTAGTTTATTGTGGCATATTTCCTTTACCATATTCCTCCATTCCGGGGATATTGGTCTTTTCTGCAAGCATATTCAGATCTTCATAGGTGAAATTCCCTAGCATAGAGAGCAAGGTGAATTCTCCCTTATCACCTGCAAGCATTAGCAGCTCCTTGACGAGTCCATTTTCTTCCCGAACCAAAAACTTGATGCTGGAATCCTTATCCTGAACATCCATCAATTCTTCATATTTCTGCTTAGTCAGAGAACCATAGGCTTCATTGTACATTTTCATTCCATCTACTTCATCAGAAGAAAGAATTCGGATGCCTTTGATTTTTTGGATTAAAGCTCCCAGTTCCTGAGAATCAGCTTCTTCAGCATTATTCTTCAGGAAACCTCCGGCCATTTGCATCATTTTGGGTGAAATGTACACCCTACTGAAGCGGTCATCTTCCATGTAATTGGAAAAGAAACGCTGAATCGCATCATCCTGGGCGAGCACTTGAAATACCGCCATCAGAACAAATACTGGGATTAATACTATCTTTTTCATGTTCTTATTTTTCTTGGTTTTCGAATAGAGAATTGGTCGTATTGAGGTATCGCAATTCATTCATTTTTTCTAATTGGCTTTGCCCTTCGGAAAACTTATCTTGGATTAGAGATAAAGCAGCTGCTACTTCCCGATAAGCTTCTTCCTGCTGCTGACGCTCATAGGCTTGCCAGCCTGCATAGGAGCCCATCAAAATCAAAACAGAGGCAGCCCAGCCAAGCCATGAAAAACCAGCTTTCTTTTTTCCCCTTGGAATTTTAAGTCTTTCAGGCTCCTCCGAAGCAAAATTCTGGATGGAAAGAAACCATTCTTTTTCTGACTCATACCCATCGGCTTGAGCAATCAGATCTCGCAACTCAGCTTCCTCCTCCAAGGTGGAATCTGCGTTCCAGTATTTTTCGAGTAATTCTTCAATTCGCTTGTTCATGACTTGGTTTCTTGTTTGGCAAATTCCTCTCGCAGCTTTTTTCGGGCCCGGTGAAGATTGACTTTCACTTGCTCCATCGGGATTTCAAGATATTCTGCCACCTCTTCATAGGTTAGCCCTTCCATTTCTCGAAGTTGAAAGATCTGTCTTTGCTTTTCGGGCAGGCGATTAACTAGCTGAAGAATCCTGGGAATTTTGGTTTCACTTCGCTCAGGTTCCGGATCCATAAGCCTAGCCTCTCCATTTTCATCCAACGATACAATCTTTCCAGTTTTCCGAAAGTGCATCAAAGCCTCATTTTTCAAGCTTTTGATGAGCCATCCTGTCAAATTTGGATGCTGCTGCAGTTCATCTTCTTTCCGAAAGGACTTTTCGAACACATTTTGAAGAATATCTTCAGCCAATGCCCGGTCTTTCACCCAGAGATAAGCCATCCGGAATAGCTTCCCTCGCAAAGGCCAAATATTTCCTTCGAAAAATGAATTCATTTGTGTAGGTGATGCGGGTCTTTTTCAAATGTTACACTTTTCACAAAATATTTTTCAAAAAACCCAAGATTAAGCTAGGCCCCGCTAACACTCAGCTCTGATTGGAGTTTAGAATTTACTAGTAAGGCTGATTTTAGATTCATTTTAAATTAGAAATAAAAAATAGTATGCATGCAGACTATTTCTTACTTTGCATCCATGATTGATTGGGCATCAACTATCACGATTCTGACGCGAGAGGGCATAAAAAAAGCCCCGAATTGCTTCGGGGCTGGTGGTGATGAGTGGACTCGAACCACCGACTCACGGATTTTCAGTCCGATGCTCTACCAACTGAGCTACATCACCTTTTCTTAAAGTGATGCAAAGGTAGGTATTTGTGATTTTGATACAAATCATTCAGATAAAAAAAAATTAAAAAGAGTATTCACAATTTATTAATTGCATCAAAATGAGCTTTTTACCTCAAGTAGCATTTTTGATCATTTTAGCGGTAGCTGCTTTCATTTTAACCAAACGAGTGCGTTTTCTGAAAAGAAACATACTCTTGGGTAAGGAAGAAACCCGAAACGATCAGCCTGAAGTCCGTTGGAAAACCATGCTCTTGGTGGCTTTTGGCCAACAAAAAATGTTTAAGCGCTTCATTCCGGCTTTCCTCCACTTGTTGATTTATGTCGGCTTTGTGGTGATCAATTTGGAAGTATTGGAATTTATTTTGGATGGGATTTTAGGAACCCACCGATTGTTTGCACCAATTCTAGGTTCAGTTTATACAGCAGCAATCAATATTTTTGAATTCCTCGCCGTGGCGGTACTTTTCTCCTGCGTCATATTTCTGATTCGAAGAAATATTACCAAAGTTCCCCGTTTCACTAAGCCTGAGATGAAAGGCTGGCCAGCCCTCGACGCCAACTTGATTCTAGTTATTGAGATCATTTTGATGATGGCTATTCTCACCATGAATGCCACGGATCAAATCTTGGCAGCTCGAGGAGATGAGCATTACATTGCCCTTGGCACCCTTTTCTTCAGCAGTCTGCTTCAACCTCTATTTGAGGGAATGAGTGATGGAGCGCTGGTGTTTACAGAGCGATTTACTTGGTGGTTTCATATTGCTGGTATTTTAGCTTTTGCAGTATATGTGACTTATTCCAAGCACCTTCATATTTTCCTGGCTTTCCCAAATACCTGGTATTCTAATTTGAAGCCAAAAGGAGAGATGCCGAATATGCCGGAGGTCACGAATGAGGTCAATATGATGCTGGGAATTCCAACTGATGCTCCTGCCGATCCTCCTGCTGAAATCGGAAGATTCGGCACCAAAGACATCAATGATCTTTCTTGGGTCAATATTCTGAATGCCTACTCCTGTACTGAGTGCGGCCGATGTACTTCCGAGTGTCCGGCTAACCTGACAGGCAAAAAACTTTCACCACGAAAAATCATGATGGATGTTCGTGACCGTGCAGAAGAAGTTGGAAAAAGCATAGACTCCGGCGGGCCAGGTCTGGAAGATGGAAAATCTCTCCTTGGCGATTACATTTCAAAAGAGGAATTAAACGCTTGTACTTCCTGCAACGCCTGCGTGGAAGCCTGCCCGGTCAATATCGATCCATTATCCATCATCCTACAAATGCGCCGCTATGTAGCGATGGAAGAATCCGGCACTCCAGCACAATGGAATGCCATGTTCCAAAATATGGAGACCAGTTTCTCTCCTTGGAAATTCAGTCCCCAAGATCGATTCAACTGGGCCGATTCAGTCAAAGAAGAGGAGATTCCAGATTGAAAAATTGGAAGATTTGAAAATTGAAAAATTCAATAACCCAAAGCAATTGAATTATCGAGAACAAGGATGTTTGAAAGCTGCTCTCGTAAATCCAATATCAAAAATCGTAAATCCGAAAATATGTCTACATACAAAGTACCAACCATGGCCGAAATGGCCGCTAAAGGTGAAAATCCGGAAGTTCTTTTTTGGGTCGGTTGTGCCGGTTCCTTTGATGACCGATACAAAGCAGTTACCCAGGCTTTCGTCAAAATATTGAATAAAGTAGGTGTATCATTCGCTGTACTTGGCCCTGAAGAGACTTGTACCGGTGATCCTGCACGAAGAGCTGGAAATGAGTTCCTTTTCCAAATGCAGGCAGTCCCCAATATCCAAGTTTTGAATGGATATGGAGTCAAAAAAGTAGTGACCGCATGCCCTCATTGTTTCAACACCATCAAAAATGAGTATCCTGCTTTGGGCGGGAATTATGAAGTGATTCATCACTCTCAATTTTTGCAGCAGCTAATTAATGAAGGAAAAGTAGTGCTTCAGGGAGGCGGTGAGTTTAAAGGGAAAAAGATCACCTTCCATGATTCTTGCTACCTCGGCCGTGCAAATAATGTATATGAAGCTCCACGGGAAGTCATTAAGGCTTTGGATGTGGAACTGGTAGAAATGAAGCGCTGCCGAACCAAAGGGCTTTGCTGCGGAGCAGGTGGAGCTCAGATGTTTAAGGAACCAGAACCAGGTAAAAAAGACATCAATGTCGAACGCACAGAAGAAGCATTAGCAACTGGAGCTCAAGCAATTGCCGTAGGCTGTCCTTTTTGCTTGACCATGATGGCTGACGGTGTAAAAAACAAAGAGCGAGAAAACGATGTCAAGGTCTATGATCTCGCCGAAATGATCGCCAAAGACATGGGGATTTAAGTGAAATTAAAATTGAATCAATTCCACCCTTTTTGCCGTTAGGTAGAAAGGGTTTTTCTTTGTCAAAATATCCAAATTATGTACGTAGCCTTTGATAAGATTTCTGACCAAAGCCGAATTTGGCTCTATCAAGCTGATCGAAAACTCAGTGATAGGGAACTGGAACTGGTCCGACAGGAATTAAAATCCTTTTGTGAAGGATGGAATGTACACGGAAATGGGATTCTGACTTCTTTCGAGATTTTAGAAGATCAGGTGATCGTTTTGGCTGCAGATGAATCCCAGTCCGCAACAAGTGGCTGCTCAATCGATAGCTCTGTCAGAGCTTTACAAAGGCTTGAAAATTTACTCCAAATCAACCTGACTGATCGCGGAAAAGTAGCTTTCAAAGAATCAGGTCAAATTCGAATTGCACCTGCTTTGGGAATTCGCAGCAAAGTTCAGGAAGGAAGCATTGTTTCGGACACGCCCGTGATGAACCCACTCATCCAAACCAAAGCCGATTTGAATTCTTTGTGGATTCCTGCAGCAAAAAGCTGGTTGAACAAATACTTTCCAAATTAATTAGTAATATTCAGACAAGATCATCAAAACTGAGTCAGATGAAACACTACTTTTTGGGTCTATTCATATTTATGTTAATTCTTGGTGGCTGCAAAAGCCTTCAAGAAAAAGGAACTGACCAATACCTCTCGGGACAATACCAATATGCTATCAATACTTTTTCTCAAATTCTAGAGGAGGATCCTGAAAACGAAGAGGCAAATCAAATCATCGCAGAAAGCTATCGCCTTTCCAACCGAATTGAAAATTCTGCTAACTATTACCAAAAACTAATTGATATCGAGCCGAGCTTTGAGCGATATTTCTTTCTAGGACAAAGTCTCAAAGCCCAGCAAAAAAATGAGGAGGCAAAGGAAGCCTTCGAAAATGCAAAAGGTTACACGCAAGATGAAGCTTTGCTCGCTCGAACACAGCGGGAAATTGAATCAATTAATCTTGCAGCTGGCATTGAAAACTACTGGCCTTATCACGAACTCGTGAATTACCGGGAGCTTAATACTCCGGGCGGAGACTATGCTCCGATAGTTAGTGAGAATTTCTTGTACTTCACTTCAGCTAGACAAGCTTCTGGGATTTATCCAGCGACGGGGACTCCCTACACCAAACTATTCAGAGCGAGGGCAGAGGGGCTAAGAGTCGATGTAGGAGGAATACAGGCTTTACCTGAATTTCCAAATGAAGAAGGGTTGAATCAAGCCGCAATGGCCATCAGCCCTGATGGAAATATCATTATTTATGCTCGGGGAAATTCCACCTCTCCGAAAGACCTTCCGGAAACAGCTTTATTCGCTTCATATTTTCGAGGAGGCGGATTTACATTGCCAATTTGGCTTCCGGTGAATGAAGATGAAAATTGGTGGAATTCGACCCCAGCTTTCAGTCCTGATGGGGAAGTTCTCTATTTCGCATCCAACCGTCCAGGAGGGTATGGAGGAATTGATATTTACAAAGCGACTAAGTTGGCAAATGGAGACTTCGGGAATGCTGTCAACTTAGGACCAACTATCAACACTCCTGGCAATGAACTTTTCCCTCGCCCTACTCCAGATGGAAAATTCTTTTTTGCTTCCGACGGACATCCCGGCTATGGAAAACTAGACCTTTTTGTAGCTGAAACAGATGAATCAGGAAAACAAGTCATCAAAAATTTGGGTGAAAATATCAACAGCCCAGCGGATGATTTTGGCATCTTTTTCACCAATTATCCCAAAGAGGGATTCCTTTCTTCCAATCGTGAAGGTGGAATTGGAGACGATGATATTTATTATTTCGAAGACAAAACTCCAAAGCCAAAAATCGTCAATGTCCTGTTGAATGTATTTACCAAGCAGCGCGTAGCAGGAGAACCTGATCAGGTCCTTGACCAAGCTCGTGTTGTCTTGTATGATGGCAATAACAAACAAATAGGAGGTGACTTCTCCAATTCAAATGGTCGCGTCCGATTTACCTTAGAACCTCAAGCAGATTATACCATTATCGCATCCAAAGGAGGGTATTTCTCCAAGTCTGTTCCTTATTCCACTCGCGGAAAAACTCCTGACCCTGCAACTTTGATCCAAGATGTCACCAATGTAAGCTTGGATACGACTATCGTTTTGGATCAGTTGATTCTAGAAAAATCCATCGTTTTAGAAAATATTTATTACGACTTGGATAAGGCTGATATCCGACCGGATGCGGCAAGGGAATTGGATAAATTGGTACAAATCCTCAAGGACAATCCAAATATCCGAATCGAGCTAAGCTCTCATACCGATGCCAGATCTTCGGATGAATACAACTTGGATTTGTCACAGCGAAGAGCTGAATCAGCTGTAAATTACATAGTATCGCAAGGAATCGATCCAAGTCGATTGGTTGCCAAAGGCTATGGTGAAACGCAGTTGATCATCAAAAATGCTCAAACGGAAGAAGAGCATCAGGTCAATCGACGTACTGAATTTAAGGTGATTGAGATTAAGGAATAATAGAAGAAGGAAGATGGGAGTGGGAAGAGGGAAGTTCGGTGGAACACGGTAGAAATATGATGGAAATAAAGCTCGCAAGCGAGCTGAAATAAGGTCTAGCAGATAATCTCCCGCAAAGACTCTGCAAAGTGCTGAAGAGAGAGGGTTGAAGGCACAATTTTTAATAGCCCTGGGTTTCAACCCAGGAAAAAAGAACAAAAACCGAATTCTAGCGCTGGTCCATGATCTTTGTTTTGGAAAGGGAAATATCGTACCAGCAAGACGTAGAGGAATTTCAAAAAATGGATTATCCCGCAAGCGCGCTGGGATACTTTGAAATAGATTCCCAATTGTACTAAGTACTAGGAACCCCTAGAATATCTCACGACCGAAGGGAGTGTATCTCGGCGCAGCCATATCTTACGAAGCGGAGCGAAGTGTATTTCGCGAATCTTATTTCGGGAGGCGAAGCCGACCGTATTTCGTCGTAAGAAGTGAGATATATTTCGCCAAAGGCATATTTCAGTAAACGAAGTGAGGCGTATAACTTCACGAATACCTCTTCCAAATTTCAGCCTTCTGTTTTTGTCTTTCCCAAAGGGCCCTTGCTAAATCCTCTGCCACTAGATCAGGCGCAGATTCATGTAAAATTTCCTTTAGTCGCTGTTCCGAAAGGTCAATCCTATAACAGATTTGAAGCAGTTTTTCCAAATCCCGATCCAATAACTCCCCCACGGCTTTAGCAATGATTTTCACGGCCTGCTCCTCATCAAATTGGGGAGGAAGTTCCGGCAGCTCAAATTGCTTTTGAGCTAAAGAATAAGCGGTAGTGAGTAGATCGGAATTATTCATACAATTAAAAAAAGCCCGGTTTGTCCGGACCTTAAAATCTTATTCTGCTTCCTTTTCCTCGGTGGCATCATCAGAGGCCTGTAAAACCTCAGGCATTTGCTCATGGATGATTTTATACCAAGAAATCAATTTTTTGATATCGGATACATATACTCGAGATTCATCTACCTCAGGAAGAATATGCTTCATAAATGCTCGAAGTTCAGCCTCATCCGGATTGGAATCCAATCCCAAATCTCCCTGAAATTCCACCTCAATTTTTTGCATAACACTTTCCAAAGGCTCTGCTCCTTCCTCGTTCAAGGTGTAAATAGAAATATCAGCAAGGATGGAAACACGATGTGAAATTCCGGCTACAAGTTTGGCTTTTTTGGCATCCAAACTCTCTAGAATCACCCCTGTCCGGGTAGGTTTTAATACTTTGAATAATCCTGGTTTTCCAGAAACGGTAGCAATGTCTTTAAAATTCATGGGTTTAGATTTTCAGCTTGCAAATATAGAATTTGTGCTCATTCGAGCGCACCACTTTCGTATTCTTTGACCAATTCGTCAATAAAGTCCAATAAGGACTCCTTTCCAAAACCTGTCTCCGAACTGGTGACAAAATAATCCGGAGCCTCTTCAAAAATTTCCTCCGTTTTCTTCAGGAATTTCTGAACGTTTTGGTTGGTCTTGGTTTTTGACTGCTTATCAGCTTTGGTGAAAATCAAAGCGGCGGGAACACCATTTACCCCACACCAAAGCAAAAACTCTAAATCGATTTTCTGAGGCTCGAGTCTACTGTCTATCAAAACGAAAACACCACAAAGATTACTTCGCTTCGTCAGGTAAGTTTTGATCATATTTTCCCACCCCTCCTTCACTTTGACATTGACTTTCGCAAAACCATACCCTGGCAAATCCACCAAAAACCATTGATCATTAATCATGAAATGATTGATCAATTGAGTCTTACCGGGCTTTTGGGAAGTTTTTGCCAAGTCCTTTTTGCCTGTAATCATATTGATCAAGGAACTCTTGCCGACATTTGATCGACCGATGAAGGCAATCTCTGCCCGCTCCGGCTTCGGACATTTTGAAGGATCGGAATTGGAAACGACGAATTCGGCCTTTTTGATCATGGGATTGGAATTTGGGACAAAATTAGGGTTTAATTCCATAGACACCACCCTCCTTCTTCCTTAACATTTTTCGCTTACTCGGGTTTCTTGAGTAATATTGCGCACCAATTAGAATTTAACTGATGTCCGTAGTCCCTTATAAAGATAAAGAATACCCTAAAAAAGCACAGGTAGCCGAGATGTTTAACAACATCAGCCCGAAGTATGACCTACTCAATCACGTGCTGAGTTTGGGGATAGATATTATTTGGAGAAAAAAAGCCATCAAAATGCTCCAGAAAGATCAGCCAAAGTTGATTTTAGATATTGCTACTGGAACGGGGGATTTTGCGATTGAGGCATTGGCTTTGAATCCAGATAAAATCATCGGAGTGGACATTTCAGAAGGAATGCTGGAAGAAGGCCGAAAGAAAATGAAGAAGCGAAAACTGGATCATATCATTGATATGCAGATGGGTGATTCAGAAGGTTTGCTCTTTGAGGATAATAAGTTCGATGCAGTCATCGTTTCATTTGGAGTCAGAAACTTCGAAAATCTGGAAAAAGGACTGGCAGACATGTACCGGGTCTTAAAGCCTGGAGGTAAAACAGTCATTTTGGAATTCAGTAAACCAAAGGCCTTTCCAATGAAACAGGCCTATTCGTTTTATTCCAATACGATATTGCCTCAAATTGGAAAAATTGTATCCAAGGACAATTCTGCTTATACTTATCTTCCAGAATCTGTCCAGGCTTTTCCTGATGGGGAAGATTTTCTGGCTGTATTGAAAAAAGTTGGATTTCACAGCACTGTATGCAAACCGCTCACTTTTGGAATAAGCTCAATTTACGTAGGGGAAAAATAGGCATTCTTGCCTTCCTTTTCTTTTTAGTTGCAAATTCAGCTAATTCACAAGGCCTTTTTGGATTGACCAGTACCTCAGGTTCTGATGATAAATTCATCTCCTACGGGTTTTTCCTTGCAGCGCATAATAATTCCTATCGACTGAAATACACGGATCAATTCGTTCAGGCAAGTGATCCAGCGTCGCCTAATGTTCGTGCAATTTTCCCTCGATTCAATCCGGGATTTTCATTGGGATTCATTGGAATGATGCGTCTTCACGATCAAGTTCAGATATTATTTACGCCGAAAATCGGCTTCTATGAATTTCGAACAGAAGTAGAATATTTTCCAACCAGCTTCACACCTCAGCCTGGCAATACAGGAGAAGAACCGGTCACGCCCGTTGCTGATGTCAATACCATCATCAATGAGGCTACGATGATTGAATTGCCTTTGCTATTCAAATATCGCTCTCAACGATTCAATAATACCCGGATGTATTTTATCGGGGGGGCGAGTTATCAATTCCGTACGAAAAGTCAAGACGAAGCCAATTTAGAGGACTTGGTGACTACAGGGCAAGATTATGCCATCGAACTGGGAATGGGATTTGAGATCTATTTTCGCTTCTTCAAATTTGCCCCAGAAATCCGTTTCTCACACGGACTCAACAATATCTACCAGGCAGAAAATACTATCCCAGATATTCGGGATGCCATTTCTAGCATCAAAAGGAAGTCTGTCACCCTCTATTTGAACTTCCAGTAAGCTTTTACTTTTTGGATATTTTTCTTTTCAGTTAACTTGTGACTATGGAAAGAAAAATCGCATTAATCACCGGAGCAAGTTCTGGAATCGGAAAAGCCTGTGCACTGATTTTGGCTAAGAACGGATATGATTTAATCGTTACCGGAAGAAGAAAAGAACGATTGGAGGAATTGAAAAAAGAAGTTCCTGAGGGAATCGAAGTTCTACCTTTGATTTTTGATGTAAGGGATAAGGAAGCAGTTTTTCAGATTCTAGGAAACCTCCCCGATCGCTGGAAAAATATCGATGTTTTGATCAACAATGCCGGGAATGCCCATGGACTTGACCCTATCCAAACAGGTGATACCGAGGATTGGGATGCCATGATGGATATCAATGTGAAAGGACTTTTATACGTTTCAAAAGCCATCATCCCAGGAATGACCGAGCGGAAATCTGGAACTATCATCAATATTGGATCCATTGCAGGAAAAGAAGTCTATCCAAACGGAAACGTGTATTGTGGCTCCAAGCATGCTGTAGACGCTATTACCAAAGGAATGCGCATTGATTTAAACCCTTTCGGGATAAAAGTTATCGGCATTCATCCGGGATTAGTCGAAACCGAGTTTTCGTTGGTTCGATTTAAAGGAGATTCAGAGCGGGCCGAAAAAGTCTACCAAGGATATCAACCTTTGTTGGCTCAGGATATTGCCGAAATCGTGGAGTTTTGTGTCAATCGACCAGCCCATGTAGTCTTGGCAGATATTGTGATACTTCCAACTGCTCAGGCTTCTGCAACATTGGTGAACAAGAATCCATAATCTTCGGATGAGATATTTGAGCCTTATCCTTCTTTCGATTATTTGGAGTTGTTCTGCTCCAAAAAGCGATCAGGAAGTATTCTCCGAACAACAAAAAGAAAATCTAGCTCCCCTATCGGAAGCACCTCAGGAATCAATTCCAGCATTGGAACAAACCTTAATCGATCAGGGATTGGTCAATTTGGAAGAAGTCATTCCTGGAATTCGGGTAGAGTTAAAGTATTCTACGACAGATAATTTCTTTGGACAGGATGTATATGGGGATTTGACTCACGCTTATCTCCAGCCTGAAGTTGCCGAGCGACTAAAAGCAGCACAGGAAAGTTTGCAGGAAGAATATCCAAACCTTACCCTTTTGGTCTATGATGGGGTCAGGCCGCTATCAGTCCAGCAGATTCTTTGGGATAATTTGGACAAACCGGACAGCATTAAGCCATTGTACGTAGCCGATCCAAAAAAAGGAAGTTTGCACAATTTTGGGGTAGCAGTAGACTTAACCATCTATGATAGCCAAGCGGATTCAACTTTGGATATGGGGACAGGTTATGATTTCTTTGGCTATGCTGCCTATCCCGATCGTGAAGCCCAAATGCTGGCAGAAGGAGTCCTTACTGAATCCCAAATCAAAAACCGTGAAATCCTCCGAAAAGTCATGACCGAGTCTGGTTTTACTGGAATTGGATCAGAATGGTGGCATTTCAATGCCTATTCCCGAAAAGAAGCGGGAGAAAAATTTAAAATTGTAGAATAAGCAAGCAGAGATTTTACTCCAATATCTTTAGAGACTCTAATTTTTCTAGGGTTAAAATATTGCCTTGGATTGCCTACTTTTGCCTGTAGCGAAAAAACCAATTTCCCGTGTACAAAACCCTACTCAAGCCGCTTCTTTTCACTCAATCCCCAGAAACCGCCCACCACTTTACCTTTAGCCTGACCAAATTCGCCTTCAATTTTCCATTGATTGGAGGAATCATTCGAATGGCTTATCGGTATGATGACAAGTGGTTGGAGCGGGAAGTTTTTGGTTTAAAATTCAAAAATCCGGTTGGTTTGGCTGCAGGTTTTGACAAGGACGCCAAGCTAATCGATGAAATGGCTATGCTGGGATTTGGATTTATTGAAATCGGAACCTTAACTCCCAAACCTCAAGACGGGAATCCCAAGCCCCGGCTTTTCCGCCTACCTCAGGATGAAGCCTTGATCAACAGAATGGGCTTTAACAATGGCGGCGTCTTGGAAGCTGTGGAACGGCTAAAAAATCGGAAATCTGATGTCATCGTTGGTGGGAATATTGGCAAAAACAAAGTCACCCCAAACGAAAAAGCTATTGACGATTACCTTTTTTGTTTGGAATCCTTACATCCTTATGTAGACTATTTTGTGGTGAATGTAAGTTCACCCAACACTCCCAATCTTCGGGATTTACAGGAAAAAGAACCCCTCAAGGCCTTGCTGACAGCCGTAAAAGCGGCGAATGATGCCAAAGAAAAACCCAAACCAATCCTTCTCAAAATCGCACCTGATTTAACGGATGGACAGTTGGACGACATTGTTGAGATTGTTCAGGAAACAGGTATTGCGGGAGTAATCGCAACCAATACCACCATTGATCGGAGTCAACTTCAAACTGATAAAAACCAGGTGGAAGCCATAGGTGCAGGTGGAGTAAGTGGAAAAGTTTTGAAAAGCCGAAGTACGGATGTAATCCGCTACCTCCACCAAAAATCTCAAGGTTCCTTCCCTATCATCGGTGTGGGGGGAATTTTTAGCCCGCAAGATGCGATTGAAAAACTTGAGGCAGGAGCTTCCTTAGTTCAGGTCTATTCAGGCATGATTTATGAAGGACCAAGTCTAATCAAACGCATCAAAAAGGGCTTGGCAACTTATTTCTCGAGCTAATTTTCCGAATCCGAGCCGAAACCTTATCTTCAAATTTGGAATTGAACCGCATCTATGCCCAGCAATTCACCTAAACAAAATACTTTTAGAAAAAAGGGAGAAAAATCCGCCAAGCCTAAATCCAAAGGCTCTGGCATCAAGCTTTCTTTTGGGGGATTTAAAAATTCCAAAATTGTCCTTACCCTAGGAATCATCATGATGTCCTTGGGGATCTTTCTGTTTTTTGCCTTTATCAGCTACTTATTAAGTGGGCCTGCAGATCAAAGCTTGGTCATGAATCCTACAAGTGAAGAGTCTAGGGAAGTCGCCCGTGAATCTCAAAACTGGTTGGGATTATTGGGAGCTAAAGCTAGCCACCTGCTGATCTATCGATGGTTTGGTATTGCAGCCTTTCTCTTCCCTCCTTTCTTGTTCATTTTGGGATTTCGATGGGCTTTTAAATTGTCTCTTATTTCTTTGACTCGATACACGAGTTTTGCGCTTTTCTTCACCTTTTGGCTTGGCCTTCTTACAGGTTACATTGTCATTTTGGTGAAAGGCTACTCATATTGGAGCTTCCTTTCCGGCGGTTTTGGATATGAATTAGCAAAGCTTTCAGCCGATTACTTAAGCTGGGGGACATTCATTTTACTGGCAGGTTCACTGCTGGTTTTCGTGGTATTCTACTTTGATATTGACAAATTGGAATGGTTCAGCTCAAAGAACTTTGATTCCGATCTGGATTCATTAGAAGAAGAAAAAATCTCCGAGGATGAATTGGCCATCAAGCCAAGCTCTAAAAATGAGGATCCTTTTGGATTGGAAGAAGAGGAAGATGAAGTCTTGGATGACGGTTCTTCTTGGACAGTAAAAAATTCTGGGGAACCGGAGGCTGAAGAAAATGAAGCCGAATTGGATGATTTGTTTGAGGTCAAGCAGGTAGACCTTCTTGCAGAAAATACCGAAAAGCCAACTACTAAGCCAATAGAAGAAAAACAGTTCTCAGTGACCAAAGCTGAAAACCAGGAAAAAACGGCCGAAGAAGTCGAAAACTTGGATCCTTACGATCCTACTTTGGACCTTCCTCGCTACCAATATCCTACCCTAGATCTCCTGAATGAATATGATCTTCAAAAAGTTACTGTCACCCGGCAGGAACTGGAAGAGAATAAAAACAAGATCGTAGAGACATTAGAGAATTTCAAAATCGGAATTCAGGAGATTAAAGCGACCATCGGTCCAACTGTGACGCTTTATGAAATCGTTCCTGAACCGGGGGTGAAGATATCCAAAATCAAAAACCTAGAAGATGACATCGCTTTAAGTTTGGCAGCTTTGGGAATTCGAATCATTGCTCCGATCCCTGGGAAAGGCACCATCGGTATTGAAGTTCCAAACAAAAACCGAGAACTAGTACCAGCTCGAGCAGTCATCGGCACTGAGAAATTCATGCGTTCCGATAAGGACCTTCCGGTGGCTCTAGGCAAAACTATTTCAAATGAAGTTTTCGTAGTGGACCTAGCCAAGATGCCTCACTTGCTAATGGCAGGTGCAACAGGTCAAGGAAAGTCTGTGGGCTTGAATATGATTTTGGCTTCTTTGATATACAAGAAGCATCCGGCTCAATTAAAATTCGTCCTGGTGGACCCAAAAAAAGTAGAATTGACACTTTTCAATAAAATTGAGCGACACTTCCTTGCAAAACTTCCAGGTTCTGAAGAAGCGATTATTACAGATACAAAAAAGGTGATTTATACGCTAAACTCACTTTGTATCGAGATGGATAACCGCTACAATTTGCTTAAAGATGCGGGTGCCAGAAACCTGAAGGAATACAATGCGAAGTTTATAGCCCGAAAACTCAATCCTGAGAAAGGACATCGTTTTATGCCTTACATCGTCCTTGTAATCGATGAGTTGGCGGACTTGATGATGACGGCTGGAAAAGAGATTGAAGGTCCGATCGCTCGATTGGCACAACTAGCGCGAGCTATTGGCATTCACTTGGTTGTTGCGACCCAGCGTCCTTCAGTAAACGTTATTACAGGTATCATCAAAGCTAATTTCCCTGCTAGACTTTCCTTCCGGGTTACTTCAAAAATCGATTCCCGAACTATCCTTGATACTGGAGGTGCCGATCAGTTGATAGGTATGGGTGATATGCTTTTATCTCAAGGTTCAGAAGTAATCCGCTTACAATGCGCCTTCCTAGATACACCTGAAGTAGAGGCCATTTGCGATTGGATTGGGGAACAAAAAGGCTATCCGGATGCTTATCTACTACCTGAATATGAGGGAGAAGATAGCGACAATTCCATCGGGGATATTGATCTATCAGATCGGGACCCTTTGTTTGATGAAGCAGCGAAATTGATAGTGCTACATCAGCAGGGCAGTACATCCTTGATTCAGCGTAAACTTAAACTTGGCTACAACCGCGCAGGACGAATTATTGATCAATTGGAAGCTGCAGGAATTGTAGGACCATTTGAAGGCTCTAAAGCCAGAGAAGTTCTGATCCAAGATGAATCTAGTTTGGAACAGTTATTGAATAGTTTGTAGTCGCTGTTTTTTGATTAATACGGCTACAAATTCATGAGAAAAATCGCCCTAGTTTTCTGCATCCTATTTATTGGTCTTTTTAGTGCTCAGGTTGAGGCTCAACAAGACCCCAAAGCCAAAGTCATCTTGGATGCAATGAGCCAAAAGTTCCAATCGATGAACGGCTTTACGGCTCAATTTGACTTTACTTTTCAGGACGCCACCGGAAGTAGTGACCGAGAGAGCGGGGAAATAGCCGTCAAAGGAGAACAATACCGACTCAAGCTTCCTGAGCAGGAAATCTACAATGATGGCAAGACCGTTTGGACTTTTATTCAGGCAGATGGATACAAAGAAGTAACTATCAATGACGTCTCTCAAATGGAAGGTGAACTCACACCATCCAACATTTACAGGATGTATGAATCAGGCTATAATTACACTCTTTTGCCTGCTAAGCAATTTCAAGGAAAGTCTGTGGATGTGGTGGAATTAATTGCAGCAAATGGAAATGCTCCATTCGAACGGGTCAAATTGATGATCGACAAAAGCAGCAAGGATCTTTTAGGTTGGGAAATGTACGATGGGCAAGGCGGCATGTATGCCTACACCTTTAAAAACCTTCAGCCCAACGCTAATTTACCGGCGACTTATTTTGCCTTTGATACCAAAAAATATCCTGGGATTGAAATCATTGATTTAAGATAAAAGCGCTTCCAATCAGAAGCGCTTTTCTTTTGAAATCAATCTTATTACTCTCCCTTTGCGGCTTCTTTTACTTTTTCCACCAGCTCTTCGAATTTGCTTTTGGTAGATTTTACAGATGGGAAAAATGGTTCTACCGCATCGATAACGGCGGGAGCCATAGGTTCCACATAACCAATCAATTCAGATTCACGCTCCCACTTTTTGGGCAAATCCAAATCAAATTCCTTGGTGAACCACAAAAAGAGACTGAGGAAGAATCCAATTTTTAAAACTCCAAAAAACAATCCTGCAACTTGATCAAAGGAACCTAAAATGGTCAGATCCATGAATTTTTTCAGAACCCAACCAACGCCGTTGATAAGGAGCACACTAATTATGAAAATAATCAGGAAGCCAATAACTGGATATGATAGATTGACGGTCTCTACATTCTCCTGTAACCATTGCGCGGCAGGCTCCATAAAATAAAAGCCTAAAACCAAGGCAACCACGAAGCCAACGATGCCTAGAATTCCCAAAAGAAACCCTTTTCTATAGCCTTCATAAGCTCCTAAGGCTAGAAGGAGAACAATGACAATATCCAGAAAGGATTTAATTTCCAATGTTTATGAATTTAGAAGTGCTTTTACCTGATCAGCAATAGCCTTGCCATCTGCCTTTCCTGCCAGTTCTTTACTAGCCATTCCCATCACTTTTCCCATATCTTTCATACCGCTTGCTCCAGTTTTGGAGATGATTTCAGCGATCGCGGCTTTTAATTCATCTGGAGATAAAGCTTTTGGAAGAAATTCCTGAATCACCTTCAGCTCAGCCATTTCTACTTCATGCAAATCAAAACGTCCTTGCTGCTCATAGATATCTGCAGAATCTTTTCGCTGTTTTGCAGCCTTTGTAAGTAATTTCATCTCGTCATCAGCAGACAAATCACCTTTTGTGCCACCCTTAGTTTCCTCCAACAGAATCAAGGACTTGACGGCACGTAGGGCTGTTAGCCGGGTTTTATCTTTTGCCAGCATGGCTGACTTAATTTCATTTTCTATCTTTTGTTTTAAACTCATCGCTACTCAGTTTATGTTATAACTTTGTTCTATCGACAAAAATACCCTTTTCAGGCTTTTTATGACCAAGCTTAGTGTAAATATCAATAAGATCGCCACCCTTCGCAATGCAAGGGGCGGCAATAACCCAAATGTTGTTCAGGTTGCTAAGGATGCCGAACGTTTCGGAGCGGAGGGAATCACAGTGCACCCTCGTCCTGATGAAAGACATATCCGATATCAGGATGTATTGGATTTGGCAGAAGTAGTTACAACGGAGTTCAATATTGAAGGCTATCCAGACAAGCGATACATGGAATTGGTTAAGCTGGTAAAACCTGCCCAAGCTACGCTGGTACCTGATCCGCCAGATGCCTTGACATCCAATACAGGCTGGGATACCATCACCCATCAAAGTATGCTTCAGGATATTGTGGCAGAGTTGAAAGAAGCAGGTTGTCGAGTTTCAATTTTCATCAACCCAGAGTCCAAATATTTTGAGCCTGCAAAGGAAACCGGAACAGATCGAGTGGAGCTTTACACCGAGCCTTACGCTGTTCTATTTCCAAAGGATCGTGAAAAGGCTGTTCAGCCCTATGTGGAAGTTGCAAATATCGCCCGTGAACTCGGATTGGGACTTAATGCCGGCCATGATTTGGACTTGAATAATCTTGCCTTCCTAAAGCATAAAATTCCATTCTTGGATGAAGTTTCCATTGGCCATGCCCTCATCTGCGATGCATTATACTATGGATTGGAAAACACAATTCAGATGTATAGGAGGAGGTTGGAGATTTGATTTTTGGTCAACGGTCCACGGTCTATGGTCCACAGATTGTATTCGTTTACTACAGAAAAAAGCACTTAACCAACTATCTAAAATATTATGGCATTTAAGTTCGAAGATTTACGAGTATGGAAATTATCAATTGAACTTTCTGCTGAAGTAAATTCTTTGGTCAAATCTTTTCCTTCTGAAGAAAAATTTATTTTGGCTACACAAATCCAACGAGCTGCAGATTCTGTTGCTTTAAATATTGCCGAAGGGTCCACTGGACAATCCACACCAGAATTCAAAAAGTTTCTTGGATATTCGGTTCGCTCCGCAATTGAGGTGGTCAGTTGCCTTTATTTAGGCAAAAAGAGAAGCATCATTGGAGAGGAGGATTTCTCAAAACTATATTCCGCTTATGAGGATTTAATCAAAAAAATTCAAGCACTTAAAAATTCAATTTAGACACAAAACTCTAATTTTCACTTATCGGCTGTCGTCCGTTGACAGTGGACTGTTGACTATAATACCATGAAATTAAATTTTAAAAAATCCGGCACTGGTGAACCGCTAATCATTCTCCATGGGCTTTTTGGCTCGGCAGACAATTGGTTTTCCATTGCTAAGGAATTGGAAAATGATTTTACCCTCTACCTTGTAGACCAGCGGAATCATGGTGATTCCCCTAAATCAGATGAATGGAATTACGAGGTAATGGTAGAGGATTTGAAAGAGCTAATGGATGAAGAAGGGCTAAGTGAAGCTTACTTGATGGGACACTCCATGGGTGGGAAAACTGTCATGAACTTTGCAGTAACCTATCCCGATCGGGTTGAGAAATTAATCGTTGCTGACATAGCTCCTCGGTATTACCCTATTCACCATCAGACAATCTTAGAAGGATTAAATTCCATTAATCTTTCAGAAACCTATTCGCGAAAGGACGCCGATGACCAACTGGCAAAGTTTATCCCTTATCCTGGAATTCGACAATTCCTTTTGAAAAGTCTGGGTAGGGATAGAAACGGATTTTATTGGAAAATCAACCTTCCTGTCATTACTGAAAATATTGAAGAAGTAGGAAAGGCTTTGGAGGAAAACACCGTTTATTCAGGTCCTACCCTATTCCTAGCCGGTGCCAATTCCAATTACATCCAACAAAGTGATCTCCCAGATATTCTGGCTCATTTCCCGAATTATGAAATTGAATTCATTGAGGGAGCCGGTCATTGGCTTCATGCTGAAAAGCCAGAAGCAGTTGTTCGGGAAATTCGTAGATTTCTAATATAAAATAGGACATTGATGAAAGAAGCCATGCTTGAGATGTTGGTTCAGGTGGAGCTGACCAGTTCAAATCTTCAAGAAGTTCAAAACGAACACTGGAATTGGAAACTTAATAAAGACTCCAATTCCATTGGATTTATTCTCTTGCACATGGGTGAAATCGTCAATCTTTTTGGGACATTTTTTGAGATCCCTACTGATGTTCAAAACACTACCTTGGGCTTTGAAGACAATGGGCAAGGCAAGGACATTCAAGCTAGCCTAGCTCTAATTAAAAGGGGGTTCTCCAATTTAAAGAAGCTCATCGAAAACTCTGAAGAGGAGTTCTGGCAAGGAATTATTCACACTCCATTTTTTGGTGATGTAAGTCGATTCCGCTTATTCTCCCATATCCTATTTCACCACTTTCACCATTCAGGTCAGATTTCTGCCATACTAAAAAAGGGTAGAAAACTTGACTAAATCTGCCAATAAACCATCAAAAATGCCCCAAGGAAAGCTTTTCTTAATTCCCAATGTTCTTGCTGAGAATACTGCTGATTCAGTCATCAGCCCTCAGGTTCGGGAAGTAATCCAGCACACCAAAGTTTACTTGGTTGAAAATCCAAGAAATGCTAGGCGTTATATTTCAAGCCTAAAACTTGGTGTCAATTTGGAAGAAATTCACATGGAGGTTTTGGATAAAAACACTCCACCTGAATCCATTAATCGTCTACTTCAACCACTTTTTAAGGGTGCTGATGTAGGTATTATTTCAGAGGCAGGATGCCCGGGAATAGCTGACCCAGGTGCATTAGCGGTCGCTCATGCCCATACCCGAGGAATTCAGGTAATTCCTCTTTCAGGGCCAAGTTCTATGTTTTTATCCTTGATGGGCTCAGGTTTTTCGGGACAGTCATTTGCCTTTCACGGGTATTTGCCTATTGATAAAAAAGAAAGAGCCCAAGCATTAAAAAAATTGGAAGCAGAATCCCTTCGGGAAAAAAGAGCCCAGATTTTTATGGAAACACCTTTCCGGAACAATCAACTTTTGGAGGATTTAACCCGGATGCTTTCCCCTCAGACCAAACTTTGCATCGCAAAAAACCTTACCGCTTCGGATGAATTGATCCAAACCAAATCCATTCAGGATTGGAAAAAATCACCCATCGATCTGCATAAAGTTCCTACTGTATTTATCCTTCAAAGTTTCTGAACATGTTTACCATTGACGCTCACCTAGACTTAAGTATGAATGCCCTCGAATGGAATCGGGACCTCACTAGGCCGGTGTCAGAAATCAATGCTCGGGAAGTTGGCCTGGATGATAAACCGGATCGAGGAAATGCAGTCGTTTCAATTCCAGAACTCCGAAAAGGAAATATTGGGCTCGTGGTCGCTACACAAATCGCCCGCTATGTAGCTCCTGATAATCCTTTACCAGGATGGCATTCTCCTGAACAGGCTTGGGCGCAGACTCAAGGCCAACTGGCATGGTATCAAGCCATGGTGGAAAAAGGTGAGATGACTCAAATCCGGAATAAAGTTGAACTGGAAAACCATGTTTCACTTTGGCATGATGGAAAAGAATCTAGCCAAAAACCCATTGGTTTTATCCTGTCATTGGAAGGAGCAGATTCCATTGTCTCTCTGGATTATTTGGAAAAAGCTTATGAGTCTGGATTGAGAGCTTTAGGGCCCGCTCATTATGGCCCGGGTCGATATGCCTTTGGAACAGATGCATCAGCCCCTTTGAGTCAAAAAGGCAAAGATTTACTCCGAAAAATGGATGAATTGGGAATTATCCTGGATGCGACCCATTTGTGTGACTTAGCATTTTGGGATGCGTTGGAAGTTTTCCAAGGTCCAATATGGGCAAGCCATAATAATTGCAGAGCACTAGTTGATCACAATCGCCAATTTTCGGATGAAATGATCAAAGCTTTGATCGATCGCGGAGCAGTAATCGGAGGAGCTTTCGATGCATGGATGCTGAGTCCGGGATGGATTCGCGGGAAAAGCACCCCTAAGGAACGAAATGTTACGATCTCCACCGTTTTGGATCATTTAGATCATATCTGCCAACTAGCTGGGAATGTCAATCATATTGGAATTGGTTCCGATTTGGATGGAGCCTTCGGAAAAGAACAATGCCCTTGGGATTTGGAAACCATCGCAGACTTGCAGAAAACCCCAGACTTACTCCAAGAAAGAGGCTATTCCGAAAAGGATATCCAACAAGTCATGAGCGGAAATTGGTTGAACTTTTTGAGGAAAAATTGGCCATAACCTAGAATTGTTTATTCAAATCTGTACTCGCTTAAGTTGCATAAATAATTCTAATTGAATTATTTGCAGTCAAAATCGCCAACCCTTAAAATTTATGATAAAAAAGTACCTATTGTCTTGGGCAATGCTGAGTCTTATTGCTTTTACAGCGGTCCAAGCCCAAAAATTGACTATTACGGCCAATCATTCCGACGCCAAATTCATCCTGTTGAACGATTACGATGATTCCGAAAAGCAGGAATTAGGCATGGGAACTATCGAATACAAGCTCGAAAAAGATTCCCGAAATCGGATCAAAATCACCAAACCAGGCTTCCAGCCTGTTATCAAGGAATACAACCGAGATCTAAAGTGGGATAAGGATCAGCGTGTTTCTTTGGATGCTCGAAGAGTGGAGATTTCTGCTGAACCTTATGATGCTGATATCTACGTAGATGGTAGAAACATCGGGAAAAAGGCTATTTACCTTGTGATCGAAAAAGATCGGTTCCACACTGTAGAAGTGAAAAAATCAGGCTTTGCTCCTATCACCAAGACTTATTACAACTCTCCTGACCGTGAAACCCCACCAATCAAAGACTACTTTGAATTGAAGGATAGACAGGTTCGTCTGGAAGTTCTTCCTGCGGATGGCGTAGTAATGGCCAATGGGGTTTCTCTTGGAAAAGGAAATCAAGATATCAATATTCCGCTCGGAGAATGCGTGACCGTGACTGTAAATAAGGATGGCTATGTAGAATACACCAAAGTATTTTGTAATAAGCCGGAAACTGATCCGGAGCCACCGACAAGAGAGCAGGCATTGCTTTCTGATCGTTTAGTGAAAATCACTACCAACCCTACTGATGCAATTATTGAAATCGGTGGAAGAACGGTCGGAACCGGAAGCTATGATCTAAAAGTTCCTTCCAATGGAAGTGTGGAAGTGAGAGTATTAAAAGACGGGTACGTTCGATACATCAAAAACTACTACAACCAAGCCAATATGCAGGAACCTCCTGTAACTGACTACATCGAAATGACTGTAGATGAGGCTTACACTTCTTCTGTTTCCTCTGACTTGGCAAACGTTCGTATCACGGTTCCGGTCAATTCACAATATTCATCTGAAGAAGCTTGGAGAATTCTTTCCTCCATCATTACTCGATACTTTGATATCCTCGAGACAGTAGATTTCAATACTGGATATTTGACCACTTCTTGGCAAGTTGAAAACTTCCAGTCCAGTGTGATTCGAACTCGAGTAATCGTGAGTAGCGGTGGCAATTCTGACCAATTAGCTTATGCTGTAAAATTGGTGAGTCAGGAAGCTTACCTTGATGGTAGAAACCAAGTGACAGTAAAAGACGATGAGAAGTTTGAAGATTGGTCCCGAATTCTGAAAAAATATGAAGGGCTAATTCAAGAAATTCAAGCTCGACTACAATAAATCAAAACCCTGAGGATATCACCTCAGGGTTTTTTGTTTTTTCCAAATGAGTTAAGTATTATAAGATCAACAAGTTAACCTGGAGATTTATCTCAGTACAAAAGTAGGTTAACCTCAAACCCTTTAATTCTAAAGGTTTGGTTTCGATTAAGAAAGACACTTTATAATAAATTCTATGGAAAAGTTTTCTCGAATTCTTATCGTCGCATTGGTAGCTATAACAACATTCTATTTCTCATCAATGATTTTGAATGTAGTTTTTCTCAAAATTTCAGAATCTATTTCCATCAATATACCTACCTTAGTTTCAGCAATTTTAGGTTCTCTTTTAGCTGTCTATATCACCTATTTAGCAGTGAAGTTTATTCTAAAAGCATCAATGAACTCCTCATTTCAATACATCATAAAAGGAGCTCTGCTATTTGGTGCAATTGGATTTATTATTGGCTTTTTCGGCCCATTAATATTTCAGCCTGAAGCTAACTTAGGACCATTGCTTGGAATTTTTTATACAGGTCCAATAGGATTCATATTAGGCGCAATAGGTGGTTTTATTTATTGGAAATTGAAAATTCATCCCGCTTCCAAAGAACAATCCTAAACTCACTTTACAGGAATTATAAACTCCAAGTATTCCCAACATCTGATAGTGGAATACATCCTAAATAATCCCCAGGAATAGGATCATAACTGAGGATATTTTTTCCAACTTCTTCTGAACTAAAGTAAGCCCAAAGTACCATGGATTTTAAACCTCTGTAAAAACCAACAGGCTCCTGTGGTCCCACTGCAGTCCCCCAAACTTTGGGTGCATATTTCGGTGAATTCGATTCATGATCCTTAAAACAAGCTGCTTTGTCTTCAACTGAAAGTTCGGCAAAGACATTCCCATACTTTTCCTTACAATCAGTATTGAATTTCTCGATTTCTGAAACCACATATTTCTGACCGGCCTCATCATAGGTTTTGGCATACATCAAGTCGATAAAGACATCAGCCTTTACATCCAAGCCTCCTGGGGTTTCGGTTTTTGGTAATAGAAAATCCACAAAAGCGGTCATAAATCTCGCTTGATCCTCATTTAAAAAAATGGGAGTCCATGTCAATCTATCCTGCTTGGCACAGGCTTGCAATAAGCTCAGCAGTGTCGGAGCTCCAGCGGCTGCTCCAAGTGCCAAGGCTGATTTTTTGAGTGCGTCTCGTCTATTCATGGCTTAGAGGTTCATTTTTTTAAGTTCAGATACTGCATGATTGGCTGCTCGCGCAGTCAATGCCATATAAGTCAAGGAAGGATTGACACAGGAGGAGGAAGTCATACAAGCTCCGTCTGTTACAAAAACATTTTTACAGGTATGAACCTGATTGGTCGCATTCAAAACAGAAGTTTTTGGATCACCCCCCATTCTTGCAGTACCCATTTCATGGATTCCGTACCCCATCTCATGCTCATTATCAAAGTCATGGATATCCTTCAAACCTGCACGCTCCAGCATTTCCTTAGCGTCGATTCGAATCTGTTTATTCAAAGCCAATTCATTTGGTCCCCATTCCGCATCTATGGAAAGGGTCGGTTGCCCCCATTTATCCAAGACATCTTTATTGAGATAGACTTTGTTTTCATGGGATGGAAGGCATTCTGCAAATCCTGTGATGAAAAACTCCCAAGGTCCAGGTTTCATTAATCCATCCTTGAATTCTCCTCCAAAATCCTCTTGGTTGCTTCCTGCTCCCCACCCATGTCGGTATCCTCCACCTTGGAAACCCCAACCGCGAACAAAATTGTCACTTTGAGGCCCGTCTTTCAGATTCACATAGCGGGGAATATAAATCCCATTAGGGCGTCTTCCTTTGTAATATTTATCCTCAAAGCCTTCCACTGTCCCCATAGCGCCGATTCTATAGGTATGGTCCATTAAGTTGTGCCCCAATTCACCAGAGTCATTCCCTAAACCATTTGGAAAACGATTGGATGTAGAGTTCAATAGGATTTGAGTAGTGCTAAGCGTCGAGGCATTGACAAATACAATCTTCGCTTTGTAAACGATATCCTCACCCGTTTCAGCATCTATAATTCGTACGCCTGAAGCTTTTCCTTTTTCCTCATCATAGACGATGGATTGAACGATGGAAAAAGGTCGGATGGTCAAATTTCCGGTTGCATTTGCTGCTGGAAGAGTGACTGCATTCGAACTGAAATATGCTCCATAAGGGCAGCCTCTATCGCATCTGTTTCGGAACTGACACTTTCCTCGCCCATTCAAAGGTTCTGTCAAGTGAGCCACACGGCCAATTATTAAATTTCTTCCTGGAAAATCCTTTTCGATCCGTTCTTTTACATGCTTTTCAACACAGTTTAACTCCATAGGAGGCAAAAAATGGGAGTCCGGTAATTGTGGTAAACCTATCGCCTCTCCGCTAATTCCTGCGAATTTCTCTACATGGGTATACCAAGGTTCCAAATCTTTGTATCGAATCGGCCAATCCACTCCGTGACCATCCTTAGCGTTGGCTTCAAAATCCAAATCAGACCAACGGTAAGTTTGCTTTCCCCAAAGCAAGGATCGGCCTCCCATTTGATGGGCCCGAACCCACATGAAAGGTTTCACTTCAGTGTAGGGATTTTCAACATCATTAGCATGAAAGTGCTCATTGAATGCTCCTATAAATCCCGATCGACCACCTTTGGGATGGCGAGCAGCTTGTTCTGGGGTAAGACCTCCACGAAGTTCATGCTCCCAGGGATCCAAATTCATGGTAGGGTAATCCACCACATGCTCCACGATTCTACCTCGCTCTAGTACCAGCGTTTTGAGTCCTGCTTCGCAAAGTTCTTTTGCAGCCCAGCCTCCACTGATGCCTGACCCGATGACGATCGCATCATAAGTAAGGCTTTTATCTGCATCAATATTAAAATTGGCCATTTACAATAGGTTTATTGGAAAGAATAATAATAGCCAATTTTCCTCTAAAAACCCTGTTTAGATCATGAAAAGCAAAACAGTAAAAAGTATAGTTTTCTTTTCATGTTTATTACTCCTTAATACTTCTTGCCCTCATCCCCATTTTCCCCTATTTTTCCTAGATGAAAAAACTAGCCCTAATCTTGATTTTGGCCTTTGGGCCCTTTCTTAGTTTTGCGCAACAAAAACTCAATAAAGAGGAGCTGCAACTTGTCGAATTAATTGATAAAAATTACCAAGAGACGGTCGCTCTTTTGGAGGAGGTTCTCAATATTAATTCCGGTTCTTTGAACAAGGAAGGAGTCAGAGAAGTAGGTCGTGTTTTTGAAAGGGAATTTCAGAAAATAGGCTTTGAAACCGAATGGATAGAAGTTCCTGCCGAAGTAAATCGAGCAGGCCATTTTGTAGCAAGCAGAAAAGGAACAAAGGGCAAGAAACTTTTACTGATTGGGCACTTGGATACTGTATTTGAAAAAGATATGCCTTTTACTCCGTTCACTTGGCTCAATGACAGTACCGCAACCGGACAAGGAGCTAATGATATGAAAGGTGGAGATGTACTGGTTTTTGCCAGTCTAAAAGCATTGCATGAATTGGGCTTATTGGATGACCGAAGTATTACCGTGTATTTTATGGGTGATGAAGAGAGCTCAGGAGACAATGAGCTTTCGAGACGGGATTTCATCGAGCGTGCCAAATCCCATGATATTGCTTTGGGCTATGAGACAGCCCAAGGTTTCAACTCCGTGACCGTCGCCCGTAGAGGATCAAGTGGCTGGACTTTGAAAACCACGGGACGTCAAAGTCATTCCAGTGGAGTTTTTCGTGAAAGTGTGGGCTATGGCGCCATCTATGAAGCTGCAAGAATTTTGACGGAATTTCGGGAAGAGCTCGCAGGAGAGCAATACTTGACTTTTAACCCTGGACAGATTATCGGAGGTTCAGATATTTCCTATGATGAAGAAACAGGAAAAGGCGAAGCTTTGGGAAAAACCAATATCGTAGCGCGTGAAGCTTATGTAACAGGAGATTTACGATTTTTGGGAGAAGAACAAAAGGAGCGCACACGAGCCAAAATGCAAGAAATTGTCGATCGAAACCTTAATCAAACTGATGCAGAAATTACCTTCCGGGACGGAATTCCTTCCATGAGTCCCCGAGAAGAAAATTATGAATTGGCAGCTATCTTGAATCAGGTAAGTTTAGATATGGGATTGGGAGAAGTGAAACCGGGTGATCCAGGAAGTCGAGGAGCAGCTGACATAGCTTATGTGGCGGATATTCTTCCAGGCTTGGATGGTCTTGGGGCTTCCGGTCGTGGAGCCCATGCCCCTGGCGAAACAATCAACATGAAACAATTTCCTGACCTGATAAAACGGAATACTCTTCTGCTCTACCGATTGACCCGATAACCTGATGAAGAAATTTTTAATCCCGGCGATGATAACGGCGGCGATTCTTTCCTGCCAATCTCCAAAACCTCAAGAAAGCGAACCTATGAAACCTCAAAAAATCGTTGTCTATCAGGTTTTTACAAGACTTTTTGGCAATACCAATACCACCAACAAACCTTGGGGAACCAAGGAGGAAAATGGGGTTGGAAAGTTCAATGACTTCACAGATACCGCCTTGGATGAAATCAAAAAACTCGGGATATCACATATCTGGTATACCGGCGTGCCACATCATGGAGTAATCGGGGATTTTCCAGAAATCGGTGTAAGCTCCGATGATCCGGATGTGATCAAAGGACGGGCAGGTTCGCCTTATGCCGTGCGGGATTACTACCAAGTCAACCCGGACTTGGCAGTGGATGTGACCAAGCGGATGGAAGAATTCGAAGCTTTGATCGAACGTACACACAAGCATGGGATGAAGGTGATTATCGATATCGTACCTAATCATGTTTCCCGGCATTATGAAGGGAAAAACAATCCTGCTGGAGTGAGGGATTTCGGCGCGGATGATGATACTTCGGTGGAATATACCCGAGACAACAACTTTTATTACATCCCGGGAGAAGCCTTTCAAGTACCCGAACCCAAAAACGGATACCAACCTCTTGGCGGAGAAGAGAATCCCTTAGCTGACAGAAAATTTGATGAAAACCCAGCCAAATGGACAGGCAATGGTTCCAGAAAAGCCCAGCCTGATTTTTATGATTGGTATGAAACAGTCAAAATAAATTATGGGGTCAGACCTGACGGAACAAAAGATTTTGATGAGTTACCAGTCGGAGCTGATTCCCTAGATTGGAAGGCGCATTATGACTTTTGGCAGGGCAAAGAAGTGCCTGATTCCTGGAAAAAGTTCAAGGACATCACCCAGTTTTGGCTAGCAAAAAAGGTAGACGGATTCCGATTTGATATGGCTGAGATGGTACCGGTGGAGTTTTGGTCCTACCTGAATTCCCATATCAAAAAGACCAATTCGGAAGCATTTCTTCTGGCCGAAGTATACAACCCAAGCCTGTACCGAGACTACATCCACAAGGGAAAAATGGATTATCTCTACGATAAGGTGGAGTTGTACGACACCTTGAAGCATATCATGCAAGGTTACGGTTCGACCGATAATCTGGCGCCGATTTTGGAAGGATTGAAAGACATTGAGCATCATATGCTCCACTTTCTGGAAAACCATGACGAACAAAGAATAGCAAGTCCAGAATTTGCCGGAAATCCCTGGAAAGCTATGCCTGCCATGGTCGTTTCGGCAACCGTTTCAACTTCTCCTACCATGATTTATTTCGGTCAAGAAGTAGGCGAACCGGGAGCAGAGAATGCAGGATTTGGACAGCCTAGCCGAACCTCTATTTTCGATTACATAGGAGTTCCGCAGCATCAGAAATGGATGAATGGAGGGAAGTTTGATGGAGGACAGCTGTCGGAAAATGAAAAAGCCCTTCGAAACTACTATTCCGAAGTGCTCAACTTCACCCGAAACAGCTCTGCTTTAATGGGTGAATACCTAGAATTGCATTCCTTCAACCGTCAACAAAATCCAGCATACACAGATAAAGCCTTTGCTTTTGCCCGCTGGGATGAAAGCCAAAAGCTAATAGTGGTGACCAACTTCGATGAATTCCAATCGGTGAAAACGACGCTCAAACTTTCTCCGGAACTATTCAAAGAATGGAATCTGGAAAAAGGCGAGCGGGAAATTAAAGAGCTCATGTTTGGGAAGAAGAAGACTTTGTTGCGAGTGACGGATGCCGGGGCTGAAATCGACTTGGACTTTGGGCCATGGGAGTCGGCGGTGTTTGAAGTGAAATAAGACAAGTAGTTTCCATGCCCCGAAAAAAGGCTTCTAACTCCTGGATTTGGGTAATTTTTCTAATCCTGCTTACCCTGATTGGAGGAACTGTTTCTCTAATCAAATACAACAAATGGATCAAGCGGGAGCTATCTGACTATACCCGAAAAACTCCTGCTTGGACAGAAACGCAAAAGTTTGATCAGGTATTTAATCAATTTCCAGATGGAATTTTGGGAATTGACATTTCTCAATATCAAGGAAAAATTGACTTCAATAAGCTGACCCTTCAACTCCAAAATCGTCCTGTCCAGTTTTTAGTCTTTCGTGCTACCATGGGAAGCGATGGCTTGGACCGGAGATTTTATGAAAACTGGGAAGCAGCCAAAAAGTTGCCTGTGGTTCGAGGGGTTTACCACTATTACCGCCCCAATGAAAATAGCACCCACCAAGCTGAAAATTTTATCCGAACTGTCAAATTAGAATCCGGAAATCTCATCCCCGTGTTGGATATTGAGAAGCACAGCACAATTCAATCCAGGAACCGATTGCGCCAAGGCATCAAAAACTGGTTGAATCTTGTCGAAGCTCATTACGGAGTAAAACCAATGATTTATACTGGAGATCGATTTTTTTGGGAGGTTCTTCACAATCAGGGATTTGATGAATATCCTATTTGGGTTGCGAATTATAATCGAGTTTTAGAACCAGAGACCAAAAATTGGGTAATCTGGCAGTTTTCAGAAAAGGGAAGTCTGGAAGGTATTGGAGAAAGAATCGATTTGAATATCCTACGTGGGGGAAGATTTCAGCTACACAAATTGAAAATGCCTTAAGTGCTGTTAAATCATTCAGATTTGGTATTTCTCTTCCCATTTACATCGCAATAATGCTTTTCCGAAAGCGGGATAATTCTAATCACTTACTTGAGTGTCTAGATTCAAAAGATTCAGGACAAATTGATATCAAACTTTTTTCAATTTATTCCAGCTTCACAGCCACTTCCGCCGCCACATACCCGATCCGATGAGTATTCACATACAGGGAATCTCCTGCCATTGCTTCAAAAGGTCCGGTGTAGATCTTCCAGGATTCGAAGCTGGACTTTCTCCAACCGATCAAAGCAGAAGGGGTAGAGCAACTCAAGGTGACCATGCCATTTTCAAATTCAACGTCTGCCTCCGCGGTGACCGGAGGATTATCGCCTCCATTCCACATGGCTTTCACCATTTCCATTTCATTCAGGGCACCTTTGTCTCCGTACTCAACAACCCAGTCCTCATGTGCTTTGCGTAGTTCAGCAAGCTTTTCAGCGTAGTCAGGATTGCCTGCCAGATTGGTAAACTCCCAAGGATCGCTTTGGGTATCGTAGAGTTCTTCCTCGGGCTTGCTTTGGGCAAACCAGCGGGCTTGATTTTCATTAAGCAAGCCTTTTTCATTCAAATCCAACAGGTGGACCATCAATGGATTATTCAAACGATATTGGATATTCTGGTAATTCGGCTTTTCTGGCATGTAGTTTCGGATGTATTTAAATCGACCATCGGAAACAGCCCTTACCCGATCGTACTCGCTATCCATCCGATCCCTAGCCGCATAGACATACTTTCGAGGCTCTGCTTTTTGGGCTCCCAGGAAAGCCTGCCCCTGCATACTTTCAGGAATTTGAACTCCCGAAAGTGAAAGGACAGTCGGTCCAAAATCCACAAAACTGACCAATTCATCTGTTTTTGTTCCTCCTTCCAGCCAAGGGGCTTTAACCAGTAAAGGTACCTTCAATCCCCTATCGTAGAGTTCACGCTTGAAATAGGGCATCCCATCCCCATGGTCGGAATAGAAGAAAATGATGGTGTTTTCGTACAATCCATCTTCCTTCAATTGGGCAATCACTTCTCCCACCTGTTGATCCATCCGCATCACATTGGTAATAAAGCGAGCCAGAGTTCTTCGGGTCAGGGAATCATCGGGATAGACAGGAGGAACCGTTACGTCTTTTGGATTCACTAAAAGACTATCCTGACCTTCTCTTACCCAAACCTGAGATTCATGGGTAGTCATAAAATTGAAAATGGAGAAAAAAGGCTGATTTTTATCGGGTCGGTTGCGCCAATGGGCATTGCGGCTGCTTTCATCCCACATCATAACCGGTGATCGAAATTGATAATCTTCCTTCACATTATTGGTCACATAATAGCCTGCCATGCGCAAGTGAACTGGATATGGCCACATTCCTTCAGGTAATACCACATTATAACTCTTAAATCCCGGAGGATAGGCATCTAGCGCATTCGCAGACATTCCGGTAGTCCGCATATGATGCGCTCCAATGGAAGTTTGATAGGCCCCAGTGATCAAAGCAGCCCGACTAGGGGCGCAGACTCCTGCCGTGGAAAAGGCATTTTGGTATTGCAGAGATTCCGCTGCCAAAGCGTTTAAATTGGGCGTCTTCCCTCCTGTGCCTCCGTAGCTTTCCAGATGTTCGGGAGACATATCTTCGACGACGATCCAGACGATATTGGGTCTTTCGGGATAAACAATTTCTTGGATTTGGGGCTCCTTGTTTTGACAGGAGAAAATCACAAAGAGAATCAAAAAAGTGAAAGCTAGATTTTTCATAGGGCATGGAATTGATCCTATAAGTTAGGATTTTCTAAAAGAGAAGCTTCCCAATATCAAAAAATATGAAATGAGGACTTTGATCAAAGGCTCTCCTTTTTAGACTGAAATTCTTAAATTCCATTTCAAACCCAAAAAACCTAAATCATGTCCACGCTAAATCGCCGGGATTTTCTGGCCTCCGCCGCTACTTTCGCCGCTTCCTTTACCATCGTTCCTTCCAATGTCATTGCCGGACTAGGAAAAATCCCTCCCTCTGATCAATTGACCGTTGCGAATATTGGTTGCGGTACACAAGGCCTTCGCGAAATGAGCGGACTTCTCAACAATCCTAAAGTACGTGTAGTTGCAGTCTGCGATGTAAATAAATTCTCAACAGATTACATTGATTGGTCTCCTTATGGCATCCGGAATGATATTCGAAGAACAATCGGTGACGATTCTTGGTGGGAAGGCAAACCCGGAATTCCTGGAGGCAGGGATATTGGGAAAGAATATGTTGAAAAATTCTATTCCAAAAACAGCCCTTCAGGTGGCTACAAAGGCTGTGCAAGCTACGAAGACTATCGAGAACTTTTCGCCAAAGAAAGTGGAATCGACGTAGTCAAAATCATGACTCCCGACCATACTCATGCGCCGATCGCCCTAGCAGCCATGGATTCTAAAATGCATGTGGTAACCCACAAGCCCATTGCAAATCGATTGGTTGAAGGGAGAAAAGTCATCCAAAAAGCCAAAGATTCTGGCTTGGTTACTCATCTTTTAGCTTGGTCGGATCGGCCCGAATACCGGCAGATCAAAGCTTGGATTGATGCGGGATTGATAGGGGAATTGAAAGAAATCCACAATTGGTCTTATCGACCTGTTTGGCAGCAGTGGACCAAAAGACCTGCGGAATCTCAACCTATCCCAGATGGATTGAACTGGGAACTTTGGCTCGGTCCTGTTCCGGATATGCCTTATCATAAAAACTATACGCACAATGTTTTCCGTGGCTGGTATGAGTTCGGAGGAGGGAGCGTGGCTGATATGGGACATTACAGTTTGTTTCCACTATTTGAAACCTTAGGCATCCATCGAAGTCCCATTTCTGCAAAAGCCTTTGGCACCACGACCCGAGAGGAAGTCAATCAGGTCTATCAGTGGGTGAATAATGATGTCGCCTTCCCTGCCAGTTGCATGATCAAATGGAAATTCCCTGAACAGGAAAAATTACCTGCTTTTGATCTTTTTTGGTATGACGGAGGAATGAAGCCGTTTGCTCCTGAAGAACTGGAAATGGATGCGAAAGATACACCCGAAGAAGGGTTGATGATTGTGGGAACCAAAGGGAAAATTTTAGGTGGTTTCCGAGGTGAAAACCCAGTGCTTTTACCGGAAAGTAAAATGATGCCAGGCCGGGATTCTGAACGGATCAATTCCCGAGAAGTTGATCGGAAAACCGATCAGTGGGTGGATGCTATGCTTGAAAACAGACAGACCCCTGGTAGCTTTACCCGAGCCCAATGCATTACCGATACGATTAATCTCGGCGCTATTGCTTTGCGCGCTGGTAAAAAAGTCCACTTTGATTCCAATCTTGTGAAGATCACAAACGATGAAGAGGCCAATCGCTTGCTGACTAGGGAGTATCGGTCTGGATGGGAGATTTGATTCAGTAGGCAGAGGGCAGTGAGCAGTTGGCACTGAGCAGTGAGCAGCTGTTTCATTGCGGGAAAGAGGAACCGCCTGCTGTCGAGGAAAATGAAGCCCCCTCTATCAGGGTAAGCATTCTCCCTCAAATTCATTAACTTAGGTTACCATTATTAATACATCAATAACCATTAACCCAAAATCCAACCACCTATGACGAACAGAAGAAATTTCCTCAAAACCTCTGGCTTGGCCGCTGCGGCCCTAGGGCTCGGGCTCCCTGAATTTTCATTTGCCAAAGCCAAAGCAGATCCGATTTTTAAAATTTCCTTAGCTGAATGGTCTCTCTATCGACCACTTTTCGCAGGTAAAATGGATCATTTGGATTTTGCAATTGAAGCAAAAAAACACAACATCGATGCAGTAGAGTATGTCAATCAATTTTTCATGGATAAAGCTCAAGACAAGGTTTATCTCCAAGAAATGAAAACCCGCGCTGAGGGCGAAGGTGTCACCAATGTATTGATCATGGTAGACCGTGAAGGGCAATTGGGTGCTGCAACTCCAGAAGAGCGCCAAAAAACAGTAGATAATCACAAAAAATGGGTAGAAGCAGCTCAATTCTTAGGTTGCCATTCCATCCGAATCAATGCCTACACTGCTGTTCCATTCAGTCAGGATCCTAAACTAGAGCAAGAAGCGATTGATGTTTGCAGCTCCACACTCCGAAGAATCTGTGAATTTGCAGATGACTACGATATCAATGTAATTATTGAAAACCATGGAGGTTTCTCTTCCAATGGCAAATGGCTAGCTGAATTGATCAAACAAACAGCCCATTCACGAGCAGGTACGCTTCCTGATTTCGGAAACTTTAGAATGCATGCAGAAGGAGAGCGGATCATGAGTTATGACTCTTATAGAGGAGTAGATGAATTGATGCCTTATGCGAAGGGAGTTAGTTTAAAACCAACAGTTTGGAACGATCAAGGAGAGGAGCATCCGCTAGATTATACCCGAATGATGAAAATTGTACTCGCTCATGATTATCATGGCTATGTCGGAATCGAACATGGTGCTGAAGGACGTGAGTGGGAAAGTATCGAAGAAATCCGGGTGAATCTGGATATGGTCCGGCGAACACTGGAAAATGAAGGATAATTCAACGCTAAGCCTCCTAATTGGAGGCTTTATTTTTTGTATTATTGTTTTCTACCTTTTTCTAATGCCATGAAAAAAATCTTTCTACCCCTCATTTTATTTTGCCTTTTTCTAAACCCTACCTTTTCCCAGAAAAAAGCAGATGTTTTTAAAACCTTGGACACCGAACTCGAAAAAGCACGAGTCGCCCTAAATACTCCCGGCTTTGCGGTCGCTATCGTCCAAAAGGATAAAATCGTCTATGCCAAAGGATTTGGCTATAAGGATGTGGAAAATCAGGTTCCGGTGACAGAAAACACGCTTTTTGCCATCGGCTCTTCCTCCAAGGCCTTTACTTCCGCAGTCTTAGGCGTGCTGCGCAAAGAGGAGAAAATCGACTTCGACGAACGACCAGGAAAATATATCCCCGAACTTCGCTTTGCAGAACCTTGGATGAATGAACAAATCATTGTAAAAGACCTGATGGCACACCGGACGGGATTGCCGAGGCACGACTTTTCTTGGTTTATGTTTCCCTCTGAGTCTAAGTCCGAACTGATCAAGCGTATCGAATTTCAGGAACCTTTCACCGGATTGCGACAGCGGTGGTATTACAACAACTGGATGTTTTTCCTCCAAGGGGAAATTGGTGCCCGACTTACCGGAAAAAGCTGGGAAGAGAATGTACAAGAACTCTTTTTTGACAAATTGGGCATGACCCGAAGCAATTTCCGTATTCCTGACCTAGAAAAAGATGCTGATAAATCTTTTGGCTACTCGGTAGATTTGGAAGGCAAGACCAAAAAAATGGACTACTACAACATCGCAGCCATGGGTCCGGCAGGAGCGATCAATTCCAGCGTTTCCGAGATGTCCAATTGGCTGATCACCTGGATCAATGGTGGGAAATTCAAGGGAGAACAAATCATCCCCGAGGACTATGTAAAAGAAGCCATGAGTGCGCAGATGGTCGTGGCTGCAGGCACTCCTTCCAAAGAACATCCCGATGTACAGTTTTCGAACTATGGCTATGGCTGGTTTTTGGCTTCCTATCGGGGACACTATCGGGTGGAGCATGGGGGAAATATTGACGGCTTTTCGGCTTCAGCATCATTTTTCCCAACAGACAGTTTGGGAATCATGATTTTGACCAATCAAAACGGTTCGCCGCTACCGGGGGTGACAAGAAATATAATCTCAGATTATATGCTTGAACTAGACCCGGTAGACTGGCTAGGCGAGACAGTCAAGAGACTGGAAGAAGCAAAAGAAGCACAAGCCAAAGCCAAAGCAGCTGCCGACTCTACCGCAAAAGCTAGCCTGACCAAGCCTTCCCACATTTTGATGGACTACACTGGCACTTACGAACATCCCGGCTATGGTAAAATGGAGATTGACCTTAAGAATGATACGCTCTTTGTGCAGACCGGCCTCTTGGGTGGATTCTTGGAACACAAAGATTACGATACCTTCAATATGTATCTGATTTATCAGGGCGAACCCAATCGAGACAATCCATTTATTTTTCAGTTTGTCAGCAATATGACCGGTGATATTTCCGGATTAAAAGCCGCGTTGGAGCCTGCCCTCGACCCGATCGAATTCAAGCGGACTCCGAAGGAAAATGAGCTTTCGGTGGATGACTTGAAAAAATATGAAGGAGCCTATATGCTGATGGGCGTGCAGGAAGTGAAAATTTACATCAAAGAGGAAAAACTCTATGCTTTCGTTCCTGGTCAGCCCGAGTACGAATTGGTCAATATCGGCGAACATGAGTTTAATCTAAAGGTGCTAGAAGGCTTTAAGGTGAAGTTTGAGGAAAAAGACGGGGAAATCATCGCGGTAAGCTTTATTCAACCGAATGGGACGTTTAGAGGAGAGAGAAAGCAGTAAACCCAACCTTTGAGGTGTCATTTCGAAAGAGGAACGATTGAGAAATCTCCTCGAAGGTTTTTGTTGCCAATTCAAAATCCTTCGAGGTTTTGAAACCTCAAAGGATATTCCCACAACCTTTGAGGTCTTTCTTACCTCGAAGGTTTCATACATTGACTTTAATTTTTGCAATTTAAAACTTCGGAATCCCCACAAAATACAAATCAAACCCACCCAATCCACCGGGTCGGTTGGAGGAGAAGATTATCACCTGATTTTCAAATTCCCAAGAGTCCGAGACCACGGGTCTATATTCATCAAATTCGGAATTGATCTTTGGTCCGAAGTTCTCCGGCTCGGTCCAGCCGGCTCCACTACGGAAGGAATAATACAAATCATAGCCTCCATATCCTCCCGGACGGTCTGAGGAAAAGACCAGCAAGTCCCCATAGACAAAAGGCATGTGGTCATTGGCCATGGTATTGATTTCGATTTTTTGGATATCCTTCTCTTTGGCACTTTGGAGATAATCCAGCACGGATCCACTTGCAGGCAGATCCACTTCATAGATATCAAAAGCACCATCCCGATCCGAGCTAAAGAGCATTTTTTCAGGTCGGCCTTGGCTTTCTACTCCAGCACCTTTCAAATAATCGGCTCCATAAAAGGAGGGGTACATTTCACTCGATCCATTTTCCATTAGTCTCAAAGATGCCTCAGCACCATCGACCTCTTGTGAGGAAGCTTCTCGAGGTTCGGTAAGAATGGAATAAATGCCCTCGCCATTGTCCCTGCTAAATAACAGAATATCTCCAGCTTCCGAATCAATGAAGGTATAGGGCCCTTTTTCATTGAAATTCGTTTCCGTTTTTCTGATCCAATCTCTCAACCAGGTATCAAAAAGGGTATTACCTCGATCTACTCTTAAGAATCCCTCTGACTTATCCCAATAAAAAACCAAGTTGGATTCTACTAAATTAAAATGATTGGGTTGAGAATTAATTCGATTGGATGAAAAAACAAGTTTAAACCCATGATTAATTGTGGGTACATCCGAATTAACATCGTCAAATGGAGAATTGATTACTGACAAATTGGTCGCTTCCTCAGGAAAAATACCGACAGGGTATTTGTTTTGGTTACAGGAGAGAAGACCAACAAAGAAAACAAATAGAATTATTGACTTTTTCATCTTAATCCGGTTATCATTTTTAAACCATTGATATAATTTGCTCCTGATGATCCGTAGATCTGAAAAATTAAAAGTTAACAACTAAAAGATAAGGAAATTAGTTTTACAACTACCTAAAAACCTAGAAAATTAATCATTTTTTACGCAAATTTTTCTTGGATAAAGCATATTAAGAACTGAGAAAAAATAAATCCTTCGAGGTTTTAGAAACCTCAAAGGATTGCTGTCTGATTGCCTTGCAGTATTTTTAACCGATAATCCCTCACCAATCCCAGCCCCAAAATCCCCAAACAGCCCGAAACAAAAGCAGGGATCAGCCCGATCACTTCTGGGAAGTAATTAGAAAGAATCCACGATCCAAATGGGATCAGCCCTGCAAAAACCCCAAACCAATTGGTCTTGTAATACCAGGCATAAGGGAAGAAATGCGCTCCGGTGATGATGGCATAGCCCAAAGCAAAGAATTCGGGCTTATTTCCTAAAAGGATAAAGAGAAAAGGGAAATAAAAGAGCTGAGCCAGGTTGAAAATCAAACCCACTTTATTTAGGGGATTCCCTTCCACATTCCAAGCCGTTTTCAAGATTTTTCCAAAAATCCAAGCAAGTGGCAACATTAGCCCGGAAATGGAAAAGGTGAGAATACTTTGATTGTAAGTACTCAATTCCCAATTCCAAATCACCGCAATCCCAGCCCAAATCAAGGCTGCAGCAAGAATGAAGTTCACACCATTTTTACACCGAATACTGAGTTCGATTCTCCATTGATCTAGTAGATCTGTTTGCCTAAGTCCCATTGAAAGAGATTCTGTCTTCATGCTATTTTATTTTTTTCTTTTAGAGTAGCTCCCGCTATCATTGTTACACTTGAATCGATTTTTATCAAATTTTTCTTTCGATTTTGTAACAAATCAGAGTTTATCCACTCTAATCATCAAGAATCTTAAAAAAGCCACGAGTTTGAATCAATCAGCTGAAGAGGAATTATTCAAAGCACGTTTTGAGGAGCATAAAGACACCATCTATCGGCTTTGCTTAGGCTATTTTCAGCAGAACAGCATGCTAGCAGAGGATGCTCTTCAAGAAACATTTATTAAGGCTTGGATCCATAGAAAACAGTTTCGGGAGGATGCCAATTGGCAGACTTGGATTTATCGGATCGCCGTGAATACCTGTCTTTTGAAAATCAAGCAAGAAAAGAAAGAGAAGGATAAAGCCCAAGCATACTCCTTAGAACCTCAGGTGGAATTTGATGATGAAAAAGAAAGAAAGATTCAAAAAATGCATCAGTGCATTGAAAAGCTTCAGCCTCAAAATCAAATACTTATTTTGATGGTATTGGAAGGAATTCCCTATGCGACTATTGAGGAAACCATGGGACTGAGTTCTGAAAATCTACGAGTGAAAATCCATCGAATCAAAAAACAACTTTATAGCTGCATCAGCCATGGAAACCTTTGACGAAATTCAAGCTATCTATGATTCCCAAATAAGGAATCCTACCCAAAAATCAGCTGATGAAATTCTTTCCTCTGCCAAATTATATTTGAAAAAGCTCAAAAGAGATCAATACTTTGTCATTGGCATTCTTACGCTAACTCTTACTGCTCTAATTTTCTTTTTTTACCGAATAGGTCAATTTGGAGATTGGAAATTGATTTCAGGATTGGGAATGATGATTGGGTCATTAGTCCTAAGAGTCCTGCTTGAATTTTGGAGCAAAATTGGTTTGAAGCGACTTCATACTTTTCTTTCAACACAGGACTTTTTGGATTCTGTCAAAAGGTACTATCAAAGCCGTAAGCAGATTCAAAAGGTCTTCACACCTATTATTTACCTGATTTATGGAATTGGAATTGTCTTATTTTTGATCGCTATCCAGCCATTTCTCTCACCTATCTTTTTTGCCTATTGCGTGATTACAGGATTAGGTTTCTGGTTCGGATTTATTTGGGTCATTCGAAAAAGCTACCGTAAAGAGCGGGATTTAATCGAGCAACTTTCAAAAATCGGGGAAGAATAGGATTGGAGCAGGTATTCAGAAAAAACCTTCCTATATTAAAGCTAGCGGCTACTCCATGAGTTGATGACTACTACCAAACAAAGTTTAAACGAGATCGCCCGTAGAATGATAAGCGGGGTTGTTCAAATCCATGTTGAAGGATATCTGGAAGAAGACATACAATCCGTTTTAAATCCATCCATCAAAATCCCTGGTATCTGGTCAGGTTCGGGCTTTTTCGTAAAACATAAAAATCTCGAAGGCTACATCGTGACCAACTCCCATGTGGTGAGAAATGCCGTAAAAATCGAGATCAGTTCCATGTTGACAAGTGAGGAGCGCTTCGAAACCGAAGTCGTCGGAATGGTCAAGCAACTCGAGCCTGACGTGGCCCTTATCAAACTGACCGAAGAGGAGCTTGCTCGGTTCAAAAAAATGGCTATCCAACCCATTGAATACCTAACCCTTCAAAAAGGGGCAAATCCCCCACGAGGAGAAGTAATCAAGGCGATTGGGTATCCTTTGGGAATGATAGAACCCAATATTACGGGTGGAGAAATCACGAATTTTATTTCCGGTTCGGAATTCACTACTGAACGATTTGTTACGAATGCTGCCATTAATCCTGGAAATTCCGGAGGTCCAAGCATCAACAAAGATGGAGAAGTGATAGGACTCAATACAGCCGTAATTGTGGATGCCGAAAATATCGGATTTATTACTCCAGCAAGTTTTATCAAAATTATCATCAAGAACTTACTCCTATTGAATGAACCTCAGTTTGCAGGGCTTGGGGGAAAATTGCAGAAAAACTCTGAAAACTTTAACCCTTTTTTGAAGCAGTCGCGCGCAAAAGGTGTGATAGTATCCAAAGTCTTAAAAAAAGGCTTTTTAGAGGCTGCTAAAATTCAGCCTCGGGATGTCATTCTTTCCATCAATCAGGTGGAATTTGATCGACATGGAATTGTGATTGGGAAGGAGGGGCTTTATCGACACAAGAATATTTTTGATGTCATGAAGCTCGTACCCATCGGAGAGGAAGTGGAGATCGGCTATTTGAGGGATGGAAAAATTCAACATGCCAAAGCCAAGGCAATGCCTAATCCTGAATTGGGAATTATTTCAAATCCGATTTTAAGCGAGCGAAGGTTTTTAGAAGTATTCGGGATGGTTATTCAACCTCTGAGTTTTGAGATTATTCAAGCTATTCAAGAAGTGGATCCCTATGCACAGATCGAAATGCTGAAAATTCTAGACGAGGAAAAGCCCATGCTTGTGGTCACCCATATTCACCAAGGAACTCAAGCAGATAAAATGGAATGGCCGCTGGGAGAATTGATCATAAAAGCCAACGAAGAGGAAGTTCATACTCTGGATGATCTCCAAAAAATACTGGATAAAAACAAAGGCAAAAATGTGCTTTTGGAGTGTATGAGTGGGTTAATTGGATATTTTCAGGTGGAAGTTAATACTACAAAAGCTAAAGATAACAAGGATTGATTTCTTGCTGCTATACTGCTTTTCTGAAGTCAGCATCTCTCTTTGCAATAGAAAAGTCCAACCTCTGGAAAAGCAGGAAAACAAACATCAAGTGCTATGACCAATCAACATTTGAGAATGACTTTTAACCATTTATTTATACCTAAAAACTAACATCCCTTCCTCTTGGAACATCAACCTAACAATCCCCTTCACGGTCTTCGACTCGATACCATTTTGGAGCAATTGGTAGCTCATTATGGCTGGGAAGAACTAGGGGAGCGGATTACGATCCGCTGTTTTACTCATGATCCTTCAATTAAATCCAGCTTAAAATTTCTTCGCAAAACCCCTTGGGCCAGAGAGCGGGTGGAGGGCTTGTATTTAAAGATGCTGAGGGATACGAAGTAATCTTTGATTAACCCTCCAAGGGTTTAAAATCCCTTGGAGGGTTATTACTCAATCAACAAAAAAGCCCGAATCAATGATCCGGGCTTCGGTGGTTTATGGTTGTGTAAGATTATACATAGTTATTCAACATCACAGGCATTACGAGCATCAAGATATCCTCGTTTTCATCCTGCTCTGCTGGCAAAATCAAGCCTGCTCTATTCGGTGCTGAGAACTTCAAGCTCACTTCCTTGGAATTCAAGTTACCAAGCATTTCTACCAAAAACTTAGCATTGAAACCGATCTCAATATCCTCTCCATCATGCTCGCAGGAAAGTCGCTCATTCGCCTCATTGGAGAAATCCAAATCCTCCGCAGAGATCATCAATTCAGACCCGGTCAATTTTAATCGTACCTGATGCGTCGTCTTGTTAGCATAGATCGCGATACGACGAAGTGAACTCAACAAGTCCTGACGATCGATGGTCATGATGTTTGGATTGTCAGCAGGGATTACGTTTTCATAATCCGGGAATCGCTCGTCGATCAGACGACAGATCATTTTGATTTGACCAAACTTGAAATAAGCATTGGACTGATTGAACTCCACAGTTACAGAAATATTCTCTGAAGGAAGGGTAGACTTAAGCAGGTTCAAGGCTTTTCTTGGGATAATCAAGCTAGCTGGGCTGGAAGAAGCTACATCCACTCTTCGGTAACGAACCAATCGGTGACCATCTGTCGCAACGAAAGTTGTATTGGTATCACTCAAGTTGATGTAAACCCCGGTCATCGCTGGACGAAGTTCATCAGAACTTGTCGCAAAAATGGTATTGGAAATCGCACTTGAAAGCACCTCTGTAGACATGTCCACAGTCGTCGGATTGTTGACAGTAGGGATTTTTGGGAAGTCCGTTGCATTCTCTCCTGCCAAGCGGTAGCGACCATTGTCAGAGCTGATTTCCACCGCATAGGTATCATGATCTATGCTAAATGTCACCGGCTGCTCAGGCAAGTTTTTCAAGGTATCGATCAAAATACGAGCTGGTACCGCAATATTTCCATCTTCTTTGGCCTCAACGTGGATTTCAGTAATCATGGAAGTTTGAAGATCCGAAGCCGTGATGGTCAACATCGAATCCTTAATCTCAAATAGAAAGTTCTCAAGAATGGGTACTACCGGATTGGTAGTGACGACACCGTTGATTGCCGAAAGCTGCTTCAAAAGCGCAGAAGAAGAAACAATAAATTTCATATGCTTATAAGTTTTTTACAAGGTCATGTAAAATCTCGCATGGTTGACAGCAATCCTTTTGTGACTTTCTTCAACATGCTCGATTTCATACCATAGGGCTTATTTAAAGATTACTTTATGGAATGGGGGTAAATTTATAAATAAAATCGATTTAACAGGGGACGAAAAGCCTCCATCACCAAATAAATTCCTGTTTTTTGAGTTCTTTTCCAAGGAGATTTTCTAGGAATATTTTTTCTTTCTCCAGAAAGAAACTCCAGTTCCCAAAAGTAAAAGCAAAGCGACAGGCAATCCTACATTAAGGATCTGCCAAAAACTCTTTTGCTCTACAATTTTCACGCGGTTAAGGGGACGGATTTGAAAAGTCCGAGTCCTACTAGCAATGATTCCATCAGGGTTCTGTAAATATTGAACCAGATTTCTGAGAAAAATACGATTTGCAAAAACCATCTGATTAAAAGGATCTTCACCCAGATTTAAAGGCGCTCCGGATTGGAAATCTACCTGACTTTGGAAAACCTCTCCATCTCCGATGACCACTACTTTTCCTTCTCCGCTTTCTTTGAAATCAGCTTGGTCAAAACCCTCCGGCAAAAATCTGTTTTTGTAAAGGGATGTAAATTCCCCTTCCAACAAATACGCTAAGGGAAGATTGCGTAAAGGGAAATCAGCCACATTCGGTTCCATTTCCATATCCCGAAAGGCTACCCGAGCGGGGGCTGGTAAAATTCTTGTAAAATCTGAGGAAAAAAGAAGCGGGGTTTTCTGGATCCCTTGCGCCATCACCGTATCCAAACTACTCACAAATCGAAAATTGACCACATCCAAACCTTTGGTAATTGGATGATCCTGCATTCGGGAGGCCTGTACGTAAAAAGGCCAAGGCAATGGCACCAGCTGCTCCTGATTTCCGAAATTACCTCCCATAACCGGGAAATATCCAAAGTTCAAATCCTGAATCAGATCTTTATTGACCCGAATTCCATATTTGAACAAAAGATTTTCAAGCCCATTTTCAAAAGGAAATGCCAATGTTCCGTCTCCACCAGCCTGCGTCACATCCACCAAAACACCATCGCTCAGAACCACCAATTTACCTCCATGCATCACATACTGATCCAGCAGGTAAACTTCTCGCTCTTTAAAACTTTCTTGTGGGCCTTGAATAAAAATCAATTCAAAATTGACCAAATCCTCAACGGTTCTAGCCTGCTCCAAGGGGACTTTGAACAGCTCAAAATCACCATCAAGTGCTTCTACCAAACCATAGCCATCATCCTCTTTCATCTCCCCTTGCCCCATAACCATGGCAATCGCTCCGGAGCCTGGATTGCTTAATTTTCGGATGGCATTACTCAGTTCAAACTCTAAATTCTCAATGGACTGATTTAGGATTTCTTCCTGACTCATTCCCATCTCTCCTTTCAGAATGAGTGCGCCTGTTTCGAATTCCTCATTGTAAACAAGAATCCCAGGAAAAATCAATTTGGTTTGCTGACCTCCGGTTTGATTGACCATCAAACTCGTTGGATTGATCCCATAATCGTTTAATTGAAGGATAAATTCTTCCTGATCTTCCTCCGGTAAGCTGAGCGGATCCAGATAGGAAAAGCTGATTTTTTGATCGGAAAAAGCATCAAAAGTTCGGATTGTTTCTTCTATAGATCGCTGAAGGCGACGCATCCCTGCCGGCAAATCATCCCCTACGAGTAAAATTTCGACATGAATAGGTTCTTGAACTTTCTCCAAGACATCCTCTGTAGCTGGATGAAGTGAATAGCGCTTATCCTCGGTCAAATCAATTCGAAAACGCAAAAATGCTCCCAAAGCCAAGAAAATGAGCAAGCCACCAAGCAAAACCCCAATATTCCGGACGATATGTTGATTTTTTCTACTCATTTATTTCTCAAGACCAAAACAGCTCCTCCCAAAAACAACCAAATCAATCCCAAATAGAAAAAGATATCTGAGGAGTCAATTACTCCCCTGCTTAGGTTGATATAATGAAAACTCAAACTCAACTCTTCAATCCAATAGGCCCAAGTTCCCAAACCCAAATCGGAAGCTGCCGAAAATCCAAAATAGAGCACAAAGCAGAAGAAGACACCTAATACAAAGGCAACTACTTGTTGAGAAGTCAAAGCAGAGGAAAAAATACCGACGGCTCCAAATACTGCTCCTAAGAGCAACAAACCTATCCAACTACCAAAAAAGCCAGCCTGATCCAAATTCCCTACCGGATCTCCCAATTGATACACGCTGTAGAAATACAAAAGCGTGGGAAGGACGGCTATGAATACCAGAATCAGAAGTGCAAGGTATTTGGCAAAGACAATTTGCACCAGATTTAAGGGAGAAGTTCGTAGCAATTCCCAAGTGTGATTTCGCCTTTCTTCCGCAATGGCACGCATGGAAAGAGCCGGAATCAAAAAGGTGAAAACATAGGGAGTGTAAGTAAATAGTGGCTCCAAATCAGCATAGCCATAATCCAAGACACTACTTTGGGGAAACACCCAAACAATCAATCCAATTGCCACTAAAAACAAAGCTAAGATCAGGTAGCCCAACAGGCTACCCAAAAATGCATTGATTTCTTTGATGATCAGACTTTTCATTTGGTGTATTGTCTAAATAACTCCTCTAGACTTTTCTTTTCCTGACTTAGGGAAATCAGATTCAACTCTTTTTCCTGAATAATTCCAAGAATGGCCTTCCTTGCATCCGTGATATTTTCCGCCTTAATTATTACCTGAATATCACCCTTTGGACCGAAGGAGGCACTTGGAAACGCGTCAAACCAGAAAAGCTCCAAAGCTTCTTCGGTTTCCACAACTAATTGATCTCCACTCCCCTGTTGCTGAAAATTAGCCAAGGAGTCTGCAGCTTTGATTTGACCTTTGGAAATAAGGACCACATCCTGACAAATCGCCTCCACCTCTTGCATGATATGGGTAGAAAGAATCAAGGTTTTATCCTTCGCAATTTCACGTATCAAACCACGAATATCTGCCAATTGATTCGGGTCCAAACCCGTAGTAGGCTCATCCAAAATCAAAACTTTGGGGTCATGAATCAATGCCTTGGCAAGCCCAACTCGCTGTTGATAGCCCTTGGAAAGTTGCCCGATTTTTTTGTGCTGTTCTGAAGTTAGGCCTGTCTTTTCAAGCATTTCACCCAGCCGGGATTTTAGTGTTTTCCCAGAAAGTCCATACAATCCTCCCGCAAAGGATAGAAACTCCTTTACGAACATGTCAGCATAAAGTGGATTTTTCTCCGGAAGGTAGCCGATTAGAGGACTTACCTGCTTGGGATGAGCAAGAGCATCAATACCATGGATTTGTACTTGTCCGGAATCTGCCTGCAAATAGCCGGTGATGATTTTCATTGTGGTGGATTTTCCGGCTCCATTTGGACCCAAAAACCCTAAAATACGCCCAGGCTTTGCTGAAAAAGTCACCCCATCCAGCGCTTTTTGAGAACCAAAATTTTTACACAGTTGAGAGACTTCTAGAGACATAGGCTACAAAAGACCGACCGGGAGTTCACCCGCATGGCAAGGGTAAAAACCCGGTCGAAAGGTCTAAGGCAAAAATAGGGAATGAGCGGGGAATGGCAAGGGTTCAGGAGGCAGATTTCAGTAGGATGCGATTCCCGGATATGTAATGTCAGACCGAGCGGAGTCGAGGTCTTTATTAATTATATTTAGTAGGCTATTGAAAAAATAGGCTTCGACTCCGCTCAGCCTGACAAAAAAACCAAAGAAACCAATAATTCTGCAATAGTAACTGTCTACTGTTTTCTTCGCCATTGTGAGTGTCTCCACTCAAAACAGCATTAAGGAATTGGTGAGTAAAGACACTCACCTGGGCAGGATGCTTTTTTTGGGAATTTTACTGATTACTTCTTACCGAAAACTTTTTACTATTTACGGCCTACCGCATACTGTTTACTGATTACTTCCCACTGCTTACCGCATACTGCCTACTGAATACTGCAAACTGCCTACTTCTTCCCTCTCGGCCTCAAAGGTCTACACTCCACATCTGCCACGAAATAGTTTGGATGGGTTTCAAGAGTTTGTACAATAGTCATCGCCACATCCTCCGGTCTCATCATGTTTTCATTGGCTTCTATACCCGGAATTTCATCAAAGAAATGTGTTTGTACAGAACCCGGATAAATAGTAGAAACCTTGATTCCATAATCACGAAGTTCCATATACAAAGAATGGGAAATTCCTCTTACTGCATGCTTGGTACCTACGTATCCAGCAAATTGATTCACTCCATTCAATCCTGCAATGGAAGCCACATTGATGATATGTCCCTCATCAGCAGCCTTCATAGCCGGAATCAAGCGCTTCGTGGTGTAAAAAATCCCATGAACATTCGTGTCAAACATGGCCTTCCAATCTTCTGAAGAAAAAGTCTCGGTTGGACCAGCAACACCAAATCCTGCATTATTAATCAGGATTCTGATGTCATCTCCAAGCTTGGCTTTTGTGGCTTGAAAAGCTTCTTCGACCGATTCTTCTTTTGCTACATCACAGGTGAAAAAGTGAAAATTGGAATGCGACACTTCTGGTTTATTTCTTCCCCATCCAGCGACAATGGTACCTTTTTCCAAGAGGATTTTGACTACTTCCAATCCAATTCCTTTACTGACTCCTGTTACAACTGCTACTTTATCTTTTATTTCCATGATTATTACTTTTTGTTTTAAAAAACAGATTTAGCCCTTTTGGTTCGAATAATCTTCAATTTTCAAAAAAGTCAGATTATTCTATCACGAAATGGATAAATTGCCTTTCCATCACCAACCAAATTTTAGTATGAAGAAGCTTATACTCCCCTTATTTCTGATTAGCACTATGGCTTTTGGGCAAACAAACCTTCGCCCACAAATCGATCAAAAAGCCAGTGAAATTGAATCCAAAGTAATCGAATGGCGAAGGGATATTCACCAAAATCCTGAATTGGGAAATCAGGAATTCCGAACCGCCAAAAAAATAGCAGATCACCTGCGAAGTTTAGGCATAGAAGTAAAGGAAAATATGGCCGTAACAGGTGTGGTAGGTTATCTCAAAGGAGGCAAACCTGGACCTACCGTAGCACTGCGAGCTGATATGGATGCTTTGCCAGTTACAGAGCGTGGAGATTTGCCCTTCAAATCTACTGTGACGACCGTTTACAATGGTCAGGAAACAGGCGTCATGCATGCCTGTGGACATGATACTCACGTCGCCATCTTAATGGGTGTGGCTGAAATTCTAGCCAGTATGAAGGATCAATTGGAAGGCAATGTCAAATTCATCTTCCAACCTGCCGAAGAGGGAATCAATGAAGAAGGTGTGACCACTTGGGGCGCTAAGCAACTCGTGGAAGAGGGAGTCATGGAAGACGTAGATGCCATTTTCGGGCTACATATTTCCGCTCAGACTGAAGTAGGAACCATTGGCTACAGACCTGGACCTGCACAAGCTGCTGTAGATAATTTGGAAATTATTGTTCACGGAACGCAGGCTCATGGTGCATCTCCGTGGTCAGGAGTGGATCCCATTGTCACCGCTTCTCAGATTGTGACTGGCCTTCAGACCATCCTATCCAGAAGTGTAAATATCACCCAAAACCCCGCTGTAGTGACAATTGGGGCTATTCATGGTGGAATTCGACACAACATTATCCCTGAAAAAGTGGAAATGATCGGAACTATCCGAACTTTTGGAGACGAGCAACAGGCATTGGTACATAAGCGAATCACAGAAATCGCAACGAACATTGCTGAAAGTGCCGGAGCAAAAGCTGAGGTAAATATCCAAAAACTCTATCCATCCACAGTCAATGACCTTGATCTCACAGCCAAAATGGTCCCAACTTTGGAAGCTGCTGCAGGAAAGGATCATGTCCGCGTCAATCCGCCAGTGACTGGAGCTGAGGATTTCAGTTTTTACCAGCGTGAAAAGCCCGGTTTATTTATTGGCTTAGGCGGAATGAAAAAAGGTGGAGACCCAACAAAAACTCCTTCTCACCACACGCCTGATTTCTACATCGATGAAAGCGGCTTTATCCTAGGACTACGAGTGATGAGCTATTTCGTCGTAGATTATATGGGAATGAAGTAATGTCAAACAAAAAAGGAGACTGCATTAGTCTCCTTTTTTATTTAAACCATAATCAACTTCTATTTTTTAAACTTTGCACCTTTTTTCAAGGTGATGATGATTACACCATTTTTTCCTTTCTCACCATACACTTCAGTGGCAGATTTATCTTTCAGGACAGAGATGCTTTCAATATCACCAGGATTTAAATCAAGAGCTTGGGAAGACTTTTTTTCTGCAGTACCAGCATCTGATTTGATAATATAAAGCGGTTGATCATCTGAAGCGGTTCCAGAAACCACTACTCCAACTTTTGACTCTGGAGATACTGCGGAATATCCGGTAACTGGTTGTCCTATTCGGACACTTTCATTGGATTTCAAACCAGAAATCCCAATCACGCTTGAAGTACCCGTTGGACCTACACGTCTTAAACCATAAACTTGACTTTGACTAAGCATCTCAATCTGATTTTCAGTCAGCTCATTTTTAATAGCGACTAGTGTACTCAGTTGCTTTTTCTTGAGTTGGTTTTCCAGCTCCAAAACCTTATCAAGCTGCCTATTTACAGCCACTTGGTCGATTTTAGGCTCTTGAAGCATTTTTTCCAATTTGGAATTTGCTTCATCCAAGTCCCATTTTAAGGTTGAAAACTCTCCTGCGTTCTCAGCATGGATTTTCTTGATTTTGGATGCTTGGGCATCTGTCAAACTGATCTTCTCCCTGGCCTCCATAATTTGGTCGGCTGAGTATAGATTTTTTTTGAAGATATCTTGAGCTGAAAGAAGATGACTAAGCAGGAAAAGGGCAATTGCAAATAGGTTTTTCATGGTATAGTTGGTTTAGAATTCAGTTAAAAGGGAAGAGGTACTTGACTCCCATATATCGATATAGGCTTTTTCTTCAATCAAAATTTCTTGCTCATGATTCTCATTTTCCTGAAGGGAAATGATAATCACATCAGCAGGTGCTTCGGGAACTTCAGGACGCTGAAATAGCAAGAAAGCTCCCAAAATAAAGCTTGCTGCAATTCCCATTGGAATCCACCAAGGAAAGCTTTTTACTTTGGTTTCGGGGAATTTAGGAATGGAGAGACTCTCATCCTGTCTTTTCAAATCCTTGAAAAACCCTTTTATCAAATCGTCTTCATTTTCCATTTTCTGCTTCGGTTTGAGAAGTTTCAATCAGTTCTTTCAGTTTCTTTTTTCCCCGCTCATAGTGTGTCCGAGCGGTACCCAATCCAATTTGGAGGATTTCAGCTGCTTCAGCGATAGTCATCTGATGATAAAAAACCATCAATAGCACTTCCCTCTGCATGGGCGACAATCTCATCAAAAGCTTTTGATAGTCCATTTCGACTTCCTCTCTTTCCTGCTCTATTAAATCAAAGGAATCCTCTAGTCGTAGCCATTTCCCATTTTTTCGAAGTTCATCGATGGCCGTGAATCGAATTATCGAGAACAACCATAATTTGACTTTTTCGGGATATCGAAGCTTGGCCTTACCCTCCAGGATTTTCAAATAACTCTGCTGAAGCACATCCTTGGCCAATTCGTCCTCAAAACCACAGCATTGCCGGGACCAGAGATAGGCCTCTCGATGATAGTTCTTCAGAATATTTTCCAGCTCACTGTGCTTCATATTCAATTAGTAATCGGAGAAATGACAAAAAATAGGACAGCGAGTCTGAAAATTTTTAAAAAAACTCGCTAGGGTTCCTTTCGCTCCCGAACTCGAAATAGATACGAAAGCCCAAGTTCCAAGGTGGTCGAATTCATATCAAAAATCCGGTCCTGACTTTCAGGATTGGTAAAATCATAGGAAAAACGCACCTCTGCTGCTAAAGAGCTTTTTCCAAAAACCTTTGAAATCCCTGCTCCGGCATTGATCCCATACATGAATTTCTTTGGATTATCTCCTTCCTCTCCATACGTAGGAATTTCAGGTACAGAAAGATTTTCAAATTCCCGCTGAACATCCCTAACGCCTAACAAATACCCCACATGCGGACCGATCTTCACCTGAAATCGCCCCGATCTTCCAGCATAAAAGGAAGCCAAAAAAGGGATTTTCAAGTAATCGAATTCCGTTCGGTTTTCGAGTGGATTATCCGGGTTATCATTCAGTTGGCGAAAGCCCAAGGTGATCAGTTGCAGGTTCAACTCCACTCCAGCATTTTTTGCATTGAAATGCTCCACCACCAAGGCAAAGGTCGGTTTTGCTATACTTTCCGTGCTTTGGTTACGAATATTGGCTGCAGGACGATAGCTAAAAGAAGAACTTACATATCCTCCACGAATTCCCACACTAGTCTGTGAAAATGCCTCTATCCCGAGCATTAAAAAGAAAAAAATCAAAGCAGGTATTCTCATAAATGCATCACTGATTTGCCTGATTGATGGTAAAGGTGCCTGAAATTGGTTTTCCATCCAAACTCAATCCCCGAATCTCCACCCGCATCGGACCAGCCTGATCATTGGTGAAAAAGCTAATTTCTACCTCACCAGAATCATCCGTCACTAGGTTTCCATTCCAGTATAAAGTTTTTCTCAAATCCTGACTCGGTACTTCAGATATAGTGTCATAGGAAAACTCGAAAAAGCTTCTTGGCACCTCATAACCTTGAATAACAAATTCCGAAATAGTTGATGGAATAGCCATTTGCTGCTGCGAACTCATGCCATCTTTTAAGTACACAGCAATGACCCCATTTCTCCCTTGATCACCCAACATAGATACTGTCCTTGATACAATTTCAACCCGGTCAATATCATTGGGATTAATATTTCGAAGATTATCTGCCGCGGTGGCATCAGGCCCGGAAACCAAAATCGCTCCATTCACCATCACCACAGGTTCCATGGATCCAAAAACAGAAGTTGCACCTCCGCGAAGTCGGATTTGTTGTTTACCGCTGGCTCCGGCAATTGTCACTCGCATTCCCGGTACGTTTCCAGCCAAGCTATTCACCAAATCCACAGCACTCCCAGTAGCCATGATTTTATCACTGGTAACCACAAAATCCGGATTTCCATAGATCGCTCCACTAGAAGAAGGAGCCTTTTCTTCCACCTCTACTTCTTCCAACTCCACAAACTCCTCGGAAGGCTTTTCTAAAACTAGCTTATTGGCACTTTCAATTATTTTAGGCCAATTCACACTCGGAAAGGAAGCAATAGGTGCCGGAAGTGATTCCAAATATTCTACTTCAGGCAGAGGTCGGCCTTTGGAATCTACTCCTTGAATAGCCAATCGCATCGGACCATAAAATTCCATTTCCTCCATGGCAAACTCCCCATTTCGATTTGCCTCTAACTCAACAATTCCCTCAAATCCGTTAACGAAAACGGTGACATTTCCAGCCGTTCCCCTACCCTTTTGATCTTTCAAAAGAAACTGTTCATTCAAGCTTTTTTCAATCGCGTAGGAAAACCTATCCAAGCCTACCGATTCAGGAATTTTTTCAAGGATTAAAGAATTGATAGCCACCGATTCTTCCAATACAGGCTGCACCTGCGACAAATCATAGACTGTGACTGAAAGTCGCGCAGAAAGTGGCTTTCCTGATAACTCTTTAGAGTTAATTTTCAAGTTGACCTTTTCCCGCTTCCCATAGTGAGGCTTATCTGTTCTTACTGTTACATTTTCGGAAACTCCACCTGACGCATTGGCCTTTTCTACTTCTTGACCTGGTGCTATTACCAAAATCGGCTTAGTGAAATAGTGATCAGGACCATAATTCCTGTTCCAATTGGTATAAGCTCTGAGGTAAAAATGATTACCCACAAGAGAATCTGGAATAAAGAAACTGCCTCCAGCTGCCCCTTCGAAGATTTTGTATTTCTTTTTGAAAATGAAGTCGCGGTCCTCAGAAAGCAATTCCACATGCAAAATCTCACTCAGCTCATTCTTCAGGTATGGATTTCCATAATTGATAAAGGCCTGAAAAAAGACCTCATCTCCTACTTGATAATAAGGACGATCAGTATGAATGTAGATTCGCTCTTGGTAGTTAGCCGCTGTTTTTTCCAAATTTTGAAGCTGAATAGCCCGCTCAGCGTCATAGTCCAAAGGGAGCATGGACGCAACTCTTCTTCGGTCCATATCCCCAGAAAAAACCACATCTTGAGGATTAAGGATCATCCCATTTTCCCTTACCCGAACTCTTCCTCCATTCACCTCCAACCAAGAAACCGGATAAGGAGCATCCCGGTAAGTATTCTGTTGACTATAGCCCTTCTGATAGTGAATTTCAATTCTTCCCTTCAAATAAATCCAATACTCACCCGGCTTGTCTGCAGGTGCTACCAATTGCTCAGGCTTGTAAGGAATCACGGATTTTCCCAATTCATTGGCGAAAATATCCGAACGCATATTTCTTGAATCGGCTCCGCCCGGCTTGTCTCCATAGAGGAAAAACCCTTCTTTTTCATGGGTTCCGGCAATCATCGCCCGAAACATATTTTGAGGAGATTTCCGATAAACCTCCATGCGATTCTTCTCCCATTCTTGCTCTTGCTCAGCAGACCCTGCCTCCATTTCTTCAAAACGAGCCGCACCAGAGATCCTGTAATTCACCGGATTATCGAAGAATTCCGTTAAATCGAAGGTGATTTTATAACCCAAGTAATTGTTTACCAATTCAATAGGCAATTGGGAACTCGCCAAAAAAGTATTCCGCTCCTCGGACGGAGGAAAATCGATGACCCATGGATTTTCGATCTCAGTTCGGGCAGCCATCAAATCATTCCCAAGGAATAAGTTTTCAAACTTCCGCAAATCTCTCTCCCAAGCCTTATCTCGTTTTGCTTTAATTTCCACATCACTTAATTCGGTCTCAAGCGGCTTGAGCGAAAGATTCAAGGTAAGGGTACCGCCAGGATTTAAAGTCACTTGTTTGGTGACCGCCTCATACCCCATAAAAGAGAAGCCAATCTCTGTTGGACCAGGCTGTAAATCCTGAAGCGTATAAGCACCATCCAAATCCGTTGTCGTGGAAATGGTGGTATTGTTAATGAAAACATTACAGAAAGGAAGAGTTTCACCTGTTTCAGCATCCTTAACCACACCAGTTACAGTACTGGTTTGGGAAAATCCGGCATACATCAAAAAGAAGCCTAGGAAGAGAGAAAGTAAAAGTTTTTTCAAGGGAAATCGTTGGTTTAATAGCTGGTGAAATTACAGAATTGATCTGTAATTATTTCTCATAACAAACGAAGCTAACCTAATCAGGTTGAGGATTACTAGTCTTTCATCTTTTCAACAGGGAAGAAAAGAGCATTTGAACTCCTCAAGAAAAAAAGCTCCTCTCGGGAGCTTTATTTTTCTTCATCAGAACCGTTCTGTATTTCATCCAAATCATCTCGATCCTTGAGTTTTTTGTCTTCCACATTTTTATTCAAAAACTCATTGATCTTGTCGATCGAAAAAGTGGAAGAAATCTCCCCAAAGGAATCGATTTCCATTTTAAACCCTTTCAGGTCATCATGGACTTTCGGTTCTTCGTTTTTCTTTTTTTTCTTTTTGCTCATACTATTCAACTTATTGAGCAAGTGGCAAAGTTTCTAAGGCGAATCGAATTCGCTGAGCCACTTCCTTAGGACCTAAGATAGCAAATATCTCCATCAAATCCGGTCCTGCACCTGCCCCGGTCACAGAAAGTCTTACAGCCTGCATCACTTTTCCAAGTTTGATTCCCGCTGCTTCCGCAGTAGATTCAAGCAAGGATTTTGCAGAATTTGCATCAAAATCCCCTTCGAAGGAATCTAACTTTTCCTGATAAGCAGAAAGTACTTTCACTGCATCTTCATTCCATTTTTTCGCCGCTACTTGCTCATCAAATTCGGTAGGAGCTACCACAACAAATCGGCTTTCCTGCCACATTTCTGCCGGGAAGGAAACCCGTCCTTTTGTCAAAGCCGCGATAGCCTCGGCAGTATCACCGGAAATTTGGAATCCTTCCTTCTCAGCACTTACCTGAATGTAAGGAGCCAATTCCGCGTCGGTTTTTGCCCGAAGATATTGCTCATTGTACCATTTGGCTTTAGCAATGTCAAACTTGGTCCCTGCCTTTCCAATTCGCTCGATGGAGAAAGCTTCGATCAATTCTTCTTTGGTAAACAATTCCCGATCATCTCCGGGGTTCCAGCCCAAAAATGCTAAGAAATTCAACAATGCTTCTGGAAGATATCCCTGCTCTCTAAAGCCACTAGCAGTCTCTCCTGTGGTTTCATTTTTCCAGTCAATTGGAAAAACAGGAAATCCTAACCGATCTCCATCCCGCTTGGAAAGTTTGCCGTTTCCATCAGGCTTCAAAAGCAAAGGCAAATGGGCGAATTCCGGCATGGTGTCTTCCCACCCAAAATAGCGGTATAACAAGACATGCAAGGGAGCTGAAGGCAACCATTCCTCACCGCGGATCACATGAGTAATCCCCATCAAATGATCATCAACAATATTTGCCAGGTGATATGTAGGCATACCATCTGACTTCATCAAAACCTTATCGTCAAGCGTCGAAGAATGCACCATTACCCAACCTCGAATCTGATCATGTAAGCGAACTTCCTCTTTTCTGGGGATTTTGACACGAATCACATACGGTTCTCCGGAAGCAAGTCTCGCTTTCACCTCATCTTCAGGTAAAGTCAGGGAATTTTTCATTTGGGTTCGCGTAATGCTATTGTATTGAGGCTGAACAACCCGGGCAGCAGTCAATCGCTCCCGCATAGCTTCCAATTCCTCAGCAGTGTCAAAAGCATAGTAAGCAAGCCCTTTTTCAACCAAACTCAAGGCATATTTCATGTAGTCAGGCTTTCGCTCTGACTGACGATAGGGACCAACAGAACCTGGGTTCCATGGACTTTCATCCGGTGTAATTCCCAGCCAATCCAAGGAATCCTTGATATAGATCTCGGCACCCGGAACATAGCGGGCCTGATCTGTATCTTCTATTCGAAGGATAAATTTACCGTTGTGTTTTCTTGCAAAAAGGTAATTATATAAGGCAGTACGGACTCCACCTATATGTAAAGGTCCTGTCGGGGAAGGGGCAAAACGTACGCGAACTTCTCTGCTCATGGGTTTAGAATATGCTTAGCTTTTAACAGGCAAATCTGCCTATAGTTTATCAATGAAGCTGCAAAGATAGGGATTTGTAAGGGAAAGGCTCGATTCAAATCGGCAGCAAAAATTTCTACTAAACAGATTTAATATGGATGATTGTGGGAAATCTATATATCCCGATCTATCCAAACCATAATCCCCAATAGGATCAAAAACTTAAACCCTGCGACTACACAGAATAGAGTGACTATTTGATGGGGCTCATAGGAAGATAAGAACCAAGAAAATTCAGGCTCAATTTTAATATTCCAATCCTGAAAAAGTCCTCGATTCCCCAAATAGGCTATTAGGAATAATAAAACGGAAAATGTAGCAAAAAGCAGCTGGGCTAATTTGACAACCACTTTTCCAAGTTTTTGTCCAGGATCGAGGATTTGAGTTTCTTTCATTAGCATTTTGTATGCTTGTATGAATTTAAACAAATGAAAAAAGGAACCCAAAATTGAGTTCCTTTTATGTTGAATCGGATGAAACTTAGTGTTTCACCTGGATTTTTTCTTTGATTCGGGCAGCCTTACCTTGACGACCTCTCAAGTAGAACAATCTAGCTCTACGTACTTTACCTTGTCTCAACAATTCGATTTTCTCGATAGCTGGAGAAAGGATAGGGAAGATACGCTCTACACCGATTCCGTTAGAAATCTTACGTACAGTAAAGGTCTCTCCGTTAGAGTTAGGGTTCTTTCGCTGAATTACAGTTCCTTGAAACTGCTGTACCCGCTCCTTGTTACCTTCTTTGATTCGTACGTGTACGTTGATGGTATCTCCGGCTTTGAAAGAAGGGAATTTAGCTCTTGCTTCGTTGTATTCCGCTTCTACAATTTTCATTAGTTCGCTCATAGCTTCTATATTTTATGCTTTCGCTGTTTGGCCAACACGTGGCTTGTTGAATTACTTTTTTCTCTTTTTCAAATCGCTTTCACCCAAACCTGACTTAGCCCACAAATCGGGTCTACGTTCACGGGTCCGGCGAACCGAGGCTTCAAATCTCCATTCATTGATCTTTGCTTCATGACCTGAAAGCAATACCTCCGGTACATTCATTCCTTGCCATTCAGCAGGACGAGTATAGACTGGCGGCGCCAACAGGTGATCCTGAAAGGAATCTGTCAAAGCTGAGGTCTCATCATTGAGTACACCAGGGATCAATCGAATCACCGCATCCGCTACTACAGCGGCCGCAAGCTCTCCTCCCGATAGCACAAAATCACCAATGCTAATTTCCTTGGTAATGTATCGCTCTCGAATCCGCTCATCTACCCCTTTATAATGTCCACAAAGGATTAATAGATTTTGCTGAAGCGATAGTGAATTAGCCATAGGCTGATCGAAGGTCTCTCCATCAGGGGTCATGTAGATGATTTCATCATATTCCCGCTGACTTTGAAGGCTCTCGATGCATTTCGCAATGGGCTCTACCATCATCACCATGCCGGCTCCTCCACCAAAAGCATAATCGTCAACCTGCTTCTGTTTTCCTGTGGCGAAGTCACGCAAATTGTGAACCCTCACTGTAGCTAGTCCTTTTTCTTCCGCCCTTTTTAGGATAGAATGTGAAAAAGGTCCTTCCAGCAGTCCAGGTACCACACTGATGATATCGATGTGCATGTCTCAGTCTTCCAGATAAATGTCAAGCAATCCTTCTGGCAATCGGCAGAAAACTTTTTTTGCTGCCTTGTCTACCTTAAGAATGATCTCATCCTGAATCGGAATAAGAACTTCCTTGTTTTGGTAGCTCACTCCCAGAAGGTCTTGGGTTTCCAAGTCGTAGATGGTTTCCACGGGACCTAAGACCCCGGTTTTCTCATCTTCTACTTCAAACCCGATCAACTCGTGGTAGTAGTATTGGTCTTCACCTAGCTCCGGTAAAGCTGTCAGTGGGAGGAAAACTCCCGAACCAACCAATGGCTCTACCTGCTCAATGGTGTCAAAGTCCTCAAATTTGGCCAAGGCCTTATTCCCGGTCTGAAGAACAAAATGCTCCAAAAAGAATGGAACCAAGCGTCCTTTTTGCTCGAGAAAGATGTGCTCCAGATCTTCATAATCTTCTGGATAATCCACATCGAGAACCACCATTACTTCACCACGAAGTCCATGAACTTTGGCCACATAGCCCAATTGAAAGCACTGCTCCTTGTTCATGGGGAGATTTTATATTAAGCTTCTGTAGCTTCTTCGCCTTCTGCGGAAGCTTCAGGAGCAGCATCTTCAGCGGCTTCTTCAGCAGGAGCTTCGGCTGCAGCAGCTGCTGCTTTTGCCTCTTCTTCTCTTGCTTTGATCGCATCAAGACGAGCCTGATTCTTAGCGGCTTCAGCTTCAAGAGCTTTTTGACGAGCTTCTTCTTTCGCTTTACCGATTGAGTCTACCTTGCTTTGAATCTTAGCTTCTTTCTCAGACAACCAAGCCTCAAATTTCGCGTCCGCTTGTTCTTGCGTGATCGCACCTTTCACCACTCCGATTTGGAGGTGTTTTTTAAGCATTACCCCTCTGTAAGACAGCATTGCCTTTACCGTATCGGTAGGCTGGGCTCCGTTCAACAACCACTGTAGAGCGCGCTCATTGTTGATGTTGATCGATGCAGGGTTCGTGTTCGGATTGTAAGTTCCGATTTTCTCGATGAAGCGTCCATCCCGTGGAGCTCTCGCATCAGCGACAACCACGTCGTAGATGGCCATTTTCTTTCTGCCTCGACGTGCTAATCTGATTTTTACTGACATAGTTTGTTATTGTTTGTTTAATGGATGGAACCCGTCCATCCTAAATTTGGAGTGCAAAGATAGGGTAAAACTCTGAATCCCCATAAGTTGACTCTAGAATATTTGCGGGTTTTTTGGCATTTCTAGTATCTTGCAGGTCCTTTAGGATCAGTTGTAGCCTGTTTGGATTAAAGCTTTGAAAAAATTAATTCTTAAAGGTGGTGATCTTGCCTATGGCCCCGTAGTTCAATGGATAGAATAGAAGTTTCCTAAACTTTAGATACAGGTTCGATTCCTGTCGGGGCTACTTATCTCTTTCCAATATGAAAAACTTGAGATTTTTTGAAATCCTACAAAATCAAAAAACCGATCAAGAATGAAAAAAATTCTTTTAATCTGCACCATTTCAATTTTACTATCTAATTGCACGGAAAAGCAGAAAGAAGACATTTCTTCCAACCTAAAACCAATCGCTACTCTTTCGGAATATCTAATTGAAAGTGGCTACACCAAGGTGCAGATGGAAAAAGAAAAATCAGGTCACCTACATTTAAAAGGCAAGATTAATGGAGTAGATGCAAACTTCATTTTAGATACTGGTGCAGGGGTAACGATTATAGAAACCAAGCGCAAGAATAAATTCAATATGAAATCAAGAGCTGCTCAAAGTACAGGAACTGGAGCAGGAGGTGCCAATCTCAGAATGGAAGACTCCGGAAATAACACCATCGAAATCGGAAGCATAAAAATTGAAAACCAAAAATTGACCCTGATGAATCTTAATCATGTAAACAATGCCTTTAATAGCCTTGGCATTAAGGAAACAGATGGAATCATCGGTGCCGATATCCTATCAGATAATGAAGCTATCATTGACTACAACAACCTCATCTTGTATTTGAAAGAGTCAAGGTAGAATATCTCAGACAGGTTCTAATAACACCCAATTCCAAAAATTCAATTCGTAAATATTAGCCTCACCCTTAAATAATTTCCAAAGAATTCCCGGAAGGAACATGGAATACGGGTAATCCAGGAAATTGGGACTCTAGCCAAGTCTCTAGAAACTCGGAACCTCCTTCTTCGCTAGCGGAATGCCCGATGACGATCATACTCAGCTTTTTCCCTTGCGAATTAGCAGCACGCACATACTCAGGAGTCTCCCATTCATTGGATTCCCCACATATCAGCACATCGGGATTATACTTCATTATTCCTTCAAGCTGCGCTATTCCTCCCGCTGCTCCGGGAATTAATAGGACTTTTTCACAGGATTGATCCAAATCACCTACATAGCGCATCGCGGGCACATCCAATTTACTTTTCAAGTGGTGGATTAAAGAAGCGAGATTAGTTTGAGGAATGTTTAAAATCGGACTGTTTGCTTGATAATAAGCCTCCCACTCTAAATCTTTCACCACCCCAAGGCGAACTCCATCATCCGCCAATCGATGAATGTAATCATGATTTCTCCATAGGGCAATCCCGTTTTCTTTCATCAAATCATACTTTCTTTGAAAAACCGCATCCTTTTCCAACCATTCTGTTTCATCCAAATGATTGAAAAAAGTGGGCTCATGAGGGATGATAAAGTTTGCCTGCAATGCTATCGCTCGCTCAATTACCTCCATAGTGGCAAACATGGTCGTCACCACACCAGTCACTATCTGATCTCGAGAACCTACTTTTAAAGTATCCACCGTTTGAGGAAAAGGAGCTCCAGAAACCTGACCGATAAAGGCATCCATGATTTCCCCAACTGTAATTTCTCTTTGTTCGGATTGAGCAAAAGACCAAATAGGATTGATAGTCAAACCTGCCCCCAAGAGCAGACCTGATTGGGTTAGAAAGCTTCTTCTGGATTTTTTCATGGTCTGGATATTTTTAAAAATTTACCAAAATTTTTGAATATGCTAATTGTTAACTAGCGGCATTTTAGCTTTGATTAGCCACTTAATTAACTCTTGGTAAACTTCAAAAGATTAATCCAATAGCTATCCGCTATAAAACTCCTCTAAACCCATTTGCAACATCCGGATATTATGGTCCGCGCTATTTCTGCAAAAGAGAAAAAGAGAGTGATCAAATCCTTCGACTTCCAAAAGAATGGATAATCCTGCTTAATAATGGTGAAAGGAGATTTGGTAGATGCATAATCCGGGTTAATCTTCTCCACCTCATCCGTTTTTACATTTAGGACAACAAAAAAACCACCCCAAAATTGAGGTGGTCGATAATTTTTGAGCAGTTGTCAAACTACTCTACTTTCACATCAGAAATCCAAATAAAGCGGTTCCCAGCTCCGTCCCGATGATCGGTTGCTAATTTAATCGGACCGAAATCCTGAAGATTTTCCCAGGTCCAGGTTCTTCCCTCCGGAGCATTTTGTCTTCTGTAAGTCCACTCTAGAATATGATAGTTTTCATCCAGGTACAAATCATAGGCATCTCCCGGGGTATAGCCATCCCCTGAGCCATAAACCACCGTCAACTTGGTAGAATTCTGCTGGTGAAGGGGTGTCGGTACATTTTCAGTCACCTCATATTCATATCCTGAATCCCAAGCCAGTTGAAAGGGCATCATGCACCAATACTTATCATTCACAAAACCCTTGTCTGCATCAGGAAGGGATTCCTTGGGTAAATCCTGACTGTAGGTGAATGTGGTATCAGGCCCGGAGTAGGTAACCATCCGATTTTTGATATCCCAAGACCAATTTCTTGAAAAAACATTCACCGAATCCCGCTGTACATTCCAAGTATAAGAAATCGACTTCAGCTCATCAAAATTCTCAAAGCCATAGGCTTTTGCAACCTGAAAAGGAAGGGTATCGGGCATCTTTGGAGAACAGGCTAAAGTCGCCAGAATCGCCAAAATAAAGAGGTAAGACTTATTCATTTTTTAAAGGGTTAGATTAGCTAACTTATTCATTTTTAGGATTGTTTAGAACCCATTTCTTCAATTTTTTTCTTTCAATAGACTGATAAATCGGTTGGATCAAAAAGAGAAAGCGATCCAAATTCATCATCCATGGAAATAAGTTAGAAGGGAAAATACGTTTTTTTCGCCGGATAATCCCATTAAGGATATTTTCTGCTACTTTTTGGGGTCTTTGAATGGGAAATGCCTTGGGAATGGATTTGCCTGCCGCATCAAAAAAATGCGTGTCTGTAGCGATTGGAAAGACCAAAGTCAACCAATCACCTCCTGACTCTTTCCAAACCGTACGAGCCCATTGTAATAAGGAAGATTTACTTGCAGCATAAATACTATAACCCGGCACCGTCCAATAGGAAATAGCCGAAGCCACAATCACATGTCTTCCAAAATTTTCTTTCAGCAACTGACGCAATTCCATTCCCAACTGTATGGGACTAAATACATTGAGCTGAAAAAGCTGATCCATTTCCCTCCAGTTTTGCTGCTCGGCTAAGCCATATTCCGCCTTTCCTGCATTAGCTATGCTCACGTCCACTCGAGTCCAATGTGTCCGAACCCAATCCAAAATCTTTTGATTCCCCTCCTTTTGACTTAAGTCTACTTTTAGAATCTGAATACCTGGAAATTCCTTTTCCAATTCATCCAAACCTTCTTCCGAAAAATCCGCTGCTAAAATCTGTGCCTGCTGCCCATTTAATAGCCTTACCAACTCCTTTCCTATTCCTGAGGCAGCACCTGTGACGATGATATTTTTCTGGCTAAATGCTCCCCTCATGAATGATCGGTTTTGGGAAATGAATTTGAAAAGGGCGGATATGAACTGCTAATAGCGGTTTGATTTGATCTACCGGAGGAAAAAATTTCGGATTGACTTCATGAATCTTCACCCTCGCCAACTTGGCCTTCCCTTTTCCGGAAGGTTTCGTGTAAAATCCTTTCCCCTCCCACTGCTGATAAAGGTCAATAGGAAGAAGCTTTGTGCTTGCAGGAAATGGAAATCCAAAATGTTTGATCTCACAGGAGAAAAAGTACTCCCCTTGAGATTTTACCTGAATTTTGATTTCCCCATCATCCTCTACCCAATCAAAGTCCATAGTCTCTTTAGGAATCCCCCAATTGGCTCTACCATTTTGGGTGCTTTGCTCCGAATCCACAAAAATACGGGTGATGGACTGCTTACCTTTTAGCTTGAATTTTCCAGGGATAAACAATAATTCCCGATAGGCCCCCACAGGACTTTGAGTGTAATTAACCAACATAAGGTAGCCTAAACCACCTGAAAATTTCCCCTTCAAATACTCCGGCAATTGCCCTTTTTCCTTAATCCATTTTTTGGAAAATTTATAGACCAAAATCACGCCCTCACCTTTTAAATCCCAAGGTGCAGGGGATTTTTGAACCGAATCTTTCGAAAGAGGCTCCGTCATAGATCAGCTCAATTTAGGAATAAGGAGAAGGGCTTACAGAAGTCCAGCCTCCGTCAATTACCAAAGTCTGACCTGTGATGTGCCTAGCCGCATCGGATAGTAAAAAGGCTGCTGCTTCTGCAATGTCAGTTGTGGACGCCGGCCTTCCCAATGGGGTTAACTGTGACCAGATTTTAGCATAGTCAGGGTCAGTGGTGGTTCGTTCCGTAAGAGTTGCCCCAGGAGCAATAGCATTGATCCGAATTCCATGAGGTGCTAATTCCATAACCAGATTTTTGGCTAGCATCTCAATTGCCGCCTTACTCATCGCATAGGCGGTTAGATTTTCGTGGCTTTGATGCGCTGTTACAGAAGAAGTCAACAGAATCGAACCTCCCTCTTCTTGTCTTTTCATCACTCGGGCTACAGCTTGCACCAAAAAGAAAGTGCCGGCTTGATTTACTCTCATCACTTCCATAAAATCCTCCCGATTGTATTCCAAAAAATTTCCAAAAAGGGTAATCCCGGCATTGGCAACTACCTGATCTATTTTTCCAAAATGATGCAAAGCCAAGTCGACCATTTCTTGAATGACTGAGTCTGATGCCGCATCACCCGAACATCCAATCACACTACCTTTTCCTACTCTTGAAAGGTTGGCTACAGCATCCTCCACCAAGCTTTTCTCGGAATCATTAATTACAACCTGAGATCCATTTTCAAGCATTTTTCGGGCAATTTCCAAACCTATTCCTTGGCCTGCCCCTGTGATAATTACTGTCTTTGGACTTTTCATTTTTGTATTCATTTAGCCCTCGAAGGGTTTTATTAAATTAATGGGAGTCCCTTTTCACCTCCGATCCGGAACTTCCTTGTAGAAAGTCAAAATCAACTCCTTCATGGGCTTGGTTTACCCGGTCCAAGAATAGGTTGACATAGCCTCTATCATAAGGCAATTCAGTTGGCTTAAATTCCGCCATTCTCCGTTCCAATTCACTTTCAGGAATAAGTAAATTCAGGCTACGATTAGGCACATCTAATTCGATCAAATCTCCATTTTGCACCAAAGCCAAAGGCCCTCCAATGGCTGATTCCGGCGAAACATGGAGCACCACTGTCCCATATCCCGTTCCACTCATTCGACCATCGGAAATACGGACCATGTCCTTAATCCCTTTTTGCAAAAGCTTAGCCGGCAACCCCATATTCCCTACCTCAGGCATTCCAGGATAGCCTTTTGGTCCCACATTTTTGAGTACCAAAACAGAGGTTTCATCCACTTCTAAATCAGGATCATCAATCCGTGCTTTGTAATCATCAATATCTTCAAATACCACAGCCTTTCCTGTATGTGTTAAAAGATGCGGACTTGCTGCAGATGGTTTGAGCACTGCTCCATGGGGACAAAGGTTTCCTTTAAGTACTGCAATTCCAGAATCCGGCTTGATGGGTTTTTCCAAAGTTCCGATCAAATCTCGGTCGTAGCACTCTGCCTTTTCGATGTTTTGCCCAAGTATTTTACCATTGACGGTCATACATTCTGTATGAAGCTTGGATTGAATTTCTCGCATCACAGCCGGTAAACCTCCAGCATAAAATAAGTCCTCCACCCAATGCTCTCCTGATGGCTGTACGTTGGCTATGAGTGGAATTTGGGATGAAAAATGATCAAAATCCGTCAAGTCCAACTCCACTCCAATCCTTCTTGCGATGGCTGTCAAATGCAGAATAAAGTTGGTAGAACCTCCCAGAGCTGCATTGACCATAATGGCATTTTCAAATGCTTTTCGGGTGAGAATTTTGCTCATACGCATATCTTCTTTGACCAACTCCACAATCCGCATTCCAGCCATATGTGCCAAAACTTTCCTTCTGGAATCAGCAGCTGGAATGGTAGCATTATCCGGCATAGCTAAACCTAAAGCCTCCACCATGGCAGCCATCGTAGAAGCTGTTCCCATTGGTGCGCAATGACCTCTGGAACGGGACATGGCAGCTTCAGCCTCAATAAATTCTTCCTGAGAAAGCTTTCCTAATTTGTATTCTTCTGCAAATCGCCAAACATCGGATGTGCCGATTTTTTTACCCTTAAACCTTCCCACCAACATAGGCCCTCCCGAAACAACCAAAGTGGGTAAATCAACCGAAGCAGCACCCATGACCAAAGATGGAGTGGTCTTATCACATCCACACATTAAAATTACCCCATCCATAGGGTTTGCACGGATGCTTTCTTCCACATCCATGGAAGCCAGATTTCTAAAAAGCATAGCCGTAGGCTTGATGGAACACTCTCCCAAAGACATGACCGGAAACTCCAAAGGAAATCCTCCAGCTTCCCAAATTCCTTGTTTGATGGATTCAGCTAATTCCCGAAAATGGGCATTACAGGGAGTGAATTCAGACCAGGTATTACATATTCCGATGACTGGTTTTTCGCCTTCAAAAAGATGGTGGGGAAGGCCTTGATTTTTCATCCAGGAGCGATAAATAAAGCCGTCTTTTCCTGTACGGCCATACCACTCCTGACTACGGAGTTTTTTCTTGGACATGGTTTTTTTTGGGTTTGAGAATTTTTTCTAGAAGATAGGAAAAAAAGAAGATTTAATCGAGTAAAAACCTATTCTCCTTGCTTTCTCCCCAATTCAAGCCATGCTATCCAAAACCTCTTCAAGAGATTCTACATCTATGTTGAAATCGGCCAAAATAGTGTTCTTCTCGGTCCCTTCGTTTAAGGTATAATAATAAGATAGCCCGAGCGCATTGGCTAAATTGAAATAGCAATTAGTCTTATCATCATGATAATTGCGAAGTTCCAACACTTGGCTTCCTGAAGGCAAAAAAATCATATTAGTCAAAGCGGCTCCGTGCAAAGAAACCAGCAATTGCGTTTCGCCCATGAGTTCTACCTGTTGCTGGACTGAGAAATTTTCGGCATGAAAAATCTCAAATCCTCTTTTGCGCAGCATCAACTCTACTTCCGTTTCATTGAGCACCCGACGCTTAGGAGCTTTTTCGCGACTGATGTAAACTTTCCGGCTGGGATTCTCAGAAATCTTAGAAATTCTGTCCCTGGTCTCCAAGGTGTATTTTGGGTTGAAATGAGGGAATTCTGCTGTTCTGGAAGTCAATACTAGCTTTTTAACTTTTAGATTTTCAGAAGCAGAATAATAAACAGGAGTTACCCCGATCATCTCAAGGCTTTGGCTTACATAAGGGAGTTTTTGATAGGCTTCATGCAAAATCACTCGATCCGTGATTCCTTTTTCAAGACCTTGCCAAATGCGCGGAAGACAATCCGTCATCCAATGAAAATAATTCGCACTCCACTCATCCTTGATCCAAATACCCGCTTCGATGGTTCTCCATTTTCGAAGGGCACAATTCAAAACTCGCTTCCCCAAAGGCAAGGGGCCCAAGCCATAAACATGGGTATGGGAATCGAAAAAACGTAATTCCCTCCAAGAAAAAACGGTATCCTGAAGAATCAAGGCATCCTCTAAAACCCAACAGGGTTTCATACTAAAAGAGGATTCGAGCCAGTTTTGGAACAGGGGTTGATCTTCCTCTCTGATATTCTGAGGAAGCTTTCGATTTACTCGGATTTCCTGTTCCAACTCAGAGGGGCTCAGCGGCATAAGTCTTGTTTTTACAGACGCTCTATATCAGCACCCAATGCATTCAATCGCTGATCAATCATTTGATAGCCCCGATCAATTTGCTCGATATTATCGATGATGGAGGTCCCATTTGCAGAAAGGGCTGCAATCAACAAAGCCACCCCAGCTCGAATATCAGGAGAAGTCATGCGAATACCACGTAGCGGATATTTTCTATCCAAGCCGATCACAGTAGCACGATGCGGGTCGCAAAGGATAATCTGTGCTCCCATGTCGATCAACTTATCCACGAAGAACAAGCGGGATTCAAACATTTTTTGGTGTACTAAAACCGTCCCTTTTGCCTGGGTAGCTGTCACCAATACGATAGACAATAAATCTGGAGTAAAGCCAGGCCAAATCTGATCTGCAATCGTCAAAATCGAACCATCTATAAAGGTTTCAATTTCATAATGATCTTGTGCAGGAATAAAAATATCATCACCACGGAACTCCATCTTAATCCCCATTCGCTTAAATGTATCAGGAATGATACCAAGCTTCGGGATTTGACAGTTTTTAATGGTGATTTCGGATTGAGTCATGGCTGCCAAACCTATGAAAGAACCAATCTCAATCATATCCGGCAACATGGTATGAGTGGTCCCACCTAGTCGCTCCACTCCTTCAATGTGAAGCAAGTTGGAACCGACTCCGGTGATTTTAGCTCCCATGCGGTTGAGCATGTCGCAAAGCTGCTGTAAATAAGGTTCGCAGGCCGCGTTATAGATGGTAGTCTTGCCTTCTGCCATTACGGCTGCCATCACGATATTGGCAGTGCCAGTGACAGAAGCTTCATCCAAAAGCATATAAGTACCCTTCAGATGCTTTCCGTCTATATGGAAAATTTCTCGCTCGGCATCATAGTGAAATTTGGCTCCTAGTTTTTGGAAACCGGTAAAGTGGGTATCCATCCTACGTCGGCCGATCTTATCTCCGCCCGGCTTGGATAGTTTTCCTGTACCAAAGCGGGTCAAAAGTGGACCCAAAATCATCACAGAACCTCGGAGTGCAGAAGCTTTTTTCAAAAAGTCTTCTGTTTCCAAATATTCCAGATTGATCTCGTCTGCTTGAAATGAGTAGGATTCAGGACCAAGTTTGGTCACCTTCACACCCATATCGCTCAAAAGCTCTATGAGTTTGTTGACGTCCCGGATATTGGGGATTTTATGGATGGTGACTTTTTCGTCTGTTAAAAGTACTGCGCAAAGAATTTGAAGCGCTTCGTTTTTTGCTCCTTGGGGAATAATCTCACCCTTGAGCTGATTTCCACCACGGACCCGAAAAGATGCCATTTAGTTTCGCCGTTTTTTGTTATGTCCATTTCTGCGACGGCCTCCGCCTCGCTTGTTTTTACCACTGTGCTCTTCGTGGGATGGCACTTTGAAGTCCCGTCTGGTATTGGATTCGAAAAGGGCGTTTTCTTTTACTTTTTCCAAATCGATATGCAGCTTCCCACCGGAGAGCGTTTTGATATCGTCAATGATGATGCCATCATCGAAATTGTCGCGGTTCCAAGTGGAATGAAAGCTTCGCATTAACTGTCCGATGTAGATGATTGCTGCTTCCTGCTCCTCATCATCTTCGATTTCGATCGCTTTCTCGATCAATTTCTCGATGTTTCGTCCATAATGCTTAAAGCGAACTTCTCCTCTAGGATAGCCGATTGGCAAAGGCTTTTTCCCGAGCAACTCCTTTTCTGGCATTGGGAAGGGACTATCCACATCCAATTTGAAATCTGACATGATGTAGATATCATCCCAAATTTTCTGATCATTCTCCTGCTTCATAGCAGGATTCAACTGCTTGATGATATCAATAATGGTATAAGCGCTGGCAGTGCGTTTTTCCCGGTCTTCAATGCTGCAGACATAGTCCACCAAGCCTTGAATGTTTTTTCCGTATTCTTTCAAAATAGTCTTGTTTTCTGATTTTAGCTGCTCTTTCGCCCTCTTGGGCTGCCGATCAAAAGGTAACAAAAAATCACCAAAGGCAGAAGGGCATTCACTTAGTCTATAATCCTGAGCTTTGCAAAGCTAAGTAATAAAGTCTTCTCCCCAAAATGCTCAAATTGGATGGTAGCCTTGCGATTAAGTCCATCCACTTCGATCTTCAAAACCTTCCCATAACCGAATTTTGGATGCTCCACCAATTGTCCTTCCTGTAGGTTATTGGTATTGCTGGGCTTGAAATCGGGACTCGGCGTATGCACCTTCATCTGAGTAGGCCTACGGGTTTCTGGTTTTTTCTTGATTCCGATAAATCCCGTACTTCCAGGTAAGCCTTCTCGCCGGAATACTCCCGGCATTTCCCGAGTAGCCATTTTCTTATTCACTTTGATACAGGCCGGATCGATTTCTTCCAAAAAGCGGCTCGGTTCACAATTGAGCAAGCGACCAAATCGATAGCGACTGAGCGCATAGGTCAAATACAACTTATCCATTGCGCGGGTAGTAGCCACATAGAATAAGCGACGTTCCTCTTCCAAGTCTTCCCGACTCTGCATCATCATTTGAGAAGGAAATAAATCCTCCTCCATTCCCACCACAAAGACCTGCTTGAATTCCAATCCTTTGGCGGAGTGAATGGTCATCAAGGTGATGGCATCGGTGGTATCCTTATCCCGGTCATTATCGGTAAGCAGGGCGATTTCCTGCAAGAAGGCTCCCAAACTCTTGTCTTCATTTTCAGGATTGTCCACATACTCCTTCATCGCATTGAGGAGTTCCTGCACGTTTTCATATCGGTTCAACCCTTCAATGGTCTTATCCTCATATAGTTCCCGAAGCAAACCGCTTTGCTTAGCAATGGAACTGGCTGCTTCGTAGGCATCCTTTCGCTGAACTTCGATCTGAAAAGCCTTAATCATGGTTGCAAAATCATCCACAGCCGAACCTGCACGGCCTCCCAAAAATGGAAATGGATTTTGAACCACTTCCCAAAGTGGCACATCATGGTCGTAAGCTGCTACCAAGATTTTTTCAACTGAAGTATTACCAATTCCCCGCTTAGGATAATTGATGATTCGTTTGAAAGCTTCCTCATCCATTGGATTGACCGTAAAGCGTAAGTAGGCCATCAAATCCTTGATTTCCTTACGCTGATAGAAAGAAAGCCCTCCCACAATTTTATAGGTCAGGTTCATTTTGCGAAGCGCTTCTTCTATCGCTCGGGACTGGGAGTTGGTTCGATATAGAACTGCAAAATCAGAGTTTTGAAGTTTCTTATTATTCTTTTCTTCGAAAATGGTCGTAGCTACGATTCGGCCCTCCTCATTATCCGAGGCTGCTTTGATTAATTCGATCAGATCTCCATTGGGATTTGAGGTCCAAACGGTCTTTTTGAGCTGGGCTTTATTTTTGTCAATAATGGAATTGGCAGCCTCCACAATGGTCTTGGTGGAACGGTAATTCTGCTCCAATTTCACCACGAAAAGATCCGGGTAGTCCTTTTCAAAATTCAAGATATTCTGGATATCCGCACCGCGGAAAGCATAAATACTCTGGGCATCATCCCCTACTACACAGATATTTTGATGAACGGCTGCCAGTTTTTTGGTGATTAGGTATTGGGAAAGGTTGGTGTCCTGAAACTCATCCACCATCACATATTTAAAGCGCTGCTGATATTTGTTGAGCACATCGATATGATCTCTGAAAAGCACATTTGTATTAAATAAGAGATCATCAAAATCCATAGCACCAGCCTTGAAAAGTCGCTCTTGGTAGCGTTGATAAATCTCCCCCATCCTAGGTTTCATGGCTGCCTCATCATCTGCCTTGACAAAGGGATCTGCCTGATAGGCTTGCCAGGAGATGAGGCGGTTTTTTGCACCTGAAATCCGGGAAAGAACCACTCCCGGTTTGTACACTTTATCATCCAATCGCATTTCCTTGACGATGGTCCGAATGAGCGATTTCGAATCATCCGTATCGTAAATGGTGAAATTGGATGGATAGCCGATTTTTTCGGACTCGACACGTAGGATTTTTGCAAAAATGGAGTGGAACGTCCCCATCCAGGTATTCCGAGCTTCCAGGCCAACCAATCGTTCGATCCGCTGCTTCATTTCATTGGCGGCCTTGTTGGTAAAAGTCAGGGAAAGAATTTGAAAAGGATCAATCCCCCGAGCATAGATCAGGTGGGCAATCCGGTAAGTTAAAACCCGGGTTTTGCCTGAGCCGGCACCGGCAATAATCATCACCGGCCCTTCTGTATGTTCGACTGCTTCCCGCTGCGGGGGGTTGAGTTCCTCTAAGTAATCCATTATTTTGAGTAGCTAGTAGCTAGAGTTTAATAACAAATGGTAATATGTATTAAGTACGAAGTCCAAAGTACCAAGTACCAAGTATCAAGTAGCCAGAAACAAGAAATCAGAGACAAGAAGTTAGATGCTTACATTTTATTGAAACTGAATTTTGGACATTTTTTCAATTTTGAAATTTTCCAATTTTTCAATTCATCCTACTTCAAATCTTCCACCGCTTATGGCTCCAAAGATACATGTCGGGCTGCTCGCGGATATTTTCTTCCAGCATTTCACAAAAACGATCCGTGATGGAATGTGGTTCCTCAGCATCATAGGGAGGGCTTGCCAAAGGCAGGTATTCATAGCGATAATATCCTCGCTTGACTTTGGTCATTTTCCCATAATGGACATAGAGGTTCATTTTTTTGGAAAGAAATTCTCCCCCTTCGAAAAAGACCGCTGGGCGATTTAGAAAATCCCGCTGATAGCGATTTTCGGAAGATGGAGGGCGCTGATCTGAGCCAAGCAAGACAATGCGTGGATCCCTACCCAAGGTAAGCATGCCTCGTCGAAATGCCTTTTTCTCGGTTACATATCCGCCAAATCGTGTCCGGATTTTTTTGATCAACTCATTGAAAAAGGGATTATTCACTTTCAGGTAAACTGTTTCGACAGGAACCTCCGTGTATAAATTCGTTCCTACTACTCCCCATTCCCAGTTGAAAATATGCCCTGTCATCATGATGGAGCTTACCCCTTGATGGACCGGGGCATCCAAATCAGGCTGATTGACTATGACAAACCTGCGGCGAAATTCCTCCTCCGAAATTGTCAGTAATTTGATCGTTTCAGCAAATGTGTCAGAAAAATTCCTGTAAAATCGGTTTCGGACCTTTTTTCGCTCTTTGTCTGTAAGTTCCGGAAAGGCATATCGAAGATTTTCATCGATGACCTTTTTTCGATACCGAATCACAAAACGGGCCACTAGATACAGGATGTCCGTGAATAGGTACAGGACCGAAAGAGGAAGTCGGGATAGCAATCGAAAGAAAAGCATGGCTTATCGAGGGATGTCAGAAAATTTGGCCTTTTCGAAGCAACAAAATAAAGGAAAAGAGGGGATAAGTTCCCGATTCCTAGTTATAAATTAAGCAGATTATTACTTTTGAGACTTATGTCGGAAAGTCAGCGCAGAAAATATACGCAGGAAGAGAAAAACCGCATTTTTGACGGGGAGTTTATGCCACACATAGACTCCATGTACAATTTTGCCTACCGGCTCACCTTTGATGAGGACGATGCCAAAGACCTGGTGCAGGACACGTATCTCAAGGCCTACCGATTTATCAATTCTTTTGAGCAGGGAACCAACGCCAAAGCCTGGCTGTTTCGCATCCTGAAAAACAGCTTTATCAACGAATATCGGAAGAAAAGCAAGCAGCCTGCGAAGGTCGATTATCAGGAAGTTGAAACTTATTACAACTCTGATGATGTTGACTTTCAAGGAACTACTGATTTACGGGCTGATTCGGTCAAGGATATGCTCGGAGATGAGATTTCCAATGCGCTTAATGCCTTGGCGGTAGACTTCCGTACAGTGATCATTTTGGCGGATCTGGAGGGTTTTACCTACGAAGAGATGGCCAAAATTTTGGATATCCCGATCGGAACGGTTCGATCGAGATTGCATCGGGCGCGGAACCTGTTAAAAGAAAAATTGCGAGGATATGCCCAATCCATGGGCTACAAGACAGACGAGGAGGAATAAAACGAATACCAAATGGAAAACAATGGACAAGGATCTTCCGAGGAGCGAAAGCTTCAGTGCAGTGATGTCAGCAAATGCTTTCAGCTGCTGGAAAGTATTCTAGATGGAGAAATGGGTGAGGAAGGCAAAGAAATCCTCAAAGAAAAGCTGGACAAATGCCAGCCCTGCTTTGAGCACTTTCATCTGGAACAAGCCATCCGGGAAGTACTGAAAACCAAATGTACCAAACAACCTGTACCCCATCAATTAGCCGACTCTATCCGGCAAATGATCCAAGAAAGCAAATAAGATGACGCAAGGCAAAGCCATCATTTTCTCCGCGCCTTCCGGATCGGGAAAGACCTCCCTGGTCAAATACCTGATCGAACGAATCCCAAATCTGGGATTTTCTATTTCAGCCTGTACGCGGGACCGAAGAGGAAGACATGAGGTGCACGGGAAGGATTATTACTTTTTGTCCCAAGAGGAATTTAAGCGAAAAATCGACGAGGATGCTTTCATTGAATGGGAAGAGGTCTATGAAGGAAACTTTTATGGCACGCTGAAAGAAGAAATACAGCGCATTTGGGATTCAGGTAAAGCGGTCATTTTTGATGTAGACGTCAAGGGTGGATTGGCGCTGAAAAAATATTTCGGAGATCATGCACTGGCGATTTTTGTGAAGGTTCCGTCTTTAGAAGTCCTCAAATCCCGACTCAATGACCGAGGAACCGAATCTGATGAATCCCTATCCAGAAGATTGTATAAGGCAGAATTTGAGATGAAATTTGAGCCGCAGTTTGATGTGACTATAATCAATGATGATTTTGCCAAGTCCTCAGCAGAAGCAGAAAAACTTGTTCGGGAATTTTTAGCCTCCTAAACGGTGAATATCGGACTCTTCTTCGGCAGCTTCAATCCTATTCACATCGGTCATATGATTATTGCCGAGACGATTTATGACCGGACAGATTTGGATGAAGTATGGTTTGTGGTCAGTCCTCAGAATCCTCTGAAGAAAAGAAAATCCCTCATCCATGAGTTTGATCGACTGCGCATGGTGGAGCTGGCTATTGAAGATAATTTCCACTTTCGGGCCAGCGATGTGGAATTTCACATGCCCCGCCCGAGCTATACCATCGATACGCTGACTTATCTCAGTGAGCAGTATCCCCAGCATCGGTTCCGTATTTTTTTGGGGTCGGATAATCTCAGTCAATTTAAAAAGTGGAAAAATTACGAGCAGATTCTAGCCCACTATCAGGTCTATGTCTATCCGCGACCTGGGGAAAAAAGGGAGTTTGATCATCCTGCCGTACAGTGGGTAGATGCCCCTTTGCTGGATATTTCGGCAACTTTTATCCGAGAATCAATACAAAAAGGCTATTCCGTCAAATACCTGCTCCCCCAAAGAGTAGAGGAGTATATTCAGGATAAGAAGCTGTATTTGTAGACTTTTATTCATGCAAACCGGCCGTTTTGAAAAAAAACATACCGTTACTGGAAAAATCGAATAAATTTTCCACTATGTTTTTCATTTATGAAAACTAGTGTATTAGATTAGTTCCAACTTCGGAGTCGAAGTCGTTTTTGGCCGAAAAAACTTTTAAAAAAAGCCCCCGTTCGTGTCTCACGCACGGCAAAAAAAATGATAAAATTATTATTTGGATTAGCCTTCTTGGCTACATTATGCATATCATATAGTGGCTCCATAGCAAATGCTCAAGTTTTAGAAGGAGAAGAGGAATGTGAAGACTCAATAGAAATCGATGGTGAAACTATAACGGTTACGGTTTGTGGTCGAAAGACGAACCTTTGGGGACTGATTGATGGTATTGATTGTAATGCTGAGGCTACTACTTCTTGTTCTTTCACGAATTGACAAAAAGACTGATTGCGGGTCAGATCGACCCGCATTTCTATTTTAAAAAAGTATGATCAAACGATTTTATTACATTCTAGCAATCTTTTCTCTGAATTTAATCTATTCATGCAATCAAAACTCTTCGGAGGAGGGGGATATCCATCCGATAAAAATTCAGTCAGTAGCCTCTGTTGAAAATCTATCCATAAAATCTGCTCGGATAGTAAGGTTTACGGAAAATACTTTTGCACCTGTTGGAAGTGTGTATAAGATCCTAGCTATTCAAAATCGGGTTATTTTGGTTGATAGAATTATAGGAAATGCAGTGATTATTTTTGATGACACAGGAAAGTATTTAAATCACATCCATAGAATCGGTGAAGGGCCTGGTGAATATAAGAACTTGGAAAATATATACTATGATGAAAAGGAGAATGTACTAATCCTGATTCCAATGGATTATCGGAAAAAATATTTCTTCGATCTTGACGGCAATTTTATCAAAGAGGAGAAGTATAATGAAAATATTAGGTATATAGACCTATTACCATCAGGTAGTTCGGAGATTCTGATTAATAATGGTTCCCTGAATGCAGAGGATGGATTCAAAGTTTATGAAAATCAAGAATTGGTTGTATCAGCCATACCTTTTGTTGATTATTTAGACATGACCCCCTTGTATGGTAGGAATGTTATTTCTAAAATTGATAGATATAATTATAATTTTACTGTTGGGAATAGAGACACCATTTTTCGATATAATGCTAAGAGCCGAAAAATTTCAGCTGATTATATTTTTGATTTAGAAGCTCCGATTTCAAAAATCGATTATGGCAACCATCCCCATCCGTTAGAATATTTTGTTGAAAGCCAAATGTATATTGGTGTTTTTGATATTTTCCAAAATGAAAAATTCCTTTCATTCACAACATTTAAATATCCTGGAATTAAGGGCAGACTTCTATCAAAATCAACTAATAGAATTTATGATACTGAGGAGCTAATCCACAACAAAATCGGTAACATCGGCTTTGATGGAATTCTTGGTTTAAGCGAGAGCGGAGAGTTTATTGCAGTGCTCAAGCCCAACCAGGATGGGGGTTGGGATTTTTCGAAGAACAAAAATTTAGAGGCTGCCTTCGATGAAATGGGGGATTTAGGCCCTGAGGAGTTTTTACTGCTTTTCATTGAGCTCGAAGAAATAGGTTAGCTTATTTTTTTAAATTTTGTACTTATCGGCAATGATATCAGTTGCCATATTTTCTCTGCTTATCTAGATAGGTATTTCAGGATGAAGCCTTCAGAGATTAGTCCCTAGTCTTTGCATCCTATTCCCTTTTTTGCTTATTTGCCAATGACCCATTAGCCGCACTTTTTTTAAACCTAAGCTTCAACTCCATGAGCAAACATCTTTATGAATCCGGCCTGATCGGTAACTGCGCCTATATTGCCCATATCGAAAAAGACAGTAATATCTCTTGGCTCTGCATGCCTAGATTCGATTCAGACTTTATTTTCGGCGGGATGCTAGACCGAGAGAAGGGAGGCAAATTCACGATTCTTCCCGATTCCGGACAGTTCACTTCCAGCCAATCCTATGTAGAAAACACGAATATTCTGGAAACGGTCATTTCCAATGGTTCCTACAGCTATAAGGTCACGGATTTTGCCCCGCGATTCAAAAACTACGATCGCTACTACAAGCCTTTGATGCTAATCCGTAAAGTAGAGCCTCTTTCCGGAAGTCCAAAGATCAAAATCACTTGTCAGCCGGTCACCAATAAGGGTCAGTTGGCACTTACCCCAAGTCAAGGTAGTAATCACATTCGCTACATGGGGATAGAGCAGGAACTGCGCCTGACCACCAATGCACCCTTGGCATATATCTGCGAGGGAAAGCCTTTTGTACTGCAGCGACCGGTGTATTTGGTACTAACTTATGGTAGGCCTTTGGAAGCTCCTATCGAGACTACCTCGGAACGCTTTCTACAATCGACAACGGACTATTGGAGATCATGGGTCAAGTCTACCAGCATTCCTAACTTTTCCCAACGACTTGTTTTGCGCTCGGCCCTTATTCTGAAAATCCACCAATTTGAAGATACAGGAGCCATCATCGCAGCCTCCACCACTTCCCTTCCTGAGTCTCCGGGCAGTACCCGAAATTGGGACTACCGCTATTGCTGGATCCGGGATACCTACTACACGCTGACCTGTTTCAATAGTCTGGGTCACTTTGAAGAGTTGGAGAAGTATTTCGACTTTATCCAAAACCTACCCACCGGGCCGGATGGACGCTATCAGCCACTTTATTCCATCACGGGAGATTGGCTTTTGACGGAGGAGATATCCGATTTAGACGGATACTTGGGAAATAAGCCTGTTCGATTTGGCAATCAGGCCTACACCCATATTCAAAATGACTTGTATGGTCAGGTCTTGGTTTCACTTTTGCCTTTGTACTCTGATCAGCGTTTTACGGAGTCCGAGCGGAGTCATTCTGAGCCTTTGATCATGAATTTGCTGGATAAAATTGAGGCTACGATGAACGAGAAAGATGCGGGTTTGTGGGAGTTTCGAAATCTCGCGCAAGAACATTGCTATACTTTCCTTTTCCATTGGGCCGGTGCCAATTCGGCCGCAAAAATCGGGATTCGGCTGAAGAATGAGGCCATGTATCAAAAGGCCATCTTGCTTCGGGATGAAGCAGCTAAAAAAATTGAAGCTTGTTATCTCCCTGAGCGTAAGGCTTATTCCCAGGCTATCGGTTCCCAACATATGGATGCCTCCACGCTACAATTGATCACCATGGGTTATTTTGGGGATGATTTGGAGCGGGCAAACAATCATTTGAAGGCTTTGGAAGAAGATCTGCTTGCGAAGGACTTTTTGTTTTATCGATACAAACACATGGACGATTTCGGAGTGCCGGAGACTACCTTCTTGATTTGTGCTTTCTGGTATATTGAGGCTTTGGCTTGTGTGAACCGATTGGACGAGGCAATTGAAGGCTTTGAAACCTTGGTCAAATACTGCAATCACCTAAACCTGTTTTCTGAGGACGTTGATCAGGCCACAGGAAGTCAATGGGGTAATTTCCCGCAGGCCTACTCACATGTAGGATTGATGAATGCTGCCTTCCGTATCGGTAAAAAACTGGACATCCCGAATTTCTTGTAGAGGCATAAAACTCCTAGCCACGCAGCGGATTATCCTCCCGCAAAGCAAAGAAGTGGCAAAGAATATCTTGCCGCAGGCATATCTCACTGAGCGCAGCGAAGTGTATTTCCATTGTATTTCGCGAAGCAGTATTTCACGACCAAAGGGAGTATATTTCGCGCAGCATATTTCAGCGAAGCTGTATCTCTCTCGACGAAGGAGAGCCTATCTCGCCGCAGGCGTATCTCACTGAGCGCAGCGAAGTGTATCTTTGGAGGCGAAGCCGACAACCTATTGAATCAACTTCCCCAACAAATTCCTCACCTGTCTAAAAGACTTGATGTTGTAATTGGCTTGGGTATAGGCATAGCCGACACGGATGGTATAGGCATTTTTCGGCATGGCCTTGAAGGTATCCTCATCCGTCCAATCATCTCCTATCGCCAAAATAAAGTCAAATTCCTGCCCTTTCATTAAAGCTGTGGCTGCTCGGCCTTTGTTGATATCGGGACGCTTGATCTCGAGGACCATATTTCCTTCCAATACCTGAAGATTATGACCTCTAGCCATGTATTTCAAATGGCTGAAAAGTTCACGCATACGAAGATCTCCTAAGCCGCTTTCCACTTTTCGATAATGCCAAACGAGGGAATGATGTTTTTCCTCGATAAAAGCTCCCGGAGTTCGTAGGACGTAGTATTCCATCACATTTCGGATGTCTTCTTTCCAGCTATCATCCACATCGGCATAGAGTTCCCATTCTGCCCGATTCGACTTTCGCTTCACCCAAACGCCATGCTCGGCAATCATATCGATCTGGAAACCTTTAAACCATGTTCCCAAGGTATCCTTGTCTCGTCCAGAGATCAAAACCACCTCCGCTTTTTGGCTCAATCCTTTGATGATGGCTTTCAGCTCAGCATCCGGCTTGGCATCTTGAGGATTAGCAACGAAGCCTGTGAGTGTCCCATCGTAATCCAAAAATAGAATTGGTCGCTCTGCTTTTTTGAAGGCCTTATCAATCTCATTGATGACTTTGGTATCCACGTCTTTGGAGGTGAGTTCGGCCTGCTTTTCCTTCACATGCTCGATGCGGTCCATGAAAACCTTTACCCATTGGAAGATGTCATACTTCTTGACAGTGGACTGCAAGGATGTAATCCGGTCTTTTTGTTCGGCAGGTTTCATGGTCAAGGCCTGATAAATCGCATCCACTACCCCTTGTTGATCATTAGGGTTTACCAGGATGGCATCCTGTAATTCCTTGGAAGCACCGGCCATTTCTGAAAGGATCAATACCCCATTCTGATTGGTCCGACTCGCCACATATTCCTTACATACCAGATTCATCCCATCCCTAAGTGGAGTCACCAAGGCAATGTCAGCCAAATTGTAGAAAGCACTGAGTTCCTCGAAAGGAAAACTTCGATAGAAATAGTGCACAGGCACCCAATTGAGGGTGGAATAATCCGAATTAATTCTTCCCACGAGCAAGTCAATTTCTTCCTTAAGCTCTTTATAGGATTGTACCTTATCCCGGCTAGGTACCACAATCATGATCATGGAAACCTTGCCATGTAGTTCTTTGTGCTCGGCCAGCAACTGGTTGAAAGCATGTAATCGCTGTGGGATACCTTTGGAATAATCGAGTCGGTCGATGGTGAGAATCAGCTTCTGATCCACAACCTGATTTCTGAATTCCCGAACAATATTTTGAGTCTTCTTACTTCTAGCCTGTTTGGCAAATTTGTCATAGTCAATTCCCATCGGAAAAGAATCCACATTGATAATGCGATTCTCAGCCTGTATATAACCACTTTCACTGGACAGACCGGTAATTCGTCCTACAGCACTGAGGAAGTGGCGCATATCATCGTAAGTATGGAAACCGATCAAATCCGCTCCACAAACTCCCTCTAGCAATTGCTTTCTCCAAGGGATCATTCGGATTATTTCATAAGAAGGAAAGGGAATATGCTGGAAAAAGGCAATGGTAGCATCCGGCAACACTTCCCGAAGCATTTGGGGAAGTAAAAGCAATTGATAATCATGGACCCAAATGGTATCGTCGGGATCAGCTTTTTTCAAAATGGCATCACAAAACTTTTGATTTACCCGCACATAAGCTTCCCAATGCTCCGGATTATAGACCATGTATTGGGTGAAATAGTGGAAGGCAGGCCAAAGTGTCTCATTGCTAAAGCCTTCATAAAACTGCTCCACATCTTCCTTGGAGAGGAAAACCGGGGCCATTTTGAGGTCGTGGAGTTCCAGGATGATTTCCGCTCGCTGCTCAGGATCTTCGACGGTATTTCCAGGCCAACCGATCCAAATATTTTCTCCGGATTTATAGATGGAACCCAGTCCGGTAGCCAATCCTCCGGCTGATGGTTTAAACTCAAAGCGTCCGTTGCGATGACGAAGAGAAATAGGAAGTCGGTTGGATACAATAATGGTTTTTGCCATGATAGGTTTTAGATTAAAAACATGAAAAGGGAATGCTCCCTCTACAAAAAGGTGATATGCTTAAAGATAAAGAAATAGACTTAAAAACAGAGCCTTTTTCGAGGGAAACTGACTTCTGCTGAGTGAGGAAAACAAAAAACCCCGGCATAGTTCCGGGGTTTTGAAATGAATTTTAGATTGGATTAAAGACCAAAAGCTGATTTGATTTTGTCTACATAATCCAGCTTTTCCCAAGTGAAGAGCTCCACATCCAAGCTAATCTCATCACGGTAAGGTGAACAGAATCGCTTGGTTACGATTTGCGGTTCTCTACCCATGTGTCCATAAGCTGCAGTTTCCTCATAGATAGGATTTCGAAGCTTTAAGCGCTGCTCAATCGCATAAGGGCGCATATCGAATAATTTACCAATCTTGGTGGCGATCTCTCCATCGGTCATTCCCACTTTGGAAGTGCCATAGGTATTGACATAGATTCCCATTGGAGCAGCCACTCCAATTGCATAGGAAACCTGTACCAGCATTTCATCTGCTACTCCGGCAGCTACCATATTTTTGGCAATATGTCTTGTGGCATAAGCAGCTGAGCGGTCCACTTTTGATGGATCTTTTCCAGAGAAAGCCCCTCCTCCGTGTGCCCCTTTTCCACCGTAGGTATCCACGATGATCTTTCGGCCGGTCAAACCAGTATCTCCATGAGGGCCACCGATCACGAATTTACCGGTAGGGTTGATGTGATATTTGATATCAGAAGTGAAAAGTTGTTGGATATCCGGCGTAAGTCCTGCTTTAACACGAGGGATCAAAATGGAAATCAAATCCGATTTGATTTTTGCCAACATGGCTTCCTCGGTATCAAAGTCATCATGCTGAGTAGAGATCACAATGGCATCTATTCGCTGCGGCACATTGTCATCACTGTATTCGATGGTCACCTGAGCCTTGGAGTCAGGACGCAGGTAAGTAATATCCTTATTTTCCCGGCGAAGAGCGGCTAGTTCTCGCAAGATTCGATGGGATAGATCCAATGCCAAAGGCATGTAATTTTCTGTTTCATTGGTGGCATAACCAAACATCATTCCTTGGTCACCCGCACCTTGCTCTTCTGGGTTTTCTCGCTCTACCCCTTGGTTGATATCGGCAGACTGTTCATGAATCGCAGACAAAACTCCACAGGAATTGCCTTCAAACATGTACTCACTTTTGGTATAGCCGATGCGGTTGATCACATCACGTGCAATCTTCTGCACATCGAGGTAAATATCCGATTTGACTTCACCTGCCAAAATCACCTGTCCGGTGGTCACGAGGGTTTCGCAAGCCACTTTGGAACTTGGATCGAAAGCCAAAAAATTATCAATTAATGCGTCGGAAATTTGGTCAGCGATTTTGTCTGGATGGCCTTCTGACACAGACTCTGAAGTAAATAAATAGGGCATAAATTAAATGATTGATGCATTCGTAGATGGAGCGCAAAAATACAGGAACTGAGGGAAATAAAAAACCGGATTTGGACAAGCATAATAGAAGAGAGTAAGTAATGCAGAATTTCCAAAAAAGGTCTTCTCCAACTCTTTGAAAACAAAAAATCCCCGAAGATTGACGGGGATTGGTTTTAAGAACCCTTGGAGGGTTATTATGTGGATAAATAGGTTTTTCAACCATAAAAACCATTCTTTTGAGTTTGTTGCAAAAGTTAGGTGCCTGTTTAGCCCAAATAACTCTACCACCCAAAGCTAGCCAAACGTTGATATACTTGACTTAAAACTTTCATTTTGACCAAAAACCAATAGTGAAACGGCAACCAATATTTTTTTTCCTATACCTTTTATTCGATTCCTCCTTTCAAGAATAAGGACCTAAATCTATGCAAGAAGCACATTACTTAATTTTCAATTTCAAAACCAAGATTGCATCCTCCTCATTTTCATTTAGGTTCTTAAAATCAACATTGTTAGAAACTAAATTAAATTCAAACGTCTCATTTTCCTGAATTATCCGGAAAAACTTATACTTCTGAACATACATGAAAAAATACTCATCATTGGCAAATATCGGCCCCTCTAAGTGTTTCAGGTAGTCAGCATTCCTACTTAGAAAAGTCTTATTTGTTTTTTTATTGTAGTAACCTAGCCTCGGATCAACAGGAGAAGTAGGGGTGCCGGATTGAGCCAGATTAATACTAAAAATTAAATAGTCTTTATTCTCTTCATAATATTTCCTTAAGAAGGTAAGTCTTCCTGTCGCCAAAGATTGAAAATATCCATTTAAATCATGTCTTTTTTCTTCTGGCCATAACTCATTGTTTCTTTCGAATCTATATTTTTTATAGGGTAATAAATCATTTGAAAAAGAATAGATTATTGACGAAGCCGGTTCATTAAAAAGAATACCACTATTACTTTTGGTTAAGTGGCCCGAAATATTAAGTAATCCCATTGGAAACATATCATTCGGGAAAGGAAAATGAGTAGAAAGGGAATCACCAGTAAAACTATAAATCCCAAAATTCCTATTAATGGTATTAAAATATGTCAAAGACAAACATAATTTATTATCGAAGATTGCGAGTTGATCAATCTGCTCACCAATCTTTGTAGCTTCTACAAAATTACCGTTTTGATCATACCTTGATATTTTCATTTGACTGTAACTAGCTAAACCAATATGGCCAGTTTTGGAATCAATTGAAAAGTCTACTATCTCTGGAATTTCATCAGGGCCTTCTCCTATTCTTCCAATTTGTGTTATGTAATTTCCTTTCAGATCAAACTTGGCTAGATTGTTAAATGATGGATCTAGAGCAAACAAATGGTCATCGAAAATTTCAAATCTTCTCAGGCTACCTAAATAGCTACCTTCTGGGAGTTGCAACTCAATAATTTCATCAATAGAAAATAGATCGAAAAAGTCTGATTCTTCAAAGTTTTTATTGTCAGATAAATCTATAATCGTGGGACTGTCATCAAATTCATTTGACTCGAAAACTTCACTTTTACACCCCATCCAACATATAATCGTAATCAATATAAAGTACTTTCTCATTATCATTCCATGTATAAATTAGAGGACACCTACTGGTGCCCTCTATATAAGTTAATTAAATTGTTTCACCTTCTTCTGGGCATCTTCCAGGATTGCAGCCTGCCAAATAATGATCGAGGCCACTGCATTAAAAAACCTTCTAGCTCTAGAAAAGCTTTAGCAAAAGAATGATAAAACAAATCACTGCTAAACCCGACAAAGTCGTAAATAACACTTCTACTTTAAGCTTTTCATTGTCTGCTTGTCTTACTGCGTCAACTAATTTCTTTACCCTAATGAAGAGCAAATATCCAATCAATGGAATAAAGAAGAATAAGACTTTCATTCTAAGAAACAGCTGCTAAACAAGTGCTAAAAGAAACAACAGCTATGGCTACTCCAATCGGTCCAAGGGCTCTTTTAGCGACCACCCCAAATGCTTTTTTAATAGCTTTCTTCGACCACTTTGAGGCATTTGAACTTCCTAAGGCCCACAATATATCTGCACCAATTGCTGCCATTCCACAGTTAAAAACATCCTGACTTGTAATAGCTAAGGCTGGAGTGATCAAAATATCACTAAAATGGAAAGAGGTGAAATTTGATCTTTCTACATTGGCCATGGTCGAAACTAAGGGTATCAAATCCAATTCTGACCCCCCTTCGTGTGATATCATTTCGTCTATTTCTAATTCCGAGAAACCTTTTCTTTTCAAATAATTCTTGGCCTCATGAACGGCGGGTGCCATTACATTTAAGAGCTCATTTGTATTAAATTCAACTAATAGGTCAGTCGAAGGCGCTCCCTGAAGATTATATATTGGTTCTAGGTTGTAATTTTCCAAAGTAGCAACTAGTGAATTAAGATTATCTACCGTACTTAGGATATGATTACGATCAGCTGGAGATAATTCGCCACCTCCATCAACAGGAGCAAGAATCAATTGCTGAGTTTGGTCATTGGAAAGACGATAATTCAAAGCATTTTCGGAAATATCTTTAAACTTTAGTTTAAAATTTCCAATACTGTTTGTTAAAACCTTGAACTTTCCTGAATAATCGGTGAAGGTTGGATCACTCTCATCAGTACATGATGGAGCCATTAAGATAAACGCAGCCACTCCCATCTTTAAAATTAAAAAAAGACAAAACCTCTGATAAATTGAACGAGACTCGAGCTAAGAAATTTAAATAATCCATTTTTCATAGTTTTTAGAATTTAAAATTAAACGATTGAATAAAAAGCCCTTTGCGCATTGAACTTGAACTAAAATTACCCCCCCCCATTTTTAAAACGCAAGCCTTCTACTAATTTTTATTTATAACCTAAGTCTAACTTATTGATTATTAATAATAAAAATTTCTATTATAAAAATATTTATATTTACAACCCCTTGAAATACAATTTATTAACCATCAGTTGATATTTGGTAATGAAAAACTAATTATAGCGTATGAATGGTAATAATAAAAAATCCCCGTCGATTTGACGGGGATTTAGGAAAAATTTCCTTCTCTTTAAAATTGTTTTTACTTCAAGAAACCTTCGAGGTCTGCGAGACCCCAAAGGTTAAATCATCTCAACGCTTCTTTTTACAAAGGCGGTCAAATCTTTACCTGTCAGCAAGCCTTGAGAAAGTTTGGCCAAGTCAAAAGCTTGCTTAGCCAATTGAAGCTGGGCTTCTTCTCCCTCTGCTTTCAGAATCTTGTCAACCAAAGGATGGTTTCCGTTGATCGCTACCTTGTAGCTGTCCGGCATATTGCCATAGAAACTCATCGGTCCGCCTCCGGTCTGTGCCATATCTTTCATTCTGCGCATCCACTCTTCCATGGTGATTGTTACCGGCATTTCCTCCGGACTCAATCCCTCCACTTCCACAGAATAGGATTTGTTGTCAATCGCTTTTTCGAAGAGTTCTTTCACCTGCTTACTTTGCTCTTCAGTCAGCAAATTGGCATAAGAATCCTCTTTTAGAATCAACTTCTCTACCACATCGGCATCCACACGCTTCAATTGGGTTTTGTCAAGCTTGGTTTCGATATGCTGGATAAAATGGCTGTCAATTGGAGAATCCATCACCAAGACATCATAACCTTTGGCATTGGCAGAAGCGATAAAGCTATCTTGCTTGTCCACATCAGTGGCATACAAGAAGATGGTCTGATCATCTTTGTTGGTCTGAATAGCTTTCACTTTTTCCGTGTATTCATCCAAAGTGAAATACTCGTCATTGGTATTTTTCAGTAAGGTAAATTCCTTTCCTTTTTCGTAGAATTTATCTTCGGAGATCATCCCGTATTTCACGAAAAGACCGATGTCATTCCACTTAGCCTCATAGGCTTTTCGATCTTTTTTAAATAGTTCGGAAAGTTTGTCAGCTACCTTTTTGGTAATGTAGTTGTTGATCTTCTTCACATTTCCATCCGCCTGCAAGAAGCTTCGGGATACGTTCAACGGAATATCCGGAGAATCAATCACCCCATGAAGCAACATGAGGAATTCAGGAACGATATCCTTCACCTCATCAGTAATGAATACCTGACGGCTGAAAAGCTTGATCTTATTGCGCTGCAATTCAAATTCATTCTTCACCTTAGGGAAATAAAGCACCCCTGTCAGGTTGAATGGATAGTCTACATTCAAGTGAATCCAGAAAAGCGGATCCTCACTCATTGGATAGAGTTCCTTATAGAAAGCTAGGTAATCTTCATCCTTCAGGTCGCTTGGTGACTTAGTCCAAATCGGAGAAGTGGTATTGATGATATTATCCACTTCCACGGACTTCCACTTTTTGTTTCCATCCTTATCTTCTCCATCTTCTACGGATTCGCTCTTGGTGCCAAACTTGATCGGCACAGGCAGGAATTTGCAGTATTTGTCCAGAATACCCTGAAGTTTCCACTTATCGAGAAACTCCTCAGAATCCTCATTGATATACAAAATCACATCAGTTCCGCGATCCTTGCGCTTTCCTTTTTTGATTTCGAATTCGGTGCTTCCATCACAGGTCCAAATAGCTGGCTCAGCTCCATCCTGATAGGAAAGGGTGTGGATTTCCACTTTTTTAGCCACCATAAAGGCAGAGTAGAAACCTAAACCAAACTTCCCAATGATTTCATTGGCATCTTTGGCATCTTTGAATTTCTCTACGAATTCAGTAGCTCCAGAGAAAGCAATCTGATTGATGTACTTTTTGATCTCCTCAGCAGTCATTCCTAGCCCTTTGTCAGAGATGGTAATGGTCTTCTTCTTTTCGTCGAAAGAAACCTCCACGGTAATGTCACCCAACTCACCTTTGTACTGACCTAATGTCGCCAAACGTTTGATTTTTTGGGTGGCATCGACAGCATTGGAAACCAATTCACGAAGGAAAATCTCGTGATCAGAATACAAGAATTTTTTAATGATCGGGAAAATATTCTCGGTATGAATCGAGATGGTACCTTTTTCCTGCATGGTATAAATCAGTTTAAGTGAATACAATTATTGACACAAGGAAATTATCAATGCCTGTTCCAATCGAGAAAAAGTGACAAGTTGGCAGAATGGGTTATTGGGGAATACACTCCCTTTGGTCGGGAAATATAGCTTCGCTGAAATAGGCTTCGCGAAATACGCTCCCTTCGGTCGTGAAATAGGCCTTCGGCGAAATACTATGGAAATAAACTTCGCTGAGCTCAGTGAGATACGCCTGCGGCGAGATAAATTAAGATATAGCTTCGCTAAGATACGCCTTCGGCGAGATAAGCTCTCCTTCGTCGAGCGAGATATGGCTTCGCTAAAAATATGCTTCGCGATATACAATGGAAATACACTTCGCTGCGCTCAGTGAAATACGCCTGTGGCGAAATAAATAAAGATACATCTTCGCAGAGATTCGCCTTCGGCGATATCGGTTATCCTCCGTCGAGCGAGATAGATCTAAAAATAAACGTGTACTATTGGAAAAACCATAATTTTAAGGGATATAACAGCTTCAACTATGAAGAATGCCTAGAAAAATATTATTTGCCCACTTAACCTTTTGATAATCAAAAATTCGCCATTTGATAACTTTGGAGAAATCAACTACACTATTTTTGGTGTGATCGACATTTTTTTGTTACCTTATACTTGCCAAACAACCTTATTTTCAAACTCTTTCCCGTTCTGGAATTTTCCATTTTTGAAGACAGGAAGGCAAGGATCTAATTTTCAATTTTAACCCTTTAGTAATGCACTCGAAGGAAAATGTTTTTCGTCTTTACCCAAATCTTGGCTATTGGCTAATGTTATTTATCCCGCTTACCATTGCGGGATTCTTTGTCACTTACCTAAGCAAGATTACTTTTCCCCATCCGGGAATAGTCCATATTCATTTTCTATTAATGGCACTTTGGTTGGGATTGATTATTGCCCAACCCCTTTTGATTCGATATAAAAAAGTAAAACTCCATAGAAGCTTAGGAAAACTCAGCTACCTCATCGTTCCAATGGTCATCATCTCTACCTGGCTGATGATGCGGCATTCCTACCAAACCCAACTTTTTGCTTTTCAGCAACAGGTTGATGCTGGCATAGCAAGTGTAAGCTTGGAAGAAGCGCAGGGACAAATTGCAGCCTTTCTTTCTATTGCATTCATTTACCTGATTTGGTTGATGGTATTTTATTCACTAGCCATCATCAATCGAAAAAAACCAAGCCTTCATGCCCGTTGGATGATAGCTGCATCTCTAACTTTCCTTGGTCCAACCGTCGACCGAATTCTGCTCTTCCTATTTGACATTTACTACCTGGCACCGGGAGTTCCTGTTGAGGTTCTCGCCTTTGTTTTGATTGATATAGCACTAGTTATTCTGATTTGGAAAGACTTTCGAAATCATCGAAATATCCTTCCATTTGGCACTGCCTTGGTACTTTATGTGCTTTTACAGCTTTCCCATTTGACGCTTAATGAGACAGCGATTTGGGAAAAAGTAGTCCGATTCTTACTCGCCTGACATTGAACTTATGACACAAAAATCCTTAATCTTCATCTTGCTTCTTGCAGCTTTTCCCTTCTTTAGCTTCTCCCAAAGCGTAGAAGGTATTCAAGAAAAAGCAAAGGCTTTTCTTAGAACCTTAGAGAACTCTCAGCGAGAGCAAGTGCTAGTCTCCATGGAAGATTCCGCCAGGGTTACTTGGACCAATCTCCCGATAGGACTGGCTCCTAGAAATGGCCTTCGATACGGTGATTTGGGGGATAAGAGCAAGATTGCTTTTCATAAATTATTAAGCGAACTGCTCAGTTCCCAAGGATACCTGAAAGCATTTGCCATCATGCAGGTAGACGATATACTCCATGAGCTTTTTGAACTGAAATACCAACGCGGAGAAATCAACGAGAACAGTATCCAAATGATCCGTGGACTGAACTGGGACTATGGAAACTATTATGTTTTGCTAGCCGGGAACCCTGAATCCGACAGGAATTGGGGAGTCAAATTTGAGGGGCACCACCTTTCCTTAAATCTGACAGTTTCTGGTGATGAATTTAGCATGACACCTCTATTCTTGGGATCGGATCCAGCTGTGGTAGAAGAAACACAATATGCGGGACTTCGACCTTTAAGTAAGGAAGAAGATTATGGATTTTGGTTTGTCAACTCGCTGAATGATGAGCAAAAATCCATAGCAACTTTGGAAGGAAAGGTCCCGGGAGATATTATCACAAGTCCAGACCGACCTCAATGGCTGGAGGAGTTCCAAGGCATTAAAGGAAGTGATCTCTCAGAGGCACAGCAGCAAATCTTACATTATCTAATCGAGGAATATATTGGAAATCTCAACCACCCCAAAGCAAATGAATACCTCGCCATGCTTCATGCCAAAGGCATGGATGAGGTCTATTTTGCTTGGATTGGAAGCTATGAACCAATGAAACCACATTATTACGTGATTCACAGTCCAGACTTCCTGATTGAATATGACAATGTAGGCTTCCTGGATAATGCGAATCACATACATTCCATTTGGCGGGAAAATGGAAATGATTTCGGAGAAGATATTCTCAAAAATCACCGGATGGCACACGATCATTAAAAACCAATTTTTCGGAGTTAAACGAACTAAAAGAACATGAAAAACTCCCTGATTATTTTGATTTTATGTTTGGGTATTTGGCAAAATACCCGGGGACAAGAACGTCCTCAAATTGAAATTCAGACTAGTATGGGGAATCTGATCGTGGAGTTATATCATGAAACTCCACAGCATCGGGATAATTTCCTCAAACTTGTTCAGGATGAAATTTATGACAGCCTACTTTTTCATCGGGTCATTGAAGAGTTTATGATTCAGGGAGGGGATACCGAAAGCAAAAATGCAGCAGCCGGAGAAGCTTTGGGGAGTTCCGCCCTTCCTTATCAAGTTCCTGCCGAGTTCCATCCGGATCTTTTCCATAAAAAGGGAGCTTTGGCAGCTGCCCGAACCAATAATCCACAGCGGGCTTCCAGCAGTACTCAGTTTTATTTGGTTCAGGGAAAAATCCAAAACGACAGCCTTCTGGCTCACAATGAAGGTCGCATTAATACCTTCCTTCAACGACATTACGCAGTAAATAACCCAAATAATAAGGCCCTGCTTGACTCCATGAACCAAGCACGCGAGCTAAAGGACACCTTGCTTGTTCGTGCTTTATCCGAAAAATGGGAAACTAGACTAGCAAATCAGGAATTTGAAAAATATACCATTCCAGATTCCCATAGAAAGGTCTATCAAGAAATAGGAGGCACTCCGCATTTGGATCAAAACTACACCGTCTTTGGTCAAGTGATTTCTGGTTTGGAGGTAATTGATGCCATCGCTGCGGTAGATACTGATCAACGGAATCGGCCTCTTGAAAATGTATATATCCTTAAAATGATTTGGTTAAACCCATCCAAGCCTTAAGCAAAATGAAGAAATTGATTCCGATAGTAATCCTGATTTCGTTTCTGTTTTCCTGCAAGGAAGAATCGCAAACAGAAATAGCTAGCAGTGAATTACCCAACATCGTGTTCATTTTTACCGATGATTTGGGCTATGGAGATTTGGGCTGTTTCGGAGCCACTGACATCTTAACCCCCAATATTGATCGGATAGCTGATGAAGGAATAAAATTCACCAATTTCCTTTCAGCTTCTCCGGTATGTAGTCCATCAAGAGCTGGATTGCTCACCGGAAGAATGCCTCAGCGCATGGGAATCAATCAGGTATTTTTTCCTGAAAGTTTTACCGGGATGGATCCTGAAGAAATCACTTTTGCGGAAGTCCTGAAAGGAAAAGGCTACCAAACTGCCATCGTCGGAAAGTGGCATCTTGGACATCGAGAGAAGTTTTTGCCGCTAAACCAGGGTTTTGACAGCTATTACGGGATTCCATATAGCAATGACATGGAATCCGTAGTCTACATGAAAGACAATGAGGTGGACTCCATCCAAGTCAATCAGCGCTATACCACTCAAACCTATACCCATAAATCTCTGGAATTTATAGATCAGGCAGCTGGCGGCCCATTTTTGCTCTACTTGGCGCATAACATGCCCCATGTACCCATCTATGCCTCGCCTGCTTTTGAAGGCACTTCCCAGCGAGGCTTGTATGGCGATGTCATCCAAGAAATCGACTGGAGCGTAGGTCAAATTCTCAAGAAGTTGGAAGAAAAAGACCTTTTAGAAAATACCCTGATTGTCTTTTCTTCAGACAACGGCCCTTGGTTGGTGATGGAAGATCATGGTGGTTCGGCAGGACCGCTTCGAGAAGGAAAGCAATTCACTTTTGAAGGAGGAGTTCGGGTGCCGACAGTGGCTATGTGGAAAGGAAAAATTGATCCAGGTCAAGTTTATGAAGACTTGGCTACCCAAATGGATTGGTTTCCGACTTTTAGCAAGCTGGTAGGTGCAGAAATCCCACAAGATCGAGCCATTGACGGTAAAGATCTCAGTGCTGTTTTATTCGAAAATGGATATCGAGAAGGAGATGAATTTATTTACTACATGGGAGCTGATCAGCGTGCCTATCAGAAAGATGGCTGGAAAATCAAAAGACCATTTAGAGGATTTCAGGGTGCTCCCTGGATGAGAGGTGTACCAGCACATGACACTCTCCTTTTCAACCTTCGCTTAGATCCGGGAGAGACCAACAATTTGGCCAAGGAGAATCCCGAAAAGTTAGCTCAAATGATGCGAGCCATGGATTTGGCAGTACAGCAACTTGGGCCTCTACCGCCCAGCTTGGTAGTAAGAGGAGCTCAGGACAATAGTCATTATGAGTATCTGAATCAAAAAAGACAGAAAGAATGATCCGATGTGCCATCATATTACTTTTTTTCTTGGCTTCCTTCCAGGGATTCAGCCAAAGCAAGTGGATGCAGGAAATTGATAGCCTATGCAACCTATCTTTTGAAGCTTACGGAGATTACGAGTTTGAAAAAGCGATCTCATTTGCAGATCAGGCAATATTAATCAGCCAAAAGAGGAACTATGAGGAGGGGCTATTGAAAAGTAATTTTTATAAAACCATAGCCGAAGAGGAGCTGAACCCTTCAAGTTTTGACCCAAATGGGATGGAACAAATGATCCCTCAACTTCAGCAAGCAGGCTTTGATTCCGAAGAGGCAAGAGCCTATACATTTCTGGCAGGTATTTACTCATTTTTTGGAGATATCGAGCGATCTATTGAAAACCATCTACTAGCACTTTCTATCTATGAAAGACTTAACGATGCCTTAGGAATAGCCAGTGTTCACAACAATCTGAGTTTGGTTTATTATGACCAACATGATTATGTGGAAGCGTTTAGACATGCCCGGATTTCCATGGATATAGAAAAGAAAGAAGGCGATCCACGGCGCATTCATTCAAGCTTAAATAATCTCGCCATCATTTTCGAGCATACGGGACCTGTGGACTCCGCCATTTATTATCACCAAATGGCGCTCGACATGGCTTATCAAATCAAAAACCCCTACTCAATAGGACTTTCGTTGAGCAATTTGGGAAACAATTACGCCAACAAAGGAGAATTGGATTTGGCAGAAAAAACCCTTTTGGAAGCACTCAGAATTCGGGATTCCTTGGGTTATTCCCGTGGCTTGGCTTACACCCATAATCGGCTTGCAAGTTTGTATTTGCAAAAAAGTAATTATCCTAAGTCCAAGTTCCACGCTGAAAAATCCCTGGAAAACGCCCAAAAGGCTTCAGAAGTGAAGGTAATCCGGATGGCCTATGAGCGGTTGACGGAAGTAGCCGAAAAAACCGGAGATGTACGGTCCGAACTCACTTATCTCAAAAAAGCTGCCCAACTCAAAGACAGCATCTTGAATGAATCCAACACCAAGGAAATCACGAAGATGATGGCGAATTATGAGTTTGAAAAACAGCAACTTTTAGATAGTATTCAAAATGCTCAACAGATGCGAGAGCAAAGCCTAGTCTTTGATGAAAGACTAAAAGTGGAGCGAAATCAACGCATCATTTTTATGATTAGTGGAGTATTGTTTTTGGTCTTGGCAGTAGGCTGGTGGAGACGATATAAATTCATCAAAAAAGCGAGTCATATCATCCGAAAAGAAAAGGATCGATCTGACAAACTCCTTTTGAATATTCTACCTACCAAAGTCGCTGAAGAGCTCAAAGAAACCGGAAAATCGGAAGCTAGAGACTTTGAAGAAGTGACGGTCATTTTTACCGACTTTGCTGACTTTACCAAAAAAGCCCAGCACCTTTCGGCCAAGGAATTAGTCCATGAGCTGAATATCTGTTTCAAAGCCTTTGACTTGATTATTGAGGAGTTTGGTCTTGAAAAAATCAAAACGATCGGAGATGCCTATTTAGCAGCCGGGGGACTCAACAACCATTCCTGCGTCATGGATGTCATAAACGCTGCCTTGAAAATCAAAGACTTTATCAATCAGCGAAATTTTGACCCTTCCATCCCATCAAAGGCAAAATTTGATATGCGAATTGGGATCAATACAGGTCCAGTAGTAGCTGGAATTGTAGGGATCAAAAAATTCCAATATGACATTTGGGGAGACACCGTAAATACGGCTCAGCGAATGGAAGCAGCCTGCGGATTGAACAAAATCAATATTTCCAAAAGCACATACTCCCGAATCAAGGACAATCCTAATTTATGCTTTGAATTCCGCGGATTGGTCCCTGTGAAAGGCAAAGGACCTCTTTCCATGTGGTATGTGGAGTCCAGGAAAAATCAAATTCAAAAATTTGAGGCAATTCATCATGATCGGATTTTTTGATTTTTCCAAGTCTTAGAAAATGGAAATTGTACAATGTCAAGATAATTCCTTAACTTTTTGAATATCATTTATTTCACTTTTCAATGAAATCAGTCCTTTTATCCTTTTGGATTATCACATTAGCTTTTTATTCCTGTACTACTAAGACCCCAGAAAAACCATCTTCCCAAAAACCCAATATCCTCTTAATTGTAGCGGATGATCTAGGCTATGCGGATTTGGGATCTTTTGGGGGAGATATTGAAACTCCCAATTTGGACCAATTGGCAAAAGATGGAATCCGCTTTAGTCAATACCATACTGCTCCCTATTGCGCCGTTACTCGGGCCATGATGCTATCTGGTAATTACAATCATGTAGCAGGAATGGGATCGCAAGACCTAGTCACTGGTGTACCTGGCTATGAAGGACATTTGAGCGAGCGGATTATTCCAATACCAGAATTACTTCAGCAAGCCGGATATCACACCTATACCGTAGGCAAATGGCATCTAGGACTACGTCCAGAAGACAACCCACACCAAAAAGGGTTCGAAAATTCATTTGTCACCTTAGAAGGAGGTGCTAATCATTACAGCAGCAGAGGTGTTTTCCCAGATGCTCCTGAATCCCCTTACACCGAAAACGGTCAAACTGTTAGCTGGCCTGAAGGTGCTTACTCTACTGATTTTTATACAGACAAGTTGATTTCCTATATAGAGTCCAATAAGGAAGATAAGCAACCGTTTTTTGCTTTTGCCGCCTACACTTCACCCCATTGGCCACTTCAGGTGGATGAAAAGTTTTGGAAAAAATACCAAGGACGGTACAATGAAGGCTATGAAGCTCTCCGAGAAAAAAGGCTGGAATCCCTCAAAAAAGCTGGAATCATCCCGTCCAATGCCTCGCTTCCGGCCTTACACCCGATTGTCACTCCTTGGGATTCCCTTTCTACCCAAGAGCAACAAAAAGAAGCCCGGAAAATGGAGCTCTATGCTGGAATGGTCGACAACCTCGATTACAATATTGGCCGATTAGTAAGCAATCTAAAGGAAAATGGATTGTATGAAAATACACTGATCGTCTTCGTTTCTGACAATGGAGCGGCAGCTGAAGACTTTTATTACAGTTCCTATTTCGGTCCTTTTCTTCAGGACAATTATTCAGATGCCTATGAAGAAATGGGTAAGGAAAATTCCTTCATTTCCTATGGACCACAATGGGCCGAAGCAGGAACTTCCCCCTATCGCTATTTCAAAGGATATACTACCGAAGGAGGTATGATTGCACCCATGATAATTGCAGGTTCATCCGTACTTCAAACCAATCCAATTGTGGATCAATTCGTGACGGTGATGGATTTGGCTCCTACTTTTTATCAACTCGCAGATTTGGAATATCCTTCCGAATGGAAAGGAAAAGAAGTAAAGCCCCTGGCTGGAAAATCCCTCTTTCCCATTTTGCAAGAAGGGCAAAATGTAATCCACGATTCTACCTATGTATTTGCTTTGGAGCATAGAGGTCGGATCATGCTTCGAAAAGGCAAGTGGAAATTACTCAATATCACTGCTCCCTATTCAGAAGAAAACTTTGAATTGTATGACTTGTCCGCTTCACTGGACGAGCAAAATAATGTGAAAGAACACTATCCTGAGAAATACGAAGAATTGCTTCAGGAATGGAATACCTATTCAAAATCAGTTGGTGTCAGAACCCCAACTCCTCGACCAGGCGAGGGCTTAAATGATTAATCTATGGCAGAAAAACAAACAACTGAGCTGAAGCGTGAAGTGGGAATGGGTGGTGTCATTACCAATGTGCTTAGCATTTCCATTGGTAGTGGGATATTCCTTTTACCAGCTTTGGTTTATGGGATTTTGGGCCATGCCAGTATTCTGGCCTACATCTTCTGCGGATTTATTTTTATGTGTCTCGGACTATGTTTTGGAGAATTGGGCAGCCGAGTGCCAGATACCGGAGGTTTGTATGTTTACATCAATCGTGCCTTTGGCCCCATGGCCGGATTTATTGCCAATATTCTGTATTGGTTGGGAGTAGGAGTTTTAGCATGCGGCGCTTTGATGAACGCACTTGCTGATATTGCAGGTTCATACTTTCCTATTTTCAAAGAAACCGGGATGAGGGTTGCCTTCTTCGCTGCCATCACCGCTTTCAGCTGTTTTTTGAATTTTAAGGGAATAAAAGACAGCATGGTCTTTATCAAAATCCTCACTTGGACCAAGGTACTATCTCTGATGGCTTTGGTTAGTATTGCACTTACCCAAATAGATTTTGCCAATATCAGTTGGGAAGGATTCCCTGAATTCGGGCAAGTTGGAGAGGCTTCCATTTTGCTCATTTTTGCCTTTTTGGGAGGGGAACTGGCTCTAGCCAATGGTGGAGAAATGAAAGATCCTACCCGAACAGGCCCTATGGGTTTTATCATAGGAATCGTAATGGTGATTCTAGGATTTTGTACCATCCACCTGGCTGCCCAAGGGGTTTTGGGAGATTTGATGCTTACTAATCAGGAAGCTCCTTTAGCTGAATTAGCCAAGGTGATTTTTGGGGAAACGGGATTTCTTTTGGTATTGATTCTCTCTTTCATTGCTGTTTGGAGCACTTTAAGTTCCATTATTACACTTCTTCCTAGAATCCTGTATGCAGGCGCAAAAGACGGATTGCTTCATCCGGTTCTTTCCAAAGTACATCCTTCCCACGGTACTCCCTATGTGGCTATTTTATTCTTGGGTGTTTTAGAATTTGCTTTCGCTGCATCCGGCAGCTTCCGGTATTTGTTGGTATTGGTCACAGGGGCCTCCTTGGTTATCTACTTTGGGGCTGTCCTGGCCTATCTCAAATTTCGCTGGAAAAATAAATCCGATGTGCCCAACTACTTTCGAGTACCCTTCGGGAATACCATTGGAATCATCACCCTGATCGCTTTAGCCTGGGTATTTTTTCAACTAAGCAATAATGAATTATTAGCAATAGGCCTTTTCATATTGCTATTGGCCGTCATCTATATACTAAGAACACAGATTAAAAAAAGATCCAATCAACCTATCATTAACTAATAATACCATGAAAAAAGTACTGGTTTTCCTTTTTCTTTCTTTCGGGCTGTATTCGCTGACCATCGCCCAGCAAAAAACAAATCTCGAATTGACAGATCTCTTCGATCTCGAATATGTGACTAGCCCGAGCATCTCTCCAGATGGAAGCAAGATCGTCTATGTCCGCAACTTCAAGGACATCATGACCGACCGCGACTATTCCAATTTATGGATCGCCAATGTTGATGGAACACAAAATCGCCCCATTACCCAAGGTAATCAACGAGACTATGCTCCGGTTTGGTCACATGATGGAAGCAAATTGGCTTTTCTGTCCAATCAACAAGATGACAAGGTGAAACTCTTTGTCCACTACTTCGACACCAATAGCTCTGTTGCGCTCACCAACTCAGCAACTCCTCCTAGTGCTGTATCCTGGTCCTATGACAATCAGCATTTGGCTTTCACTCAATTCGTCCCTGCTAAAGCAAATTCCTTACTAAAAATCCCCTCCAAGCCACAAGGTGCAGAATGGAATGCCCCACCGATCTTTATTGATGAAATGGTTTACCGAAGAGATGGCGGAGGCTATGTAAGCCCTGGGTATAGACAGATTTTTACCATAGGCCTTTCTGGTGGTACCGCGAGACAGCGAACTTTTGATGATCAGAATTACGGATCTCCTATCTGGTCTGCTGATGGTCAAAGCCTCTTTTTCTCTGCCAATCTTCATGAAAATTCGGAATTGGAGCCAGCAAACTCCGAAATCTACCAACTTGATTTAGCGAGTGGAAAGATCACCGCCTTGACTTCCCGTTTTGGTCCTGATTCGGGTCCAACTCTATCACCAGATGGAAAAATGATTGCTTACACTGGATTTGACGATAGCTTCCAAGGGTACCAAATCACGCATCTTTATGTTATGAACACGGATGGAACGGGGATCAAAAACCTGACAGCTGACCTAGACCGAGATGCTGGTAATCCACAATGGGATGCAAATGGCCAAGGAATCTATTTTCAATACGATGAATTTGGGGACACCAAAGTAGCCCATGTTTCCCTGAATGGAAAAATCCGAACCCTAGTAGAAGGTCTAGGCGGATTGGATTTGGGAAGACCTTATAATTCTGGAACCTATTCCGTTTCAACCAACAACCGAATTGCCTACACCTTAGGAGGGCCTGAGCATCCTGCTGATTTGGCAGTCTGGAATGGTGGAAACACCTCCCGACTTACTGCTTTGAATGATGATGTTTTCTCCTACCGGAAAATTGGAAAAACAGAAGAAATCTGGTGGGAATCCAGCTTTGATGGCCGAAAAATCCAAGGTTGGATTGTAACCCCTCCTGACTTTGACCCAAACAAAAAGCACCCCTTCATTTTGGAAATCCATGGTGGTCCCTTTGCCATGTATGGGCCTTCCTTTGCCTATGAAATTCAAGCCTATGCCGCTGCTGGCTATGTGGTGCTTTATACCAATCCAAGAGGAAGTACCGGCTACGGCCAGGAATTTGGCAACTTGATCCATCATGACTATCCCAATCATGATTATGAAGACCTGATGTCAGGTGTGGATGCAGTCATTGAAAAAGGCTACATCGACACCGAAAACCTATTCGTGACAGGAGGATCTGGTGGGGGAGTTTTGACTGCTTGGATTGTGGGTAAAACAGATCGATTCAAAGCGGCCGTAGTAGCCAAGCCCGTGATTAATTGGACCAGCTTTGTACTGCATGCAGACAATCCTGTCTTTTTTACCAAATACTGGTTTGGGGCAAAGCCTTGGGAGGATATTGAAAATTACTGGAGAAGATCTCCTCTTTCCTTGGTAGGCAATGTAACTACCCCAACCATGCTTCTTACCGGAGAAAAGGATTTCCGAACCCCTATTTCAGAATCCGAACAATACTATGCAGCTCTCAAGCTTCAGGGAGTGGAATCAGCCATGGTTCGTATCCCAAATGCTTCACATGGCTTGGTGAATCGTCCTAGTATGCTGATGAGTAAAAGTGGCGCGATTTTAAGCTGGTTTAATCATTATCGAGACCAAAAATGAAGGGATTAAGCTGCCTTTTTTTCTGCTTTTTATTCCATTTCACCTTTGTGCAGGAATCTGAGAAATCTCAGATTCTTGCACAAAGAGAAGCTTCTAACGCTGCCTTACGCGCTTTTGATGAGGAATTAAACGCAACTTTTCTAACAGATGATGTACTAATCACCACAGGTGCCGGGACTTTGATCTCGGGAAAAGAAGCATTGATGGATTATGTACAGGAGGTATCAGGACCCAGAATGTATTGGATTCGAACTCCCGATGAAGTCATTGTCAATCCAGAAACTCAATTGGCTTGGGAAACCGGGACATGGAAGGGGTATTTCGAGGATTCAGAAGAACCCGTTGTAGGAGGAAAATATTCAGCCCAATGGACCAAGAAATCGGGGACTTGGCTAATTCACTCTCAATTATTTGTGACTTTAAAGTAGAAAGATGGTCTCATTTTTTAGAAAAATACTCCCCTGTTTTTTACTGGTCTTAGGCTTATCTTCTGGACCTGCCTTCGCTCAGGATATCGAATATGAAGAGTTTTCTTATTCGGAATTCTTTCAAATGATGGAAGACTCAAAAGATTCTGTTTTTACCTACGAGAATGCCATAATCTCTTTTAATCCAGAAACAGACTCCGCGTTTATCAACGATTTGAATGATGGCTTATTTACCTATTCTATCCAAAAAAATGCTCCCCAAAGGACGATAAAGCCTGAGATTCGATTAACAAATGTCCATTTTTTTGAACAAATGGAAGGATTCAGTGACCTTATCTCAAATGGAGTAATACAACACTATGTTTTTGAAAAAAAAGTGAGCCTTAGGCATTGTGGCGAAATTACATTTAATCAATGCACATTTAAAGCAGGGATTGATGCAGTAGCAAATGGACCCGGACTCCAGCATGCTATTAAGGCTTATCCTGATTTGGATGGGATCAAAATTTATAATTCTACTTTTTATGACGCATCGCGGTTCTTTCCGAGCTTTTTCCCAGGAGATAATATTACTACGTTAATTATTGTTCTTAGAAACAACATCTTTTACCTCAATGACAAGGAAGATGAATCTTTTGGACGAAATGTATTTATCTATGGGAGAGGCACCTTTAATAATGTATTTGAGGACAATCAACTCTACGGGAAGGGGAGAATATTTTTTGTATCTGAAAATAACCAGTTGACCAGTTTTACCAACAATCAACTAGATAGCGTGATTGCCGAGGTAATCATAACAGATTTAATTGGTATCAATCAATTGACTATAACGAAGAATGCATTTGGCCCCTATGTACAACTTGCTATCGACGAGCTCAGCGCCAAATATAAAATAGGTTGGGACCAATTCGCTGGCAAACTTATCAGTAATCAAGATTTTGGGGAGTATGGTAGTAGGTTTGAAAACATCCCTTTTAACGATGAAAATCTGCTTGCACCTTATTACGATTCTATTCGAGTAGTGGATCAAGAGGTCTATCGAGGGGAAAATGCGATTAGAGGGATTCTCTATAATCATTACACTGCTACCTTCGATCATGAAAACAAGAATGCTGTTTATGTAGAAATCAAAAACCTGGAGACAGAAAGACTAAAGTACCTTTACGATACAAATCCCAACTTCGATAATTTCTTTACTTTACAGATCAACCGCTTCCTAAAGGTCTTTTCCCTTTATGGAACGCGTCCTGCAAGAGCCATTATTTTTTCCGTTTATGTCATCCTCGCTTTTGCCCTGATCTACCTCTTTTTCCCAAATTCTTGGGACAAACATGGCAAAAACCGGATTATGAATCGGTATAGATTTTTTACCAAGTATATGAATCAAGATGCGGGAATGCATGATGTGTATTTGGAAGAGCAGCAGAAGGAATTGCTTGAAGCTGAAGATTTTAAAGTCTATATGCAAAACGCGGAAAAATACATTCCTCGATTTTTTATAGCTACAGCCATGCCTCTTTACAAATGGGCCGTCTCAGGTACTCGTCTTTCAGCTTCCCTGCTTAAGCGTGTGGATATTATGAAAGGCACCTGGCAAGATCTTCCAACACATCAACGCTTTTGGAAATCGGTGCTTTTGATCGGTGCTTTTATCATTTCTGTGCTCTATGATCTGCTTATCAAAATCCTAAATGCTATCATGCTCTCCATCAACACCTTCACCACTTTAGGTTTTGGAGAGATTCCTATTAAAGGATTACCGCGATACCTAGCCATCATCCAGGGATTTATCGGCTGGTTTATGTTGACCATATTCTCAGTGTCATTGATAAGTCAACTTTTGAATTGATATGAAAATAATAATCTTCTTAGTTGCCGTATTTATTTCCGTACAGAGTTTTGCTCAAGATGAAACCTCAAAATGGCGGGAAATTCCTTCGATTACAGATTGGATTGATGAAATCAATAACTGGCCGGATTCTGCCTATTCCGTAAGTAATATCAAGGTTTATATTGATTTTGAAAAGGACACCTTGTTTTATGAACCTCAATGGACTCAAGAAGATGAGCAAATATTGATCGCTGGGACTATAAGAAAACCAATTAATGTTAAAGACTTCCATTTCGAAGGAATCTTTAAAGATTCAACCATTTCCATCAAAAATATCAGGTTTAAGGAGGAAGTCAGGTTTTTAAACTATAAAAATCGAATGATCCCCATTAAAAACGCCATTTTTGATAAAACCACTTTTTTTGGGGGCTCGGACGACTTTGTTTACTATAATTTAATCAACTGCGAATTCAAGGGTAACCTTGGATTTTATGACTTAGATGTTCCCTCGAAGGTATATCTGGATGAACCAAAGATTGAGGGAAGGCTTTTCTTCGTAAGGTCAACTGGTTTTCCACAACTTGAAATCACCAATGGAAAGATTGATACGATTGATATTGAGAATGTGCAATTTTCAAGCCTAGAAATCACCAATTCAACTATAGGGGAAATATCAGCAAGAAATTCTCAGGTCACCTCTGTTGCTCATATTACTGAAAATCAGATAGGAAGTATGAATGTGACGGGAGCACAATTCCCTGAAACGAATACGTATTTGCCATTTGATCAAATAAAAAGGAGACTTTATTATTCCCAGCCTCGATCTCTTTTTGATCCAAGTCCAGAAAAATACTTTGCTTCTGATTCATTTAACTTTGAAAATAAGATTGCATACGATCTCCTGGTAGGATCTTATAAAGTTTTGCAGGATAGGTACCAAAAATTCGGTGACCAGGATAGCTATAATGCTTGCTATGTTGAAATGAAGAACTTTGAAACAAGACGCCTAGCCTACCTATTCGATCAGAACCCAAGTTTCAAGAGCTTTTTTACATGGAAGATTAATCAGTTTCTAAAGGTCTTCTCTGCTTATGGAACTGAACCTGCAAGGGCTATTATTTTTTCAATCTACGTCATTCTTGTATTCGCACTGATCTATCTCTTCTTCCCTAATTCATGGGATGCCCATGGCAAAAACAGGATTGTGGACCGCTATAGCTTCTTTTTCAAATACCTCCAGAGAAATGCCGGAATGCATGAAGTCTATCTGGAAGAAAAGAAAAACGAACTATTGGGCTATGATGAATTCAAATCCTTGATTACCCAATCGGAGAAGTCTGTCCCACGCTTTTTCTCAGCAACCGCACTTCCCCTCTACCAATGGGCGATCTCAGGAACCCGACTCAGTGCTAAAATCCTAAGCAAGGTTGATATTCTGAAAGGAACTTGGGAAGATCTCCCGGCAGGCCAAAAAGCATGGAAGTCATTTCTACTGGTTGGGGGATTCTTGATCGCTTTGGTTTATGACCTACTAATCAAGGTTCTCAATGCGCTTATGCTCTCCATCAACACCTTCACCACTTTAGGCTTTGGAGAGATTCCCATCAAGGGATTACCGCGATACCTAGCCATCATTCAGGGATTTATCGGCTGGTTTATGCTGACTATATTCTCAGTGTCGTTGATTTCGCAATTGTTGAATTGATATGAAAAGACTGCTTCTATTTTTTTTGATTTTCTATGCTCAGGGGGTTCTTGCCCAAGAAGAAAACGAGTATAAAGAATACTCTTATACTGAGTTTTTTAGACTAATTGATCAAGAAAAAGACAGTGTATTTAGACTGAGTGATGCTCTCATAAAATTCAATCCGGATACTGACCAGCGATTTAAAGAACGCGTTTCTTTCGAAAATGACAGTTTGTATAATAAGTCAGAATTAATAGTAGTTGATAAACATGTTGAGTTGAACAATGTGCAATTCCTTGCTCGATTGTATAATGGGGAAAATGTAGCCTATGCTGATGGAGTAATTAGATTCGTTCAATTTCAAAAAAAATTAATACTCAATGATGTTATTTCAGTTCTCATTTCCAACTGTATTTTCAGTGATGGTTTTGAACTGAATACCCTGAACTGTGAAAGAGAAGGACTTAATGATGAAACTTCCAGTTATATCATGATTAGATATTCCTCATTTAATGATGGGTTTCGGTTTTTCAAAAACTGCTATAAAAGTCTTGATTATAAAGGATACTTTTTAATGGAGCACAATGAGTTTTCAAGCCAGTCCGAAAACAGCAGATTTTCGCTTACTCTTTTAAATTCAAAGTCAGCTCAAATAAGAAACAATAACATATTCTCTAAAAACACAGCTCAACTTCATTTCAGCCAAATCAGTGATGCTTTCAATTTGGAAAACAATCTTATTGATTTAAATGACCCCTATCTGCATTTAGAAAAAATTGATGCTAGTCTTAACTTGAAATCAAACACTTTTTCTTCTACCGTAAAATTTGAAATCGATGAACTTACCGAAAAAGATGAGGTCGAATGGGAGCAATTCAAAGGTAAGCTGGTGCATGCTGATTCATATGCTATCCTTGTTTGGAATGAAATGAAAAAGTTGCATTTCAACTTGCTTCCAGAGGAGAGGGAAGAATTTTCCAACCTTTATTTAGATTCGGTGCGATACTACAATAGAAGTATTTATGCCAATGAAATCTCAATTAAAGGCCTATTCTTCAAATACTTTAAAAATAAATACGACACAGAATCAGCAAATGAAGTATATCTGGAACTCAAGGATTTTGAGACGAAGCGTCTTGAAGTATTACATCAGCAAAACCCTGGCTTTAGGTCTTACTTTAAGTGGAAGGTAAATCAATTTTTGAAGCTCTTTTCAGATTATGGTACTGAGCCTTCCAAGGCAATAGTCTTTTCTCTATACGTCATTATTGCCTTTGCTCTTATTTACCTTTTCTTCCCCAATTCATGGGATTCCCATGGCAAAAATAGGATTGTGGACCGTTACAGCTTCTTTTTCAAATACCTCCAGAGAAATGCCGGAATGCATGAAGTCTATCTGGAAGAAAAGAAAAACGAGCTTTTAGGCTATGATGAATTCAAATCCCTGATTACCCAATCGGAGAAGTCTGTTCCACGGTTCTTCTCAGCAACCGCACTTCCACTCTATCAATGGGCGATCTCAGGAACCCAACTCAGTGCTAAAATTCTGAGTAAGGTTGATATCCTGAAAGGAACTTGGGAAGATCTCCCGGCAGGCCAAAAAGCCTGGAAGTCGTTTCTATTAGTTGGGGGATTCTTAATCGCCTTGGTTTATGACCTACTAATCAAGGTTCTCAATGCACTTATGCTCTCCATCAATACCTTCACTACGCTGGGTTTTGGCGAAATTCCCATCAAGGGATTACCGCGATACCTAGCCATCATTCAGGGATTTATCGGCTGGTTTATGCTTACCATCTTTAGTGTATCACTCATCTCGCAATTACTAAACTGAAATGATCTCTTTCTTAAGAAAAGTCCACATAAAACTCAGACAAAAGATTATGGGTTCAACTTTATGCGGCCCAAACTATTTATCACCTTACAAAATAATTGGATGAAGAAGAAAAAAAATCCTTGGTGGGGAAATTTGAAGGACTTTTTCCTTCTTTTTTTGGCGGTATTCTGTGGGTTTCTCGCTGAGAATTATCGGGAATCTTTAAGCAACAAAACGATAGAAAAGGAATACATGCTTTCCTTGGTAGAAGACCTAAAATCCGACACCGCAAGCCTAAACACCTACATTACTTTTAAAAAGAACAAATCCCACCTAATGGACTCCTTGGCAAACATGATAGTCTCCGAGGAAAAACATTTGTTGGGAAACCAAATCTATTTCTTAGCCAGACAGGTCTTTAATGATAGTCCATTTGTATACTCAGATGGTACCATTCAGCAATTAAAAAATGCCGGAAACCTCCGCCTGATCAAAAAAAGACTTGTCGTCGAGGAGTTACTCAAGTATGAAAAGAAAGTAATTGTGCTCCATGATTGGGACGAAAATGACACCCGAACCAAATCCACATTCCGGGAAATGGGTGGCAAGGTTTTCAACTCCCAAGCATTGAATGCTACGATGGATGAAGAGTTGAACTTTGTAGTTCCGACAACTAATCCTGAGCTGGTCACGGATGATTTTCAAACCCTAAATGAACTCGCTTTTCAGATTCATTATTTATCAAAAATGTGCCTTGGAAATAGTGTGCGCGCAGCATCCCTAAGGAAAGATGCTGAAGATTTATTGGAATTGATTCACGAAGAATATGAACTCCCTTAATTGAAACTTTTTCATTACTCGGAAAGCCTATGATCTCCTTCTTCAGAAAAATCCGCCGAAAACTTCTTTCCCAGAACCGAGTGACCCGGTACCTGACCTATGCTGTAGGAGAGATCATCTTGGTCAGCATAGGAATCCTAATTGCCTTACAGGTGAACAATTGGAATGAGGAACGAAAGACCAAGGTTTTTGAAAAAGAGATTCTATCCCTCATTAGCGAAAATCTTACCCGGGATTCAGTATTGATTACCCAAGAATACCAAAAAGCAGTTTTGGCCAATCAAATCACGGATTCTATTCTGAATCGGGTAAATCAGGGAGTCTTTGATGAAACACTCAATATTTGGATGGCAAAAGTGATCCGATTTGAGCGCTTCAAATCTCAAACCAGTGGGTTCGAGGTATTAAAATCCAAAGGAATGGACATGCTCTCTGATAAAACTCTTCAGGTTGATTTGATCAATTATTATGATGAAATCCTTTTCAAGGTCTATCAGTCACTTTCTGACGTGGAAGGCTCCTTCAATGAAGACTGGATTCCCTTGGCAAAGAGGGAGTTTAATGACTTTGACTATGATGATCGAATGGAGCCAAGAGACTTGAAGACTTTTATGGAAAACCAACAGCACATCGTGCTATTCAAGATGTTTCAGGACAACCGGGAAGGATCTATCAATAGAATGTATGCCGCCTTACAAGAAATTTCCTCTCTGAAATCTCAAATTAAAGCCCATCTTCAATGATTTCTTTTTTCAGAAAAATCCGCCAAAAACTACTTGCTCAGAATCGGATCACTCGCTACCTCGCCTATGCTGTTGGGGATGCTTTTTCAGAAACAGCCTGTGGTTTAATTACCTAAGTCCTCATTCAGACGAAGCAGGATAAAAGGATTTTTAATCCTAAAAAATACTTGCACCCAGAAAGGAATTCTGAAAATTATCGAAGAAAAAAACTCCCCCTCTTCCGAATGGAAAAGGAGGAGTGGTCACCCGTTTAGCTTAAAAAATTCAGTCAATGAGCTTGTCCTTAATTTGTAGAGATGCGGTAAATAACATTCTTACCGCCTCCGGAAACATAAATATCTCCCGATTGGCCGACAGCCACCCCATCAAACCAAAAAGTTGGAGTCACAAGATTATCTAAATTAATGGGAGCTGCGCTCAGTTTGAGTCCGTTGGCTATCGTGGTTACTACACCGGTTGCCAAGTCAACCCGCGATAATCGAGAAGCCTCAGATTCCACAACCAACAATCCTCCTTCTTTATCCCAAGTCAATCCTTCTGGATTCTGAAGCCATTTAACTAAAATGGTAGGTTCTAATAGAACACCTCTGTTAAATTCAATTTTCAGGACGCAAAGCAATTTTCAAACAGAATAATTTAGTTTTTACTAAGTGCGTGACTTGGAAGTCTTCGAGGCTGCCTATGAAAATGGCAGCCCGTTGAATAAATACAGCAATGTCAAATATTCTAACTTCTCCTAAAAAAGAAATAGGCCCTTACAAATATTATGTCCTATTTCCTTTAAATTTAAATCATTAATTGATTATACTTTTCTAGTCGATGCCAATGGCACAATCACTGGAGTTGTTTTTAAATGTATTATCTGTACCCTCATTTACAATATCACATAGCGAGTTGTTCTTTGCTGTATTGTTGAAAACTATATTGTTAAGAGAATATTCATCGAGGTAAATACCTGATTCACCATTATTATTGCTTTCATTATTAGGACCAATGGTATTATTGGAATTATGGGCAATGGTGCCATTTCCGCCAAAATAGCTTCCAATACCATCGTACAAAGTATTTTTAACAGAATTGTTTTTTACAATATTACCGTCACAACTCTGACCGAAGTCAGCTATAAGACGAATACCCCATCCATTGGTGGTGTCTATATTATTTCCTTGCACCCTGTTATTATCAGCACATCTTAGAACAATACCCGATCCAGGATATAATACATTTAGATCACCGAATATACCAGTAATGGTATTGTTTGAAATTGTATTATTAATACTAGACCTAAATGGTTGAGGTGGCGACCCGGGTAATTCCAAAACAACTGCGTCTATAAAGATTCCCACCTCCATGTTTCCTGAAATATTATTATGAGCTATTATGGCATTATCGCAATAACCAAAATATATCCCTATGTGGCCAAAGGGAAGATATGGATTATTAGTCTCTGTACTATATATGGTATTATGTTTTATATCAAAGCCATTAAACCCTGGTGCACTTGCTATCCCAACTTTAGGACCCCAATACGAGTATGCATTATCAATCTTAAAACCATGAATCTTTACATTGTCTGCCCCGAGACCGAACCCTCCTTTCAAAGTCACATCGCCAATTGCCTTTATGAAAATACCTGGAGTCTCTGTTCCTGGAGATTCATAATAGGTGCCAGATCTAACAAATACTTTTCCATTTTCACAAACTGCAAAAATAGCTTCCTGAATTGTTGGATAATCGTCTGGTACAAAGACTGTTTCAGTACATTCCACTTTTTTACCATTGATTTTAGCTTTTTGTTTTCTAACCTCATTCGTGGCTCTGAACTCATCAAATTCTCTTGACAGCTGCTCTAGTAAAGTAGTACTCATTTCCACCTTTTTTGTCGAAAAATTTTGGCTATCAATTTTTTCTATCGGAACAATATCTTCATTAGTACAAGAGGCTAAAAAGAGTATTGCTAATAATGGAAAAATTAATTTTTTCATGATTTTTTGGGTTTTTATGGATAATTATTTTTTGAAGAATTAGACCTTCGGGGACTTTAAAGCTCATCTTTATGGAAAAACATATTCGACTAAAAGTCTAAAAGGTAGTCCCAGATCAATGAGTTATTTACTTCTGAAAAGTATGTAGAAATAAAAAAATCGGCCTTAGCTATTGTTTCAAATGCATTAGACATGGTTCCAAATCAAAAAAAATGCAGATAATACAGACTTGGGGAAAAACGGGAGGCTTGGGTCCTTTAAATCAAATGCTTCGATCTAGTGAATTCAAAGCAGCGTTAGCCTTTTCTATAAAAGCTCGGTGCCTGCCCAAACTCTTTGATAAACTCCTGTGTAAAATGGCTAGGATTGCTGTATCCGACTGCATAGCCGATTTCAGAAATGTTTAAACTAGAATTTTCTAAAAGTCTCATGGCCTCCTGCATACGAATGGTTCGGATCACCTGAGAGGTTGATTTATTAGTCAAGGCCTTCAGTTTGCGATGAAGCTGGGTCCGGCTGACCCCCAGCATTTTGCAAATCTCCGAGATGCCAAATTCTTCATTTCCCATTTCACTTTCTACAAGATCTCGGATTTTTTTAAGGAAGGTGTCCTCTTTCAATTCAGATGATGTCTTTGGCTCGGGTAGGGTCTTCAGACCTTCATATCTGGAAATGAGTTTTTGTCGGACCTCTATCAATTTACGAAGCCTAATCTCCAACTCATTTTTATTAAAAGGCTTGGTCAGGTAAGCATCGGCTCCTGTTTCCAACCCTGCCAATCGGGAGTCCATGTCTGCCTTAGCGGTAAGTAGGATGATAGGAATATGACTGGTTCGTTCATCGTCTTTTAACCTTTCCACTACTTCATAGCCATCCTTTTCAGGCATCATTACATCAGAGACGATAATATCCGGGATTATTTCAATAGCCAAGTGAATTCCCTGAAGACCATTTCTTGCTTTTTGAATACGATAGTTTCCCCTGAGGCAAAGTTCCAAATAGCCTAAAACATCCTCATTGTCTTCGATAAGCAATGCGAGTGGAAGGCTTTCATCGTAATTTTCTTCCACCCCAATAGCGGAGGCTTTTAGTGTATCCTTGACAAAAGGCTTTAAGTTTTGGGTCAATTCCACCGCAGAACCTTTGGGAGCATGGTTTCGGATGGGTAGCCTGAGGGTAAATTCTGAACCTTTTCCAAGCTGACTGCTGACCTCAATAGTTCCTGCCATGAGTTCGACGAGTTCTTTGGTAAGTGCCAATCCAATTCCACTACCTTCCTCAGTTCTAGTGGCGGAATCATCCACCTGAAAAAATCGGTCAAAAATCCGCGATAAATGTTCAGAGTGTATTCCTTTACCTGTATCGATTACCTTCAATTCAAGCATATCTTCTCCTTCTTTAGCCTTGATTTTTTCCACCTTGAGGTAGATGTTTCCACCGGATGGAGTGAATTTGATCGCATTGCCTAAGAGGTTAGAAAAAATGGTTTGAATTTTTTCCGGATCAAAGTCCATATGCAAGGTCTTTAAGTCTGTAAAAAAGTGTAAGCGGATATCCTTGGAGTCTGAATATGAGTGAAAGGATTCTGTCAAATAGTGTAAATACTCCAAAATATCATCATGGATCATTTTTGCAGTTAAAACCCCAGACTGAAGTTTGGACAAATCCAGCATCTGGTTGACCAGCCTTAATAATTGGACACCATTCCGCTTGATCATAGGCAATCCATCCCTTAAGTTTTCCACCGTCGGGTGACTCAATATATAGTCTGAAATCCCTGTGATTACAGTTAAGGGGGTCCGGAATTCATGGGTCAAATTGGTGTAGATTCTGGTTTTAAACTGATCCAATTCCTTTAGCTGGATCACTTCAGCCTGGGCCAGTTTTCTTCTCAACAAAAAGCTATAAATAACGAAAAGGAGCAAAAAGAACACTAAGCCATACCCTAGCCATGCCCACCATTGGGTAAACCATGGAGGTAAAATCTCAACTGAAATAGATTTAAGCCCTACGACCCCAAATCGATTGGTTGCCTGGATATGGAAGACGTACTCACCCGGAGGCAAAGCATAATACTCTGCTTGGTGGGTATTGCCATTCTTCCAATTTTGATCATAATTTTCGAGTTGGTAACGAAGATTTTTATCTGGCTCCAAAGTAACAAAATCAATACTGGCAAACTGGAAAGAAAAGGTATTCTGATTATGGGCGAGTTGAATTTCAGAAGTTTCCAAAAGACTTTTGGGTAAAATCTTTGGATCTGTTCTCGCAGAGATTTCTCGCTCTCCCAAAAGAAATGAGGTTAAGTATGGAATGGGAGCGACGGAATATTGACTTACTAGTTTGTCTGGACGAAATGAAAAATAACCCTCATCATTGCCTACAAAAATCTCCTTTTCTGTAGAGATGAATGGCTCAAAAGAAAAATAGCCTGCTTGACTAGGTTCTTTCCAGCTATTTCCAAACAAAGCCGCATTATTCGTTTCAGGATTGAGGCGGATAAATCCAATATCAGTAAATAACCAAAGGAAGCCAGAGTCATCTTCTACCAGCCCTGTAATCCTGAGTAAATCGGTAATCAGCCCCGTATTGTCATAGTAGGGATTAAACTGATCTTTTTCTTGATCGTATAAAAAAAACCCTGAACGATATGATCCGGCCCAAATCCTTCCTTTCTCGTCCTCATAAATTCCTAGTATTGAAATCTCGGTGCCATCCAAGTATCTTTTAAATTTCCCTGAATCATCTTGAAGTAAGTTGATTCCATTTCTCGTGCCAATCCAAATCTGACCTTTTGAATCTTGGGCCAGACTGATGACATTGCTCGAGCTTAGGCTGGCCGAATCAGTTGGATCATGCCTATAGTCCCTGAAAGTCCTACTTTTCGATTCAAAAAAATTAAGTCCCCCTCCTGTGGCTATCCATGCGTTTCCTCCTCTGATTGGCAGTATGGCATTGGCAATGGGTGAGATTAAGCCTTCCTTATTTGCATCTTTCCTTCCATAGTTTTGATAAGTGTTTGTAGCTCTATCGAAAAAAAATAAGCCTCTCGAACTCGTACCTATCCAAACATTCCCCTCCTGATCAAATTTCAGGGCACGTAAAATGTCAGGGCCAATGGTCCTCTTTACGAAACTAAAAAAACTATCCTCTGATGTGTCCAATTCATGACCAAAAACACCCTGCGAGGTGCCAACCCAGATACCTTTTTCCTGATCTTCACCAAAAAAGACAGCTCTTGGTCCAGTTTTAAAATATTCAAAATTCTCTTGTAACGTAGAGACCCGATAGAGCACTTGATTCTCATTTTCGGGTAGCCAGGAAGAAATCCAAATCAAATTATCATCTGTTTTGAGTGAGGTCCAGTAGCCATTATTATCGTGGTACTGGGACTCCTCACCAGTTGAACCAAAAAACGCCATTTTCTTGGATTTGGGGTCATACCGGTTTATACCCCCCGCATAAGTCCCAATCCAAATACCACCTTCGGCATCTTCGTTAATGAAAGTGATGTGATCAACTGCAAAAGAAGCTCTGTCATTAATTGGCGGACGGGAAAGAGCATTGGGATTGCCAGGAATATTAGTAAGCCTTTGAAACTTTCCTGTTTCCCGGTCCATCAGGTGAAGTCCATCTCCATCCGAACCTATATAAAAATTGCCCTTACTATCTTCAAATATTGCCTTTACACGATTCCCAATAAGGGAATTAGGATCTGCAGGATCATGTCTAAAATGGGTAATCAAACCGGTGTTTTTTTCTACGCGGTATAGACCAGAGGAAGGAGAATCTGTGCGATCGAAGGCATTACCAGCACCTATCCAAATTACTCCTGAACTGTCTTCATAAATGTTCCGGATAAATGCCTTTTGAAGCATTTGACCATTAGGACTGTCAACCTTGATTTGGACGAAATTCCCAGTCTCTCTATCCAATGTATCTACTCCTACGTCTGTACCGATCCATAAGGTCCCTGAGCGATCCACCAATAAGGAATATATTCTGTTACTTCGAAGACTGTTGGGATTTTCTGGTGCCTTCCTATAATGAGTGAAAGATTCGGACTCAGGATCAAATCGATCTAAACCATCGACGGTGCTTCCAATCCAAATCTCCCCTCCTTTTCCAGCTGCGATACATTCGAGTTGATCTAAGTGTAGTGCGCTACTGTCATTGGGATTGGGCCTATAATATTTTTTGTTCGTCCCATCAAAGCGAATTAAACCATCAGAGGTCTTGGCGAGCCAGATAAAGCCATTTTCGTCCTGACACATCCCTGAAATAATACTGAAGGAGGGATCAAAAATAAAAGGCACTGGAGTGATTTTAACCTCCTGACCAGTCGTAAGAAAAGACTTTAAGAAAAAAATAATTAGAAAAAAAAACCTAGCGCTTCTCATCTATTTAAAACAATTAGCAATCAACAACTTAGCCTATTATTTTTAATAAAAAAAGAATAGTGAAAATAAAAAAACCGCGCTGGTATTTCGGAAGAAAAACCATGTCAAAATCAGAAACCTTAAATCTAGAAGGCTCCAAAAATCCAGCATCAAGATATATCCCTTTTTTCCCTTAACTTACTTAAAGCTATGCAACTAGTTGCCTCTGAATTAACTTCTTACCCATTTATGATTCAATTTTTCCGGGAAACCCGTCAGAAACTCCTCGAAGAATATCCAGTGACTCATTTGCTCGCCGTTATTCAAAGATTAATCGGCTGGTTTATACTGAAAATTTTTAGTGTTTCACTTATCTCTCAATTGCTGAACTAAAATGATATCATTTTTTAGAAAAATCCGCCAAAAACTTGTTCAAGACTTGCCTACCGGTAAAGTAGGGAACCGAGTGACCCGGTACCTGACCTACGCTGTGGGCGAAATTATCTTGGTAATGGCAGGTATTCTGATCGCCTTGCAGGTCAACAACTGGAATGAGGAGCGAAAGCGTCAGGAGGAATTTGCTGTCACCATCGAGCAGATCTACAATGTCTTGGATGTGGAAATCCAGGAGCTACTTTTCTTGGAGTATCATTTCATGCAGCAAAATCTATACATAGACACCTTGTATAATCGTCCGGAACTTTTGGCTCCCGCGCATATCCCAGGGATACTGAATTATGAGGAAGCGGAACCAAGTCCCTTCCAAACCAGCGCGGGCTTCTTTCTCCAAAATCTGAAAGTAAAACCAGGAAACCCGGATGAGATATTACTCGCAAGAGATCTGACAGAGTATGCCTCGATGGCCAATTTGGAATTTAATCGATCTGAAAAGCTCCTCAAAGAGCTGCTTTTTAAGGAAACCATCCCCACACCAGATTTGACCTTTGGAATTGCTTTAAATCAAAGATTTTTAGAAATGCCAGGTGTCTTTACTGGAGATCAGATTTTGAGAAGCCAGGAAATGATCAACTACCCAGAGGTCAGGGCTGCTTTGATCAAAGCAGCGGTCCTTCATGATAGCTATTCAGCTGAGGTTTTTCACGTGCGCGAACTAGGAGAAACTCTGAAAACCCAAATCAAAAGGCAATTTCCCCAAGTCAAGTTGCTATACGAAAACCTAGGCTTAGTAGGCGAAGGCTCCCCTTATCAAGATTGGGGTACAGATGTCCCATTTGTAAGAAAATCAGAGGACCCCAATATTTGGGAGGCTGAAATAGAATTACCAGGAGGCCAGATTAAATTCAGGGAAAATCAGACTTGGAACCGCAACTGGGGAGGGAATACATTTCCGAAAGGATATATGTATTGGCAAGGCCCAAATCTAGAGGTGCCTGCCGGGAAGTACCGAATTGTTTTAAATATGACTGATAAAACGTACGAGTTTATTCCTCTAACACCATGATCTCCTTCTTCCGAAAAATCCGTCAAAAACTCCTTCAACAGAACCGGGTGACTCGCTACTTGGTCTATGCTATAGGAGAAATTTTGCTTGTAGTAATAGGAATACTAATTGCCCTTCAGGTCAACAACTGGAATGAGAACCGACTCGATCGCCAACTTGAAAAAAAGTATCTCAAAGGACTTCAGCGGGATCTAAACAGAGATACTGAAGGCCTTGATCGGATGACAATCAATCGTAAGGATGTTATCAATTCAGCACTTAGAGTGATGAAAATAGATGCTCCAGCTACCATGCAGGAGCTCAGAGAAGTCAATGATGATTTTTTGAAAATCCACTATTGGTATGAGTTCACTCCCAACAACAACACCTTCCATGAATTGACTAGCTCAGGGAATTTAAGCCTAATAAGAAATGACACGATCAAGGATCTACTTATGTCTATGGAAGTTTTAAATGCCGAAATTGTCCAAAACAGAAACCACATTCGAAGAGATTATGAACACTATATCTATGATGAACTAGCTTATTACGAATGGCTCCCACTAATAAACCTGGATACATTAGGATTGAAAAACGAATCGATACCCATAATGGAAATTAGCGAGGACCGATTCGAAGCACTATGCAAAGAAGCTGGAGAAATAATGAACAATAAGGTTATTAGAAATGGCTGGACCTTAGCAATTGCAAACAATGCCTACATGATAGAGCTGTATCAAGAAATGAGAAAGCATAATGCCCGATTGCAGGCCTTGATAGAAGAAGAGCTAAAAGACTAATGACATAAAAAGACATATGATTTCATTTTTCAGAAAAATCCGCCAAAAACTTCTGCAGCAAAATAGATTTACGCGATACCTAGCCTATGCTTTGGGGGAAATCTTCTTGGTTGTTATTGGAATCTTAATCGCACTCCAAGTCAACACCTGGAATGAAAATCGAAAGCTAAAGAAACAGAAGGCAATACTTTTGGAGAATCTAAGACAAGACTACCAACAAAACCTCAATCGTCTGGATCTAATCTTGGATTTTTTGGAAAATAGAGAGGCTTATGCCAGACAACTCCTCCATTTGATAAATACACTTCCAAAAGAGGTCGATAGCATTCAAACTGTGTTTGCGTTGGAAAGAGCTGGCTTTGTACACTATTTCAATCCCACTTTACCTACCTATGATGAAATGAAATCCTCTGGAACATTGAGTATGATTACCAATAAAGAGCTAAAACGGCTTTTGTCTAGTTATGATACTTTCTTAGAATACAGCTTTCGACTTGAGGATAAAAACAGTACGGTCATCCAATCCTACGCAGACCGAATCCTACGGTATATGGACCCTGATTTTGGCACTGTCAATATAACCGATAATGAATCCAAAGACTATGCGGGGGTAAGATTTGATCTTGAGGCTATGTCAAATGATCCTGAAATTCAGTATCTTCTCAACACAATCATTAATAAAAGCATCACAGAAGCAGGTTACAAGGAGCGAATTTTTCGTCCCAGACTGAATTACATCCTGGAGCTTATTGATGAGGAAATAAACAAACTTGAATGAAGATACAAAAGCTGCTTAAAACCCAAAAAACATCCAAAAGAACACGATTATCGGTACTTCTTTTTTGCTTTGCCTCAATATTTTTTGCTTTCCCTACTCAAGCTCAAAATTACATTTTCAATAACCTTACTCCAGAAAATGGACTCCCCACCACTTCTGTAACAGACATCGCCCAAGACTCTTATGGTTTCATTTGGTTGGGTACATGGGATGGCGTTTACCGTTTTGACGGGAAGCAGTACGAGAAGTTTTTTTATGAAGGGCGCTATGTGGAAGCAGATCAAAATGGAGGTATTTGGGTATCCATACCAGATGGTGATTTAGGATATATAAATCCCGGATCTGAAGAAATTGATTTTTTCCGAGATATAGATGAAAACATCAGATACCTGGAGGTCAAAATCCTTGAAAATAAGGACGTTCTCGTAGGAACAAGATCTGGGATCAAGCGCTATGACTCTATATCCAATTCTTTCTTTCTGGAAGAAGGGCAGAGAGAGGGAAATATTAGAGAAATGAATCTAGGAAAAGACGGACGGTTAAATTTCCTATTAAATATTGAAGGAGAACTTTTTTTAGGAACTCGATCACCCGAAGGAGAATACAGCTATGAAGATTTACCCTTGGATCAAAACAGCTCTGATGGTCAGCTATTTTCTCAAAACTATCCCACGATTGTATTCCCTTATGGTGAAACAGGAACGGTTATTTTAAATCCCAATGGTTTTGCAAAAAGGTCAAGTCCTGGGGATGAATGGGAGTTTTTCAAAGTTAGTCAGCCTGAAATTTTAAAAGAAAAAGGTTTTGAAAATGATGCATCATACAAACTCCAAAACAATTTCTTATGGTTAAATCAAATTAACTCAATCAGCAGGATTGACCTGGAAACGGGTGAGATGGAAATTATTCACTCTGAAATCAACAATTCCCGGGGACTGCTACCAATGGAAAGTAATCATGGATGTAATTTATTCATCGATCATCAGGGAATATTGTGGGCTACAAGGTTTTCCTACGGAATCAGTTTACTCAATTTATACCAATCAGATTTTGGCCTACTCCGAGATGAAAATGGTAAAGTAATCGCAGATATTTTATCTGCTTACGAGTTGGAGGATGGGACTTTTTGGGTAGGAGCTCGAACATCTCTGGAAAAGGGATTAATCCATTTTTCTCAAGATGGGAAAACTATATTGGAAAGAATAGGAGCCGGAGATTCACGTCCTCCAGGAGGCAAGACTATCTCAAAAGAATTAACGCACCCGTTTGCTTGGGAAACTTTTATCTCATCTGATGGGACCCTTTGGGTAGGAACCGGTCAACCAGGTCCAAACAATGGAGGACTTAATCGGATATCACCTAATTCCGATCAGATTATTCGCTACAAACATGACCCATCAGATTCTAACTCACTTACCTCTGATTGGATTTTTAATATTGTGGAGGACCCACAAGGAAAAATTTGGATAAGCCACACAGAAGGTATTGATGTTTTTGACCCTGAAACAGAACATTTCACTCTTATCGATCCAGAATCAAAATTTGGTAGACTTAGAGGAAATTTAATCGATCCAAATGGGTTGCTCTTGGGAACAGTAGAAGATTCTGTTGAAAATCTTTTTTCAATCAATACAAAAACGAAAGAAATAATTATATACGATTTATTTCGTCGGAAATTTTCGAACTACGCTCCAGCTCAGCCGGTAATTGATAATCAAAATAGGGTATGGATTGCCCTTACCAATGGTTTTGGATATACTGATTTAAACTATGAAAAATTCCTTCATTGGGTAGATTTCGAAGACACAGAGTTCCCTGATTTAGAAATCAATGCTATCAGTTATGATGATCAGGGAAATATTTACTTGGCGACATCTTCTGGAATTCTTCAATACTTCCCCGAATCAGGGGAATTCCGGCGGTTTGGGTATGAACGAGGTCTCCAATCCCTTTTGTTTGGCGGGTTAAACCACCGGGGCCCTTCAGGAAAAATCTACTTCTCCGGAACAAGTGGAGCAAATGTTTTTCATCCGGATCAAATCAAAACCAATCCCAATTCACCCCAAATACTCTTCAAGGAAATTCGACTAGATGGAGAAAACTATCAATCCTATTTAGACTCAGCAGAAATAAAGCCCAATCACATGCTTTCCTCTCTCCTAATTCCACCAGGGATCACTACGCTGAGTATGGAGTTTGCCTCTATTCATTTTGGAGGAAATGGACAAAATCCTTCTCAATATAGGCTGCTTGGATTTGATGAAACCTGGCAAGATGCAGGCACTAATGGTAGATTGACTTACACCAATCTACCAGCGGGAGACTACGTTCTTGAAGTAAAATCCATGAATCTAGATGGGGTATGGAATGAAGAGCCTACCATTCTAGACATTAGGGTATTGCCTCCTTGGCACCAAACTTGGTGGGCTTATTCCATCTATGTAGCAGCTTTTGTTTTGCTTGCCGTATTCTTTGTCCAAGAGGAAAGGCGAAGGGCTGCCAAAAAAGAAAGGGACAAGGCAAGAGACCGGGAACTTGCTCAAGCCAAGGAAATCGAAAAGGCTTATGCCGATCTAAAAGCTACTCAGGCCCAACTCATCCAATCTGAAAAAATGGCGTCTCTTGGAGAACTCACAGCTGGTATTGCCCATGAGATTCAAAACCCTTTGAACTTTGTCAATAATTTCTCCGAAGTAAGCGGAGAACTTTTAGAAGAGCTTCAGGAAGAAATCGAAAAGGGAGATCTGGATGAAGTCAAATCCATTTCCGAGGATCTCAAAGAAAACCTCTCCAAAATCAACCACCATGGTAAACGGGCCGGATCCATTGTCAAAGGAATGCTGGAACACAGTAGAAAGTCAGATGGAAAAAAGGAGCTTACTGACTTAAATAATCTAGCTGATGAATGCCTTCGCTTAAGTTTCCATGGTCTTCGCGCCAAAGACAAAAGCTTCCAAGCAGAATTCGAAACAGATTTTGATCCAAAGCTACCAATGGTGGACGTGATATCTCAAGACCTTGGTAGGGTTTTGCTGAATTTGATCAACAATGCTTTTTATGCCTGTGATGACAGGAGGCAAAAGATCGAAAATGAAACGGGAAGTTCTGAGTCCTTTAAACCAAAAGTCATTGTATCTACCAAGGCTAATTCTGACGGCGTAGAAATTTCTGTAAAAGACAATGGAAACGGAATCCCTGATTCAATCAAAGACAAGATTTTCCAACCCTTCTTCACGACCAAACCAACTGGTATCGGAACAGGGTTAGGTTTGAGTTTAAGTTATGACATCGTGAAAGCCCACGGAGGAGAATTGAAAGTTGAAAGTACAGAGGGTGTAGGGACTACTTTCTCTATTCATCTCAAAACTAACCATGTATGATCTCCTTCTTCCGCAAATTCCGTCAAAAACTTTTGACCCAAAATCGGGTCACGAGATACCTTATTTATGCCTTAGGGGAGATCTTCTTAGTGGTGATCGGAATCCTGATTGCTCTGCAGATCAATAACTGGAATGAAAGCCGTAAAGACCGGGCCTTTGAATTAGAAATGCTTTCAGAGATAAACCGGGAGCTCCTTAGTGAGATTGAAGATAAACAGGTTGCTCTAAATATTTTCAATAGGGCAGAAAGAAGCCTGAATGAACTCTTGAAAATGAGAATAGATGACGAATACTCCAGAGATTCTCTTGAACAGCATCTCAACAATCTGGGATCTATCGGATTATTTTTCCCTTATTCAGATGGTGCTTATGAGGCTCTGAAATCAGGTGGTTTTGATAAGATCCAAAATGAAAAACTCAGAAACGATCTGATTCGATTATACAGTTACAATTTCAAACTGGTATCGATTTATGTAAATGAATTAGCGCGACCTGAAATGATAGAAAAATTTGAACTTTTCTATCAGATCTTTCCTCAGAAACTGACCCCAGGACCAGAAGGGGTCATTATTGAATCCCTAGATTATTCAAATTTTGAAGAGGTGATTCATACCGATGAATTTATGGAATTGATAAAGCTTGGTAATAATGTAGTTTCATCTGTCAAACCCCGTCTAATAGGCATAATCAGGCAAATGAATGAGGTTCAGAGTTTAATAGAAATAGAAAAGCTTAATTAATGATCTCCTTCTTCCGAAAAATCCGTCAAAAACTTCTACAACACCTGCCTGCCGGCAAAGCAGGGAACCGGGTAACCCGATATTTAGCCTATGCTATCGGGGAGATTTTCTTAGTGGTGATCGGGATTTTGATTGCCCTTCAGGTCAATAATTGGAATGAGAATAATAAAACAAGATCAAAGGAAAAGAATTTGGTTGCTAGTCTTAAAGAAGAAGCAACACTAGCCAGTGAGCTCGCAGATACTTTTATAGAGGCAGAGGAAACCAACATATCTATACTTGAACTCATGCTAAAAAGGTGGTCAGATCTGTCTTTTGATCTTATCAAGGGCAAATTCAGACCGTTTCAGGAGAACAACTTTTCACCCATCTTCAATATGTCAGGCTATTCTCAATTCTTTGATCCAAGGATGGATGTGTACAATGCCGCAGTAAGTGATGGGTCTTTATCTATCATTCAGGATAAGAGATTGACGCGTCGGTTAGATGCATTGTATAACTATACCGTGCCACGTATTAATGAGCTGATGAATGAAGAATATCTGCTTGGTCAATCAATTAATGAACACATAGCCGTAAGATACCAGCATATTTTTTTGGACAATACTTTGAAAGATTCTCTCAAGGTACGGCCTAACTTATGGTCAGAAGATACCTACGAAGTCCTTTTCAAAGAGTTCAGGGAAGATGGAGTGCTTAAATACAAATTAGCACATCGGCTTGAACTAAAGCGATCCAGATTACTACTCATTTTGCAGGCAAAAGACATTATAGCCGCAATAAATTCTGATTGATATGCTGCGCTTCTTCCGAATCATTCGAAAAAAACTCATGGAACAAAATAAAGTCCGAAGGTACATTCTTTATGCTATAGGAGAGATCTTCTTAGTGGTGATCGGGATTTTGATAGCCCTTCAAGTCAATAATTGGAATGAGAACCGCAAAAATCAAGAAAAAGAACAAAAGCTCCTGAAGGCTTTATTGCAGGAATTTGAATCCAACTGGGAAATCCTCAATAAAGTAATTACACTAAATGATTCTATTATCCAGAAAAGCCTAAAGCTTGGTGACTACACCGGACCAATTCTCCCAAAGAGTAGTAGTGAAAAAGAACTCTCCGACTTAATGGTTGGAGTATTTAAAATGGAAGCCCGTTATTTACCAAATCAAGGGACAATCGAGGAAATCATCAATTCCGGAAGTCTTTCAGTCTTTTCAGACCCTGCTCTTCGGAAGGCAATTTCTGCCTGGCAATCTAATCTTGAACTTATCAAAAATCAGGAAACCTATGTAGTCAAAAGAAGAGATATTGGTCATGAATTTTTTTTAAAAAATGGCAATTTCCGCAGGCATCTCGATCTCATCGATGAAAGCCTGATTGAAACGACTCCAAGCAGATTCCCACCAAACGACTTTAAATTCTTGGAAAATCAGGAATTTGAAAGCCAACTCTATCTATTTATAGTAGCTTCTAAAAATCTACACCAGAACTTCTATTTCCCATTGAAAGAAAAAATAGAATCGATTATAGATCTTATTAAAAAGGACATCCATTGAAGCTATGATCCCATTTTTTAGAAAAATCCGTCAAAAACTACTCTCACGAAATAAAGTAACACGATATCTGGTATATGCCTTGGGTGAGATCTTGCTTGTCGTAATCGGAATTCTGATTGCACTACAAGTGAATAACTGGAATGAGGGTCGAAAACAGGAGAAAATCTCCGACCAAACCCTCCAAAGCCTCGAGGAAGAAATTAATGAAGCCCGGTCAAATCTTGAAAAAATCATTTCCTTCAATGAACGCATTTTAGAACTTTCCAATCGTTTCTTGGCTGGAGAGTTGACAAAAGACTCCTTGGAAAATGATCCAACTCAAATTTTCTATTTGACTACCTATGCCTTCACTACTTTAAATTTCGCGATTACAGAGCAAGAACTAAGTACTGAAAGAACTATTCTAGGTAGGCAAAGCCTGAATGCGAAACTACGTATCTCCCTTCAAGATTACTTGTCTATGGGAGATCTAGAGGAATTACTTGGAAATTTCTGGAATAATGAAGTCCTCCCTTATTTTATCGAAAAGAAAATGATGGTGGTCTATAATCGATTTTTGAAACAAGAATCAATAAACAAGGAGGATATTCAACAAATAGTAAATGAGGAGAAGTTTGTAAATTTGGTAGCTACTACGAATTCGATGAATTATCAATTTCTAAACCTATTGAAACAGCTCGACAAAGATTTGGAAGAGGCTTTAGTTTTAATCAAAGAAGAAGAGCACGATTGATTTTTTCCACAAAATCCACCAGAAACTCCTGACTTTTATTTTCCTATTCCCTCCTACAAAATTCTAGCATTTTACATTCTCCCTCTCCATTTTCCGAATTGAACTATTTCAAGTTAGTCTAAGCCTACTTTTGATCATTTTTTTCAAAATCTCAAGAAAATCAAGGAGATAAATAAGATTATTTCAATTTGGATTTTGTATTTTATGAATGCCAAACTATTTCATTGAAGACTAACTAATTAGATACTGCTCTTTCCTTTTTATCAGTCGACATCTTCCTGTACAGATTTCTTCTTGTTTTCATTTGGAAAAGCAACTACCAAGCTTGAGGATTCCTTTAGAAGGTTCCTTGTTTTTACACTAATTCTTTTCCAATGAAGGAAAAAACTTCTCGGATAGATCAGGCTCTGGCCGTCTATCATGCTTACTGGGATAGCTATCTTCAATTCGACGAAGAGGCTTTTGCGGCTACTTTGGATGATCATTTTGAGATGATCGGAACTTCTGAGACCGAAATCTGTCACTCCAAGGCTGAAGGTATTGCATTTTTGAAAGCGCAAAAAGATGAGCTAGGCGGAAAAGCCGAAATGAGAAATAGGCAAGTCAATCCCATTTGGATTGACCCTCACGTGCTGATCAATGAGACTTGTGACATTTATGTAAAAACCGATGAGCAATGGAATTTTTATGCTAGCATACGGATCTCTACCATACTCCGAGAAACTCCCGCAGGCTGGAAAGTAGCTCAGCAGCATGGTTCATTTCCGGATATGCGGGTGGACGAGGGACAGACTCTTGCAATCAAAAAAATCAGCAAAGAAAACCAGGAACTCCGGGAAGCTGTCAAGCGCCGAACGGTTGAACTGGAGGCCAAAAATCGTGAATTAGAAATAGAGGCTTCTTTGGAACGTGTCCGGACCGTAGCCATGGGGATGAAAAAACCCGAAGATATGCTCGATGTCTGTCGGATTCTTGCTGATCAATTGCAGGGCTTTGGGATTGAAAATATCCGGAACGTGCAAACAGCGATTATCAATGAGGAAAAAGGCCATTACCTCTGCTATCAGTACTTTCCTCCATATCAAGAAAACACCGTTGAGCTTACAGAATACCTCAAAAGCCCCGTAGAATACGAAATGGTCCAACAAATGCTAGCTTCCAAAGACGGGCATTTCATTGGTAGTATTCAGGGAGAAAAACTCAAAGAATTTGCAGCACATCGAAAAGAGGAAAATCATTTTTCTGACCCCATTTTGGATCAGACCTCCGAACTGAGCTATTGCTTTCTGTCTATAGGTGAAGGAGGATTGGGGCTTTCCCTCTATAATGAATTAAAGCAGGAAGTACTAGACTTATTCAAACGATTTCACCAGGTATTTTCCTTAGCGTATAGACGCTTTCTAGATATTCAGCAAGCCGAAGCACAGGCTAGAGAAGCTCAAATCGAAGCCTCATTGGAAAGGGTTAGGGCGCATGCTATGGGATTACGCCAAAGTGATGAATTGGAAGATATCATCGCTGTCATTTTTGAGGAATTGCAAAAACTTGGATTAGCCGCATGGGAATGCAGCATCTTTTTCAGAAATGGAAATTCTCGCGAATTCACTGTATGGGGAAAAGACAGTACAGGGGATTCAATTTTGAATCAATACCAGTTTCCTTTCTTGGATCATCCTGTTTTGAATGCGGTATTGAGGGATTTTGAAAGGCAAGTTCCCTATCGGGAGATTCTACTGGAAGGAGAGGAGATCAAATCCTATGGAGATCTGATTTTTTCAGAAACTGTATTTAAGGATGCCTCCCAAGAGTACAAGGATTCTTTTTATTTCCTCCAGAAAATGTATGCAGGGCAGGCAATGTTCAAAAATGGATTTTTAGAGGCCGTAGGGACAGAGCCATTGCCAGGAGATTTTCCAGAAGTTCTTCAGCGCTTCGCTCAAGTGATTGATTTGGCATATACCAGATTCTTAGACCTTCAAAAAGCCGAAGCACAAACTAGAGAAGCACAGATTGAAACTGCTCTAGAAAGAGTGAGAAGCAGAACCATGGCCATGCAATCCAGTAATGAATTGTCCGAGGCAGCCACAGAGATGTTCAGTCAAATCAAGGGACTTGGTTTGAACCCCTGGAGCTGTGGTTTTAACATATTCAATGAAGATAAAACAGTCATTTCACAGTGGGTAAGTTCAGGAGATGGAAGACCGATCAAGCCATTTGATACGCCTACTACTGAGGGTATTTTTAAACGAATTGTCGAGGACTCAGAGAAGGAGATATCGCTACGCATAGAAAAGATGGAGGGCAAGAAATTGGAGGACACGTATAACTACATGGCCTCCCTGCCTACACTTGACAAAATATTTGAGGAGTTGGATGCAGCCGGTATAGCTCTTCCCAAGAGCCAAGTTGATCATGCCGCTTATTTTAAGTACGGGTATTTGATGTTTATCACTTTTGATGAAGTTCCTGAGTTTCATTCCATCTTCAAGCGTTTTGCAAAAGTCTTTGAGCAAACTTACACCCGCTTTTTAGACCTTCAAAAAGCTGAAAACCAAGCACGGGAAGCTCAAATTGAAGCTGCTCTGGAGAGGGTGCGAGCTGCTGGCATGGCGATGCATCGAAGCGAAGACTTAGCCGAAGCCTCTACAATTCTTTTTGAGCAGCTAAAGGAACTTGGAGTTGAAGCCCGTCGTGTAGGCTTCGCTTTACCGGATGAAGAAAAGCAGGAATTTACTGTTTGGAGTACTATTCGGGATGATGATGGAAAAGCAAGGCTGCTCTCTGCATTTCTACACTATGATCAGCATCCTATCTACCCAAAGATGATTGACAACTGGCATGCAGGTCAAAAAACTTTTGGGTTTGAACTGCATGGTCCTGCACTGCAAGACTATTATAAAGCCTGGAATAAGACTTTTAAAACTCCGGACTCTTTGAGGAAAACGATCCAAGAAAACGAATCCGAATACTACCAGTTTGCCTCTTTTCAGCAAGGATTGATCTATGCATTTACTGCAACCCCATTAGGCCGAACTGAACATCAATTGCTAAGCAGGTTTGCTAAGGCCTTTGAACAGACCTATACCCGTTTTCTAGATCTACAGAAAGCAGAAGCTCAAGCCAGGGAAGCTCAGATTGAAGCGGCTTTGGAGAGAGTGAGAAGTAGGTCTATGGCCATGCATTCCAGTTCGGAGTTAGCTGATCTTTCCATGGAATTAGTCAAGCAGGTGCAAAATCTGGGAATGGACAATTGGTTTTGTGCCTTTAATATAGACGATGGAGATCCTCAAGGTTCCTTGGAATGGGGAAGTAATGGGAATATGGTTTTTCAGGCTTACCGAACTCCGAGAGAAGGGGTGTTTTTAAAATATTACGAGGCTGGAAAGAGAGGAGAAACCTTATTGGTCAACGAAATAACTGAAGAGGAATGCCCTGCTCATTATGACTATTTATGTTCCCTCCCTGGAGTAGGCGATCAACTGCTTCAAATGAAATCAGCAGGAATCCCCTTCCCTACCTATCAAATTGACCATGTAGCCTATTTCAAATATGGATATCTCCTGTTCATTACTTACGAACCGGTACCGGAATCTCATGAGATTTTCATACGCTTCGCCAAGGTTTTTGAGCAAACCTATACGAGATTCTTAGATCTAAAAAAAGCTGAAAAACAGGCACGAGAGGCACAAATTGAAGCCTCCTTGGAGCGAATCAGAGCCCGCACGATGGCTATGCAGTCCAGTGAGGAGCTATTCCCGACTTCTTCCTTTATTTTAAAAGAATTGAGAAGCTTAGGGCAGGATGATGTCGAAGGTCTTTTTGGTGTCAGTCTGGTATATGAAGAAATGGGTCAACTTATTTCTTACATATCGGACTCAGGTGGACCTGTAATGAGGGACCAAATGGTATTGCCTTTAGAACACCATCCATTGATTCGAGAATTGTATCAAACTTGGAAAAAAGCAAGAGAAAGCAAATCTGCACCCCAATTCCTTAGCAGAACGCTTCCTCAGAAACCCTTCCGCGAATGGATCAATCAACTGATTTCATATAAAAATGGAGAACATCCAGATGCATTTATTCCTGTTGATGTAATAGATCTGTCCAAAAACTATTTCAATCTGCCCCAATTTACTTTTGAAGATGCTTTCTTCAAGCAAGGGATTTTATGGTATCAAAGCGTCAACCCCATTTCGGATGAATTTAGGGATATTCTAGTTCGCTTTGCTAAGGTATTCGAACAGACTTATACCCGCTTTTTAGATTTACAAACAGCTGAAGCACAGGCGAGAGAAGGAGAAATCCAGCTGGCTTTGGAGCGCGTTCGAGCACGAACCATGGCAATGCGAGATAGCAAAGAATTGGCAGAAGTCGTGTCTGAACTGTTCCAACAAATGGAACCATTAGGTTTCGCCAAATTTGGGTGTGCATTGTTATTGATCGATGAAGAGAATGAAAAGGCGATTTATTGGCTAACAACTCACACGAATAGTATTCTTCCGGAACCATATAGCCTAAGATATTCAGACCATAAGATCTCTCAGAGAATTTTTGAGAATTATAAAAACCAAGAAAAAAAATTCACGCTTGAACTACGCGATGAGGAAAAGCGAGAATATGATAATTGGATGTTTACCAATACCGAATTAGGAGGATTACCAGAGAATATTAAGGAAGAGGTTTTATCCAAAAATTATGTCATGTTTTCCTTCGCATCCATGAAATATGGTTTGCTATATGCGATGGATCACGAGCCTATTTCTGAGGAATTACAAAGCATTGTTATACGATTCGCAAAAGTATTCGAGCAGACATACACCCGCTTTTTAGATTTACAAACAGCTGAAAAACAAGCAAGAGAAGCAGAAATTGAAGCCTCTTTGGAGCGAATCAGAGCCCGTACGATGGCTATGCAGTCCAGTGAGGAGCTATTCCCGACTTCTTCCTTTATTTTAAAGGAATTGAGAAGCTTAGGACAAGACGACGATCAGGGACTTTTAGGCGTAAGCCTTATAGATGAAGAAAAAAATCAATTCATCTCATACATATCAGATTCGGGTGGGCCGGTAATGAGAGAGCAAATGGCTTTGCCATTAGACCATCACCCATTTATTCAAGAATTGTATCAAGCTTGGAAAAAAGCAAAAGAAAGCAAATCTGCGCCTCAATTCTTGAGTAGAACTCTTCAAAAGGACAAATTCGATGAGTGGGTCAATCAATTGGTTGCATATAATAAGGGGGGACATCCTGATGCATTTGTTCCGGAAGCAGTATTAGAATTGACCCAATTAAATCTTCCTCAGTGGACTTTTGAAGATGCTTTCTACAAACAGGGAATTTTATTTTATCAGAACATAAACCCTATTTCAGATGAATTTCGGGACATTCTAGTTCGCTTTGCTAAGGTATTCGAACAGACTTACACCCGCTTTTTGGACCTTCAAAAAGCTGAAGAACAAGCCCGGGAAGCTCGGATCAATTTAGCTGTAGAGCGGGTTCGTTCCCATGCAATGGCCATGCAGACTACCTCCGATTTACTGGATGTGGTAGTAACCCTTCGCACGGAATTTATCAATCTTGGCCATGAGGCTCAATACTTCTGGCACATGCTCTGGAAGCCAGATAAATATGAGAAAGCCATGACCTCTGGGGATGGCACTCGGATAGGTTTTGTGATGGAGCTTCCAAGATCCATTCACGCTGAAATTCCACTTATTGACGAATGGGAAAAGGGAACCTCCCCTACGGTCATCTATCCCATGGATGTAGATGCAGCCATCGATTATGTCCATAAAATGGTCTCTTTGGGGGACTTTAAGCGCATCGATCCTCAGGCTCCTACCGATGAGGATATTCGGCATATCGGAGGTCTTACTTTTATCATGGCAAGAACTACCCATGGTGAAATTGGGTATAGCCTACCCGGACCTGTGACTGATCCTCCTCAGGAGGCGCTCGATATTCTTGTTCGTTTTGCAGGTGCCTTTGACTTGGCCCATCGCCGTTTCTTAGATCTACAACTTTCGGAAGCACAGGCTAGAGAAACACAGATTGAGCTTTCCTTAGAACGAATTCGTGGTCAGGTAACCTCCATGCAGGAGTCCTCCGACCTCTTTGATATTGTGGTGGCTATGCGAAAAGAATTTGTCTCCTTGGGATATCAGGCCGACTACTTTTGGCATATGCGGTGGACACCTGAGCAGTATGAAATGTCCATGACTTCCGAAGAGGGAGATCGTATTGGGATGGTCATAAACGTCCCCAAATTTGTCCATGATGCTATTCCTAGTTTGGCGAAATGGGAAAAGAGCAAAAAGCCAGCATTCGTATTGGCGCTGGATGGAGAAGAAGCCTGGGATTACATCGACAAAATGAATACCTATGGCCACTATGAACAGGCAGATCCCCATGCCCCTAGCAAAGAGGACATCCTGCAATTAGGCGGACTTACCTTTATCATTGCCCGCACTTCTCATGGAGAAATCGGATTCAGTTTGGCGGGAAAAGTACCTGAGCCTCCACAGGAATCCATTGATACATTGATTCGTTTTGCCGGTGTTTTTGATTTGGCTTACAAACGATTTGAGGACTTGAAAAAGGCTGAAAAAGACCTTGTAGAAATCAGGGAAGCCAAGCAAAAAGCAGAAGAAGCTCTATCCGAATTGAAAGCTGCCCAAGCCCAATTGATTCAATCCGAAAAGATGGCTTCTCTGGGTGAACTAACAGCCGGAATCGCCCATGAAATTCAGAACCCCCTCAACTTTGTCAACAATTTCTCAGAACTGAGTACTGAGCTTTTGGATGAATTGAAAGAAGAACTGGAAGCTGGAGATGTAGAAGAAGTAGAAGCCATTCTCTCCGATCTGAAAGACAATCTGACCAAAATCAACCATCATGGAAAACGTGCCGGATCCATTGTGAAAGGCATGCTGGAACACAGCCGAAAATCTGATGGGAAGAAGGAATCGGTAGATATCAACGCTTTGGCAGATGAATGCATAAAACTGGGCTTTCATGGAATGCGAGCCAAAGACAAAAGCTTTTCGGCCGATTTCAAGACGGATCTTTACCCCGACCTCCCTGCTATCAGCATCATTAATCAGGATATCGGTAGAGTCCTGCTCAACCTGGTCAACAATGCATTTTATGCAGTTCATGATTACCGGAAATCCAATGAGGTATCAGAGTACAAACCGATGGTCAAATTAGAAACAGGACTGATTGAGAATTTTATAGAAATCAAAATCTCAGACAATGCCAAAGGCATTCCTGAGCATATTCTAGATAAGATATTCCAACCGTTTTTTACCACAAAGCCCACAGGAGAAGGGACGGGTCTTGGCCTGTCACTTAGCTATGATATCATCAAGGCCCATGGAGGCGAATTGACCGCACAAAACCTAGCCGAAGGTGGGGCCCAGTTTAAAATCACTTTACCAATTGTCTAAGAATTCGATGGAAAAGAAGAAGCAGCAATTATTAGAAAAAACCTATAGGCAATTCATGAAAACAGGCATTGAAGGGGATAATCCTAGCCTAATGAAAAAATTGGTCGATGAAAAAATAATGGGTTTTGGAACTGCCATAGACGAAAAAGTAATCGGAAGTCAGGGCTTGATCAAGCTGCTTGAAATTCAAAAGAAGCAAGCCGAAGGACTGGATATATCCTGGCGACAGGAGCCTATGGATCGGTTTATTTCTGATGATGAAAATACCGCAGTCTTTGCTGACGATATCTTTTTAACAGTTAAAACAGAATCCGAAGACGTGGAAATGTACATGCGGTTTACCACAGTCTTGAATTATAGAAATAGCGAATGGAAAGTAATCCATTGGCATGGCTCCAAGCCTGAAGAAGTAGAAAGCGAAAAAGATACTTGGGGCATAGAGAACTGGAAGCAAAAGGCGGAAGAACTGGAACGGCTGGTAGAAGAAAAAACAGCCGACTTGGTCAAGAAAAATCGGGAGTTGGAAGTTGAAGCGGCTTTGGAGCGAGTTCGGGCCCGAACCATGGCCATGCATGATTCCATTGAACTTGAAGAAGTAGCGGTATTGATGTATAGGGAGTTTTTGAATTTGGGTTTCGAATCTGTCCAACAATGTGGCTATGCGATCATAAATGAAGATAAGGGGCTTCAGAATATGTGGCTAACCCAATTTGATGGTAATCGTATGAGTCAGTTTTTCCTACCTCTTAAAAGCGATGCTTTATTAACTGAGCGCTACAAGGCATGGAAATCTGACCTTCCAAATTTTTACCAGAAAACAAGCAAATCTGATTTTCTGAAACATTTGCAAAAGGTTAAATCGGGGATAGATCCTGAGCAAGTCGATATAGCACGCAAAAACATGCCGGATCCTATTCATTTTTATAATGCTCACTTCATTCATGGGTATCTGCATATCGTCGCCAATGCTCAACTTGGCACGGATCAAGAATCAATTCTTTTTCGCTTCGCAAAAGCCTTCGAACAGACTTACACTCGCTTCCTTGACCTTCAGAAAGCCGAGGAACAAGCTCGGGAAGCACAGATTGAAGCTGCACTTGAGCGCGTTCGGGCTAGGGCCTTGGCGATGCACTCTTCAAAAGAATTGGAAGAGGTAGCCTTAGAACTAAGAATTCAAATGGGCAAATTAGGTCAAAAAGACCTTGAAGTCTGTGCTATTCATTTATATGAAGAGGATGAAGACTATTTCGAATCTTGGGGAGCTGTTCGTGCACCTGGCATGGAGGAAAAGCTTTTTCAGGGAATGGCTAAGTTCCCAAAATCTGGGATAAAGATCGTAGAGGAGATGATGGCCCATTATTATGCTGGAGACAAGGATTATGTCTTGGTTAATGATGGAGAAAAGGGTCAGGAGTGGTTACTCGCTATGAAAAAATATTCTCCTCAGGCCTATGCTATGCTTTCCAAAAAGATTGAATCCACCCGACCGAAAGAAATAATAGCCTATTGGTCAATCTCAGACTTCAAGGGAGGAGCCCTCGTAATGGTAACCTATACCAAGCCTGATGAGACCTCTCTAAACCTTCTCCGACGAGCTGCAAATGTCTTTCAACTCGCCTATCGCCGATACTTGGATCTTCAAAAAGCAGAAGCACAGGCCAGAGAAGCCCAGATTGAGGCGGCTTTGGAGAAAGTACGTTCCCGATCCCTGGCTATGCACAAGAGTGAGGAATTCCCTGAAGTAATTCAGGTAGTTTTTGAGCAGTTCCGCCAACTCAATTTCAACATTGATTCTGCTCAGTTTGATTTGTCTTTTAGAGATACGGATGACTTTAATCTTTGGACCGCAGTCCCAGGCAGGCCTTATCCTGTTCTTCAGCACATTCCATATAGGAATAATGCCGTGTTCAATTCTATAAGAAATGCCAAGAAGGCCGGTCTTAATTTCATTTCCGACCAATTCCGCAAAGAGGAAAAGAATGATTTTTTTGAATTTTTCTTTCTTCATTACCCTGAAGTACCGGAAGAAAGAAAGAAATTCATTTTTTCAAGCCCGGGATTTTCACGTTCTGTTGTTTTATTGAGTGATGTCATGCTGGGAATTCAGAATTATTCAGGGATTCCCTTCACGGATTCAGAGAATGAGATTTTGAAGCGATTTGCCAAAGTCTTTGAGCAGACCTACACTCGCTTTCTCGATCTTCAAAAAGCAGAAGCACAAGCTCGCGAGGGAGAAATCCAGCTAGCATTGGAACGGGTGAGGGCCCGAACCATGGCCATGCACCACAGCGATGAGTTTCCGGAAATGGCTAACAACCTTTATTTGCAGGTGCAGGCTCTGGGCATCAATGCTTGGAGTGCAGGCTACTGCCTTTGGGAAAACGATGCCAAGTCTTATTTATGCTGCATGAGCAGCGAGGGTGTGCTGCAGATACCCATGTCGCTGCCTTCTATCGGGGTGGGTTACGATTTTTACACACCCTATAAGAAGGGAAAGAAATTTCATGTTGACGAAATAAGTGGGGAAGAAGTAAAAGCGCACTACGACTTTCTGCTATCGCTTCCCGAATTTCGTGTAAATGCAGAACAGGTTGCGGATGCAGGATTCCCCCTGCCGACTTATCAAGTTTTCCACATTGTTTATTTCAGCCATGGCTTCCTAATGTTCATCACCTATGAACCTGTTGAAGAGCAATGGGATGTCTTTAGGCGATTTGGTCAAGTCTTCCAGCAGGCCTTTACTCGCTTCCTCGATCTTCAAAAAGCAGAAGCCCAGGCAAGAGAGGCGCAGATAGAAGCTGCTTTGGAAAGGGTGAGAGCCGCTTCCATGGCTATGCGATCATCCATTGAACTAGGGGATATTTTAGGTAGGATTTTCACTGAGCTCAAGTCCTTGGACGTGGAGATCGACCGTTGTTTTATCTGGGTCGTTGAACCCGAAAAAGGAGGTGTGAATTGTTGGATTGCCAGTCCTGAAAGTGGATCTGCAAACTATTGGTTCCCTTTCTTTGAGCATCCATATTTTGAAGCGTTTATGGATGTTTGGAGAGATCAGAAAAATCTATTTGAGCTGGAAATTAAGGGGACGCTCAAGAAAAGCTGGGACCGGTATCTCTTTGAAACAACTGAGTTTAAGCATTTGCCCCCCGAGGCTAAAGACAGTATGAGAATTCCGAAGAAAATCCATACTGCCAGTATAGCCAATAAATACGGATTGTTATGTACGGCAGGTCTGACTACGATGTCTGAAGAACATATTGGGATTTTCAGGAGGTTCGGTGCCATGTTCGAACAGACCTACACCCGCTTCCTTGATCTCGAAAAAGCAGAAGCCCAGGCAAGAGAAGCAGAAATTCAATTGGCACTCGAAAGAATTCGGGCCAGATCAATGGCAATGCAAAAAAGCGACGAGCTGAAGGAGCTTGTACAAGTGATGTACGAACAGGTGAACAAGCTAGAAATCGCCAAATGGGGATGCATGCTACTACTTTTTGATGCTGAAAAGCGAAAAATACAAGGGTGGTTTTCAGAAATTGTCTATGCCCAACATCCCAAACCCTATGACATTGAGAATGAAGAACATGAGATTATCCGCAAGTGGTGGGACTTTTGGGAAAGTGACGAGAAAGTTCTGAGCATACACTTACGGGATGAGGAGAAACATGAGTTTAGTCGTTACATGCTTTCCAAAACAGGGATGAAATCCATTCCCAAGGAGGTACTAGAGGTGATAATGAAAGAGCCTGAAGTGTACTTCACTTATATCAATATGGATTGCGGATTAATTGAATTTGTGGATGTCGTTCCATTCCCTGAGAGTAGTATCACCGTGCTCAAGCGAATAGCAAGTGTCTTTGAACAGACCTACACCCGCTTCCTCGATCTTCAGAGGGCAGAAGCCCAAGCAAAAGAAGCACAAATTGAAGCAGCTTTGGAAAGGGTGCGGAGTAAAACGATGGCGATGCAACATAGTGGGGAGTTGCTTGAAGTGGGAGAATTGGTCTACAAAGAACTTTCAATTCTTGGAATAGGATCTATGTCTAGCGGAGTTACGCTTGTTGATCCAAAGGGCTTGATTGATTCCTACTATGTCGTCAATCCCAACGACGGGACAATTATGAGAGAGGTAATGGGTATTCCTAGAGATGAAACGAAGGTAATGCGTTCACTTACTGCTAGCTGGGAAAAACAAGAACCTTATCACGTAGTTTCTCTGAATGAAGAGGAAACTATTCTTCACCAAACTTATATAGCCGAAAACAGTACCAACTTTCCTTTTACGGCTGAGGAACTAATATCCTATACTCCCAAAAGGTTGAATTTGCAGACCTTCAATTTCAAGCATGGATACTTAATCTTGGTAGGAGCAGAATTGCTCTCAGAAGAAAAAGTTGAAATAACGATACGGTTCGCAAAAGTCTTTGAACAGACTTATTCACGCTTCCTTGATCTTCAAAGAGCTGAAGAACAGGCAAGAGAAGCTGAGGTACAACTAGCCCTGGAGCGTATCCGGGCTCGGTCTATGGCCATGCAGTCGAGCGAAGAGCTACGCGAAGTGGTGCAGGTGATGTACGAGCAGGTGGAAAAACTGGGGATTGCCAAATGGGGTTGCATGCTGCTCTTGTTCGATAAATCGACTCGGAAAATTCAAGGATGGTTTTCCGACATTATCCATTCTCAGTACCCCTGGCCTTTTGAATTTACCAATCAGGATAATGATGTAATCCAAAAATGGTGGGCCTTCTGGGAGAGCGATCGTAAAAATCTGAGCATCCACCAAAAAGACGAGGTGAAACATGAATTCAGCAGGTATCTTTTCAGCCAGACCGGCATGAAAGACCTGCCGGATGACTTCAAGGAATTTGTGATGCGCGAACCGGAAGTGTGGTTTGAATATACCAACATGGAATGTGGCCTCATCGAATTTATCGATTATGAACCCTTTCCAGAAGAAAGCATCCAGATTCTGAATCGGATCTCCTTGGCCTTCGAACAAGCCTACACCCGCTTCCTTGATCTCCAAAAAGCAGAGGCACAGGCTAGAGAAGCGCAGATTGAAGCAGGCCTTGAGAGAGTAAGGGCTAGAACAATGGCCATGCACAAAAGTGAGGAGCTTGGGGAAGTATCTATGACGCTTTATTCAGAGCTCCAGTCGCTGGGAATAACACAATTTATTACCTGCGGATTCTGTATTTATTACGAAAAAGAACGGAATCACAAGGCCTGGATAACACAAAGTGACGGGAGTTTACTAGAAGGTTTTGATCTCCCTGTAGATGCCGATCAGGTCTTCAAGGAGCGGTATGAAGCATGGAAAAGGAAAGAGCCTTTATTCATTCAAGAAATAACTGGCAAAATCAGAATAAATCATATAAGTCTTGCCATTGATGAAGCAGATAACCAATTGGCTAATGAAATGGCAGCCAATTTTCCAGATCCAGTAATCTTTTATAATGCAAATTTTAAACAAGGGTATTTAAACTTAATTTCTGGTGAGCCCCTTGGAGCTGATAGCCATGATATTTTGATACGCTTCGCAAAAGTATTTGAACAAACCTATACGCGATTCTTAGACCTGCAAAAAGCTGAAGCCCAAGCACGTGAGGCAGAAATTGAAATAGCCATTGAACGAATAAGATCAAGGGCACTGGCAATGCACGAATCTTCCGAAATACAAAAAGTTACAGTAGAAATCCGAAATCAATTAATAGAACTGGGAATAGAAGGCGTTTCGGCCGCCACTATTTACCTACAGCTTGATAATGGGCAAATTGGTATGTGGGATATAACTGAGATTGAAGAATCGACCTCGGGTAACTCATTTGAATTATATATGAAAGTGAATCCGGATGATATCCCCTCCCACCTTTGGATTTGGAAAATTCTTAAAAACGACGAAGAATATTGGATAAATGAAATGAACCTTAAAGAGCTTTACGATTGTGAAGCTTGGTTACGGGTAATAAACGAAGATATCGCAGATGAATTTAGGCCATTCCTCGATAGTGGTGAATTGCAATATCTATGGCAACCGGTTGTTCCCTTAAACAAAGGGAAGCTGAATATTGATTTTACGATTCCTCCTCCCGATGAGATGAGTTTTATCCTACCAAAACTCGGAGCGGCATTTGATCTGGCATATAAGCGATTTGAAGATCTGCAAAAAGCTGAAGCCCAGGCGAGAGAGGCTAAGATTGAGGCGGCATTGGAACGAGTGAGGTCCAGGACTATGGGGATGCACAAAAGTGAGGAACTCTCTGAAACTGCATCAGTCGTATTTCAACAATTCAATGAGCTAGGTTACGAAACAGAAAGAATAAACATAGCTATAATTAATGAGGATGAAAGAGTTATCGAGTTTTGGTCTACTGAACAGGGAGGCAAAGCGATAGGTCAAATATTTAAAGGATCCATCGATGAACCAACCTCCATAAAGAAATTTTATGAGGGATGGAAAAATAAGCAAGAATCAATTCAGGTGGATCTTCAGGGTCAGGAATTAAAAGATTGGATCACCTATGTGGTAGAAGAGATGAAAATCCCTACTAAGGAACATTTAATCTCAGATCGCCGATTTCATACAGGGGCTTATTTTTCTAAGGGCTTGATAATCATTACCAACCCTGATCCTATACCTAGTGAATCCTTAGACATATTAAAACGCTTCGCAAAAGTATTTGAGCAAACCTATACCCGTTTCCTCGATCTCCAAAAAGCTGAAGACCAAGCGCGAGAGGCAGAGATTCAGCTGGCTCTTGAGCGTGTCCGAGCCCGTACCATGGCCATGCAAAAATCCGAAGAACTTGCAGATGCTGCCTTTGTACTTTTCGAACAGCTTAGAGCTTTGGGCGGCAATCTCTGGGGCACTGGATTTGGATTGTGCCAAGAGAATGTCGAAAAGGATGAATTTTGGTTTGCCAATGAAAATGGGGTCTTCCCTTCTGTTTCTATTCCAAACACCTCTGATCCTGCACACAAGCAAATGTACTTGGGTTGGCAGAAAAAAACCGATTTTCTAACCATTGAAAAGTCAGGAGCATCACTCAAAAGCCATTACGATTACATGCTGTCCCTTCCGGAGGTCAGGCCGTTTTTCCAAAAGATCTTGGACGAAGGACTTTCCTTTCCTGAAAAGCAGCAGTGGAATGCCGCCTATTTTTCCAAGGGGTATTTATTGATCATAACGCTCGAACCCTATCCAGAACCGGAAATTTTCAAGCGCTTTGCCAAAGTATTTGAGCAAACCTACACTCGCTTCCTAGACTTACAAAAAGCAGAAGCACAAGCGAGAGAGGCAGAGATCCAACTTGCTTTGGAACGGGTACGTGCCCGATCTATGGCTATGCAGAGTTCGGATGAGTTGCATGATGTGCTAAGCGTTCTCTTCCGGCAATTTGATCATTTGGGAATACATCCAGTAAATGTCTTTTTAAGTCTTTTTGATCGGGAAAACAGAACCCTTACTTATCGAGCTTCGGGCAAATCAGGAACAAGAACTCCAGGAAAGCAAGTAGTCCATGTAGATAGCATGGAACCGCTAAGAGCTTTGTATGAAAAATTTATACATGATAATTCGGATAAAGTTGAGGTGATTTTTTACTCCAAAGAGGTACTTCCACAGCTATTTGGAATCTTTTCGGAAACCTTTGAGAGTATGCCGGAAGAAGACCGAATGGGACCAGAAGATTTTCCAGAAGGAGGCTATTCCATGGCAGGTTATACTCCCTTCGGTTATTTGGGTTATGACCATCAGCGACAAGCAAGCGAGGAGGAAAAGGAAATTCTTTCCAGATTTTGCCTTGAATTCACTCGTGTTTATCAGCGATTCTTAGACATTCAAAAGGCTGAGGAACAAGTCAGAGAATCCCAAATTGAAGCAGCACTTGAAAGGGTTCGTGCTCGGACAATGGCAATGCATAAAAGTAAGGAGCTTTCTGAAGTGGCCGCTGTCTTATTCGAACAATTAAAAATACTTGGTGCAAACTTATGGACTGCAGGCTTTGCTATTTGTCGAAAAGATGAAAAACTAGTTGAAAAATGGATGGGAAGCCCAATTTCCGGACAGTTTTTTGAACAGTTATTCATCCCCTATGATGCAGATCATGGAGAGCAAAGCATGTATGATACTTGGTTAAACCAAGTGGAACTTTACTCTTATGTCCAGGAAGGAAAAGAACTGAAGGATATTTATGACCACCTGATGACTATCCCCAGCTTCAGTGCGAATTTTCAGAAAGTAATCGACTCGGGTCGTCCCCTTCCTGTATGGCAGAAAAACCATGTAACCTCCTATAAGTACGGATACCTCCTGATAATCACAGAGGAAGAGTTTAAAGAGGAATATATTTTCCCACGCTTCGCAAAAGTCTTTGAACAAGCCTATACAAGATTCCTCGATTTACAAAAAGCCGAAACTCAGGCCCGGGAAGCCAAGATTGAAGCGGCGTTGGAGCGGGTAAGGGCAAGAGCAATGGCCATGCACCATCCTAATGAATTGTCTGAAGTTTTGGCATTGATGTTTGATCAATTAAGCAATTTGGAAGTCGATGCACATTGGACGCATTTGACGCTGATCAATTTAGAGAACAACACATTTGTCTATCGAATGACGAGTAAGGATGGCAAGCCCGTACATGCCGAACAGGTAGTGCAACTCGATGCGATGGATACTTGGTCTCATACTGTGGAAACTTTTAAATCCCAAAATCCTGAAACAGTTACTCATATCCACTTTTTGCCAGAAGTGCTGCCCAAAGTTTGGGAATTGTTTAACGGAATTTTCTCATCCTTACCAAAGGGATCTAAAATCAACCCAGAAGACTTTCCGAATGGCATTCACACCACTGAGGCAAATTGCAAATTTGGATACTTGGGAATCAACCAATCCCGTGAAGCCACAGCAGAGGAGAAAAAAATACTAGGTAGGTTTGCTAGTGAGTTTGGGCGCCTATACCAGCGCTATTTGGATATTGAAAAAGCCCAAAAACAAGCCCGTGAGGCGCAAATAGAGGCTTCTCTTGAACGTGTGAGAGCGAGAGCAATGGCCATGCACCAAACCGATGAGTTGACCGATGTACTCTGCGTGCTATTCGATCAATTTGATATCCTTGGAATCAATCCAGTGCTGACCCATTTGACGCTTTTTGATGAGGCAAACGAAACCTTTAACTTAAGGATTACAACTTCGGCTGAAAACAGGGTAGTAGCAGATCAACTGATTGATATCCATGCCATAGATGCATGGAAACAAGCCTTCGAACAATGGAAAACCTGCGAACCAAATTCTGTGAATACCATAGATTATGCCCCTGAGGACCTTCCTTATTTATGGGAATTACTATCAGAAGTAATGGAAGCCTTACCGGACGAAAACAAAATAAGTCCATCAGATTTCCCCAATGGCTTATTTACCACCCAAGGTCATTTCCGATTTGGATACTTGGGTTTCAACCATTCCCGGAAAGCTACAGAGGAAGAAAAGAGCATAGTTAGTCGCTTTGCACGGGAATTCGGGCGAACCTATCAGCGATTCTTGGATCTCCAAAAGGCCGAAGCTCAGGCTCGTGAAGCTAAAATTGAAGCTTCCCTAGAAAAAATTCGAGCCAGAACCATGGGTATGCAGAGTAGTTCCGAACTACCTGAAGTAGCCAATTTGCTTTTTTTGGAAATCCAAGCATTGGGGATCCCTGCATGGAGCTGTGGGTATAATATTCTGGCGGAGGATAGAAAGACAGCCACCTGCTGCATGAGTAGTGAAGGGACCCTTCAAACCCCATTTCAGCTTCGCCTTTATGGTGAAGCTTCTTTTGAGGAGATGGGTGAATTCATTCTGAGTGACAATACGATGTTAGTTCAGGAGCTCGGAGGTAAAGCCTTGGAGGAGCACTATGCCTACATGAAATCCTTCCCGGACCTGAAGCCTACTTTTGACGAAATTGAAAGGCTTGGGCTTTCGCTACCCACATATCAGATCAATCACTTATGTAAATTCAACCAGGGATTTATTCTGTTCATTACCTATGAAAAGGTGCCCGAATCACAGGATATATTCAAGCGGTTTACCAAAGTCTTTGACCAGACATATACGCGATTCTTGGATCTCCAAAAAGCCGAAGCACAAGCTAGGGAGGCTCAGGTTGAGGCATCATTGGAAAGGATTCGATCCAGATCAATGGGGATGCAGAAAAGTGAGGAGTTGGTCCAAGTGAATAAAACTGTAATCCAACAAATTGAAAGTTTAGACATTCAATTATTTGGCTTTGGCATACATATATGCCGTGAAAACGAACCCATATCCGAAGCTTGGATGGGTGACCCTGCTATAGAAGGTATTTTTGGGGGTGATAGACAATTTTCAAAAATCATTTATGAACATACGCATGACTGGTTTTCCGAACTCATGTATAAAAGTTGGAAAAAGGGAGAAACTCTATTAGTCAAAAAATTAGAAGGCGAGGGCTTAATGGAACATATGAAATATATGTTGACCATTATTCCAGACCCAACCATACTTGAAAATTCTCCTCCACCGGAATCATTGATCTATCACCTCGCCTTTTTCGAGCAAGGGTTTTTTGTTTTTGTATCCAATAAACCACTTCCAGAAAACCACAATGTTTTTGTTCGATTCGCTAAGGTATTTGAGCAGACCTATACTCGATTCCTAGATCTTCAAAAAGCAGAAATTCAGGCTCGGGAAGCCCAAATTGAAGCAGCATTGGAGCGGGTGCGATCCCGTACCATGGGTATGCAAAAAGCCGAGGAATTGGGGGATGTTGCCATTGTTTTATTCCATGAGTTAAATGTCTTGGTAGATAATCTTTGGACCTGTGGTTTTGTCCTTTGTGAAAAAGACCGAAAAGAGGATGAATGGTGGTTGAGTGCGGATAATGGATTAATCGATCCATTTTTCCTTCCGAATGTAGGTGACTATGCTCACGAAACTCTCTATGAAGGTTGGAAAAAAGGAGACTCCTACCGCACAGTCACTCTTGAAGATGAACAGCTTCATCAGCACTACGATTGGTTGATGAAAATCCCAATTGCTGAGAAAATTTTTGAAGAGATGGAATCCTCAGGTATCCCTAGACCAAATTGGCAGCGCCTACATGCCGCCTATTTTAAGACTGGATACCTCGTCATCATTACGGAGGTTCCTTGTGAGGAAGAAGATATTTTCAAGCGATTTGCTCAGGTTTTTGACTTGACTTACACCCGATTCTTAGACCTTAAAAAAGCAGAAAATCAGGCTCGGGAAGCTCAAATTGAAGCAGCTTTGGAAAAAGTCCGTTCCCGCTCATTGGCTATGCAAGATCCTGAGGAATTGACCGAGGTGGCGCAACTGCTACGAGAAGAAATGGGGAATCTGGGTGTTGAGGAATTGGAAACAAGCTCCATTTACATTCATGATGAAAATACTGGCCAAACCCAATGCTGGTTTACCATAAAAAATAGCCAAGACCCAGCAAAAGCTATTTCGGATCAGATGAATCTTGACCTACAAGACACTTGGGTAGGTCGTCAAATGCTAAAATTCAATCAATCCAAGGAAAACAAGACGTCCATCGTGATGAAAGGTGATCAGCGGGTTGAATGGATCCGATACTGCGAAAGCAAGTCTGAGCTTCTTGGCAAAGCTGAGTTCTATGGAGACAGTATTCCTGAACGAACCTATCACCTTTATAAATTTTCAAATGGATTCTTGGGAGCAGCCTCTCCAGGTCCTATCTCGGAAGAAAGTTGGGATTTAATGCGAAGGGCAACAGCGGTATTTTCTTTCGCCTTTACCCGATTCCTTGATCTTCAAGGAGCTCAAGCCAGTGCAAAAGCTGCTTTGCGCCAAGCCTCTCTCGATCGAGTTCGAGCCGATATTTCCTCCATGCGAAAGGCAGAAGATTTGGATAAAATCACCCCTCTTCTTTTTAAGGAGCTCAATATTTTGGGGATTCCTTTTATTCGGTGCGGTGTATTTATCATCCATGAAAAAAATGAAATTGTGGAGGCATACCTGTCTTCCTCGGAAGGTGAATCTTTAGGTGCCTTGCGACTCCCATTCAATGCCAGCGACCTCACCTATCAAACAGTAAAAGCCTGGCGAAAAGAGAAAGTTTATAGACAACATTGGGATAAGGAAGATTTTGTCCAATGGATCCAACAAATCATGGAAAAGGATCTGATTCAGGACGAAAAAACCTATCAAGGAGCAGCGGCACCGCCTGAATCCCTTTTCCTCCACTTCATTCCTTTTTTACAGGGGATGATCTATGTCGGCTCAACCGTCTCCTTGACCGAAGACGAAATTGACTTAGTAAAATCACTTTCAGAAGCATTTGCCATTGCTTATTCGAGATATGAGGATTTTGTAAAACTGGAACAGGCTAAAGCAGAGATTGAGTCGGCGATGAGCGAACTAAAGGCCACTCAAACCCAACTCGTGCAACAGGAAAAACTAGCCTCACTCGGTCAGCTCACTGCAGGAATTGCACATGAGATCAAAAACCCGCTGAATTTCGTCAACAACTTCTCCGAGTTGAATAAGGAATTGATTGAGGAGGTCTTCGAAGAATTAGAAAGCATTCCTGCCTCCGATACCAAGGAAGAAATAATCGCGATTCTAGAAGACATAAAAAGTAACCTTTCTAAGGTTCATGAGCATGGTTCACGAGCCAATGGAATCGTAACCTCCATGCTTCAGCATTCCAGAGGAGGAACCGGCAAGAAGGAACCTACCAACCTAAACTCAACTATCAAAGAGTATGTAAACCTTGCCTTTCATGGAATGCGCGCTGGTAAAGATCCGATCAACGTAGCTATTGAAATGGATTTGGATGAGTCTATCCGTGAAATCCCACTAGTGACCGAGGACTTCAGCCGCGTGATTGTAAACCTTTGTAATAATGCATTTGATGCCATGCGAGAAAAAATAAGGCAAAAGTCACTGGAGAAGGAAGAATACAAGCCCAAACTCTCAATCTGCACAAAATCAGGAAAAGACCATATCAGCATTAGTATTGAAGACAACGGTCCGGGAATTCCTAAGGAGATAAAAGACAAAGTTCTGCAGCCCTTTTTTACTACGAAAAAAGGCACCCAAGGAACAGGCTTGGGACTGAGTATCACCAATGATATTGTCAAGGCCCATGGAGGAGAATTAGCCATAGAAACTGCCCTCGACAAAGGGACAAATTTCATCATCAAACTCAGCACATGAAAGCAAAATCTATTTTCGGAAAAACTCCAGAAGAGATTCAAAAAGCCTTAGAAGCATCCTTAGCTGATGGGTTTAATCCTAGCATCGCTGTTGTTTTTATTTCTGTAAAGCAGGATAGAAATGCGGTCTGTGAAATTCTTTCCCATCAGGATATAGACGTTTTTGGTGCCACTTCTTGTGGTGAGTTTGTAAATGGCCATCAAAGCTCAGGTGAAATCGCAATTCTCTTGATGGATTTGGCAAGGGAAGCTTATTCAATTGTTCTGGAGGAAATCGGAACGCTGGGTATAAAGGAAGTGGCAAAAAAAGTGGCAAATTCTGCCCTTACCCAATTTCAAAATCCCTCAATGATAATCTGTAGTACGGGTGTAACCCCTACAAAGGAATTGTTTGAAGGAGCATCCTTAGTCGATGAACTCTCGGAGGCCTTAGGTAGGGACAAGATCTTTTTTGGAGGTATGGCCGGGGATGATTTTACCATAAATGAAACGACAGTATTCACCCAAACCCGGGAAACAAATCACGGCCTTGTTGCCTTGGTCCTGGACTCAGATAGAGTCGCTTTTAGCGGGATGGCAATCACAGGCTGGAAAAAATTGGGAATCTCCAGAGTAGTCACCAAATGCAAAGGAAAAATCCTCTATTCGATTGATAATAAGCCTGCGGTAGATATGTACCTGAAGTACTTGGGAAAAGGAGAAAAAAGCGGGGAAAAGGATTTTGATGTTTTAAACGAGCTTTCATTCGAATTCCCATTCATTACGAATAGGGAAAATAGTGATGAAATATTGATCAAGTCACCCATGGGTATTGATTTCGAAGAAAATGCACTCGTCATGGATATGGAAATGAAGGAGGGGGAGACATTTTGGTTTTCCGAGCCACCTAGTTTTGACATCGTAGAAGAAATCATAGAGGAGGCAAAAGAGGTGAAAACCACTGCAGATGGAGATGCGGATGCCTTACTCATATTCTCCTGTGCGGGCAGAGAACCGGCGCTGGGCCCTCTTGTAACTATGGAAAACGAGGGATTGGCTAAAGTATGGAATAGCCCTATGGCTGGCTTTTTTACTTATGGAGAATTTGGAAGAGCCAAAAATGGACAACAGCATGTTCATTCGACGGCTTGTTGCTGGGTAGCATTGAAAGAGAAATAATCTCACCGATTTACACTGAAAAAATGAACGCAAAATCAATACAGGGAAAATCTCCTGAAGAAATTAAAAAAGCATTAGCTGAAAGTATGGCTGATGGATTCAAGCCAACCCTTGCAATCATCATTTTGACCAACATTGAAGATGCTGAACCATTACGAGAAATCTTTGGAGCATCAGGTATTGAAATTTTTGGTTTAACAGTGCCTCAAAAGTTTTCCGAACATGGAATCGCAGAGGATGATATCGTCATCATGCTTTTAGATATGAAGCCGGAGAATTTTAAAATTGAAATCAACGGTTACCAAGGATCGTCTGCGTACGAGGTTGGGTACCAAACCGGTTCAGTCGGTAGCAACTATTTTAAAAACCCTGCTTTTATCATTTCCCCTGTGGATTTTCAAGTTTCAGGAGATGAGCTAATCCGAGGTTTGACTGATGCAGCAGGCTATGACGCGGTAGTCGCTGGAGGCATTGCAGGCAATCCGGTAGATTTTTCAGGTATTGTTTTCACGAATTCTGCTTCAAGCAAAAGTGGATTACTTGCTCTAATTCTTGATCAGGACCATATCTCGATTTGCGGATTGGCTGTATCAGGTTGGAAACCAGTAGGCACAAGCAAAAAAATCACAAAAACCGAAGGAACATGGGTTTATACTATTGATGATGAACCAGCCATGAAGGTCATACAACGGTTTTTGGGCAATGAAATAGTCCTATCCAATACCGAAGCAAGTGGACTATTGCCTTCGGATCTAGGCTATCCTTTACAATTTGAAAGGGAATCAGGAAATGTAATCATGAAGCCGGCACTTTTTTTAAACCCTTCCGATCAGTCAATCATGATAGGAGGTCATGTAAAAGAGGGAGATAAATTCCGCTTTTCCCTACCGCCGGATTTTGATGTGATTGACAAAGTCATTGAAAGCACAAGAACTTACAAAGAGGAGAAAATGCCAGATTCCGATGTTTTACTTGTGTTTTCCTGCGTCGGAAGATTAGGATCATTTGGACCTTTGATCACTACAGAAATAGAAGGATTGGCCTCCACCTGGGGAAAGCCCATGATAGGCTATTTTTCCCTAGGCGAATTTGGAAAGTTGGATGAAGGTCGCTGTGAATTTCATGGGACAACAGTCAGCTGGATAGCATTGAAAGAGAAATAATCCCTCAAAAACCATTTAAAAAATGAAAGCAAAATCAATCAAGGGAAAAACAACAGCTGAAATAAAATCGGCACTCAATGAAAGTATGGCCGAGGGTTTCCTCCCTACCCTAGCCATTGTCTTTCTATCTGTTTCTCAAGACCGAAAGGCAATTTGCAATATATTGGATGAAGCGGGTATGAGCATTTTTGGCTCTACTACCAATGGGGAATTTATCGATGAAGAAACTGAAAATGGGTCTGTAGCCATCTTATTACTTGACATAAAAAAAGAATATTTCCGAATTCATACAGCAGAATTTCAAAACAACAATTACCGGGAAACTTCCAAATCCATCGCAATTAGAGCCAAAAATGACTTTGAAAAAGTTGCCTTTTTATTGGCAGTAAGCAATGCAGCCACGGATGGAGAAGAAGTGTTGCTGGGGCTTCAGGAAATTGCAGGGGAAGATGTTAATGCTTTTGGTGGAGCTGCAGGTGATGATTTAGCTTTTGACAAAACATGGGTCTTTTCAAATGGATGGGAAAGCGAGCATGGAATAGTTTGTTTGGTCCTAGATGAAGAAAAAGTATCGGTTAGTGGTATTGCTACCTGCGGATGGAAAGCGATGGGAACAGAAAAAACAGTGACCAAAAGCGAAGGGAATCATGTATTCACGATAGACAATGAACCGGCACTGGATATTACTACCAAATATGGAGGGCTCGAAAATATCACCCCTGAAAACAAAGATGTATTACTTGAGCTTGCCGCAAATTTCCCTTTGCAGCTACAACGTGAGAAAGGTGACCCAGTAATGCGTCCTGGTTTGGTGGTAGATTGGTCTGACCATTCCTTTTACACCAGCGGTACAGTTCCGCAAGGATCAAAAATCCGCTTTTCTCTACCTCCTGACTGGGATGTGATGGAGAAAGTGGTGAAAGGAGTTCAAAAACTCAAAGACATGGAAATGCAGGAGGCAGATGCCTTAGTTGTATTCAGCTGTGCTGGCAGAGTTTTATCATTTGGACCTATGATGAATGCTGAAATAGAAGGAATTAGGAAGGTTTGGAATGTACCGATGACTGGCATGTTTTCCTATGCAGAATTAGGCAGAATGGCTGGAGGAAATCTTGAAATGCATAACCTGACTACCTGCACTGTAGCGCTTAAAGAAAAATAAATGAACGTTCACCTTCAAAATATCCTCGACAACATTGAACAGATTGAGCATCTTTCTGATGATCAAAAAGCTGCTATTACTAAAGCAGTAAAGGATGCTGAAAAGGAGATTGCCATTTTGGAATTCAAACTGGATAGAACTGAAAAAGTGAAACGGACTACTTCCGTATTGCTTGAAGAAACTATCGAAGAGCTGGAACTGAAAAGAAAAGACATTGAAGAGGCGAATTCAGCACTTCAAAAATCTCTAGAGGATCTAAAAGCTGCCCAAGATCAATTAGTACAGCAGGAAAAGCTCGCCTCATTGGGTCAGTTGACTGCAGGTATTGCTCATGAGATCAAAAACCCCCTGAATTTTGTCAACAATTTTTCCGAACTGAATAAGGAGTTGATTGATGAGGTTTTCGAGGAATTGGAAAATATGCCTCCATCCGACTCAAAAGAAGAAATAATCTCAATTCTGGAAGATGTGAAAAGCAATCTTTCCAAGGTTCTTGAGCATGGTTCGCGAGCAGATCGAATCGTTAAGTCCATGCTTCAACACAGTCGATCCGGAGATAATCAAAAAAGCGCACAGGAAGTCAATCCACTTATCAGAGAATTTGTCAACCTCTCCTATCACGGCATGCGAGCTGGCAAAAATCCTATCCAAGTGAATTTACAATTGGACTTAATGGAGGATGTTGGGGAGGCAGATTTGATCGTAGAGGACTTTTCTCGGGTAATTCTCAATATCTGCAACAATGCTTTTGACTCCATGAGAGAAAAGCTAAACAGCCAATCAACGGATGAAGGCAACAACTACGAACCCACACTTAGAGCCCATTCTAGTCTAAAGAATGGAAAAATCTTAATTGAAATCGAGGACAACGGGACAGGAATCCCAAATACGATTCGGGAAAAAATCCTTCAACCATTCTTCACGACCAAAAAAGGCACAGAAGGAACAGGATTGGGGCTTTCCATCACACATGACATTATCAAGGCCCATGGTGGAGAACTCCAAATAGAAAGCAAAGAAGGCGAAGGAGCCCTATTTAAAATACTAATACCACAAAAATCTAACGAGTCATGAACAAACACATGCATTCATTCAGACTACAAGTATTTTTACTTTTTTCTATTGGATTGGCAGTAGCCTGTCAATCAGACACTACTGTTCTAACTCCTGAGAACCCATCTAATTTTCAAATTCCATCGCCTGTTCCCTTTGAAATTCCAGAAGGGAAAACCATTGAATGGAAAACAATCCCTATAGCCAGTGTTCCGAAGGGCAGAAAAATAAGCTTTAATTGGGATAGACTGCCTTCAAAGCCTTTTTCATTAGAAGAAGAAGTGCCACTCAAGCAACAAATCACTGAAATCCCTTTCAATTGGGAAGAATTAAATGAAGTGGCGCTGAATCTAAAATTAGAATCGGATTCAATCCATCATTTCATCCTTCCCCTACCTGACCCAATCATCTCGGAAGCAGGAATACCTCAAAAAACGGAAGGAACCAAGGCCGGAGTTCTAGAATTGTCCAGTCGTCAGGGGTTACCAGGAAATTCTGTTATAGCACAAGTCATCGCACCAGATGGAACACATTGGCTAAGTACTGAGCAGGGCTTAATAAAATATACCGGCACTGAATTTCACTTGTTTGACATCCTCACAAGGGATTATTCAGCAGGAGGTCCCAATTTTATCGCAGACCTTGATATCGATTCATCTGGAAGGATGATCATTTCAACTACAGGATCGGGGATTATAGTTCTAAATCCTGAAGCCGAATTATTGGAATATTTTGAGCTTCCCTATGGGTTTACTAGAGGAGGTATAGATCAAGACGGGAACTACTGGGGAGGTATGATTGGAGATATTCCCAAGCTTATCGACCTTAAAAATATAAAGGTTTACTCCCTTGTTTTTGAGGCTGATGAATTGCCATTATTTAGTGCCCTGAGCGTAGATTCAAAAAACAACCTATGGATATGTTACAACAGTGGTATAGCAATAATAAGCCCAGAGCGTGAAAAGGTAAAATTCATAGGAAATAGTGAAGGCATATTTGGCGATTTTTCAGGAACAGTCGAATCCCCTGATGGGTCAGTTTGGCTAGAGTCATTTCAAAACGGAATCAATAATATTTCCTTGGAAAGAGGCATCATTTCGCGGATTGGAGAGGAACATGGGTATACAAATGATGCAATCAATATAAATGTCGATCGAAAAGGACAAGTTTGGCTGGCCCACACCAATGGTTTTTCAATTTTTAATCCTGATAAATCCGCCATAAAAACCATCCAAACTAACCTAAGGCTATTTGGTTCGGGCCCTCCGGCAGTCAGCATAATCGATGAAGAAGAAGGGATTTATTGGCTTGGTACCATAACAAATGGTCTGCTTATTTACGACCCCATGGGGATGGATTCTAGACACCTATCTTCTAGTGATGGACTTATTGACAACAATGTCTGGGGAATAGAAGAAGATGATGAGCATCGTGTTTGGCTAGCCACCTACGGAGGCCTGAATATTTACGACCCCACGACTAAAACCATCAAATATCTGGAAATTCCAAGCCATCTGAGCTCTAATAATCACAGGGGAATTTCGAAAATCTCCGAAGAAACCTTTTTCCTAGGCTCTTATGGAGGATTCAGTTTTCTGAATTTGAAAGAAAGTACCATTACTTCTTTCCAAGGCAATACAGAAACAGCCTTAATTTTTTGGCGGGCAAGATTACTCAAAGACGGAAAAATTTGGATCGCTACCAATAATGGTTTAATCGTTTTGGACCAAGAAAATGGATCCATGAAAAAAATCGATCAGTCATCCGGGCTTTCCTCCAATATTGTTTGGGGACTTGAAGAAGATCAGCAAGGTAAAGTCTGGGTAGTCACTGATTCTGGAATAAACATGATCGATCCCGAAAAGAACACGATCACTTATTTGGGATCAGAACAGGGACTGTCTTCGATTGACCAATCTGCAATTTTTAAGACTAGCGAAAATGAAATAATTATCGGTGGAAGTGGAGGAATCTCAATCATCAACGAAAAGCAAAATCAGATTACGAGTATTTCTAGCAAGCATGGCTTGATTCCAGATAGGGTTTTCGACATAATTGAATCCAATAATAGACTTGAATTGGGAACTTCAGATGGAATCGTGGTTATCGAAAAACCAAGTGAAGATGATCCCAATCAACCTTGGCGATTCATGAATTACGGAAGAGCAGAAGGCTCTCCTTTTACTGATTACAATCAAATGACTGCTAAGGCAACCAAAGAAGGAAAAGTATGGTGGGGCGCATCTCCAATTGTCACAGTCAATCTTCAAAATCCCGAATTAGACGCAAATGCTCCGGCCAATGTGGAACTAACAGGGATTCGAATCATGGATCAAACAGCGAACTTTTTTATAAAAGCTGAGCAAGGAAGAGTTCTTTCGTCCACTGACAGTCTTACTTCCGGTTTAGAAAATGTACAGGGGTATCTGAAAAAAAATACTATCAAATGGGATAGTTTGGACCCTAAAACTAAGGTTCCTCTTGGCTTGTCTCTACCCCATGACCAAAACTCCCTCACCTTTACTTTTTCCAATCCATCTATCCGAGGTCGAGATGAAATCGTCTATAAATATGTCTTGGAAGGTGCTGACGAGGAATGGTCTGAAGTCACTGACAAGCCCTTTTCAAAAACCTATTTTAACCTTTTCCCAGGAGATTACACCTTCAAGGTGATCAGCAAAGGATTCAATGGAGTCTGGAGTGAACCTGCCACTTATTCATTTACAATCAACCTCCCTTGGTGGTTAAAATGGTGGGCATTCCTGGTTTATGCTACACTTCTTGCCTTATTGATTTATACAATTGTACAAATCAGATCTTATTATCTGCAGAAGGAAAATCGACTCCTTGAAGAGCGAGTAAATCAACGAACCGCAGAATTGAATCAATCGCTCGAAAATCTAAAAGCGACCCAAGAGCAGCTCATTCAATCTGAAAAAATGGCTTCTCTCGGAGAACTTACTGCGGGAATCGCTCATGAAATAAAGAACCCGCTCAATTTCGTCAACAATTTCTCCGAAGTCAGTGAAGAACTTTTAGATGAAATGAATGAGGAAATTGAAAGTGGCAACTTGGATGAGGTTAAATCCATTGCTGTTGACCTCAAAGAAAATTTATCAAAAATCAAACACCATGGAAAACGGGCAGACTCCATTGTAAAAGGAATGCTCGAGCACAGCCGATCCAACTCAGGCGAAAAAACTCCAACTGATTTGAATGCCCTTGCGGATGAATACCTGAGATTGAGTTACCATGGATTTCGTGCTAAGGATAAAAGCTTTCAGTCTGATTTCCGAACAGACTTTGAATCCAAACTACCAAAGGTAAATGTAGTGGCTCAGGATATTGGTCGTGTATTATTGAACCTGATCAATAATGCTTTTTATGCGGTGGATGAAAAAGCCAAATCTAACTCCAAATCCACTGAAGGAGCAGAGGGATACCAACCGGAGGTAGTAGTCAGGACAAAAAAGAATCAAAACGAAATCGAAATTTCAGTTACAGACAACGGGAATGGAATCCCTGACTCTGTCAAAGACAAAATTTTCCAACCTTTCTTCACCACCAAACCTGCTGGTTCTGGGACAGGCTTAGGTCTGAGTTTGAGCTATGATATCATCAAAGCGCATGGTGGAACTTTTGATGTCCAATCAGAAGTGGGAAAAGGAACTCAATTCACCATCAAACTCCCTTTAAAATCAATCTAACTATGAAAGAGGACATGCAATCTTTTGGCCTACGGGTATTTTTACTTTTTTCACTGGCATTGGCTTTGGCATGTCAATCTGATGAAACCGTACCTATTCCTGAAAATCCATCCAATTTTCAGATACCCACTCCTGTTCCTTTTGAAATTCCAGAAGGAAAAACCATTGAATGGAAAACGATTCCTAAAGACAGTGTCCCGAAGGGAAGAAAAATGAGCTTTAATTGGGATAGACTGCCTTCCAAGCCTTTTTCTCTTGAGGAAGAAAAACCACTTAAAAAGCCATTGGAAGAGATCAGTTTTGATTGGGAAGAATTGGAAGAAGCACCACTAACACTAGAGATTGAATTTGATTCTTTACAAAGCGTAAAATTTCCTTTAACTGCGCCTATTGTAAGCCTAGTCGGAACACCTCTTAAAGCAGAAGGAAGCACTGCTGGTATATTAAATTTATCGAATGGGCAAGGGCTTCCGGGAAATACGATTTATGCCCAAGCTATCGCTCCTGATGGATCTCATTGGATAGGGACAGAGCAAGGATTGGTCAAATTCACTGGAAATGAATTTCATCTTTATGAAATAATCACAAACGAATTCGCCTCAGGCGTTATAAATGTAATTTCAGACTTAGATTTTGATCAGGAAGGCCGGTTGATTGTTTCGACTTTCCAACGGGGTTTCTTGATTGTTGATCTTGAAAATGAGATAGTAGAAAAATTCAAACTCCCTTATGGTTTCACCCGCGGAACTATAGACCGAGATGGTAATTATTGGGGAGGAAGAATTTCAGGACTTTTAAAATTCGTTGATCTAAAAAACAGGACCCTTTCAAGTGTCAATTTTGAATCGAAAAATCTTAACCTAATCAATGCATTAGGGAGCTTTGTCGACTCTAAAAACCACCTATGGATAGGTTTAAATTCAGGGATTGCTATTGCAAACCCTGACCGAACAATGGTTAAATTTCTAGGTAGAGATGAGGGAATAGGTGTTCCATCAATATTTGATTTAACAGAAGTACCTGATGGTTCTGTTTGGTTGAATTCATTTGGTACTGGAGCAATCAATGTTTCCTTAGAAAAGCAGATGATCTCCCGAATGGGAGAAGAGCAAGGCTTTTCAGGAAATTTAATTGACATTACCCTAGATCAAGAAGGCAATATTTGGATGGGATCTGATGAGTCATTTTCCATTTTTAACCCAAGCAAAGGAACTTTAAAAACCATCAAAACCAACTTCCGATTAACTGGTTCTGGGCCACCAGCAGTCAGTTTAATAGATGAAAAAGATGGAATTTATTGGGCTGGAACGTTTACCAATGGCCTGATTCTTTACGATCCTTTAGGAATGGATTCCAGGCACCTCAATATAGAAAATGGCCTGGTGAGCAATGAAGTTTGGGGCATTGAGGAAGATCAAAATCAACGAGTTTGGTTAGCATCTTATGGCGGACTCAACATTTACGATCCCGCCACCAAGACTCTTAAATATCTTGAAATCCCAAGAGAAATCGGACCTAATGACCATCGTGGAGTATCCAAACTTTCTGAGGATATTTTATTTATCGGTTCCCTCGGAGGTTTTAGCATTTTAAATCTAAAAGAGAACACGATTACTTCTTATCGGGGAAATTCGGAAACAGCCAGGTTTTTTTGGCGCGCAAGATTACGCGAAGATGGTACCCTTTGGCTTGCCACTAATGATGGACTAATTGTTTTTGATCAAAATGAAGAGACCATGAAAAAAGTGGATGGATTTACAGGCTTGGCAGGGAGCACTACATGGGGAATAGAAGAAGACCACTTGAATAAAATCTGGGTTGTCACTAATTCCGGCATCAATTTCATTGACCCTGAAAAAAATACAGTCAGTTTCCTTGGCATTTACGAAGGCCTATCTACAGTAGATCAATCTGTCATTTTTAGAGATTCTGAAGATCAAATGATCATTGGTGGGGGTCGGGGAATCTCAATAATTAACAAAGAGCGAAACCAAATCACCAATGTGAATAGTGATCATGGGATGGAACCTGAATCACTTTATGATTTGGTAGTCTCAGAAGGAAGAATTCAATTAGGAACATCGGACGGAATAGTCGTCATCGAACAACCCTCAGAGGATAATCCAAATCAGCCTTGGAGGTTTTTGAATTATGGACGAGCTGAAGGTTTTCCCTACACTGACTATAATCAGATGACTGCCAAGGTGACAAGAAGTGGAAAGGTTTGGTGGGCTGCATCTCCTATCCTAACTGTCAATCTTCAGGATCCCAAACTGAATACAGATGCTCCTGCAATAGTGGAATTGACTGGTATCCGCATCATGGATCAAACAGCCAATCTTTTCAAAAACTCTCAACAAGGCAGGGATCTTTCAGTATTTGATAGCCTATCTGCTGATATCGGTAATGCCTCCAATTACCTCAATGAGAACAAGATCACCTGGGACGGTTTGGACCCTAAAACCAAAGTTCCTCTTGGCCTAGTACTCCCCTATAATCAAAACTCTCTCACCTTTACCTTCTCAAATCCTACTATCCGAAGCAGGGATGAAATTGCATTCAGGTATGTACTAGAAGGCTCCGACAAGGATTGGTCAGATATCACCAAAAATCCCACTTCAAAAACCTACTTCAACTTATTACCAGGGGATTATACTTTCAAAGTAATCAGCAAAGGCTTTGATGGGGTATGGAGTGAGCCTGCAACCTTTTCTTTCACTATCAATCCGCCATGGTGGTTCACTTGGTGGGCTTTCTTGATTTATGTCATCTTGCTTGGATTGGTGATTTACACTGTCGTTCAGATCAGATCCTATTACCTCAAAAAAGAAAACCGATTATTGGAAGACCGGGTCAATCACCGCACGGCTCAATTGAATCAGTCGCTAGAAAACTTGAAATCCACACAGCAGCAATTAATCCAATCCGAGAAAATGGCTTCACTGGGAGAACTAACCGCAGGGATCGCTCATGAGATTCAAAATCCGCTGAATTTCGTCAACAACTTCTCTGAAATCAGCAATGAACTGATTGAAGAAATGAAGGAAGAGTTGGCAGCAGGAAATGCAAATGTGGCTATTGAGATTGCGGATGATTTGAAGGAAAACCTTTCCAAAATCAACCATCATGGGAAACGGGCCGGAACTATCGTGAAGGGAATGTTGGCACACAGCCGCTCCAACTCGGGAGAGAGGACCCTCACCGATTTGAATGCCCTTGCCGATGAATACATCCGATTGAGTTACCATGGACTTCGAGCTAAGGACAAGTCATTCAATTCTAATTTCAAACTTGAATTGGCTCCTGATCTCCCTAAAGCAAAGGTCGCCGCCCAAGACATAGGCCGGGTGCTACTTAACCTTATAAATAATGCCTTCTACGTGGTAGATGAAAAAGCCAAGTCAGGAATTGAAGGTTACAAACCCGAAGTAATCGTCAGTACCAAAAAGACTGAAAACGGTATAGAAATATCCGTCAAGGATAACGGAAACGGAATCCCCGACTCCATCAAAGAAAAAATCTTCCAGCCCTTCTTCACCACCAAACCTACCGGTTCGGGTACTGGCTTAGGTTTGAGCTTAAGCTATGATATTGTGAAGGCTCATGGGGGAGAAATAAAGATAAAAAGCAAAGAAGGAGAAGGAAGCCAATTTATTATTAGTCTACCAATTAATTGATTTTAAGTAAATTATGAAAAGGAAATTTCCCACTACTAAATAGAAGATTATGAAGAGATTTTTTTCAACTTTCAGAATAGCCGTAATCAGCCTATTGTTCGCGGCAATGCAATTTGGCCTTAGCCAAAATTCCATTGGACAGATTAATGGCTCCAAGGGAGTTCCCAAGTATACCAATTACATCATTGGCGATAATACTCCCGCAGGTCAACAAGTATGGAATGTGGGCCAGGATAATGAGGGCTACATCTATACGGGTACTTCCACTGGTCTTCAAAAATTTGATGGGGTAAACTGGGAATTATTACCTTCTCCCGTCCAAGACTTTTTAACAAATGTTCGCTCAACTTATTTGGCTTCGGATGGGACGTATTATTACGGATCAATCAGTGATTTTGGAGTGGTTGAAACAGATTCTACTGGTGCAACCAAAGAAGTTTCTATCGCGCATCTAATCCCAGAGGAAATTGCTTTCAACGACATCTGGACCATAGTAGAGGCTCAAGGTGAAATTTATTTTCAAGCGAGAGAAGCTATTTTTATCTATTCACCAAATGAGCCCGATCCCAACAAAAAAATCAAAATCTGGAAACCCGATACTGCATTTATGTATGGTTGGGAATTTGAGGATAACTACTTAGCTCATCAAGCTGAGATGGGTCTATTTAGGAATAATAATGGAACCTTAGAATTTATTGAAGGAAGTGAAATATTTAACAACGATAGGGTTCAGGTCCTTTTACCGTATAAAAATTCTGGGGAATTTCTAGTTGGTGCTTTTGCGGGCGGGCTCTACCAATATAATGGACAAAGCTTTTTACCATTCAAAACTGAAATTGATTACTTGCTTCAAGAGAGAAGCTTATACAGAGGCCTAGCTTTACCCAACAATACCTATGCTTTATCTGTGCTTGGTCATGGGTTTTTCATTTTGGATCAGGAAGGAAAAGCTCTGAACCAATTCACAACCAAGAATTCTATTCCTGATCAAAGTGTATATGCTTTTCATCTAGACAACACCCAAAACCTTTGGGTCGGCACTAATGCAGGGCTTTGTAAAATTGAGCTCTTTTCCCCTTTAACACAGTTCAATTCTGATGAATATGAGGTAGGAAATATCCTTTCTTTAAATGCCTATGGAGATGATTTGTATATGGGAGGCTCTACCTCAATTTTATACATTGATAGTGAAGATGGGGAGATAAAAAAAGTACAAAACCTTCCCAATACGCAAGTTTTCGCCATGGCTGAAGATGGAAATCAATTGGTTTCTACAGGACCAGGGCTATATGAAATTCGGGGTAATAGTGCACGTTTGATCCCGGAAACACAGCCTTTTCAAACGGTAACCTTGCAGATATCTAAACAACATCCAGGATACATTTTCACGGGAGGGACCTTTGGTTTGCATGTTTTCAAAAGAGAACCAAAGGCTAATGGTGATTACCAATACGAATCAATAGGTCCGATAACTGATGTAGGAAGATCAATATATTCCATTCAGGAAGATGCTGATGGCGAAATCTGGGCTGGAACTCAGGCCGGCTACCTTTACAGAGTACAAATTCCAAAAACCGCATCGGGTAATTTGAAAATAGAAGATGCTGTTACTACCACATTTTCTGACGAAACCTCTGTAGAAGGGGTCTCAGGTGTCGTTACAGCAATCGATGGAAAGATTTATACCTCAGGAGTAGAGGGTTACTTTTTCTTTGATAAAGAAAGTGATTCATTCAAAAGAGATGAAGTCTTTAGCTTTTCAGATAAAAAAGCAGATCTAAATCTTGATACCTATGGGATAGGACTCGGCACCATGGGAAATGTTTTTCTCTCGTTTGGAGGTGAAAACCGTTTAGCCATACCACAAGAAGATGGTAGCTATGTTATAAGAGAATATCCATTAAACCTAATTACAGCAAACATTACAGGTGGTACTTATACAGAGGAAGATGGCACTTTTTGGTTTGCAACAGACGAAGGACTTCTAAGGGTAGATGCCACCAAAGAGTATAAGACAGACCATCCCCTTCCTTTGTATTTTAATAGAGTAGAATCATCCGAAGGGAATCTGGTTCTTCCCAAATACTTTGGAGATCAAGTTCCAAGTTTGGTCTACAAGGGAAATAATATACTATTCAATTATATCGCTCCCTTTTTTATCAAGGAAAATCAAATTCAGTATAAGACATACTTGGATGGGCTTGATGAAGAATGGTCAGATTGGGATAGCAGAACCTCAAGGGAATTCAGCAATCTTCCCTATGGTAGCTATACATTCAGGGTGAAAGCTAGAAATGCTTTTAATTTAGAATCTGAAGAAATTGCCTATTCTTTCGAAATCCTTCCTCCATGGTATGCCACCTGGTGGGCGTTTGTTCTTTATTTCATCTTATTTGGACTAATCGTGTATGGTTTGGTGAAATTCCAAACAGGAAGAATTTTGGCACGGGAAAAAGAAAAGAACAGGGAAAAAGAACTAGCTCAAGCTCGGGAAATAGAAAAAGCTTACGAAGGATTGAAGGCAACTCAAGCCCAGCTTATTCAATCTGAAAAAATGGCTTCTCTTGGTGAGCTTACAGCTGGAATCGCCCATGAAATACAGAACCCACTAAATTTTGTAAAGAATTTTTCGGAACTCAATCAGGAATTAATTGAGGAGTTGCGTGAGGAAATTGAAAAGGGAAATCTTGATCAGGTAAAGGAGTTAGTTGCCAATATCCAAGAAAACGAAGCTAAGATTGTTCAGCATGGTAAACGGGCAGATTCCATTGTTAAAGGAATGCTTCAGCATAGCCGATCTAGCTCCGGAGAAAAACATGCGACCAATCTTAATGTACTGGCGGAAGAGTACCTTAAACTTTCCTATCACGGACTCAGAGCCAAGGACAAATCTTTCTCGGCCGATTTCAAAGCAGAATTGGATCCTGATCTTCCAAAAGTTCAAGTAGTCAGGCAGGATATCGGAAGGGTCTTGTTGAACCTAATCAACAACGCATTCTATGCCGTAAATGAAAAAGCCAAGTCAGGAATTGAAGGTTACAAACCCGAAGTAATCGTCAGTACCAAAAAGACTGAAAGCGGTATAGAAATATCAGTCAAGGATAACGGAAACGGAATCCCCGACTCTATAAAGGAAAAAATCTTCCAACCTTTCTTCACTACCAAACCTACCGGTTCAGGCACAGGCTTAGGATTGAGCTTAAGCTATGATATTGTAAAGGCGCATGGAGGGGAGTTGAAAGTAAGTAGCAAAGAGGGCAGTGGCACTGTGTTCACATTAAAAATACCGGCAGCATGAAAAAAACAGTACTCCTTGCTCTCCTTTTAGTACTCTCTTTATATGGAATGAGTCAGGATAATGAGGCCGATTTCAATAATAACTATTTGGAATATCATAGGGGTCTTAAAGAGAGTGTTTCTGATTCTTCTAGAGCATTTTATCTAAGCAATTTGGCGAACTATTATAAATTCAGTCGGCCGGATTCGGGGATTTATTATGCCACCAAAGGCTTTGAGTTGGCAAAAAAAATCGGAAATAAGAGGATGGAATTAAGGGCTCTGGGGTCTTTGGCATTATCCCACGAGACCTTAGGAAATTCTATAACAGCCTATCGCATAGCATTAGATGGACTTCGAGAAGTTGAAGAATATGATCCAGAGCGGAAAGGGGAGTATTACAGAATGCTGGGGTCAATCACAAGACAAAATCAAAAATTTGTAGAAGCACGGGAATACTTTCTAAAGGCCAAAGATGAATTTTTTAGAACAAATAAACCGGGGGCACTTGCTACTATCTATGCAGAATTAGGAGTCGTTAATAGTGAAATTGGGGATATTGATTCAGCATTTTACTATGGTTATCAAGGGATTGCTCTCGCTGAGTCCATCCAAGCACCTGTTCCAATGGACGTTGCTTACGATAGGATGGGAAATATCCATAATAGATTTCAAAACCTTGATTCAGCTCTTTTTTATTATAAACTATCCTATGCGGTAAGATCTGAAGTAAGGAAAAGCCCATCAATTCTTCGAAAGATTGCTTCAATATATACCCAAAAAGAGCAGCCAGACTCAGCTTTATACTATGCAGAAGAATCCTTAATTCGTGGCCTGACAAACGGACTGTATGAGGATGTATCTGAAAGCTCTCTGTTTTTTTCAGATTTTTATGAAAACAGGGATCCCTCCAAAGCCATAACATACTATAAAATGGCTTTAAATTACCAAGACAGTCTGGAATACATGAGCAAAATGACAGGCTTTGCTGATTTGGCAAATTTTGATGAGCTCCAGCGTCAGGCAGAATTGGAAAGGGCTAATGAAGCCTATCAATCAAGATTGAGAACCACTATTTTGATCGGAAGTACTTTCACCCTACTGATCATTGCATTTTTTCTCTATAGAAATAATCGAGCAAAGCATAAATCAAAACTCCAAATCGAAGGAGCTTACAACCAATTGAAATCTACCCAAGCCCAGCTGATTCAATCTGAAAAGATGGCCTCTCTCGGAGAGCTAACTGCGGGTATTGCTCACGAAATACAGAATCCGCTCAACTTTGTCAATAACTTCTCAGAGCTTAACAAAGAATTGATAGCGGATCTAATAGAGGAGATCGAAAATGGTGATCTGGAAGAGGTAAAACTCATAGCCACCGATATCGAGAACAATGAGGAAAAAATAAATCATCATGGAAAGCGAGCTGGTGCCATTGTAAAAAGCATGCTCGAGCATAGTCGAACCAATTCCGGAGAGAGGACTCTTACCGATCTGAATGAATTGGCTGATGAATACCTTCGGTTAAGCTATCATGGACTTCGCGCAAAGGATAAAAGCTTTCAGGCGGATTTCAAGACCGATTTTGAACCTAATCTTCCAAAAGTAAACATAGTAGCTCAGGATATTGGAAGGGTGTTGTTAAACCTGATCAACAACGCATTCTATGTGGTTGATGAGAAAGCCAAGTCAGGAATAGAAGGATACAAACCCGAAGTAATCGTCAACACCAATAAGACTGAAAGAGGTATTGAAATCTCTGTAAAGGATAACGGCAAAGGAATTCCTGAATCTATCAAAGAAAAAATCTTCCAACCTTTCTTCACCACTAAGCCGACCGGTTCTGGAACTGGTCTAGGGCTGAGTTTAAGCTATGATATTGTGAAGGCTCATGGAGGGGAGATAAAAATTGAAAGTAAAGAAGGTAGGGGAACCGTTTTTACCCTTGAAATCCCATTTCCAACCAATTAAAAAATGAAAGCAAAAACAATATCAGGGCGTTTAACCGAAGACATAAGAATAGCTTTGAATGGAGCAATGTCGGACGGTTTCAAGCCCACACTTGCTTTAGTATTTCTATCCATTCAGATTGATAGGGAAGCAATCTGCGATCTCTTGGACAAAGAAGGAGTTCAAATATTTGGAGCGACCACAGATGGAGAGATCATTGATACAGAGATAGATACGAATTCAATCTCAATCATGCTGATGGATTTAAATCCTGATTACTTCAGGATTATTTTTGAGGAAGTTGGACAAGGTGGATATTCTGAGGTTGCCAAATCAGTTTCAGAAAAATCACTGGGGCTCTATGAAAAACCAGCTTTCATATTCACAGGTAGTGGGATTTGGAAAGATCCTTATATTGAAAAATTTACGGATGGCTTTAAAAGTGTTTTTGGAAAAGACGCTATTGTTTTTGGTGGTATGGCTGGAGATGGTTTCAGTCTATCAGATACCTATATATTCACAAACAAAAAAGATAGTCCCCGAGCTGCAATGGTTATCGCTATTGACAATAGTAAGGTTGAAATTAATGGTATTGCGACTTGTGAATGGAAGGCGATTGGAACCCCTAAAACAATAACCAAGAGCATTGAAAATAAGGTATATGGCATAGATGGTGAGCCTCCATTGGAACTGTTATTAAGGTATGCTGGGATCACCAACCCTCCTGAAAATACTACTGACTTAATGGTAGAATTGAATCAATCCCTTCAAATCCAATTGCAAAGGGATAAAGGGGATCCGATTATGCGAGTGGCTATAATCAATAGAGAGGAAGGGTACTTTTATTTTATTGGTTCAATGCCAGAAGGATCAAAAATTAAATTTTGCCTTTTGCCCGATTTGAATATTCTTGATGATTCAATTAGAGCGGTTCAAGACCTAAAGAAAAACAAGATGACGGAAGCAGATGCAGTATTGTTATTTGCCTGTGCAGGAAGACTTACTGCTTTTGGACCAGAAATAAAAAGGGAGGTCAGAGGAATCCAAAAAATTTGGAATGCACCCATGGCTGGATTTTTCTGCCAGGGGGAATTTGGGAAAGCTTCAGGAGGGGAACTCGAGGTACATAACCTCACCAGTATTTGCGTGGCATTTAAGGAAATTTAGAATTGAAAAATGAAAGCGAAAACAATTAAAGGGGAATCAATTGGTGTTATAGAAACTGAATTAATAACAGCTTTGTCAGATGGTTTTTCACCTAATTTGGCTTTTGTATTCCTTTCTATAGAACAAGATATTGACAAACTTACCAACCTATTGGATTCAAGAGGAATACAAATTTTTGGAGCAACTACGGAGGGAGGAGAGATTTGTAATTCGGAATTGGATAAGAATTCAATCTCCATTCTTTTGTTGGATATAGATTTAGAGGATTTTAAAATATTGATTGAAGAGGTGGGTAATCAAGGTTTAAAAGAAACCACCAAGTCTCTAGCTCAGAAAGCATTGAAAACTCTTAATAATCCGGCAATTCTTGTTTCCGGAAGCGGAGCATGGAAAGATTACAATCTTGAAAAGATAGTGAATGGATTCAAGGAAGTTTTGGATAGTGATATCCCTGTATATGGAGGCATCGCAGGGGATAACCTTTTGCTCCAGGAATCATTTGTTTTTACTAACAACAAGAAAGGTAATCACGCTATTATCATTATCGTTTTTAATGCAGATAAAATAGAGTTAAAAGGCGTTTCATTTCATGGATGGAATTCCATAGGAACTGCTAAAACAATAACTAAAAGTTCGGAAAATATTGTTTACGAAATAGATGGGGAACCTGCACTTCAACTCATTATGCGATTTGGAGGAATTCAGAAACTTCCAGATAATTTATATGATATTCAAACTGAGATAAATCACTCATTGATGATTCAACTCCTTCGCGAGAAAGGTGAACCTATTATGAGAGGGGGTGTAGTCAACATGCAAGATATGTCACTACTTTTTACCGGATTCATGCCGGAAGGCGCCAAAATTAAATTTTGTCTCTTGCCCGATCTGGATACGATCGATGAAACAGTAGGTGTTATCCGTAATTTTAAAGAGGAAGAAATGCCCGGACCTGATGCAATTCTATTATTTTCTTGCACAGGAAGACAAATATCCTTTGGGCCAGAATTTAATCGAGAATTCAAAGAGATATATAGTGTATGGTCCAGACCTATAGCAGGAATGTTGAGTCAAGGAGAAATAGGAAAAGCAAGAGGAGGAGATCTCGAACTTCATAATCTAGCAACCTGCTTAGTGGCTTTGAAGGAGAAATAATTTGCTTTGAAAGTAAGAAAGGGGCTTTTACATAACTGAGAACTAATTCTGAGCGATGAAATTTTAACTACTTCTTATTGAAAGCTAGATGGATTACTGCATAAAGCAATTGGCTTAGTTTCATTTTGTAATGATCAATCAATTTAACTAGAAATATTTCAATTCTTTTAAAAACAAATTCAAACAAACAAAAACATAAAAATCTGTTTATCAGCTATTTTTTCCTTAAATTCAGATAGCAATTGTTTTTAACTCAAATCCAACAACTATGAAAAATCTAATTTTATTATTGTCCATTGGGCTATTTATGACTTCTTGTCAACAGGAATCGAGATATACCCAATCATCCCCTGAAATCGATGCTATAAAAATGCTATTGGCTGAAACGGCAGCAGGTAATTTTGATGCCCAAAGAGAATATTATGCTGAAAATGCCCAAATATTTTATAATGCAACCGAAGACAATCCTATTTCCTTGAATGATTTAATTACTCAACAAAAGGAAGATATGAATACATTTTCTAATGTATCAGTGACTGTAACCGATGATGCCATTGAAATGGTCAAAACTGATGAAGGAGAAACCTGGGTAAACTGTTGGGGGACCTGGAAAGCTACTCATACTGCATCTGGAAAATCATTTGAAATTCCTTTTCATGAAACTTTCCAGTTTGAAAATGGGAAAATAGTCAAAGATTATGGCTATTGGGATACAAGCCAAATATTGTTGGCGATCATGGAATTTGAAAAATCACAAATGGAGACAGTAGATTCAGATATGAATGAGTAATTTCTAATTAGTTTTTTTTACCCTAAGAAAATAGCTCTCGGATATACTTTATAGATGAGGGCTATTTTTTTGAATTAGAAGATTGCTTAATCTTAAATAAATCAATTTTATCACCATGAGACTATTCTGGAATTTAACTCGACAGAGTCAATTCTCTGAACATAGTTCTAGGGGAACTTCATTGAAGTCTCTCTTTTCAATCAATTCTTAACCCAAAAAACCCAAAGCACATGAAAAATCAACCCACTCCGGAAAACATCCTGAAAATTGGAACAGGATTTTGGGCATCAAAAATTCTAATCTCAGCTACCAAACTTCAACTTTTCACATTACTCGCTGAAAAGAAGTCCATGTCAGGAATGGCAATTAAAGCCCATTATGGTTTTAAATGCACTGACAGAAATGTTTATGATTATCTGGATACCCTGACCACTTTTGGATTTTTAAATCGGGAAGGAATCATGGAGACCGCCAGGTATTCCAATCAACTTGAAAGTGACATTTTCTTAGATAAAAATAAAGACTCCTACATAGGTGGGATGCTGGAGATGCTCAATAACCGACTTTATGGATTCTGGGGAAATCTTGAAGAGGCTTTACTTACCGGAAAACAACAAAACGAAGCCAAGAATGGTAATGATCTTTTTGAAGCAATCTATGCCGACCCAGAAAGACTTAAGGAATTTATCCAGGCCATGAGTGGTGTTCAGATGGGAAACTTTATGGCTTTTGCAAAAACATTTGATTTCTCGAAGTACAATACCTTGGTAGACGTAGGTGGTTCAGGAGCATTACTTTCCCTCATTGTTGCCCAGCACCAACCACATATGAAATTTATCTCTTGGGATTTACCACCGGTAGCTCCAATAGCCTTGGAAAATATTAGGCATTTTAATCTTCAAGACAGGGTCATCACAGGAAACGGAGATTTTTTCAAGGATCCTATACCTAAAGCAGACATTGTAGTTATGGGAAATATTCTCCATGATTGGGATGAGGAGACCAAATTAATGCTGATGAGAAAAGCCTATGAGGCTTTGCCTAAAGGCGGGTCTTTTGTAGCTATTGAAGGAATCATAGACAATGAGAGAAAAAAGAATGCATTTGGCTTGATGATGAGCATCAATATGCTGATTGAAACAGGTAGTGGGTTTGACTACACTTTCAATGATTTCACTAAGTGGGCAAATGCTGTTGGATTTGAATCTACCAATATTCTCCCTCTAGCCGGTCCTTCAAGTGCTGCAATAGCAATCAAATAGTAGCGATTTTACAAATCAAGTAAAAAAGAAAGAGGAAGGTTAGGCTGGATTTCCTCTTTCTCATTCAAATCAACTGACAAGTCCAACGACATCGAATTCTTATCGCTTCGTTCCTTTCCTGAAACTTCAATCCGGATATGATTTCGCACTTGGGATTAGTCTTGCCCTGAGTTTAAGCTATGATATTGTGAAAGCACATAGGGTTCGTTAGAAGTTGAATCACCTGAAGAAAGTAAGTATTTAAGATTACATTATGCAGTTAGAATTATGCTAAAAATTTTACGGAAAATCCGACAATCTCTATTAGAGACAGCAAGTATCAGAAAGTATCTATTTTACGCTTTAGGAGAAATCCTGCTGGTGGTGATCGGAATTCTTATTGCCCTTCAGGTGAATACCTGGAATGAAGAAAGAAAGCGCGAAAAAGAAGAGAATCAATATTTGAATTCTTTGCTAAACGATTTTGAAACAGCCGAGTCGTCCTTTCAACTAATTCTTGGAGCTGTACTAGAACAACTGGACCACAATGAGCAATTGCTTGTGCTTCTAGCAGAACCAGAGGGAAGTACCCCGACTGATAGCTTGGTTGGAATGCTCCGGAAATCATTTATAGATGTTCCTTTTGGTATTCAGGTAACTGCTTACAACGACCTTGTCAATTCTGGCAAGCTCTCCATTCTTCAAAGCGAAGAACTACGAAGAGCACTTTCCAATTTTGAAATAGTAAATGCTTTAGCAAATAGCTACTCAGAAAAGGCAGCTAATCAATGGGCAGGACAGGTGACAGAATTTTTCGTAAATCGATTTAATGTAAGTACTATTTATGGGGAAGATTCAGATGTGATTTGGGATTATCCAGGGATACCCCATTCATCGGGTTATGAAAAGACTCCTATTAACAAACGATTCTCCTCAGATAAAGAAGCCGTATGGAGCCGTGAACTTGCGAATAGAATTGCTATCAAAAACGTATTACTTGAAGATGCAGCCCGCTCAGCAAAAGATGTTCTTTCTTTAATAGAAGAAATCAAACTCCTTATTAATTCTTCTCTCAGGAATAATAAATAATTGGACAATCTAAAAAGATTAGTAGTACCCTTTTTGCCATTAGTTCATTCGGTTCAATAATAATCCTTTCTGATAGATTAAAGACCTCAACTCCAGTGTTACCTTAAATTATCTTCAAATGACATAAAGATTAATTGTTGGTATAGCTTTGTACACTGTGTATATTAAGCCTAAAAAACTATGGGACTATTCTGGAACCTCATCCAACAAAGTCAAATCTCTGAGCACAGTTCGCGGGCAGCTTCCTTAGAAGCCCGAGTAGCTCAATTAGAGCATGAATTACGGAAAACACAGGAATTACTGATCAAAACCCTTCAAATACTGGAGGAACATAGCGGAAAGGATCTCGATGGAGATGGAAAAATTGGAGGAGCCAAATAAGTATGAAATTTCTCAATAAAACCTTTTTGGTAACGGGCGCCACAAGCGGAATGGGAAAAGCTATTGCTCAGGCCTTCGCTAGAGAAGGAGCTAATCTGATTTTGAGCGGAAGAAATGAAAAATCCGGAGCCGAACTTGTAACTCAAATCGGCTCCAATGTAGTCTTTTTGAAAGGAGATGTAAGCAATCCAAGCTATAATCAGGAATTGGTGGATCTGGCTATTAAACGATTTGGCCAATTAGATGGAATCTCTGTAAATGCAGGAACATTAGGGCTCGGTTCTATTACTTCCCTCAAAACTGAAGACTGGCTTCGAACCATTGATGTGAACTTGAACTCCGTTTTCTATTTGCTAAAAGCAGCCCTTCCTGATTTACAAAAACGACCAAGCGCATCAGTCATTATCAATTCTTCGATTGCGGCATTTAAAACCTTTCCCAATCACCCTGCTTATTGTGCATCCAAGGCGGGTTTGGTTGCTCTTTCCAAACAAGCAGCCGTAGATTATGGACCAAGCGTGCGGATCAATTGTATTTGTCCGGGCCCTGTGGATACTCCGCTGATTCATGATTCAGCTGCTGCCTTTCCTGATCCGGGAAAAGCCGTAGAAGACGCGGGAAAAAATACCCTGATTCAACGCTTAGGATCTCCCCATGATATCGCAAACCTGGTACTTTTTCTTGCTTCCGATGAAGCTTCTTGGATCACCGGAAGTGTATATACCATTGACGGAGGCGTAATGGCCAAGGGATAAAAAAAGCGCCTGAATTATTTCAAGCGCTTTTTTTATCAGTTTTGACCATTCCTAAAACTCAAATCCGGATAAGGTGGCGGACTTGGAACTGTTCTTGGATCTTTTTGGATCAACTCCTTCAAGTGCTCAATCGCCGCATCTAGCTGAGCATCTTTCCCTTCGAAAGTCGCCTTCGGCAGGTTGATCACTTCGATATCAGGAATAAAGCCAACTCCTTCAATCAGCCATTCTACTTTATCGCCGTTGTTGGTGTCTCCACCAACAACTCCATAAACCCCATTCATCGGAGCCCGGGCAATTCCATTGTCCGAAAGGATATTCACTCCTGAAAGCCAAACTTCTCCTCCCCAGGTTCTCGCACCAATAGCTTTGCCAAGCCCCAATCTTCTGAAGCCTTCGGCAAAAGCCTCTCCATCGGAAGCGGTAAACTCATCTACCAGCAAAACCAAATGTCCACGGAAAGCATAATTCATATTCCAATAGGGTTCACCGGTTCTGCTCTTCCAATAGAAAAAGGCTTCCCTCATCAGCTTTTCAAGTATGAATGAATCTATATTTCCTCCCCGATTGTGACGCACGTCGATGACCAAGCCTTTCTTCTTAAACTGCGGATAAAAATCCCGATACCACTGTCCGATATCCCCAGAAGTCATGGCTCTTAAATGCACATAGCCTATATCTCCATTGGATTTGGCTTCTGTTTCCAGTCTGCGGGTGTACTCCCAATCGTTGTATCGCAGATTGCTTTCTTGACCTGAGCTCATGGGTTTCAGAATGAAGTCCCCTTTTCCGGCTACTGCTAGGCGAACCTGTTTTCCAGCCTTATCTCGAAGTAACACCTGCATATCATCCACTTCTAAAACAGAAGTCCCGTCGATATGCGTAATCACATCGCCTTCCTCGATTCCAAAAGCAGGATGAGATAATGGGGATTTCTCATCTGGATAGTCCGGATCGCTTTGGAAAATGTAGTCGATTTGATAGCCATTTTGGGTTTTGGAGAAAAGGCCTCCAAGCATTCCAAACTGAATATTATCCTCTCCATATCGGGTATCCCCTCCACGAACGGAAGTGTGTAGAACGGACAGTTCACCAATCAGCTCCCCGATCACATCTGAAAGTTCATTTCGAGTCGTCACCCGATCCACAAGCGGAAGATATTTCTCGTACATTTTATCCCAATCCACACCATGCATGCCTGCGTCATAGAAATAATCTCGCTCCATTCGCCAAGCATCGGTATAGATCTGCTTCCAGTCTTCCCGAGGATCAATGCTGAATTTCCAGCCGCTCAAGTCCAATCTATTTTTGGATAAATCCGAAACCGGAGAAGTCCCCAATTCCACCAAGAAATGGTTGGCCCCTTGACGCAACAAAACATACTTATTGTTTGCTGAAACCGCATAGCTGTTGATTTTATCAGCAAATACTTTCTGCTCCGCCTTTTCGGAAATCGGAGTCATCATCAAAGCTGGTTCATCATCATTGGATGCCCCTCCTCCGTAATAAACTCCCGGACCGGGTCCCACCCGATGGTAGTACAAGGCCTTTTCGGTTACAATCAGATTTTTGTAATTTCCTGCTGGTACAGGCACTTCCTGCACACGCTCCATCAAGCCCTCCTCATCGATCTTCACGGCAACAGGGCCTTCTGAATTTTTCTCCTCTACTTTCAGCTCATTTTTTGGAGTGAAAGGAGAGATCAAACCCTTTTGGAGAGGAATGTGATAGATTTTGATCTGCTTTTCCCAGAAAGGTTCCGGCTGACGCTGCCCCCATGGACTTCCTACACGGGTTTCGAAATTTCGGTCAGAAAGGAAATAAACCCACTTCCCGTCAGCACTCCATTGAGGATTTAAGCTGTTGGTCCGGTTAGAAGTTAGGGTTATTCGCTTTTCTGTACTCGGATTGAAGACAAAGAGCTGGGTAAAGGTATTCGAAGCGGCCTGTCCGTAAGCCAGCCACTGACTATCGGGTGACCAAGACATACTGCCATGCAAGTCTTCATCGGTCAGATTGGCTTTGACTTCTTTTCCTGTGGAGAGATTTCTAATCCATAGGTCATTGTTCAAGTCGGTCCAAGCTAGCCACTTTCCATCGGGAGAAGGGGTCAGGTTGAAGCGAAGCGTAGTCCCGTTATCAGTCAATTGCTTTCCCTGATCCAAACCCAAACCTGAGTATTGGTGGATTTCAAATTCACCACTTTCGTCAGAGAAAGTCAAAATATCCTTGGAATCGGTGGTAAACACCGCATCCCGATAGCGCACCCCATCTTTTCTACTCAAGCGAACCATTCTTCCTTCTTTTGCAGGAAAGACAAAAACCCGACCCCGAGCTGTCAAAGCAACTTTTTCTCCGTCATTGGAAACAGAAATATTGGTAATGTAGGAAGCAGGATTGTCCACCCATTTTTCCCTTAACTGATCAAAATCAGAAACCAGATTAATAGCAATTATTTGAGCTTGATCTTGGCCCAAATCCATTTGGAATAAATCCGCTCCAGCCCGATAAACCAGCGTATTTCCAGCTAGGGAATACTCTCTCACATCATAAGATGCTTCTTTGGTGTGCTGCTGAATATCCGAACCATCTGACTTCATGGACCAGACATTCTGAATTCCATCCCGAGAAGAGATGAAGTACACCCTTCCCTGATGAAAAAACGGATGATGATCTTCGCCGCTGTAGTCTTTAGTCAATTTTACAGCCTCTGGTGCTCCGTTGCTGTATTTCCAAAGTTGACGGGCTGTACCGCCTTGATAGCGCTTAGTCACATTGTTGTGGTAAGTGGGTCTGACGAAAAAGTAAGTGTCAGACTCTCGATCAAAGCTCCCTTCGGCTGCCATTTCTAGTGGAAGAACCTTCTTTTCCCTGGAATTGACATCCACCACTACTGTTCGCAATCGAGGAAGTGTGGAATACTGATTGGTAGTGTAAGCAACTTCTGTGGATGATTTCCAAGCCACCGGGACAGAAGCCGAAGGTTCGTAAGTCAGCCTTTTAGGCAGGCCTCCATTGACAGGCATCACATAAACCTCAGTAGGTCCTTCATAACTGGCAGCATAAGCCACCCATTTACCATCAGGTGAAATTTTTGGATTGGATTCATCACCAGGATGAGTGGTCAGGCGTGTAGCCATCCCTCCTTGAAGGGATGTCATCCAAACATCTCCTTCCGCTACAAAAACAAGGGTGTTTTCGTGAACATCCGGATGCATAAAGTAACCAGGCCCTTCTTGAGAAAAGGATAGGCCAGTTACTCCCAAACTGATAATCAGCGAGCAAAGCAGTTTCTTATTCATGATCTAAAGATTTTCAATTAAGTGATAAAATCTACACACTTCTGGAGGTAGAAAAAAATGCAATTTGATTATTGGTTGGCTTCGGATTTTTTCCTCCAAAAGGAGGCTAACAGCGAACCGGTAAAATTCATCAATGGCCCAAAAACCGCGGGAGCCAAACCAACTGTCGCGATTTTCCCCATTTGTACCGCAATCCCCGAGGCAAGACCTGAGTTTTGCATCCCCACTTCAAAAGCCACAGTCCGGGAAGATTTTTCATCTAAACCTAAAACCCTTGCGCTCGCATACCCAAGTACATATCCCAAGATATTATGAAGAAGGCAGGCTATTACCAACAGAATCCCGATCTGCAATAGGCTATCCCTTCCATTTGCTGTAATTACTCCGATGATCAAAATAATTCCTCCCATGGAAAGCACTGGTAGTATTTGGTCCAACCAAGCAGCTTTACCTTTCATGAAATGATTAAAAATCAATCCCAAGACGACTGGAATGATTACAATCTGAATAATGCTCCACATCATGGAGAGAAAGTCAACTGGAACATAGGCTCCTCCTAACCAACTCATCAAAAAAGGAGTCAATACCGGAGCAAGAGCCGTTGCAACAGCTGTCATGGTCACTGATAAGGCCAAATTTGCTTTGGATAGGTAGGACATAACATTGGAAGCCAAGCCTGATGGAGAGGATCCTACCAAAATTAATCCTGCGGCTATTTCTGGTGGAAAAGAAAAAATTCTAGCTAATGAAAAGCCCAGAAAAGGCATAATGGTAAATTGACAGGTCATACCTATAAGCACACCCTTAGGCATTTTGACCACTCCCAAAAAATCACCTAGACTCATTTCTGTTCCCACTCCAAACATGATTAGTTGAAGCAAAGGAACAATCAACAGAGATGTTTCGAAGCCTCCCCAGTTAACCAAAATACCTGGGAATAGTAAGGCCAAACAGACGATTAGGACTACTAGTGTAGGAAACAAATAATTCTTCATCCTCTAAGAATTCCTTGAAAATCGCTCAAAATCACAGACTGTTCAAAAAGTAACAGTTTTTCATTTTTTTGATTTAAATATTTCACCTATTGAATCAATTACAAAATAAAATATTACAATTCTTTGATTAATTGAATTTTTTTAATAGTTTCAATAGCCAACATTATTTTTTCTACCTATCTCCATTCAAATTTTTAAGCCCATGAAATCAAATACTAATTCCCAAAAAGCAGAATTGAACCTATGCAAGGGCATCATTGAAATCAGCATGATTAGCTTGATTGGCCTTTGTGTTCTTACCCTGACTCATGCCATAAGTCAGATAATGAATCCCCAAATTTGGGAATTCACTATCCGAAACTTTTGATTTTTTAAGGAAGAACCAAAGTCATATACACTCCATAAAGCTTGGAGTTAACGCTTGTATTATAATTACTATTGCCCCCCATAGGATTTTGAACAGGGGAATCGATGCCCCCATACATATATCCAACAAGTACGGGTCCTGAGGGATCTCCTTCGAAAACTTTGTTGAGGTCAATAATGGAAGCCGCTTCTCCATAAAGTAAACTAGGGAGCGGAAAAAAGACCGCATTTGCCCCCAAATATCCCGGCATCTGAGCCTGAGGTGGAGTTTGAACCAGCTCTATGGTTTCGTCCTCGCCATTTGTATAGTAAGTAGAAATCAAATTGGAAAATGGTAAGGGTATACTATCGGGTGCTGCCAATTGCCCAGAATTCGGATCATAAACCATATAGGTAATTCCTCCCAAAATGCTTATCCGACTAACACGAAATTCGCCAAATGCCATGACCGCATCTACTTGAGCTGCTGAATAAAAATTCGCTTTTTGCAAAGTTTGCTCATCCAAAGTCACATCGGGGTTTCCCGAACCAAGGTCATTGAGATAGACTGGGGATCGATATCCCAAACCTTGTCTAGTGAAGACCCCTCCATATATCACTGCACCCAAGGAATCAGGACCAGGTGTAATGACTTCCGCCAAGGTGTAATCCCTACGATGGAGTTTTGCCGAATCGATAACCGATAAAGTATCTGAAATAGCCCAACTAGTACCTTCCTGAGCAAGTCTAAACCTTCGAACAGCTGAGGTATAATCTCCGGTATTCCCAGGAAGATATGAACCCTTATAATTCTGCCCTCCAATAAGGTAGAAATTCCCGTTAGCTACCATCATTTCTCCACCTGTTACTTGTAGAAATGGATCTCGAATCACCTTGGTGAAGATTTGATCCAAGGTTGGATTTGCTCCTTCGGAAAGGACATATTGAATAAGGTTAGGGACATTAATCTCGAAAAAGTAATCTGAAGTCCAGTTGCTTACTGAATCTGTTCCATCACTCGTATATCCTCCAGACGCATAGAGTGTTTCACCTTCCTGATAATGAAGCATACTACTACCTGAGAGTTGGTGAAAATAAGGCATTGGAATAGGTACCCCTGTGGATTTTTTATTTGCAAAATCCACCACCCAAATGGAATCATTTGCCATTAAGTTGGGGAAAGCGGGGGGATCTTTAGCCATATTATGTAATCCGGATTTTCTTCCGCCAAACAATACCCATTGCTCACCAATAGTAGCATAGACCGGACTCTGTAATTCCGGCATCCAAAACCCAGGATCAACCTCCTCAAGACTCACTTGGATAAAATCTGAAACCGTACTATCTGATTCGAATAACTGTTGAATTCTATCATATAATGGAGAGTCAGCCATTTCCATTGTCTCATCCGCAGTTTCGTTATCCGTAGGACTGGAACAATATTGATTAAGAAGCAGAAGCAGGAAAAATCCTGATACTCTAAGGATTAAATTTTTCATATCACAAAAATTTGAGACTAGGAATTGATTTTAAGGTTAGCCCACATTTGGAGTAAGGCTTGCTGATTTTTGGAAAGCTCCCGTGTAACGGGCATATACATGTAGCCTCCCCAGTTTTTCTCGTCAGTAAGCTTCAGCATTCTTCGCATGGTGTAGGGCTCACTCCAAACCTCCTCCTTAAATGGAAGAATGGCATTCATGATTGGTAGGACATTATTGTAATTCGAAAGAATATTGTCATACAGCACCTGGAAGGTCAAAGGTTTTTCCCCATTGAGATAGACTTCCAAATCCTTATCAGCAGAAAGCACCCGAGTAGCTACAAAATAGCCATTGGCAGCAAAATAAAGTCCCTCCGCCTGAGATGCGGGTGCATTGTATTGCTCAGGAGTAATCCCCAAGATATACTGAACACATCCTGCTTCATTGGTACAGTACTCGAAAGGCACACCATCTGAGAAATAAAAGTCCTGGAATTTATTTGTGTTTCCATTTCGGATTTTCCCCAATACTGGAGTCGTAACCGGGTTCCCTCTATAAAAGCATCTTAAAATAACCGGGCCTCTACCAGCACCATCAAATTTATATCCCTCAGAAGGCAACTGTCCCTGTTCTGCATAGGAGCCTTGTTGATCTGACAATATTAGATAGTCATCCTCCATCAATAATTCCTGGTCCGAACTGGTATAGATAGCAAACTTTCCTGCTGAAAAGTCAGAAATCCCGCTTGGAAGCGGAAAATCCATCACTCCTCCCCGTGCAAGGAAGGTATTCATGTTATAATCCAGTTTATGATTAAAACTCCCTATGGTAGTAGGAGCTGTCTTATCATCAGGAACAAATTTGAGAGTCAACTCACCGAAGTCATAATTTTCCCAACCAAGAAACTTCTTAATCGAGGTATCTCCTCCATAGTAGCAATATTTCTCTTCAAAGCCGACACCATATTCGCAGATTGTGTTAATCACATCTAAGCTGATCAGGTTTTCTTTTGGATTAACCCTCACAAAAGCAGGAGGCAGCTGAACCGTTTTGGGAAGGTCTAGTGGCTTTTGATTGGTTCCCATGGGAGTAGGAGCAATTACAGGAGGATTAACCTCAGTGTAATTTATAGCAGGGTTATTGGCTATTTCATTTTTCAAAATCCTACCCACATTATGGGTTTTCATATCTACGCTTTCCACAAAGGGACAAAGCGAACCCGAAAATGCCACCCTTGCCGGGTTCTTATGAACCGAAGTTTGATTATTCCCAAGTGGAGCCGTTGGCATTTCAGAATAAATGGGATTTCTCACCTCATACACCTGATGAAGGAGAATTTTCATAGAGAGCGCATCTACCTGAAAACCTGCATATTGGTTCAAATCCTGTTGAACAGAAGCATCTGTTTGATTAGCATTCAAATTAATAGTGGATTCAAAATAAGTGCCTCCACTCATAGGCATAAGCAGGCCATTATTGTAGTTTAAGACCTTGCAAAGTGACAACCAAGTAAAGGTAGACTTACAGGGAACTCCCGATAAAAAAGTCTTTTCTTCTCCGTTCGGCTCGCCATAGATCCCAGCCAGAGAAATGAAAAGCTGTGTACAAGTATCGTTTATACTATCTACATCGCAAAACATGGCTGTTGTCTTGCTTTTTTTATCAAAAAACTGCTGGTGAAATGAAAATGACCGTCCTAAAAGCTGGGCTAAACCCGCCGGACATCCTTCGCTATTATCAGGCGTATAAGTAATCACTTTCCCCTGCCCATCCGGGATTTGTATCCCTGTTATCCGAATATCCTCTGCATAGACGCTAAGATCTCCATAGTAATTCCAATATCCCGGCTGAACCAATCCATCATAAAGAGAAGGCTGATCTCCGGGTCCATCTAAAGGAACATTTTTATAGAGGTCAACAAATTTATCATCATGCCCGGATGTCCCGAGCAAATAAGTGGCCCAATCATCATAAACCTCATCTGTAACCGAATCGATCACAACATAGCTCTGTCCTGATGCATCATTCTGGACATCATAATTTAAATTCTGAATTTTCGAAACTAAATCCGGAGAGATATTTACCCTTGGAGGCCGATAGGGAAGCGCAGCATCCTGATTGTAAATTTTTAAAGGTGAAAACTTCCCGTTATTACCTGTCGGGACATCGAGGAGCACAGATCCATGAAAATTGATCCTCGGAAAATCAAATTGACTCATAAGCTGGATTTTATTGATTAAAAAAAAACTTGTTCCCGAATCGATTCCGGGAATGAAAATGGGTTAAGTATGATGAGAGGAAACAATTAACTATTGGAACTGGAAGAATCTTTCTTCCTTTCTACATAGTACATGTCAATGACCCCTTTATTTTTTGCTTCTATTTTTCCACGATAGTCAAATTCGTATTCATCCTTGACTAGCTCGTAGGTCACATTACTGATATTGACTTTCCCGGCTTCACTGCAGGATTCCATACGGGAGGCGACGTTTACTGTATCTCCCCAGATATCATAAGCGAATTTTTTGATACCAACAATTCCGGCAATCACAGGCCCACTGTGCAGCCCGATTCTAATTTCAAAAAAAGGCCGACCCATAGCGATTCGTTCTGCTTTGACTTGATTTACAAAATCCCGGATCTCCAAAGCCGCATTGATCGCATCCTGAGCATGCCGTTCTTTAACTACAGGCAGTCCCGATGCACACATATAGCTATCACCAATTGTCTTGATTTTTTCAATGTTATGCTTGGCAGTGATTTGATCGAAGGCCCGATAATAAAAATCAATTTCCGCCACGAGTTCGTGTGAAGGCATCCCGGCACTGAATTGGGTGAAGTTTTTGAAATCCGTAAATAAAACAGTCACCACATTGTAATCCTTCGCCTTTGCATATCCGGTTGCTTTGAGCTCCTGAGTAGTCTCATAGGGTAGGATGTTCAATAAAAGTTCTTCGGTCAGTTCCTTCTCTTTCTTCAATTCCTTGGTTCGCTCCTCCACCAACTCTTCTAGAATCATATTTCGGTCGATTTGATTTTGAACCGCCGAAACCACCCCTCCCATCGCATCTAAAATATTTTGGTGATAAGGCAAAATACCGGTACCGGATTGTAGGAGTTGAGATCTTCTTCCAATAAAAAAGTACCCGAAAACTTGCTGATTGTGAATAATGGGTGAAAGAAGGAATTGACTCATGTCGAAATCCCTCAACAGACTCGCAGCAAATTCATCTTCCTCGGTTCCTTGATTGAAAATAATATACCTCCTGGACTCATAGAAGTCAGGAGGTATAGCTATGGTTAAGGATTTTACTTTCTCTATGGCATACCCTGCATAAGCCTTGATAAATTTTGGGCTATGAATAAAAGACCCTTTTTCATCTGGAATTAGTACCAGGGTCACATCCATTTTCAGGCGGATGTTGATTTGTTCCGAAAGACTATCGAGCAATTCATCCATATTGCTCTCAGCCTTCTGATTTTGAAGTTCAGCGATAACCTTGAGCCCCTCACTCATCTGAAGCACGTCTTTGGAAAGATCGGCATTACGGTATTCCAGACTCATGTAGGAGCTTGTCAGCTTCTTGAGTCTTTCTTTGTAATAGTTTATTTCCCGCTGTGCGCTTTCGTTGTTTTCGTTGGAGCTCATTAATAAAAAATCAGTCTTCGGAAATCAGGCATAAAACCCCAGTCCAATCCAATGGTTGAATATTGGACCCTACGCGGGCAGCCTCCACACCAGAATAAAATCCTGACAATGGAATACCCTTAAGGGCTTTTTGGACTTCTTCGGCATCTTCAAAATTCACTCCCGAAAAAGGTTTTGCTCTTCCTCCACAATTAATGTAAAAAGAAAAAACTGGTTTTGAATCTCCGGCCTGTGCTTTTAATCCATTGATGACTTCCTCTACATAATCCGGCTCTAAATTTCTTCGCATCAATTGTACCTCTGCTCCATCTTGCAGATCAGGCTCAAACATCACCAAGGCTTTATTTGGCTCATCCACAGCCAAGGTCAATCGATTAGCATAATCTTTCTCCTGAAAATCACCGAATTTATCTCCCCTATTGACTCCAAGAGTCACATTCATTGCAAAATCCTTGACACTGATCCCGTGATCCGGTCCCAGCAATTCATCAATTACTTCTAAGGCTGGCTTATTTTCTATTTCTAAAACGACCGGTCCCTGAACTTTGGTAATCGTGATGTAATCACTGCAAGGCTGGCATCCATGAAGAATGACAGTATCCATTTTGCAAGCGCCAGAAATCAAAATTCCGACAACATGCTGGGAATAAATTTCATTGTTGACAAACTGGTAGCAAGTGCTCAGCATCATATCAGTCAAAAATCCCCCTCCCGCTACCGATAGCTCTTCTGGAATAAATTGCTCTATAGCAGCAAATAAAGGAGTAGCAAAATTCAACATAGGTGGATTCTGCTGCTTGGAGGAATCATAGAATACCCACAAACCACAAGCATCATCCTTGATAGCGGATTGAAGTTTTTTACCAAGCTTCATCCCAGCTTGATATTCGTCCTTGTTCAGATCACCTTCTGCGAAAACTTCAAATCGGATTTTATCCGAGCTGAAAATGGTCACTCCTACCTCGAACCCATCATATCCGATAAATTCATCGGTGATGATTCCAAATGAAGATCCTCCCGTTTTTGGGGTGTCTGGAATAATTTCATTGACTCCATTCAAAAATTCTCTGGGGTCATGTTTTCCGCCACAAAATATCAAGGCAAAATCAGGACGTTCGATTTTGCCATTTTTCATAGCTTGAGAAGCTGCCTCCTTTCCGGCTGCAAAGGAATTGGTTTGATTGCTGGCTCCTACGCCAATTTTTGTTTCCATGGGTTAAAAATTGATGATAAACAATGGTTGAAAATATGATTTTGCCTAGATAGGCCTGTGTCAATATAAGAATAAGCCCCGAAAAATTGACCAAATCTTATTTAATTAAATGAAATAGTTTCAAACGGCTAAAATTCTTTGAAACACTTAATTACCAGAAAAATCAGCTAGGCCACACTTAAGTCAACTTATTTCTGACATTTTAACAGAATTGAAATACTTTTTGTATTTTCCCAATACAAATTGGAAGAATTCTATTCTCTAGCCCAATTTTAATTTTTATCTAATCCCAGGCCTGATGTATTATTTTCAAGTTTTTTTTACTCCTTTTAAATCTTCTAGGAAGCTCTCAAAACCCCTATTTTTTATTTCTCTATGAAAGACTTTTTATTTCCGTTTTTGCTATTCAGCTTGATTCTTTTTTCCTGTAGCTCGCAGGAGGAGAGTTCTTCCGAAATGAATTTTCAGCAAACCGAATCCCCAATCAAAATCTCTATTTCAGACCTAGCTCCTGAACACAAACCCGAAAAAATTTCACTTAGTGAACTCGCTTCTCCTGAAATAGTTCTTTTGTCCAATTATTCCAGTCGTGGGATTGAACCTCCACAACAAAATAATTTTCAAGTATTAAGAAATGAGGACGGATCTGTTCTACTCGATTCTACTGGAAGAGCCTTTATCTTAGGTGAAGGAGGAATAGCACAATTCAAAAAATACACCTCTGATGAGGGACTACCTATTGATGGAGTAAACTGTGCTTTGGTTGATAGCCGAGGGCATATTTGGTTTGGAACTGCCGGAGGAGGAGTCAGTAGGTTTGACGGATTGGAGTTTTTTAATTACACGGAAAGCCAAGGCTTAGCTGGAAATGCCGTCCGGGATATTTTAGAGGATTCCCAAGGAAATCTCTGGTTTGGAACTGTAGAAGGTGGAGTTAGTAAGTTTGATGGTGTAGTCTTTCAAAACTTTGGCTACAATGAATTGGGAGATGACATAGTCTATACTCTGGCTGAAGATCTGAATGGTAACATTTGGATGGGTACCGATGGGGCCGGACTTATTCGATATAATGGAAATAATTTTTCTCCGGCTCCTTTCAATGAGGAATTAGGAGAAGAAGCTATCATCAGCTTGACTGCTGATGCTGATGGTACACTTTGGATAGGAACCAATGGTGCAGGTTTGTTTTCCTACGATGGAGAAAATTTAAATTCATTTGGACAGGCAAATGGCCTTCCCTCTAATCGAGTACGAGCCATTTTTGCAGAATCTCCAGAATCTATCTGGATTGGTACTTTAGGTGCCGGGGTGTGCCGACTAGAAAATGGGCGATTCACTTGCTTCACACGTCAGAATGGATTAGCAGGAAATGTTGTCCGAGCAATCAATCAGGATTCGGATGGATGGGTTTGGGTAGCTACCGAGACAGGAATCAGCAGATTCGAAGGGGATAAAATTATTAGCTATACCACCGAACAAGGACTAGCCGGAAACAGTGTTTTGGACATTGTAAAAGATCAGCGAGGAAAACTTTGGTTTTGTACTGATGGAGGCGGAGTGAGCCGCTTGGACGGCTTAGGCTTTACCAGCTACACAAATCAACAGGGACTTGCTGGAAATATTATCCTGACCAGTATGGAGGACCATGAAGGCAATTTATGGTTTGGAACCAATGGATGGGGTGTCAGTAAATATGACGGGAAATCTTTTACCACTTATTCTTCTTCTCAGGGTCTTTCTGGAGATATTGTTTACAGCTTATTAGAAGGCCAACAAAACCGAATTTGGTTTGGTACATCCGGTGACGGACTAAGTGTATTGGATGGAAATCGGATTTCTCATTATGGAATAGAGCAAGGCTTACTCTCCAATGAGATTTACTCGCTTTTTGAGAGTAAGTCCGGAGATATTTGGATAGGTACAGACTATGGAGTCAGCCGTTTTGATGGAAATGGTTTTGAGCATTTTACCAAAGACCAAGGATTAATCGGAGAGATCATTACAAGTATCGAAGAGGATAGCGATGGAATTATTTGGTTTGGAGTTTTAGATGGAGGAATAAGCCGATATGATGGGGAAAGCTTTATCAATTTTGGACTAGATCAAGGTCTAATCGATCCAACGGTAGTACGATTAGAAATGGATGAGTCGGAAAACCTCTGGATAGGAACGACTCATGGATTGAGCATTTTACCCAGAGAAATCCAAAATAAAATCACCTCAGGTGAAGAAATCCAATCCAATCCTTTTAACAGCTTCAATACGGAAAATGGATTGCCTGATAATTTCATTTTACAGATTGTCGATTTACCTGGAAAATCCATTTCCATAGGAACCAATCAGGGGATCACAAGTCTGGAATATCATCCAGAACAAGATCCTAAACTCAGAAATTTTGAGATTTTCAATTCGGACACTGGCTTCCCTGTAAAAGACCTTACCGATGGCCAAAATGGGATGCTTTTGGATTCCAAAGGATTAATCTGGGCAGGAACAGGAAGCGTAAAAACAGGCCTGGTCCGAATGGATCCTAGTCGAATACAAGCCGACACTACTCCGCCAATAATTGAAATCAAACAGGTTCGACTTAACGAAGAAGTAATCCCTTGGCATTTATTTATAGAAAGTGAGGGTTCTGAATCTTTTTCTAGCATTACAGACCAGCTGATTACCTTGGGCAGAAGGCTCCCTGCTGCTGAAAAACAGGAATTGAAGGATCGATTTGAAGGGGTAAAAATGGATGGGGTAACCCCTTTTATCCCGATTCCGGAAAATCTGGAACTTCCCTATAGACACAATCAGATCAATATTGAATTCAGCACCAATGAATTGGCAAAACCCTACCTGATCGAATATCAGCATATTCTAGAAGGTTATGAGTCTGATTGGAGCCCGATCTTACGTAGGACATCCGCTACCTTTGGCAATATTCAAGAAGGAGACTACACCTTCCGAGTCCGTGCCCGCTATGCGGGAAACAGTATAGATCAGCCATCAGAGTGGAGTGATGTTGTTACTTTTTCTTTCACCATCCTTCCTCCTTGGTATAGAAGCTGGTGGGCTTATGCTTTCTATTTGGTGGTTTTTCTTTCCATGATTTATCCCATGCACCTTTACCAAAAAAATCGCCTTTTGAAGGCTGAACGGGAAAGGGCGAAGGAGCGGGAATTGGCGCATGCCAAAGAAATCGAAAAAGCCTATGAAGAGCTTAATCAAACCCATGAAAACCTAAAAGCCACCCAATCCCAATTGATACAGGCGGAAAAGATGGCTTCCTTGGGTGAGTTGACCGCGGGTATTGCCCATGAAATTCAGAACCCGCTCAATTTTGTCAAGAATTTTTCCGAAGTCAGTCATGAACTGATGGATGAAATGAATGACGAAATCCAAAATGGAGAATACGATGAAGCAAAGTCCTTAGCAAAAGAAATCAAAGATAATCTGGATCGAATCTCCCTTCATAGCATGCGCGCTGACGCCATCGTAAAGGCAATGCTACAACACTCAAAGGCTAGTGTCGGGAATAAAGAGCCAACCGATATCAATGCTCTAGCCGATGAATGTCTTCGTCTGAGTTACCACGGTGTTCGGGCAAAAGAACCCGACTTCAAAGCGGATTACTCAACGGATTTAGAGCCAACCCTTCCTGAGGTTGAAGTGATTCGAAAGGAAATTGGACGTATCCTAATCAATATTTGCAACAATGCCTTCTATGCTGTCCATGAAAAATCCAAGGAAACGGAAGATCCCAATTACATTCCTCGGGTAAAAATCAGTACCCATCGAACAAAGAAAGGAATCGAAATTAAGATCACAGATAATGGAACAGGAATCCCTCAAGACATTATTGGGAAGATATTCCAACCCTTCTTTACAACCAAACCAACTGGTTTTGGAACAGGTCTAGGACTCTCTTTAAGCTACGATACGGTCAAGTCCTATCAGGGTGAATTAACAGCAGAAAGCAAAACGGGGTCGGATTCTTATACCACTTTCACTATATTCCTACCTTTAAACTCAACCCAAAAACCAGAAGTGCTATGAATCTAGGAGCCATCCTGCTGATTTTATTGTTCTATCTCCGGCGTCCGATGGGGCCAATTGAGGTTTCTGCGGAGTGGAAGCGCATCATCAACGGCGGGATGATAGCAGCATTTGTCCTTTGGGCATTTTCTAATTCTGGCATCCCAGTAATATCCCAAATCGCGCTTTTCTTGAATTTTGGATTGGGGGCATTGATTGTCTATTTGACGCTTCGCAATCCTGAACTTCAGCATAGGAAAGGGATGATCTATGCTTGGTTACCTTTGATGGGACTGATCGTTATCCAAGAGTTTCTAGAGGTTATCAGTCCTTCATTTTTCAATTCTATAGAGGTTTATCACAGCACGGCTACCTTCTTTGCAATCGTATGGGCTATCGTGATGTGGATCAATAATACTAAGCAGCGAAAGGCTTTGGAGCAAGAGCGACTGAAAGCTCTTCAGAAGGAACGGGAATACAAGGTAACCGAAGCACTTAAAGCCCAGTTGGAAAAGCAGGTCCAGGAACGAACCAAAGAAATTACCCAGAAAAAGAATGAGCTGGAAAAAGCACTCCTAGAGCTTAAAGCAGCTCAGGATCAATTGATTCATTCCGAGAAAATGGCCTCTCTTGGTGAGCTTACCGCAGGAATTGCCCATGAAATACAGAACCCTCTCAATTTTGTAAATAATTTCTCTGAGGTAAGTTCTGAATTAATTGATGAAGCTAAGGAAGAGCTGGATTCTGGACATCAGGAAGATGCCAAAGAAATCCTTGAGGATTTGAAAGCTAATCTTCAAAAAATCCTTCACCATGGAAAACGAGCAGATTCCATCGTTAAAGGAATGCTTCTCCACAGTAGAAGCAGCTCCGGTCAAAAGGAAAAATCAGATATCAACGCCCTGACTGACGAGTACCTTAGGCTTTCCTACCATGGATTACGAGCTAAAGACAAGAGTTTTACGGCGGACTTTAAAATTGAACTTGATGAAAGCGTCGAGCCAATTGATATAGTCCCTGGCGATATCGGTAGAGTCTTATTGAATTTGATCAATAACGGCTTTTATGCAGCAGACGAGAAGAAAAAAGAACTGGAAAAGGCAGGCCAAACGGACTTTATGCCGACGGTCTGGGTCAAAACCCAAAAAATCCAAAACGGGGTGAAAATTACAGTTCGGGACAATGGAAAAGGCATTCCTGATGAGATCAAGTCCAAAATCTTCCAACCCTTTTTCACGACCAAACCGACGGGAAAAGGTACAGGATTAGGATTGTCCATGAGTTATGATATTATAACAAACGGGCATGGTGGCGATCTTAAAGTAAACAGTAAGCCAGGAGAATACACCGAATTTGAAATTATCATCCCCCAAACAACACAATCATGAAAATCTTAATTGTAGACGACGAGAAAGATGTAGAACTACTTTTTCGACAAAAATTCCGAAAAGAAGTAAAAAGCGGGGTATTGGAATTAGCCTTTGCCTTTTCTGGGGAAGAAGCTCTGGAAGTCTTGGATTCGGAGCATCCACCTAAGGTGGTCTATGTTTTTTCAGACATTAATATGCCTGGCATGAGCGGCCTTGAATTACTCAACAAAGTCAAATCCCATTTCCCGGAAATTCAGGTCAGTATGATTTCGGCATATGGAGATTCGCAGAACTACGAGAAGGCCATGCAATCCGGAGCGAAGGAATTTTTCACTAAACCGATTGATTTTGAATCCCTCAAAGTAGAGGTCAACAAGTTGATCGAAAGCCAAAAATAAAAGGTGCTATGGTTAAAATCTTGGTAGTCGATGATGAGGCGGATTTAGAAATCCTGATCAAACAGAAGTTCCGAAAACGAATCAAGGGCGGGGAATTAGAATTCCTTTTTGCACTTAATGGAAGAATAGCCCTGGAAGTAATCGAGGAAAATCCGGATGTAGATTTGATTCTGAGTGATATCAATATGCCCGAGATGGATGGATTGACTCTGCTTTCTAAGGTGAAAGAGAAAAATTCACTCTTGAAAACTGTCATCATCTCTGCCTATGGTGATATGGAAAATATCCGGACTGCCATGAACCTTGGGGCCTTTGATTTTATCACCAAACCGGTGGACTTTAGAGATTTAGAAATCACCCTAGATAAGACCATTCAATACAGAAATCAAATTAAATCCACACTCAAAGCCCTACGGGAAAACAACATTCTAAAAATGTATGTGGATGAGACGGTTCTAAATTTCATGGGAAATAAGGAACTGGAATCCAGTCTTTTGGAAAATGAAATCATTGAAGCCACTGTTGTTTTCATTGATTTAGTAGCCTTCACCAAAATCTCAGAAAATGAAGAACCAAATGTGGTTGTCAACCTCCTGAACGATTACTTTGACTTGATGGTCAAGGAAATCATTAATGAGCAGGGAAGCGTGGATAAATTCATTGGAGATGCAGTGATGGCAGTTTTTCAGGGGGAAAACCACTTCGCTCGGGCAATTCGAACCTCTTTAGCCATTCGAGAAAAAATGGACGAAATGCCAGCATTTTCGAAGGAAAACAAATTCAAACCGGAAGTTTCTATAGGGATCAACACCGGCGAAATGGTATCTGGAAACATTGGTTCCAAGTCCTTGAAACGGTTGGATTACACTGTTATTGGAGATGCCGTGAATGTCGCAGCCCGACTTCAATCTGCTGCTAGCCCCGGGCAGATTTTACTTTTAGAAAAATACGCCAATTCAGTGGTGACCGAATTCTCCTTTCAAGAAATCGGAGAACTTAAGCTCAAGAACAAAGCCCAACCGGTAAAAGTGCTTGAGGTACTTTCTGAAATTAAATAGTCCGGATGGTTTCCTTCTTTCGAAAATTCCGAATGTCTCTGGTTCAAAAAAATCAGATTACCAAGTACTTGGCCTATGCGGTAGGTGAAATTTTCTTGGTTGTGGTTGGAATCTTAATCGCTTTGCAGATCAACACTTGGAATGAGGAGCGGAAACTCAAGAATTATGAATTGAAAATGCTCCATGAGCTAAGAAATACCCTGGAAAAAGATAAGCGATACTTTTCTAATCAAATTCCAAGATTAAACAATAAGCAAAACGCAGCAAACCGACTTTTGGAGTTTCGCCAAATCAAGGAAGAAAACCTGGATACCCTAAACCAATATTTTTCAGCACTTCGTTATGAGGTTCTTTTTCAATATAACTCAGGAACCTACGGCTCTATAAAATCGGGTGGCATCGATAAAATATCTAATGACTCCATCCGCTCTCAGATGGCAGATTTGTATGAATTTATTATCCCCAGAACTGAAAAAATTTTCGAAAGAATTAACTCAGATGAATCTGTGGAAAATGATTTGGTGGAACAAATCACTTCCAGAATGATCGTTACGCTTAGTAACAATGAGCAATCTATACAGAATAAAATTTCTGATCCCAAGGTGATCTACAAAGATGAGTTTTTGCATCTGATCCAACTTCAAAAAAACAGCACATTTATATTTAAAAGTAGGATTGAAAATTTAATTCCTGCTTTAGATAACTTTATCGGATTAATTGAAAGAGAATTAATAAGACAGGGAGATGAAGAAATCCTAGATTCACAAACTGATGGATAAATTGAATGAATCTTTGGTATTTCGAGTACACTACTCAGATTTCCATAGAATTAGAAATTTTCCTAGTAGATTATCCAGCCGAAAACCCAAATCAATATGAAAAAAATCATCCAACCAGCTTTTTTGGTGGCTTTAGGAGCTACGATAAGCTTCGCTGCTATTGTTCCAAAAACCGAAAACGCACCTCAAATTTTGGAAAAAGTCATTCAAAGTGACAGCACCAAAAAAGACTCCCTCGACTACCCCAAATTCAAGGATCTTCCTCTCAAACCTGAGCGGGAAGTAAAATTCACTACCCAAGAAGGGACTTGGATAAGTTTGGATGTCAGTCCGGATGGCAAGACCATCGCCTTTGACTTGATGGGCGACATCTACACCATTCCAATCGAAGGAGGAAAAGCTACCCCAATCACAACAGGAATGGCCTACGAGACGCATCCTCGGTTTTCACCAGATGGAGAAAAAATCCTTTTCACATCTGACAGGGCTGGAAACGATAATCTTTGGTACATAGACCTAGTCAAAAAAGACACCGTCCAAATCACAAAAGACAAAAACGGTGATGTACCGGGAGCTGACTGGACTCCAGATGGGGATTACATTGTGGTAGCCAAAGGCCGTAGAATCACTAAACTTTGGATGTATCATAAGGATGGTGGCGGAGGAATCCAACTCAATCCAGATCCAAGCTCCATGAAGACAATCGATCCATTTGTCAGCCCGGATGGTAAAAAAATCTATTTCTCCCATCGAACAGGTTCCTGGAATTACAATGCTATGCTTCCACAGTATCAGGTCGGAACCTATGATCTGGAAGAAGGTAAAATTACCAGCATCACTTCCCGCTACGGATCAGCATTTACCCCCACTCTTTCCGATGATGGGAATTGGTTGGTTTATGGTTCGAGATGGGATGATAGGACCGGCTTAGTGATTCGTGATTTGAATTCTGGCGAAGAAAAATGGCTCGCCTACCCTGTTCAGCGAGATGAACAGGAATCCATTGCTCCACAGGGTGTATTACCAGCCATGGCTTTCACTCCAGACAGCAAAAATGTCATTGCTTCCTACGGTGGAAAAATCTGGAGAATCCCAGTGGATGGAAGTTCTGCGGTAGAAATCCCATTTGAGGCAGATGTAAAATTGGCTATGGGGCCTCGCCTCTATTTCAATTATGAAGTAAAAGACACCACCGCCAAACTTGCCACACAAATCCGCGATGGAGTACCTTCTCCTGGTGGAAAAAAACTCGCATTTACAGCTTTGAATCGACTATACGTCATGGACTTCCCTAATGGAGAGCCTATGAGGGTAAGTAATCATGATTTTACAGAGGCCATGCCTTCTTGGAGCCCTGATGGAAGCCAATTGGTATTTACCACTTGGGACGAACAAGAGGGAGGACATCTATACAAAGCTAGCTTTGGAAGATCCACTACTATTACTCGACTGACGCAGGAAAGTGCCCTTTACATGGGGCCAGTTTGGGGACCAAATGGAAAAATCGTTGTCTTTAAAGGAGACAAGCGCTTGATGGAAGATTCGGAAGGACCTGGAATCAGTGGTGCAGAATCCATTTTAGCTTGGATTCCTGCTTCTGGAGGATCTGTTCGGAAAATCCGGGATGCTCGAGGAATAGGAAACGCACACTTTACTCAGGATACTTCAAGAATCTATTTGAACGGACCTGGAGGCACCCTTCTCAGCATACAATGGGATGGAACAGATGAGAAAACCCATGCAAAAATCACTGGTATCACTCCATTTGGATCTGTTTTAGACTCGCATGACGATCATGAGCATGCGGAACTTGCAGACTATCGCTATGTCATGGGTAAGCCTTTTTCAAATGCCAGTTCATTGAATTATTGTATGCTTCCTGAAGGAGTTTCTGCACAGGAACCTCAAATGAGTCCAGCAAGTGCAAGTACCATTTTGATGGCTCCGAAAGGAAACAAAGCTTTGGCCCAGGTAAACAATAATGTCTATGTTGTGACCATCCCTCAAGTAGGAAAAACTCCAAGCATTAATGTTGCCGATCCAAAGTCAAGTAGTTTCCCTTCCCGACAACTCACAGAAATCGGAGGCGAATGGCCGGCTTGGGAAGCCAATGGAGAAAAAGTCCATTGGTCTCTAGGAAATGGGCATTGGGTCTATGATATCGCCAGAGCTGAATTTGTAGAAGATTCAGTAGCAAGTGCTAAAAAAGCAAAAATGCTGGCAAATGCGGATAGCGTAGCAGCTTTGAAAGCACAAGGTGAGGCTGCAGTAAAATTGGCAGATTCCTTGGCTAAAGCTGAAAAAGAACGAATCGATTCCTTATTCAAAGCGGACAAAGAATTAGCTAAGGCCGATAGTATTTATAAAGCCCAGCAAAAAGAGAAAGAAACCTACAAGCCTGAAGAGTATCAGGTGAAGGTTTACTTTGCGAAGGATATCCCAACTGGAAAAATTCTACTCCAAAATGCTCGAATCATCACCATGAAGGATGATGAGGTCATTGAAAGAGGTGACATTCTAATCGAGAATAACCGAATTAAAGCAGTTGGGGCAACGGGAACACTTGATGCCACTGGGGCAGAAGTCGTTGACTTAGCAGGCAAAACAGTTACGCCTGGATTTGTTGACACCCATGCTCACATGTGGCCAACTTGGAATCTTCATAAAAACACCGTTTGGATCTATGCTGCCAACCTAGCCTATGGAGTAACTACCACCAGAGATCCACAGACAGCAACCACTGATGTATTGACCTATGCGGATATGGTTGAAGCAGGTATGATTCCTGGACCGCGGGTTTATTCCACAGGACCAGGTGTTGGTTATTGGATGTACAATCTGAAGTCCTTAGAGCAAACCAAAAACGTGCTGAAGCAATACTCCAAGTACTTCAATACCCAATACATCAAAATGTACCTGGTTGGTAATAGACAGCATAGACAATGGGTCATCATGGCTGCCAAAGAGCAAAAGCTGATGCCTACCACTGAAGGTGGATTGGATTACAAACTCAACATGACCCAATTATTTGATGGATACCCTGGTCATGAGCACGCGATTCCGATTTACCCTCTATATTCTGATGTGACCCACACAATTGCTGAAAGCAAAATGGCCGTGACTCCTACCCTCTTGGTGGCTTATGGCGGTCCTTGGGCAGAAAATTATTACTACACCACAGAAAGCCCGCTTCACGATCCGAAGCTAAATCGCTTTACTCCATACAATGAAATGAACTCCAAAGCCCGAAGAAGAGTGGGAGGACTTGGAGGCTGGTTTGCCCCAGAAGACCATGTCTTCGAAGATCATGCGAGAGGAATCAATGATATCGTGAAACGAGGCGGATTAGCAGGTGTTGGTTCCCATGGACAATTGCAGGGACTAGGCTACCATTGGGAACTTTGGTCTGTGGCTAGTGGAGGCATGAGTAACATGGATGCACTTCGTACAGCTACCATTTTGGGAGCTGAAGCTTTGGGCTTGGACAAAGAACTGGGAAGTATAGAAAGCGGGAAATTAGCTGACTTGGTAATTCTTTCAGAAAACCCATTGGAAAATATCCGAAACACCAATACCATCACGCATGTGGTGAAAGACGGACGGATCTATGATGGAAATACTTTGGATGAAATTCTTCCTACTCCAAGAAAATTGGACGTAAGTTCATGGACCAAAGAGGCTCCAAAAGTTACCACCAGTTTAGAGCATTAAAAACCTTCAGCCATCCTGAAAATTCAGGATGGCTGATTAGTTTCAATCCAACATTTGAAAGATTTCCCTAAAATATTTGAATTCTTTCTTGGGAAACTACTAAATTATTATTTTCTTAAATCTACCTTATTGAAAACCACCCTTTTGAAAAGGATTTATTCAAATACCTGTGAGGATTTTATCAACTAGTTAAAGGATGACAAAACTTTCGAAACAACCCATCGATTGGAAATCCATCCTTTCACCTCACTCGCTTGCCTACACCATAGCAGGGGTTGCCTTGGCGGCCATCGCCTTGGAGGCATTCATGCTCCCCAATAGGTTTTTGGATGGAGGAGTGACAGGTATTGCTATTTTGGTCAATCTGGGTTTTGGTATTGATCTTAATTTGTTATTGGTACTGCTTAACCTTCCATTCCTATTTATGGCTTGGAGAATGATAGGCAGAACATTTGCCATCCAAAGTGGCATATCCATTTTTCTTTTGACCATTGTACTTCACTTTCTGGAAGTTCCGACTGTGACTGACGATAAGGTTTTGATTGCGGTATTTGGTGGGTTTTTGATGGGAACAGGTATTGGTCTAATTATCCGTGGAGGTGGCTTAATTGACGGTTTTGAGGTGATTACAGAGTACTTTCACAAGAACTCAGCCTTGACTGCCAGTGAGATCACCGTGTTTCTCAATTCCCTAATTATGCTGTCCGCAGCCTTTGTTTTTGGGATAGAACCTGCCATGTATTCAATTTTAACGTATTTTACAGCTATAAAGACTACTGACTACGTCGTGGAAGGCTTTGAAGAGTACACTGCATTAACAATTATTTCAAAAGAACACGAATTGGTCAAAGAATTGATAGTAAAAGATTTTAAGAAGGCAATTTCAGTATATAAAGGTGAAAGAGGGTACCTTCCAGACACCTTTCATATTCATCATCCTGTGGATATTATCATGACGGTTGTGACCCGTCTTGAAGTCCATCGAATGAAATTAGCCATTCAAGAAATAGACCCGAAAGCTTTCTTCTACGTGCAGACCATCAAGGAAGTCAAGGGTGGTGTCATCAAAAAAGTGGGGAAAAAGCACATATGATTGACTTTGAAAAAATACAAAAACGCGTGTATCAGGATATTCTGGAAAAGCTTCCGGATTATCTGACATACCACAATCTGGCTCATACCCAATATGTGTCTGAAAAGGCTCTATTTTTAGCCGGAATTGAAAAAATCAGCGAATCCGAGATTGAACTTCTTCGACTAGCCGCACTTTTTCACGATACTGGATTTGTAGAAAACCCAAAAAATCATGAGGAAATTGGTTGTGGTATAGCCACCAAGTACCTGAAGGATCTTGTCTCAGATGAGGACTTGAAAAAAATCCATGGAATGATCATGGCAACCAAGATCCCTCAAACACCAACTAACCAACTGGAGCGAATCATTGCAGATGCAGATTTGGAATACTTAGGAACGGATGACTTTTTACGTCAAGGAAATGCTTTATACGAGGAATTACTTCACTTTAATCCTTCACTTTCCGAACAAGCTTGGAATGAATTACAATTGACATTTTTGGAAAAACACGATTATCATACAGATTACTGTAAGAAATACCGTGAGCCTAAAAAGCAGGAAAATATCGAATCCGTTAAGGAAAAATTAAAAGTTCTTTAATCCTGGACAGCCTGATAAATTAAATCAAAAACGTCTGTAGGTTGAATTTTTTCTGAATTCAGAAGGCTAGTATTTCCCACAAAAATCGGCTTGTCTTCATCCTCCTCCGGTAATCTACCATGTGATCCTTTAACTAGCGTCGCATCTAGAGGAATTACATCCATCAGATATCTGAATCCCAGTTTTTTCTTCAAAACCTTAGACCCCACTTTTAGCAAAGGAATTTTAATCGCAGGATCTAAAAATAATTCTACCGGGTCATAGCCGGGCTTTCGATGAATGTCCACACATCGCGCATAATCTGGAGCTTTTTCATCATCCAACCAGAAATAATAAGTAAACCAGGAGTCCTTATCCGCTACCACTACCAAATCTCCTGATCGAGGATGATCTAAACCATAATTTGCCTGAGCCTTTTTGTCAAGTACCAACTCAATCCCCGGAGTATTTTCTAATAAACTTTTTACTTGATCAAAAACCGCGGGATCTTGAACATGCACGTGGGCAATTTGATGGTCAGCGATCGCAAAAGCCTGAGAAGTGCCTGCATCCAAAGTTTCCAAGCCCAATTCATCCTTCACCTGAATCCATCCCGCAGATCGGAGCAAGCGGTTGATATGAATAGGTTGGGAGACATTTGTGATACCATATTCAGAGAGCAAGAGAACTTGGGTTCCTTGACTTTCAAAATAGGTAATTAGATCTTTTGCTACTTCATCTACTTCCTTCAAAAGCGATCCGATTTTTGAAAAATCTAGTCCATACTTCTGTAACCCATAGTCCAGATGGGGTAAATACACCAAGTTAAGTGTTGGGTTATACCATTGATCTACCTTTTTGGTGGCCTCGGCGATCCATTGGGTAGAGGAAATATTAGCATTTGGTCCCCAGAAGGAAAAAAGAGGAAACTGACCCAATTCATTTTGAAGTCTATCCCGTAATTCCATCGGCTGAGAGTGACAATCAGGCAATTTCCTCCCATCTGAAGGATAAAGTGGGCGAGGCGTCACCGCTAAATCCACCGAAGAATACATATTGTACCACCAAAACATATTGGCACAAGTGAAGCCAGAATTTTCCGTCTTTAACTTATCCCAGATTTTTGGAGCCCGAACCAAGCGATTGGATTGTCTCCAAAATTTAATTTCACATTCATCCCTGAAATACCAGCCATTTCCCACAATTCCATTTTCGGAAGGCATTTTCCCGGTTAGGTAAACAGATTGAGCCGAGCAGGTTACAGCTGGCAAAACAGGCTCTACAATAGCTTTTTTTTGCTTAGCAATCCATCCACTGAGAAAAGGAGTATTCTCCCCAATTACTCTGGATGACAATGCAACGATATTTAGAACAACTGTTTTTTTCATCTTACTCCAATCGTTGAAGAACCCATTCCAATTCCCGACTTATTGACTCACCTAATTCCAAACGCATTTCATCCGGCAAAACCTCCCAAGTGTAGGTTTCTACTTCTAAATGCTCTGTAATTTCAGGATGATTCCTTAATTCACTCAAGACATTTAAGATACTGCTTTGAGTCGAAAAAAACTGGCCATAAGACTCTACAAATAGCGGTACATGAAAGTGAATTCGCCATTCCTTCTCCTCAGCATCTTGAATTGCCTCAAGTGCCTCTGGCAAATCTGAATAGGAGACAAGACTTCCATCTGCCTTTCTACCAACCACTTGATGCAGGTAAGTCGATTCAGCAAAGGGAAGTAGTTTCTGCTGAATTTCAGCTCTATTTTCTCCCAAATCCAGTTTCAAAGCAGCTGAAATTTGGATCTTGCCTATTTTAATTCCGGCATTATTGAATTTGGAAAAAGTGTTTGCCGGATGCTCATAAACAATTGCAAAGTGGCAAACGTCGTAGCATACTTGGATATGCTCCAGAATCAATATTTCAGCTTCAGAAAGGGTAATTCCAAGCTTTTGAGAAAGAATCGGCGCTCCTTTGGGAATTAGCCAGGAATCAAAAAGCCAAAGCATCTCATCAGAATTCTCTAAAATTCCATCTGGCTCCGGTTCAATGTCTAAATGCAAGGTTTTCCCTGTTTCGGTTTGAATCTTCGCAAGCTCTGCTACTACTTCCATCAAATTGGCTGTAGCTTTTTGCATTGCATCATCCTTTTCTTCGGGAGTTTTAAACCAGTGTCGGTAGGAAATAGGTGAGGTTGAAATCCCTCCACTCATCCCATCGGGTAGCAATTGGGCTAAAATTCGAAATGATCGAATGGTATAATTTTTTCGATCGTCAGTAGTCCAGTCAGGAAAGTGAACCTGATCTTTTACCCGGGTATGATGAAAATCTCCATAAGGAAAGCCATTCAGTGTAAAAACATAGGCGTTTTCTTGAGCGAGCCAAGATTGAAAAGCGGCTAATTCATCCTTCTTTTCCAGTTCCAAACTCGCTTCGTTGGAAAGTCTTAAGCCTATCCCAAATGCCCCCTTCCATTGAAGGTTTTCTCTGATTTGAGGAATGTAGGATTTTAAATTTTCGAAGGTTGCTTCCCAACTTTCACCGGGGTGAATATTACTGCAATAACTGAATTGAAAGTGTCCAACTTGCATGCTTAAATCAGCTTTGGTTCTTGGCTTTTCTCCTTTAAAAATTCAATTGCCTTTCGAATTAACTCTTCATCCATTTCATGCACCTCAACTCCTTTTCCAAGCTTTTCTAGCAGCATGATGGTCAACTCACCGCCTAGATGCTCCTGGAATTCCCGAAGCCCCTGAATTAAATTTTCTCCTGAAAGTTCCGGTTCGTAAAGTGAAAAGCCTAAAGTCTGAATTACCTGTAAAATTCGATTCAAATCATCATGACTAATCCAGCCCAAGAGGTGGGAATAGGTAGAATCCAATGCAATCCCGATGGCAACAGCCTCCCCATGCCGCACGCGATACTCGCTGAGATGCTCCAATTTATGAGCGGCCCAATGACCAAAATCCAAGGGACGGGAAGACCCAAACTCAAATGGATCTCTTCCCGCAATATGATCCATATGCATTTGGGCACATCGGATTATTTGTGTTTTCATCGGCTCGATTTGCCGTCTCGCCATGTCTGAAGCATTAGCTTCCAACCATTCGAAAAAGTCCAAATCCTTAATCAAAGCCACTTTTAAAGCCTCTGAAATTCCAGATCTCCAATCACGATCATCCAATGTTTGGAGGAAATTGAAGTCATTTAATACAGCAATCGGAGTAGTGAAGGTTCCTAGGTAATTTTTCTTCCCGAAGTAGTTGATACTGTTTTTTACACCTACACCTGAGTCATTTTGGGATAAAACAGTCGTTGGAATTCGGATCAAACGAATCCCTCGGTGGGAAATGGCAGCTGCGAAACCAACCATATCCAAAACAGCTCCTCCACCAATCGCGACGATGTAAGAATGTCTATCAATCCCAAAGTCATTTGTGGCCTGAACTACTTGCTGGTAAATGGTTGGATCATTTTTACAAGCTTCTCCACCCGGTACTACCAATGGGTCTGCGCACAGAAAGAATCGCTCTTTATGATGTGAAGCGTAAGTCTTTATTTCTTCCAATAAATTTGGAAAAGCCTCAACCACCCCGCTATCAACTACAAAAAAGGTCTTTACCTTCTTTCCTTTTTCTAAGACGTTAACAAAAACTGGATTTTCAGCAGAAAATAGATTTTCCGTAAAGCAAACCGGATAATTGAAAGAAACCGAAAAGGACTGCTGAAGAATAGTATCCATATGGAAATAATTGGTCTTTGGCCGTGAAAGTTTCTTTTTAAGCCAAAATCTAGGTGACAGCAAAGGCTTTGGCCAGAATCAAAGATAAGGGTAATAAGGCCAAAACAACCAATCCTATCTCCCAGCTTTCAAAGGCTGCACCTAAAGACGCATTCACGATGATGAGAGAAATTACGGCAGCTTTGACCGATTTTCCGATTAATTGTGGGGATTCAGTTTGAATAGCTCTGATAAGCGGTGGAAAAATCATATAAGAAAGCAAGGCTAAAAAGGGGATTACATGCCAATAATTTGGCCCCTGAATTTTGGCTAAAAGAAATATTCCAATCACTATGACAGCATACATCCCCAATCCTGCGAAGAGAGCTCGTCTATTTTTTCCATGCACTTCTCCCCGACTCACCATGGTGATCGCCGCCACATAGATCAAAGGAAGTATTCCAATCGGCCCTACTTTCTCCAAAACTTCCGGCGCCACAGCCACTCCAAGCAATAGGTTCCCAGCACGGCAAAGCCCCATGTTAATAGGGCCAAAGATGTTTTGATGCTTTCCCCAGTAATCATAGGTTAGGGCGCAAAGGCTAATCACTATGGCTAAAATTCCTGCAAGGTGATTAACCTGAAAAGCTGCCAAAACCCCAAAAAACAAGAGAAGACTAGCTACAATAATAGCTGTGGATTTTTTTGCTCGGCCACTAGGTATAGGACGTTCCGGACGCTCCACCGCATCCAATTCCGCATCTGCAATATCATTAAATGCGACTCCGCCTCCATACAAGCCAATCGTACTGATGGAAAGCCACAAGAGATTAATCCAAAATCCGGATCCGTCTTTCCAGGTCGAAATTAAATAGCTCCAGCCACCAGCAATAGCAAAACCCGCCCAGACATCGGCCACAGCTGTGACCACATTAGCAGGACGGGTAATTTGCAAATAAGCAAAAAGCTTTCCCTTCATGGATTAATTTTCTACTCGGTCGGATGGCCCCTCTACTCGTGGCACTTGGCCTCCACGAAGCACAGAATTACCACTCATTTTTTTGGTTTGATCAATAGGAGGAGCTTTCAACCAGTCATCCTCATGCATTTGGCCTGAAATTGAAAAAGCTGCAAGTGCATTTTTATAGGTAACCATCTGAACATGCTCCTCAGGAATACCCATTTTTCGCATCAAATCGGCCGTCTTAGGGACTGCCAATGGATCTGAAATTCCCCAATCCGCTGCGGAATTGACAATAATGCGTTCAGGGCCATACTGCTTGACGATTTCAACCATACGCTCGGAACCCATTTTGGTATGCGGATAAATTGTGAACCCAGCCCAATATCCCCGATCCAACACTTCCTTCACGGTTTCTTCATTATTATGATCCACGATAATCCATCCCGGATCCATTCCGTGTTCTTCAGCTACGTCCATGGAGCGGGTTGTTCCACGCTTTTTATCCCGATGTGGGGTGTGGATAAGCACCGGTAAATCCACCTCTTTCGCTAATTCTAATTGCACTCGATAGAATCGGTCTTCGGCCTCAGTTTGATCATCATATCCAATCTCACCGATGGCAACCACCCCTTCTTTTCCTACATAAAGAGGAAGCAATTCCATCACCTGCTCTGCCAAAGGAATATTATTCGCCTCTTTACTATTCAATCCCATGGTGCAGTAGTGAACAATCCCGAACTGACTGGCTCGAAAACGCTCCCAACCAACCAAAGTGCTGAAATAATCCTTGAAACTTCCAACTTCCGTACGAGGCTGACCCAACCAAAAGGCAGGCTCGATCGTGGCAACTATCCCCGCCTTGTGCATGGCTTCATAGTCATCCGTAGTTCGGGAGACTAAATGAATATGGGGGTCTATATACATGGGCATATTAATACTATTTTGAGTTTACTAATTTTTTGTAGTCTAGCTTTAGACTCTCGTATCTTGATATTCCTGACCGATTTCTTCCCAAGAAATTGCTCCTTTCTCGATCTCCTGAATCAATTCGGGGTATTTATTTAATAATTCTTTTGCTTGAGCAAAATCTGAATGATAAAGTGCCAAAGCACCTCCTTTTTGTTCGAGCAAATCTTCTGAGCTCATCACTTTTTCCAGATCTCCCATAAACTTTTCATTCACGAATGGAGAAACCAACCTCCAAAGTTCTGGCATCACATTACGTCCTGCAGCCCAACGCTCATGCGCAAAATCTGAGGCGATTTCCGCCAAGGCGGGATTCCTTCGCAGCTCCAATTGCTGTATTCTGTAAAGTGGTCTTTGCATAAAGACCGCCTTTAATACCATCTGATTCCAATTTAGCTCAGGGAAATGTTTGGGAGCATAGGGATTATTCAAGGCAATGGCATCAAAAACCAAGGTCATGTTGGTACGACATCCTTCAATCGCTCTTGGAAGCATTTCTTCAGAAAAAGGCATCAAAGACAAGGAAGCATAAAGTGCCTGTTGCTCATACAAATCACCGGTTTCAAAAAGCTGATTAATAGCTTTCAACCACTCGTCTTTTTCCAAAGAAAAATGAAGCAAAAGGTAAGTTCTGGCTGTTTGAAGAACATTCCAAAACTCAGGCTGAAATCCAGCTATCAGCGTATCTGCTTTTTGTTTTGCTTCAGAATCTAGTTGAAGATTGTCTTTTGAAAAAAAGCGAGAAGCCTGCGAAAAAGCGAGATAAAAGGCATTTTTTGATTTTGAATCTTGGATTTTTTGAGCCTTTTCATCCAGCCAATTCAAAGACTTTTCTTCTGCATTATTATGAATGATTGCTTTTAAAAAGGCTAAAAGCTCTGATTTTGGGTTCATTGTTGTTCGTTTTTTCCGAATAGGTAAATAAACTCAATCCCAACAAAAAATCCACCTCCTTTTCAAGGAATGGAGGGCGAAAAAGAGACTTTCTGAAAAAAATCATAAAAACTCATTCTTCCAGGCATTTCCACCAGTGGTTTTAGAATTCTCAATAGCTTCCTATACTTTTAAGTTCTAAACTCCTTGAAATATGAAAAAACGCTACCTTTTTGGAATGGGGCTTCTATTGCTATTCGGCATACAAGCACAGGCCCAGCAAAATGAAGTGATTGAAAAAATCATTCAAGAAGCTCGGGAAAATTCCCAGCTTAAGGAAATTGCCCATGAACTGATGGATGGAATTGGTCCTCGATTGGTGGGTTCTCCTCAAATGCAAGATGCTCATGACTGGGCGGTTGAAAAATACCAATCATGGGGAATTGAAGCTCGAAATGAGCAGTGGGGTGAATGGCGCGGATGGGATCGTGGCATTACGCACATCGACATGATGGAGCCTTGGGTAAAGTCTCTTTCCGGCACCCAACTCGCTTGGTCTCCTGCTTCTCCTGAAGGCGGTGCAAGCGGAGAAGTAATTATCCTTCCAGACTTGCAGGATTCGGCTGCTTTCCAAGCTTGGCTACCGAATGTCAAAGGAAAATATGTAATGATATCTGCGCCTCAGCTTACCGGTCGTCCAGACTACAACTGGGAAGAATGGGCTACTGAAGAGTCCTTCGAAAAGATGAAGGCAGAGCGAAGCATTTTCGAACGTGCCTGGCAGGCAAGAATCCAAAAAACTGGGCTTGGCCGTCGGGAATTACCTCAAGCCCTTGAAGACGCAGGTGCTTTGGGAGTCCTCACTAGCTATTGGTCTAGAGGGTTTGGTGCCAATAAGATCTTTTCTGCTTACACCAAGAAAGTCCCTACTGTAGACCTGTCGCTAGAGGACTACGGAATGCTATATAGATTGGCTGATAGCGGAAAGAAGCCAATGATTCATCTCAATGCTCAATCCAAAGAAACCGGCGTTCAGCCAACCTTCAATACGATCGCAGAGATCAAAGGCACAGAAAAGCCAGATGAGTATGTGCTACTTTCTGCACACTTTGATTCTTGGGATGGAGGTACCGGTGCAACTGACAATGGAACAGGAACCATCATGATGATGGAGGTGATGCGGATTTTGAAAGAAGTTTATCCAAATCCAAAACGTACTATTTTAGTGGGACATTGGGGTTCTGAGGAGCAGGGATTGAATGGTTCTCGTGCTTTTGTAGAAGATCATCCAGAAATGATGGGTAAGATTCAGGCCCTTTTCAACCAAGATAATGGAACAGGAAGAGTTGCAAATATTTCCGGTCAGGGATTCATCCACAGTTATGATTACTTGGGTCGATGGATGTCCAAAGTTCCTAGAGAAATCACTCGTGACATCAACACCACTTTCCCTGGAAACCCTGGTGGCGGAGGATCTGACTACGCTTCATTCGTAGCAGCTGGCGTGCCGGCATTCTCTTTAAGTTCGTTAAGCTGGTCTTATTTCAACTACACTTGGCACACGAATTTGGACACCTATGACAAAATCGTCTTCGATGATGTTCAAAATAATGTGATTCTTGCTGCAATCATGGTTTACATGGCAAGTGAGGAACCGGAAATGGTATCCCGTGAGCGAAGAATTCCAGTTGGAAGAGATGGTAACCCAACAAGCTGGCCAACCCAGCGATCCCCAACTCGAAAAGGAGGAATGGATTAAAAAACCAAAGGCTCGGGATTAATTCTCGAGCCTTTATTTTTTCTGCAATAAGGAAGTCCCATCCCAATTTTGCTTTTGCATTTCCGGAACAGGAATTCCCATAAAATCAATCAGAGTAGGTAAAATATCCACCATAGCGGCATTCCCTGAATAGAATTTTTCACTTAGATTGGAGATGTTAGTTACCATCCAGATTTCTCTTTCTGAATCACTTTGTCCTCCATGGTCTTTGTAGTCGGGAGCTTTTCGGCCATGATCGGTGGTAATCCAAATCAGCCATTCCTCCCCGAAGTTTTTCTCCCTAAACTCAATTGCTTCCCAGATTCTACCTACTTGACGATCTGCCAATTCGATGGCTGCAGTCAATTGCGGGCTTTTTCCAAAACTATGGCCCATATCATCAGTAAATTCTAAATAAACCCAAGAAAGATCGGGGGCTTGGTTCTTCAAAATATGGGCTGCCTCGTAAGAGACAAGGTTATCAATTTTCTGAATATAGCCCTTCTCCAAATCATGCGGGAAACGCAAGGTATCCTTTTCAAAACCATCAAAAGCAAAATCCAATTTCAAATTTCCTGTTTCACCCAATCCCTCGCCAAGGAGTTTGGTCCGATTATCTTCCCAGGTAGAAAATATAGCTAGTTTTGATTTTGGACGGGCTTCACGCATTAGTCTAAAAACAGACCAATAAGCATAATCAGGAGACTCAATATCATTATCCCAAACATTGTGTTTATTGGCCCAAGTCCCAGTTAGCAGTGAGTTGTATCCTACGGCAGAAATGGTTGGAGTCTCGGATTCTCCACCCCTTTCCCCTCCGGTAAAGGCTCTGGAATAGCCTCCTTTTTTGGCTATCTCATCCATATTAGGAGTTTCAACCCGTTCCAATTCTGGCGCTGGTATTCCATCCAAAATGATAAACACTACCTTCTTTCCCTGCGAAAATCCAAAAACAGGAAAAAGACAAATCAGAAAAACAATAAAAACTCGGGGCTTCATACTTTTAAAACAAATAGATGACTTCAACAAATCCTCCATCTTCTTGATACCAGATACTTGGTACTTAAATCTTCATTAATTGTCTAAATACCTCCTTGCCCACTCAATAAAATAGGGCCAATTAGGCCCCACAGTATGACCTCCCTCATGCTGGCGAAAAGCCAAGTCCCCTTCTTTCAAAAAGGTCTGTATGGGAGGGAATTGGTCCGTCGGCAAGGGCTTTTTGCCCAATAATTCATAGACAGGTCCGGCTAAAACTTCTGCCTCAAACATCCCCTTCGCATCAATCCACTGACCTTCAACTTCAGGAGAACCGACCGAAATAAATATAGGCCGAGGAGCACAAAGTGCTATCAATTCATGAGCATCCACCGGCAAATCATTCGGTATAAGTGGCCCGGCATATTTGATGAAATTTGGAGCAAACCAATGATATTCACCTGAACTGGCTAGATTTTCCACCTGCTCTCCAAAAGTTCTGCGAAGTAATTTTGCTCCGCCAGCCCCGGATGAACTGATCAATCCTACGGCAAAGCGGGAATCATAAGCCATAGTTACCAAAGCAGCTTTTCCATAGCGAGAAAGCCCCTCGATGACTACCTTTTCAGAATTTACCGATAGGTCAGTTTCCAAATAATCCAAAGCCCTACTCGCTCCCCAAGCCCAAGCTTTGAGCGTGCCCCAATCATCCAATTTTCGAGGGTTACCTTGATTCATCAAGCCAATAATTCCAGCACGTAATCCCGCTCCGTTGTCGGCTTGATAACTCGTTGGAATGATGACTCCAAAACCCCATCCAGCCTTTAAGACCAATTCTTGCCAACTAGGCCCTGGAGGAGCAGGAGGTCTACGCATTCCAGGCGGCCACCTCCAGCCAAATTCCATGATCAGAGGAACCTTTTCACTCCTGTTTTTAGGAAGGGCATATTCAAAATCGATGGCAACGGAAATGGAAGGAAAAGAAGAGTTATCCACCCAGCCTTTAAGGCTTTTATAGATCACCTCCACATCTCCTATTAGGCTATCTTTTTCCCAAACCAATTCCCAATTGACAACTGGTAAATTCTCGGGAGTTCTTCCATACATTTCCCGATCAAAGAGTTCAAACAATTCTTCCCTTCGCCTCTCCCAATCAGAAACTGTCTTTACCGGCTCTCCATTCTCAAAAATCCATGGATTAGGAACAGATTCGTAGGTTTTGGCCTTGCTTTCATCCGAGTTTGCTGCATTGGGAGCAGAAGGGTTCCCCGAAGGTCCAGGTCGAAGACTTTCTATGCCGAGCATTTTCATCATCAATTGATGATCTACCTGACTGAGCTTTTGAATTGAATCTCGACTCGCCTGAGAAAACTGTGCTTGACTTTCCCGAACGAACCCTATAAAAACACAAAAAATCAAGATTATTCTACTCATGGGTTTATTGTTTAGAATAGGGAATCTACATTTTTTGGCTCGAAAAAAACAAAAGATTTGACCAGCGGAAGTTTCTGAATCACTTGGACTTTGAAAGCCCTCCACAGATCACTAAATTGTCTGAAACACATAGCACTATGAAGAAAATCTTTTTCCTTGCCTTGGTTTTCCTTTCTCTCACTCTCCCTGGAAAATCACAAAACATCTCCGATTATCTTGCCGCCCCTTTCCCAACTGACCTCATTGCTAGTCCTGATGGAAAAGCTGTCGCTTGGGTATTTAATTCCGAAGGAGAACGGAATATCTTTTTTGCAAAGGCTCCAGATTTTAAAGCTGAATCATTGACTTCCTATGAGGGTGATATTGGGATCGGCATTGGCTCCTTGACTTTTTCACCGGATGGCAGGTATTTAGTTTATGTTCGGGGAAATTCAAAAAACTCTGCTGGTGAAGCCGCCAATCCTGCCCAACTTCAGGAAAACACGGATTTTAAAATCCATTTGATCAATCTCCAAAACGGTGAGGAAAAGCTCCTATCAGAAGGAAGCGGACCCGTATTTTCTCCGGATTCCAAGCTATTGATTTTCCGAAAAGGGAGGGATTTACATCAATTGGAAATAGGTTCAGAGAATGCTTCTTCTAAGGTTTTTCAGGCTAGAGGTTCGATTGGCTCCTATGCTTTTTCCCCGGATGGAAAGTGGATTTCATTCGTATCCAATCGAGGAGATCACTCCTATATCGGTCTGTGGAACAGAGAAAAAAAAACCCTCAGCTATCCAGAAACCAGTCTTGATCATGACCGTTACCCTGCTTGGTCTCCGGATGGAAAAAAACTAGCCTACCTGCGCATCCCTAATGTGAACAACAAACTTCCCTTCACTTCTCACAAGGAAGCTAATCCTTGGAGCATTCGGATTTTAAGCATTGAAACAATGGAGGCTTCGGAAGTTTGGCGAGCTGATCCCGGAAAAGGCTCGGTCGTGGTTCGGGACATTCCTGCTGAATCAGATCGAATTTGGTGGACACCAAGCGGCTCCTTGGTTTTCCCTTGGGAAAAAAATGGCTGGGTTCAATTGTATGCTGTCAATCCTTCCAATGGGGAAGTTCAACACTTGACAAAAGGACAAGGGTTTGTGGAAAAGGTGAATACTTCCTTTACGAAAAATGAGCTACTGATTACCAGCAATATCGGAGACATCGAACGGAGAAAAATCTATAGACTCGATTTAACTTCTTATAACCTGGAGGACCTTACAGAGAAAGGAAATATCAACTGGACTCCTGTCCGGATAGAAAATGGCATAGCTTATCTTTCAGCGAATGCTACCCGACCTGCTTGGCCGGTTATTCGATACTACAATCAAAACAACCTATTGGCGGAAGAGCTATTCCCAGAAAATTTCCCCAAAAATCTCGTAACCCCTATCGGACTTGATATCCAAGCTTCCGATGGATTTAAAAGCAGGGCTCAGCTTTTTCTTCCTCCTAATCACGACCCGAACAAGCAATATCCAGCGGTTATTTTCCTGCATGGAGGAAGTCGAAGACAGATGCTTTTGGGATTCAATTACTCTCAATATTATAGCAATGCCTATGCATTGCAGCAATATTTCGCCGCCAATGGTTTTATTGCTTTGACGCTGAACTATCGAAGTGGAATTGGCTATGGAATGGACTTTCGTGAAGAAGAAAACTATGGAGCAGGAGGTGCAAGTGAGGTTTTAGATTTGCTGGCTGCAGCAGATTATCTAGCAACTAGACCAGATGTGGATGCCGGAAAAATCATCCCTTGGGGCGGAAGTTATGGAGGCTTTTTGACTGCGCATGGTCTTGCACAAGCACCAGAGAAATTCCTTGCTGGGGTGGATATTCACGGTGTTCATAATTGGAATCAGGATATTCCTGTTTTTGCTCCTTGGTACGAACCTGAAAAATTTCCCGAGATGGCCGAATTAGCCTTTCAATCATCTCCTATGGCTTATGTCGAAAATTGGGAAGATCCCGTTTTGCTGATTCACGGTGACGATGATAGAAATGTACTTTTCTCAGAATCTGTGGAATTAGCGGAGGTCCTGGGAAAGCAGGGTGTTACTGTCGAGCAGTTAGTCTTCCCTGATGAAGTACATTCATTCATCCTTCATCGCAATTGGGTGAAAGCCTATGAAGCCGCTATTGAATTTATCCAAAGACAAATCCAACCATGAGAAAACAAATCCTTTTTATCCTAGCCTTTTTTTCAGCATTCTCCGTTTTTGCCCAAAAGAAACTGCTCGAAGAAGCTTTTGAGCATGCATCTGCAGATGGATTTTCGGGAGTTGTCTTAGTGGCTGAAAATGGAGAAATCCTATTCGAAAAAGCTACTGGGATGAGGAGCTACGAGGAAAACATTCCCTTGAAAACGGGTGATATTTTTGAAATGGCTTCCGTTTCCAAGCAGTTCACGGCAATGATGATCATGCTATGCAAAGAAAAAGGCTTATTGGATTTTGATGATCCGGTGGAGAAATACCTGGACATTCCCTACAAAGGCATAAATATTCGGCATTTATTGACACATACTTCTGGCTTGCCGGATTATCAGGCCATCATGGATGAGCATTGGGATAAAAGCAAAGTGGCTGGAAACCCGGAAATCTTGGAATACTTACGAAAGTATGCTCCTCCCAAACTTTTTGAACCTGGAGAAAAATACCAATACAGTAATACAGGCTATGTGCTTTTGGGAAGCATTGTAGAAAAAGCAACAGGAAAAGACTTTGTGGAGCTTTCTAGCGAGTGGATTTTTGAACCGCTTGGGATGAAAAGCACGAGTATTCGAAGTCTGGAAGAAAAAGCCAAAGTTCCCAATTTCGCAGCAGGTCATTTAAAGGATGAAAATGGAAATTACGTCAATGCCAATCGCTTCCACTCATCAGATTATACAGTTTGGCTTGGCAATCGAAAAGGACCTGGAAGAGTCAGCAGCACTGCACAAGACTTGCTGATTTGGGATCAGGTGCTTTACGGAGAAAAATTAATCAGTCAGAAAACTCTTCAGGAAGCCTTTGAACCCTATAGATTGAATGATGGAACTCGCAGCTATTATGGTTTCGGATGGGATATTGAGCCAAAAAGTCCATTTGAAAAGATGGTCATGCATACAGGGGACAACCCAGGCTATAAAACCATTATTGTACGCTTCATTGAGGAAAATAAAACCATCATCGTCCTCAACAATAATTACCATCCTGATCAAATGAAATTGGTTGAGGCTGCTACGGTTTCACTCTATAAATGGTAATCCTGATTTTGTAAATATCCCACCTTCCTACCCTCCCTATGAAAAAGTCATTTTCCAATTTCGGCCCAATTTTCCTTTTTCTGCTAACACTTGGGTTAAACCCATTTATCTCATGTAAGGAAAAAGAAAACACTACTCCCCCAATTTTCACCCATGATATCGATTCGGGAAATACACCTTGGACTAAAGAGACATTTGACAATGATTCGGAGAAATTCTCTTTCGCTGTGCATAGTGATTTAACGGGTGGTGAAAGACCGAGAATCTATGAGGTTGCTATCGCTCAACTGAATCTGATGAGGCCAGAATTGATAGTCAATGTAGGGGACTTGATAGAAGGTGGAGCGCCGGATTCTGTAAGTTGGGATCAGCAATGGGATTCTTTTGATGCCCGCACAGAGGCTGCCAAAGCCCCTGTTTTTTACACCGGAGGGAATCATGACTTGACAGGAAATTTTGCTCAGGGGATTTGGAAGGAGCGATATGGGAAAAACTACTACCACTTCATCTATAAAAACACCCTTTTCCTAATTCTGGACAGTGAAGACCATGGAAAAGAGCGAAATGATGAGATTGAAAAAATCAGAAATGAGGGAATAAGGGTCTTGGATGAACAAGGTCGGGAAGCTTATGCTCAAACCGAATACGACAACTTACCGGAGAGAAGTTTTGGAAACATCAGTGAAGATCAGATGAATTACTTTTTGGAAGTGCTACAGAAAAACCCAGATGTAAAATGGACTTTTTTAATGATGCATAAGCCCATGTGGGAAAATCCAGAAAATGAGCGATTTTTCAAATTGGAGCAAGCACTGGAGGGAAGAAATTATACCGTTTTCAATGGGCACACCCACACATTCCGATACCTTGAGCGAAATGGGATGGACTATATCAATTTGGCTACCACCGGAGGCGTACAGAACAATTCACTAGGAAGGTCAATGGATCATTTCCTTTGGGTGACAGTGGATGAAGAGGGCGTTTCCATCGCCAATTTATTGATGGAGGGAATTTTGGATAAGAAAGGCCATATCCCCTCGGATGGAGATACGCTGATTTTTGAGAAAAAGTAAATCTATACTTCTCTCGATTAATTCCCTGAATCAGCACTGAGTTGATCACCTAGCGCTTCAAATTTAAAACGATCAATAACAGATTCCTCATGCTCCTTACTCATGATTTCCTCCAGCTGGACAACGATCTCAGGGTAACTTTCTGCTAGATCATTTTCCTCCAAAGGATCAACTGATAGGTCATACAACTCTGTTTTGACAATTCCTTCCTTCAACTTTTGACGAACAGCCTTCCAATTTCCCATCCGAACAGCCTGCTGCCCTCTATATTCAGGAAATTCCCAATACAGAAATTCATGGGACTTTTGTTCCTCTCCCAATATCGCAGGCAAAAAACTCATCCCATCAAGATTTTCAGGAGTATCAACTCCAATCAAATCACAGAGAGTTGGAAAAAGATCATAAAAGGCAGAAATATGATCGGAATGAGAACCGGACTCAACTTTTCCAGGCCAATTAACCACCATAGGAACCCGAATTCCACCTTCATAGACAAAGCCTTTGGTTCGCCCATAACCATTACTGAAAGGTTGAGAGCTTTCAAAAAAGTCAAAATCCACTCCTCCCGTGTAGGTAGGACCATTGTCGCTTGTTAGGATAAAGATGGTATTTTCAGTCTGCCCCAATTCCTCTACCTTCTGGCGAAGTTCTCCAATTTGCTTGTCCAATAAAGTAATCATGGCTGCATAAGTGGCCCGTGGATAGCGGGTTGGGAAGTAACCTTTCGAACCATCATAAGGAGCTTCTTCCCCAAAAACTTCCACATAATTCTGTACCAAATCCTGTGGAACTTGCAATGGCAAATGCGGTAATGGAGAAGCATAATAAAGGAAAAAAGGCTGATCTGAATTTTCCTCCAAAAAAGCCAAAGCCTTCTCATGCATCACTTCAGGAGCATATTCTTGCTGCTGATAGCGAGCATAGGAAGCTGGATCCACAGGGTCTGCCCCTTCATCCAATTTCGTCCCTGGAACGACAATCTCATTGTTTAATGGAATCTTCGTTTCATTCTCCCACAAATGCGGCGGATAGAGATTATGAGCCTGCCGCTGACAGTTGTAGCCAAAGAAGTAATCGAAACCCAGATTATTTGGGATTCCTTCACTCAAAGGAGCTCCTAAACCCCATTTTCCTACAATTCCAGTTTTATATCCATTTTGCTGAAGTACTTTGGCAATTGTCAAAGTCTCAGCTGGCAGTGGTCGTTGCCCTTCCAAATTTGGATCTTCCGCAGCTTTGGCATAATCCCAAACTTCTCCTCTCTCCCGCCACTCATCATTGCCCCGAATGTAAGCATGCCCACTGTGCAAACCTGTCAAAATCATCCCTCTCGCCGGTGCGCAAACTGGAGCCGCAGTATAATGATTAGTGAAAATCCTTCCGCTCGCTGCCAAAGCATCCATATTTGGTGTTTTGATCAGTTTTTGACCATTGAATCCTACTTCTCCATATCCCAAATCATCGGCAAGAATCAGGACAATATTGGGTTTTTGAGGTTTTTGTTCGGCTTTTTCGCAAGAAAAAAGTCCCAAAAACAAAAACGCGAGAAGAAATCGTGCGGTCATAGTGAATTAATTGAAGAGGTGGGTTTGGATTAAATCTATGGATTTTTCCAGGCGTTGACTACGCGATCCACTGATTTTTTCCCAAGGAAAACCACTTTTCGCTGCGATATCTGCATACCAATTCAAAAAATATTCCCGCATTTCAGGTTCGGGATGCTCCCGTAAAGGATCAGGCTCCCAAGGCAAATCAATATCTGTCAGCAAAATCAAATCATAGGCACGTTTTTCCAATTCCTCCAAAATCCAAGAATGAACTTCTCCGAATTTATGCTGAGACCAGACTTGTATCACCCGCAAGTCCGTATCACAAAAAAGTAGCTTTTGGGCTGTCTGTGCTTTTTCATCCTCTAAAGCCATTTGACCTTTCCCAATTCTCAAAAGGTCTCCAAATTCATATTCCCGATCCAACATATCGAGATATTCCCGCGCAAATTCCGGCACCCAAGGCTCATCATAATGAACCGCCAAATCAGAGGCCAAGGTACTTTTCCCAGTGGACTCCGGTCCTAAAATGAGTACGCGTTTAGGATTCGGCATAGTGTTTAGCTGATTTGACCCAGGCAAATAAGCCCATAATTGCCAAAACGGTAAAGAATAAAAACTGAAAAGACGTTAAAATCAGCCCTTTGTAAAAATAAAGAGGCACAGAAACCAAATCAGTTATGATCCAAAAAATCCAGTTTTCTACTTTTTTTCTTGCCATCAGCCACATCCCCACAAAAGCAGAGGAAGTGGTGAATGAATCCCAATAAGGCACGTCTGAATCTGTAAAATTGCTGAGTACAAAAGAAAGAATCCCATAGGAAGCCACAAAAATCAAAGCAGAAGTAACCCAGCCTGAAGGTTTGAGCCAAGTGACAGGCAGGACCTGCTGATCTTCTTTAGGATGAGTCCACACATACCAACCATAGATGGACATGCTGAAATAATAGGCATTGATTCCCATGTCCGCATAGAGCTTGTACTGAAGGCAAATCCATACATAAATCAGGGTGGAAACTAGGCCAGTCGGATACACCAAAATATTTTCCCGCATGGAATAAAAAACCGAAGCAATCCCAAAAAATACAGCTATCCCTTCTAGCCAAGTCATGGCTTTAAGGCCTTCGGACAGTCCATCGATGAAAAATTGAAAATCCATGTTGCGAAGAAAAGGATAAAAGTTGGAAAGTGGGAAGATTGGAGGGTTTCCTTGTAAATAGTAATCGGTAATCCGTAAATCGTACCGTTTACTTTTTAATTCTTATCCAAACACCAAAATTCGATATCTAGCATAACTTTCCCTTATTTTACCATAGCTTCATCTCCATCTTGCTGGCAACAAGCCACATTTCCAATTCAAAAATGCTTGGCCAGCGCAGGAATATTATTTGCAATATAACCCGGGGTTAAAACCCCGGGCTACATATATTACGCTCCTTTGGAGCTTTTATTTGACTTGTCTTTGCCGCCTTGAATATCTTCACCCACGAATGGATATTAGTAAGTGGTAAACAATGTGGGATTGAAAAAAGGGCCACTCGGATTTGGAATCGGCGCTAATTGGGATGCATACGGTACAGAAAGGCAGACTGCCCAAAACTTTGGGGTGTTTACAAGGTGGGAGTTTTGAGGAAAGTCAAAGTTGGCCGTCATTGCGAGGAGGAGGAACGACAACTAAGCAATCTCTTGAAAGTTACCTCTAAATCTGGGAGACTACTTCGCCCTGCAGGTCTCGCAGTGACGGAAACGAATTAAGATTGTTTAGTATTTATTACTTGCAATGCGAATACAGTGTATCAAACTTTCGCATGACTTCTAGGGTTAGATGATTAACTTTGCCAGCTATGACTTTGAGTACCTTGACTGATACAAAAGACCTCGAATCTCTCGATCCAAAGAAATTCATCATTATCAAAAACGCCCGGGTCAATAACTTGAAAAACCTGAGCGTTGCAATACCGAGAAACAACTTTGTGGTTATCACAGGACTTTCTGGTTCGGGTAAATCTTCTCTTGCATTTGACACCCTCTTTGCAGAAGGCCAGCGCATGTACGTGGAAAGCTTGAGTAGCTATGCCCGTCAGTTTCTCGGAAGAATGGAAAAACCCGAGGTCGAATACATCAAGGGAGTAGCTCCAGCCATAGCAATCCAACAAAAAGTCACTACCAAAAATCCGCGCTCCACAGTTGGTACGACTACCGAGATTTATGACTACCTGAAATTACTTTTTGCCCGGGTGGGAAAGACCTTCTCGCCCATCTCAGGAAATGAAGTCAAGCACCATACCGTCACGGATATTGTGGACTTTATTTTATCCTTTGAGGAAGGTTCCAAGGTCATGATTTCCTGTCCGCTTCAAGTAGCCAAGGGAAGGAAAATCGAACAGGAGCTGGAATTACTTTTACAAAAAGGCTATACCCGAATCTTGATTGATGGGGAGGCCTATTTCGTGGAAGATCTTTTGGAGGAGAAAAAAATCCCAAAGGGAAATTATGAAATCCTGATCGACCGAGCCTCTGTGAGAAAAAACGATGAGGACAATCAGTTCCGTATTGCTGACTCGGTACAAACGGCTCTTTTCGAAGGACATGGAGATTGTAAAATCACAATCCCAGACCAAGAAACCCGTGAATTTTCCGACCGATTTGAATTAGATGGGATGAGTTTTGAGCTTCCCTCGGTCAACTTCTTCTCTTTCAATAATCCTTATGGAGCCTGCAAGCGCTGCGAAGGTTTTGGAAGTGTCCTAGGAATTGATCCTGACTTGGTGATTCCTGACAAAGAACTTTCCGTTTACGAGGGAGCGATCGCTCCTTGGAGGGGAGAGACTTCACGCTCCTGGGTGGAACCACTATTGAAAAAGGGAATCGAATTCGATTTCCCAATTCATCGGCCTTATAATGAACTGACAGAAAAGGAGCAGGAATTGCTCTGGACAGGAAATTCCTATTTTCGTGGCTTGAATGAATTTTTCAAGGAGCTTGAAACCAAAACCCATAAAATCCAATATCGGGTGATGCTCTCCCGATTCCGTGGCCGAACTACCTGTCCGGAATGTCGAGGCACTCGCTTGCGAAAGGATGCATCTTATGTCAAAATCAATGGGAAGTCAATTACGGACTTGGTTTTGATGCCTATAGATGAGGCGTTGGAATTTTTCCAAAATCTGAAACTGAATGATCATGAGACCAAAGTAGCCAACCGACTACTAAAGGAAATTGTCAGTCGATTGGAATTTATGGATCAGGTTGGACTTGGATATTTGACGCTGAATCGATTGACCTCTACCCTTTCCGGGGGGGAGTATCAACGTATCAAACTGGCAACTTCGCTAGGTTCCGCATTGGTTGGCTCCATGTACATTTTGGACGAACCGAGTATTGGTTTGCACCCTCGGGACACGGATCGATTGGTAGGAGTACTCAAGTCTCTTCGGGATATGGGAAATACCGTTATTGTGGTGGAGCATGAGGAAAAAGTCATGAAAGCTGCCGATCAAATCATCGACATCGGACCGGATGCAGGAGTACATGGCGGGGAATTATTGTTCCAAGGATCGATTCAGGATTTGATGGCCTCGGCCCAAACGCATACTGCCAAATACCTTCGTGGTGAAGAGCAAATCTGGAAAAAGAATGGCAACCGAAAGTGGAAAGACTCCATTATCGTCAAAGGGGCTCGAGAGAATAATTTGAAAAATCTCACCGTACAATTCCCGCTAAACACCTTAACCGTCGTGACAGGCGTTTCCGGTTCTGGAAAATCTACGCTGATCAAAAAAGTCCTTTATCCTGCTTTAGGCAAAATGCTCGGAACCGTCATTGATGAGAGTGGAAAATACGACCGAATTGAAGGGGATTACAAGCGGATTACCCAAGTGGAATTTGTGGATCAAAATCCGATTGGAAAATCATCCAGATCCAATCCTGTCACCTATGTCAAGGCATACGATGCCATTCGGGCACTTTTTGCAGATCAGCCACTTTCTAAGCAACGAGGATACAAACCTGCATTTTTCTCTTTCAATGTAGACGGAGGCCGATGTGAAGCTTGTCAGGGGGAAGGAACGATTACTGTGGAAATGCAATTTATGGCAGATATCCACCTAACCTGTGAATCCTGCAAGGGAAAACGCTTCAAGAATGAAATCCTCGATGTCAAATACAAGGACAAGGATATCTCCGAAGTCTTGGGAATGACCATAGACGAAGCGATGGAATTCTTTCAGGGAAAAACCCAAATAATCAATCGGCTTCAGCCTTTGCAGGAAGTTGGATTAGGCTATATCGGGATGGGACAAAGCTCCAATACCCTTTCCGGAGGAGAGGCCCAACGAGTAAAATTAGCTTCATTCCTTGGAAAAGGCGGCACCAAATCCGGTGATCAGGTGCTCTTTATTTTTGACGAACCGACTACTGGACTTCACTTCCACGATATCAGCAAGCTCTTACACAGCATCAATGCATTGATCGATCAGGGTCATTCGGTAATTATCATTGAGCATAACACAGAAGTGATCCGTTCTGCCGATTGGGTGATCGATTTGGGTCCAGAAGGGGGAAACAAAGGAGGGCATTTGACCTATGCAGGGACCCCAGAAGATTTGGCAAAAGAAGAAGGAAATTATACTGCTAAGTATCTGCGGGAGAGTTTTACTTAATAAATGTAAGCTAAAGTTTAAAGTTTTCGCTCGTACCAGCTTTTGTGTACAATCTTCCACTTGCCTTCTACCTTAATAAGTGTAAGAAAATCATAATAATAGATTCCTGGCCAATACAACTCTGTTTCGACAGAAGCAGTATTCCCTTGTACTCGGATGGATATGATTTCATTTTTATAGGCAGCCGGGTCTCGGGGTTCTCCCTTGGCAGTTCCTTCTGCCCAAGTTTCAAAATCCGTGATAGTCAGGTTTTCTCCTCTATATCCTATCAATCTCGCCTCCGGCAAAAAAGCCTCTTCCAATTTGGATCGGTCTCGCTGAATCATCCCATCAAAATAATTTTTGACCGTAGCTTGAATCAATTCCCGATCTGTTTGCTCTTGGGCCAAAACACTACCTGAGATAAGGATCAGAAAAAAGAGAACAAGGATATTTTTCATTGTTTGAAATGGTTAAAGGGAGACCGCTCAATCCCAGCCCTAATCAACTCTGTTTTCTATGTTGCTATGTGGTTTTTTTCACCACATAGAATCATAGGGTACATAACTTTTTGATATCCGCTCTTGACCGAAAACTAACGCTTAACCCTCTTATTTCCAGCCAATATCTACTATGCTATTTATGTTACTATGTGGTTTTAAATTAAAATGTGCTACTAGCCCAATTCGTCAATTAGATCTTATCAAATCCCAAATATGGGTGCAAGACTTTTGGCATTTGAATACCACCCGGTCCTTGGTTATTTTCCAAAATAGCAGCTACAATTCGTGGAAGAGCCAAAGCTGATCCATTCAGCGAGTGAGCCAATTGGGTTTTCTTATCCTCGCCTCTGAATCGCAATTTTAGACGATTGGTTTGGTAAGTTTCAAAATTGGAAACAGAACTCACCTCCAACCATCGCTCCTGAGCCGCTGAGAATACTTCCATATCGTAAGTCAAAGCAGAAGTAAAGCCCATATCTCCTCCACAAAGTCGAAGCACTCGATATGGGAGCTCGAGCTTTTGCAATAATCCCTGTACATAGGAACTCATCTCTTCCAAAGCCTCGTAGGATTTATCGGGATGCGTGATTTGTACGATTTCTACTTTGTCGAATTGGTGCAATCGATTCAAACCCCGCACATGCGCACCCCAACTTCCGGCTTCCCGACGGAAACATGGCGTATAGCCTACATTTCGAATCGGTAAATCCTCCTCCGAAAGAATCACATCCCGATACAAATTGGTAATAGGGACTTCCGCCGTTGGAATCAGGTATAAATTATCAGCAGTAGCATGATACATTTGCCCTTCCTTATCCGGAAGTTGGCCTGTTCCATACCCTGAGTCTTCATTTACCAAAATCGGCGGCTGTACTTCCAAAAACCCAGCTTTCAAGGCTTCATCTAAGAAGAAATTGATCAAAGCTCGCTGCAATCTTGCTCCCTTTCCTTTGTAGACAGGGAAGCCTGCTCCGGTGATTTTCACCCCTAGATCAAAGTCAATGATGTCATATTTTTTGATCAGCTCCCAATGCGGCAATTTATCCTCACCAAGGTTTGGGATAACACCATGCTCCAAAACAACTTCATTGTCTTCTGCAGATTTCCCTGCAGGAACAGAAGAATGAGGAATATTCGGAATCGTATATAGAAGGGCTTTTAACTCTTCCTCAGCTTTGGAATTTTGATCATCCAAGTCCTTGATTTCCTGCTTGAGTTGAGCAGTTCGGGCTTTGATTTGCTCTGCTTCTTCTCGTTTTCCAGACTTCATGAGCATTCCAATTTCCTTGGAAATACTGTTGGATTCAGCCTGAAGCTGATCCCGTTGGGTTTGAGTAGTTTTTCGTTGATCATCGAGTGCAAGCACCTGATTCAATACCGCCAATGCATCCGGAAAATTCCGCTTTTGCAAGCCGGCCAAAACCACATCAAATTGATCACGAATATGATTAACTAATAGCATGAATACTTTTGGAATTTTTGAGGCACAAAGATAAGGACTTATCGGACAAGGACCGTCTTAGAAACCGAAGAGAATGGTCCTTCCAGCTCAGTTCCGTCTTTTCTTAAAAGGGAAATTTTTACTTGGTATTCACCTGAGGGGAGATTATCCACCCGAACGGGTGCCATATGATCAATCTCATAATGATAATCACCTACTTCGATTTTCACTTGAAGATCGTCGAGTTTCATATCTCCACCCAATACCAAAAAGTCCACCACCAATTCTTCCCCCTCCTCAATCAATTCTTGGTTTCTTGGATAATTCACAGCCAAATACGGCTCAGCAGAATAAGGAAAGGGTCGAGAATCCCCCACCTGAAAATCACGGTCTACGTAATTCCCGAAATTCTTCAAGGCAAATCCCGCCTCGTCTACCAAAAAAGCAACAACCCGATAAGTTCCTTCTTCTAACTCCTGCTGAAAGATTGGACTTCGATATCCAATAGGATCATTATTATTCAATACCATAAAAAGCTTAAATTGATTCGAAGCTTCTTCCTCAAAAGGGTAATTCTTGATATTGAACTCAAAAGGGACTTTTCCCGGCTTGAAGACCTGATTACCCAATGGAGTGAACAATTCCAAAACAGCGTCCGGATAATCCGGCAACTCATCATATTGAAAAAAGGCTACATTTGGGCTGGTGCTGACTACCGTAGCTGAATCAATTTGGGCTGGTCCAACAACTTGCTCGTTGATTTTCTTGCGATTTTCAGAACAAGAAAATAATGCAAAGCCCAATATGGAAAGTGCAAAGAGGTTTTTTTTCATGGTGAGGGATTTGAAACTAAAGGTATTATTTTTGGGCAAAATTTGTGCTCATTATCATCTAAATCAACTAAAATATGTCCATCCTTTTCGATGAAATTCCAAGCTTAGACTTGGCGGATTTCACCTCGGGGACTCCCGAACAGAAAGCGGCTTTTGTCAAGAAATTGAGCGAAGCCTACGAAAACATTGGTTTTGTGGCGATCAAAAACCACGGACTTAGCCAAGACTTGCAGGATAGACTTTATGCTGCCATCAAGAAGTATTTTGCTCTTCCTGATGAAGTAAAAGCAAAATATGAAAGACCAGAAATTGGTTATCAAAGAGGTTACACAGGGAAAGGAAAAGAGCATGCAAAGGGTAGAAATACCGGTGATTTGAAGGAATTCTACCATGTAGGACAGGAACTGTCTTTTATTGCTGACGAAGATTCTGTGAAAAAGGAATATCCGGAGAATGTTTGGCCGGAAGAAGTTCCTGAGTTCAAAGAGGTAGCAATCGAAGCTTACCAAACCCTGGAAAAAGCTGGAAAATCCATGTTGCAGGCCATTGCCATAAGTTTGGATCTGCCTCAGGATTACTTTGAGGATAAAGTTGCCTATGGAAATTCCATCCTCCGCCAAATTCACTACTTCCCAATCCAAAACCCTGAGGAGGTTCCTGAGGATGCAGTACGTGCCGCCGAGCATGGAGATATCAACTTGATAACCTTATTGATGGGAGCAAGTGCTGATGGTTTGCAGGTACTTAGAAAAGACGGAAAATGGATCCCAATCACTGCACTACCTGATCAATTGGTAGTGAATGTAGGTGATATGTTGGAGCGATTGACAAATAAAAAACTGAAATCCACCATTCACCGCGTAGTCAATCCACCGCGAGAATTGATGAATACTAGCCGTTTTTCTATTCCGTTCTTCATGCATCCACGTTCAGAAATGGATTTGACCTGTTTGGAAAGCTGCATCAGCGCTGAAAATCCAAAGCAGTTTACAGATGCAACAGCAGGAGAATTCTTGGAAGAGCGACTTCGTGAATTGGGACTGAGAAAATAAGCGATGTCAATAAAAAGGGTCAGATACTACTTATTTCTGAAGGACATTCTGGCCCTTTCTCTTACTGCCTTTGGTGGACCTCAGGCATTTTTAGCCATGCTTCTGGAGCGTATGGTGAAGGTTCGAAACTACATCACCGAAGATGAACTTTGGGAGCTCAATGCTCTCTGCAACATGCTCCCCGGTCCATCCTCCACTCAATTGATATCTGCTATCGGATTCCGAGTGGGAGGACCTAATCTAGCCTATTTAGCTTTATTGGTTTGGATCATTCCAGCAACGCTGATTATGACTGCGGCAGCAGCCCTAATTTTCTTCTTGCAAGAAACCAGCCCGGATGCCCTCAACTTCGCCAAATTCATTCAACCAATGGCTATTGGCTTTATCATTTTTGCTGCGCAAAAAACCATCAGTAAAATGGTTCAAACCACAGAAGCTATGGTCTTGGTATTGATTTCCACTTTTGTGGCATTTTTCTACAGTTCACCATTTGTCTTCCCTGTGCTCTTGGTAATCGGCGGATTGAGCACTTCTATCAAGTATAAAAAACAACCGAAACTGGAACAGGATGAGCCCTTGCGCATTCAATGGGCAAATTTTTATTTATGGGGAGGTGTTTTGGTTATTGCAGCTGTTTTGGGTGCGTTGACCAGATATCAACCCGTATTGCTTTTTGAGAATTTCTACCGGAACGGAAGTTTGATTTTTGGTGGAGGACAAGTTTTAGTTCCCTACCTCTATGCCGAATTTGTAGATTTCAAAAACTTCCTTTCTTCAGAAGAATTTTTGACTGGATATGCAATTTCTCAGGGAATCCCTGGCCCCACCTTTAGTATCTCCTCTTTTGTGGGAGCTCTTTCCATGCGGGAATATGGGCTAATCGGATTCTTAACAGGAGGCTTAATTGCTGCGGCAGGAATCTTTCTTCCCGGGATTTTCATGATATTCTTTGTGATTCGATTTTGGGATCAATTAAAGAAATATCGACCTGTTCGGGCTGCCTTGGAGGGAATCAACGCAGTTTCTTGCGGAATGCTGATTGCAGCTGCCTATCTTCTTTTTGAACCCCTAGAAGCCAACTTTTTGAATATTCTCATGATTCTGGGAGCTTATTCTCTTTTACAATTCACCAAAATCTCCTCTCCTTGGATCATTTTGGGCGGAATTTTGCTAGGAATCCTTAATAATTGGTTGTTTTAATCAACTCAGAATTTCGGTCAAGGGAACAAGAATAGGCTCTTGGACGTTTTAACATTTCAAATCATTTCCTATCTTTCATTCATGCAGGCCTACGAATTCATCAATAATCTCATTCCACCACTTAAGCTGAGCGATCAAGCTAAGATGGCTTTGAGTTGGATGCAGGAGATTCGTACCAATTTTCTGCCTGTAGTGGATAAGGGGAAATTCCTTGGTTTTTTAAGTGAGGAAACCATCTTCGATTTAAATAATCCTGAGGCAACAGTGGAAGAAATTTCCTTAGACATGCCAGCATGCTGGGTTTATTCAGATCAGCATATTTATGATGTGCTGAGAGTCAGCTCTGAGCAGGATTCAAACATCGTAGCAGTATTGGATCGAGAAATGGCTTATATGGGAGTAGTCACTATGGAAGATGCGATTGCGGCGATTGCTGACAGTCTCTCTATACAATCGCAAGGATCTGTTTTGGTCTTGTCAATGAATATGACGGATTACAGCCTTGCCGAAATCGCCCGCTTGGCAGAAACCGAAAACACCAAGATTTTGAGTTCTTTCATCAGCAGTGACCCACTGGATGAAAACAAAATCAAATTGACGCTCAAGCTCGACAAGCCTGAGTTGCGATATATCAAAGCCACCTTGGAGCGCTTCGGCTACAAAATTCTAGATCATTACCAAGAAGAGACTCAAATCAGCAGTGAAGAAGACCGAATCGGTAACTTGCTGAGATTTTTAGATATTTAGCGTATGAAAATCGCGCTGCATGGCCTGTCATTGAAGCATGAATTCTTAAAAGACGTACGGGCTCTATTTAAATCCTTAGAAAATCACGGTTTCGAAATCTTTGTGACTCAGCAATTTGATCGAAATCTGCGAATGCATGGCAAGACCGGACTGAAGTTTGAAGTTTTGGAAAATCCCAAAGACATGAAAGCCATGAAGTTTCTGATTTCAATAGGCGGCGATGGGACATTGCTGGATTCTGTCTGTCAGGTTGGAGAATTAGAAACGCCGATTTTGGGATTAAATACTGGCCGTTTGGGCTTTTTGGCTACTGTTTCCACCGACAAAATCAGTGAGGCTGTAGAGCATTTAGCTACCGAAAATTTTCAAATCGAAAACCGAAGTTTGGTTTCTCTTAAGACCAAAAGGAGATTGTTTGATGGATTGAATTTCGGATTGAATGAATTCACCATTCACAAACGAGACACCTCTTCCATGATTACAGTCCATACCTACATTGATGGGCGCTATCTGAATAGTTATTGGGCGGATGGATTAATTGTAGCAACTCCAACGGGATCTACCGGATATTCCCTTAGCTGCGGGGGGCCTTTGATTTCACCTTCAGCCAAGAACTTTGTTATCACTCCTGTTAGCCCACATAATTTGAATGTTCGTCCCATTATCGTTTCGGATGAAAGTGAAATCAGTTTTGAAATAGAAGGAAGAGCAGAGCGATTTTTGATATCACTTGACTCAAGATCCACCTCTGTTTCTTCAGAAATGAAATTTAAAATCAGAAAGGAAAAATTCTTCGCTAAACTTGTCAAGCTCCCCAATTACGATTTTTTTGATACCTTAAGGCATAAATTGAATTGGGGATTTGACATGAGAAATTGATTTCCAGTTCAAATAAATCTTGAAAAACAGCTTAACAAAGATTAACCCTGTAGATACGAAACGGCGTTTTTTAAACGTTAGGTACTTCATAACTTGCATCGTCTTGAAAAAGGTCAATTTTCAGATTTCTTCCTTCCTATTCTTTTTCTGGATTTTTGGGATGGGGATTTTTTCCCAAGCTCATGCTCAGAAATATGAAGTCGGGGGTGGATTGGGTACTACGGCATACACTGGAGATATCCTACGGAATATTGACCTGGACCATTTGGGTCTTCACGGCACGTTGTTTGGCAAGAGAAATTTTGACAATGTCTGGTCACTTAGGGTAGGAATTACCGCTGGGACGCTTCGGGCAACCGATAGTGTTCGACCTTTGGATTTACCTGCACAGCGTCGGGATGCTAGATTTAGAGGAGGAGTTTTAGAAGGAACTGCGATAATGGAATTTAATTTCCTGGATTTCCTGAGAAATGATTCTGAATTCTTCTGGTCACCTTATGCATTCTTTGGAATCGGCTATTCCCATTTCTTTATGAAGGGAAATACCTTTGCATACAATCCTTCAGAACGCTACAATCTTGGCTCGGTAATCATCCCTTTTGGCGGTGGCATCAAGTATCGATTGAATGATCGATGGACTTTACAAGTTGAAGCAGGTATACGAGCCACATTTACGGACTATATCGATAAGATTGACGGAAGCACACCTCCGATCCCCCGTTTTCAAGATCCAGCAAATCCCGATATTCCTTTTGGGATAAACTTTGGAAACCCCTATGACAAGGATTGGTACTATTTTTTGGGAGTCAGCTTGAGCTATACGATCCAGAGTACAAAATGCTACGCCTATTAATTATTTGATACTTAGGCTAAATTATTGGAAAAGAAATAGCATTTTTGTACCTCCAAAATTGAAGGCACCCGGATCGGAAGTAATGAAGGAAGTTTTAGACCTAAAGCGAATCCCAAAACATATTGCAATCATCATGGACGGTAACGGCCGCTGGGCGAAGAAAAAAGGCGCCATGCGGATCTTCGGTCACCGAAATGCCATCCAAGCAGTAAAAGACGCCATTGAAGGTGCTGAAAACTTAGGTGTAAAGTACCTTACCCTCTTTTCATTTTCTACCGAAAACTGGTCCCGCCCTCAGGAAGAAATCAATGGTTTGATGGAGCTTCTAGTCAAGACCATCACCGATGAAGTTCCCATGATGATGAAAAACAATATTCGTCTGGAAAGTATCGGAGACCTAGATAGCCTTCCACCTGCTGCCTACGATAAACTCATGGAAGCCAAAAGAACTACAGCCCAAAATGATGGACTTACTGTAATCTTGGCTTTGAGTTATAGCGGACAGTGGGAAATTACCCAAGCGACCAAGCGCATTGCTCAAAAAATCTCTGAAGGAAAATTGCAAGTGGAAGACATCAACCAACAGGTAGTTGCCGACCATTTAGAAACTGCCGGTATCCCGGATCCGGAATTAATGATTCGGACTAGCGGAGAGTTTCGTATAAGCAATTTTCTGCTTTGGCAATTGGCCTACACGGAGTTGCATTTTACTCCTGTGCTATGGCCGGATTTCAGAAGAGAACACCTAGTCGCAGCCATTCTAGACTATCAACAAAGAGAGCGTAGATTTGGTAAAACTGGTGAGCAGATTAAATCTTAAGTTTTGATGAAAAGAAGTTTACTGATTCTGTTTTGTCTGATTTGGGCAAGTACGGCGATGTCACAGATTCGACTGGGACAATCTCGCTTTGCCACAGCCAAGCCAGTTGATATTTTGGAATTAAATTATTCCAAACCCCAGACTTTTCGAGTGGCCGAAATCAAGGCAGTAGGGCTTTCAACACTGGATGAAAACGCCATTATTTCTCTTGCAGGTATCAAAGTCGATGACCGGATTGAAGTTCCAGGTGATGCCATTTCCAATGCATTGAAGAAACTGTGGAATCAAGGCATCATTGGTGATGTGAAAATTTTGGTTACCAAAATCGAAGGTGAAGACATCTATTTGCTTTTGGAACTGACCGAAAGACCTCGATTCTCAAGAGTGGAATTTACCGGAATCAACAAAACTCAGGAAAGTGAACTCCGGGATAAAATCAATATCCGAGGACGAGTAGTCCGTGAAGATGTATTGAATACCGCAGAACGAAATATTCAAAAATATTTTGTGGACAAAGGCTACTTGAACACTGAAGTAAAGGTCAATCAGGTCCGTGACACCACTTTGCCTAATAGTGTATTGCTTCGATTTGATGTAGATCCAAAAAGCAAGGTAAAAATCAATGAAATCCGCATTTTCGGAAATGAGGAAATTGCTGATTCCAAAGTAAAAGGGAAGCTGAAAAAGACCAAGGAACATGCTCGGGTGAGTGTTTTCAGAGACCTTTATTCACGAATGACAGATGCTTCTGCTTCTGATTTCGCCAACACGATTCGATATACAGACTCTGCTTCAAGAGAGGATGTAAAAACGTATATCAATAAAAATTTCAAACTGAACTTCTTTGCCGGCTCCAAATACATTCCGAAGGAATATCGAAACGACAAAGACAATGTGATCAACTTCTACCAAACAAAAGGATTCCGGGATGCAAAAATTGTATCGGATTCGGTTTATGCTTATGGAAAAGATGAGATCAATATTGATTTGGAGCTAGAGGAAGGCAGAAAATATTACTATCGAAACATTGAATTTACAGGAAACTTCATCCATCCAGATGAGGTATTGAGAGCCAAATTAGGCATTCAAAAAGGTGATGTTTACGATAAAGAACGCTTGGATAAGCGTTTGAATTATGACCCTCAAAAAGGGGATGATGTCAGCTCCCTTTACCAAGATGATGGATACCTTTTCTTCAATATCCAACCGGTAGAAGTTAATGTAGTCGGAGACTCCATTGATCTGGAAATGCGGATTTTCGAAGGACCACAGGTTACTGTGAATTCGGTCAACATTAAAGGTAATGAGCGGACTTCTGACCACGTGGTGATGCGGGAAATCCGGATTCTACCTGGGCAGAAATTCAACAGAGCCTTGTTGGTTCGAACCATCCGAGAACTCTCCCAATTGGGTTATTTTGACCCGGAAAAGATCAATCCGGACCTTAGACCAAACTTTGAGGCAGCTACCGTAGATATCACTTTTGAGCTGGAAGAAAGACCAAATGACCAGATTGAACTCTCCGGTGGTTGGGGTGGATTCTACGGCTTCGTAGGTACAGTTGGACTTGTATTCAACAACTTCTCCATCAAAAACATCGGTAATTTCGACAAGTGGGATCCCCTTCCAGTAGGTGATGGTCAAAAACTATCCTTACGTGTACAAGCAAACGGGCGAACATTCCAGAACTATTCAGTTTCCCTTACTGAACCTTGGTTTGGCGGAAGAAAACCAAACGCTCTGAGCATTAGCTTTAACCACTCTGTACAGCGACAGGTAGACTTCTTTAACTCTGCCAACTTTGGAAACGAATTAGGTTTCTTCAAAATCACCGGAGCGACCATAGGTTTGGCAAGAAGGGTGACTTGGCCAGATGACTATTTCAGCATTTCGAATTCATTACAGTTCCAAGTTTATGAGTTTGACCGATTCGGAACTTCCTTCGGTCTAAGCTATCCAACAGGTCGATCCAACAGTATTACATTCAATAATACGATTGCTAGAAATAACGTAGACAACCCGATCTATCCTCGTTTTGGATCCAACATTATGTTGTCTACAGCATTGACTCCACCTTATACATCTTTGAATAAAAATATAGATGCGGAGTCTCCGGATGAGGAAAAATACAAGTGGTTGGAATACCACAAGTGGATGTTTGATGCGAGTATTTACACTCCACTATTTGGGTCAAACAAGCTAGTAGCTAGTGCTCGAGCACATATGGGCTTCTTGGGCTCCTACGGAGACCGAATCGGAATAATTCCTTTGGAGCGTTTCGTAATGGGTGGTGATGGTATGACCTTCAACAACTTTGCTTTAGGTCAAGAAATCATCGGTTTGAGAGGCTACGAAAACCAATCCATCACTCCAGGTAGAGATACCCGAGGAACTGAAAATCCAGATCCTTACGGTGGTATAGTCTATAATAAGTATGTGATGGAATTACGATTCCTAGTTTCTCCAAATCCTTCTGCAACCATCTTCGTGCTTGGATTTGCTGAAGCCGGAAACAACTGGGGATCCTATAAAGAATTTAACCCGTATGATTTGAAAAAATCAGCTGGTTTTGGTGCTAGAATCTTCATGCCAGCCTTTGGTTTGCTTGGAGTTGACTGGGGATATGGATTTGATGCAATTCCTGGACAGACCCGAAGAAGTGGTCCACAGTTCCACTTTACCATCGGACAGCAATTCAGATAGTAGGAAAATGGCGTGTATTGGTTAATTTATGTCAAAATTTTCGGAGCCTTGAATTCGTTTTATCCAAGCTCCTTAAAATGACTTGAACATGAAAAGATTTCTAACCATAGCGCTTTTATTTGGCTTTACTCTGATTTCCAGTCAGTTAACAGCTCAAAAATTCGGATATATTGATTCGGAATATATTCTGAATAAACATCCGGACTATAAAACCGTACAACAAGAGCTTGAAAAGCTAAGCAATGCCTGGAAGAAAGAGGCACAGGATTTGGACGCTGAGATAAAAGAAATGTATGTGCAGCTGAAGGCGGAAGAAGTCCTCCTGACAGAAGAAATGTACCAAAAGCGACTTGGTGAAATCCGGGAAAAAGAAAAGCAATCTCAGGAATTCAACAGTCGAATATTTGGAATTAACGGTCAGTATTTCCAAAAGCAGGCCGAACTTCTGCAGCCTTTGCAGTCAAAAATATACGATGCCATCGAGCGAGTTTCTCGAAAAAATAACTTGGCTGTATTATTTGACAAAGCTTCCGTACCTTCGGGCATTATTTATACCGATCCAAGGCATGATTATTCAGAATTTGTCTTGGATGAATTGGGAATTGAAGACAACAATTAAATAAAACACAAATGATGAAAGTAAAAGTTATCCTTTCTGCAATTGCTCTGCTTTGCGTAGGATTTGCCGCTCAGGCACAAGAATTGAAAATTGGGTATACCAATGTTGAGTTTATCATGGATTTGATGCCAGAAATGGAACAAATCGGAGCTGATCTTCAAGATTACCAAACTCAGCTTCAAACTAATATCCAAACAAAAGTTGCTGATTTTCAGCGTCAGGTGCAGTCTTACCAGCAAGCTGCTCCTACTATGACTGACGATGCACGTGCAGCCAAAGAAGCAGAATTGACAAAACTTCAAGAGGATGTTCAAAAGTATCAGCAAGATGCTGAAATCTCCTACCAGAGAAAATTACAAGAATTGCTTGAGCCAGTTCAGACTAAAGTAATCAACGCTATCAATGCGGTAGCTGCTGAAAACAACTACACACACGTTTTCGCAGAAACTGCAGGTCAAGCACCAATCTTGCTTTACACTAAAGAAGAAGATAAATTTACTGAGTTGGTTTTGGCTAAGTTAGGTATCCAATTACCTACTCCTCCAGCTGGAAACTAATCGAAATTGAAACTTAATTTTAGCCGGTTCTTGTTATTCAGGAGCCGGCTTTTTTATTTCAACCATGCCAAAGAAAAACCCAAAAGAACTGATCCAAAAAAGTCAAGATGCCATTTTGGTGGATTTTTATGCAGACTGGTGCGGCCCTTGTCAAACCATGAATCCCGTTTTGGATATGGCATTGGATGAATTGGGAGGGAAAATCAAATTACTCAAATTGAATGTAGATCAATACCCTCAGCTTTCCCAGCAATTTGGAATACGATCCATTCCTCATTATGTACTTTTTAAAAGAGGAAAAATCCTTTGGAGAAAAGCCGGAATCATGACAAAAAAAGATCTGATTCAAGCGTTAAAAGGATTTTGCTAAAGCTTCATCCGCATCGATTACTACAGGAAAAAGTATACAGGCTGTCTAATTAATGATTCAAATTTTAATAATCCATTATATCGCCGACGTGAGTGTCTCCACTCACGTAAAACGACAAAGATGAATTCCAGTTCGTGGAGACACGAACTGGGGCGAGAATCATGACAAAAAAAGACTTGATTCAAGCATTAAAAAGATTTTGCTAAAGCTATATACGTATCGATTACTACTGGAAAAAGTATACAGGCTGTCTAATTAATGATTCAAATTTTAATAATCTATTAAAAAAAAAAGCTCCTTTTCAGGAGCTTTTTTATTAGGTGAAATATTTCAATCGCATGACTTCCTTTTCGCTAAGGAAGCGATAATGTCCGCGTTTGAGATCTTTCTTATCCAAGCCTGCATATAGTACTCGATCTAGAGCAGTCACATCATAACCTAAGTGAGCAAATATTCTCCTTACGATACGGTTTCTACCAATGTGGATTTCCAATCCCAAAATCTTTCTATCCAGAGAAAGTACCTGCAAATCATCAACGTTGGCAGGGCCATCCTCTAGCGTAAGTCCTTCGCGAATCGCCTCTTCATCATTTTTAGTCAAAGGCTTATCCAATGTCACTTGATAGATCTTCTTGATCTCATTCGAAGGATGAGAAAGCTTTGCTGCCAGTTCTCCGTCATTGGTAAATAATAACAGACCTGTGGTGTTCCGATCCAATCTTCCTACTGGGAAAATTCGCTCCTCACAGGCATTCTCCACGAGATTCATGACGGTCTTTCGCTCCATGGGATCTTCAGTCGTGGTGATGAAATCCTTGGGCTTATTCAAAAGCAAATAAACTGGCTTCTCAGGATTTATTCTTTTCCCATTGTAAACGACACGATCATTTCGATGGACTTTCAATCCCAATTCGGTCACCACCTTGCCATTCACGGAAACAAGACCTTGTGCGATCAATTCATCAGCTTCCCTTCTTGAACAGATTCCAGAATTCGCAATGTATTTGTTCAGACGAATTTCATCTTGATCTTGGTTCTTCTTGCCTTTTGGAACATTTTCAAATTGATATTCAGGACGAATCAAATCCTGATTTTGGATTCTAGAAGGTCTGTTCTTGCCGAAGCCCTTTTTAGTAGGTTTATTTCCAGAAAAACCTTCGGATTTATCGCCATAAATAGGCTTTTGATCTTTTCCCCTTCCCAAATAAACTCGCCCCGAAGACTTGGATTCCTTCGGTTGAGGTCTTCCTTTACCGGATTCTTCTTCTCCAAAAAATCGTTTACCCGGTTTAGAGTCTTTTGAAAATTTTGGTTTACCCTCGTCTTCAAATTTGTTTTTGAATGCAGGGTTCCCACCTTTCTTTTCGAATTTTCCTCCTTTTGGACCACTTTTCTTTTCAGAGGAGCCAAAGGATCTTTTTTTGGATTCAAATCCTGAGAAATCCTGTGATCTCTCTTCTTTTTTACCTTGCTTTTCTTGATTGAAAAAAGGCTTTCTTGAATTGTTTTTTCTCATAAGTATGCAGCATCACTGCTGTAATTAAATTTTAAAATAAGCAATTGAAATTCAACCGCTTAAAGAGCCTGCAAAGATACAGGCTTTTTATCAATTTTGTTCTAAAGAATTATTTCTTTCCCTGATAAAAAGCCTGAGTAGCTTTTCTAACAGACCCTTCTTTCAATAATAATTCTTTCGCTTCTTGAGCATCTAAGCCTGTTGCCTCCATAATCATCCGTGTCCCACGCTCCACTAGCTTCGCATTGGAAAGCTGCATATCAACCATCTTATTGCCTTTTACTCTTCCCAACTTAATCATCGTTGTGGTAGAAATCATATTCAGAACCAACTTCTGCGCAGTTCCAGCTTTCATACGGGTACTTCCCGTCACAAATTCGGGCCCTACGATCACTTCAATAGGATACTCCACTTCTTTACTCAAAGGTGAATCAGGATTACAGGTGATACATCCTGTCAACAATCCTTTTTCCTTGGCAGTCCTAACTCCTCCAATAACATAGGGTGTAGTACCGGAAGCAGCGATTCCAATCACGGTATCCAACTCGTTGAAACCATATTCCTGAATATCCCTCCATGCTTGATTTGGGTCATCTTCGGCATTTTCTACTGCTTTCCGAATTGCCGCATCTCCCCCTGCTATTAATCCAATCACCCAATCGTGAGGAACCCCATAGGTAGGAGGACATTCAGAAGCGTCCAAAATACCTAGCCTTCCAGACGTTCCTGCACCTATATAAAAAAGCCTCCCCCCTTCTTTCATTCTAGGAACAATCTTTTCCACCAAAGCAGTAATCTTTGGAATCACCAATTTGACTGCTTCGGCTACCTTATGGTCTTCCTGATTAATATTTCGGAGTAAATCCTTGATGGACATTTGCTCCAAATTGTCATATAGGGAACTGGTTTCTGTTACCTTCATAGCATTTCTTGGTGGTAAAGTGTCAAGCCCGCGATTGGGCTTTCTAGAATTAATTTAACATGAAGACCTTTATCCATAGCGGCTTTACGAAGGATATCGGAATTGTAATATGCAATAGAACCTACGAAGTTCACTGGCTTCTTATGAAAATCAGGATACCGGAATACATGCATTTCGAAGAATTCCATAAATGAATCGTAAAAAAGTCTGTAACAATAAGGATGACTTTTATGCTCAGAAATGAAGCGGCAAAAACTTGCCATGTACCGATTTGGAAAAGGTTTTCTATAAATGTTTTCTTGAATAATGGCCTGAGTCAACTGAAATTCATCTATGAGATCCTTCCGTATTTCCTGAGGCATATCTTCATTGATAAAGTCCTTTAGGAGTTTTTGGCCAATGTATCCCCCTCCACCTTCATCTCCTAAGATATAACCAGGTGCTGGCCTATTGGCGATGATTTTTTCTCCATCATAATCACAACTATTCGATCCAGTGCCCAAAATACAAGCTATCCCAGCAGAATGGCCACAGGTAGCTCTTGCTGCCGCGGCTAAGTCATGATCAACTTCGATTGATGCTGATGGGAAAACAGTGGATAAAGCCTTTGCAACTTCAGCTTTGCGTTCAGGAGTCGAGCAACCCGCACCATAATAGTGGATTTCTCGAATTTCATCCTGGAGGTTCAATAAAAAGTCAACCTTCATTTCAGAAGCCATTTGCTCTGAACTCTGGTAATAAGGATTAAACCCTACTCCACGAAATTGGGAAATCTGCCCATTAGCATGGATTACTCTCCAGTCTGTTTTACTGGAACCGCTATCAGCAATTAATATCATATCAAATCAATCTACCTATAGGTTTGAATCGCTCAAAAACCTGTTCTGTATGGGGAGCATCGCTTAATTCCTCCGTAAGGTCTTGCCCGGCCCAATGCTCATAATGCTTTCCGGTTTTCCAAAGTCGCGATTCTGTCACATCATATATTACCCCGCGAAATGCAATCCAAACTTCGGGTTTGTCTTGACCATTTCGAAGGGCAAGTTGTTGCCGAGTGTAAGTATTCATTAGAGCAACTTGATCTGGGCATTAATCCAGCGCTCAGGAATCTCTCCTTTTTGGGCAGTTTGGTAATCAGAATAGCTACAAGGAACGGTGGAACTGCCACGCTCAAAATGGTCCTTATCGCCATGGGGGATTTCCATCCACCATTTCCCGCTTCGCTTACTTTTATAAAAAACCAAGGTATTTGGCTTGGTGTCCAAGGAAACCGTGTACTTGATGTAATCGCTGCTCTTAAATGATAAACTGTCCTTTCTAGAATAAAACCCTTCGATAAAGTACCAAATCATTACAGCAGCAACCATAGCCGTCTTATTCTGTGCATCATCATAGTATGGCTCATATCCATAAAGTCCGAATGAGCTCAATTTCTCATTCATCCCAGCAAACCAACAAATCTGACAAGCTTCCTCAGCAGTCAAACCGAACGGATTCGCTTCAAGTACACCTGGAGCATCAGATGACTGCACTGCCGAAAGATCGAAACTCAATAAATCCGCATTACGAATTATGGGCTCAATTTCCTTAAACTCCTTTCGAACCATTCCCAGTCGCATATGGTCGAAATACAACTTCTCAATCACATTAATTAAAGTCGGGTCTACCAAATAGCTTTGATAGGCCAAATGGGAATAAGTGAAAAGAAAATTAGGTTGATGGAGGATGATCTCCTGAGTATGCTTATCAGCCATGGGACCGTCTTCTTCCATATCAAGTTTCGCATCCACTGTCAGAAGGCTGACCAGCTTTTTCATTTTCTCATAGGACAAATATTGTCCAATATCCAAGTCATGAGTTCCTCCCAGATAAATCGGCAGAATTTGTTTTTTCATCAAGAAATCCCCGACTTTCTGAATTCGCTCATAGGTTTCCTGGAGATTCTCTCCAGGAATCAAATCCCCCAAATCTGCCACTCTATAGGGACCAATTCCTCTTTTAAGGGAATAAAGTTTTTCTCGAATCTCTGAAGCTCCACGCTCGGCGCTCTTGGATTGCTTGACTCCTCTAGTTTCCTTCAATCCTACCAAAGCAATTTGAATCCCCTTTAAATCGGGAAATTCCTCTCCATACCAATGAATCTGTTTAAAGAAGGAGTTATCGGGATATTTTTTCTGCCAAAGAAATTCGGCAACTGGTTCAAAAAAAGACTGAATACTCATACGGGTGCGTTAGATTTTAAAAATAATCAAAAAGAAGTATCCACCGAAGACAGCTTCTTTAAAAAGGCTTATGCTTACCAATAATAAAAAAAGTCTGTCCCGTTTTCCGAGACAGACTTTCTTGTTTTATCCTCCGAAGTCGTCGAATCGGATGTTTTCATCCGGAATTCCTAGATCATCGAGCATTTTTAGTACAGCTGCGTTCATCAAAGGAGGACCGCATAGGTAATATTCGATCTCGTCTGGCTCTGGATGATTCTTCAGATAGTTGTCATACAATACCTGGTGAATAAATCCTACATAGCCATCTCCTTCTTCGTCATCTAGGGATTTCTTAATCTTCCAATTATCTTCTGGAAGTGGTTCAGAAAGTCCGATGTAGAATTTGAAATTCGGGAAGTCTTTTTCGATCGCTCGGAAATGAGGTACGTAGAATAGTTCTTTTTTAGAACGGCCTCCATACCAGTAAGAAACCTTACGATGAGTTTTCTCAGTGTGGAACAGGTGGAAGATATGAGATCTCAATGGAGCCATACCAGCACCACCACCGATATAGATCATTTCACGCTGAGTTGGGTTGATGTGGAATTCTCCGTAAGGACCAGAAATAGTCACTTTATCACCCGGCTTTCTGGAGAATACGTAAGAAGAACATACCCCTGGATTTACATCCATCCACTTGTTATTTGCTCTATCCCATGGTGGAGTAGCAATACGGATGGTCAACATGATAATGTTACCTTCAGCTGGGTGGTTGGCCATGGAGTAAGCTCGGAAAAGCTCCTCGTCATTTTTCATCACCAAATCCCACAATCCAAATTTATCCCAATCACTCTTGTATACATCTGCTGGGTGACCCAACTCAGGATGTGGAGTGATATCGATATCTTTGAAATTAACCGTGATTGGTGGAACGTCAATTTGGATATAACCTCCGGATTCGAAGTCGAGTGTCTCGCCTTCTGGAAGTTTCACCTTAAATTCCTTGATAAAGGTAGAAACGTTGTAGTTGGAAATAACTTCGCATTCCCACTTCTTGATTCCGAAAATCTCTTCCGGAACACGGATTTTCATATCCTGCTTAACCTTTACCTGGCAAGCCAATCGGACATTTCCTTGCTGCTCTGCTCGACTAAGGTGACCAACTTCAGTTGGAAGGACTTCACCGCCTCCTTCTTCTACTACGCACTTGCACATCGCACAAGTACCGCCCCCTCCACATGCTGAAGGAAGAAAAATCTTCTGATTACCCAAAGTTGAAAGCAAGCTGGTACCCGCTGAAGCGATGATAGGGCTGCCTTCATCTCCGTTGATGACGATTTTCACATCTCCAGAGTTGACCAGTTTGGACTGAGCAAATAGGAGGATAAAAACCAGCAACAAGATGATCAGGGTAAATGCTACGATTGACGTGATAATTACTGAACCCATGAAATTTTGGTTTTTCTATTCTTATGGATTAAATGCCTTTTTTACAGGCGCACAAATATATTTATTAATCATCAAAAGCATTCAACCCTTCCTATAAAATTGAAGGTTGAATTTGCTTTTTTATAAGATCATAACTGATTAATTGTTCAAGAGGTTTAACAAAGTTGTCAGTCTGCTTTTCAACTGCCGTCTGTCGACAATGAAATCCAAAAATCCGTGTTCCAATACAAACTCGGAACTTTGAAAACCTTTTGGAAGATCTTTGCCGATTGTCTCTCGAATAACCCGAGGACCTGCAAAACCAATCAAAGCACCAGGCTCGGCAATATTAAAATCGCCCAACATGGCATAAGAAGCGGTAACTCCGCCGGTCGTTGGATCTGTCAAAAGTGAAATATAAGGAATACCTGCCTGATCCAATAAAGCCAGTTTCGCAGAAGTCTTTGCCATTTGCATCAAGGAAAATCCAGCTTCCATCATCCGCGCTCCACCTGATTTGGAAATCATCAAGAATGGAACTTTGTGTTTTAGTGCGTAATCAATCGCTCGGGCAATTTTTTCTCCAACCACAGAACCCATAGAGCCCCCGATGAAATTAAAATCCATACAAGCAATGACAATATTCAACCCGTTCATTTTTCCATGGGCAGTTCGCACGGCATCTTTCAATTCCGTCTTTTCAATGCTGCTTTTGATCCGAACAGGGTAAGGCTTGGTATCAGTAAACTTCAAAGGATCCCCTGAAGTCATATTTGCATCCAGCTCGGTGAATTTGTTATCGTCGAAGAGAATTTCAAAATACTCGGCTGAACCGATTTTTACGTGATAATCATCATCCGGGCACACATAGGAATTATTCTTGAGCTCCCGCGTATGAATGATATTTCCTTTTGGGGTTTTAAACCAAAGCCCATCAGGAGCATCCTTTTTCTCAGCGGTTGAGGTTTTAATCCCTTTATCAGTTCGTTTAAACCACGCCATATCTGTTTTTTCTGGGTTAGAAAAGTTAAAGAAACAAATTTAGACCTTAAATCCATGAAATGAAAACAGAACTTATCAAGCCATGACCCTTTATGTAATTCAAACTGCTCGCTTATCCAGTCATTTTTACCCATAAAATCCTAAATATTTTCTTAATTTCAGGCATTCTGGCCACTTTGGCCAATACCCAAAATCACCTAGCCCATGAGCTACACCATCATCCTTATCCTTTCGGCAATCATTCTTATTCTAGCCTACCGGTTTTATGGAAATTTCGTGTACCGGAAATTTGGATTGAATGACAAAAACCCTTCTCCAGCCCACACGCTACGAGATGGAGTGGATTATGAACCTAGCAAACCTATTGTAGTTTTGGGCCATCACTTTGCCTCCATCGCCGGGGCGGGGCCGATTGTTGGACCCATCATCGCCGTGACATTTGGGTGGATCCCTGCCGTTCTTTGGATTTTGGTAGGGGGAATATTTTTTGGGGCAGTCCATGACTTAGGAAGTATGGCTGCGTCACTTCGAACCGAAGGAAAATCAATTGGGGTCATTATCCGAAATCAAATCGGACTTCAGGGAAAACAGCTGTTTGTCATCTTTAGCTTCTCAACATTAATTCTTGTAATTGGGGTTTTTGCAGACATTATTGCCAAAACTTTTATCACCAACCCAAGTGTAGCCTCGGCTTCCTTCTTATTTATTCTCCTTGCAGTAGTTTTTGGATTTGTCAATCGCCTAGTTGGTAATCGCAAAAAAGCCTTCTTAATAATCTCTGTTATTGGGATAGTCCTGATGTATTTTTCGGTTTACTTGGGCATGCTAATCCCCTTTGCTTTAGATTATAAAGCCTGGATCTTCCTGCTTTTAGCTTATGCTTTCATCGCATCGGTCACTCCTGTCAGCCTGCTTCTTCAGCCAAGGGATTACCTGAATAGTTTCCTTCTTTATGGAATGATGATCGCTGCCATCTTGGGTGTAGTCTTCGCCAATCCTAGTATCAAAATGAGTAGTGAAATCACACTCGCTACCGAAAATTTGGGGTATATCTTCCCTGTCCTATTTGTGACGATAGCCTGTGGTGCCATTAGTGGCTTTCATTCCCTGGTAGCCTCGGGCACTACTTCCAAGCAACTTGATAAAGAAAGTGATGCCAAAATCGTTGGATTTGGGGGCATGTTGATCGAATCATTTCTTGCAATCTTATCAGTAGGTGCGGTAGTGATTTTGGAAAAAGGAGAATACCTATCTCGTCTTGGCGAAGAAGGCCCTGTAGCTCTTTTTTCAACGGGTTTGGGAGGAATGATTTCCACCTTGGGGATTTCAGAGGAGTTTGCAGTGAGTTTTGTAGCCTTAACCGTTTCTGCCTTTGCATTGACTACGCTTGATACGTGTACAAGATTGGCGCGATTCACTGTCCAAGAATATTTTGAAGATGTCAAAACTCCAGCAGGAAAGACGCTTTCTCAAAATCGATTTATTTCAACTGGATTGGTCGTGATTTTCTCAGCACTCTTGTTGGCTTCAGGAGAATTTGCTGTTTTATGGCCCATTTTCGGCTCTGCTAATCAGTTGCTTGCTGCTTTAGCACTCTTAACTATTGCTGTTTGGATGATCCATAAAAAGAAGAATGCGCTTTTTGTTACCATTCCCATGTTTTTCATGTTTACGGTGACTTTGGCTTCCCTTGGATTATTCGCATGGAAAAATTTTCAAGATCAAGTCTATGTGCTTTCTATCATGGCAGCCTTGCTATTCATCTTGGCAATTTCCCTAATGGTCTTGGCTACGAAAAGTATCAAAAGTAAGGTCAAAGAACCTGCAAAGGCTCTTTGACCTTTTCGCCTACAAAGAATTAAATATTTGCGGAGCTTTCTTTGGTATTCTCCAAGCCAAAGAAAAATTGATCAGATAATCTGCAAAAGCCGCATCTCCATGTCGGATATTATCTGGTGTAGAGTCTGCAATATCTGTCAAACTTCTAGTTCGATTTCTCACCAAAGCAATAGGAACATTTAGAGTTCCAGTCACATTTCCCAGCATATAACTTAGCCCGGGTTCCACCGAAATCACATAGCCTGGCCTTCTAAATCCATCACTTTCTCCAACAAAATCTCTTACCGGGATCCCTTCTAGCCTTCCTCCAAAAACTAAGCCCAGGCCGTGAATGGATTTAACACTATAGAACAAACCGCTACGGAATGCATATTGATCAGTCACACTCATGATTGCTTCACTTTCGCGTCTCCTATAAGTAGGAGTACCATTTGTGTTTCGTGGATTGATCATATAAAATCCACTGAAATAGGAATAGAATCCATGCGAAAGTTCCCATATCCCCTGGGTATCCAAAATCAAACCTACTCCTCCATCTCCAAGCTGAATAGATTGATCTACCGGTCTGATTTCTGATTCTCCATTTGGCCCAACATTAAAAAAGGTATCACTAGCAGCATCGTCTCCACTTGGGATTTTTACTCCTAGACCCATTGCGATATTTCCTTTTCTAGGTTTTTCATCTGAAAACAACCAAAATCCAGCGCCAATCCGCATGTCAGCCAAACCTTTAGAATAAGTGCTATGCCTTTCAGTTCTGCCATGCTCATAAAGTGAGGATCGTTCATTATAGGCAAATGGCAGAGAAATTATTCCATACAACCGATTGGAAAAAGCATAACTGATATTGAAGTCTACTCCATGGGACCAGTTGATCACTTCTGTTCCATCTTCGACTCGGTTTGGTTCTTCATGAGTGCCTCGAAAATGCCTAAAACTCTTAAAATAGCGGTAATTCAAACTGAGGTTCAAATCCCCTTTGGCTTGAAAATTACCCTGCCCAACGGCATTTCCCAAGCCAGAATATTGACGGATAGCCACACATCCTTGTGACCAACTAATTGATGGCAAAAGCAAGAAACCTAAAGCCAATACAATAACTGTATATGTTTTTTTCATGATTTAAATGCGTAATAAATGTTTTAGAAAATCCCCAAACCTTACTCGAAAGGAGATAGGAATACATAGCAAGGAAGACTTAACTTTGTTTAAAAGAAAAGCCTATTGCCGCACCTGAAGAATGGGGTAAATTGATCTGGAGAGTTGAATTCAACTCTAGATTTAAATCCTAGCAGTTTTTAAAATGCCGGAAAAAGAAATTGATTACGCGAATTGCGGAGGTGGGGTAGTTAATTGAAAAAAAGGACTCTTGTAAGTTGAAAAAATAAACCCTTGATGTTGTAGATAAGGAGATTCCCCTATCCACTGAATTTCAAAAGAAGGTGTTTCCACATAATCCTTGATGAAAACCTTCAATTGTGTTGAATTTTCACTCTTGCCTGGATAGTCATTTTCGGTCAAAAAACTTATCCATTTCTGAACTGTGGATTCTAAAGTTCTTCTTGCCGTATCAGGCACATAGATGATTTGAAGCGTATCTTTTTGATAACGTTGCTTAATGGCTCGATAATACTTCCCGTCTTTTTCAAAACGGGTATTGGTCAATTGGTATTCATCCTGATCAGCCATGTAGGGAGCCGAAAGTGGAATTTCCAGAAATCGCTCTTCCAAGCCTTCAGTTTGCTCTGAATAGATTTTATCCTGCCAACTCTGCTCTAACTGGTAATGAGAGGAAAAATAGTAGAGGTAGTACCCAAAGTGGTACGACACAAAACATAGAAATAAAAGTACAGGGACTAATTTTTTCAAGACCAATACAATCGGAATATGATAAAAGTCAGAATTTTTATTTGGAAATAAAATTCAGAAGCCAATAAAAAAGACCGGAAATCAAGAATAAAAGGCCATACACTTGGATCACCTTTAGCCTATTCATCCTATCCAAAAACCAAAGCACCAAAACGGGACGGATCAATCCCAAAAAAAGACAAAGCAAACTTAGAATTGAAAGCGCCTTGAATAAAAATTGAAGTGCAAACAGCATTTGATTAAAGAAAAAAGGAGCAGGTTTCCCTACTCCTTTTCAGTTGAATTTATGTTGATTAAAGCTTGCGCTTTACTTCTCGCATTTCATAACCTTCAATAGTATCATCTACTTGGATGTTGTTGAAGTTTTTGATAGAAATACCGCATTCGTATCCAGCTTTCACTTCGGCTACATCATCCTTGAATCGCTTCAATTGGTCGATTTCACCATCGTGGATTACAATACCATCTCGAATCACACGGATTTTGTTCTTTCTAGTGATGTATCCATCTGTCACATAAGAACCAGCGACTGTTCCCACTTTGGAGATTTTGAATACCTCGCGAACTTGGATATTACCCGTAATAACTTCTTCAAATTCCGGCTCAAGCATACCCTCTATCGCATCCTTGATTTGGTTGATCGCATCGTAGATGATTGAGTAGTGTCTGATCTCGATTTCTTCCTGTTCAGCAAGTCTCTTCGCATTGGTAGAAGGACGAACCTGGAATCCTAAGATGATCGCATCAGAAGCAGAAGCTAGCAATACATCAGATTCGGAAATCTGTCCAACACCTTTATGGATGATACTCACTTTTACCTCATCGGTAGAAAGTTTCAACAGGGAATCGGATAAGGCTTCCACAGAACCATCCACATCACCTTTGATGATGATGTTGAGTTCTTTGAAGTTACCAATTGCCAATCGTCTGCCTATTTCATCCAAGGTGATATGCTTCTTGGTTCGGAGACTTTGCTCTCGTTGAATTTGCTCTCTGGAGTTGGCAATTTCTCTGGCCTCCCGTTCATTGTCATAGACTTTCAAGGAATCCCCTGCCTGAGGAGCTCCACTTAAACCTAATATCTGAATTGGAGTAGATGGTCCAGCCTCTTTCAGTTTTTTACCGGTATGGTCAAACATAGCCTTCACACGGCCATAGTGAGATCCAGCTACCATCACATCACCAACGTGCAATGTTCCTGCTTGAATCATTACGGTTGCTACATAACCACGACCTTTATCCAAAGACGCTTCGATTACAGTACCAACAGCGTTCTTATTAGGATTAGCTTTTAATTCAAGGATTTCAGCTTCCAAAAGAACTTTTTCCAAAAGCTCATCAACACCTTGACCTGTTTTGGCAGAAATATCCTGAGACTGGTATTTACCACCCCATTCTTCTACCAATAAGTTCATATTCGCTAATTCCTCTTTGATCTTATTTGGATTGGCGTTTGGCTTATCCACCTTGTTGATCGCAAAGATCATCGGAACACCCGCTACTTGAGCGTGGTTGATAGCTTCTTTGGTTTGAGGCATGATGCTATCGTCGGCAGCAATCACAATGATGGCCACGTCAGTGATTTTAGCACCACGTGCACGCATCGCAGTAAAGGCTTCGTGACCCGGCGTATCCAAGAAGGCGATCTTATGTCCATCTTTGGTACGCACATCATAGGCCCCGATATGCTGGGTGATACCTCCAGCCTCATCAGCAGTTACCTTTGATCGGCGAATGTAGTCCAAGAGAGAGGTCTTACCATGATCGACGTGTCCCATGATAGTGACAATTGGAGCTCGCTCCACAAGATCTTCTGGCTTATCCTCTTCTTCCTCTACAATTTCCTCTTCAATATCTTTGGTAAATTCTACCTCATAGCCAAACTCATCTGCGATAATGGTAATTGCTTCTGCATCCAATCGCTGATTGATGGAAACGAACATTCCCAATGACATACAGGTAGATATGATCTCATTCACAGAGACATCCAATAGGGAAGCAAGATCGTTTGCCGAAATAAATTCGGTAACTTTTAGAATCTTTGATCCTTCCTGTGCCATTTCGGCTGTATCCTTCTCTCGCTCGGCTTTCTTATCACGGCGGCTCTTTTTTCCTCCGGATTTTCCACCTTGCAATCTGGCAAGCGTTTGCTTGATTTGATCTTGGATTTCCTTTTGAGTAGGCTCTACTTTGTGCGTTCTAGCCGGCTGTCCTTTCTTTCCACCCTTCTGTCCATCACCTTGACCTTGTTGGCCTTGACCTCTATTCCTATTGCCCTTGTCAATACGTTTTCTTGGTCGCTTCTTATCACGAGCACGTTCGTCCGAAGAAGCAACAGGACCGCCTTTCTTCTTCTTTTCGGTTGGTAATTCGATTTTACCTAAAACGGTCAGCCCTTTCAGGTTATCCGCTTTTGCAGCGATTACCTCATCTTTTGGAGCTGGTGCCGGAGGAGCTTTTTCCACAGGCTTCTGAGGTGCTGGAGCAGCAGGCTTTTCAACTTGCTTTTCCTGTGCTTTTGGTTTTTCAGGAGCTTTAGGTGCTTCAGGAGCCTTCTTAGCCTCTGGTTTCTTCACCGCAGGCTCTTCTTTTTTAGGCTTTTTAGTATCCCCTTTCGGAGTCAGGTCAATTTTACCCAATACTTTAATACCTTCCAGTTTTGGGCCTTCAATATTCACCTTTTCAGGTTGAGGCTCTGCTGGAGCGGGCTTTTCAGCTACAGGCTCTGGAGCGGGAGCTGGAGGAGCAGGCTCTTCTTTTGGTGCCGGAGTCGGAGCGGGAGCTGGAGCGGGCTCAGGCTGAGGTTCGGATTCGAGCGTAACTGTCTCGTGACGCTTCCCAATTGATAAATGTGAAGCTTCTTCTTTTTCTTGAGCTGAGGACCTGAATTCTTTATTCAGCAGCTCCACTTGCTCCATGCTGATTTTAGAATTAGGATTATCCTGCACCTCATGGCCCTTTTTCGCCAAAGTCTCTACAAGGGTAGCAGTACCCACGTTGAGCTTCCTAGCTAAAGCGCCTAATCTCATCATTTTTTCTTCTGACATACGCAAAAACCGCTTTCGAAATCTATTTTAAATATTGGGTAATAGGTAGACTTTCAGTCTATTATTGTTCAAATTCTTGACGTAGGATTCGGAAAATTTCCTCAATGGTTTCTTCTTCCAGTTCCGTACGACGTACCAAATCCTCCTTGGTCAAAGCCAATACCGATTTGGCTGTATCCAAACCAGTTTTCTTCAATTCATCGATGATCCAAGCATCGATTTCATCTGCAAATTCAACCAAATCCACGTCTTCTTCTTCATTCTCATTAAGCTCTCTGAAGACATCAATTTCATATCCTACCAATTTGCTGGCCAATTTGATATTATAACCACCTTTTCCGATAGCAAGTGAAACCTGATCTGGCTTCAAGAACACTGAAATTCGCTTGGTTTCCTCATTTACAGAAATGGAAGAAACTTTAGCAGGACTCAAAGCTCTGGATACATACAGCTCCAAGTTTTCTGTGTAATTGATTACATCTATATTTTCATTCTGCAATTCACGAACAATTGCGTGAATTCGTGATCCTTTCATACCCACACAAGCTCCTACCGGATCAATGCGATCATCATAGGATTCAACAGCCACTTTTGCCCGCTCACCTGGCTCACGAACGATTTTTACAATGGTAATCAAACCATCATATACTTCAGGAACCTCGTTTTCGAATAGTCTTTCCAAGAACACAGGTGAAGTTCTAGAAAGGATGATTTTAGGGTTTCCGTTCATCATGTCCACTTTGTGAACAATCGCCTTCACAGTATCCCCTTTTCTAAACCTATCCTTAGGAATCTGCTCTCCTTTTGGTAAGATCAACTCGTTGCCTTCTCCATCAATCAACAACACTTCTCTGCTCAAAATCTGATAAACTTCAGCAGTGACTACTTCTCCTACCAATTCCTCGTATTTGTTAAACAGAATATCTTTTTCCAAATCTTTGATCTTTTGGATCAAAGTCTGACGAGCCATTTGTACTGCTCTTCTGCCAAATTCTTCCAGCTCAATTTTCTCATAAACTTCCTCCCCGATTTCGAAATCAGGTTCGATTTTACGAGCATCAGTAAGGCTGATTTTATCGAAATCCCAAATATCCTCTGAGTTGTCGTCTACAATCTCCCGAATTCGGAAAATCTCCAAATCCCCCTTATCGGCGTTGATGGTTACGTCAAAGTTTTCATCCGTTTCAAATTTTTTCCGGATCATGGCTCTGAACACATCCTCAAGAATACGGATCATCGTAGGGCGATCCACATTTTTAGATCTCGCAAATTCCGCGAAGGATTCGATTAAAACTTTGGCATCCATTTGATTTATTTAAAAGACACTTGTACAACTGATTTTTTTATCTCAACATAGGAAATGGGCGTTTCTACTTCTACTGCCTTTTTCCCCTTCTCTTTAACTTTTACAGAAAGTAGAATACCATTATCATTGGCTTCCACTAGCTTTCCTTTTTGCTCTTTGCCATCTGCCAAAAGAACCTTCAGCTCTCTTCCGACATTCTTACGATATTGACGGACGCTTGAAAGCGGAAAATCCACTCCGGGAGAGGAAACTTCGATCCGATAAGCGGAATCAATCAAATCCAAGGTTTCAATTTCCTCAGAAACCGATCGACTCACTTTAGCACAAGAATCGATTGTCAATCCCTGATCGGCATCGATCAAAATATTCAGATTTAACTGATCCTTTTTGGGGGTCAATTGCAGGTCAACCATGAAATGCTCCTCATCAGGGAGATTCCGCTCGACAAGCTCAATCAATTTTTGCTTTAAATCCTCCATAAGAATCGATAATGAAAGAGGGGACATGTGGTCCCCTCTAGAAACTTCCGAATACGGCACAAAGGTAAAATAATTTTAATCGAAAAACAATTTTCTCTTATCTATGAAAATTGGAGAGAGGAATGATTTTGAAAGATTTAAGGTCATTTTTAGGGATTTATGGAGAAAGCGACTTTTATTCTTCAATTTCATCTAAAAAATATCCCCAATGATTCAATTTTATGGACAGAAGATAATAATTTTGCCGACCTCCGTTTAATAATGCGTAACTTGTTACCGCTGTTAAACTTTCCAATCTGCATTTAATAAAAACACCAAGCATACAACATGGGATTATTTGATTTTTTTTCAAGTGACATCGCCATCGATCTGGGGACAGCCAATACGCTGATTATTCATAAAGATAAAATCGTAGTGGATGAGCCTTCCATCATTGCGATAGACAAGACCAATAACCGAGTTTTGGCTGTCGGAAGGGAAGCGATGAACATGCACGAAAAGACACACGAAAACATCAAGACTATTCGTCCTTTGAAGGATGGCGTGATTGCCGACTTCTACGCGGCTGAGCAGATGATTCGTGGTCTTATCAAAATGATCCCAGGTCAGAAGAAAGGGATGTTCCCGCAATCTCACCGAATGGTGATTTGTATTCCTTCTGGTATTACCGAAGTGGAAAAAAGAGCTGTTCGTGACTCAGCTGAGCATGCTGGTGCCAAAGAGGTATATATGATTTTTGAGCCAATCGCTGCGGCAATTGGAATCGGTATCGACATAGAAAAGCCAATGGGCTCCATGATCGTGGATATCGGAGGTGGAACAACAGAAATCGCTTTGATTGCTTTGTCAGGAATTGTGGCCGACCAATCCATCCGAGTAGCTGGAGACACCTTCACCAAGGATATTTTGGATTACATGCGAAGACAGCACAACCTTCTGATCGGAGAGCGTTCTGCTGAAAAAGTAAAAATCGCAATTGGTTCTGCATTGACTGAATTGGACGAGGCTCCTGAAGATTATGAAATCCGAGGTAGAGACTTGATGACAGGTATTCCAAAGGTCATCAAAGTGTCCTATTCTGAAATTGCTTTTGCTTTGGATAAGTCTGTGTCCAAAATTGAAGAAGCGGTATTGAAGGCTCTTGAAATTGCTCCCCCTGAATTATCAGCGGATATCTATGACAATGGAATTCACCTTACTGGGGGTGGAGCTCTTTTGAAAGGATTGGATAAGCGACTTCATCAAAAAACGAAGTTGCCTATTCACATTGCTGAGGATCCACTTCGCGCAGTAGTTAGAGGAACTGGTACTGCCTTGAAAAACCTACAAAATTTCCGAACAGTATTGATGACTTAAAGCCTGAATGCTACGCATTTTAGAATTCCTTTATAGACTAAGGGCCCTTTTATTATTTGTATTTTTAGAAATCATCGCCATTTGGATGGTGGTCCGAAATAACTCCCCCCAAGGGGCAGCTTTTTTCAACAGTTCGATGGCATTGACAGGGAGCATGCTTAAAACTCAAGCTGATGTTGTAGGCTTTTTCAATCTAGCGGAAGAAAATCAGGACCTAGCTTCTCAAAATGCGGAATTGCTTCAGCAAATCACCTTACTAACTCCTTACGATAGCCTTTCTGAGGAGGGTTTGGATTCAGCTTTTAGAGCCTCCTACACAGTACAGAGTGCGCGGGTGGTAGGACAAACCCTTAGACTCACTCAAAATCACCTTACGATCAACCAAGGTAGTAACCAAGGAGTGAAAGAGGGAATGGGAATATTCAACCAAGAAGGTGTGGTGGGTCGTGTAAAAACCGTTTCAAACAACTATGCTGTTGGAATTTCTCTTTTGAACACTGGCTTGTTAGTTTCTTCAAAAATCAAATCCAGTGATGTCTTTGGCTCCATCAATTGGGATGGGAATGATCCCCAATATGCAAAAATGCTCTACGTGCCCCGACATGTGTTGGCAAGCCAAGGAGACACAGTGGTGACTTCTGGCTTCAATGCCATTTTCCCGGAAGGTATCTTAATCGGGACGATCAGCGAAGTTGCTCCGGGCGAGGATCAAAATTATCTGAATATTACCGTCAAGCTCAGTGCAGATTTCAGCAAGCTAAACCACGTTTACTTGATTGAAAATACCGAATTAAGCGAGTTGGATTCTTTGTACCAAAAAGCCGAAATCAGCGATGAATATTAGGAATCTACTTTCGTATTTGGCTTGGGGAATTATCCTAGTTGCACTTCAGGTTTTCTTATTCAAAAACCTGGCACTTTTTGGAGTGGGTCTTTGTTTTCTCTACATCATCCTAATTCTCCATCTTCCTATCAATACGACACCGATTTCTTTATTGCTGATCAGTTTTGGATTGGGTCTTGTCGTGGATATTTTCTATGATACAGGCGGGATTCATGCTGCTGGAACCACCTTTTTGGCTTTTATCAGACCATTATGGTTGAGAGTAATTAGCCCAACAGGAGGCTATGATGAAGATACCGAACCAACCTTACAGGAAATGGGAACAGGCTGGTATTTGACTTATATTTTACCTATGACTTTTTTCTTTTGCCTCATATTTTTCTTCGTAGATCAATGGGGGACTTTAGGCTTCTTAAATATCCTAAACAAAAGCTTCTTTTCTTCGATTTTGACTGCGCTTTTGGCTATACTTGTACAGGCGTTGTTCTTTAAAAGAAGGAGGGGAATTCTATGAACGACCAAAGGCCGTTTATCATTATCATTGTCATTTTCTTAGTGGGTTTGGTGCTCCTTACCAAGCTCTTCATGATTCAGGTTGTCGATGATAGTTTTTCGAGAAGAGCTGAACGAAATGCTATTCAGCGGGTGGTGGATCATCCTTATCGGGGACTAATCTATGATCGGAACGGAGAATTGTTGGTTTACAACAATCCCATTTTTGATTTGATGGTTGTCCCAAAGGAATTTACAGTCAAAGACACCGCTCGCTTTCTCAGCATTTTTGGAATTGAAAAAGAACAATTAATCACGGCTTACAATGCGGCGAGGAAATATTCCTCGGTCAAGCCATCTCCTTTGATCAAGCAAATTTCTACTACGGATTTTGCCAAAATCCAGGACTTCTTAATCGACTATCCGGGCTTATTCATCACGACTCGATCGGTTCGTTCATATCCGACTCCTATTGCCGCACATGCTTTGGGATATATCGGAGAGATTAATGGCCAACAGTTGGAGCGAGATACCACGGACTATTACGAACAGGGAGATTATGTAGGCCTCAGCGGAATGGAGCGATTTTATGAAGATGAGCTCCGAGGCCAAAAAGGTGTGAAATACAAGATGGTCAACGTACGCGGAGTCGACAAAGGACCTTTTAAAAATGGAGCCTATGACACCGCTTCGGTAGCAGGCACTAATTTGACCTCCACCTTGGATCGGGATCTTCAGCTCTATGGAGAATATTTGATGCAAGGGAAAACAGGATCTGTTGTAGCTATTGAACCAAAAACCGGGGAAATCTTGGCATTTATTTCCGCTCCCTTTTATGATCCCAACGATCTAACTGGAGCAGATTTTGGGAAAAATTACACTATTTTAAATTCCTTGAATAGCAAGCCATTCCTAAATAGACCTATTATGGCTCGCTATCCTCCAGGTTCGACTTTCAAAATTGTCCAAAGTTTGATCGGACTTCAGGAAGGAATTCTTTTTCCAGAAACAACCTATGCCTGCAACAAATCATTAGTTGCTTGTCATAATCACCCTTCACCTGTGAATTTGTTTGGAGCTATTCGAAACTCTTGTAATCCTTATTATCACCAAGCGTTCCGCAGAATGATCAACCGGGAAGTTTCCTCGAATACATTCAAGGACACTGAAATTGGTCTCGATTCTTGGCGGGAAAAAGTGCTGAAATTTGGACTGGGTGGACGACTTGGCGTCGATATGATTGGTGAATATGGAGGCGATGTCCCTTCGAGTAAGCTCTATGATAGAATTTATGGAGAAGGAAGATGGAAATATTCCACCATCTACTCTCTTTCTATTGGGCAGGGGGAGTTATTGGTCACCCCGCTTCAAATGGCAAATTTGGCAGCGATTTTTGCAAACAAAGGCTATTACTATACCCCTCATTTGATCAAAGCAATTGACGGAGATCCAACTCGAATCCCTGCCAAATACCGCACCAAGCATGAAGTGGGTGTGGATGCCAAGCATTTTGACCTAATCCAAGATGCCATGGCTGAAGCACTTTATGGAACAGCAAACCGAGCGATTATTGAGGATTTGGTGATTGCAGGAAAAACCGGGACTGCTCAAAATCCTCATGGAGAAGACCATTCCGTATTTGTGGCTTTTGCACCAAAAGACGATCCAAAAATTGCCATCGCGGTTTATGTGGAGAATGCCGGCTGGGGAGGTAGAGCCGCTGCAAGTACCGCGTCTTTGATGATTGAAAAGTACATCAAAGGGCAGATTACCCGTCCAGCTTTGGAAGAATATGTTTTGGCAGGAAACTTTATCTATTAAATGAGAGAGCCCGATATTCCTATTAACCGAGTAGATTGGCTGGTAGTGGTCATTTATTTTGCCTTGGTGATCATCGGGTGGTTTAATATCTATGCTGCCGTGTATGACAGTCAGGCTCCTCAAAGCATGTTTGACATGTCCATAAATTCCGGTCAGCAGCTTGTCCGGATTGGGATCTCGGTGGTCTTGATCATTTTGATCATGGCGGCAGATCATCGCCTTTTTGAAAATCTAGCCCTTCCCATCTATCTGGTCTTTCTGTTTATTCTTCTATTGACACCTGTCTTTGGAAAAGAAGTCAATGGACAGGTTCTTTCAATTGGATTTGGCTCCTTCCGCATACAGCCCGGAGAATTTGCCAAATTTGCAACCGCCCTAGCACTTGCCAAAGTGATGGAGCGACCGACATTTGACCTTGCCAAAACCAAAAATCAATTAGTAGCATTTGGAGTCCTAATGCTTCCTATAGTCTTGATTTTATTGCAGCCTGACACAGGAACGGCCATGGTTTATTTTTCCTTTTTGATCATGTTCTACCGTGAAGGGCTACCTCAACGATACTACATCCTAGGGTTAGGATTTATTGCCTTGACTCTTTTGGCTTTAGGAATTGAAAATAATCTTTATCTCGTAGGAGCAATCGCTATTCTCGCCTTGATTCTGATATCAATCGGAAAAACTTCCTGGAAGCGAACCATTGCTTTTTCGGCGATTGCTTTGTTGATGATTGGCTACACCTATAGTATTGACTGGGTTGTTTCTAAACTCCCCCCTCATCAACAAAACCGAATCATGGTATTGTTTAATCCAGACATCGATCCCCTGGGAGTAGGTTGGAATGTAACCCAATCCAAAATCGCTATTGGATCGGGAGGTTTCTTTGGGAAAGGATATCTTCAAGGTACTCAGACAAAGTTTGATTTTGTTCCAGAACAGCACACAGACTTTATATTCTGTACGCTGGGAGAGGAATTTGGATGGGCAGGAAGCTTTATCGTGATTGGACTATTTGTGGCCCTGCTTTATCGCCTAGTGGTTATGGCTGAGCGCCAAAAGACCCGATTCTCGAGGATTTATGGATATTCCGTGGTTTCCATCCTATTTTTCCACTTTATGATCAATATTTCCATGACCATTGGACTCTTTCCAGTAGTTGGAATTCCCCTACCCTTCTTCAGTTATGGAGGATCGTCCTTGTGGTCATTTACCATGTTGCTTTTCATTTTTGTAAAAATGGATGCCTCCCGTTCTCAGCAACTAGGTCGAATCAGTTAATCCGAAAAACGTCTGTAAACCACGTGCAAAAACTCCTCTACAGGTTCGGAGCTTTCGTCCCATCCCAATTCCGTCAAATAGCGTACGTTGATCACCTCGACTGCCTCATCGAAAGATTTACAAGCGTCAAGGGTTTTCAAAGCATGGGTCAAAAGATCATCATTGCCTTCGAATAATTCCTTACGGAACATAAAGCGCTGATTGATTGCCAAACTTTCTGACAATTCCCCAATCAAACCTTTCATTCCCTTGTAACTCTCCGCAGCAAAGCGAGATTTGATTTGATTAGGATCTAATTTTCCTGTGAAATTTGATTGAGAAATGGGCTGTGCTTGAGGAGCCTCAGGAGCTGGTGCCACTTCAGGAACCTTCTCTTCCTCTGGTTCAGAAGAAGCAGGCTCGGACTCAATTTGATCAAAGAATGAGTCTTGTTTTTCTTCCTCAACTATCGGCTTTGGTGCTTCTGTCTCTTGTGCATTTTCAATATAAGCATCCAGGTCAAAGGCTTTAATTTCTCCTAAGGTCGCCAACAGTAGATTTACCGATTCCAACTGCTCCTTGATTGCTTGATAATTTGCCGCAATCGCTTTTTTGTAGGCAATTGGATCCTGTCCAAAACCAGCTTTATCAATCAAAAAAGTAATAACCTGAGGATGCCATTTGTAATATCTTTTATTTTCGGCGAGGTACTCATTGATTTTTTGCGAAGGAGCTTTATCTATTTCGGCCTGGTAAAAAGCTACCGGATTTGTTGCCAATTCAATAGATTTTTGAACAGCAAATTCAACCAAGGGCTGAAGATGATTTCGCTCCACTTTGATCCGGCGGGAAAGGACATTCATAAATTGGGTCAAAGCCTCGTGAACTGCCACATCCCGATAATCGAAATAGGGGTTACTCTTTAGCTTTTGTAATTCCTGCTGCCAAAGCTCAAAAAGCCTCCGTATCACAAAAAAATTGACCTGAACGGATGCAGTGAGGCCCACTATATCCTGTCCGGTAATAAATTGGCGATTCTGATAAAAGCGATCGCAGACAATCTCTGCGTAATCTTTGGCGTATTTTTCTAAATAATTGCTGTTAATTTGAGTTGTCATTAGCTGGTGATTTACAAAAGTCAACGAACAAATGTCCCGAATTGTGATAGAAAATCTCTACAATCGTACCATAGATTCGGAGAAATCTTCGGGTAAAGTTATTGAATTAATTCATGAAAATGGCATTGACTGGATGCATGCCTGCGGCAAAAAAGGACGCTGTACAAGTTGCAAAATGATCGTGGTTTCCGGAATGGAAAATCTTAGCCCTCCGAATGAACGGGAGCTTTTTTTCAGAAATCAGGGTAGATTAAAAGATAATGAGCGGTTATGCTGCCAGGCTGAACTTCCAGCAGGTGAATTGCATATTAGAGTAGCAGAAATCAATAAATTTCCTCATTTAGAGTATAGTGACTGAGGTATGTTTGTAGAAAGATCCCCAAGAGGAACAAAAAATACAGAGCGAAAAGGACAGATTGAAGTCATCTGTGGGTCCATGTTTTCCGGAAAAACCGAGGAATTAATTCGCAGATTAAATCGGGCAAAAATCGCCAAGTTGAAGGTCGAGATTTTTAAGCCCAAAATAGACACGCGTTACCACGAAGAAGAAGTGGTATCACACAATGAGACTTCGATTCGATCTACTCCAGTCAATTTTGCAGAAGACATTTTACTATTGACAGGTGATTGTGATGTGGTGGGAATCGACGAGGTTCAGTTTTTCGATGACCGCATCGTTCCGGTGGTCAATCAATTAGCCAATCAAGGAAAGCGCGTAATTTTAGCTGGCTTGGATATGGATTTTGAAGGACAGCCCTTTGACCCCATGCCAAAGTTGATGGCGACTGCTGAATATGTCACCAAGGTACACGCCATATGTATGAAATGCGGAGATTTGGCGGCTTTCTCCCTTCGGCTTTCTGATTCTCGCCAAAAGGTGGTTTTGGGTGAAAAAGAAAGTTACGAAGCCCGATGCCGAAGATGCTTTCTGGAAGATAAGCGACCATGATTCGGAAGACAGAAGGAATCGTCATCAGTTGCATCCGATATCAGGAAAGCAGCGTGATCGTTAAAATCTTCACCCGCGAATTAGGCTTTAAATCCTACATTGTAAACAGCGTTCGAAAAGCCGGAAACAAATCAAAAATCGCCTTGTACCAACCCATGACTATGTTGGACTTGGTGGTCTATGAAAAAGAAGGGGCAGGTCTTCAGCGGATTTCTGAAGCAAAAATCAACCATCCTTACCAGTTGATCCCGTTTGATTTTCGAAAAACAAGCATCGCTCTTTTTGTGGCAGAGGCAATTAGCAAGTCCATTTATGAAAATTATCAAAACGAATGGCTTTTTGATTGGATAAAAAAATCTCTGATTCATTTGGACTTACCGAATATCGAGCTCCGGCATTATCCGCATGCATTTTTAATTCAGTTGGCAAAGTTTTTGGGTTTTGGACCAGAGGAAGTTTCCATTTTCTTAGAAGAAAGCAGAACCTTGCCTTTTTCTCCTGAAGAAATACCCGTAGTATCGACTTATTTGCATGAATTGATGGAAAATTCCTTCGCCTGCAAGGCACGCATACCTCATCTAATCCGAAGAAAGTTACTGGATTATTTATTGGACTTCTTTTCAGAGCAATTGGATCATAATCAACCATGGAAGTCCATTACCGTAATTAGACAGATTATGGAAGAATAAATTTATTTCACTGAAAATAAATATTTGTTAAATCAACGATATAACTGTAATATTGCATCAACACCGTAAATGAACAGGCCAGCCCACTTTGGCTTGAAACTTTCCAGCAGTTCTTTTTTGCTTCGAAAACATTTACGATTCCTAATTAGCATTTTAGCACACATTATTATTTACTTATCATCTCTTTATGTACAACATAGAAGAACTCAGAATCAGATTATTGTCTGAGCTGAAGGAAATCGCAGAGGAGTTGGGCGTCAAAAACTTCAAATCCCTTAAAAAAGACGAACTCGTCTACGCAATTCTCGACCAACAAGCAATCACCCCCGAGAAAGCCCTCCCTAAGAAAAAGCCCGCCCTCGCAGAAATCCAAGAAAAACCAGCTCCAGAACCAGAATCCAAACCTGCCCCAAAAGCAGCTGAAAAACCTCAAGAAGAAGCGGAATACAAGCCGAAATTCAGAAGACAGAACGTGACTGAAAAATCGGAAGATTCAGCTCCTAAAGAAGAAAAAGCCAAACAGAAGGAAGAGCCAAAAGCTGAAAAGCCTAAGCATAAACCCGAGAAAAAAGCTGCAGAAACTGCAGAGGAATCTCCAAAAACTTTCCGACCAAGAAAGCGCGTTTTTGAGGAAGTGAATGTGGAAAAAGCTTCTCAGGAAGACAAACAAAGCACTCCTGAACAGAAAAGCGAACCTGAAGTAGATCTTCCAAAGCGCAAAAACTTCAAATCTCAAGATGAGATCTTGACTCCTACAGCTGAAACCGTTCAAGGTGGAAAGAAAAAAACTTACGTAAGCCCTCGGGAATTTGACGGAGTCATCGAAAATGAAGGGGTATTGGAAATCATGCAAGAAGGATATGGATTCCTTCGTTCTTTAGATTATAACTACCTTGCATCTCCTGATGATATCTACGTATCTCCAAGTCAAATCAAACTTTTTGGCCTGAAAACGGGAGACCATATTAAAGGATCTATCCGTCCTCCTAAAGAAGGAGAAAAATATTTCGCCTTATTGAAGATCGGGACAGTCAATGGAAAAACCACCGACGAAATTCGGGATCGAGTTCCATTTGAATACCTCACCCCATTATTCCCTGAGGAGCGATTGAACTTGTCTACCAAACCGGATGGGTATTCCACTCGAATTTTGGATTTGTTTGCTCCTATCGGAAAGGGACAACGTGGTATGATCGTAGCTCAGCCAAAAACTGGTAAGACAGTTCTTTTGCAACAAATTGCTAATGCCATCACACAAAATCATCCAGAGGTTCATTTGATGATCTTGTTGATCGATGAGCGACCTGAGGAAGTGACAGATATGGCTCGATCTGTACGAGCAGAAGTAATTTCATCTACTTTTGATGAGCAGGCTGAGCGCCATGTGAAGGTTGCTAATATCGTTTTGGAGAAAGCAAAGCGAATGGTAGAAGTAGGTCACGATGTAGTGATTTTGTTGGATTCCATCACCCGATTGGCTAGAGCACACAATACCGTCGTACCAAGCTCCGGAAAAATCCTTTCCGGTGGTGTGGATGCCAATGCCTTGCATAAGCCTAAGCGATTCTTCGGAGCTGCGAGAAATGTAGAAAATGGCGGCTCTTTGACCATTATCGCAACAGCCTTGGTTGAAACTGGTTCTAAAATGGATGAAGTGATCTTCGAGGAATTCAAGGGAACCGGTAACATGGAATTGGCATTGGATCGTAAACTTGCAAACAGAAGAATCTATCCATCTATTGATGTCTTGAGTTCTGGTACTCGTCGAGAAGATCTATTAATGGACAAAGAAGAGATGCAGCGCGTTTGGATCCTTCGCAAATTGATGAGCGATATGACGGCACAAGAGTCCATGGAGTTCCTGCTTCAGCGTATGAAAGGAACCCGGGACAATGCGGAATTCCTGATCAGTATGAACGGGTAATTCATTCAAAAATCAAAGCTATAGACCCTGATTGTCATTACTTTCAGGGTCTTTTTATTTTTATGCAGTACACCCCTAATTTTTTGCAGAAAGTATCAAAAATTTCAAACTTTTGTATGTACTAATCTGCTCCCATCCCAATCACCCCTTTTGCCTAAAAATTGGAACAGAAAATCGATCTGAAAATCTTCATTTCGCTTCTCATTGTGCTATTTCAATTCAGCACAAAATCCTATAGTCAATGCGCTGAATGCGGAAGTCCAAGAACCTATACTTCCTCCATAACCCTTGTAAATGATCGAACCAACCAAGGCTTGGATGAAAGCCGATGGACTGGAACTGGAGATTTTTTAGAGGGACAGATTGCAAAATTCACCGGTGCGAATGTAGCCTATACTTGGGAAGCATCTGATTTTAATCTAGGTGGTATCATTTTGCAAAACGGAGCTGATTTAACTTTGGATCGTCCAAATCAAGGAAATGAGCCTGGATTCACTATTACAAATGGTTGTATAGTGGTTGGGGCAGGTTCCGTATTGGACTTGATTTATATAACTGAGTTAGAAAATGTAACTATCTGCGTGGAGGATGGAGGAGAAATCCGCTTTGATTCCAGAGATGATACAAGAAATATATTCACCTTAGAACAAGTCACGATCAATCTCCAAGGACCGAATTCAAAATTAGAATTGGGTGAAGCAGTATTGAATATCGGAACTGGTGGAGTGGTTGTTACAGGTTGGTCAGGAGATCAATCGGAACTTTGTGAGAATACTAACCCTCCAATTCCCGGAACCTCAGGCAATATTTCCTGGACAGATGAAATACAATTGGGTGAACTCTGCAAAATTCTTTCAGCCCGTATTCTTCCAGTTGAATATGCTTATTTCACTGCCGAATTTAATTCTCAATTAAGAATAGCTGAGTTACAATGGGCAACTACCAAAGAATGGGAAAATCAAGGATTTGAAATAGAGCGATCAATTAATGGGGTTAAGAATTGGGAAAAGATCGGCAATGTAGTCGGTGTGGGTTATTCTGATGGTCCAAAAGAATATGTATTCATAGACCAAAAACTTCCTATTGGAGGTGGAAATATTTTTTATAGATTGAAGCAGATAGATTTTGATGGTACTGCAAATTACACTGAAATACGGGGCATTACTGTTAATCCTTCCCGAGGAGAAAGTGCTTGGGTTTTGTATCCCAACCCATCAAAAAACAATGAAAGTATTCAACTTCAATTACGGGACAAAGACTCTTTGAATGACTCTCCTCTTTTAGTCAGAATCTATAATTCTCAAGGGACTGGAACTGAATTTTTGGTGTACTCCACTATGGAAGTGGAAAAAACAGTTTCGGATTATTTAAGAAATGCAGGAGAAGGATTATTCCTCCTAGATATTTTTTGGAACAATGAAAATCAACAAATACGAATCATTCGAAAATAAGCCTCCAAAATTTTTCTATACCCATCTTATACATATCCAATTTTTTTCTTGATTTTTTGGATATGACAAAATTTTAAATAGATTTGAATCCCTTTATCTGTAATAATTGAAATAAAATTCGTCAAGTAACAAAATAATGTACTTGATCATATATTATTTGAATTTGGAATAATATAAGATTGAGATATATAAAGTATATAATAAGGGGATATATACCTTATAACTTAACTGATTATCAAGCGGAAAGACTAGAAAATTCATTCAATTTATTAGGCTTTCCAAAAGATAAAAGTTAAATTTGAAATGCATTTTTAGCCGACTGAAATGCATTTAAATGCTAAACAACGGCCTATGAGTAGAACTTTACTCAAAGTATCACTTTTTATAGTTCTGATATTTTTCAGCTGGAAGTTCTATGCCCAAACCAAAGAAATCAATATCTCTGATCTCAAACCTTTCATTCAGCTTTTCGAAGCTGAAGAACAAAAGGAGATTGAGCCGATAACAACAATCAAAAAAGAAGTTGATCCTAAAGAGAATTTAAGGATTGAGGAGATTTTTGCTTGTACTATAAATTTGACTTCTGCTGCTGGGACAGATATCCAGACAATATGCGAAGAGCAGAATATCGTAAATATCACTTATGAAGTCTTAGGTTCAGGATCTGTTTCAGTGATAGGCCTCCCTACAGGTGTTACATACTCAATGTCAGGCAATACATTAACCATTAGCGGAGCGCCTGGTCCTGGGACTGCCGGATCATATCCTTTTGAGGTTAATGCATCAGGGGGCAGTTGTGCTGGGACAACAACTGAAACAGGAACCATCACCGTAACCCCGGAAACAGAAATCACCTCACAGCCCGTGGGAGAAACCGTCTGCCAAAACGGATCAGTTACCGACCTGAGCGTCGCCGCAACCGGTACGGGAACCATCTCCTATGAATGGTTCGTCAACTCCTCAAACTCTTACTCCGGAGCAACCTCCGTAGGAACCGGCGCAACACATACTCCCGATATCTCGAACGACGGAACCTTCTACTATTTCGCCACCGCTACCAGTGCAACCTGCGGATCAGTCAACTCCGATATCGTTCAGCTGACCGTAACCCCGGAAACAGAAATCACCTCACAGCCCGTGGGAGAAACCGTCTGCCAAAACGGATCAGTTACCGACCTGAGCGTCGCCGCAACCGGTACGGGAACCATCTCCTATGAATGGTTC
>NZ_JANWGH010000003.1:0-37576 GCF_024919275.1 Algoriphagus limi | reverse complement strand
ATACTCCCGATATCTCGAACGACGGAACCTTCTACTATTTCGCCACCGCTACCAGTGCAACCTGCGGATCAGTCAACTCCGATATCGTTCAGCTGACCGTAACCCCGGAAACAGAAATCACCTTACAGCCTTCAACAATACCAGAAACAGTTTGTGAAAATGACCCAACATCTACTATTTCTGTAACAGCAATAGGTACTGGAGCATTATCATATCAATGGTTTAAAAATTCAGCTCCATCAAATTCTGGAGGAACTTTAATTTCGGGAGCGACCTCAAATAGTTACAATCCACCTAGCGATCTTTCGTCAGTGGGCACAAATTATTACTATGTCGAAGTAAGTAGCTCTTGCGGGACTATAATAAGTTCGATCTCTGGAGCAATCACTGTCAACCCAATCGCCAATATTTCTGACCTCACAGTCACTGTCTGTGACGGAAGTTTATTTGAACTTGAACCTATCGATGGTTCCGATGGAATAGTCCCTGCTGGAACCACTTACTCCTGGGCCGCCCCCACTGTAACAGGAGGAATCACTGGGGGAACTTCCGCTTCCGGACAAAACACCATTTCCGGGACTCTTTTTAATCCAACCAGTTCGCAGCAAACTGCAACCTATACAGTCACCCCAACTTCGCCTGCAGGATCCTGTGCAGGACCTGATTTCATAGTCGAGGTCACCGTCAACCCGACTCCGACTATAGTTGATCTAAATCCGTTTTTTAGCCTTTGTATAACAAGCCCTACAATCCCTTCTCCTACGCCTTTTACTCAAGAGGTTTCAGGTGTTATTTACGGAATAGATCAAGAAAATATCCAAGGAGCAAACGGCCTTCCTCCAGGAATTTCTGCATCATATAATAGCACAACAAAAGAAATTGAATTCTCAGGAACTGCAACTGCTACAGGAGTTTATGAATATAGCATTCCACTCGTAGGAGAATGCACCAATGGTTTAGTAGCTACAGGAACTATTGACGTTACTCCTGTTTACGAATTGACTTCAGTAACGTCTGCATCAGCTACTACTATAGGTGGTTCTGCCTCTGTCACAATTTTTGGCGACCCTACAATGCTAACGGATGGAAGGTACGAAGTGGGATATCAAATAAAACAGGGGGATGGATCATTTTCAACTACCCAATATTCCACCTTTACAGTAAGAAATGGAAAAGGAACATTTTCAACAGTTCCAATCAATAGTACTGAGGATACCTATACTGTTCAAATTCATAGCTTAGAAAAAACAACAGGAGGTTGTTCTGTGACATTCACAGAACGTCCAACCACTTATTTTGGAGTTTGCTCTGCCGTATTCCAAACAAATTCCGCGGGAGATTTTCAAACTTTCTATGTTCCTGCAAATGTATACTCCATCACAATCGAAGTGTATGGAGGAGGAGGGGCTGGAAATTCTAGTGGTGGAGGTGGTGGTGGAGCCTATTCAATTCGCAGAGATATTCCCGTAACTCCAGGAGAACCTATTGGATTGATAGTAGGAATAGGTGGGCAAAGTAGCGGTGCTAATGGAGGTTCAACATACGTTACCCGTGATTCAAGTGCCCCAGATCAAATAGGTACAAGTCTAGTTTATGCTAATGGGGGCTGGTCAACAGGAGGCGGCGGAACGTATGACACTAGATATGATGGAGAAGATGGATATGATAGGCCTGGAAACAAGGGAGGGGATGGTGGAGGCCCACTTGGTGGAGAAGGCGGACCAAATAGGCGAGATGGGTCTTCCCCTGGTGGTGGTGGTGGTGCTTGGTCTGGCCAAAAAGGAAAAGGAGGGGATGGCCTTGTAGTCATTTCTTATTCCTGTCCGGATGCAGATCAAACTGATTGTGTGACTGTAATTGATGATGGTTCAAAATCTGGATATACAGTACTTGAATATACCTGTGACGATACTTGGGTGGCTCCAGAGGGCCTTGCCGAGTTTACTGTATTCGTAGGTAGCGGAGGTGGAGGAGGAGGCTCTGGGGAAGGCTCAGGTGGAGGAGGTTCTGGTGCTATGATAGTTCAAACTTTTACGACTTCAAATCCATACGGTTTACCTGCTGGAACACCTTTTAATATTGAGGTTGGTGACGGTGGTTCTGGTGCTGTCGGAATTAATAATCCAGGATCACCTGGAGAAGCTTCTTCTTTTACTGGATCTATTGATGGAAGCCCAATAACGATTATAGTAGACGGTGGAGGAGGTGGAGGATCTCAAAACGTAAATCCAGGTGGAGAAGGTGCTTCTGGAGGAGGGGGCGGAGCCACTCCAGCACCAAATAAATCTGCTGGAAGCGGTGGTACACCCATAGTTATAACTTATTCCGGAACTCCAGATATTATTTATAATGGAAATCCAGGAGGAAACGGGGATTATAATGATCCTCAAAACGCAATTGCTGGAGGAGGAGGAGGAGGATTGATACCATGGAAATTACCTCCTGCAAATGATGGTCAAAATGGTAAAGCTGCAGGCGCAGGACAAGGAGAAGGAGGCCGAGGCGGAGATGCTATCACACTTACTTTAGGTGATTCAATAAGATATTTTGGAGCCGGAGGCGGAGGAATTGGAGAATACTTCAATGGAACAGAAAAAATTGGAGAAGGAGGAAGTTCATTAGATGAAGTCAAATTAGGCGGGGACGGAAATCTTGATTCACCAACTGCTGTTGGAGGAAAAGGTAAAGATAAAACTGGTTCAGGAGGTGGAGCTGGTTATGGAGCTGGAGGACATGGTGGCAGTGGTGTTGTTTACATTGTTTATGCTAACGTTAGAATTTTAGCAGTTGAATACCTATACTTCGACGCTTCTTTCCATGACGCAACTCGCTCTGGAATATTGACATGGGCGACGGCGAAGGAATGGGAAAACTCTCATTTTGAAATTGAACGATCAGTCAATGGTATCAAAAACTGGGAGAAAATCGGGGAAGTAGCAGGTGCTGGCTACTCCATGGAACCGAAGGAATATAAGTTCACCGATGAAGATCTTCCAGGATCTGGAGGTGTAGTTTACTATAGATTGAAGGATGTCAGCTTTGATCAAAAATCCTCGTATAGCAATGTTCAGTCTATCATTGTTCCGGCCATATCAGGAAACAATTATTGGGTTGCCTATCCTAACCCAAGTGATCGACATGGAGAGGTGAATATTGATTTGATCAATACTTCTGTTTATTCAGATGAACCGATCTTTGTTCGAATTTCGGACGCGAGAGGGGTGACAGAAAGCTTTACAGTTCGATCTCCAGAGCAGGTATCCCAAGTTGTCAATCAGCATCTACAATCCAATCTAGGATTATTCATCGTTCAGTTGAACTGGGGTAAATACCAGCAACAATTAAAAATTATCAGAAAATAATCGGGATTAGTCCTCTTTTTCTTCCTCTTCTTTTCGGACTGGAATGGCGGGCTGTCCCAATCCTACGGAGCCTTTTAATCCACTCAGAGTCGCTTTCCACCAAGTGCTAAACATAAACTTGGAAGTATCTCGCTTCACATAAATGTCACTCAGAACGGTGTATCCAAAAAGCTTTCGGGGGTTATTGTTTTTGATTAGGGTATTCGCCAAAAAGGAAATCAAAGCCAATTTTCCAGTTCCTTTTTCTAGGGTCATGGAATCCAAGAAATCTACTTTCAGGTTTTCATAATGGAAACGCATATTCCCGATCGCCTCATTTTCATCCATTCTGAAACTCCAATCCCCGGAAACGACCTGTGCGTCCTCTCTGGCATTTAGAAATGCTCCTTTTGACAAAATATTATTCAAAGGTTCCAATGACATGGCGCCCAATTGAATGGTGACATCCATCGGATAAGGAGGCTCAAAGTAAAGATGGCTTTGCATATTTACATCCCCCTCTCCCATCAATTTTGTGTTGGCAATAATATCCAATTCCTTTAGCGGGTATTCTTCCGATTCCTTACTGGTTGCAATAGGGGAAATTGAAGCAGAAACCTCTTCGAAGGAGATTTGACCTGGTAAAGGAGAACCTGGAGTAAATTCCTGATAACGGACTCTACCACGGTTTAAAAGTAATGAGTCAAGTTTGAGAGAAAAGGACATCTCCTGCAGAATCTGCTGGGGCATAGGCTTATAGACTCCTTCCAAAATCGGCAATCGCTTATCTCTAAAAATATCCAAACGGAAATCATCTCCTTCGAGCTTATGAGCCACTATTCTATTTTCTTCAAAGTATGCGGGAAAATCTATTCCCTCTACCCGCAACTTGTCGATTCTCAAGTCAACGGCATCGGTTTGAAATCCTTTTTCCCGGAGATAAGCATAGCGGCCTTTAGTAGGGGCGAAACGAAGCATATCCATTTCGAGATTTTCTCCATCAAATACTAATTCTCCTACACGAATTGACTCCATGCTGTCTTTTGTAAAAAACTCATAGTCTCCAAAAGAAACTCGGGTATCCCCTTCCAAAAGATCTCTAAGAATTGGTTGATCACTCATCTGAGTCAGATTCCAATCCAAGCCATGAACCGAAGCCTCTACTTGCTGGAAGGCCAAACCATTTACCGGGCCCAGATTCTTTTTATGAATAGCGATTCGACCATTATCTAAATCCATCCCTCTTAATAAAATGGACTGAATCAGTCCTTCTGTATTTGAAGGTTTCGTTTCATTTTGTTTGGTCTTACTTTCAGCATCAGGATTCATCACCAACTTTAAATCCGGACCGGAAATCCTCAAATTTTGAATATCAAATACTCCAGTTTCCTGAATGGAAACCAATTCATTGTTTTTGATACCCAATTCCTTGATTTTCCCTTGAATAAAAAATTTTTCCTCATTATTCGGGTCGATAGGATTAATACTGATTCCAGAGAAAATGGTCTCATCGCGTTCGCTATCAAAATCAAAATTTGAGAATGCGATCTGATGAACACTATCAGGAAGATTGAATCGGAAATCATTTAAGGAAATGGACAAATTGCTGAATAGCCCAGATGCATCCTGCCGGATATCTGATTGATCATCCAACTTCAAATCGACAACTCCCAAATCAAATTTTGTTCGAACAGACTGTTCCTCTTGCCCATTCTTCTGATAGGCCAAAGAAAAGTCAGCATTGGAAGCAATTACCTCCCCGATCTGAACCAGAGAAACCATAGGTTTTTCAGTTTTCCCCCTCTCTGATTTCTGCCTTTCCTGCTTTTGAAATTCAGATTTGATATCCAAATTGATATTACTCCCATCAACCACTAGTCGATCCAACAAAAGGCTATTTTCAAAGAGAAACTCCTCCAAATCTACCCCTTCCAAAGAAACCATTGGAAGGACTAAAGACAGGGCCAGCTTGCTATCCAAGCTTTCCCCAGGGACAAGCTTCAACGTATCGATTACCAAGGACTGATTTTTTGTATTAAAGCGGAGATGATTAGTCGTCACATCATAATCCCCTTCTGCTAAGCTAAAAGAGTAATCCGCCAAGTCGAGTATGATTTCATCGGAAAAGAATGTTTTCGAAGAATCTACTTCCAAGGTTGGATCAAAGTAAAATCCTTTTAAAAAGAGCGATAAATCCTCCTCTGAAAAACTGATTTCCTGTCTTCCAGAAAAATCGGTGAAATTTAATTTCCCTTCTTCAAACCGAACCGAATCTATGGAAACAGTATGGAAATAAGCTGAAAGTAATTCCTTAAAATCTTCAACTGTATTAGGGCTCGTCGAACTTCTTGAAACATTACTTTTTTGATACTGGGTGTAGGTAAACTCAGGGCGAGGGATGAAAATTTCATTAATGAAAAGCACGTCTTCCAATAAGGCTGCCCGAATATCGATTCCTTTTACCTGAAAAAATGGAACACTAACATCCAAAGCGACCGATTTCCCATAGGTAGCCAATGCTTGACGAATGGAAGATGGACTTTCGGGTCGAAGGGAAAAATCACGTACTTCAACTAAATCCTGTTTGGAATCAATAACTACCTGCCCCGCCCGGAACATGTGTAAATTATCCCTCAGTTTGAGTTGGTATTGATCCAAACTTAGCACCATTTCCTCAGCCAAAAGTATATCCCGAATTTTTAGCGCAGAATCTAAAGAAACCTGAACCTGTTCAAGATTTAAGCTGAACTTTTCAAAACCAATATCATCGGAGCGAATTCCGGATGCATTTTTAAATTGAATTTTTCCATCTTGAAGATCAAAATTCCCTATCCTCGCCTCACTTAAAAAGCCAGCGAGGAGATTGCTTTGTTTAAGGCTATCCTCTTTCGAATCCTCTGACTTGCGTAATTCTGTCAACTCCACATCAGGAGCTTGCAAAAGGATTTTTTCAACATCTAATTTCCCTTCATTGTAAAGCTTTTTAAGATCTGCATCCTCAAATTCCAATTTGGCTAGTTTGGCGTTGATGGTTTGATTGGGTGAAATTTCGATTCCGACTCCATCCCTTGGCACCAATTCAAATCCCTCTACCAAAATGCGGTCTAAAAAGGAGGAGGCCGTTACTTTGCTTCCTCGAATCACATGATACTTATCGGAAAGATACATCGCGAAATCATCCAACTCCATCGCCGCATCTTTACCATAGAAAAATTGATTTACCTTTCGTTCTTCATCTTCTCCAAGGTAAAATTCCACCATCTTAAAATCGAAATAATTGGCCTCGATTCGATTTTCAAGGCTATCTAAAAATCCAGCAGATAGAAATTTACCTCCATTAACTGATAATTCTTTGATATAAATAGAGTTAAGTATTCCTTCAATCAACTTATTGAGATCTCCAGATTTTGGCTGATCTAGGTTCGGCAGTTCTTTGGTAATCGCTTTGTTATGCAAAACCTGTATCTCAGGATTTTCCAGAATAATTTCATCTATTTCAAGCTCTGAATCGCGGAAGGCTCGATTCAAATCCACATTCCCAACTCTAAGTTCCTCCAGTTTCAGTTCATAATAAGCTGGACTTTCTATACTGCGATTTGGAAAGAGCGAAAATTCCTCCAGTAGAATTCGTTTTTCCATGGAACTGATAAAAACATCCTCAGCAAAAATCTTGTGGACTTCATCTGGTAAAGAAAATTCTACTTGCTGCAATTCAAAATCAAATCCCTCAGCATTAAATGGATTGTTCCATTCTTGATTTTGCCTCCAATCAATATTGTAAATATGAAGCCTGGTATTTTGGGCGTGAATGGCATCAGGACTCAAGAAATTTTGAAAGAATAAATTAGCATCATCGATTTCTATTTTTTCTATTAGAATCCCGCCCAGAATCAGTTTATCTATACTTTTCTTGATTTCATTTTCAAGACGCTTGACTCCTGATACCTTTTCTTTTTCCTCTCCATCTTCACTTTTCTCTTTTTCTCCGGGTGGCAATTGGAGTGAGAGATTAGGATTGTCCAGACGAATATCTCCTATAACCAATACTTTTTCATCCCAATCATACCAAACATCGCGAATTCCCAATTCATCCAATTGGAAATCAAAAAGCACCTGTCCTTCATTCGCTTCTGCTTGAGGATCGGGATGAAGAACTACTCCTGATAAAAAGACTCCTCTTCGAAATAAAGAGAAATTCAGACTATTGAATTCCACCTCATAAACTCCCCCTGTAGCTTCATTGATTTTTGACCTAGTCCAATTGAGCAGGAGAAAATTGGAACCGAAATAGACCAAGAACTCTAAAAAGACAATTGCCAGGATAAAACCCAAGACAAACTTAAGCACTCGCTTGCGTTTGGGATGATGAGTTAGCCTGTCTCGAATTCCTTTGAGCATGAAAAGATATTTGATGAAAAATAACCAAATCCCCTGTAAAAAATAAAAAAGCAGCCATTATTAGCTGCTTTTTGCTGTAGGAGAAGGATTCGAACCTCCACGGAGCAGTTAGGCAATAGTCCGGTTTGAGCCATGCTTTTTCCCTTATCCCCACCCCCGAGACAGGAGGGCTTGTCTGCCAATTTCAACATCCTACAGGATTATATTTTGAAAACCTCGGCTTATCCTTGGTTTTGAGAGTCAAAACAAAAGCGACGAATAACTTACAGTCTGAAAAATGAACTGTCTCCCTTGCTTATACGCCGCTTGTTATTTTTTTATCAGCCTTTTGCTGATTCAAAATCAATTTGGTATTATTGACTTGTTGATGTTTCAAAATTAATAAAAGCATTCTTTTATTAAACTTTTGACAAGAATATTTGACTATTTTTACATTATTTTTATCAAAAAGGCATTATTATTATTTAATTAAAAATTAAGCCAATATTTTTTCAAATTTCATTGACAAATCCTCAATCAAGCTAAATCAGACAGGTAAAACCAGGGCAAAAAAAAACCATGAAATAGAATTCCATGGTTTTAATCAATTAACAATAAACCCAAAATAACCTGCTGTAGGAGAAGGATTCGAACCTCCACGGAGTAGTTAGGCATTTACGAGCTCGATAAATGCTTTGTCCCAAACTCTCCACCCCCGAGACAGGAGGGCTTGTCTGCCAATTTCAACATCCTACAGTATGAATTAGAACTTTTAGCCGTTTGACTGATTCAAAGATACAGCAATTCGATTCTTTTTTACAAATAATTCAAAGTTTTAATTGTTTTTTTATAGTATTTTTAACGTAAACGATTGAATATTGAATAATCATAAAAATTTAACCTTTTAGAAATCGATTTTTTGACTTTTTTTCAAAGGAAAAATCAGACTTTGTTTAAGAAATTCAGGTTATTCCTCTAACAAAACAGAAAAAAGAAGACTATTCGGAGGCTAAAAACCCTCCATTAAAACCTACTCAAACTTTACATAATTGTTCCAGCGATCCAATACGGTGTGAAAATCCCCCGGTAATTCGGATTCAAAAAATAGCTTCTTTTTGGTAATGGGATGAATGAACCCAAGAGATTTGGCGTGCAATGCCTGCCTTGGCATAATTTGAAAACAGTTTTCAACAAAGGACTTGTACTTCGAAAATTGCGTACCCTTTCGAATTTTATCCCCTCCATACATGGCATCACTGAATAAAGGATGTCCAAGATATTTCATATGAGCCCGAATCTGATGTGTCCGTCCAGTTTCCAAGCGACACTCAATTAGGCTCACGTATCGAAGGTGCTTTAAAACTTTCCAATGAGTAACTGCATACTTCCCCTGACTTCCGTCTGGATAAACATCCATAACCTTTCTATCCTTTGCACTACGACCAACATGCCCTATTACAGTTCCTTCATTTTCTTCAAAACCTCCCCATACAAGGGCCAAATAAGTCCGCTCAATGGTATGATGATAAAATTGTGCCGCCAATCCAGTCATCGCTTCCTCGGTTTTGGCAATCACCAAGAGACCTGAGGTGTCTTTATCAATTCGATGAACCAAACCCGGCCTACCGGTATTTCCTTTCATCTCAGGAAGCTGCTGAAAGTGGTACACCAAGGCATTAACCAGCGTTCCTTTCCAATTCCCATGAGCAGGATGCACTACCATTCCGGCAGGCTTATTCACCACCAGAAGATATTGATCCTCAAAGATTATATCCAAAGGAATATTCTCTGGAATTACCTCCGTATCCCTTGGCTCTTTCGGAAGCATGACACGGATATCGTCCAGTGGTTTTACTTTATAATTGGATTTTGTAGGTTGCCCATTTACCAAAACAAAGCCGTTATCTATGGCTTGCTGAACTTTATTTCGAGTAGCATTCGCTACTTTTTCAGTGAGGAACTTATCAATACGAATGAGAGACTGACCTTTGTCTACAGCTATCCGATGATGCTCATAGAGGGCTACGTCTTCCTCATCAAATTCGTCTTCCGTTGGCAACATGCTGTAAAAATACGAGTATCTACCGTAACTTTCCCAAAAGCTTTTGCATGCTAAATCCACAACCCATCATCAACCAAGTCCTTGATCATCCTCTTTTGGAAGAAAAAGAGGTAGAGCTCTCTATCAAACGATTGGACTGGGTTCATGAAATGGTGCCAGGCAACAAATTCTTTAAGCTCAAATACAATCTAGAAAAAGCTATTCGGGAAAATAAGAAAACACTTCTCACTTTTGGAGGAGCCTATTCAAACCATATTCATGCGGTGGCTAATGCTGCTCATTTTTTGGGATTGAATGCCATTGGAATTATCCGAGGTGAGGAAACACTTCCACTCAACCCTACCCTCTCCGATGCAAAATCAAAAGGGATGCGCCTCCACTATATTTCCAGAAGCCAATACCGGGGAAAAACCGATGACTCCTTTATTGAGGAACTTCATGATTTATTTGGAGACTTTTATCTGATTCCAGAGGGAGGAACAAACAGTGAAGCCATCAAAGGAACACAAGAAATTTTACAAGAAGAAGATCAGTCTTATTCCCATATTTCGGTTTCGATAGGAACCGGAGGGACTTTCACGGGGATTCTTCAAGCTTCCCAAAGCAATCAGATGATCTTGGGGTTTTCATCACTGAAGGGAAATTTCATCAAAAAGGAAATAGACAAATTGATCGAGGACTATTCCATTAATCCAAAAGATCAATTTCAAGTTATCACTGATTATCATTTTGGTGGATACGCCAAATATGATCAGTCCTTAATCGAATTTATTTGGTGGTTTTTTGAAAGTTTTGGGATTGTTCTTGATCCGGTTTACACAGGGAAAATGCTATTTGGTCTTTGGGACTTAATAAAGAAGGGCTATTTCCCAAAAGGTTCGAAAATTTTGGTAATCCATTCGGGTGGAATTCAGGGAAATCGGGGATTTACTTTTCAAACCGGAATCAAGCTTCCGAGTCTTTAAGGGTATAAAAATCTTGGGATTCCTGAGGATGAATTTTCAGTACATTAGCTAATACCAGCCGAATAAGCGTTTTACTTGCTAAAAATCTAGGAAGCTTTCCTTCTCGCATATACTCAGCCAAGGTAATTTTACCCTTATCTCCCAAAATCTTCATCAATTTTTCCTCCTTTGGCCCGTAAGTAAAAACAATATCTCGGGGATTTTTACTTCGTTTTAAAATCTCCCAAACCTCTCTGCTTGCCTGAACAGTTCTATCTGCTACACGAATGAAAGCTTTCTTTCTTTTTTCTTCAAACAAAAAATGTGGCCTGTTTTGGCTTTGAGGAATTTCAAAAACAGCTATTCCTTTCTTTTCATTGATTTTAATGATTTCAACTTTGTAGTCTAGTTCAGGCTGTATCAATTCCCGAATAGCTTTTTCCAAAACAAAGACCTCTTCTTCAATAAACCGCTGCCCGCTTACTGTTCCGTCATCATCTACACCAACCAAAAGATGACCTCCTTCGGCATTGGCCAAAGCAATCAGTTCACGGACAATTTTGTCAGGGAAAGCCACTTTTTTCTTGAATTCCAATTGGAATCCCTCACCTTTGGCTGCCAGCCTTTTTACCTCCTGAAGAGTCATGATTTTTTCGTTTACTTTCCTGGCCCCTGATTCAATTCAGCCAAGCGATTTTTTAGACTCATCCATTCATCCCGAAGTCGAGCTGCTTCAATGAAATTCAATTCTTTTGCTGCCTTTTCCATTTGCTTTTGAGTCTGAGTAATCAGCTTTTCCAATTTCTCTTTACTCAAATATTGAACTACCGGATCCGCAGCAATAGCCCCTTCTCCAGGCATCGGTTCTGCATAAACTTTTGCATTCTTCTTGGAATCAGCCACTTTGGTTTGCCCCATGATTTTCTCCCTGGATTTAATAACCGTTTTGGGAGTAATTCCATGTTCTTCATTGTAGGCCATTTGGAGAGCCCTTCTTCGCTTGGTTTCGTCGATTGCCATCTGCATGGAATCGGTAATATGATCCGCATACATAATCACTCGCCCTTCGGAATTTCGGGCAGCTCTACCAATGGTTTGAACCAAACTTCGCTCATTTCGAAGAAAACCTTCCTTATCAGCATCCAAAATGGCCACCAAAGCAACTTCCGGTAAATCCAATCCTTCCCTAAGCAAATTAACCCCAACCAAGACATCAAATATTCCTAGTCGCAATTCCCGGAGAATTTCAACCCGATCAAGTGTCTTCACTTCTGAGTGGATATATCTTGATTTCACGCCGGCTCGTTCCAAGTATTTCTGGAGCTCTTCAGCCATCCGTTTAGTCAAGGTAGTTACCAGAATACGAGCCTCTTTCTTAATAGTTTGATCGATTTCCTCCAGCAAATCGTCAATTTGATTTTGGCTGGGACGTACCTCAATAGTAGGATCCAAAAGACCTGTAGGGCGGATAATCTGCTCTACTACAACCCCTTCCGTACGGGCCAATTCATAATCTGCTGGAGTAGCTGAAACATAGATTACCTGATTGGTCAGGCTTTCAAATTCATCAAATTTTAAAGGACGATTGTCCAAGGCGGAAGGAAGACGAAATCCGTAATCCACTAGATTCACCTTACGGGAACGATCTCCGCCCCACATAGCACGAATTTGAGGCACCGTCACATGGGATTCGTCAATCACCAACAGGTAATCATCTGGGAAATAGTCCAACAAACAGAATGGGCGCATCCCGGGTTTTCTTCGATCAAAATATCTTGAATAGTTCTCCACTCCCGAGCAATAACCCAACTCTCGGATCATCTCCAAGTCGAATTCCGTCCGTTCTTGAAGACGCTTCGCTTCGATAAACTTCCCCTCTTTTTCGAAGAAATTCACCTGAGCTACCATATCATCCTGGATTTCATGGATAGCTTGGTTTATCGTGTCCCGACCTGTTACGAAGAGATTTGCTGGAAAAATAGAAATGATTTTCTCATCATTTAATTTTTTACCCGTGACAGGATCGATGCGCTGAATTGCTTCAATTTCATCTCCCCAAAAGAAAATCCGATATCCCCAATCCGCATAGGCCACAAAAATATCAACCGTATCTCCTTTTACCCGAAAGGTACCGTGCGTCAATTCATGTTGGGTTCGGGAGTAAAGAATATCCACAAGTTTGAATAGGAATTGATTTCTGGGAATTCGGTCTCCTTCCTGAACGCGAATTACACTTTTTGCAAATTCTTCTGGATTTCCAATACCATAAATACAAGAAACGGATGCAACCACAATTACATCCCTTCTCCCGGTAAGCAAGGAAGATGTCGCGCTCAGGCGAAGCTTTTCTATTTCATCATTGATGGAGAGATCCTTCTCGATGTAAGTTCCCGAACTGGGAATAAATGCTTCCGGCTGATAATAGTCGTAGTAGGAAATAAAGTATTCTACAGCATTATCTGGAAAAAATTGCTTGAATTCTCCGTATAGCTGTGCAGCCAAGGTTTTATTGTGACTCAAAACCAAGGTGGGTCGCTGAACTTCTTGAATGACATTCGCAACGGTAAAGGTTTTTCCAGACCCTGTCACCCCCAAAAGAACCTGAGCGGGTTCACTATTCTTAATTCCTGATGAAAGTTCGGTAATCGCTTTGGGCTGATCACCTGTAGGTTGATAGTCGGAGGTAAGCTTAAATTCCATACGTTAATAGAAACACTTATCGAGGCATCAAAAGTTTGGAAAACCAAGAATTAAGCCGATAGCGATCTGTATTTTTCTAAATTATAGTAGAGATAATTGGTTCGTAGGATCAAAACCAACAGAATCGGGATCAAGCTTGGATGCAAGGATTGCCATCCCAAAATCCAGAAAACAACCGCTGCATCCGCTAAAATCAAAGCCGACAATAAATATTTTTTAACCCAGGCTTTTGGCTGTTTCCGAAGCAAAGCGAATGCAAGAACTAAATGACCAGGAAAAGCCCATAGAATGTTCCAGTTCCACTGAGTCGCTGAATGTTCTGTAGCAAACCACAGTAAAAACACTACTATTCCCAATATGCCTAGAATGAAAAACAAAGTGATATCAAATCCCAAATACAAGCGCTTTTTCTTAAACCCGACATAAGTAATCAGGGTAAAAGCGATTGCAACTAGCCAAAAAATCCAGTAGGGATTGAAGGAACTCATCTCAGTATTTTGCTTTAGAAAATCAAGAATCACCCGTGTTTCTTTTACTAAAGGCCGGGTAGGACCATCTCCGACAATCATGGCATTAGCAAAGGATTTTTCCATGTAATCGGGAAGAAACTGAGCCTCCCAATTGGAAGCTTTTCGGTCAATCACAGCACCTAAGGCAAGATCAATCCCCAAATCAGCCCAAGGCATAGTTATAACATATTCATCGATTAAATCACGAAAAGTCTTGTCGGTTTCATCCATCTCATCCTCACTCCAAACCAAATTATCTCCTAGGACCAAATCCATAGCATCCCGAATCCTAGTCGCACAATTATCAAAAAAGAAATCGTAACGATAAAAGCGACGTTCTGGCAGGTAATTGACCTGAAGGAATTCCACTAAGTATTTCTGTTGATCGATGGAAAGATCCAATACCTGTTCTCTTATACTTCGTTTCTCATTGGTATAAGTCGCAATAAAATCAGCATAGGTACTGACACTCAACATATAATCCAGCTTACCTGCAGCAAATTTCCCATAAAAATTTGGGGTATTGAAGTTGAAAGTGCCATAGTTAAAAACATAGTCAGAGCCATTTATTTGATCCAAGACGCGAATTGCACTATGCCCAAAAGCCATATATAGTTCATCACCTGGATCACAGGTTAAAAGGCTAATTCGGTAAAGCTGTGCTTTCGATATCCCAATCTGGAAAAAAATTAAAAGAATAATTAATCCGAATAGCTTCTTTTTCAAATTCATTTTATTAAATTAGTTATCCTTTTTCAACTTCTTTTTAAAATGTTAGGCAGGGACAAAACGATGGCCCTTTGGCACCTTTTTAAAAGCCGAATATACAGGATATTGTCGGCATTCGCAGTAGCAAGTTTTTGCTCCTACTCCATTGCTATTGCCCAAGAAATTGGAGCTTTTCGGACTATTTCAACAGGAAACTTTCAAAATCTTTCAATTTGGGAGGTTTTTGATGGAAGCAATTGGGTAGCCGCAAGTTCTCTTCCTGACCAAAACCATGACATATACATTGACCAAAACCATTTACTCACATTAACTCAAAACGAATCAGTAAAAAGTTTATTCATAAATGCCGAGGCAGGGGCAGCCCAAAAGCTAAACTTGAATGGGTTTAATCTAGACATTTATGGAACCCTTCAAGGTTTTCAAGGGCCTGCGCCAGGAACTCCCAATCGAGCTTGGAACAGTACCAATTGGATTGGGGACTCTCCTGCCTCCACCCTTACTTTTCGTGGAAACAGCCGGGTTATCATTCCACAAAATGCCTGGAGTGCTCAATCGGACCGAAGTCGCTACTCAGTGATCTTTGATCCTGGACCTGGACAAACCCTAATAATTGAGGAGGCATTTAAGGCAATTAGTTTTACGATAAGATCCGGAACGGTTCTTCAGCGATTAGATACAAGCGTGAATCCGGCAAAATGCTCCACTTTTTCCTTTAATACAGAAACAACTGAATATGGCGCAGGTCCTTTTGGTGATTTTATCATAGAAGGAGGTGCCCAATTAATCAGTGAATGCAATGAGGAAATTCTATTTCGATCTGGTTCCATCAGTGCACAACTATTTTCGATTCTTCCTGGCGGAGAGTTAATCCTTGAAGGTGAAACTCCCCAAATCGAAGCAGCCAACCTCCAACTTAATGGGAAAATCATTCATCGTGGGGGCAGCGGGCCAAAGTCTTTTTTATCCAAAAGTTATCCTGATGCAGCCACCCCAAATTCAATTCTTGATTTAGAACTTCAGGGAGCCGAAAATCTAAGCTTACCGGCAGAATTGTTTATTTCCGGGAATTTGACTCAATCTGGAAGTGGTGAATTCATTGCCACAGCTAGTCATCTACACTTTGTCGGATTTGGCAACCAACTATTGGAAGGATTTCCTTTAAAAGTTGAAAATCTAACCTTGAATAAACCTTCGGGAGAGCTTATAACTGAAGAAGATATTTCGATTTCCAATACCTTTTTCATCCAAAATGGCAGCCTTAATCTAAATGGTAATGGCTTGGAGGTAAATTCTTCTGGTTTAGGAGGAATCTCTTACACTGGAGGTAGCTGGAAAAATGCAGACTTTTTCAGATATCTAAACACACCTACCAACTTAAACGCTACCAATGGCACCTTCCCTTTTGAAGATGTGAAAAATGGAGGATTGAGGTTGGTTCAGCTCCTTGGAAATACAGGTGGAGGAGATCTAGAAATCCGTTTCACCGAATATGAGGGTGCTGAATACAATTCCAACTTCCAAGATACCGACGGAACCACGATTTTGTACCGCCTATTCTCCTATTTCCAGTTTTCGGGGCTGAATCCAAGCCCGAATGCTTTGGAGCTCCGAATTTCTGCGGATCAATTGATTGTAGACGATGTGGATGACTTACGCATAGTGGGAACCGGATATGCTGCTCCGGGGAATAATCTTCCAGGTCTTGATCCGACTTTACTTTGGGCAAGAAGACTTGTTCCCATCGATGACTTGGAAGGGGTCAACTTCACAGTCGGTAGTTTTCGAACTCTTAGTATTCTTCCAATAGATTTTTTAGCATTCAATGGCCAAAGGGAAAAAACTCAAGCTGTACTAAAATGGAAAGTAACTGGTGAAAAAGAAGGTACTTTTATGCTTTTCAGAAGCATATTCCCAACAAAAGACTGGGAATTAATCGGAGAGATAAACTCTCAAGAAGAAAATAAAGGGGATTATGAATTTGTCGATGACCAAGCTCCACTTTATCATGCAATTTATTATCGAATCAAGTATTCTGAAGGACCAAACAGCTTAAATTCTTGGTCCTCGACTATCCGTATAGCCCCAATTAGAACGGTTCCCGAAGAAGGGGTAATTTTTCCAAACCCATACTCTTCTGGGCCTATCAATCTGGAAATTCCGAATGATTGGCAGATTCAAGAAGTGGAGATTAAAATCACAGATAAAACAGGTCGGGTAGTTTGGTCAGGTCCTTATTTAAAGAAGAATTTTCAATCCATCGTAGAGCCTCTTCCAGCTGGATACTATGTAATCCAACTGTTGGCTCCTACAGGTAGACTTACTTTCAGATGGATTAAAAAATAAATCCCCACTGAACATATTAGCGATTAAAAAGGAGCTGGAATTTTTTATCTTGAAAAACCAACCCTAAAATAGCCTATGACCATCCTGTTTGTTTTGCTCAGTATAGCCCTTTTGGTTTTATTGATCGTTTGGGCAAAACTTAATCCCTTTCTGGCCTTCTTGATTGCTTCTATCGTAGCGGGATTTCTTCTTGGATTACCCATAGATCAAATTGCCGGCTCTGTACAAAAAGGAATGGGGAACCTGCTTGGAGACTTGGTGGTCGTCATTGTCATGGGTGCTATGCTGGGAAAATTAGTCGCGGAAAGTGGAGCTGCTCAACGAATTGCAGGGTTTTTAATGGGGCTTTTTGGAGAGAAAAAGATCACCTGGGCCATGTCCTTAACAGGATTGATCGTGGGGATTCCGCTATTTTATAATGTTGGTTTTGTACTATTAGTCCCTTTGGCTTTTACAGTGGCCTATCAGTATCGCTTATCAGCTGTTTATGTGGGAATTCCTCTTTTGGCTGCTCTATCTGTCACCCATGGCTTTCTTCCTCCACATCCCTCACCGGCCGCCTTGGTTGCTCAATTTGAGGCAAACATGGGACTGACACTTTTTTATGGACTTTTAATCACCTTGCCTACTGTAGCGATTGCAGGACCTTTATTTGCTACCCGGCTCAAAAAAATCGAATCAAAACCCTTAGAAACTTTCCAAGCTGAAACCCTACCAGAATCCGAGCTTCCTGGGATTGCCAATAGTTTAATCACTGCTTTATTACCAGTTTTCTTATTGATCAGTACTACTATCATCAGTTTTTGGCTACCCGAAACCCATTCTCTATCTCAGCTTTTCAAATTTCTGGGTGATCCTGGAATCGTGATGCTAATTTCTGTCCTTTATGCTACTTATTCGCTGGGGATCAGACGAAAAACTAGCATGAAGAAGCTGATGGAAAACTATACCCAAGCTACCAAGGACATTGCCATGATCCTCTTAATCGTAGCAGGGGCGGGGGCACTCAAACAAATCTTTACAGATTCGGGAGTTAGCCAAGAAATCGCTGAAGGGTTGCAATCTTGGTCTGTGCATCCGTTGATTTTAGCATGGACTATTACCGCAATCATCCGAGTATGCGTGGGTTCAGCAACTGTAGCAGGTCTAACAACTGCCGGAATTATCGCTCCAATCATTCACACCATGAATGTGGATCCAAACCTCCTTGTTTTGGCAATTGGAGCGGGCAGCCTCATGTTCTCGCATTTCAATGATGCAGGTTTTTGGATGTACAAAGAGTTTTTCAACTTGAGTATCAAAGACACCATAAAAACCTGGTCCTTAATGGAGACCTTGGTAGCCGTTATAGGCTTATTCGGAGTATTGCTTCTTGATCTATTTATCTAACTATTATAAAAATGAATTCAGCTGAAGAAAATTTTAAAAAATTAGGGTTGGAATTACCTCCAGCGCCTAAACCACTAGGCGTTTACAAACCTTGTCTAGTAGATGGTAAGTATCTCTATCTGTCCGGTCATGGTACCGTAAAATCGGACGGAAGTTTAATTATTGGTCGAATAGGTGAGGATATGGATACCGAGCAAGGAAAAATCGCTGCAAGACAAGTTGGATTGGCTATGCTTGCGACAATTAAAGCGAATCTTGGATCTCTCGATCGTGTCAAAAGGGTGGTAAAGGTACTTGGGATGGTGAACTGTGTTTCCACTTTTGAAAAGCATCCCTACATCATCAACGGCTGTAGTGAACTTTTTGCGGCAATATGGGGTGAAGAAAATGGAATTGGCGTGCGTTCTGCTGTCGGGATGGGAAGTTTACCAGATAACATCCCTGTGGAAATTGAAGCTATGTTTGAATTGGAGTAAATTACTTAAGGACTAACCAATGTTTTGTAGGACTCAAAAACACTGAGAATATCTTTCACATAATTGACTGCCAAATGCCCTTTGGCAAAACCGCTTCGCACTAATGGATCCCGATAGTATTCGGGATCACTTTTTAATTCCAAATAACTCGCCACCTCATCCCAGGTTTGGGTGTTTGCGCCATATTTCAAGGCTAATCTCCAAGCATCCTCCACATGGCCGTGGCCGATATTATAACTGGCTAAAATAAACTTGATCCGTTCATTTACCTCAGGCACCCGCTCCATCCAAAATTTATCTAGGTATTGCAGGTATCGAACACCTCCTTTTAAAGATTCGATTGGATCATTAGCATTTTCAACTCCAAATCGCTCCAAAGTCACTGGCATTAATTGTAATAACCCCTGTGCTCCCGCATAGGATGTCGCGCTTGTATCAAATCGGGACTCACGATAAACCAAGGACGCTAACAATCTCCAGTCCCATCCTAAGTCATTAGCCCCTTCTTTGATCAAGTCATCATAGATTGAAATCTGATTACCAGCCAATGAAGAAAATGGACTATTAGATCGGAAATAGCTGTTTTTGGAGTTCAAAAAATACTTGGCATAGAGCATAGGGATGAAACGCTTTTGCTTGTCCTCCATCCATTCATTCACCACTTCCAATAGAATAGGAGATGATTGTCGAACGAGCCAAGCCACCTCTTTTTCCTGAGATATGGTCCAAGAAATATTTAATCCATCGTAATACGTCGCATTGGCTCGGGCAATATTCTGGTCAGCAACAGTCCACTTGATTTTTCTCTCAACAACCTCATCTATCAAAGTCTCTTCGTGTAGATCGGATTCCATAACTGTAAAATCCACCTGAAGGGAATCTTTGATTTGGCAAAGTTGAGATTTATAAATAGCTCCCTGACGGACATAAATCGTATCACCTTCCAATTGCTCCCAGCTTTCTATTTTAGGAGAATCAGTTGCTCCGACTAATACTGTGTTGATGGTGCCAAGAGGAAGAGTAAAAGAACCTTTTTGTGCGCGAAGAGAATCAATTTCCAAATTCATTGCGATTAGATCCACTTCACCTTCATTCAGTCGATCAAAAGCCCTGTCGATGCTTTCAACTTGTCTCAACTCTAATTCAACTCCAAGTCGCTTAGCGAGGTCACGCAGAAGCTCATATTCGTAGCCCATCGTACGGCCCCGATAGATATAATAACCAGTGGAATTATTATCAACTGCAGCACGGATGCTACCCCGCTTTTGGATTCCTTTTAGATCTAAAATGTAGGAAGGCTCATCAGAATTGATGGCAAAATGCTTCTCCAAAAAGGTACATTGAACGCCAAAAACGCTCAAAATAACAAGGATGCTAATTGCTCTTAAGACTCTTTTCATGCATAAGGGAAAAATTCCCGAATGGTTCGAAAGCCCTGATAGTCAAATGGTATGCCAATCCTAACAAAAGTCAGGATTGGTACCTTTGTCAATAAGTCAATTAAGAAATTTTCACTGGTCTGAACCCGGCGGAACCCAGGCCTGAGAACTGTTTTCGAAAAAGATTTTTCCTGAAAGTCGAAGCAACTCGATCTCCTGCTCTTTAATATTGTAAATAGAGGTAATCAGTCGGTTTTCAGCTGTTAGCAAATTCACCTGAGCGTCACGGAATTCCAAGTAAGACGCAATCCCCAAACGGAACCGTTCCAGTGCTATTTCGCTACTTTCTTTAGCCACTGCATAATTGCGCTGTTCAATCTCCAATAACTCTCGGTTATTTTGGTAAGTGTTGAATGCACGATATAGATCAGATTTCAACTGAATCTCAAATTGATCAACAGTATATTCTTGTATCCTCTGCTGTACTCGCGCATTTTGGATTCTTCGGTTCAAAGAAAATCCTGAAAAGAGATTAAAAGAAATATTCCCCCCATAGTTGAAGCCGGCACGTTGGTTTTGAATCAAAAAACCCGCATCTGAATTGAAAGTGTTGTTGGCGTAGTTGGCATTCAAATTAATCGCCGGAAGTCTGGATGCCTGTAATTCCCTTAACTGAAGAAAAGCAACGTTTTCCTGCCGCTGAGTAATAAGCCACTGCTTATTTTCCATCAAGGCATTTTCTTCCAAATCAATCAATCGCAATTCATCACTGACCGTGATGGTATCATTCACCACAAACTCAGTTCCTGGCTCCAAGGCCATCAATTCATTGAGATTAATCCGCGCTGCTTCAATGATTTGAGACTGATTTTTCAAAAGGCTCAAGTCTGTATTATAATCGACTTCCGCAGTTAGGAAATCTCTTTTTCCGGCTCCTCCCAATTCATATTGAGCCTGGGCAATATCCAATCGGGCTTTACTCAGTTCCAAAGTCCGCTCCAAAACCTGGTAGCGCTGCAATTCCAATACTAATCGGTAATATGCTGTAGAAATCGCCGCAACGGTATTTTCCACCGCTACTTTAGCATCTAATTCAGAAATTTCAGCCAACTGCCCCAAGCGCTTAATCGCCACAATCGCCTCTGGTCGAAAACCATAAATAGCCGCAAGAGTGAAGTTTTCGGAGCGGGATTTTGCACCTAAAATCTCTCTTGGCGTCTCCGGATCACTGACAAAGGTCTGTGTTACGTCTTCGTTTGAAAAGTTACGGGTATAGATAGCATCTACCACAGGCAAAAAGGCAGACCATCCAACCCCAATTTCTCCTTGTCGAAGGTTGATGGTTTCCACAGCAATTTTGACTTGGAAATTATTTTCCAAGCCAAGCTGCAAGGCCTTTTCAAGATCTAAAGATTCCGAATCCTGTGCCCAAATTGGCTGTATCATGAGGCTCACTAGGAACCCAAACAATAGTTTCTTCATTACGTTCTTGCGAGTCGTCCTTCCTTAGAAGTCAAATAAGTATAGATAGCCGGGATTATAAACAAGGTCAAAACAGTAGCGAATGTCAACCCACCAATTACCGCTGCTCCCATAGGCACACGGCTCTCAGCACCTGCTCCTAGTCCCAAAGCAATTGGCAAAATTCCCAAGATAGTGGAAAGGGATGTCATCAAAATCGGCCTAAATCGAGCAACTGCCGCACCATAAATTGCCTCATTGACGGATAGTCCATGAGCTTTTCGTTGATTGGCAAATTCCACGATCAAAATACCGTTTTTCGTCACCAAACCGATCAACATGATGATCCCAATCTGAGAGAAAATATTCAAGGTGTAATCGAAAGACCAAAGTGTAAACAAGGCACCAAACAAGGCCAATGGTACGGTGAACATGATCGTCAAAGGATCCAAGAAACTTTCAAATTGTGCAGAAAGAACCAAGTAAATCAGCACCAATGCAAACAAGAATGCGAATATCAAGCTGTTTGAACTCTCACGGAATTCCTTGGATGGACCTGATACATCAGTGGCAAAGGAGTCGTCCAATACCTCAGCAGATATTCGGTCCATTTCATCCAACCCATCACCAATTGTATACCCATCAGCTAAGTTTGCTGATACAGTCGCTGAAACGAAACGGTTATATCGGTATAACTGAGGAGGCGTGCTCTTTTCTACAACTTTAACCAAGTTGTCTAACTGAACCAATTGACCATTTTCAGCCCGAACATAAAGCATACGAAGATTGAGTGGCTCATTTCGGTCCTCAAGTTGCATTTCACCCACTACTTGGTATTGCTTACCATTCATAATGAAATAGGCAAAACGCTGACCAGAATAAGAAAGCTGTAATGTTCGAGCAATTTCCTGCACGGAGACACCGATATTTCTAGCCTTTTCCCGATCGATTTCAATTTCCAATTCCGGCTTAGTGAATTTCAAATTGATATCTGCGAAAATGAAGGCAGGGCTTTGATTCACCTTTTCCATGAAAGGAGGAATCACTTCTTTAAGTTTTTCCAAGGTAGGCGCCTGAATTACATACTGCACCGGCAAGCCACCCCTTCTATTACCAATCGCCTGAGGCTGGGAAGCAAAAGCTCTTACAGCTGTATATTTCTGCAACTTTTGGTTTACCTCGCCAAAGATTTGCTGCTGAGATCGCTCCCTTTTATCCAGATCCGTTAAGATCAATCGGCCAAAGCCTGAGTTGGTACTAGCTGTACCAAAGCCAGGGGAGGTCACTGAAATAATTCCGGAAAGTTCATTTTCTGGAATGCTTTGCTTGAAATCAGCTACCATCTCATCAATAACTCGATCCATGTAAGAGAAAGTAGCTCCCTCAGGACCTGACATATTGATACGGATCTCTCCTCGATCCTCGGTTGGTGTTAGTTCTGATGGGATTTGATTAAAGAGCCAATAAATCCCAAAGCCCATAACACCAATGATCGGAAATGCCATCCATCGGACTTTAAAGAATTGACTGAGGATATTATCATACTTCTCATTCAGCCAAACAAAAACAGGCTCTGTCTTCGTGTAGAACCAATTATGTTTTTCTCTACGCTTAAGCAATTTGGAACTTAGCATAGGAGTCATGGTCAATGCCACAAATGAAGAGATAATTACCGAACCAGCTACTACAATTCCGAATTCCCGGAAAAGTCTACCTGTGGTTCCAGTCAAGAAAATAACTGGCAAGAATACCGCAGCCAAAGCAACCGTAGTTGCAATTACGGCGAAGAAAATTTCCTCTGATCCTTTTCTCGCAGCTTCTAGAGGTTTTTCTCCTTTTTCTATTCGGGCATAGATATTCTCCAAAACTACAATGGCATCATCCACCACCAGACCAATGGAAAGCACGATTCCTAGAAGTGTTAAAACATTGATGGAGAAATCCATCAAATACATGATAAAGAATACCCCAATCAATGAAATCGGAATAGTCAATACCGGAATAAAGGTGGTGCGCCAATCTCGAAGGAATAGGAAGATAATAGCCACCACGAGAATGAAGGCGGTAATAATCGTCTCCTGTACCTCTGCAATGGAGTTTCGAATATATTGTGTAGAGTCAAAACCGATTTCAAGACCCACATCGGCTGGTAAGTCCTTTTCGATGAATTCTAATCGTCTGTAAAATTCATCTACAATCTCAATGTTGTTTGAACCGGGAAGAGGCACCAATACTACCCCAACCATAGGAACACCGTCTCTTTTTAAAACAGTCCGCTCATTCAAAGCTGCTAACTCAGCCCTTCCCACATCTTGAAAACGAACAATGTTATTCTGATCTTCCTTGATGATTAGTTGATTGAATTCCTGAGGCGTGGAAAGACGGCTTTTTGTCCGAACGGAAAGTTCGATGGTTTCTCCCTCGATTCGGCCAGAAGGCAACTCTACGTTTTCAGATTGAACCTTTTGTAAAACATCTAAAGGAGTCACCCCATAGGATGCCATTTTCAGAGGGTCCATTCGAAGCCGAATGGCGTATTCCTTCTCTCCCCAAATCTGTACCCGGCTTACCCCAGGAATTGTCTGTAAACGCTCTTTGAAAACATTGGAAGCAATGTCAGACAACTCCAACAAACTACGCTTATCACTTTTAACATTCAAAAAGACGATGGGCTGAGAATCCGCATCCGCTTTAGAAACTACCGGAGGTTCTGCATCTGGAGGTAGGTTTCGCTGAGCTCCAGCTACCTTATCCCGAACATCATTCGCTGCTGCTTCCAAATCCGCACCCACATCAAATTCCACGGTAATGCTACTTGCACCATCATTACTTGTTGAAGTAAGTGATTTAATCCCTTGGATACCATTAATGGCTTCTTCCAAGGGTTCGGTAATCTGGGCTTCAATTACATCAGCATTCGCTCCGACGTAGTTGGTCCGAACACTAATTACCGGTGGATCCACGCTGGGAAACTCACGGATACCAAGCAGGGAAATCCCGATCGCTCCGAAAAGGAGGATGATCAAGGACATCACAATGGCCAAAACCGGCCGGTTGATACTAATATTTGATAAGCTGGCCATTTTAATTGATTTGGGTGTATTCTAGAGGCATACCCTCTCTCGCCTGCAAAATTCCTGTAGCTAGAACCAAATCCCCTTCCTGAAGACCACTGACTATCTGAACTTGGGTATCGGTACGTGTACCAATCTCCACAACTCGTTCTTCGGCTTTGTTATCAGCTCCCACTACGTAAACCTTATACCCCTGAAGTTCCGGAATAACGGATTCCGCGGGGACCATGAGTGCATTTTCTGTTTCTCCCAACACAAATCGAATTCGAACATACATTCCCGGAAGAAATTGATTGTCCTTATTAGGACTTTGAGCTCGAAGCATCATCGTCCGAGTGGCTGCATCAATTTGCGGTTCAAAAGCATATACTGTTCCCTCAAATTCAGAATCAGATGCTTCATTTGAGAAATAAATCGTCGAACCAATTTTTACCAGATTGGCATATCGCTCTGGGATAGAAAATTCGATTTTGATTGGATCAATATTCACAATGTTTGTGATCACGTCTGCTGTTCCAATGACGCTTCCTTCAGATACCTGACGAAGACCAAGAATTCCGTTAAATGGAGCCCGAATGATCCGCTTTGCTAATTGAGCTTCGACCAATTTAATATCGGAAACAATGGTATTATACTGGTTTAGAGCGATATCATATTCTTCTTGGCTAATCGCCTCCCGAGCTAATAATTGCTTTTGGCGATTTTCCTGGGTTTCGTACAATTTTTGGGTATACTGCAAGCGCTGATATTGTGCCTGAAGTTCATCATCATCTAAGTACAGAAGCGGCGTACCCTTGGTTACATATTGGCCTTCCTTGAAGGCAATTCGTGTGACCAAACCGGAAACCTCTGATCGCAGATTGACTGATTCATTTGCCAAAATACTTCCCGTTACTTGTAGCTGATTGACTAATGTCTCCCGCTTGAGCTTTACCACATCCACCGGCAGAGCACTTGGCTGACCGGGTCCCGCACCGACTGAGGTAACGGAATTATCATTGGAGCTTCGCTGATCCAATCTTGGATAGATTACTGCCGCAATGATCACCAAAGCGATCACAACAAATAGAATAACCTTCGTTTGTTTTTTCATGTAGAAAAGTGCTGAATAATTAATTAAGGCTTTTCAAAAAAGCCATTGATAGCTGATTAAATTCCTGAGGGCGCTCGACATTGACCACATGGCCACATTGTTCAAGCACCTTTAGCATAGCATTTTTATGCTCTTTTACAATTTGAATCACCGGTTCCAAAAACATGACATCCTGATCTCCCATCACATATAGGGTTGGGATTCGGATATCAACTTCTTTGAAATATCGAAGAAGCGGATTGATATCCTTCGTCAGTTTAAACCACCGGATGAATTCCTTTTGGCATAATTTCTTAGCTTCCCGAATGAATAAATTCCTAGATTCAGAATGCTGCTTTCGCGGCAAAATAATATAGGCGAACAGTCGGTATAGCCACATGTACGGAATTACCTTCTTAAAGGTATTTCCAAGAAATACTAGAACCCGGGATTTTATCGTCAACCGAGTCACAGCCCCTGCCAACACAAGGGATTTTACTCTCCAAGGCTCCATTTCGGCAAGCTGTCTAGCCAAAATTGTCCCCAAAGACACCCCCATAAAATGAGCTGGAGGCATTTTCAATTCATCCAAAACTTCAATGATATCCCGAGTTACATCCTCAAAAGTATATTCCTTTTGATAGATGGCCTGGGGCAGATTGGTAGACTTTCCATGACCCCGAAGATCAATCAATAGGAGATTAAACTGCTCCTTAAAGTCCTTAATCTGCTTATACCACACTGCAGAAGAGCCTCCGGCACCATGGACAAAGACAACCCATTCCTCAGAATTTGGATTTGGATATGTTTTGTAATGCAACATGAAGGCTAAACTGATGATTACCTAGAATGGTTCTTACTAGACAAAATTAACGAGGAGAATCGGTCTATTGTGTAAAAATGATACTGGAGGCAAATGCCTTCGACTAAAGGAAAAAAAGAAGGATTATACGCTAAAAAATCCAACCAATTGTGGTTTGAATGATATAATCGGTCTTAGAAGCCCCTTCTGTAGGTTGATTGTCATAATTGACTGATGTTCCTAATTTCAAATACAAATCATCCAATAGATCATATTTGATGTCAAGTCTGAAATCAGTTCGTACCCGGTTTGCTTCTGTGAAACTGTTAAAGAAACTAAGCGTGGAAATAATATCAAATACGCTAAAGTCCTTAACCTCAAATTGCGAGGTAAAAACCCCTTCTGTACTTTTTTGAATTGTACTTAACTCTTTAAACTTTTCCCGGTTCAAATTTACCCCACCAATGAATGACCAAGTGGCTTTATTGGAATAGACCAAAAATTTTCCAAAACCTACTTTGTAGCCAGTTCTCAAATCCAAAAGTTGTTGAGTATTGCTTAGAAAACTGACTAGCCCCATCACAAACCATTCTTTAGGTAAATAGTAAAGACCTACCATACTCGCATCATAACGATAGATAGGAATGGTTTCCTTTTGGATGGACCGAATTCCATTAAAATATTGAACCAGCATAAATCGGTTACCATTGTATCTGAGGACATCTCGCAGCGAATATTGCCTCAGGTTATTTGCCTTTGCAAGGTTAAACCCAATCCCGATTTCTCCATCAATACGACTTTTTATGCTTTCGCTTATTTGGTAAAATTGGATAATATCTTCCCTAGAATATCTGAAAAAATCTCCTGTTTTGATCCCATATTTTGATTGTTGTCTACGAGTAGGATGAGTTATTTTAAAATTTAGGGAATCTCCTTCAAATTGATTGATCTCGGCTTCAATGTGCAGGCCATTTTCCAATGATACCAAAAACGATTGGACGCTTTTAATATTGGAGATTTTTGAAAAGTTGACCTCAAGATTTTTCTCAGAAAAATCAACCTTCAAAACTAATAGACCACGCTCCATGCTTTTGATCTGCCCGACTAAAACAGTCCCATCAACTAATTGAAGGGTGTCTAAAGGAGAAGCCCATCCAATAAAGGGAAAAATAAAAACTAGTAGAAATAAACAACTTCTTTTGATATGATCCATTCTTAAAGGCTCCAGCCTATAGTTGTTTGGAAGATATAATCAAGGCTTGAAGCTCCAGAAATCGGTCGGTTATCGTAGTTGATGGTCGTTCCTAAGTTGACATAAAAATCTTCCAGGAACTCATATTTTAAATCGAGACGAAAATCTGTTCTGAATCGGCCTTTTTCTGTCAAGTTGGGATATGCAAAAACCGAGGAGAAAAATGTTAAGTCTCCGATATCGTAAAGATTGAGTTCTGACCCTAAAAATGCTTCTCCGGATCTTCTTCCAGGAGTATCATCAAAATAGGTTTCATTGTTAAGGTTGGCTCCCAGTTGAAAACCAAAATAGGATTTGTTAGTATGGACAAGGTATTTACCGAATCCGACTTTATTACCTACCCGCGCTCGAATCAATTGTTCGGTGTTAGATAAAAAAGTAAAATCATACAAAAGGAACCAGTCTTTTGGAAGAAAATAGACAAATGATGCATTAGCATCAGTTCTTTTTGTAGGTTCAACTTCATCTTGATTTGATCGAATATTGTTAAAAGAGGAATTTATTTTCCAGCGATCCGCCAGATAGCCCAAGCCGCTTCTAATGTTAAATTGACGGAGGTTGTTGGCTTTAGTAAGGCTCCATCCTAAATCAATACTAGCTGATAACCGGCTCCAAAAGCCGTCATCCAAAGCATTCATAAAAACAATCTCACTGGATGTGACGATTTGCTCCTGTACTTGCTGATCTTCTTCCTTTTCACCTTTCTTGATTCGGATAAAGGCCGCCGGGTCTACATAGCGGATTAAAAAAGTCCCATCCTCAAGCGTGCTAATTTTCCCATTTAGTCGAGTGCCATCTCTCAGAGTAAAAAGGTATCGCGTATCCGATTTGACATAGATGAGCTCATTCCATTTGATCTTAAAATCACTATCCGAATAATCTGTCTCAATTTGGATAACTCCCCGATTCATGGATTTGATTTCTCCCACGATCACATCCTGATTTTTGAAGATCAAAGAGTCTGTTTGTGCAAAAGAAAGGAATGGAATAAAAAAGATTAGCAATAGAAAATTTCTCATAATCCCAGTTTTTTTACTAAAAATAAAAAAAGCACCTCAATTGAGGTGCTTTTCTGATTATTTTTTTCAACATCTTAATTGAAGATGTATCGAATACCTACCTGCATTCTCCAAGTATCACCTAGAGAAGTTGAAGTTCGGTAAGTTTCAGTTGGGAATTCAGATGTACCAGGAACTGTGTTCAATCTATAAATAGGTTGACCTGCAGTATTTGTACCTCTGTAGTTCAACAAGTTGTTTTGGAATGCAAACTTAGGTACACCCCACTCAGAGTTGAACATGTTACCAATATTCAAGATATCGATGGAAAGCTGAAGCTTGTTCTTCTTATCACCAGTAAAGATCAAGTCTTGAGTGAATCGAAGATCGAATCGGTTAACCCATGGTCTCAAAGCACCATTTCTTTCAGCAACAGAACCTCTGTTCGCGCTCAAGTACTCATCTTGGTCGATATAAGCATCCAAAAGAGAAGCTTGCTCAGCAGCAGTTACAGTTCTTCCACCTAAAGTGAATTCCTGGAATACCAGTTCGCTAGCAGAATTTGGAATGTACATCAATCGGTTTGAAGCATCTCCAAAGTTTCCAGAATAGGTATAAGAGAATCTTCCAGCGTCAGCACCTTCGTAGAACAAGGTAATAGTAGAAGTCTCAGTCTGGTAAGACAAAGATCCGATCAATCGGTTAGGGATATCGAATCCAGCATAGCTCAACTCAGGATCATTTCTGTCAGACTGAACAGTAGCTGGCCACAAGGAAATTGCCTGAGAACCACCTGCTGCATCCAAATCTCTTGATCTGGATTTAGTATATGCAATCATAGTCGAGAAGCCATTCTCAAATTCTTTCTGCAATTGAGCAGTGAATGAGAAGTAGTCAGCTTTTCTTTGAGCATTAGTCAAGTAGAATACGTTTCTGAAGTCAGAGTCATTAGAATAGTTAGAACCATTCCAGAAAGGTCTCTGATCTGGACCAGAAAGAGTTCCATCAGGAGTTCTCAATACTGGATTGTATGCGATAGGAGTAGAAACATCTCTTGAGTAGATGAATTCAGCTGTACCAATGATTCCGAAAGGAAGGATTTGGTCAACAGCCAAGTTGGTTCTCCACACTTGAGGAAGCTTGAAGTTTCTGTCAGTCAAGTTCAATTCATTAGAAAGAGACTGTCCAGGGTTTTCAGGGTTTCCATAAGTAACGTCTGGATTGAACACATAGTTAGGACCGAAAGCATCTACTAATTCTTCACCTTCATAACCTAAACCACCACGAACTACACCAGAACCATTCACCTGGTTAGAAAGCCATACGAATGGAATTCTACCGGAGAAGATACCTGTTCCACCTCGAACCTGAGTAGTTCTGTCACCTTTAGCATCCCAGTTGAAACCAACTCTTGGAGACCAAAGAGGATTTACTTTAGGGAATGTGCTTACGTCTGGAGTGATTGTTCCGTCAGGAGTTTCGAAAGTCTTATTCAAGTTATCCAACAATTCATTACGAGGAATGTCGATTGGATAGAATGGGAAGTCAACACGAAGACCACCAGTTACTTTCAACTTAGGAGTTACCTGATATTCATCCTGTACATAGAAACCAATCTGACCGAATTTAGTCTCATCCACAGGAGGAGTAGTAGATCCATCCAAAGCAAATCCTTTAGCAAAGGCATCAGGATAAACACCAGGAGTTCTGTTGATGATCGCGTCTACAAAAGAATCGTAAGAGTTGAATCGGTAGAATCCGTTGAATACTGGGTTAAATGCGTTCTTAAACGTCATGTATTCGAAATTCACACCGAATGTATAGGTATGCTTTCCTTTGTATAGAGAGAAGTTATCTGTGAAGTTGAAGATGTTGTTTTCCAACAAGTTACCTACAGTAAACAATTCGTTACCTACAGAGAAGTAGTAAAGCAAGTTACCGGAAGCATCTGGCTCAAGAACTTCGATGAATGGGAAGTCCTGTCCACCTGGGATACCACGCTTAGGATCGGTGATAGAAGTATAACCAATGTTGATTTGGTTAGACATATTAGAACCGATTCTAGAGTTCAATTCAGCTACCCAAGATTGTACAGAACGATCGTTGGTGTAGTTAGCATTTCTGAAGTTCATCGCTTCGATACCAGTTCTGAAAGTGTTTCTGTATCGAGTAGAGATGTATCGGATAGAGTTTCCGTTGGTTGGAACGTCAGTAAATGCTGTGTAATTGTTGTAACGAACAGACAACTTGTGGTTGTCATTGATGTTGAAATCAAGTCTTGCGTTGAATCGCTCTTGCTCAGAAGCAAATGGATAATTTTCGTAAGGACCTGTTTCGTAATCATACAAAGAACGAAGCTGATCACGTACAAAATCCAATTGAGAAGCAGGAACTCGAGATACAGTCAAACCGTCTGGCTCCAAACCTGGACGAGCTGCAACTTTTGTAAAGCTAGGTACAGCTTCAGTTTCCTTTTCGTAAGAAACGAAGAAGAACAATTTGTTTTTGATGATTGGACCACCCAAACGGAAACCTCTGATTTCGTTTTTGGAGTCACCTTTGTTCAAGCGAGTATCACCAACCTTATCACCGATCATTTGATCGTTTCTTAGGTAGTAGTAAGCAGAACCTGAAAATTCGTTAGTTCCGGACTTTGTAATCGCGTTAACAGAAGCACCGGTGAAACCAGCCAAACGAACATCGTAAGGAGCCAAGTTAACTTGAACTTCCTCGATAGCATCCAAAGAGATTGGATTGGAACCAGCAAACTGTCCAGAACCCAAACCGAAGTTGTTGTTATAGATGTTACCGTCGATGGTGTAGTTGTTGAATCGGCTAGAAGTACCAGCGAAAGAAGTACCGTTTGACTGAGGAGTCAATCGGGTAAAGTCGTTGATATTTCGGTTAATAGTAGGAAGCGCATTGATTTTGTCAGTAGACAAGTTCAACCCAGCACCAGTCTTATCTGCGTTCATGATAGCATCTTGGCTGGCGATAATTTCAATTGCTTCCAACTCTAATCCGTCAGAGAGGGTTGCATTCAAAGTGTAAGTCTGACCCAGACCAAGCACGATACCTTCGAAAGTTCGATCTTCGAAACCTACGAAAGTGATACGTACAGTGTAAGGTCCACCTACACGCATGTTTGGAAGTACAAATCGACCTTCCAAGTTACTCACTGCCCCATAACGGGTACCTGATGGCTCGTGGGTTGCTACAATGTTAGCACCAGGAAGGGATTCTCCGGAAGCATCCGAAACAACACCTTGAATACTGGCAGTTGTAACACCCTGTGACATTGCCAATGTGCTGCTTAAAGCCACAAAAAGGACTGTCAACAAGTTTTTGAGTAAATTTTGCCTCATATTTATTTGTTTTGGTAAAAGTTGGTTGATTCAAATATGCCGCAAAGGTAGATTGCGGTGATTTTTAATCGGGGCAAATAACGTTAATTTTTTGCTGATTCTTTTCACAAAAATTAACATTATCTTAACATTAAAACGAAACCATATTTTGTTTCATTTTGAATAATGTAATTTTCACAGAATTTATTTTTAAATATAATAATTATATAAAATAAAATATTTCAATACTGGCTTCTACTAAAATTTGTTTTTGAAATCCTAAATCGACTAGAAAACACATTTTTTTCAAATACTCCAGCGCATTAGCTTTATATTTGACTTATATCAAAACACCCTGGAAAATTGAAAAACAAAAACATCTTTTGGCTCTACCTTTTTCTCTTTGCTTCTTTAGCTGATATGGCATTGATTATTAAAGAAATTCCAGGTATGCGAATCTATTCCAAACCATTGATAATCACAAGTTTAATTATCTATTTTTACAAAATCACCAAACCTATATCTTGGACACTGCTTTCCAAAGCTACCATGGGGGCATTGGTATTCTCGCTTTTGGGCGATACCCTTCTTCTTTGGAGCAATCTGTTTATTTATGGATTGGGAGCTTTTTTTATAACTCAGGTATGCTACATCATCGCATTTAAGGTAGCACAGCTAAACCCCAATCGAATTGCTGGTGTCAATTTCATTCGGACCTTCTTCCTAAATCTTCCGATTTATATTCTCGCTGCTTTTATCTATTACCTGATTCATCAGAATCTCGGCTCTTTAAAAATTCCCGTTGTGGTATATATCATTGTCATCGTTTCCATGCTTAGTACAGCTAGAGAACGATATAAAAAATGTAATCCCGATTCTTTTTGGCAGGTTTTTATTGGTGCCAGTCTCTTTTTTATTTCCGATGGAATCATCGCCATCAGTAAATTTTACAGAGATTTTCCAGAATCGGAAATACTCATCATGGGGACTTATATAATCGCCCAATTATTGATTGTAATGGGAATACGTTCCCATATGATACGTCCGGAATAAAATTCCTTAATCGGCTTTCACATCCAACTTAATGGATAATTCTTCCAACTGATCCTTTGAGATTGGACTTGGAGAATCAATCATAACATCTCTTCCCGAGTTATTTTTTGGGAAAGCGATGTAATCACGAATGGAGTCAGATCCACCGAAAATAGCGCAAAGCCTATCAAAACCGAAAGCTATACCACCATGCGGAGGCGCACCATATTCAAAGGCTTCCATCAAAAAGCCAAATTGCTTCTGTGCCTCTTCTTCAGTAAACCCAAGATGTTTAAACATCAATTGCTGAGTGGTTCGGTCATGAATTCGGATAGAACCTCCTCCAATTTCCACTCCATTAATCACCAAATCATAAGCATTGGCTCGAACAGATCCGGGATCAGTATCCAATAGCGGAATATCTTCAGCTTTTGGAGAGGTAAATGGATGATGCATCGCATGATAGCGATTGGTTTCTTCATCCCATTCCAACAAAGGGAAATCAACCACCCAAAGCGGCTTGAATACAGAACGATCACGAAGACCTAAATCCTCTCCCATCTTTAGACGAAGTTCGGAAAGTTGCTTACGGACAGTTTTAGCATCTCCGCTCAATACCAACATCAAGTCTCCAGGCTCTGCCCGGAATGCTTCTGCCCATTGCCCAAGGTCATCCTGAGAGTAAAATTTATCAACGGTGGATTTTAGACTTCCATCTTCATTGAATTTGACATAAACCAAGCCTTTGGCACCGATTTGAGGTCTTTTAACCCAGTCGGTCAATTCGTCCAATTGCTTTCTGGTATAAGAAGCAGCACCTTTTGCACAAATACCGACTACCAACTCAGCTTGATCAAAAATTCCAAAGCCTTTTCCCTTTGCCAGGTCATTCAGCTCAACAAATTGCATGTCGAATCTAAGATCCGGCTTGTCGTTACCATATAGACGCATCGCATCTGCATAGGTCATGCGCCCGACTTCTTCCAGCTCAATACCTTTCACCTGCTTAAACAAATGACGGGTCAAGCCTTCAAACATGGACAATACGTCCTCCTGGGTAACAAAGGACATCTCACAGTCTATTTGCGTGAATTCAGGCTGACGATCTGCTCGAAGGTCTTCATCACGGAAACACTTTACTATCTGAAAATATCGGTCAAAGCCTGAAACCATCAACAACTGCTTGAAAGTCTGCGGAGATTGAGGCAAGGCGTAAAATTCACCTGGATTTACCCGACTTGGAACTACAAAATCCCGTGCACCTTCAGGTGTAGACTTGATTAAAACAGGAGTTTCCACTTCGATGAAATCCTGTCCATCCATATATTTCCTAGTTTCTTGCATCATTCTGTGGCGCAGCTGCAATTTTTGCCTTACCACATTTCTTCTGAGATCCAGGTATCGATATTTCATTCGGAGATCATCACCTCCATCAGTATCATCTTCAATCAGGAATGGAGGGATCTTGGCGGGGTTCAATACTTCAAGTTCCTCAACCTTAACCTCAATATCGCCGGTAGGGATTTTATCGTTTTTGGAAGTTCGCTCGATAACCGTCCCTGTGGATTTAATAACAAATTCTCTACCCAGGCTAGCTGCTTTTTCCAATAATTCTTTGGCGGTACTACCTTCTTCAAAAATCAATTGCGTCAATCCATAGCGGTCACGAAGGTCAACCCAAATGAGTCCTCCTTTATTTCGTACTCGCTGGACCCATCCAGCCAAAGTAACTTTTGTTCCTACATGTTGAATTCGTAATTCTCCGCAATTGTGGGTTCGATGCATGGTTACATAAATTTTGAGCGTCAAAGATAAGTAAATGTCTTTTTGACTCCTCATTCAAATGCTAAGATTCCCTGATTCCAGATAAGATTATCAACCGTTTCACGTTTTAAATAGAAAAATTTGAAAAAAGCCGCTCACTTCTCAGAAATTCAAGTTAGAAGGAATGGTTTTTGATACCAAAACTTGAAAAACACGCATATTTTCCCTTCATTCGGGAAAATCTAAAATCACCCTCTAACAGAATTACCCAATGACTAAAAAATGGACAGGCCTCGCAGGTATTGCTTTAGTAATTTTTGCAGCCTTCTATTTCTTTAAACCTTTAGGATCAAACTACTCTGATTCATGGGATGATTCCCTCAGTCAAGAGGACAGTTTACAAGTAGATGATTCTAAAAAGTATTTGTATGGGATTGATGTAACAGGATTAAATATCATTGAGGGAACTGTTGAAAAAAATCAAACGCTTGGAAGCATCTTAAGTCCTTTTTCGGTGCCCTATCAAATCATTGATGAGATCGCAAAGAAATCCAAGGAGGTTTTTGACGTTCGTCACATCGCGTTAAATAAGAAGTTTACGATTCTTACTCCGGCAGATTCTGCACAGGCTAAATTTTTTATTTATGAGCCTAATCCCGCTGAGTATGTGGTTTTTGACTTGGATAGTTTGGAAATATACCGACAGGAAAAACCAGCCGAGTATGTAACCAAGCAAGTGGGCGGAACAATTAAAAATTCCCTTTACGTAGATATGACCGCTCAGGGGATTGGTCCTGATCTGGTGGATTTATTTGCCGATTTATACGGTTGGTCAGTCGATTTCCAGCGACTTCAAAAAGGCGACAAATACAAAGTTGTATATGAGGAAAAATTGATTGATGGAATATCTGTAGGAGTTACCGAAATCAAATTGGCCTATTTTGAACACATGGGCGAGCCTTATCATGCGATTCCTTTTGAGCAAAATGGAGAACTTAATTTCTTTGACCAGGAAGGAAATAGCTTGAAAAAGGCATTCCTAAGGGATCCTTTGAAATATTCCAGAATCAGCTCTAGATATAATTTAAATAGATTTCACCCTGTTCAAAAACGGTATAAGCCGCATTTGGGAACTGATTATGCAGCTCCAAGAGGTACTGAAATCCGAACAGTAGGTGATGGAACTGTAGTAGAAGCTGGGTATTCCAGAGGGAATGGCAATTATGTGAAAATCAAACATAATGGTACATACACTACCCAATACCTTCACATGTCCAAAATCGGCAGTGGAATTAAAAAAGGTGCACGGGTAAGACAAGGTCAGGTTATTGGATATGTGGGAAGCACCGGATTAGCTACTGGTCCACATCTTTGTTTCCGTTTTTGGAAACATGGAAAGCAAGTCGATTGGTTAAAAGAAAAAATCCCACCATCAGAACCTATTTTGGCTGAAAACAAAAATGCCTTTGAAAGCATAAAATTCGAAGCAATCAATCTTCTAGCGGGAATACCAATCAGCAATTCTGATGAGAAGTTGATGGCTAATGAATCAAGCAATACTAATTCTGGAATCTCAGGAGAATAATGTCCTTTGGGGCATTTATTTCTATCAAAGTAAAGTTTAGCTTTTTATCAAGTATTGGGTTGGTTTGAATCAATCCCCCAAAAAACAATTCTTTGAAAGATCATCAACCGATTCGAATCAACAAATACCTGAGTGAATCAGGGTATTGCTCTAGGCGAAAAGCAGATCAACTTCTCGAGGAGGGCAGGATCAAAATAAATGGCAAAACACCTGAGCTGGGTACAAAAGTAAACCCAGGTGATATAGTTACTGTTGATGGAAAATCGATTGGCGCCCCTCTTGAAAAACACGTTTATATAGCTTTCAACAAGCCAGTAGGCATTGTATCTACGACTGATACCAAAGGGGAAAAGGATAATATCATTGACTACATCAATCATCCTCAGCGGATTTTCCCAATTGGTAGATTGGATAAGGATAGCGAGGGTTTGATTTTTTTAACAAGTGAAGGAGACATTGTCAATAAAATCCTTCGAGCCCATAATAATCACGAAAAAGAATACATCGTAACCGTCGATAAGCCTATCACCGATCGCTTTATCCAGCGGATGTCAAACGGTATCCCAATCCTCGGAACTGTAACTAAAAAATGTAAAGTTGAACGAATCAGTCAGCGAAAATTCAGGATTATCTTAACTCAAGGGCTCAATCGACAAATCCGTAGAATGTGTGATTATTTAGGCTATTCGGTCAAGCAGCTGGTTCGAATCCGAATCATGAATGTCCACTTGGATTTAGGTACTGGAAAATGGCGGGATTTGACAGATAAAGAACTTTCCAATTTGAGAGCACTAATCGCCGATAGCTCAAAAACCCATCAATAAAAAAGGGACCTGTTGTAGGTCCCTTTTGTGTTTCTTGTGTTGACACCTCTTACATGGTGTCCACTTTCTTTCTTCTTCCGGTGTAGGTGAAGGCTGACTTACCCACTCTTAACTCGGTC
>NZ_JANWGH010000002.1:870030-888704 GCF_024919275.1 Algoriphagus limi | reverse complement strand
TCGTCAGATACTTGAGCCTGTCCATTGGTTCCTGTAGCCGTAGCTACGTTTAGAATCGAACCGTTATCGATATCCGCCTGAGTGACATTGTAGACTGTCTGTCTTACCACCACTGCATCCGGCACAAGGGTTCCCACATTCTCGTTGAAGCCCGTCAAAGGATCCGTGATCGTCACATTGGTCAAGGTCACGTTTCCGGTGTTGGTCACCGTCAAGGTGTAAGTCACTTCCTTACCCGCTGCATTCACCAAATTTGGTGCAGCTGTCTTGTTGATTTCAATATCAGGAGTAGGAACAAAGAATTCACTATGCTCATCTTCATCAATTACAATTGCCTGGTTTGGAGCAGTTCCGCTTACGGTTGCAATATTGGTAAAGCTCCCGAAATCAATATCCTGCTGGGTAAGTACATATTGAGCTGTAAAGGTTGAGTTGTTGGAAACTCCGGGAGCTAGACTACTTATCGGCCCACCAATGACATTTACCAATGGATCCGAAATAGTAATATTAGTTAGAGTAACATTACCCGTGTTGTTTACTGTGAAATTGTAACTAATCGTCTCACCAACATCTGCTATATTATTACCATTCTCATCATTAAAATCTCCGTCTTTGATTAGTTCAATACTTGGAAGTTGGTATGCATTTACTGTTTCAGTGTCCTCATTCGATGTAACACTGTTACCGCTTGCGGATGCTATGTTGGTTACAGAGCCAGCATCCAGGTCAGATTGGGTAATGATATAAGTACCTGTAGCCGTTACGCTGGCTCCTGGGGCCAATGGACCGTTCACGTCCGCAATGTTTGGAATCCTGTCGTCAGTCACACTGAACGGACCGGCCAAAGTCACATTACCACTGTTTGTGATTACGTAGTCATAGACCACTTGGTCCCCAACTGATGCATACGGATCGCCGGATACAACCTGCTTATCCAAGGTTAAGGCTGGACTCTGCGTTGCATTTACAGTCTCAGTGTCCTCATTCGATGAAACACTGTTACCGCTTGCGGATGCTATGTTGGTTACAGAGCCAGCATCCAGGTCAGCTTGTGTAATGATATAGGTACCTGTAGCCGTTACGCTGGCTCCTGGGGCCAATGGACCGTTCACGTCCGCAATGTTTGGAATCCTGTCGTCAGTCACACTGAACGGACCGGCCAAAGTCACATTACCACTGTTTGTGATTACGTAGTCATAGACCACTTGGTCCCCAACTGATGCATACGGATCGCCGGATACAACCTGCTTATCCAAGGTTAAGGCTGGACTCTGCGTTGCATTTACAGTCTCAGTATCCTCATTCGAAGTAACCCCGTTACCGCTTGCGGATGCTATGTTGGTTACAAAGCCAGCATCCAAATCGGCCTGGGTAATGGTATAGGTGCCTGTAGCAGTTACGCTTGCTCCTGGGGCCAATGGACCGTTCACGTCCGCAATGTTTGGAATCCTGTCGTCAGTCACACTGAACGGACCGGCCAAAGTCACATTACCACTGTTTGTGATTACGTAGTCATAGACCACTTGGTCCCCAACTGACGTATAAGGATCGCCGGATACAACCTGCTTATCCAAGGTTAAGGCCTTATTTTGAAAAAGTGTCTGAACATCGTCATCAGTAGCAGAAACAGGAGTGCCCAATGTCGTTCCGGAAACTTCTGCAGTATTAGTAAATGTACCTGCATCAATATCCGCTTGAGTTAAAGTATAACTAGCAGTAAAAGTAGAGTTGTCAACTCCTCCAGGAGCAAGAATGGCAATAGGCTCTCCCGAAACAGTTACTTTAAGATCAGTAATAGAAACATCATTGATAGGTGAAGTACCCGAATTAGTAACTATAAACGAATAATTAATCACATCACCTTCATCAACCCTATCATTAGGCGCTACCACAGTCATATCGATAGTACCTGTTTTTACCAAGGCTATAGAACAGGTTTGAACTGTAATACTTACTTCTACTCTTGGGCTTTCACATTCGCCATCTTTTATCTGACTTACCCAAACCGAATAAGTGCCTGGCGCAGAAGCATCGGTATCAACTGAAGGAATAGAGCCTAGAGGAGTATTTGAAGTTTCAGTATCATAATATAAAAGTGTATAATCATTTCCAGCGGATGTTACGTCATAAGCCTGAATTCCTGAACCTGAACAGAACTCTGAGTTTAAAACCACAGGTTCAATTCCATTCTTAGGAATAATAATCGTAAGAGGTTTTGTCTTTTTGTCACAGCCACCAGTCGTAAAACTATAAGTTATCTCATATTCACCTGGTGCACTCGCATTTAAGTCAATGGTGCCCGCAGGAAAAGCTGGAGTAGGAGCCCAAACTAAGTCACCTAAATGTCCCACTGCTTTATAAGAGTATGTTCCTCCTTGTACGCCAGTTTGGGTTACATACGCATAGTCCCCACAAAAATCTTGGCCTTCATATGAAATAGCAGCATCTCCAAAAACCAAACTTGCTTCAATAGGAAATATAAGATCGGTTAATTCCGCACTCAAGGATCCTGAGTTTTTTGTTTTTACCAAAACAGAACCAATTGTCAAATCTTGGCATGGAATTCCTTCTCCATCCAAAAATGATTGAACATTGATTGCCGCTTCTACAAACTGATAACTCGAATATTCAAATGCGCCAAAAGCACCAAATGGATTTTCTACACCATCAACTTGGTTAGTAAATGCATGGTAGTCAACTTGAGTATCTTCATAATAATCCCAATCCCCTGCTCCTGGAGACGATTCGCCCCATCTAAATGCTTTAATAATTGGATTGGAACCACCATTTGAATAAGTAATTGAAATCTGAAGATCCCCTTGAGTACGGCCTCCATCAGGACCAGTACTAACTACATTTCCACCTCCATCAGGAAAGGTTAACTCTGTTGTAGCCTGAAAAAACTCAAAGTCCAAATAGGAGGCACCATTTGTTTCTCTTCTATCGGCGCCTACAATCAACCATTGGTTACCCTGATCATCCTGACCTATGTGTAGATAAGCATTATTAATATCACCTTTACCTGTTGCATTACCAATTGACCAAGACCAATTATTAGGATCTTCATTTGCTTTTCCAGATAGAATGTTATCGCCAGATCCATTACCAAAAAGGTCAATCGATCTAAAAGTTGTTATTCTTTCTATTGGAACGATAGTCCCCAAACTGTCATAAAAAACAACACTATCGGATGCTGTTTTTAAGGAATTAATCCAATCCCCTCCCTTTTTAAAAGGAGAAAAATTGTTACTGGGAAGCAGGTTTCCATCAATTTCAAAACCTCCTTTTGGCATTAATACAGTCACCGGATCACTTGCCGTTTGAGCAAATGCATTTGTTTGGATAAACAAGAAAAAAATAAAAAGCCAGGAAAACCCTGATAGCTGGACTGTAAATCTATTTTTCACCCAACTAAAAAAATCACCCGAAGGAGTAGTGGGGTTAAATTGATACTTGGATGAGCCCTCCATATCGTTAAGATTTAAATTTCTCTTTGGTAATTGTGTCGCTATACTCTCTTGATTTATGGTGATTTGGAGCTCTTTTTTACCGATCCAACCACCCCCTTTCGCTAACTATTTTGCCAGTTTTTGTAAAATCTCTTGATTTTGCCAAAACCAGTCACTTTTATGTAGTAAATGTACACTTTTTTGCAGTTTATCCAAATTTTTTAGGTGATTATTTTTATACGAAATGCATTTTTTTATTTATGAAAGTATTTTTTGTTGATATTTTTTACAATTCTGTTTAATGTTTGAGCAATCTGATTAAACAATCCTTAAATACTGGTTTTTACCGTGTTTTCATTCAATGATTTTGGCCTGATTCAAAAAATTCAGGGAGGCTTTTCGACTACTTTTTTTATCTTTCTTTTTGATAGAAAAATCAAACCATGGAAATCTCAGAATTCACCGAAATCCAACTTAGCCTAGCCTTATTACAAAAGACTGCTGTCGCGTGGAGAAGCTCCACCGCATCAGAAAGGATAAATCGCTTGAAAAAACTCAGAACCTGGATCAAAAACCATCAAAGTGATATCCGAGAAGCACTTTGGGATGATTTCCGAAAATCAGAAGTAGAGACGGATCTCTCGGAAATCTTTCCGGTAACCTCCGAGATCAATCATTCTATCAAGTATCTGAAATCCTGGATGAAGCCCAAATCGCTTTCCACTCCAATGCCTATGCTTGGGACAAAGGCGAAAATTCTGTTTGAACCAAAAGGTGTTTCCTTAATTATTGCGCCATGGAATTATCCATTCAATTTGGCTATTGGCCCACTTGTTTCGGCTATTGCGGCTGGCTGCCCTGCTGTAATTAAGCCTTCTGAACTTACCCCTGCCACTTCTTCTTTAATTTCTAAAATGATTTCAGAGATTTTTTCTGAGAGTGAAGTACAGGTATTTCAAGGGGATGCTGAAGTAGCACAAGCACTTCTATCTCTTCCATTTGACCATATTTTCTTTACAGGAAGTCCGCAGATAGGAAAAATCGTCATGGAGCATGCAGCAAAGCATCTCACTTCAGTAACCTTGGAACTTGGTGGGAAAAGCCCTTGCATCATTACCGAATCAGCGGATATAAAGGATGCTGCGCAAAAAATCATTTATGGAAAATTGGTCAATTGCGGACAAACCTGCGTGGCTCCCGATTACATTTTGGTACATGAAGACAGAAAGGAATTACTCCTAGCCGAACTTCAAGTGGCCATACAGGAAATGTACGATCCACAGTTCAAAGGATTAGAACACAGCCAGGATATGGCGCGAATCGTCAATGAAAGACATTTTTCACGCTTAAAATCCTATTTAGATGATGCGATAGAAAAGGGAGCTAAAATCGAATTTGGAGGAAAATCAATTCCTCACCATCGATTTATTGAACCGACCTTGCTGACTGAAATCGAAGAGGATATGCTCGTTGCTCAAGAAGAGATATTTGGTCCCTTATTGCCAATTTTAACTTATAAAAACCTTCAAGAAGCTGTTCAGTATATCAACAAAAAGCCCAAGCCTTTAGCTCTTTACATCTTCGACAAAAGCAAAAGCTATGAAAAGGTGCTTCAGCAAACCAGTTCGGGAAATGCTGTCATTAATGATTGTGTCCTCCACTTTTTGCACAATGAGATGCCTTTTGGCGGTGTCAATAACAGCGGGATTGGAAAAGCGCATGGCCATTTCGGTTTTTTAGCTTTCAGCAATGAAAAAGGGATCTTAAAACAACGAATCGGACCCAATAACACGACACTTCTCAGACCACCTTATGGGATGAAAACCAAACAAATCATCAAGTCACTTATCAAATGGTTCTAAAATGCAAAAATTCGATTTTTCCATCTTTTTAAAGCGCTTAGCCTCTTATTCATTTTTCATAGGGATCTTAATCATCTCGAGCTGTAGCTCCAACGACGATCCAATTCCAGATGGTCCATTACCAGCCCTTGAACTATTCGATAATTCATATGGTCAAGATGCAAGACAGGTCATGGACGTCTTTTTGCCGGCTGGAAGAAGCCTGGAAAATACGCCGATCATGATCTATATCCACGGCGGAGCCTGGATTGATGGTAGCAAGGAGGAATTTTTGCAATTCAAAACTGCCTTTGAACAAGCTCTACCTGACTTTGCTTTTGTGGCAATCAATTATCGCCTCTTTGATTTTATTACAAATTCCAATCGATTTCCGACACAAGAAAATGATGTGATTGCTGCTGTACAGCATGTCTTGGCTAATCGGGTAAGTTGGAATGTAAGTGATGAGCTTTACCTAGCCGGAGCAAGCGCTGGGGGGCATTTGGCTTTGTTGCATGCTTACAAACATCAAGAAGTAGGAGACATTCAAGCAGTTATGGCATTATTCCCTCCGACTGATTTGACTTCTCTTTATGATTTCAATTTTCTTACCCAATCTGGATTAACAGCCCTTTTGAATGGTAGCCCTCAAACCAACCCAGATGCTTATTTTCAATCCAGCCCAGTCAATTTTATCAAACCTTCATCTCCACCTACTGCCTTTTTCCACGGTACTGTGGATACAGTTGTTCCTATTTCCCAAAGTGATTTACTGGCCGCCAAACTACAAGAAGAGGGTGTGATTTATGAATATCAAATATTTGAAGGACAGGGGCATGGTTTTAACCCAGCCACCTATGCAGCCATTATTTCGGATATTTCAGCTTTCATCGGTGCTTTAGATTAAAAAGAAAAACCCTGCCGTGATGACAGGGTTACCGGATCTTTAGACTTTTTGAAGTCCCGTAGACTTGGCTTTCGATTTGATCGCCTTTACTACTTTTTCGGAAGGTAGGAGTCGGATTTGGTCCAGTTGCTCTATAGTGCTCAGCATTTCCAAGTATTCTTGCATCAGATGCTCATCATCGTGCAAGGCCTGCATTAAGAGTTCTTGTTCTACCTCCGGCATTTCCTGATAGATATATCTAATCAGGTCATTTGGGGTAAATGGTTTTATCATAGGCAAAATTTAGTTGTTTCATTTTTTTCCGTAGATGAATCAGCGCATACCGCATTCTTCCTAGAGCCGTATTGATACTTACTCCGGTTTGGTCGGCAATTTCTTGAAAGCTCATGTCCATATAATGTCTCATGATCAACACCTGCTTTTGAGTTTCAGGCAATTCATCGATTAATCTTCTTATCAAGGCCACTTCCTCCTCTTTCACCTGCTCATCTTCTGCATTCCCTTCTGAAAAGCGAAGCGAATTGAAAATATTCGAACCATCCTCCATTATAATGACAGGATAGCGCCTTGCCTTCCGAAAATGATCAACTGCCAGATTATGCGCAATTCGCATAATCCAAGGTTGAAACTTCCCTTCTTCATTGTATTTATCCGAATGAAGGATATTAATCACCTTCACGAACACATCCTGAAGAAGATCTTCGGCAAGTTCCTGATCCTTCACGATCAGCAATATGGTAGTATAAACTTTGGTTTTGTATCGATCTACTAAAAGATCAAACGCGGCTTCATTGCCATTTCTGTACTGAGCAATAAGCTCAGCATCTCTTGGTCCTATTCGCTTATTCATTGTTTATAGTTTATCAACAACGTAAAAGTCTAAGCCATAGTATAGGGGTTATCGAGATTTCAGATTTTTTTTAAAACAGGATATTAAAAATAAGCCTTTCACCTATTCCTCACAAACCAGATTGGGGATTTTTTGAAAGATTAAAATTAAACCAAATTTTCATTGGCATTTTCAAAAATCCTTAATCTAGAATATTGGAAAAGGGAAATCCATTTGTTCAATAAAGGTGCCAAAAAAGAAAATTCGAAAGGCTTTTTCTAAGGGAATTCTTCTTTCTAGCTAAGGTCTTTACCAAGTCATTCCTTAACTTCGAAGATTGAAATTAAATATGCATTATGGAACTGAGCGGAAAAGTAATTCAGAAATTACAGGAGGTTAGCGGAAACTCAAAATCAGGAAATAACTGGCGCAAGCAGGAGTTTATCATTGAAACACCAGGTAATTACCCAAAAAAGGTTTGTGTAGCACTTTGGGGAGATAAAATCGATCAATTTCCTATTTCTGTAGGAGAGGAAGTAAAATTAAGTATCGATGTAGAAAGCCGCGAATATAACGGCAGATGGTACACTGATGTCAAAGCCTATCGAATAGAAAAGGCTTCAGATACGAATTCAACTCAAACTTTTGAAAATGGCCCGCTTGATGTGGATACCTTCCACGCGGACGAAGAAGATCAATTACCTTTTTAATAGAATACAATTTTCCTATGTGGGATGATTTTGATGATGAAGATCCGGACTTCGATGGAGATGAAGATTTTGATTTTCAAAAACAGCAAGACCGGATCTATCAACACCCTTTAATGAAAAAAGCCAAGGAAATCGTAGGACTTACACGAGCTTTGGTAGGGAGCCTGGATGAAGCCCGGAAAGAACTTTATGGCAGCATCATGATGGAAGATGCAATGGTGATGAGCGCCAAGTTTGCGGGAGCTGAATCGATTCCGGATTATGTGATAAAAATGGAAAAGGCTACTCTAATGAAAATTCATGCAAAAAGTCTTAACTCCATGACCTATCAACTAGCCATGGAAGAAACGCATGCTGAAGAACATTTGGAATTACTACGTACAGCCATAGAAGAATATAGGAAACTGTTCATTGAATGGATCAAGGGATTTGATCCCAATCAGAAATTTGATGATGGCTGGGGAATCTTTACGGATTGATTTGATTAGAGCCAAAACGGAATCCCAGATAGGCTCCTCCAATCATAAGAATAAGGGTGATCAATGCCATTAATAGAATTACATGCAAGGGCACTCCCCATAATTCCCCACCAATCTTAAACCGAACAATTCGCTTCCAATCCATTTCTAAAGATCCTTGGTGGCAGGGAAATTATTTTTTCAGAATGGCCTTCCAGCCCTTTTCTTCAATCTCTTCAGCGGATTTTTCTACCTTTTCCTGAAGGCTTTTTTTATAGGCATCGACATTTTCCCCAACTTCAGCGTCAAAAGCTCCTACCATAGAAGCTGCCAAAATACCGGCATTTTTCCCTCCATTTAAGGCAACAGTAGCGACTGGAATTCCTCCCGGCATTTGCAAAATTGAAAGAATACTATCCCAACCATCGATGGAATTCGAGCTCTTGACAGGAACTCCGATTACCGGCAAACTTGTCATGGAAGCAACCATTCCAGGAAGATGGGCGGCACCACCTGCACCTGCAATGATGACTTTCAAACCACGATCACGAGCTGATCTGGCATATTCAACCATCCGATCCGGAGTTCGATGTGCTGACACCACGGTTAATTCATATTGTACTCCGAGTTCTTCCAGCATTTGTGCGGCTTCAGCCATAACCGGAAGGTCTGACTGACTGCCCATGATGATTCCTACCTGTGGGTTCATGCTTTGATTTTGATTAAGTTCTTAATGTAATGGGCTCTTTTTTTCAAATTATCTACGTCTTCATCGAGTACCGTGACATGCCCCATCTTTCGGAAAGGCTTGGTAAGCTTCTTTCCGTATAAATGGATGTAAACGCCTTTTTCCGATACTGCCTCTTCCATCCCCTCAACGTAGGCTTCTCCTTGATAACCTCCCTCTCCTAGCAAATTGATCATAGCTGCTGGACATCGCAGGCTTGTATCTCCTAGAGGCCAGTTCATCACCGAGCGAAGGTGTTGTTCAAATTGACTGGTATAATTGGCTTCAATCGTATGATGTCCGCTGTTATGAGGGCGAGGAGCGATTTCATTTACCAAAACCTCACCGTCCTTAGTCACGAACATCTCTACTGCCAAAATCCCAACCATATCTAACTTTAAAATAACCTCTCGAGCAATTTCCTGTGCTTTTTTCTCAATTTCGGGTGAAATACTCGCTGGGGCAAAAAGGAACTCTACCAAATTAGCCGTAGGATGAAAAGCACACTCCACGGCTGGATAGGCAACCAAATCACCTTTGGAATTCCGAGCGACAGTCACAGCGATTTCCTTATCGAAATCAATCAGTTTCTCCAATAATCCCGGGGCATCAAAAGCTTTTCCCAAATCAGACTCATCACGAAGAATTTGAACACCTCGTCCATCGTAGCCTTCCCTGCCTAATTTATTTACTGCGGGTAAAAAATCAAGATTTTGCTTTACCTCTTCTTTATCTTCTGTCAAAACAAACTCGGCAGTTGGGATTCCGTGATCCCGATAAAACTGTTTCTGTTCCCGTTTATCTTGTATCAGTCGTATTATTTCAGGTTGCGGAAAAACCCGCTTCCCCTCTTTCTGAAGCTGCTCTAAAGCTTCCGTATTGACATTCTCGATCTCAATCGAAATCACATCACAACCCTTTCCAAATTGGTAGACGGTATCAAAATCCCGAAGCGATCCAGTGACAAATTTCTGTGCTAAATCCTTACAGGGTGCATTGGGATCCGGATCCAAAATGTGAATATCCTGATTGTAATTAATGGCGGATTGAATGAGCATCCGACCTAACTGCCCTCCACCGAGGACTCCGAGAATTTGATTTTTTTGGCTCATGATCTTATTGTCCTCAAAAATACACCTTTCCGCCCGAAGGAAAAATTAGGATTTCTCTTCAAACCGGATTCCCATTAATTCCATGAGTTTGTGAGCATTAAAACTTGGGCAAGGGCCAGGCTTGATGAGGTAATCAAAATCAATGGTGTTTTCATGAATTTGTGAATGGAAACTGAAATTCCGGAGGTATGGAATTTTGCTTTCCAAGCGGCTCAATTCAATATCATGGGTACTGATAATGCCCAAAAACTCCCGCATAGCTAACTGCCGAATTAAAGCTTCACTTCCTGCTATCCGATCTTCTGTATTGGTGCCTTTTAGGATTTCATCCAAAAGAAAAAACAGTCGCTCTCCGTTCTCCAAGCGATCAATCATACCTTTAATCCGACTCAATTCCGCATAAAAGGAGCTAATGCTTTGACCCAGATTATCGGAATTTCGCATACTGGTATAAAGTTTAAAGACTCCAAGCCGAAGGAATTTTGCAAAAGGAGATAAGCCCAAATTCACCAAAACCAAATTTATTCCCAGCGTGCGCATAAAAGTGGTTTTACCGCTCATATTGGCTCCAGTAAGTAAAATGAGCTTGCCGGATTGATCCACGGAAAAATCATTCGCTACAGCTGTTTTTGGTTCAAGTAATGGATGGAAAATCCCTTTCGCTTCGAATTCCATTTTATCCGAAACCTCCCAGCTTCCTAATTGCGCTTCTTCTCGTTCAAAAATTGCCAAGGAAATCAATAGCTCCCAGTAAGCCAATTCATCGGGAAGGCTGGCAATCTCTTTTCCCCAATTGTTTTTCCATTTAGCCCAGCGATAATAAATCAACAAGTCTGTCCAGAAAAACAAATTCAAAGGAATGTACAGAAGGTTCATCCGGTTCTGAATCCAAAGAGAAAGACGGTCCAATTCTTCTAGAAGTTTTGAAGTACTTGGACCTTCAGGAAGCATCAATTTGTCTTGATGATCTCGAAGAATTGAATTGTCAAATTTCTCTGCTTCAAGTAAAAACAGCCAATGTTTATAGGTTTTTAGTACAGTCTGGGAAGGAATCCGATCTCCTGCCTCTTTCAATTCCTTGAATACCATCCCTAAAAATGGCAGTCCAAGGAGAATCCAAATTCCAAGAAATTGAGAGGGAAATAATCCCAAATAGGCTAAAGTACCTGTAGTTAAACCCCCAAGTAAACCAACCCAACCTAATACCAGAAGATAAGGCTTCATCCGAACGGATTGATTCATCCAATCACTCCAATCAATCTTTTGTTCTTTTTCATTAAAAAACGCCTTTCCTATCGCCTCAAAAGACCTCAATAAATCCTCTTTCAAAGCCAGCTCGGAAACAGCTCCATGAAGTCTAAAACCATTTTTTACATCTAATTGGCTCTTGAGCCTTGAGGCAAGAAGGTTTCTGGCTGAATTAGAATGGGTGTGATTTACTAATTGAAATAAGGAATGCTCTCCAAAAAGGTCCAAATCATTAGAAAATGGATGGTCTTTGTCTAGAAATTCTGATCCCGAATCCAAGCTTTTCAAATTTCTTCTTTCTCTTAATACTCTTTCCTGTTGAATCTTGGAAAGCGAGTGATAAACCCGGACTTGGTCCTTTAGAAAATTATGTTGTTGGATGGCCCAAATAAACGACCAAACCGCCAAGCCAGCAGGAAAAATCCAATAAAAAGCATCTGAAAAGAAAAGAACTGCAAAAGCACCAATCGCAACAAAAAGAGCCAGTCGCAAAAGAGAAAAGCCTCCTATTTTCTTTTGGATTGCCTTCTCCTTTTCCAGAAGGTCTTCCGGATGAAAATCAAAAATCCTATTCATATTCAAATATGGGGAAAGCATTCCGGAAATTTTATTCAGCTTTGAACGTTATCAATCATTACCCGTTCCAAGAACCATGGGCAAAAAGAAATCAATCAAGCCGAAAGTAAGCCAGAAAGTAGAATGGGATTTGCCTGATTTTTCAGAAAACATGGGAATTTTCCCAGAAGATGTTCCTTTCGGCAGGAATATTGGATGTGGAGGGAAGAGCATTAAAAAAGAAAATCAAAGCTCAGAAAACCAGAAAAATAAAACCTAACTTCATCTATTAAATTTTAGAAATTATGAAAACTACCTCTTCAATTTTTCGAGTCTTTTTATTTCTTGCCACACTCTCTTTTTTAGGGTCCTGTGATAAAGATTCTGACCCAACCATTACTGAACCAGATTTGTCTGCCGTCGAGGAAAGCCTTGAAGTCATGCAGATCACTGAAGATATGGATTATTTCACCTTGACTGTCCTACAATCAATTGGAGTCAATGGGCGTATTCTGAATGATCCATTCGAAAAAATCTGTGCAGGAGTCTCAGTGGATATTAATGATGATCAAAAAATTATCACTATTGATTTTGGGGACGGATGTACTTCCCCTTCAGGAATAGTTCGAAAAGGGAAAATCACCATTACTTACAATCAAAACTTCCTATTCCCGGGAGCCACAGTTACTACAAATTTTATTGGATATGAAGTAAATGGATTGCAAGTATCAGGTGTCCGTACCTTGGTAAACCAAGCTATAGACCTCGTCAACAATCAAATTACCCTAAAAGTAAGCATGGAAAATGGACAGGTCACCTGGCCAGACAATACCTTCGTTACATACAATACCGATCAAGAAAGAGTAGTGAAATTAGGGGCATCAGGCTATGAAATTTCAATCACAGGAACAGCAAATGGACAAAGTCGAGAAGGTTTTCCTTATTCTTCCACTGTTTCTTCTGATTTAATAGTAAAGCAAGATTGCGTGGAAACAGGCGTTTTAATCCCAACAGCGGGCCTCATGGAACTTAATTATAGAGGATTCCAGCTCACTATTGATTATGGCCAAGGCAGTTGTGACAAGACAATTCTTATAACTTATCCAGGTGGAACCAAAGAAATCACGGTAGATTAAGTTTTCCCCATTTCAAGAATAAAGGGCTATCTTCGAGGATAGCCCTTTTTGATTTTTATGGAAAAGAAAATTATTGGAAGTTATTAAGAAAATTAACCGGATATCTAAAAATTAGAATTTATAATAACGTATTTTATTTCATTTGATCTAAATCTTTATCAAGTGATACTCAAAATTTACACCTCTTGGAAAATCGGCTTCATCAGTATAGTAAAATATTATAATAAACCCATTCCTTCTTGAAACTCCATTTATTATTTTTAATGAATCCCCGTCTATTTCATTGAAGCCTACAAAAACTAAATTAGGTTTAGTTCTTTCATTAGTTAAAACATTAGATAAACTTTGAATATTTGGAAAGACTCCCAAAAAATGAAATAATGAGGAATCTAATTTTTTTACAATTCGATCAATATTATTGAATTCCTTGCCTAAAACATAATAGGTTACTTTGGTATTTACATTAGAATTATACCTTATTTTCAATCTTAAACCCATAATAGTAAGAAAATTAATTAAAAGTTTATTTTTAATTCTACTCTCCTGTTTTTTTGGTGGTTGAAATGGTTACAATCCATTAAACCACAATCATAAACCGGGGACGTTTCCCCGAAGGAATACTCATAAAGTCTGAAAGCCTCAATTTCCTTAGATAGTAAATATTTTTTTACAGATTCTGACCTACGCATAGATAAATCTAAATTATACTTATCTGTACCAAATTGATCTGTATATCCATTAATAGCAAGATTCAATTTAGGCATGGTTTTTAACATCAATGCAACTCGTTCCAACTCCTTTTTGTGAATAGATCTCAACATTGATTTATCAAAATCAAAATAAATAGTTGGAAGTTGATAAACCTGATCAAAAAACCACTTTTGAATTGAGGAAGGATTACAAATATCAAATTCTTTAAACTGATTAGGAATGGAATATTGAACCGTTGGATCTGGGAATAATTCCAAAACAAGCTCAGACCTTCTGTTTAATTGATGTTCAAATTCTGGACAATCTATTCCGTCAACACAATTATTTGTAAGAACTTTTTCACCAAACCATTCCAATCTAATTCTTGAAGGAGATATATCCCACTTTGACAAGTAATCCCTTACAGCATTAGCTCTATTGTTACTTAATACAATATTATATTCATCTGAAGCTCTAGAGTCTGTATGTGAGGAAACCACTAAGTCTAAAAAGTCATATTTATTCATTAATTCACCCAACTGATCAAGCGCTTGTTGTGCATCAGAACGAATATTAAACTTATCTAAATCATAATAAACAATATCCACATAAACTCCCAATTGGTAGGGAATTGGAATAAGTTTATAATTCCTATACAACGTGTCTTCTTGAATATTTTTGGTTGTAATAGTATTATCAGAAATAGAAAAAAATCCTTCCTTAGAAACCGAAACTTGAAAGTCACTATTGGGCTCAAGATTGGTCAATCTCTTATTATTAGCCAAAACTTGACTTTCTAGTAATTTTCTATTTGTGTCATCAAAAACTTCCAGACTATATCCATCTACACCAACATCTTGACAATCTATTACATTAGTTATTAAGTATTTATACAAGGATTCTATATAATAAATATCATCCATGCCTTTCCCTCCCATTCTATCCGAGGAAATAAATATTTCTTGTTCTCCATATTTTCTAAAAGAAAAATCATCATTGGGAGAATTATAAGGAATACCCAGATTTTCAACTGATTCAAACCCATTTTCAGTTTTTTCTGAAACGAAAACATCAAACCCTCCTAAACCTTTATGACCATCAGATGAGAAGTAAAGCTTATCTATATATAAGAATGGATCCCTTTCATTTCCAGGGGAATTAATAACTGGACCAAGATTTATCGGAGACTCAAAATTCAGACTATCATCAAAAGAGGAATAATAAATATCGTATCCTCCATACCCTCCCTCCATATTAGAGGAGAAGTATAATCTTTTATTTTCTAAATCAATAAATGGAGAAATTACCCCGTAATTAAGTGAGTCATTAAAAGGGAAAGCTTTGGGATCTAAAAGTTCTTCTTGAAGAGACAATGTGCTATAGTATAATTCAGGATATACAGTTATTTCTCTTTTTCTTTTTACTTTATTAATTCCCCTGGTAATAGTATAGAATAAAATATTTTTCTCTTTAACAAAGAATGGATCAGAAAAATGAAAGACTTCATCTGAAGGAACATCAAATCCATTTAAGTGGTCTGAACTATCTTTACTATATATAAGGAAAAACTGTCTGTCATTGAAATTATATTTTTCTTTTGTTTGAAACTGATTTTTTGCATCAAGCCTAATAGCCTTTTTCTCCGAAGGGATTACACCTCCTCTGTCACTTGCAAAATACATAGTATTACCAAGGCCTTGTACAATACCATAATCCGAACCATTCGAATTAACTGAGTCAAATGGAATAAGCTTTAGATTTGATCGCTTTGAATACAAATATTTAATATATTCTAAATCAAGTTCAGGGAAATCATTTTCATTAAATTGACTTTGTGCCAAAACATCTTCGAGTTGAAATTCAGGATCTAATTTCATCCCTGCTATAAGAAACTGATAGAAATCTTCTTTAGTAGATTCCTCAAACTGAATTACTTCATTCCACCATTTGAAGCTATTTTCATAATCATGAATATTTTGATAGCTTTCAGCTAACAATAACGCAGTAGAATATTTCTCTTTTTTTGAATATGCTTTTTCATATTCATCCGCTGCAAACCCAAACCTTTCATATTTAAACTTATCATCAGCAAATCTAAGATTCCTATTCTGAGCATATGCAGAAAGACTTGCCAAGAAAAGCATGACGATAAGTACAAATATGTTTTTCTTGATAATCATAACCATCTTGGGTTTTTCATTATGTTTCTCTTCTTGAATAAATAATAACCCACTGATAGCTCATGAGAGTTATATTGTTTAAAACTCTGAAGAGCATTCAAGGAGTGATCATAAGCGTATCCAAGTCTCAAGCTTGGAGCAATAAATATTTCAACTAATGCAGCCACTGCATTTCTTCTACTTAAATCATCTTGCAAGTTGTCGTTCCACATTTGAAAATTGGACCGATAGGAAGCTCCAATCCAGACAGTTTCCATAAACAAGAACATCGCATTTATATCGTAATTTATTGGAGAACCTTTCACATGCTTAAGTAAAAAACTGGGTTTAAACTGAACATCATCGGAAAGGGAAATCAAGCCGCCTGCAGTCAAATAGAAATGAAAGTCATGAAAACCTAAAGCTACGTCCTCTCGAAGAATCGACTTTTTGCCAATCATGTTATATGCACTAAATCCAGCATAAAACCCGTCGGTATTAAAGAAGAGTCCCGCATTAAAATTAGGTGAATACAATCTTATTACACCTTCAGGAAGTAATGGATCACCATCACTTTCAGGCTTTAATTTATTTGGATCAAAAGTGTATTGAGAAACTCCACCAGTCACTCCAAGGCCTAGGAAAGATCTTTGCCCAGTCTGAATTCTATATGCATAAGTAGCATTAAACGAATTGGTTTCAGTAGGACCAAGCCTATCACTTACCATCGAAAACCCAAAGCCCATAGTCCCATCATTTGCACTTAAATCAGCAGTAAAAGTGAATGTCTTAGGAGCGCCAGGAAAGGCAACCCATTGGTCCCTATAGGTACTCTGGAGATAGCCTTCATTTTTATAGCCAGCATATCCTGGATTAATATGTAATCCATTGAAGATATACTGAGTATACTGAGGTAGTTGTTGAGCTTGAATTTGGCAGGTAGTAAAAATCACTAGCAACCAAATTCCAAGACCTATTTTTATTATTCTTCTCATTTTTTCTCCTCTCTGATAACTTGAATCCATCCCTTGTACTCATGAGTCTTTCCTTGCCTATCCTCTGTCCACAGGATATAGTAATAGGTTCCAGAAACAATTCCATTGGCTGACCAATTATTTTGATAATCATCATCTTCATATAAATGATCCCCCCAACGGTTGAAAATGACCACTCTTCTCTTAATGAACTTATTGATTCCTTTGATCCTCCAGAGATCATTTATTCCATCATCATTAGGAGTTATAACATTCGGAATAAAGAATGGCTTAACCACATTGACATCCTGATCAGAATTATCATCCGGATTAGAATCAGGCTCTAGAGAAGAAACGCTTACCGTATTAGTTATGGTTTCCTCAATTCCAGCGGATAAGTCATTTGCTCTAACTTTTAATCTGAGAGTGACTGATGTTTCGGCTGGGAATATAGGAATCGACCAAACTATATTGGAATTATTGACCTGATTAGTAATCTGAAGAGATTCAGGATTATCCACTATCTCATAGCTCAAATATGTGACTCCCAGAGGCAATTGATCGGTGATATTCACGTCAGTTGCTTCCGTATCACCATTGTTACTAATAAGAATCTCATATACAAGCTCATCTCCTTCAAATATTTCTACGGCAAAACTTGTTTTCTCTATTGAAAGATCTACCTCATCTGGCTCAATCACTACTATGATGTATGCAATGTCACAGTTTGAAGGATTATTGACCTCACATAATCTATATTCTAGAATATAAGTACCTGGTTTGTTGAGTGATCCTATTAATTCAAAATCACCATTTGAATAAATTATCAAGCCTTCTAAACCACCCAAATCCGTTATCACAAAGTCTACTGAATCTGGATTTACTATTTGCCCATTTAGCAAATCATTGATTAAGATATTGCCTATTGGCCCTTGATATTTCTCAGGATATGTTCCTAAATCATCATCTATTGCATCAATTTCATTGTAGGTAACTTTTATTTCTACAAAATCTGTTGCAGAAACATCTGTACCCGAAATAGCTCCAATACCTGAAGCAGTAGCGAAATTGAAGAATGATTCATTAGCAGCAAGATCATCAATTGTAACTCTGTAGGTTCCAGTTATAATTACAAATTCTCCCACTTTGAGCAAATCAATAGATCTATTTAATCCAATCATTTCATCTACAATTGTGACGTTAACCAAATCCTCTTCACCAGTATTAGTCACTGTCAAAGTAAATATGATTGACTGACCCACTTCTGAAACTTCAGTTATACTGGCACTCTTAACAATTTGGATATTTGGAATTGGGTTTGAAATATCTTCGATATCAAAAGGTATCTCTATTGAATCTTCATGATTTGTAATTTCACCAGAAGGGGTACTACCTGAAACAATAGCGGTATTCACTAAGGATTCATTTTGTAAATCTTCCTCATTTACAGTATAAGATGTATTAAAGACTACAGATTCACCTGGAGCTAAACTATCTACGGTTTCTTGTAAACCAGTAAGTGGATCACTAATAAGGACATTGTATAAAGTCACATTACCAGTATTAGTCACAGTAAGAGTATAATTAATAATTTCTCCAATTGCTGTGACAGTTTCAACCTCAGCATTCTTCTCAATCATTATAGCAGGACCCTGAACCGCCGTCACGCTCGCAGAATCGCTCTCACTGTATTCAGTATCGCCGTAGCTGTATGTAGCCGTAGCCGTGTTCTCCACGCTACCCGCATCCAGATCCGCCTGGGTGATCGTGTAAGTCGTCGTGTAAGTCTCGGTCACACCAGGAGCAAGACTTGCAATCAATTCATCCAGTCCGGTCAACGGATCGCTTACCACCACATCGGTCAAGGTCACATTGCCCG
>NZ_JANWGH010000002.1:868699-869930 GCF_024919275.1 Algoriphagus limi | reverse complement strand
GGTGTAGGTAATCACCTCGCCTACCGAACTGTAAACATCCCGGTCCGCATCGTTGGTGATCGTGATCGCAGGACCCTGAACCGCCGTCACGCTCGCAGAATCGCTCTCACTGTATTCAGTATCCCCGTAGCTGTATGTAGCCGTAGCCGTGTTCTCCACGCTACCCGCATCCAGATCCACCTGGGTGATCGTGTAAGTCGTCGTGTAAGTCTCGGTCACACCAGGAGCAAGACTTGCAATCAATTCATCCAGTCCGGTCAACGGATCGCTTACCACCACATCGGTCAAGGTCACATTGCCCGTGTTCTGAACCGTGATCGTGTAGGTAATCACATCGCCTACCGATTCGTAAGTCGACACATCCGAAGTCTTGATCACCGTCAACTCAGGGGATACAACCGCATCAACCGTTTCATCATCCGTGAATTCATAATCTTCAGATCCAGATTTAACATTTACAGCTACAGTGTTAGTAAAGTTTCCATTATCCAAATCAGCCTGAGTGATTACATAAGTTGCTGAATAAGTCCAAATCTCACCAGGTTGAAGAACAGGGTTTTCATCCACACTACTAAACTCATATACAGGTCCACTGGTGGCCAATGGATCAACTACATCTAATTGATTTTTATTTATAGGCCAATTTCCTGTGTTTTCAAGGGTAATAGTATAGGTAATAACATCTCCTACATTACTATAAGTCAATGGATCATTAATACCATTCACAGCAACAGCTGTTTTGACAATTTCTAGAGAAACAATTTTGAAGCTTTGAGTATCATCATCGCTATCTGTATATGGTTCACCTTTGAAATAACCCGTTGCTGTAGCAGTATTGATAAATTGACCTGTAATCAATTCAGTTTCCGTCAATTCATAATATCCTGAAATGGAGATGGATTCACCAATCAAAAGAGTTCCTATCAAACCTCCATTTTCAATTATTACTGAAGGATTAAGATCAGTTACAGATACGTCAGTGAGATCAACATTACCAGTATTGGTAACCGTGAACTCATAATTCACACGATCTCCAATTGAATACAACCCATCACTATTAGTATCCTCATACTGACCAGTCTTAGTAATGTTGATTGATGGAGAGTATTCCGCCGTCACCGTCTCGGTATCACTGCCCGTGGTCGTTCCATCGGTCGCGGTCGCCGTGTTCTCCACGCTACCCGCATCCAGATCCGCCTGGGTGATCGTGTAAGTCGTTGTGTAGGTCTCG
>NZ_JANWGH010000002.1:867708-868599 GCF_024919275.1 Algoriphagus limi | reverse complement strand
ATCGGTTACCGAAACATTCGTCAAGGTCACATTTCCGGTGTTCTGAACCGTGATCGTGTAGGTGATTACATCATCTACCGCATCGTAAGTCGTTACATCGGCTGTCTTGGTTACGGTCAACTCAGGAAGCTCATCCGCCGTCACCGTCTCGGTATCACTGCCCGTGGTCGTTCCATCGGTCGCGGTCGCCGTGTTCTCCACGCTACCCGCATCCAGATCCGCCTGGGTGATCGTGTAAGTCGTTGTGTAGGTCTCGGTCACGCCAGGAGCAAGACTTGCGATGGTTTCATCCAGTCCGGTCAATGGATCGGTTACCGAAACATTCGTCAAGGTCACATTTCCGGTGTTCTGAACCGTGATCGTGTAGGTGATTACATCATCTACCGCATCGTAAGTCGTTACATCGGCTGTCTTGGTTACGGTCAACTCGGCCGTCTGGGAGACTCCGGTTGAAGCACTATCTTCTAAAGGAGTAGGTAATTCAAAAGTAGTAACACTAGCTGTGTTAATCAGATCTAATCCAGAATCAATATCATTTTGAGTTACTGTATAGGCAGCACTGTAAGTCCAGATTTCTCCTATATCCAATACTCCAGGATTAACATCATCACCACCGATTAACGTAGCGCTACCGGCCAGATCATCACTTACGACAACATTGGTCAGGATAGCAGAGCCTGTATTCTCAACAACAATTTCATAGGTAATAATTTGACCAGCAGCAGTAACTGGATTCAGACCTCCAATTTGTGTCTTTGTTACACTAAGCGCTGCTGTATCATCATCGGTAATCGTACCGGTGGCAGTCACCCCGCCGATGGTCAACTCATAGGTCTCGTCATTCTCATCCAACAAGTCGGTCAAGCCTGGGAACGTCACCGTAAACTCGGT
>NZ_JANWGH010000002.1:0-867608 GCF_024919275.1 Algoriphagus limi | reverse complement strand
AGCTGGTACCGTGATTTCTCCCGTAACGTCATTATAGGTCACCCCATCGCTGAAGATCACATTCGTCAGGTCGTAATCCACATCCGCAGTAGCCGTAATATCGGTCACATCGAACGCATAGGTTTCGTCCGTAGCCGAAGCCGTGGTCATCGTCACCGTATGCGTCAGATCAGTACCCTCGATTTGAGTATCATCCGTGATGCTCTGTACCGCTGCTGTATCATCATCGGTAATCGTACCGGTGGCAGTCACCCCGCCGATGGTCAACTCATAGGTCTCGTCATTCTCATCCAACAAGTCGGTCAAGCCTGGGAACGTCACCGTAAACTCGGTCACCCCAGCTGGTACCGTGATTTCTCCCGTAACGTCATTATAGGTCACCCCATCGCTGAAGATCACATTCGTCAGGTCGTAATCCACATCCGCAGTAGCCGTAATATCGGTCACATCGAACGCATAGGTCAACGGACGGTCTGCTGCGCCACTCATCGCCACCGTATGGTTAAGGTCGATGCCCTCAGTCTCAGTGGCTGGCGTAATAGAAGCAACTTTAATAATCGTCGTTGTCGCGTCATCTTCAACAGGCGTTGTAACCTCATCAGAAGTTACACTAGCTGTATTCACCAATGCTGTTCCAGCATCGATCATGGACTGAGTTACCGTCTTTGTCGCGGTATAGGTCCAAGCTTCATCAATTTCAAGGATATTGTTTGAATTCAAATCCCCACTTACATAAGTAGGAGCTCCATCAGCAAAAGGATCAGAAACAAGAACATTATTAAGACTAATATTCCCAGTATTTTCAACAAGGATTGTATAGGAAAGGATACCAGGCTCGTTGATAGTTGGAAGATCCACCGTCTTATTGACAGTAAGAGATGGGCTCTGCTCAACTGCCGTCTCCTCAGTATCTGAGGTAGGGCCAGGAACTAAGTCTGTGCTTATTCTAAAAGTATTATAAAGTGGACCACCACCATCAATGTCCTCCTGAGTTGTAGTATATGTTGCAGTATAAGTCCAAGTCTCCCCAATATTCAAGGTATTATTGGTAGAAATGCTCTCGACTGGTCCTGTCAATGTATTTGCACCTGCACCAGGAAAAGTTTCAATCGGAACAACGTTCGAAAGAGTGCGGTTTCCTGTGTTTGAAACTATAATCTCATAGGTCAATACTTGACCAGCAGCAGTAACAGGGTCGGGGCCACTAATTTGGGTTTTCACAACAGTCAGGCTCGGTTGCGAGACTGGACTGGTTAATTCAATATCTGAATTATTACCAGTATTTGGATCATTTTCGTTTCCTGAAACAGAAGCAGTATTCACATAACTGATTCCATCTCCAGGTTCATTTACATTGGCTGTAATAATTAAACTTGCACTAGATCCATTTGTCAAATTGCCAATAGTCCAAACTCCAGCATTGGAATCATAAGCTCCTCCACCATTATCGCTTAAATAGGAATATCCATTTGGTAAAAGATCGTTAACTGTAACTCCCGTTGCATCACTTGGACCATTATTAGTTACTGTCAGGGTAAACTCTACACTAGAACCTACTAAAGGCTCTATAATATCAACAACCTTTGTGATTTCAAGATCTACTTGGCTGTTTTGTGTATCCGTATCAGTAGCATTATTATTACCTGTATTACTATCGGAAATACCTGTAGGAGAACTTACTGAAGCAGTATTTACTAAATCTCCAGTATAATTACTCGGAATGTTTAATGAGACAGTATATGTAATACTACCTCCTTCCGGAACATTTACAATTTCGCTTATATCCCCTGTACCACTTGCAATACCGGTAGCACCTCCTGAAAAAGTTGCAGTCCAAGAACCAGTAGTACCAACTGGCAAAACATCTGATACTGTGGCACCATTAGCATCACTTGGACCAGAATTCGTAACTACTATTGTATAAGTATTAATCTGGCCTGGAATATAAGTGTCTGTATTATCTGTTTTTGAAATTCCTAAATCAACAATAGCATTTACAGTTGTATCATCAGTAGAAGTATTATTAGATGTATTTGGGTCTGGTGTAGAGCTTGTAACCGCAGCAGTGTTTGTGATAGTAGAATTATGGGAAACACTAGGGTCAACGGAAGCAACTAAAATCAATGAAGTACTTTCCCCTGCACCAAGGGTACCAATCGTCCAAGTCGGCGCACTCCAGGTGCCAGTTGATGGAGTGGCACTTATCAAACTTAAGCCAGCAGGAAGTACATCACTAACAGAAACAGCTAAAGCATCAGAAGGGCCACTGTTTGTGACTTCAATCGTATAAGTGATATTCTCACCCGCAATAACAGGATCAGGAGTTGCAGTCTTTACAATACTAAGATCAGCAGATGAGTTTACTGTGGTATTCGCGGTAGATGAGTTATTCCCAAGATCTGGGTCATTCGCATCACTGGTAACAGAAGCTGTATTGTTTATTACAGTTCCTGGGGCAACTTCTGGTTTTACTGGCACAGAAATTACTACAGTGGAAGTACCTCCTGAAGAAAGGGATCCAATATTTAAAGAGCCTGTCCAAGGAGTAGAGGCACCGCCATTGAGCGTATAAGTAGCATTCGCGGGAATTAAATAGATGGCAGATAGTACATCTGTTACCACAATATTGGTAGCAATATCAGGGCCCCCATTGGAAACTAATAGAGTGTAGGAAAGCGTATTCCCTGCAATTACAGGGTCTGGACTATCGGTTTTTACAATTGAGATATCAGCAACTATAGAAGGTTCGGTTGTAACCGTTACCGTATTATTTGCTGAAACTGGATCGCTTACATCGCTGTCTGCAGTGGCAGTATTGGTAAATGACTTATTTGTAATAGTCCCTGTAGACGATTCTCCTCTAAAATAAATGGTAGAACTGGTCCCAGGAGCCAAATCGATATTAGAAGGGAGGGAAATTGGATATACAAAAGGAGGCCCTGTGGTAAAAGTAGTCCATGTTGTACCATCAGTCGACCATTGGTACAATCCCCCAGCTTTAAAACCGGTACTCGGAACATCTGAAAAAGTAACTCCAGTGGCAACACTTGGTCCATCATTGGTGATTGTTATAGAATATTCAATTAATGGATTGGTGCCCCCTGGACTTGCAGATGCCTGAATAAATTGCTTTTGGATACTTAAATCGGCATTTGTGTTTACAGTAGTATTCGAGGTAGAGGTATTATTTCCTGTGTTAGGGTCTGTGGTTGAGGAACTTACTGTAGCAGTATTATTAATTGTAACTCCTTGTGCAAGAGCTGAACTGACATTTGTAACAATCGTGATGGTCGCACTTCCTCCAGAAGCCAATGTGCCTATTGTCCAAGTAGGCTCAGTCCAAGTTCCTACACTCGGGCTGGCACTTATTAATGATAACTCAGCCGGAAGCACATCATTAACCTCAACATTCTGAGCATCAGAAGGACCATTATTGGTCACTGAAATGGTATAGGTCAGATTCTCTCCAGCTATGACTGGGTTGGGGCTTCCCGTTTTTGTTATAGCTAAATCTGCAGAAGTATTGACCGTTTTGTTTACAGTCGAAGTATTATTGGAAGTATTTGTATCATTAGTCGTTGAAGATACAGTAGCCGTATTGGTAATTACAGTACCATCAGCCACACTGGAGTTTACTTTGGCAACAATGGTCAGAATAGCAGAAGTGCCATTGTTTAAATTACCTACCGACCAGTTAGGTGATGTCCAAGTCCCTACATTTGGTGTAGCAGAAACTAAGGTAAGGCCAGCTGGTAAAACGTCATTTACTACAACTTCTTTTGCCTGAGAAGGACCATTGTTAGTGACTGTTATTGTATAAGTTATATTCTCACCAACTGCTACAGGTCCAGAAGTTTGGGTCTTGGTAATTGCTACATCGGCTTTAGGATAGACTGGAATAGCAAAGGTTTCAAAATTTGTTCTTCCACAATTATCTGTAACCGTTAGCGTGATATAAATAGTAGTAGTATCATTTACTACAGGAGCTGTAAAGTCTGTACTAGCTGAATTAGGAGCACTGAATGTACCTCCAGCAGATGAAGTCCAAGAGTAAGTTAAAGGTGGAGCTTTCCCCTCTATATTCATCGTAAATGAACCAATCTCCCCAGCATTTAAAGTGACTGGAGCGGCAGCTGTAACAATTTTAGGCTTGAATTCTATTCCAGCCTGCAATAGGAAGTTACCATAAGTTCTGCCTGCTGCTGTATTTTCAGCTACTGTACCCCCATTAAATGTGTGGCTGGTAAATTCCATAATCATACCATAGGCAGGATTACCGAAAGCTCTACCATAGGCTAAAGCTGCTGCTGGGCCCGGAGGGTATAGCCCACTTAATACCTGGGGATGGTCGTGATCCCAAACAGCTACAGTAGTAGTAGGCCTCCAGCCACCAGCTTTTGGAATATTTATTTGCTCGGAACCATTCTGAAGTGCTCCATCAAATCTGCCAAGAAACTGCATAAATGGATCAGAAGCCACACTTGCTGCATACTGTCCCGGACCAGTGGAATAATAATACGGAGGAGGTATTGTACCATCACTGTGACTACCCCATGGTACCAATCCCGCATTACTTAAATAATTCAAATCACCACTTCCATCTCCATCTAGATCGACTAAAGACTCTAGAGCACTCACTGCATGACAAGCCGCAAATAACCAACCTCCATTCTTGATAAAATTATCTAGTGTTGTTTTCTCTATAGCATCCCAATCTTGTGGATCCGCATGCGGCATTACATAAATATCATCGCAAATAGTCAGATTGCTTGGAGCCCCATCTGCTCTATATGAAGATGAAGGAATACCTGCTGGAGTGTAAAAAGCATCAATAGCTTTGCTGCCATTTTGAGCATCCAATACTGCCCTTGGGAAAGATGTAATGACTCCATGAATAGGTGCATTAAATGCAGGTCGATTACAATCAACTGTAAGTCCAGGATAGGAGGCTACCCAAGAATTAATCGTAGCCTGAGCCAGGGGAACAAATTCGGCAGGAATAATAAAGGCCCCTCCATAATAAGTTTTGCCTCCTACTGTAAAATCTGGCTGATCCACCTTGGTGGTAGGTGTTCCAAAGGATTTACTAGGGTTGATGGCCCAATAAACTGGAATCTTTAAATTTGTAACTAGCTGATAAATTAAACCATAAGGTCGAAGACCACTATTTGCAGTTTGAGGGATCACTCCCATATCAATAATACAAGCACCGGCATTAAAAGTCTTCAATGCAGAGGTGAAGACTGATGCTTTATTGTTCCCAGTTACATTATCGGGTGCAGAAGAGCTAAGTACTGTAACTGTATTAGTAAAACCTCCACCATTTAATATTGTAGTATTTATAGTCAAGGTAGCAGATGCCCCATTGGCTAAATTGCCGATAGTCCACTCACCTGTTCCTACATTATAAGTTCCTACTGTGGCAGAAGAGCTATTGTGCTGCAAATTTGTAGGAAGTATATCTTTAATAACCAAACCTGTGGTGGCATTCGGGCCATTGTTGGTGGCAGTGATTGTATAGGTAAGCGGATCTCCTTGGATAGGAGTAGAAGCACTAGCTGTTTTAGTCAGCGCAATGTCAGCGCCGCTTACCTTGAAAGTAGCTGATGCATTGTCATTTGCCGTATTATTTCCTCCCTGAACAGATACAGCTGTAGCATTATTGGTAATGGTAAATCCAGCGGTGTTTGCATTTACAGTTGCATTTATAGTCAAAGAGGCTGAAGCACCACTTGCCAAGGTATTTGTACCAAAGGACCAAACTCCTGTAGTGTTACTATAAGATCCTAATGTAGCAGAAGAAGATACAAAGGTAATTCCAGCCGGAAGTTGATCTTGAACAGAAAATCCTGCTGCTTGGAAAGGACCGTTATTGGTTAGTGTAAGTGTGTAAATAATAGGGGATCCCACATTAAATACACTACCATTTACTGTTTTAGTAAGTGCTATGTCAGCATTACCAACTACAAAAAAGGCACTGGCAGTATTATTGGAAGTAATGCCATCTTGGTTAGTTTGTGTTATGATACTAGCAGTATTATTAACCAGAGTTCCATTTGTCGCTGTTACATTAGCAACAATTGTTAGTGTCTGGGTTTCATTTACATTCAAGTCAAGGTTGGTTCCTCCCCAAATTCCGGTTCCAGAATTATAACTACTCTCAGTCGCAGAAGAGGAAACAAAAGAAACACCTGCTGGCAAAATATCTTGAATCTGAACATCATTTCCTGCAAGTGGACCTTTGTTTGTTACCGTTATAGTATAGGTAATTTGTTGGCCATTGGATGGGGCCGGGTTACTAACTGTTTTGGTGATTGCTAAATCGGCCCCGTTCACTACGAAAGGAAGGGACGCAGTATTATTTGCAAGATTGGGATCTACCTGCTGGAAACTTTCAACAAATGCTGTATTTGTAATCGTCCTTGCCCCATATCCAGCATTTACAGTCGCCTTAAATTTTAGCGTCTGATTACCAGTAGTCCGGGTTGGAGTCGTCCATGTGATAGTACCCGATGAATGAGTGGCGGTGGTACCCCCTGGAATAGAAGTAAATTGTGTAAATGTCAGCCCAGCTGGTAGAATATCCTTTACAACAATATTGGTCCCTATTCCTGGACCTAGATTGGTAAGCTTAAGAGAAAACTCAATTTCTTGGCCTACATCTGGCGTATTATCATTAACTGATTTTTCAAGTAATAGATCAACCTTCGCAACTTCTATTTCTACATTTGCTGTATTATTAGAAGTATTCGGATCATTCTCCGTCATGGAAAACAGCGAAGCTGTATTATTGATTGCTAAACCTGAAGATCCTATTTTAGGAAATGCAGTAATCGTTAAAGTCCTGGTTTGGCCACTAGCTAAACTACCAATGTCCCATATTCCATCTGGAGTCGGTAAATAAGTTCCTTGGTCAACAGTATGACTAACGTATGTAAGTAAAGAAGCTAACTTATCCCTTACCTTAAGATTAGTTGCATTGGTTGGCCCATTATTTTTTACTTTAACTGTGTAAGTAAGATTAGTTCCTTCATTATATGGACCATTTGAAACCGTTTTGGTAATCTGAATATCTGGATAGTTAACAGTTACCGGAATTGATGCAGTATTATTGGAAGAAGTAGGGTCTGGTTGATTTATAGCTGTAACTGATGCAGTATTCGTAATAGTTGCACCTGTTTGTCCTGCATTTACTGTTGCTGTTATGGAAAGTGAAACGGTAACATTATCATTCAATGTACCGATATTCCATATTCCTGAACCCGGAGTATAGGTACCTGCAGCAGTAGAATGTGATTGATACGTTAAACCTGAAGGTATTAAATCAGTGATTTGTAAGCCGGTGGCTGGTGCATCTTGGACACCGACATTTTTAGCTGTAATCGTATAGGTAATAGCTTGGCCTACATCTGGAGTATTGTCATTTACACTTTTTGTAACTTCAATATCCGGCTGGTTTACAGTAAGGGCAAGAGATAAACTATTATCCGCTGTATTATTATCAGCAGGAGTAGATGACAAGTAAGAAGCTGTATTTGTAATGATGGTGCCACTTGTCCCTGTTTTGACAGTTGCAACAATTGATAGAGTTCTATTCTGTCCACTGGCTAAGGCTCCAATGTCCCATACACCTGTTGAAGATGTATAAGTTCCTTGAGATGGATTTGCCGAAACAAAGGTTAGAGATGAGGGTAAAAGGTCAATAATTCGAAGAGCCGTTGTGGCTTGAGGACCATTATTCCTTATAGTGACAGTATATGTAATATTTTGACCTTCATTTGGTGTATTATCATTAACTGTAAGATTCGTCACCTGAATGTTGGTCTGAGCAAAAGCTTGCCCCATACCTGTAAGCAAAATCAGAATAGTAAGAAATTGAGCAATAGCTAAAAATCTTTTGCTGGTATTTTGGAAGGATCTTTTAACGTAATATTCAATCATTCTAGGTACAGTCAAGAGATCCAAACTAAATTGTGAGCATTTCCATATTCAGTCGAATAAGGGAAATCTATTTCCTGGTTAAAACCAAGTTTTCTATTTGAATACAATTCAAATCCGTTTGAAGAATTTTGCTGCAACAGGAAAAAAGATTGTTGACCCGGAATCAAAAACCAGGTGTTCGATCCAATCTCTATAAGATGCGTTGACTTAGAGTTTGAAAAAATTTCCGCCCCTTTTACTTTTAAATTCTTCTTTTTCATAATAATACTTTCAGCCAATTCGTAAAAAGAGGCATTAATACTTTACAAAATTCAGAAGAAAAGAATGGAGATTATTTGAAAAAAAAACATTGTTCTACTGATTTATGCATTTTTAGTGTTTTTTTTATTAAAAAAATGTAAGAATTGATATTAAATCTTGCATAAAGACCTTTCATATAAAATTTTTTGTTTTTTGAACAGCGTTCAAAAAAAGAGCATTTTACATTTTTTTGTATGCGAAACACTCTTTTTTAGGATTAAAAAATTTTAAATTATATTCAAAAATCTGATTAAGATCACTTTTTTCTAAAAAGAAAAATCATTTTTCCATTTCATCAGTTGCTACAATTCCAAGTTCTGAAATGAATTCTCTTGGAGTCGTTCCTGTGTATTCTTTGAAGTAATTATAAAAGCTATTTGGACTATTATAACCAGCACTATAAGCTAAAGATTCGACGGTATAGGATCTCCAGATTACCTCTTTATATAGTTTCCGTATGACAAATTCAATCCGAAGATGATTGATAAATGCATTAAAATTCATTTCGAGTAACTTTTTTACAAGACCTGCGATAGTCCTAGATGGAATATTTAATTCATTTTCCATTTTCTTTACCGTAAAATCCTGAATTAAATAAGGCTGTTCGTATTCCAGATAAGTACAAATAGAAATCCATTTCAATTTTTCGGATTGGGTCAGCGAATTAAAGTTTTTAAACAATTCTGGAGTTTCTAATGGAAAATCACCAAACTCATATTTCAAGTCTTGAAATTGAATGGAAAGGCCATTCTGCAAAAAGGCAGGAAGTGAAGAAAATCTAAGATATTCTGACCTCACAATAAGGAACAGAAAGAAAACGCCAACTGAACTGTTCCTAAAGAAAACCCATGTTTCAAAAAAGCTGATTGCATCAGCTATTAATAAAGAGACTAAAACGATTATCAAAAGTTGAAAACTCATCAAAATGATGAAGGCATTAACAAATCCCTTTCTTGAAAATTTTTGAGGGCTGAAGTTCTTCATTTTCATCTGCTCTCTTCCCATTAAAATTAGATATGTAATTAACTGGACCGTATAGAGAATCAGAAAAAAGCTGAAAGGATTTTTAAGCGTAATAAACTGAAAAATAGAATATTCTAATCCTAAATCAGATATTATTGATCTTTGAAAGAGTGAAATCCAAACTAAAATTATAAAAACAGGGCTTAAATGAAAGACCATTTCAATAATTTTAATTTTCTCTTTGGACCTTAATCTTATGCCTAGGTAAAAAATTGGTATCGTAAGGACTAGGATTATTGAATATAGATCAAAAAAAACAAGGTTTTCATTAATTTGATTTATTACTAACTGATAACCCAAAAACCCAACAAAAGACTCAAAAAGAAAAAATGTTCCAAGTAAAATGGAAGAATAACCTTCTCTAAATCCCCGATAAATCCAAATTAAAAAAAATAATAATCCTAGGATCATTATTGGGGAAACTATGAACAATTGAAAATCAGCGGGTAATTTTATAATACTCATAAACTCTAATTCATCCGCTTGAAAAAGTACAAATTCACTTTAGATATTACAAATCCAAAACACTCTTTTTTATGGACAAAAAACATATTAAGGGTTTTGAGCACATACGCTTTACCCATCAAACACTTCCTGAAAAAGAAGTAATCAAACGGTCTGAGGAGTTTTACAAAATCATGGATTTGCGGCGAACAATTCGTGAATTTGATACTAAACCTGTCCCTCTTTCGGTAATGGAAAACATTATCCGAACGGCAGGAACTGCTCCTTCTGGAGCTCACAAACAACCTTGGACTTTTTGCCTTATTTCAGATCTTCAAATCAAAAAACAGATTCGGGAAGCCGCCGAAGAAGAAGAACGGATTAGCTATTCCTCCAGAATGTCTGAAACTTGGAAAAATGACCTGAAGCCCATTGGGACGGATTGGGAAAAGCCATTTTTAGAAGAAGCACCCTATCTCATAGTCGTTTTCAAACAGTCCTACGGAATGGAAAATGGCGAAAAAATTCAACACTACTATGTCAATGAATCAGTAGGAATTGCCTGTGGATTTTTGATTGCGGCTATTCATCAAGCTGGACTAGTCACCGTCACCCATACGCCAAGCCCCATGAATTTTCTCAGTGAAATTCTTAAACGACCTAAGCACGAAAAACCCTATTTGCTGCTTCCAGTGGGTTATCCAAAGGAAGAAACCTATGTGCCAAATCTGAAAAGAAAGGATCTAGAGGAGATTTTGATCCGATTTTAGACCATATAAAATTGAACTAAAAAAGCCAACCGGTTTCCCCGATTGGCTTTCTTCTTTTATCAAGAATTTTTGATTTTATACAAAATCTTACTGTCTAGCTCCTGACATCATGATTTTTTCAATTGCTTTATTAATATCCAAGGAGGCGGCTGCTTGACGAGGTGGAAAATCCTTGAATGTCATGAGATGTTCATTCAAAATACCGATAGCGGGCTGCATCACCCATGATTTTTCCATAATCAAATGGAAGCCTGTGATGTCATCATATTTTTCAAATGGATCCTTTCGCAAATTGAACAATTGAGGCATAGTATGAGAAACCATATCATCAAAGTATCGTTCTTTTGTCGCAAAATGCATTTTCCAAGGACCCACACGAAGGGCGGTTAGATTGGATTCATAATAGTAGAAAAAGTGATTTCTAGCAGATTTATCCGTTTTCCCTGTCCAATAATCGAGGTTATTATACCCGTCGATATGTACCTTATAAGTCATATCTCCAATTTTCTTACCCTCTTTTAGCTCATCTATGATGTTAGAATTCCCGACGGCTGCCATCAAAGTAGGTAAAACGTCTTCATGGGAAGAAATTCCATTTCGTACTAATCCGGCCGGAATTTTACTTGGCCATCTCACCAAAAATGGAGATCTCAATCCGCCTTCATAGGTAGTCATTTTTTCACCTCTAAACATGGTCACCCCAGCATGTGGGAAGGTACTTTGTTCCGGTCCATTATCAGTAGTATAGATCACAATGGTGTTATCAGAGATACCCAATTCATCCATATAATCCAGTATTTGGCCTACATGTCCATCATGCTCCATAAAACCAGACCCAAAAAGGTCCATATCTGAGCTAATGTTAGTAGCAAGATTTCTGGACTCTTCCTTCAAATGGGTGTAAACGTGCATACGGCTTGTAGCATGCCAAATAAAGAATGGTTTATCCGCATCTTTGGCTCTCTTCATAAAGTCCTTAGTCTTGGCAACCAATTCCTCGTCAAAGGTCTTCATCCGTTCTGAGGTCAAAGGTCCAATATCCTTAACCTTCTGTTTTCCGATAACACCGAATCTTGGATCTTCTGTATTATCAAAAGTCTCACTGGCAAAAGATTCAATGATCCCTCGAGGACCATATTTTTCAGCAAACTCTTTTGTTTTTGGATAATCCGCTTGTTCAGGCTCTTCGGAAACATTCAAGTGATATAAATTCCCAAAAAATTCATCAAATCCATGAACTGTTGGTAGGTGCTCATTCCGATCTCCCAAATGGTTCTTTCCATATTGAGCAGTCATATAACCCATAGGCTTCAAAAGCTCCGCAATAGTAGGATCTTCAGGCTTCAGTCCAAGTGGATTACCCGGCTGGCCAACTGTAGTGAGGCCTGTCCTCACCGGAACCTGTCCTGTTATAAATGCAGCTCGACCGGCTGTACAACTTGGCTGGGAATAATGATCTGTAAATATCACGCCTTCTTTGGCAATTCGATCAATATTCGGAGTGGGATACTGCATCCCCAAAGAATAGGCACTAATAGCATTCGGTGCCACATCATCCACCATGATCACCAAGATATTTGGCTTTTCCTGTGCAAGGGTAATTTGAAAAAGCCCTGCAAAAAGAATTGTAATGAGTTTTTTCATGGGTTAATTGAATTAATTAGGAAAATTGTTTTGTATACTGAAACATACCTTCAATATTCTTGATAAGTTAAAAAAATCTGATTTTTATCACTAATTCCCTATTCATATGAATTTGGAATTACCTTGAAAAAAATTCAATACTATGAAATCAAGACTAGTCCTATTCCTTTTCTATCTGCTGATTTCAGCTTGTAAAAACACGCATCAGAGCCCAGAATTTTGGTTGACTGACCCTAAATCAGATATTCTTTTTCAGCAAATCCAGCTATCGACATCGAGTAGTGAAGCCAACCTAAAAATTCAGATCGATCCCACTCAAACTTTCCAATCCATGGATGGATTTGGTTTCACCTTATCCCAAGGTTCGGCTCAGCATCTTCTTGCTATGTCTGAAGAAGCCAGACAAACCTTACTTCAAGAACTGTTCGGTTCGGGAGAAAATGATGTGCGAATTTCTTATTTGAGGCTTTCAGTAGCTGCCTCTGACCTGAATGAATTTCCATTTTCATACAATGATTTGGAGAATTCATTTGCCTCCGACCCGGATTTGGAAAATTTCAGCTTGAGCTATGATACCTTGGATGTGATCCCGGTCCTACATGAAATTTTAAAAATAAACCCAGATATCAAATTGATGGCCTCTCCCTGGTCTCCTCCCGCTTGGATGAAGGATAATAAAGATACCCGAGGAGGTTCATTGCTAGAAGAATTCGAACCTGTTTACGCTCAATATTTGGTTCGGTACATCCAGGAAATGGCTGAGTATGGGATCAGAATCGATGCTTTGACGATTCAAAATGAACCTTTACACCCGGGGAATAACCCTTCCTTACTCATGCTTCCGGATCAGCAGGCACGATTCATCGGAAGGTATTTAGGCCCCGCATTTCAAGAAGCAGGAATAGAGACCAAAATCGTGGTTTATGATCACAATGCCGATCGGCCCGATTATCCAATTACGGTCATGCAGGATTCTTTGGCTAATCCATTTGTCGACGGATCTGCTTTTCATTTATATGGAGGGACTATTGATGCCCTTTCTGAAGTGCATGAGGCTTTCCCTGATAAAAACATCTATTTCACTGAGCAATGGGTTGGAGCTCCAGGCAATCTGGAAGGAGACATTCCATGGCATGTCAAGAACCTATTGATAGGTGCCCCGAGAAATTGGGCAAAAACAGTTTTAGAATGGAATCTAAGTTCCAACCCTAGTCTAACTCCACATACCGATCGGGGAGGTTGTGATCGCTGCTTAGGAGCAATCACGATTGATGGGGATATTGTCACCCGAAATCCTGCCTACTATGTCATTGCACATGGAAGCAAGTTTGTCGACCCTGGATCAAAAAGAATTGCCTCCCCGGATATAGAAGAATTGCCAAACGTTGCCTACATAACTCCAGAAGGGAAAACTGTATTGATTGCCCATAATGATTCAGATTCTCCGATTGACTTTGTGATCGAATATGATGGAATGCTTTTCACTGCGACATTAAATTCCAAGGCTACCGGAACTTGGGTTTGGGACTAAGGGAAATTAAAAAAGAAGCTGTCTAATAAAAACTCAAGAGCCACATTGAGCGTCCCCCTCATGGAAGGTTGGAAGTCGAATTATTTTCATTTAGACGGACTTCGACTCCGCTCAGTCTGACAATAAAGTTAGCTTTTAGACAGCCTCTATATTAGTCAAAGAAATAATTAAGCTTGGGCTTGATGCACCACTCGCTGAGGGAATGGAATTTCGATTCCCTGCTCGGCAAAAGCTGCATTAATTGCTTCCATGGAATCAAAATAAACCGGCCACAAATTAGGTGCTTCTGTCCAAGCACGAATGACTAAATCCAATGAGCTGTCTCCGAAATTATTCAAAAAGACAACTGGCTCAGGTTCTTTCAAAATACGCTCGTCATTTTTAAATATGTTCAAAATGATTTCCCGAGCTTGTTTGATATTCGTACCATAGGCCACGCCGACTGTCAAATCAACTCGTCTGGTTGGCTGGGTACTCATATTGACCACATCAGAATTTGCTAAGCCACCATTTGGAATAATAATTTCCTTATTGTCAAAAGTGGTCATGCGGGTGTAAATAATCCCGATTTCTCTAACCGTACCTGTATGGCCTTGAGCAATAATCACATCATCAACCTTGAATGGCTTGAATAGAAGAATTAAAACGCCTCCAGCAAAATTTGAAAGCGATCCCTGCAAAGCCAAACCAATGGCTAAACCTGCAGCACCCAAAACAGCCACAAAGGATGTGAGAGGCACACCCAAAATCGTCGCAATACCAATAATTAAGGATACAAATAATAATGCCTTGATTACTCCAACCAAGAATGTATTAAGAGAGGGATTGGATTCTCTTTTTTCAAGAATTTTGGCAAAAGAACGGACAAGCTTCCCAATAATCCATCGACCAATGAAATAGAAGATGGCTGCATAGGCCAATTTTGGTAAAATGGTATAAGCTAGATCCATTCCCTTTTGGAATAATTCTTCAGCTAGTTCAGGTGAAATTTCCATAATAGATAAAACTTGTTTTTGGTGAAAATTTAAAATTAAACAGAAATCAAAAGCTGCCAGCGAAATGCCCAAAACCAGCGTAAGGAGTAATTATTAATTCCGGCTTTTTCTAAAATTCGCTGCCAATCTTGCCTTTTAAAACTCCGCAAAACAGAAAGAGGCGCATCGTTTCTGACCATTCTTGATTTGCTAAAGAATCTGGTCAAGGTTTGAATGCTATAATAAGCAAATGGATGCCGATGCAAATCGTTAATAACAATCCCTAAGCTTGCTTTTTCCTTGAATACCTGAAGTAATTCAACCAACTCCTCATCCGTGAAATGGTGGGTGAATAAAGTGCAGGTGACGATATCAGCCTTTTCTTTTTTGAAGTCCTGATCAAAGACATTCTGGATTGACAAAACTATAGAGGGTTTATCGCTTAACCTAGTTTTTGCCAGTTGAATCGTATTGGGATTTGCGTCTACCCCCTCCAATTCCAGAGGAATCTCATTCATTTCGGCCCAATCTGAAATGACCCGAAGCATATCTCCTCCGCCGCAACCAATGTCAACGATTTTATAGCTTTCTTGGCCTTTATCTTTGATTAACTGTTGAATTCCCTTGGTTGTTACGTGATTTCCTCCCAACCAGCGATTAATGGTTTTCAATTCCCGCAACGTCTGATTTAGCTCCTCTCCAGAGCATTCCAGGTCATCCATCAACTCCTTTTGGGTGCTTCTCTGGCTAAAAGAGATCATGGCTTATGGAGCATTAATGTTTCCAAAGTAAGCCCCGGGCCAAAGCCCATTGCCAAAATATCTCCTGAAATGGAATCATCCTTCAACATTGCCTGAAGGACAAAAAGGATAGTAACAGACGACATATTTCCAAAATTGCGGAGAACCTCTGAAGCATGTCGATTACAATTCTCGGGGAAAGAAAATGCTTCCTGCACCTTTTGAAGAATTTGTTTACCTCCGGGATGAATAGCAAAATTAGAAATTTGGGAAAGCTTGAATTTCCTTTCAAAGGCTTCTCTAAATTTTTCAATTCCATCTTGAAGCAATTGCGGAACGTATTTACTAAGAGCCATTTCAAAACCAAAATCCCCAATAGACCAAGCCATATCCGGTGCTCCTTCGGAAATTAAATGACTAGAATATCCTTGAATGGCCAATCCTTTTGGCTGATTGGAAAGCAATGCTGCTGCTGCACCATCTCCAAAAAGAGAATTCGCCAACAGATTGTCTTCATTATAGACTTTTTGAAAATGCAGAGTACATAATTCGACCGATACCAACAAAACCTGAGCGTCAGGCTCGGCACGGAGAATTTTATCTGCCAGTTTTATCCCGGAAAAAGCCGCATAACAGCCCATAAAATGAATGCAATAACGCTCTACCTGAGGATTGATCCCAAGTCGTTCCATCAACTTAAGCTCTACTCCAGGAGCAAGCATTCCAGTACAAGATATGAGAATCAGATGGGTCAATTCGGAGACCGAAACAGAACCTGTTGCAAGACATTCTCTTACCGCTTTTTCCGCAAGATTCGGAGCTTCTTTTGCAAAAACCTCCATACGGGCTTTGGTTCCGGGAAAAGGGTCCAAGTTTTCTGATTTAGGAAAAAAAGAAAAGTCTTCTACTTTTTCTTTATCAAAATCCCTTAAAACACTGTACCTAGTGTCTATTCCTGATTTCCGGTACAAAAAGTCCAGTTTTCTTCCTTCATATTCGTCCAGACCATGGGCTCTTCGCATGAAGCGCGCGATTTCTAGTTGATTGATAGGAGATCCGGGGTTAGCCAGACCGATCTGATTCAAAAATGACATGCAGGTAAGTTAGCGGAATATCTTTACATTAGAAGTACCACAAATTAAACTTAAAACCCTGTCAAAGGTTATTGATCCATGATTACCCGTTCAAGTATTCTTCATCTTCGAATTCCCTTTTCCCTCTTTCTTTTACCGGTCTTTCTTTTTGCCTTGGGTTTAACACCAAACCTGAACGAAAGTAGGCTACTATTGGTCTTTTTGACTTTACACCTTTTCCTATATCCTTCCTCTAATGGCTACAATAGCTATTATGATAGAGATACAGATAGCATTGGGGGACTGAAGCGGCCTCCTGAGGTCACAAAAGATTTACTAGGCCTATCCTTAGCCTTTTTTGCCATTGCACTCCTTTTAGCATGGCAAATCAATTTAGCCTTCACTAGCATGGTTTTGATCTATGGCTTAGTGAGTATGGCCTATTCTTATCCAGGCATTCGACTGAAGCGTCTACCATGGCTCGGATGGCTGATTGCCGGATTATTTCAAGGTTATTTCACCTTTGCAATGGCTTATGCAGGACTCAGTGATTTTGGGTGGGGTATTTTCCTAAAACCCCATGTACTCATGCCAGGAATGTTGACTTCCTTGATGCTTTGGGGTAATTATCCCCTAACTCAAGTTTACCAACATCAAGAAGATGCCCGTCGAGGAGATATGACCTTAAGCCGGAAACTTGGGATTATTGGAACATTATCTTTTTCGGCCCTTTTCTTCGCCCTAGCAGGAGCTGGATTTGCATGGTTTTTCCTGGACAAAGGACTGGATCGCTTCCTTTGGATTTTTCTCGCAGCGATGGCACCTATTGTCCTGTATTTTCTAATATGGTTTTCATTCGTGCGAAGACAGCCTGAGCGCTATGCAAACTATTCCTGGGCAATGGGAATGAATTGGATTTCAGCTATTGCGCTCAATGCATTCTTTATCTACTTCTTTTTGGAATACACCCAGATTCTTCAGGTATTTGGTTTCCTCTAGAATGGTTCTCCGTGGGTATTCCGGATGATTTGTTGAGAAAGCCAAGGAAAATTAGCAAGTAAGTTTCTAGCAAAAGAAGAACTGGTCTCTGCACCAAAAAGCTTTTGAATCCATCTTCCAAAAAGCAATCGATTCTTGAAATGAAGATTCCATTCTTTGCTATACTGATTTTCGATTTGGTTTCTATTTTCAAAATTCTCAAAAATGTTTGCCAACAAAAATGCTCCCCGGATCGCCATGGCCATTCCATTCCCATTTAGTGGGGTAATTAATCCTGCTGAATCTCCTACCATCAAAAGGTGATTTTCCACAGGTGATTTTTTTTCAAAACTGATTTCATTTATCACCTCGGGCTTTTCAAATAGGAATTCCCCCTCATTAAAAATTTGAGCGAGTTTTGGGTTTCTCCATAAAACTTGCTGTTCCATTTCCGGAATGGATCCAAATTCGCGTAAATGCTCCCTTCGGCCTAAATAGCACAAGTTAAATTTTCCTTCCTCCACTGCATTCAAACCGCAATACCCTCTTGGGAAATTATGCAATGCAACCACCTGATTTGGTCGGTCGATTTTTATGTGGTATTTGACTCCGATGAATGGGGAACGCTTTTGAGTGAAAGGTCTATTTAAAAAAGAATCTATGCGGGAACGCTTTCCGAAAGCACCAATTACATAATCCGATTCAAGTTCATTTCCGCCTTCTAATTCTACTTGAAAGCGATCGCTTTCTGAAAGGAAATTCACCTCCAAAACCTGCGTTCCGGTAAGAATTTCTGCTCCCATTTCCTGCGCACGCATGGAAATATGATCATCCAGTAAAAACCTACTAATCCCAAAGCCTCCCAAGTCCAAGGGTGTCTGCACCGCTTTTCCCTTGATATCTGAAAATTCAAAGCGATTGATTTGAGGAAATGCAAATCCTGGGGGTAATAGCTTTTCCCGATTCAAAAAATTCACTACCTCATTGGACAAATACTCTCCACATACCCGGTGGAATGGATAGACTTTTTTTTCGATCAATCGAACAGAATGTCCGTTTTTAGCCAGCAAATACGCAGAAACCAATCCTGCGAGGCCTCCACCGATGACGATTATGTCTCTCTTTTTTCCCAAGCTTTTGCCTTTAATTCTATCATTTAACCGCCTATCAAAAATTAAGTTCAGAGAAAGGCAGAAGCGCTTTTTAACGAGTTATTTTAAGCAAAAATAAAATGCTTACTATGAAAAACACAGTACCCAATTTTCTGAGGAGATTTACACTTCTTCTGGGAATCTTAGGTGTCATGTTCTATTCTGAGGACAGTTTTGCTCAAAGAAAAAAGAAAAAAGACGCCAAGGATGCCCCTGCTGCACCTGCACCACGGCCTCAAAATAATGGTGCGAACAAAAAAGGTCCAAAACCTTATAAAGACGTCATCACCAAAGATGCCAAAAGCATGGACGGACTTTTCAAAGTTCACCAAATCGATGACAAATATTTCTATGAGATCCAGGACTCTCTTCTCGGAAGAGACATGTTGATGGTGACCACTATTGCTAAAACTGCTGATGGTATTGGCTACGGTGGTGAAAGAACCAATACCATGATGCTTCGATGGGAAAGAGAAGGGGATATGATTCTCCTAAAGGTTGTATCTGTAAATAACTATGCGGCTGACTCTCTTCCGATTGCTCAGGCGGTGAAAAACTCCAACTTGGAGCCAATTCTTCAAAAGTTTGAAGTGAAATCCAATAGCACTGATTCAACCGGTCTTGTTATCGAGGCTACTGATTTGTTTGCGAAGGATGTTCAAGCTTTAGGCTTACCAAGAAACAGAAGAACTCAATATAGAGTGCAGCGATTGGACTCTGACCGCTCTTATATCAAGCATATTCACACTTACCCTATCAATGTCGAGGCTCGCTATGTGATGACTTATGCGGCTCAAAGCCCACCATCAAACAGCTCGACAGGCTTGATTACTTTGGAAATGAACTCGTCCATGGTTTTGCTTCCAAAGGAGCCGATGATGCAGCGATTGGCTGATCAGCGTGTAGGTTGGTTTAGCAGATCTTATGTAGACTATGGAGCAGACGCTCAAAAAGCACAATCTCGACGATTCCTTGACCGATGGAGACTTGAGGTTAAGCCAGAGGATGTTGAAAAATTCAAGCGAGGTGAATTGGTAGAGCCAGTTAAACCTATAGTTTACTACATCGATCCAGCTACTCCTAAAAAATGGGTTCCTTATCTAAAGCAAGGTGTTGAAGATTGGCAGAAAGCTTTCGAAGCTGCAGGTTTCAAAAACGCGATCATCGCTAAAGAAGCTCCAACCGCTGAAGAAGATCCAACTTGGAGCCCTGAAGATGCGAGATACTCAGTTATCCGTTATTTCGCTTCCGATATTCAAAATGCATATGGACCTCACGTATCAGATCCTCGATCCGGTGAAATCATCGAATCTGATATCGGATGGTATCATAATGTGATGAATCTGTTGAGAAACTGGTATTTCATCCAAACTGCCGCTGTGAACCCTCAAGCTCGTAGTGTACAGTTTGATGATGAGGTAATGGGAAGATTGATTCGATTTGTATCTGCGCACGAAGTAGGACATACACTTGGTCTTCCACACAACTTTGCTTCTTCTAATGCATATCCAGTTGAAAAGCTCCGCGACCCTGAGTTTACTAAAGCAATGGGTACAGCTCCTTCTATCATGGATTATGCTCGATTCAACTATGTGGCTCAGCCAGAAGATGAAGGAGTAAGCTTAATGCCAGATGTAGGCCCTTATGACAAGTATGCTATCATGTGGGGTTACAAGCCAATTCTTGAGGCAAACTCTCCAGAGGAAGAACAGCCAATTTTGGATCAGTGGATCATGGAGAAACAAGGTGATCCAGTTTACCGATATGGCCGTCAGGGCAACCGATACGATCCTACTACTCAAAGCGAAGACTTAGGTGATAACTCTATGCTTGCTTCCGAGTATGGTATCAAAAACCTGAAACGTATCATGCCGAATTTGATGGAATGGACCAAGGAAGAAGACAAGCCATTCAAAGACTTCAGTGATCTGGAAGAAATGTACGGTCAGGTGATTGGTCAGTTCAACCGATACATGGGACATGTTCGTACCCATGTAGGTGGTGTAATGGAAGTTTATAGAGCTGCCGGTCAGGATGTGCCTGTCTACACGCACAATTCCAAGGAAATGCAAAAGTCTGCTGTTGCTTTCCTAAACGAGCATTTGTTCAAGACTCCATCTTGGTTGATGGATGAGGAAATTATCGCACGTACTGGTGACTTTGGAGCCTTGGAAAGAATCCGAAGCCTTCAGGAAGGAACATTGAACAATATCCTAGAATGGGGCCGTCTGGGTAGAGTAATTGAAAATGAAGCAATCAATGGTGATGATGCTTATAAAATCACAGAACTATTTGATGATCTACGCAAAGGAATCTGGACTGAACTAAGCCGTGGTGCTAGCATCGATGTTCATAGAAGATCCTTGCAAAGAGCACACATCGAGCGTTTGGAATTGTTACTTACTGAAGATGAGCCAGAAGTTTCTGCACAGTTCAGAAGATTTGTTGGTCCTCAGATCGACGCTTCTCAGTCAGATATCCGACCAATGGCTCGTGGCGAATTGAAAACGCTTCAGAGACAAATCCGAGCAGCTATCCCAAGAACTTCCGACCGCATGTCAAAAATGCACTTGGAAGATTTGGATGCTCGAATTGATGCAATCTTGGATACTCAGTAAATTCCAAGAAAGATTTAGAAAAAGGGCATCCAATTGGATGCCCTTTTTTCATCTTCTTCCAAATTTGTATTTTGCAAATCTCAAATTATGGTGACTCCCCGCTCAATATTAAAAAGCCACAAGCTCCGCATCACCGATTGCCGGCTGGATATTATTCAGGAGTTTTTGGATAGGCAAGTTGCTTTGGCACATAGTGATTTAGAAGAAAAACTTCAAAATCAATTCGATCGGGTTACCATCTATCGAACCTTAAACACTTTTCTAGAGCAGGACATTATCCACAAGGTTTTGGATGATAGTGGAGCTACCAAATATGCTCTTTGCTCATTCGAAGATGACCATGAGCATGATCACGAGCACGTTCATTTTAAGTGTGAAATTTGTGGGGAAACCACCTGTTTAGATGAAGTTCATCTACCACCCATCAAGCTACCTCAAGGCTATAAAAAAAGGGATATGAGCCTTTTGGTTTTGGGTACTTGCCCAAAGTGCGGCTAACAGTCTACAGGTTCAGGTTTATTTTTTGGGGAATCTACCGGCCAAATTACCCCCGGCGGTAAATCAATTTGAGGGGGATTCTTGTCTTCAATTCCACCATCTCCATCATCTCTCCCGTCTTTTCCTTTTTTCAGGGAATTCTTGGTCATCATCGCCACAAAATAAATGATGATGACGTAGGCAAAGCCTGCTAGGAAAAGATTGATCATCAAGCTACTCATTCCCTCAATAATTTGTCTTAAGATAGTTGATACCAAAATTTAAATCAATGCAAGCGGCTATTTGTTTCCGACTTAACCAATAAGAAGGTCTGATGCTGACTTGCTTTATCCCTCGGATACTTGGATATTTGCGCACTGAAAAATAAAAGTGATGATTATCAAAACTAAAAAATATCAGCTTCCAACCGGAACTTACATTAAAATGGCCCTTGTCAACGTGCTGAAAGAGCAGTGGTGGGTAATTCCGATTGCTTTGGCCATTTGCTGTGGATACTTTTGGATTCCTTCCTTATGGTGGATTTTTGGAGGCTTGTTAGGATATGGTTTGTATGTGCTTTTTTGGGCTATTCAATTTACAGGAGTAACTCAAATGGAGCAAAACAAAGTCATCTTTGAAAAACTGGCTTATGAAATTGACTCACGTCAAATCCTGATGAAGATAAATACCAAGCAAGGGATGCCAGTACAATGGAACATGATCAAAAAGGCTGAAATGGGAAAAGACGCTTTCATCCTATACCTTTCAAAAGCTCAATTTATTCATCTTCCTTTCAAGATTTTTAATTCGGATAATGAGCGAAAGTTTTTAGAAACAATTTTGAAAAGAAAAGAATTGATCTAATCAAAAAAGCCTGTCTACATAATGTAGACAGGCTTTTTTGATTAGAAATTTTTGTTTTTACATCGTTGGCAAAATCACCTTGTCAATCACGTGTACGACACCATTATCTGCTTCGATATCAGCAGCCGTTACAGTCGCATCATTGATCATTGCTTTTCCGTCTTTCAATGTTACAGTGATCTCTCCACCTTGAACGGTTTTCGCTTTTTGGCCATTTTTTAGATCAGATGACATAACTTTACCAGGAACCACGTGGTAAGTCAGGATAGAAACCAGTTTATCTTTATTTTCTGGCTTCAATAAACTTTCTAAAGTTCCAGCAGGCAATGCTGCAAAAGCTTCATTGGTTGGTGCAAATACAGTAAAAGGACCATCTCCCTTCAAAACATCTACTAAGTCACCCGCTTTGACAGCAGCTACAAGGGTAGAAAGGAAGTCAGTATTTACCGCCAAGTCCACAATGTCAGCTTCTACTTCGTGTACTGAAGTGGTTTTTGGTGCAAAAGCGGAGGCAACAAAGAAAAGTGCCATGCTCAGAATTAAAACAGTTTTTTTCATGATAGTAAATTTTGGTTAGTATCATGTCAACAGACTGTTTGTCAGATTGTTTGTCGATTATTTGTATATACATAAATAAATTTGAGCAGTGGTAAACTTGCCTGATAAACCTCATTCTTATGCAAATCAAAATTATCGCTATCGGGAAAACAGATCATCCATCTATTCTTGATCTTCAGGAATTATATACTGATCGGTTAAGTCATTATATCCGAATAGAATGGGAAATCATGCCAGACTTAAAAAACACTAAATCACTCAATCAGAATCAGCAAAAAGCAAAAGAGGGTGAGCTGATTCTTAAGAAAATTAATTCCTCGGATTTTGTTTTGCTTCTAGACGAAAGAGGAAAGTCCTACAGTTCGATGGATTTTGCGGATTTTTTGCAAAGCAAAATGAACAGCGGAATCAAGCAACTTATACTCGTAATCGGAGGACCTTATGGCTTTTCAGAAGAAGTGTACCAAAGAGCCAATTCAAAAATCTCTCTCTCGAAAATGACATTTTCTCATCAAATGATTCGACCATTTTTAGCAGAGCAACTCTATCGGGCGATGACCATTTTACGTGGAGAACCTTATCATCATGAGTAAATAATTATCACAATGTTAACAAACATAACATTGGATTAATCATTTGAAAACCATCTAATTCAACCCAAAATCGAGGAATAGAACCCTATTTCACTGAAAATCAATAATTATTTTGATTTATTGAGCCTAAACGCTTGCATCCAATGTTACCAAATTGTTAACTTTAAATTAACATTCTTAACATTAGGATAGAATTAAATGCAAAAGCGGGTTCTTTTATTTGGTTTGATCAGCCTGTTATCAATTTCAGTGATAGCGCAGGAAGGGTCTATCCAAACTGAAAAGCTTCCTTTTGAATCTCAAACAGAACAAGAATTTTGGAAGAGGGGTCTTACTGAAAATGACCAGCTTTCTCTTTTGATGGCTGTTCGCCCAACTTGTGAAGAACCTTTGGCTAAATGGGAGGAGTTCTTGACCAAATTGGATCAAAAATTTGAAAAGAAAGGAAAGTCTTTGGCCTTCATACGCTATGCTTTCCAAGCTTCCCATCAAAAACTCTTCAAGAAATACGAGCAGCATGCCACTTTCAATCAAATGCTAAGTGAAGGGAAGTTTGATTGTGTGAGTGGAACGGCCGTATTAGGATTACTTTTAGATCGGTATGGATTTGACCATGAAATTATAGAGACCGATTACCATGTTTTCAGCATCGTCAAACTAGATGATAAACCAATCGTATTGGAGAGCACTTTGAAGGTGGGGGGAATGATTACAAGTCAATCTGAGGTGAAAAAATACCTTGATTCCTATAAACCCGAAGAAACAGCTACATACCTTTCTCTCAATCAGCGAATCGGTTCTCCAGATATCGATTATAGTGATAAGACTATTTTTCGGTCCATAAACCTTCGGGAATTGGCAGGCTTGCAATATTACAACGATGCAATTTTTCACTTCAATCGCCAAGCATACCGAATATCAGAGCAGCAATTAGTAAAGGCCTATGAACTTTATCCATCTGAGCGAATCGATGGCTTGCGGGAACTGACCATTGATCAGGCCTATAAAACCTTAGGCATTGATTTGAGAAAATAAAAAAGGCACCAAAATCAATTGGCGCCCTGAAGACTGGATTTAATCACCCCCATAATTTCCCAGCCTGCTTGCTCTTGAATTAGAAAAATTTCCTTTACAACAAGAACACCAAGATAAAGAGTAATAGAGCTACTAGCCGAATAATGGTCAAAATACGGTCCATAGTCATGGTGAACGAATCGCCAAGGTAAACTGGGACTCAAAAATAGACCATACGGCAAATGCCCTATTTTCTACCAGTGCTTAATGGTGATGACCGCCTGGTCCATGCGCATGTCCATGCTCCAATTCTTCTGGTTCCGCATCTCGTACTCCTTCTATTTTTCCCTCGAAGTGTAAATCATAACCTGCAAGAGGTGGGTTGAAATCCATATGAACTCCTAAGTAATCCACTTTGATAATCTCACCCCGCATTTGATTTCCTTGATCATCTTGCATTGGAATGACATTTCCCACTTTGAGAAGATCCCGGTTTTTCTTTCCCTCTTCTTTGAAGTTTGACTTTGGAATAATCACTTTCTTCTCCTCAAAATAGTCTCCATACCCATTCTCAAAGTCAATAAAAACTGAAAAAGTATCACCTGCTTCTTTTCCGACTAGGGCTTCTTCAAGTTTGGGAAGGATGTGTTGATGTCCCATCAAAAAGGCAAAAGGTTGATCGGATGTCACCTCTTCATAAAATTCCATTCCCGTTTCTCCATCATCCACCATCAATCTATAGCTGATGGTGATTACTTTATCTTTTTCTGCTTTCATTATCTAGCTGACTTCAGTATTTTTCTCGAAAATACTAAGTTTTTCAAATGGCCGATTACAAAATTATTGGTGCCGGGATACAGGGTTGTTGTATTGCGTTAGAATTAGCAAATCACGGAAAAAAAGTCACCCTCATAGAAAGAGATAAATCCATATTTAATCGAGCCAGCCTCCGAAATGAAGGTAAAATCCATTTAGGCTTGGTGTATATGAATGACCCTACATTCAAAACCCCTTACTTAATGCTAAAAGGTGCCTTATTATTTCGGAAATCCTTAGAAAGATGGATTAGAAAGGACTCATATAACCTTGGCCTAAGTGAGCCTTTTTATTATTTGGTTGCCAAAGATTCTTTTTTGTCAGCAGATGAATTGGAAGCAGGCTATCAAAAGCTCCAAGATCAGTTTGAAGAATGGAAAATTTTAAATCCAAATTGGGATTACTTGGGAACGCGACCAGAAAAATTATTCCAGAGGAAGCCTCAAAAGCATATTCAAAATATATTCGGAAATGAAGTAGTAGAGGATGGGTTTCAAACAGCCGAACTTGCTGTGGACACTTCAAAGCTAAAAGAACACCTCTCCAAAGCGGTTTATGCGAATAAAAATATCGAAGTACTTCACGAGTCTAAAGTCGATCAAATTGAACAAAAAGGAGATCATTTTCTCCTTTCAATATCTTCCTTTCAGCAATATTTTACCCTTAAGTCAGAGCATGTTATTAATTGTGCTTGGGACGGGAAATATGTTTTGGATCACCAAATGGGCCTTCCTCTTCCTCCCGAACTTTTGCATCGGTTGAAGTACCGGGTAATTGTTTCCTTACCAAAAAAACTAACTAATATGCCTTCTGCGACTATGGTAATTGGAAAATTTGGGGATGTAGTAAATCAGAAAAATAACAAAGCCTATCTAAGCTGGTATCCATCTGCATGTAGAGGATGGAGTCATAATATTGCCCCGCCTGATGATTGGGAAGAGGCAGCACAGGGAAATGTACCATCTCAACTTGCCAATAATCTTTCCTCAGAATTTCTAGATGCAATTGATAAGTGGTATCCGGGAATTTCCGAATCAAAGCCAGAAATCATTGATGCAGGACCAATCGTAGCATATGGAAAAACCGACGTAGATGATTCTCAAAGCTCCCTCCATTTTAGATCGGAATTAGGCTTTAAGAGTGTTGGCAACTATCACTCTATCGAAACAGGGAAATTGACAACTGCCCCTATGATTGCAGTCGATTTTGTTAATTCAATTCTGGAATAATGAATTATCCTAAAGTGGTAGGCTTTGTACCTACTTACAATTCAGAAAAATTTTTGGAAAAAACTCTATTGGCTTTAGCTGCCATCGAATATCCAAACTTCAAAATCATAATAGGTGATGATTGTTCTACTGACAAGACAGTAGAAATTGCTCAGGCCTTTTCATCAAAAGATTCACGTTTTGAAGTTTTAACTAATGACAAAAATCTTGGGTGGCTGAAAAACTCAGAGAAACTTTGGAAGTTAAGTGCAGAGTCTTCTGATTTTTGCTTTACGAATCCACATGACGACCACCCCTATCCCAACTATATCAGCAAGCAAATAGAAGCCTTACTTCAAAATCCTGAAGCCGTTGTCTGTTGTCCTCAAATGAAGAATTCTTATTGGGATGGAAAAATAACCTATTCAAAAATTAGCAATTTTGGACATTCCGAAAAGCTAGAAGAACGAATCTCTGAAATTCTCCAAAGAAAGACCATGTTTTGGTGGGCTGCCTATCATGGATTGCAGCGAAGTTCCACTGTTAAAAAAATCCTCCCAATGAGAGAAACGCCCCTGGTTCATAAGGAATTCACCAAAGACCTGATTTGGTTGATGAAAATGGCCTTTTATGGTCCTTTTGTAACCATTGAAGATTGCTTACTCGAAAAAAATTATTATGAGAACTCAGTATCCCATAAATGGAAACATTCACCAATCAAACGGTTAGGGCTCTGGGCGGGAATATTTCATGAAATAACAACGGCAGACCTTCCTTCACAAACCAAAAGCACCCTCACCAAAATAGTATTTAAGGAATTAATAGGAAAGGGAAAAAGAAGACTGAATTTTCAATTGAACAAATAATTCAAGCCGATCTGGGCAACGAAATTTTTCCGGTCATAGCCAGGAACGAAATATTGATCCGGTTGATTTTCTAAGAACCATTTGTAATTCAGCGTATTTACATATTGGAATCGACCATTTACCATTAGATTACCAATTCGCCAGTCAGCCACCAAAGAAGGAACTAAATCCACATATTTATTTCGGAAATCCTTTGAGGCTTCATAGCGATAGTAATAAAAGTCGTTGTTGTAAACGATCCGCTCCATTTGGAACCCAAGGCGATTCATCCCTCTTACCCATGCAAATTCCACAAAAAGTTGATTGCTTGCCGGTCCATTCCCAACACCTAAAACCTGACCTTGGTGCGTATATCCATGTCTTACATGATCATGAATATACCAAGTTCGGAGCTGACGGATTTCTTCTCGGATTGTCTGCCCAGTTTGGGTCATTTCAGAACTGATCTGAAAATAATTCCCCGGTTTCCCCATTGCCATCAAATGTGAAAAACCAAAGGTAAATGCTCTCCCTTTCTCTGGAGTAATTAGGAAATCATTGAATCGACGACTATTTCCTCTCGTCCCATATTCTCCATAGAATTCAAAATGCCCCTCAGGACTCAACCATCTAAAAAAGCCGGAAGAAAATTGTTGGCGTTTGTCACGAATAGGATCATGAACATTCTCAGGACCTTTTCGGCCATTGAAAATGGGCATAATATCTCCCATCACTTTGACTTCATCCCTGTAGAGATGGTTCGTGGCTCCATATCCCAAAAATAGCCCAGGAACCCATTTAGGCTGATAGGTCAAAACTATACCGGATAAATAGCGATCTCCATTTTCCCGTTTCGGAATATAGACGGGGTTTTCCTGAATGGAATAATCCGAATGAGGCGGAAGAAATTCGGTGGATTTTAAGAAACCACCAATAATTTGCCCTTCAAATGAGCCAATTCTACTTTGGACTGGTTTTCGAGTATTTACCGTGAAATGAAAGAATCCCGGGGCATTATTTCCTAAAAGCAAGGAGTTTCTTCTTCCGGGACCCCACCATAGATTTTCTGTTGAGAATCCAATAGAAAATTCCTCCACATTGAACCTTAAGCTAGACTGTCCTAGGTAAAAACGGTTAAAGGCCTTATCTCCAAATCGCTCGGGGGAGTCTATACGATTGAGGTATTCATAGTAAAATAAAACCGTAGCCTGATGCTCAATGGGAAAACCAATGTAGTCCTTGTTTTGAGCAACAAGAATTTCGGGCTGTAGTTGTAAGGTCCACTTTCCAAACTCAGCATATCCGCCTACGGATAAAATTTGCTGTAATCCTCTATTGGGTATAAAAGCCCCATCATTCACTCCAAAAGCATAGGTGGAATTGTATTGAGCTTTATAGATTGCTGGCAACAAAAGAAATTTCCCCTTTCCCTCTGGACCAAAATTTCTGTGAAAGCGGGATTGATCAAAATCTACGACCGAACTATCCAGATCGAAACCATGCTTGACACCAAAAGCTTCTGTAGGATAAATTGGACGAACCATCCAACTAGAGCTCGAATCCACTCTTCCCAATAATTGGGCTCTACGCAGGTAATCATCCAAAACCGGCATTCCCAAAGGAATGGTCTGGAGAAAAGCCTTTTCTGAAAAACCGAAAAGAAGTAAAAAGAATAAGAAAAGAATCCGTCTTTGTAGCATGTTCTTCATCAGTTTACAACCAAAGCTTCTACCGTTACCCGTGCCAAAGACCAAGATTCATCACAGACTGGATCTGGATTTTCCTCCTGCTTCAATTCACTGTTCCAGAAAATTTTCACCTCATTATTCGTATGTGGAATAATCTCCTCAATTCGATAACGAGTAGTGTAATTGGAAAATGCTCCAAATAAACACAAGCCAGGTAAATTGGTCTGAATAGCTCCACTTTTTGGTGTATTCTGTCTAAAAAAACTATTCGGGAAAGACTGATACAAACAGAAAAGTGACTCGCATGGGGAGTTGGAGAAAGTCGTCCGAAATATTTCTGTATTGTCCAATCCAAAAAACCAATAATCTGGACCCGAAACCCCATCATCTGGATTTCCATCCCAGCTGTCGTGTACCAAAATCTCCGTGGTCACTTTCAACATATTGTGCGTAGGAAGATTTTCGAGCCTAACTGAGACTTCATCATTATGATAAAATCCTGCTACGGTATCCCTTTGAAATATAAAGAGCTTGCCATTTTCGAATCCGGCCAGATCCAATGTGGAAAAGTCATTATCGTACACCACTTCTGAACGCTCCAAGGTATCCGTACAGGCTGTCAATACGACAAAAATTCCTACTACGAAAACCCAATAAGTTCTTCTCCAAAAAGCTGAAATCATGAATTAGAGTAAAATCTATGAATGACAAAGAAACAAAAAAGCAGCCAAAATTAGGGAAGGAATTCAGCGCAAATTATCGGGTACCCTCCACTTAATTTTTTACTTTTGAGGCAAAATTTGATCTGATATATGCCCACTTTTACAATTGTAGCCGGTGCTCGACCTAATTTTATGAAAATCGCACCGATCATCCATCAACTCCAAAAACAAAAAGAGAAGGATCCCGCTATCAATTTTAGGCTCATCCACACTGGACAGCATTATGATAAAAAAATGTCCGGAGACTTTTTCGATCAGTTAAATATCCCCGAACCAGATGCCAATTTGGGTGGAGGGGGAGGAACCCAAGCGGAACAAACTGCGGCCATCATGGTAGCTTTTGAAAAAGAACTGATGGAGAACCCAAGCGACTTGGTCTTGGTGGTGGGCGATGTTACAAGTACACTAGCCTGCTCCATTGCTGCCAAAAAGCTCTGTGTGGATGTGGCTCATGTGGAAGGTGGAATTCGCTCTGGAGACTTGACCATGCCAGAAGAAATCAATCGGATGGTGACCGACTCAATCACCGATCATTTTTTTACTACTTCAGAGATTGCAAATCAAAACCTTCGAAAAAGTGGATTTCCTGAAGAAAAAATTCACTTCGTAGGAAATACCATGATCGATACCCTTTTGGCACAAATGCCAAGATTTGAAAAGCCAGAGGGAGAAATCTTTTCTGATTTGAAACCCGGAGAATATTTTGTGATGACCATGCACCGTCCTGCTAATGTGGATCAGGAGCAAAAGCTTAAAGCCATGATTGATGCAATCTTGGAAGGAACGGGAGGCTTACCAATTATTTTCCCAGTACATCCCCGAACAGCCAAAAATCTTCAAGCTATTGGAATTTTAGCCCCGAATCTTTTTATGTGTGAACCCTTGGGATATTTGCAGTTCAATTACTTGGTAAAACATGCCAAAGGCGTAATCACGGACTCTGGTGGAATTACGGAGGAGGCTTCAGTAATGAATATTCCTTGTATCACTCTTCGAGACAATACTGAAAGACCGGAAACAATCACCCTTGGAACAAACGAATTAGTCGGCACTGATCCAAGCAAACTCAAGCCCTATCTAGAAAAGATCATGGCTGGTCAGTGGAAACAATATCAGGGAATTCCTTTGTGGGATGGAAAAACCGCTGAACGAATCGTGGACATTCTAGTAAAGGCATACGCTTAATGAATTATCCCAACCGCATCGCTTATTTAGTTGATAAACTTGGGATGCTTCCCCACCCGGAGGGAGGGTATTATACTGAAACTTATCGGCATTCTGAAAGTATTCAAACTGACTCGGGTGAGCGGAATCTGAGTACAGTAATTTACTTTTTGCTCACCTCAGAAAATGTATCCAAATTTCACCGAATCAAGAGCGATGAACATTGGTTTTGGCATGAGGGAAGTTCGCTTAATGTTCACCTTTTAAATGAAAAAGGTCATGAAATTTTGCGTTTAGGGCCTGTGGATAATCAGGATTGCCAACCTCAGCAACTCGTTCCAGCGAATACCATTTTTGGAAGTTCGGTAGAAGAATCTGACTCTTATGCTTTGGTTTCTTGTGTGGTGGCTCCTGGATTTGACTTTCGCGATTTCGAGCTTTTCTCCGAAGATGAGCTTTTAAAGGAATATCCAAATGAGTCAGAAATCATTCGAAGACTAACCTAGATTTTTATTCTCCCTCTTCGGAAAATTCACAGCATTCATCCGCAGTCTCCAACTCGATAGTCAAATGCTCAAAGTGATATTTTTTTAAGCAGGATTTAATCTGATTTTTCACCTCCATCAATTCCTTTAGCCCCTCAATTTCTTTGAGCTTGAAATGGGCACTAAAAACATGATGCTCTCCATCAAGGGACCAAATATGCATGTGATGAATGGATTGAATTTGCTTTAAGGATAATAACTCCTCCTCAATTTTCTCGCGATCCACATCCTCAGGATGACCTTGCAAAAAGACCATTAGGGTTTCCCTTAATCTCAACACCACATTGGAAAGAATAAACATGCCGAAACCTAGGGATAAAGCCGGATCGAGATAGGGGATATCCCAGAAATTTAAAATCACAGAAGCTACCAAAATGGCAAACCATCCCAAAACATCCTCCAGTAAATGCCAGGAAACTACCCGTTCATTTAAGGATTTACCATGGCTCATTTTCCACGCAGCAAAACCATTTACCCCAACCCCGATAATCGCAAAAAGCAACATCCCCTGAGGATTGACTTCTTCAGGTTCTATAATTCTACCAATGGCTTCGATGATCACGTAGATCGACCCTACAATCAGGATTAGACTATTGAACAATGCCCCTAATAGAGAAAAGCGTCTATAGCCAAAACTGAAGGTACGAGTGGGCTTTTTCTTGGATTTAGCGTCCAAATACCAAGCTGTTCCCAAGGAAATACTATCTCCTAAATCATGGATAGCATCAGAAACAATCGCTACAGAATTCACATAAAATCCCCCAATCAACTCAAAAATGGTAAAGCCCAAATTCAGCAAAAATGCTGTCTTTAGGTTCTTTCCTGATGAATGGTGATGGTGGTGTGAATGGTCTGCCATAAATCAAAAATGCTTAACAAGCCCTACTTCTATGAATTTGGACAATTCTGGGGAAACAACAAACCAATGATCAGTTGAAAAACAAAAGTTACAACTTAAACAAAAAAGCCGACCCAATTTCTTGAGTCGGCTACTATACCTATGAGCAATCAATTAAAAAGAATAAGAAAAGCTAAAGGAGATTCGAGTACCAGGAGCTAGGTTTGTAAACAACTGATCCTGTGCACCGAATGATCTAAATACTTGCTGTCTCTTGTCATTTAGGATATTGGAAACTCCCAAGCTGGTTTGAACTCTTTCGTCAGCCCCAAAAGACTTATTCAAGTTGAAATTCAAACTATGGAAAGGTACTGTGTAAGTATCCGTACGGTTTCCAAATCCGACATAGTTCAAGGTAGATCCCTGTACATTGTAGAATAAACCTGCTTCAATTCCACTGTTGAAATCCAAGAAGCTCAATCCTGTATTAATAATGAATGGTGCCTGACCTGCCATGTCTCGAGTATCTTTTACTTCTTCCCCTTCACGAGCAGTTAAAGATCGTGAACGGAATTCTGATTCAGACATCTTAATTCGGGACTCAGTCACGGTCACGTTGGTATTCCAGCTAAATTTCTCCAAAGCTGGAGCAATGAATGAAAGCTCTTTTCTGAACTCAAATTCCAAACCTGCAACAGTACCATTTCCTACGTTTCGAGGCTGGAATGCTCCTGGGTCAGAAAGGAACTGAACCATTTCAATTGGCTTATCGAAGGTCTTGTAAAAAGCACTTACAGATAACATCTGTCCTCTTTCCTGGAATGCTTCCCATCTCAAGTCAAAATTATTGATTCGGGTAGGAGTCAAGTTTCCATCCCACAATACTTCAGAACCCCCATTGGTAGTTTCAGGATAAAGACCTCCTACGAAAGTTCTACCAGTAATCGGATCCAAAATTTCAGCATAAGACAATTCCTTAAAGGAAGGTCTTGCGATGGTTCTAGACGCTGAGAATCTCAGATTTTGATTTTGCTTCAGATTGTAAATCAAATTCACAGAAGGAAAGAAGTCAAAATCATCTAACATCTCAACCAAGTCGAATACGATGGTTCCTGTTTGGTTGGTACCTGTGTAATACTGATTGTATTTTTCTACACGAAGTCCCATGATTGCCTTCAATCGATCTGAAGGACTAGCTTCCAATGATCCATATCCTGCTACGTTTGTAAGGATAGACTGGTATTCATTTGGATTGATTGGAATGAAATCCGCATTGTATCGAACACCATTTCTATTTTCGGCAGAAAACAAGTTCTCAGAATCTAGAATTGCATTAGGATCTCCTGTGAATTGCGTGTTACCTGTTGCAAACTGGAAACTTTGGATATTAAAGTCTCGGTATTTGATGACATAATTTCCGCCAAATTTCAACTTGGAATCGCGCTGGAATAGATTCAACTGACGAGTTACATCCAGTTTACCGTTGAGATTGTATTCCTCCAAAGATCTCCAGATTCGGGTAGGAAGACCAACCTCTGTAGAAATGGTATTATTTGGCAATCTGAATCGAGTGAATCGAATATCTGGATCTTCAATAGTAGAAACGGTAGGAGCAAGTTTCCAATTGATCTCCCAATCTCTTCCATTCAAATAATGAGTTCCGTTTAGAAGAACACTAGTCAAACTTCTTTGAGAATACTCCAAGTTGTATTGCTTGGCTTCAAAGTTGGCTCCAAGGTTAGTATTTATGAAGTCAAATTCACCAGCCTTAGATTCACCATTTTGAAGGTGCATCAAATTCAATTTATACTTCGAATTATCAGTTTTCATGGCAATTCCTGCCAATCCACCTACCAACACATTATTGACTCCATAATCACCTTTTTGTCTCTCCAAAGCTTCCAATTCTACTTGAGAAGACTCTCTTGGCTTTGCATACAAGTTGAATTCTGCATCCTGATAGAATTCAGTCTCATTCTTATATGTCAAAGCTAGATTATAACCCCATGTTACTTTAGGTCTTACCAATTGATTACCTAAAGAGAAGCTAAGTCCTAAATCCATTGGAGAGCTTGTTCTAAAACCTCCCAAGGTTTTGTTAAAGTCATTTAGAATTTGTTGGTATTCTAATCCCTTTGGGGAATTTGGATTTCCTACTACATCACCATACTGCGGAATATCTGTTCTTCCACCAGTTGGGATAGCTCTAGTTCCATCATCAAAACCTAACCAGTCGGTTTTTCCACCATCATACCTAAGGTAATTGCTATTGAAATGCATGGATGGATTATATCCACCAGAAATTCCAATTCTAGCAACTTTTTCTTCTGGGAAATCTTTGGTTTCGATATCAACCACACCTCCGGTAAAATCAGCTGGAAGTTCAGCAGTGAAAGACTTAGATACAATGATGTTATCAATCACGTTGGTTGGGAAGATATCCATCTGAATGGTGTTTCGATCTGGATCCAAACCTGGCACGTCTACTCCATTCAATACGGTTTTTGTGTATCGGTCTCCCAAACCTCGAACGTAAACATATTTACCTCCTTCAATGGAAACACCCGTTACACGCTTTACTGCAGATGCAGCATCTCCATCACCGATCTTTCGGAATGTACTCGCAGAAATACCATCCATCAAGTTGGCAGCATTTCTTTTAACAGACATCAAAGCAGATTCGGTAGTTCGGATGGCAGAAGCAGCAATCGTGACCGTTTCCAATTCTGAGGCTTCTTCAGCCATCAAAATATCGTCCAATACTGTCACTTCTCCAGCTGTTACAGTCACTGCGGTTAACTCTACAGTGGTGTAGGACAAATAAGAAATCTGAAGGGTGTAGTTCCCAGGTGCTACTTGAACTTCAAATTTTCCATCGAAATCAGAGATAGCGCCAGTTCCGGTCTCCCGAACCAATACAGAAACTCCAAATAAAGGTTCGCCTGTTGCTTCCTCATAAATGGTTCCACGAATGGTTCCATTTTGAGCAAATACATATCCCACCAAAAACTGGGTTAGGACAATGATAATTAGGGTGAAAATGCTTTTAGTTAGCGATTTTGAATTGTACTTTTTCATACAGCAATTAGTAATGAGAAATGTGACGGAGACCTTGCAAGCTCCGCCACATTCTTTTTTCTTATTGAATTGTTAGAATACCTGCTTCACTTGCCCAAGACCAACCTTGGAAAGCATCCAAGTCAGCTCCAACAGTATTTGCACCTAGGTCCACAGAAGTAGCAAATGCATCTGTTCCACCTTTAAATACTTGGCTTAAGGTCACTCCCTGAGCTAGGGTTACTTGAAGATTTGAGAAGGTCAATACACCATCAGCAAAATTTGCGATAGTCTTATCTCCTGAAAGAGAAAGATCTCCTCTTCCATTTGTATCATCAGGGCTAGAGAAATTGTAGAAATAAATGTTCTCAAAACTTCCTCTTGCGCCGTCACGGAAATCACCGAATTCAGCAACGTCGTTTCCTTTGATAGTTCCGTTCTTTAGTGTATGAGCGACATTGTAAGAACCTTCCGGTCCATCAATTTCCAAAGCGTGATCTGTCTCTCCACCAGTGATTACTACGAAATTGTCTAGCGTTCCAGCCCAGGCTTGGTCAGTATCCAAAGCATCGTCTCCAGCATTCCAAACGATGGCGTTTTTCACGGAAACTGTTCCTCCGAACCACTCGATACCATCATCTTGATTTCCGATGATTTCTACATTTTCGATTACTGTTCCGGATCCCACTCCGCCAAGTGTCAATCCGTTGATCTCGTTTCCTTCACCGATGTTTGCACCACCGTGACGGATAGACACATATCTTAATACCCCGGAGTTGTCCGCATCATTGTCTCCACCGTAAAGACCATTGGTGTCTGATGGTGGAATACCTTCGATTTGAACTTCTGAAATATCTCCAGCAAAAGATCCTCTAGCATAACCCAAAATCAAAAGGCCTCCCCACAAACCAGACAAATCTGGATCAAGGTTAGGAGAAACAATTTGTCCTGGTTCAATTTCGTCTGCGACAGTGGTGAAAATAATCGGGCTACTTGCCGTTCCCAATGCATTGATTTTAGCACCACGAGCGATGATCAAAGCCGAAGCATTTGATCCAGTTCCTACTTCTCCTTTTACAACAACACCTTCTTGAATAGTCAAGGTGTTACCAGCTGTCACGGAAATTCTTCCTGAAAGAACATATGTCTTTCCGGTTTCCCATGTAGTACTGGAAGTGATATTAGAATCAACTACCAATACATTTCCAGAACCATTATTTCCTGGATCAATAATTGGCTTCTCGTTTCCTTCAATACAGGAATAAAAAATAAAGAGCGACCCAAGTAAAAGGTTGGTTAATAGGGTTGTTTTTTTCATGATTATCGTCGTTTTCTAGTTTTTTTCAGTTTCGACGATACAAAAGTGTCTCAATTTGAGATCACAAGAGAATTTTTTGAATTATGCTTTTTTTAAAAATGAATACAGAATTTAATATTGGATTAACAGGAAAAGCATAAAAAAAGGCTTTCCTCTCAGAAAGCCTCTATTTCGGGGGTTATTGTGTTATTTCAATGTTACCGACTTGTTAATCGGCACCTTTTCGAGCAGAATCTTTACCAGGTCTCGCGTATTGATTCCATCAGCTTCCGCTTCATAATTTAGGATTATTCGGTGATTAAGCACATCCTCAGCTACTTCTTTAATATCCTCAGGAAGCACATAATCTCTACCGTCAAAATAAGCTACGGCCTTGGAAGCAAGGTTCAAATTGATACTAGCTCGAGGGGAAACTCCAAACTGAATATACTTCGCCTCATTCTTCAAACCATATTGCTCAGGGAAGCGAGTTGCGAAAACTAGCTCAATAATGTATTGCTCCAGCGGTTCAGCGATTTTGATCCCATTGATCTCATTTCGAATATCAAAGATATCCTGCTTGGAAAGCACGGCATTCACCTCAGAAGTAAATGACATATTAGCCATCCGACGCATAACTTCCATTTCATCGGATTTGCTCGGATAGTCGATATGAACTTTCATCATAAATCGATCGACCTGTGCCTCAGGCAACGGATAAGTACCTTCTTGATCTACCGGGTTTTGCGTAGCCAATACTAAGAAAGGTCTGTCCAACTGGAAGGTAGTCTCTCCGATAGTGACTTGCTTTTCCTGCATAGCTTCCAAAAGCGCCGATTGTACTTTTGCAGGAGATCTGTTGACCTCATCTGCCAAAATCAAATTAGCGAAGATAGGTCCCTTTTTAACTTCAAAATCACCCGTCTGCTGATTGTAAATCATGGTCCCAATCAGATCGGAAGGTAATAGGTCCGGGGTAAACTGAATCCGGTTGAAATCCAAATGCAATACCTTCGCCAAGGTATTTACAGTCAAGGTCTTGGCCAGTCCGGGCACCCCTTCTAACAAAATATGACCGTTGGTAAAGAGTCCAATCAAAAGCCTATTCACCATTTTATCCTGTCCGACAACTACTTTGCGAACTTCCTCTATGACAGCTTGGATTTTATCCTGATACATTTGCCTAGCTATTTTCTTTGAAACTTATAAAAATAGAACAATTTGTCCCAAGCGCAATCTTAATTCTTTGGAGCGGTATTCTCAGCGGGGTAAAGGGATTTTTAGGAATTTTTAAGAGGGAATACCTCTCGCAAAGACGCTACGGCGCAAAGGGTTTTTTGGGATTGAAAGGATAATCCTCCGAAGGTTTTTAAAGAATTTTCTGTTTTCTAAAACTAGGATAAGACCAATCCCTTGGAGGGTTTTATCAAGACTTTTCCTGCTTTTCTAAAATCAGGATAAAAAATCCCTTTGTCTCTTCCTTCTTTGCGGGAGAAAAAATCGTCGGGTGACTTCTTAGTAGCGAACTTGTCTACTTTTTATTTCCTCCGAAATCCACTCAATCCCAAAGCCCGATAAATCTCCTCTTTTTCAATTTCCCGAACTTCACCCACCTGAAAGCCTTCGATGGTCAATTTCTCCACCGACCAGCGAACCAACCGCAAGGTAGGAAAACCCACTGCGGCTGTCACCGCTGGGTCGTGGCGAGCTTTAATCCCCCATCTGAGCGTAGATTATACTCAGTATCTCTGAAGTTCAGTTTGGGCTGGGGCGAATTTGCAATTCGACCCTAATTTCTAACCAATTTGCAATTGGTTTTTCCCTACCCTTTCCCGAGCTCCCCATGGCTTATTTAAATCTGGAACTGAGCGGATTTTACCCCACCCTGCACCTAATTGAACTTCAAAGGTAAAAAGAAGAAACTTTGCCGAGAGGAGGGAGGATTCGGCTACGAAACCCAACTCGTCAAATTCAAAAACGGCAAGGAAATCCGCTGTATCGTCAACTCCAAAACCGAAAACGACCTGATCGTAAAACTGGTCGGCAGCAGCGAGCAAACCCTCTACAAACTTGCCGACATCGCCTCAATCACCCAACTCTCCGAATCCCTGATGCTCACCTTCCCGCTGACCGAACAGGAATTGGTGGATTTGGTGAGTTATTTGGAGGGGTTGGGTTAAAAGATTTAAAAAAATTGGTAGATGAAAAGGAAATAAGATCAATGAAAAACCCAATTAAAAATTGGCAAGGATATTAGGATAGGACAAGGCGTAAAGAAATCATTCGGAGAATGATTTTAGCCTTGTGCAGGCTTGTAGGGTGGGCAAATTTCTACCCAGTCCAAACCATAATTTGACTACGACCAGCAGAGCAATTTTTTTCAATAAGACCTGCTTCTTCTAACTCTTTCTTTAGACCAAAATAGGCTCGTAATTTACCTTCGATTACTAAATCAGTAAGTTTAATATCATTTTACTTAATTGGTGGAGTGGGACTTGAAAAGTCTGAATCCTTAATAACAAATTGATCATCTATACTAAGATCTTCGGATATCCAAGTTATGCTTCTAGATTTGGCCTTGTCCGTACCTCCAATATGCAGGTGAATTTCGTCCCTATTTTGATTTTTTACCCTTGAAAAAATTATTGTGGTATTCCCTTCTTCCACGCCTACTAAAATTTTTTTTGTCAATATTTTTTAATTCAAATCCTATCATGTCTTATTTGTTATGGTTAAGTGCACAATTATCGAAATCCCAGTATCCTTGTGTATTACAATATTGGAGGCAAGTAGAACAAGGAAGATTTTTATATGCATAATCATCAACACATTGCTCAAATAATAGGCGATAGTGTTCATTTATTCCAACATCTTTTTGTTATTCTGCTTCTTAGAAAGCAGGATAAGAGAAACTGCTAGATCAATCCTTTGCTCTTAAGCTTTTTCTCCAAATATTTAAACTGCTTAAATTTCATAGCCAAAATTTCTTCCTCGCTCATTTTTGCCAATACTTCTGCGTAGGGGAGCGGTTTCTCTTTGACTCTGTAAGGACTGATGCTATCAGTTTCTTTTACTTTGATGATAAACTCATCCCCAATCTTGATATTTTTATTCAACCATTCTACGGATTCATCTGACTCAAGATTTAGACCTGTTATACTCACGTTTAGTTCACTTTCAATTCCTTCCTCATCCTTTGTGAAAATAATACTCAAGGAAACCTTGTGGAAGCCAGCAATAATGTAGCTTTCGTTGTCAATAAATTCAAAGCCTAATCTGGTGTTACTCATAGTAGATCAGCGGTTTCTAATTCTTTCTTAAGAGAAAGGAAGGTTTCGATTTCTTTCTTTATCTGGTCTTCGGAATCCTTTTCAGTTTTGCTCTCCACAGGATTTGAAACTTCTTTCACTTCGATAACCGTTATTCGAAACTCATCTTCAGTTTCCAATTTCCATGAACCCCAATTTATACGCTGTTCTGAGTAATTGTTTGAGCCTCGAATATCTAAACTAATCTCTTCCCGATCAGAACTTTTCAACAGGCCAAAAATTAAAAAAATCTTATCTGCACCTACCTCAAGGTCCAAACCGCAACCTACTATTTTAAATCCCAACATGATCTTATCAATTTTTAATTAACTCTATTTCTACAATGGGCACCTATCATTTGGCCATATTCCTTGAGCCCTGCAATTTTCAAGACAAAAAGAACAATCCAACTGTGGGTAATACTTCCTTTGTGCATCACATTCTACGAACTTCTGAATACAAATTTCCAAAGACCTTGATTCATCCCGCTCCCGAGTCATCACCTCATACATACTATAGAGCCAAAGATTAAAGGCAATAGTCCCAATGATCACCTGACCGATGGGAGACCTTTTGACTGTTGTAGTCAGCGTAAAAGTCATCGCTGTCACCACTCCCCCATCAAAATCCGGATTGCCAAAAAAATTGGCGATAAAACCCTGCTCCTCCATGACCACTACCTCCGGCATCAGCCAAGCATCTACCTGAGCGTCATAAGTATAGATCGTACCGTCTGTACTCACAGCCTGCATTCCATCGTAGGGATTGTTTAGGTCATCCTGAGGGTTCAAAGGCCTCAGCCAGTAGGCAATATCCTCAGGATCCAACATTCCGGGGCTGCCCAGATCATCAGACCCCGTTGAGCCCCCAGCCGAACTCCCACCGCCAGATCCGCCGGAGCCTGGAGGAAGATCCCCTCCCGGATTGCTTTCACAGGTTTCTACCTCTGCATACCTTACCTCTGAAATAATACAGTCTCCATTTACACAAGCTGTTGTAAATCCAGTGACAACAATTTCGGTAGTACACCCACTTATCCTACTGTTGGTATTTTCTGTTTGAATGGCTACCCCGTGAAGATACTGGGATTCACTGAAAACTTCCCCGTCCAGTCTAAGTAATTGAATCGTCCCTGAAAAATTCCCAAAGCCTTGTCTTCGTTCCTTCGTCTCCATCCATTCTTTTTCCGGGAGGTACTTGATCAAGTAAGAATTAGTCTCACTGCTTTTCTTAACTACAATCAAATTGGTAAATGCCTCTACATCCTCGGTGATCAATGGAATAGTATAAGTGACCTCACCCTTTACTAAGTCCTCATGACGAAAAGCTTTACTCCAATTGGCCTTATCGAAATATTGATTATCGCCTTCAGCTATTCGGAAACCAAAGGATGAGGGGTTTGACTCTTCCCGAAAGGTTTTTAAAAATTTATCCTTTTGAATGGATGTAAAGGTTCTTTTAACATGGTTCTGTTGTAGTTTTGTCTGAGCATTATTTAGGGAGGTATCCTCCACACAAGAAGAAAATATGAAGGCAATCAATAGTAAAAATAAGGTGTTGCGAAATAACCGCTTCGAATAAGAAGCAAGTTTCAACTCCCTGAGTATCGGGTCAAAAATGAAACCTAAAGATTTGGAATGTGTGTGTGTGTGTGTGTGTTCAAAGGAAAAAGAGTCTTTAATACAACCATTTTTTAAATCATCACTACTAACCTAGTAAGAAAATCTAATTTTTTAAAGACTTTTTTAAAAAATGTGATTTAAGTTTTAGTTTTTGTTATTTAATTATGTTTCAACTCCCCTATCAATACAATCAGTCTAGCTCTAAAGGCAACCAAATGACAGGGGTGACGACTGAAAACCGAACAACTTAAAAAACCTTCGCATCTTCCCCCTTTTCTAAAAGAAAAAATCCTGGCACCGCTGCGTCGTAGTAAGCATAAATCAAAACTTAGCTCCTACGAAAACCAGTCAAGCCTAGGGCTTTGTATATTTCTTCCTTACCCATTTCCCGGACTTCACCCACCTGAAAGCCCTCAATCGTCAACTTCTCCACTGACCAGCGAACTAATCTCAAGGTAGGAAAGCCTACTGCTGCAGTCATCTTGCGTACTTGTCGGTTTTTTCCCTCGATCAAGGTCAAGGCTATCCAAGTATCGGGCACGTTTTTGCGATAGCGGATAGGAGGATTCCGATCTGGCAGGGATGGGATTTCTTCGGGAATTTTAGCGATGGCAGGCTTGGTTGCATACTGTTTTCCGTCCACATTGATCGTCACGCCATTTTCCAACTGGCGCATGGCCTCTTGGTCGGGAATCCCCTCCACCTGCGCCAGGTAAGTCCGCTGATGGGCAAATCGTGGATTCAGCAGTTGGTGATTGAGCTGCTTGTCATCGGTGATAATAAGCAGTCCCTCGCTGTCCTTATCGAGACGACCGACTGGATAGACTGTTTTGGGGAAATGAAAAAGAGAGGCCAGTGTCTGCCCCTCTCCGCTAAATTGGCTCAAAACCCCAAAGGGCTTGTAAATAATGAAATATCGCGCCAAGGTGATGGATTAACTACCGCAACCGATACAATCAATACTGGAATCCATGGGCTTGACACCCTTCAGTTTCATCTCGAGATTGTGGATCTGATCCCGAATTTCCATGTCCTGAAACATGTCTCCTGTCAATTTGCCTTTCAATTCGGCAATCTGTGCTTCGAGTTCTTTGAGTTGTAATTCGCTCATAAAAGTTGTGGTTAAAGGTTGATTGATTGGTTAAAATAGCAATAATGAAACGTAAGTTCTCGATTGCTAATAAAAAAACTGAGACAAAAATGATTCCAATTGAAAATCAGGTGGATAAAAAATTTAATGGAAGTGGTTTCATTTCCCGCAAAGGTTGGAGGGGCAAAGGAAAGACCTACTTCATTGATTTTTTGTAAATTGCTTTAGCCTCTTCGTCCAAGGTAGGCTCTAATTTTTTCAATCGTTCTAATAAATTTATGGAAGTATGCCTTATAGTAAGTACACAAATCGCATCTCCAATTATATCACAGACTAAAAAGTGTTTTTGAACAGGATATACCACAAATCTTGATGATATGGTTTTATTTACCTTCAGAAGACCCTCATTTTCTTTCAACAGATTTAAACAGTCTTCTATACCAAGCAAATACTTTAAGGCTATGGATTCACCCCATTCAGAAATGGAATACTCATAGATTTCCTGAAGATCAAACAGTGCTCTTGAAGTAAGAAGTAGCTTTTTCACTTTTCAAGGTCATTCTGATGCGCCTTCATATCAGCCAATAGATCCCCCGAGAACTCCCTGGTTCGTCCATGGATGACGTCCTGATATCCTTCGATAATTGCTGAACGCAAAGATGACGCTTCCAGACGATCACGCTCATGACGGATAAGGTCCCTCACATACTCACTGGGGGTGGCATACAAAGTACCTTTACCAGATTGACTGTCTATAAACTTCTTCATTTCGTCAGTCAAAGCTATGTTTAAAGATTCCGTCTTTGCCATAATTTAATCTAAAATTGATCATTAAATCTACCAAATACTTCATATAATATCAATATTTGAAGAATTTGAGATTTATATTTTCCTAGGCTTGCAAAGAAATTCGATAAGCCCCACCTTTCCTCCATGAACTCGCTGACCCAACTTCGACATACACTCCACCAACATCCGGAAATCGCAGGAGAAGAGCGTCAAACCGCCCAGCGAATTCTGGATTTTTTCAAGCCTTTAAAGCCAGATGAGACAATAGAAGAATTGGGTGGAACAGGCCTAGCTTTCATTTTCAAAGGAAAAAAACCCGGTAAACGCCTGCTTTTCCGATGTGAACTGGACGCCTTACCCATACAGGAAAAAGGCAATCCTAGCTACCAAAGCACTGTCTCTGGAAAGGCTCACCTCTGCGGTCACGATGGACACATGGCTATTATCTGTGGCTTGGGAGAAAAACTATCCCAAAACCGCCCCGAATCCGGGGAAGTGGTCTTGCTTTTCCAACCCACCGAAGAGACCGGTGAGGGAGCCAAACGCGTATTGGAAGATCCACGATTTGAGGAAATCCGACCGGATTTTGCTTTTGCACTGCACAATCTACCTGGATTTCCCTTGCATCAGATCATTACCCGAAAAGGAACCTTTGCCGCAGGAAGCACAGGAATGACCATTCATTTCTCAGGAAAAACCTCCCATGCCGCTCATCCTGAAGACGGGCGTAATCCCTCAGAAGCCATTTCCAAATTGATTTTGACATTGCCTGAAATACGAAAAAACATTTCAGGATTTTGTTTGGCTACCGTCATCCATATTCAGATCGGGAGTTTGGCTTTTGGCACCAGTGCAGGTCAAGGCAGTGTGAGTTTGACCCTTCGGGCTTTTGATCAAGGAAACCTGGAACTGCTGATTCAAAAAGTAGAAGAAAAGGCCCAAGAGCTTGCTGCTGCAGATAAGCTTGAATTAGAAATCGAATTTCTAGAAAGTTTTGCCGTTTCCAAAAATGACCCTCATGCCGCAAACCTGGCAGAACTAGCTTTTGAGGATTTAGGTTTAGACGTAATTGAAAATGCCGAACCTTTTCGCTGGTCAGAGGATTTTGGACTATTTAGTCAAAGCTGTCCCTCTTACCTATTTGGTTTGGGTGCAGGGGAAAACTGCCCCCAACTGCATGAACCGACCTATGATTTCCCGGATGAATTGATTGAGACGGGGGTGAGGGTTTTTGAAAGGATAATTAAAAAAGAAACCCTCCAAGGAAATTGAATTCCTTGAAGGGCTCCAACAAACATCTTAACCGTTGTGAGTAGCCTGTCCGCCTTAGGCGGATCTCACTCACAAATTAAAATTATTTTTTCTTGCTTTGAGCTCGCTTCATCGGATTGTCACCGAAAGAAGCTCCCCTAGCTCCACCTCTACCCTTAAATAACTCAAAACGAGATGGCTGATATTGTCTAGGCCAATAATTGCTGCTTTCGTCGATATCGGCAGTTTCCCGATACGGATCAAGCACAAACTGAACCACCTCTTTTTTCTTAGCAAATACCTTGGTCACTTCGGTTTCATTCAGTTTCCATATTTCAGCAGGAATCCGCTCGATCTCCGAAGTGCCATCGGCATATTGGAATTCGATAATCAACGGCATCACCAAGCCACCCACATTTTCGAAGGTAAGCTCATAGAAGTTCATGTCTGAATTCAACAACTCCTTCTCTTTCGGAGAAAGGCTTGCCATAAATCGCTTGTATTCCTCCTCATCCTCAGGCATAATTTCAAATCGATCGTAGCTATTGTAAAAATCACGAGTAGCTGGATTTGCTTCTACCACGGTCTGAGGAACATCGTTTCGGTTGAATTCCTTCGAGATGTAGCTTTCTTCACGCTCGAATTCAGCCTTTTCAGCAGCCTTCTTCTCGGCAGGAGTCCGATTATCCAATTTGAACCATTTCACATCCTGAATCGCAATATCCACAGGCTCAGTACCGAAGAACCATCCTCTCCAGAACCAATCCAAATCAACTGCAGAAGCATCTTCCAAGGTTCGGAACAAATCTTCAGGAGTTGGATGCTTAAACATCCATCGTCTTGCGTACTCTTTGAAAGCAAAGTCAAAAAGTTCTCGACCCATGACAGTTTCTCTAAGGATATTCAAAGCTGTTGCAGGCTTTGCATAGGCATTCGGTCCAAACTGAATGATATTTTCTGAATTGGTCATGATTGGCTCCAATAGATGCTTCTCGCTTCTCATGTAAGGCACAATCTTATGAGCAGGACCTCGGCGGGAAGGATAATTTCTATCCCATTCCTGCTCAGCCATAAATTGCATAAAAGTGTTCAAGCCTTCATCCATCCAAGTCCACTGTCGCTCGTCAGAGTTGACAATCATCGGGAAGAAGTTGTGACCCACCTCGTGGATAATCACCGAAATCATTCCGTATTTAACCGCTTCGGAGTAAGTTCCGTCTTTATCAGGACGTCCATAATTGAAGCAAATCATCGGGTATTCCATCCCATTGCTTGCCTCAACAGAGATAGCGGTTGGATATGGGTAATCGAACGTATGGGCAGAATAGGATTTGATGGTATGTGCTACCACTCTTGTTGAATACTGCTCCCAAAGTGGATTAGCTTCTTTGGCGTAGTAAGACATGGCCATCACATCTTTTCCACCTTGCTTGACAGCCATGGCGTCCCAGATGAATTTTCGAGAAGAGGTCCAGGCAAAATCACGGACATTCTCCGCTTTGAAAATCCAGGTTTTCTTTTCCTTTGATTTTCCCTTTTCCAATTTCTCAGCTTCCGCTTGGGTACGGATAATTACCGGATTGTCATAGGACTGCTTAGCTCTATTCCATCTTTCCAACTCAGTAGAAGAAAGTACTTCCTCTGGATTTTGAAGTACACCGGTAGCTCCCACCATATGGTCTGCTGGCACAGTGATTCGCACTTCATAATTTCCAAAAGTCAAAGCAAATTCTCCTCTTCCGAAGAACTGCTTGTTTTGCCAACCTTCGAAATCTGAATAGACTGCCATTCGAGGAAACCACTCTGCCATGGTGTAGAGATAGTTTCCATCCTCTGGGAAATATTCATACCCTGGTCGACCGGATATATAACTCATACGGTCAGTGATATTGAAAGACCAATCCACAGAGAAACTGAAGCTTTCTCCAGCCTTCAAAGGTTGAGGAAGGTCAATTCTCATCATGGTTTTGTTGACAGCAACTGGAAGTGGATTTCCATTCGTGTCCTTTACGTTCAAGACCTTGTATCCGAATTCCTCATTTTCCCAAAGAATGCCCTCTAATGTTCTCAAAGTCATCCGGGAGTTGATGGAGCTTTCAGCAACTTTAGGTGCATCAGATTCAGGACCCCGCTGATTTTCTTCCAACTGAACCCAGAGATAGGTCAAGACATCAGGTGAATTGTTGATGTAGGTGACTGTCTCCGAGCCTTTGATGGATTGATTGTCATCATTCAATTCCACATCAATCACATAGTTGGCTTGCTGCTGCCAATACATATGTCCAGGAGCACCAGAAGCGGTACGATAGACATTGGGTGAGCGGAGCATGGTACCTAGCTGCTCAAAGCGCTCGGCATGGTTTTGCTCTGATCTACGAGCCTGAGCCCAAGTTTCCACTGAAACAAGTACCAAGACTACAAGAGCTAATCCTATTTTTCTCATAATCATTTATTTATTACCAAAATTTCGTTCCTAACATAAGCGTCAATGCAATTCCAAATACACTGGACGCAATGACTAAAGTCCAATCCCGTCTATTGACTCCGGCTATCCCCACCAAAATTCCTGTAACAGTCAAGAAAATGGCCACAATGACCAATTGACCAACTTCCAGTCCAATATTAAATGCCAATAAGGGTTTCCAGATGATCGCTTCTTTTCCCAATAATTCTCTCAGATAATTAGAGAATCCAAGTCCATGGATCAGTCCAAAGAACAAAGCGAGCACATAATTTAACTGGATATTTTTTCCAGTAGAAGGCTTTGGTTTAAGAATGGTTAAAAAAGCGGTGATAGCTATAGTAACAGGGATCAAAAACTCGATGATATCCGTTCGAACCTGAATGACCTTGAAGGTTGCCAAGGCAAGGGTCAGCGAGTGACCTATGGTAAATGCAGTCACCAAAATCACAATCTTACGCCAATCTCGCGGTATGTATAGGGCGCATAAAGCGAGGACAAATAGAATATGATCGTAACCCTGAATATCTAGAATATGCTGAATCCCGATGCGGAAATAAAGCTCAAATGAATTCATATCTGAATAAATACCTCAATTGAAGTAAATTGCGGCAATAATACAGGTTTATTCCCACATATAGTACCCATAATCTTCCAAATGCTACAGATTTACACATCGATACTGACACTAGGATGGATGGTTTTAAGCCACCCATTTTTTATTTCCTTGACCGAAATCAGACAAAACTCCAACTCCAAGCGATTGGAGATTGCTACCAAAATCTTTTGGGATGATCTGGAGGTTGGCTTAGGCAATTTTCATGATGAAAAAATCGATTTTCTCAATCCTGAAAATCCCGAAAAACTAGAAGAACAAATCGCCGCTTATTTCCATCAAAAAATTCAATTTTGGGTAGACGGGAAAGAAGTGAATTGGAGTCTTCTTGGATTTGAAATTGAAGAAGATGCGGCTTGGTTTTATTTGGAATCAGAACCTGTGGAATTTTCCGGAAAATTCAAGGTTAAAAACTCCGTCCTTATGGAGGATTTTTCTACCCAACAGAACATCATCCACATTTATGAGGGAAATAGTAGAAGTCCCAAAAGCATGCTTTTGACCAAGGGAAATGAGTGGGATGAAATGAGTCTTAAATGAAAAAACCCGATGAAATTCATCGGGTTTTCTATTTAAATCAATCTAAACCTTATGAAGGGTTTTGAACCATATTTTCGTTTGCGTTCAATTCAGAGATAGGAATTTTGAACTGCCAGTTGTTTGTACCTGCAGGCTCATCAAACTTAGAGTTGATCACGGTAGCAACATGGTTAGCACCGTTTCTATCCAAAGGCAAGTTCAAACGCTTCAAATCGTAGAATCTGAAACCTTCACCCCAAAGCTCGATTCGACGCTGAATCATGATCTCTTCGATCAAAGCCGCACCGGTGTTGGAAGTCAAAGTGTACTCAGGGTCACGCTGAGAAGCAAACTCAAACAATACTTGAGCAGCCTGAGAATCATTACCAGATCTTGCCAAAGCTTCAGCTTCGATCAAGTACATCTCAGCAGCTCTCATGTAAGGCACGTCACCTACTGAAGAAGCATTACCTTGAGCAACAAACTTACGGTTCATGTAGTCACGCTTCGCAAAAGAGCTCAAAGTCACCTCATCGATGAACGGATCTCTCAAAGCAGGATCAGATGCATTTGGATCCCAAAGACCTTTTCTGTAGTCTGTATCAGAGATCATGTCATACAACTTGCTGCTTATCGCTTTAGGATTACCCCGTATGTTTGTTGAACTGAAGTTCAAGGATACATATGCAAAGTAAGATGCAAAGAAGGTCTGCTGATCGTCAATTTGACGGCTTCCCCAGATCCACTCCTGATTGTCAACATTGTTGAATCCTTCATATAGCTGAGTTTCTGACATCAAATCATAGCCTTCTCTAGCCAATTTAGCTTGAGCAGCTGCTACTGCGTAGTTACCTTGAGTCAAAGCAACACGAGCTTTAATACCTCTAGCAACATTGATGTTGATGTGAGACTTCGCATTTCTGCTTTCGTCCAACAAAGCAATCGCAGCATCCAAATCTGCATTGATTTGAGTATAAACTTCTTCTACAGTGTTTCTAGCGCCACCTTCAGTGATTGGTTCCAATACGATTGGCACACCCAATTGGCTATTGCCTCCACCTGCATTGTAACGCTGAGCGAACAATTGAACCAAGTTGAAGTGAGCCCAAGCACGATAAGCCAAAGCTTGACCTTTGATCTCATCTTTTTCAGTCTGTGGTCCTTCTGCATTGTCGATATTGGCAATGATCATATTCGCATTACCAATAATCTTGTAGTAGAATCTCCACACAAAACGTACGTCACCACTGTTTTCATTGATATGGTTTAACCATCTAGAGATGGAAACAAACCATCCATTGGCGATACCTGTCATCACGTAATCATCGCCTAATGCTTCTCGCATAATCATCACACCCCCTTCACCAGGCTGACCTTGAGAGTCATAACGGATAAACATGGATCTGTGAATACCATTCAATGCAGTCATCGCATTTTGCGTAGTTGTAAAGACCGCATTCTCTGATACCGCATCCGTAGGAAGGGTATCCAAATAGTCCTCAGCGCAACCAAAACTTAGGATTGCTCCGAGCAAGAATATTTTACTTAATAATTTCTTCATGGTTTTGGTAGATTACAATTGGACATTAACACCTAGCGTGAACGTTCTTGCCGGCGTAAAGGTGTTGGAAGTCGTACCGCTGAACGTACCAGAAACGTACATTCCACTTCTTGAAGACAACCATCCTAGGTTTTCACCTGCCAAATAAACTGTTGCACCTCTCATCTTCCATCTTTCCAAAAGGGTTCTAGGGAAGGTATACGAAAGGTTTACAGACCTTAGGTTCAAATAAGAAGCATCCGTCAACCATCTGTCAGAAGCAACGTTTGTCTGCGCAGCACCAGTCACGTCCATTTTAGGAACGTCAGTGATGTCACCAGGCTGCTGCCATCTGTTCAAGATATCTACGTGTGCAGCTCCACCGTCAGGATCAGCAGCCATCAAGCCTGCATAGATTCCATCATAAATGTCACCACCTACTGCAAAGCTCACCAATACGTTCAAGGAGAATCCTTTGTAAGAGAACGTGTTGGACAAACCTCCGAAGAAGTCAGGAATTGCATTACCTGCGAAGTGGAAACGAGCATTTTGGAAGTTAGTGGTCAATGTATCCTGACCAACAATACGAGTAGAAGTATCATCCTCATCGTATTCTGCAGCACGATATAGACCTTCACCAGTTTCTGAATCTACACCATACCAGTCTCTCAACCAGAAGTCATAGATAGAACGACCTACCACATATTTCTTAGTACCTACGATTTGCTCATCGAAAGGCAATTCTTTGAACTCGTTTTTGAAGGTAGACATGTTCAAGTTGGCATTCCATCGGAAGTCGCCAGAACGAACCAAATCACCACCAATGTTGAATTCAATACCAGTGTTTGCCATGGTTCCGATATTCTGGAAACGGCTATTAAGACCAGTAGTTAAAGACAAAGGAACTTCGAAAAGCAAGTTGCTTGACTCCCTGTTGAAGTATTCGATAGTACCTGAGAATCTGTTTCCGAAGGCAAAATCCAAACCTAGGTCATAGGTATTGTTGGATTCCCACTGCAAATCCAACGCAGAAAGGGAAGCTTGCAAAATACCTGGCTCAGAAGCGTTGTTGAAGCCAAGGTCATAAAGTGCCTGCCATGGATAGAAACCACCAACAGAATTGTTACCAACTTCACCGTAAGAAGCTCTCAATTTCAACAACTGGAAGAAGTTAGAATTGAAGAAGTCTTCCTGATCAATAGACCAAGCTGCACCCACAGAGAAGAAAGTACCCCATCTTACATCTTGGTAGAATCTGGAAGAACCATCTGTTCTCCAAGAAGCAGAGAAGGAATATTTGTCATCGTATACGTAGTTCACTCGAGACAGGTAAGACTCAATTCGGTCTCTGTCTAGACGACCTGTTGCAGAGTTAATAGTTACGAAGTTGTCAGGCTCGATATTTCCAGCTAGGATTTGATCCTGCTTAGAAATAAACTGACGATTTACTTGGTAATCATAGTTTTCATGACCTGCCAAAACTTCTACGAAGTGCTTCTCATTGAATGTATTGGTATAGGTCAAGAGTTGGTTGAAAGTCAAAGAGTTGATTCTAATATTTTCTCTTCGAGTTCTACCTGCTGGTGCACCATCACCTACGATAGTATTATCATATCCAATATTCAATAGGGATGTGATATCTGTAGCAATATTGGTTCTGAAAGTGAAGTTCTTCAAGAATTTTGCCTCAACATAAGCACGAGAAGAAATCACGTCTCTGTCAAATCGATCAATGTTCAACAAAGTCTCCTGAACTACGTGACGGCCAGGATATGCACCTGCACCTCTTCTTGGAAGACCTAGTTCTTCCAAATCACCCAAGTCAAAGATTTTGTTTCCGAATTCATCTAAGATAAATCCACCTGTCTGCATATTCTGAGCATAAACAGGATAGATAGGACCCATGGATCGAGCAGTAAAGAATGGGTTCACAAACGAGCTACTTCCACCATCTCTTGCATTGTTTCCTTCACTCAAAGTAGCAGAAAGGTTGATACCAGTTTTCAACCAGTCGGTAGCTTGCGTATTTACATTCAAACGTCCAGTGAATCTCTCGATATCAGACTGAATGATGAAACCTTTCTCATTCAAATAGTTGAAAGAGGTATAGAAGTCCGTCTTACCAGCTCCACCAGAGTAGGTCAAGTTATATTCTTTGCGGTCACCCATACGCTGCAATTCATCAAACCAGTCAAGGCCTTGGAAATTATTCACAGCATTTGGGTTCAACGTACCATCCAATCCTACAATTTGATCATTAGGAACATTGTATACATTGTATCCAAGGATGTCGATCAAATTATTGGAAGCAAAAGCAGCTGCATCAGCAGGGCTAGCACCGTTTCCTAGCTGGGAGTTTTTCAACGATTCCCAAACCAATGGATAATACTGATCTGCATTTACACGGTCATATTCTGGAAGCGCTCTACCAGATACACCTTGCTGCATTCTCAAGTTGAAAGTTGGCTTGTTCTTGTTACCAGTCTTAGTGGTAATCATTACCACACCGTTAGCAGCACGAGAACCGTAAAGAGCGGCAGAAGAAGCATCTTTCAAGATGGTCATATCTTCAATGTCCTCTGGGTTCAAGTTGGAAAGGTCTCCATCATAAGGAACACCATCCACTACATAAAGAGGAGCAGAAGATGAGTTTACGGAACCGATACCACGGATACGTACAGCAGGCGTAGAACCTGGCTGACCTGAAGCAGAAGTGGTGATTACACCCGGCGCTTGACCTTCGATAGCGTTCACCACGTTATTAATAGGACGATTAGCGATTTGATCACCTTTCAATGCTACAGCAGAACCGGTAAAGTTTCCTTTATCCACTGTACCACCATAAGCGGTAATAATCACTTCTTCCAAGTTTTGGGAATCTTCCTGCATTACCACATTTACTTCACTGCGGTTGCCGATCAATTCCTCTACACTTCTGTAACCGATATAGCTGAAGACCAACGTTGTAGCACCTTCAGGTACTAACAAAGAGAACCTTCCATCTAAATCCGTCACGACCCCAATGGTCGTACCCTTAACAAGGACATTCACACCGATCAAACCATCTGGTTCATCTGGTGCCGTCACTCTACCTGTGATGGTTCTGTTCTGTGCCATGACCGACATTGCCGTCATAAACACCAACACAAAACCCAGTAAAATTTTCTTCATAGGTTTAGTTTTAAATAGATGATTTATTTTCAATAGGATAAATCACGAGGTAAATTCGAAAAAGAGCAAATTTTGCTATCAGTGCTCATTCTGCCTCATTTTGAAATAAAATTTGGCAAATATTAAAATATTGAAATAATAGCCCGTCAGCTAGATGTCCGAACACTGTCCGAACACTGTCCACCTACTTCTTTTGGGCTTTTAAAAGATTTTTTCAATACAAAATTTTGAAAAAGATTAACTATTTTAATTTTTATTTTAATTCTTGGAAAAGTTCAATTAATAGATTTATGATTTTTTAGATTTGAAAAAGAAATTTTATTTTGAAAAAATGATTAACTAGGAATTTTTTGAAATAAAATTTTGCTCCTGTCCGATATTGAAAATATAATGCTCGAAACTTTTTAGTTCCTTTCCTGATTTTGTCGAAATTAAATTTTTATAAGATTTTTTAATAAAAGGAAAAAAATTGATTTGATAGGCTCAGTTTTTTAGCAAAATCTCAGTTTTTGGCGTCCAAACCCCATTTTGATGCTTTAAAAGAAAGAAGCCGTTCACTTCGAATTTTGCTTCTAATCCTTGTTCCTTGACCCTTTTAAAAACTGAATCAAATTGCAGCTTTTTCACATCGCGAAAAGCAACCGTCATATGTGGGTGAAAACTCAGATCACTCAATTCATCTTTCAAATTGAGATTTCGCTTACAGAATATCCTCAATGCTTTTTGCATCTCAAACAACTCATCTCCCGCATGGATATCTAAAAAAATCACACGGCCCCGGAATTGATCTGTCCCTTTTACTTCCAATGGAAAAGGTCCAATATTGGCTGCGAATGAATTCAATAAGCCAACCATCCGATCCTCTTTTAATTCATTATATAAAAAAGGCATCCGAATCGTGATGTGTGGAGGAGATTTCAAGGCATATTTTATCCCAAACTCCTCCCGAAGTTTTAACTTCAATTCATGGACTTGTTGAAGAAAATCCGGAGGCGGTAAGATTGCCAAAAAATATTTTTGTAATTGTGTCATCTGATTAATCTTCCAATTAGACCCTGATTAAGGCAAAATCGTAAAAACTATTTAATAAACTCGATCATTATTTTAAATTAAGACTCTCAAACGACATCGCGCTATGAAATTTTTCCCAAAAATTATGATTGGATTGGATTTGACCGAGATGGATGACATCCTGATCGAGAAAACCAAAATATTCTTGAAGTTTTTAGGTGTTGAGAAGTGCTATTTTGTTCACGTAGCCCAAAACTTGGCGATCCCTGATGAAGTACTCCGTCAATACCCTGACTTATTGGCTCCCGGTGATGAATCCATCGAAGCCTTGATTGAGGATAAAGTCAAGCAGCACAACTTCCCTGAAAATATCGAGATAGAAATTTTTGCAGAAGAAGGTGATCATCCTTTGGAAACCTTTCTTCGATGGGCCCGAATCAAAAATGTGGACTTGATCATCATGGGCCGCAAAGATACCTTGATAGGAAATGGAGTACTTGCAAATGGAGTAGCTAAAAAAGCTCCTTGCTCTGTCATGCTGCTTCAGGAAAAGAGACCTCCTGGACTACCGAAGCGCATCATGGTTCCTACGGATTTTTCAAATCACAACCATTTGATTTATGACTTTGGAGAAAGAATAGCCGATGAATTGGGAGCGGAACTGATTCCAGTTCATATGTATCACGTCCCAGCAGGCTATTCTAAAACCGGGAAATCATTTGAGGAATTTGCAGAAATCATGAAAAACAATGCCGAGCATGATTATGAAAAATTCGTGTCCCAGCATAATCATCCTGAACTCAAATGCGACTTCGTCCTCAATGATGGGGAAAACCCAGGCGATCTCATCATGAATGAAGCCCATAAATTAGATGCGGATATGATAATCATGGGTTCTAGAGGTCGCTCAAAATCAGCCGCTGTGCTCCTAGGAAGCACAGCCGAAAAAATGATTGAAGCCAACAATTCCTTGCCAATGATCATTTTCAAGAAAAAGGGAGAAACCTTAGGATTCTTTGAAGCCTTGCTTCGAATCTAATCTTTGCGCTCCAAAAAGAAACAGACCTGATCGCCTTTGCCCTCCTGATTATATCGGAGGGCTTTTTCATTTAATTGAGCTAGTTCTTCCTTCGAAAATTGTCCAGCATAACTTTTCTCCACCAAATTCAACCTTCTTTCGTACAGCATTGATCCCCAAAACTGGAAGCCTGTTGAATCAAAAAGAACCTCCTTCAGGCGAAACCCACTTTTTGAAACCAAGGCTTCAAACCCTTCCAAACTAGGAATGATCAAATGACGCGGTGCATCCAACTGAACCCAATTCGTCCCAAACTCTTTCCAAGCCTCGCAATTCGCCAACGGCGTACGGATTAATAACCTTCCCCCAGGTTTAAGCGAATCATAGCATTTTTGCAATTCTTCCACTGGATCGTGCAAGTGCTCAAAAGAATGGTGCATCATAATCACATCAAACTTTTGGTCAACTTCCTCCAGCTTGCTTTTGATAAGCTTAAGACCAGGTGCTATCAAAGAGGATTCCTTCAAAAAAGGATCTATTCCAGTCAAATTTCTAAATCCTCCCGCATGCAACTCATACAGCAATTGCCCATTGCCACAGCCGACATCGGCAATTGCATCATCAAAGCTCCGATAAATTCGCTTTAACCAATAGCCATAGGAGGGACTTTTCCAGGATATACCCCACTTTAAAAACATTCGCATGCGAAGCTTTTTAAGGAAAAGCCGAAAGGAATCCGATTGAACTAATGGCAAAAAAGAATAATAACCTTCCGAGGGATAGTAGGGACTTAAATCTTCTGGAACTTCTTTGATCTGTAAGGAATGGCAGGAAAGACACTCTTGGTAAACAAAGGCTTCACCCAGGCCAAGCATTTTTTCATGAGCAATAAATTCACGAAGCTTTTTCCCTCCACAAAATTTACAGAAACTCATGAATTAATAGGCATTTTCACGGTTGAAGAGCAACTCATGAACCGTCTTGACCATAATGCCCATATCCAACAAGAAAGACCAATTATTGATATAAAAATAATCCAAACGAACGCGTGAGCGAATTTGATGTGGATTTTCAATTTCTCCTCGATACCCTCTAACCTGAGCCAAACCGGTAATCCCCGGACGGATTTTGTGCCGTGAATTATAGCGATCGATTTGCTTCTTAAAAGTCTGATTCATTGGAATGGTATGCGGTCGTGGCCCCACAATAGACATATCCCCCAGGAGTACATTGATGAACTGAGGCATTTCATCCAAAGAGGTGGTGCGAAGGAAAGAGCCAATGCGCGTAACCCGAGGATCGCCTTTGACGGCCTGTACAGTATCCGCATAATCATTCGGGGTCATGGATCTAAACTTCAGACAATTGAAGACTCGATTGTTTACCCCGTTTCGTTTTTGGATAAAAAAGACAGGTCCTCTTGATTCAATCTTAATTAGCAAACCTACCAACGGAATCAACCAAGAAAGAATAAATACTATTACCAAACTGGCAAAAACCACGTCAAAAGCTCGCTTAGCAAAGCTGTTGAAAGCATTGTCCAGTGGAATCTCATTGACATTGATTACAAAGAAATCACCGTAGCGGGAGAAGGAAAGATTCTTCTCCAACTGCAAAGATCCACCAGGGATCATTTTGACTTTGATGTAATTCTCATCCGCAAAATCAATCACTTTCCGAACTAATCCCGGCTCAAGCTGCTCATGAATGTAAATGAGATCCAAGTCCAAGTTTGGTGCTTGCTCAAAAAAATCATGGATATCACCTCGGGTTTGTTTGCAATCAGAGAGGTTATCAAAGTATCCTAGAAAATTGATTCCAAAATCCTTTCGGATTCGAAATACATCAGCCAGTTTGGGACTAGTCCCTCCTTTTCCTACGATTACTGCGTTTCGGTAATTATTCCCTTTGGAACGATAAGAGCGGAGCATCATATGCACTCCCACTCGGTAACTACCCATCAAAACCAGCATTCCCAAACCCAAGGCTAGAACCGGAAATACCTGAAGATTTGGAGTATTAAATGGGATCCACAAGACAGCTGTGGCTCCTACAAACCAAAGAACAGTCCCTAAAAGATGTTTGAGTGTTTGGCTATATTCATCAGTTCGACCGATTTTATAGTCTTTCCGAAGCAATACAATAAAAATCCAAAGGATAGAAAGGGGCAAAAGCGCCTCAACTCCAACTCCGGAAAAAATTCCAAATTCCTGAAGTAGCAGGTTGCAAAACAACAATGCTACCCATGAAGCAAGAATGTCACTGACTGTAAATAGCCAAGGAAAATATTTATCAAATCTGCGCTTCATAAAAATCCGATCAAACAATCTGTCCGTTACAAAAATCAGGCTAAGCTACTCATTCAAAGGCTTATCTCGATTTCAAATCCAAAATTAAGAAAAGAATCGTCAAGCATGCTTACTTTTGACACTAAATTCTGAATCACTGTTATTTTTGGCAATGACGAGTTTTCTCTCAAAAATTTTCGCTTCCTCTGACGACCCAGACTCTTTGGGTGCAAGTTTTCGTAAAAAAAGACTGGCCTACTTTGAGTCTCTTTTTTTCAAAAACTTCGATCCGGGAAAACCTGTCCGAATCTTGGATGTAGGAGGAACGGCCTATTTCTGGGAATCAAGCAAATTGATAGAATATCCTACGATTGAGATTACTTTACTGAATCTTCATTTAGAAAAAAGCGAGCTTCCAAACATAAAAGGAGCAAAAGGAGACGCTACTGCTATGCCCGAATTTGGTAAAGGTGAATTCGATCTGGTATTTTCCAATTCGGTGATAGAGCACCTTTATACTTGGGAAAATCAACAGAAAATGGCGCAAGAAATCCAACGGGTGGGGAAAAAATATTACGTCCAAACTCCCAATCGCTATTTTCCGATTGAAGCGCATTATGCCCTTCCCTTCGCGCAGTATTGGCCTAAAAATCTACTCCTCCAAACCTTGACAAAAACGCCCTTAAGCCGATTTCAAAAGTGGGATTTGAAAGCAGCAAAGCAATATATTGACGAAATCAGGCTTTTGGATGAAAAAGAAATGAAGGAGTTATTTCCTCAAGGAAAGGTCTATCAAGAAAAATTTGGAGGGATGACGAAATCCATCACCCTCCACAATCTCGATTAATTAGCAAAAGCCGTCTTTTGGGTTAAAATCTCACGATTGATTCCATCCCAAAGGATTTTTCGAGCTGCTAAAGCTTCTCTTGCTGCCACGATTGCTTCTTCTAAATGAGTCTCTGTTTCCAATAGCATTCCCACCATTCTCCAAGCTAATGGCCCATGCTCCTCTTCATCCAAATGAATGTGGCGATCAAAATAATAAGCCAAAGTCTTTAGCTCTTCAGGTTGATCTTTTACTAGCTCGTCAACAAGTTTTCTAAACAAATCAGGAATCAAATCCTCTCTACCCAAAGTAAAGGATGATGCGATTTCATGAGCTTCGCCGAATAGGGCGGTTTGGTAATTTACCCGAAGAAATTTCCGCACAAAATCTGGCAGATTACATTGGTTCATGGACTCCTCCAAACTATATCCAGATGCGAGCATCTTGGTCAGTCGGTTAATTGGCTCTAGGGACGCTCCTGCTTCTTGCATCGCTCGAAGGTATAGTTCAAAATGACTGCAATAACCTCCCAAACCATCTTCATCACTTTCCTCAGCTAAGACGATATCGTTGATCAATCTGGCGGCCATTGGGTCAGATGCAGGTAACCAAGGCAATGACATCCCAGTCAGCCGATGCTGCAGAGCTTTTAGTAAGCTCATAAAATCCCAAACAGCAAAAACATGATATTCCATGAAGATCCGAAAATCCTCCAGGCTTTGTAGATTATTGTAAAGTGGATGATTCAATAACTCCTCCCTTTCCTTCCTTACGGAAGAAATTAGAGCATCTAATAAATGGTCCATTTTTCAGAAATTTTTAACAGAAACAGAAGGATCAACCACTTTGTTGAAAATTATTTATTGAAAAAAATAATGGTTGATTTGATTTAATGATCGGCAAATTGAAGACGAACCAAATTGGAGTAAAATCCATCTTCTTTATCCGCCAATTCATAATGGTTTCCCTCCTCTACAATCTTTCCGTCGCTAAGCACATAGATTCGATCTACCTTTCGGATTGTTGCCAATCGATGGGCAATAATAATAGTGGTCCTTCCTTTCATCAACTCATCCAAAGCCTCCTGAACCAAAGCTTCTGACTCGGCATCCAAAGAAGAAGTCGCTTCATCCAAGACTAACAAACTTGGATCTTTTAAAATTGCGCGGGCAATGGCTACACGCTGTCGCTGACCTCCGGAAAGCTTCACTCCACGCTCCCCAACCAAAGTATCCAAACCTTCCGGGAATTGAGAAATAAACTGCCAAGCATTTGCTTTTTGAGCGGCTTCAATGATTTCTTTTTCAGTGGCATTTGGTTTCGCGTAAGCAATATTCTCACGGATACTTCCACCAAACAATAAAACCTCCTGAGGTACTATACCGATGTGCTTTCGTAACTCTTCAAGGTCCCAATCCGAAAGCGACAAGCCATTCACAAGAATTTCACCCTTTTCAATATCATAGAATCGGAGAAGCAACTGGATAATGGTGGACTTTCCGGCTCCAGAATGCCCAACAAGCGCCACTTTTTCTCCAGGTTTGATTTGCAAGGAAAGAGATTTTAGGACCTCCACTTCAGGTCGAGTAGGGTAATGAAAACTCACCTGAGAAAAAACTATAGCTCCCAATCCTTCCGAAATTGTACTTCCGCTGGATTTTTCCTCTTTTTCATCCAAAATCTCCAGAACCCGCTCAGAACTACCTATGGCTTTTTGAATTTGGCTGTAAATGTCCCCCAAACCCGCTATGGACCCACCAATGAAGGTGGTGTAAAGGACAAAGGAAACCAATTCTCCAACGCTCATCTCTCCTGAGGAAACTAAGCTGGCGCCATACCACATGACCGCTACAATTCCTCCAAAAAGAGCAAAAATGATAAAGGAAATAAATGCTCCGCGGAATTTTGCTGTTCGAAGGGCTACCTTCACCACATTCCCCAATCCACTGGAATACCGAGACGATTCATACTTTTCGCCAACAAAAGACTTCACTGTCGTAATAGACTGCAAAGTCTCCTCTACGATGACATTGGCATTGGCTAGTTCATCTTGAGTTTTCTTACTGAGCTGACGAATAAATCGACCGAAAACCATGGCCAAGAGAACCAAAACCGGAAAGGTCCCCAGCATAAAAAGCGTCAACTTTGGAGTCGTAAAAACCAAAAACCCTATTCCCGCCAACAGGGTAACTACCTGACGGAATAACTCAGCCAAAGTCACTGAAAAAGCATCCTGAAGCAAGCTCACATCCGAAGTGATTCTTGAAATAAGCTCTCCTGTTCGACGCTTATCAAAAAAGGCCATTGGAAGATGCAGCATTCGATCGTAAAGAGCTGTCCGGATATCCCGCATAGATCGCTCAGAAACCTGGGCAAAAAGCCAAACCCTGAAAAAGGAGAAGATACTCTGAACTGCCAAAATGCCTATTAAAATCAAGGCGATGGAATTGATATCATTGACGATCCATTCTGAACCTTGAGCGGTGTCAATTAACTTACCTGCAACATAAGGAAAGGTCAGAAGGGTCAGGGATGAAAAAAGCAAAAAGACCAAACCCAGAAAAAAGTAACCCTTGTAAGGAAGCATAAAGTGGAATATCCCACTCAGCTTTTGGAAGTTCTTTTTATTCAACTTTCGTTTTTCGTGCTCTTCCAGTGCGCCTCCTCGTTTCTTTGCCATTACTTTGGATTAATCTAGCCGCAAAAATAGCCTTTTAAATTTAAAATTGGGATTATTCGAAGAAAGAGGATAAGCTTACAATCAATCCACCATTAACTCTGATGCCAGTTGCTCGCCTAGTGCACTTGCATGTTTGAAACCATGTCCTGAACAGGCAGAAACTAATAAAACACGTTCCATTTCGGGGTGCGTTTTTATTACAAACTTGGCATCTTCAGTAACTGTGTAAAAACAAACCTCGCTCCGTTCTATTTCTGGAAGCAGCCCGTGGAACTTTCCTTCAATTTTATCTTTCAAAAACAGATCTTGTTCCTCCTTGTTGACTGTCCTATCCAAAAAGCTCGGATGAGGAATTTCCTCAAACTGCTCGGTAGCAAGCTTAACTGTCTTACCATCCAAGCTTGGAAATCCATATAAAAAGTCTGTAGGCTCTGCCCCATATCCCCACATAAATACGGGCTTGACAGATTCCATAGGACTTCCCTTTTTAAGTTTCACCCAATGCAGAACCTGACGGCAAATTTTAAATTTTGGCTTTTCATTTTCTCCTAGAAAATCCTTCACCCATCCTCCTACCGAAATCAGGACTTTTTTGGCCCGGATGGTTTCTTCTCGAAGTTGGATTTCTACCCAGCCTTCCCGCTGTCGAATAGCCTGAACAGGTTGATGAACGCGAATCTTAGCTCCATTTTTGGCAGCCAAATCCAGCTGAGTTCTGATAATTTTTTCTGGAAAAACATAGCCGGCGGAAGGTTCATAGTATGCTCTTCCCTTGGAACCGGTTTCAAAAGCAGGGAATTTTTCCTTAAGCTCCTTTTGGTTCAGAATTTCATGCGGAACTGATTCTGAATTGGCGTAATCACAAGTCTTATCAAAAAAACTTGAACCTCCGTATTTGACCCAAGGCTGCTCACCGGATTCGATTAAAATCCCACCTACCTGTCGAAAAAGATCCTCTTTGGTAAGTTCTTCCAATTCTCTCCAAATTTGTTGAGAACGCTTGGCCAATTGAACATATTCCTGTCCTTCTCCTACTGCCAATCGAGTGATACGAGTTTCTCCATGAGATGAACCCATAGAATGAGGCGGATCAAATCGATCTATGCCGAGAACACTCTCCCCTTTTTGGGACAAAAAATAAAGTGCTGCAGAGCCTACAGCACCAAGTCCTACAACCGCATAGTCTACTTCGAGCATGACTTCTAATTCTTATGACTTGCCCATTTGAGCATCTATGAGCTCTCTCTTTAGCTTTCGCTCTCGTTCCAAGGTGTTTTTGCGATGCTGCTCAAACTCTTCCTGCAAATCCGTCAAATCTTTTTCAGCACGCTTGATTTTGGAGAAGCTTCGGAAATATTTGAAGGAGAAAAACGCAAGAGCAACAGCTAATGCAGCGACTAAAACCCACATAAACGTGGAGTAAACAGCTTTGTGAATCCCAATTCCCAAAAAGGAAAAATTGTCCTTGGCCGCGATAGCTTCCTGCTTTTCTTCTTCTGTTTGAGCCAAAACCTGTTGAATCGATCGGATGGAGTCTTGTCTACTCTGAACTTCCTGCTTCATCTCCAAGACTTCGCCACGCATGGTTTGGATGGAGTCCAAGATATTGGATTTCAATTGATCCAAATAGCTTCTACGAACTACCTTATATTCCTGATAATTATTGGAAACGCGATATAAGTATTCAAATTGGGAATCGATGGTGCCAGACTGAAGCGATCCCTGCTCAGAGGATTCCTGTGCGAAAAGGGTGCCTGTCAACAAGAAAAAGCAGACTAGCAGACTACCTTTAAGACTTCTCATGATTAAGTTAGTTTTTGGGGTTGGACTGCAGCATTCAATAAATATGCCTAAGGGCAAATTTAACCCGATTTTTTAAGGATTTTATCCAAACTCTTGGCCAATCTCATCCAAGAGCCTTTGACAGTTTTTATATAAATTCAAGCTTTATTCAAATCAATGCGCATCCTTTGCCTTTTAGTTTTATTAGTTGGAATTCCTATTCCCTTTGCATCAGCTCAAATCACTTCTGACAAGAATGATTTTGAAAAGGCATTGGAGGCCTATGAAAGCGAAGATTATGAGCAGGCATTCTTCCTAATTGATCAATGGATCAAAGATCATCCAACGGATGCCACTGCTTATTGGTACCAAGGTCAGATTTATGAAAAGTTTCCAGGGGAAAATGAGCCGTTTGCCTTAGAGTACTATAACCAAGCAATTTTTCACAATCCTGAAATAGCTTCATTCTTTTTTAGTAGGGGAAGATTGCTCTTGAAAATGGAACGTTTTGGAGAGGCCGCTGAAGATTTCAAGACCTTTCTCCGTCTTCCCAAAGGAGAAACAACCCAGATCATTTACAGGAAAAACGCTACTGAAGGTGGAGTTTCAGGGATTTTTACTGAGCAATCCGAAAATCTGACCCCTGTCTTCTATCATTTAGGCCTCTGCTATATGGGGATGAAACAGTATGAGGAAGCCCTCAATTATTTCAACCAGGCTATAAAAGGCAAAGCTGAAGCTGACTATTTTGCTGAAAAGGGGTTTGCCCTTTGGAAATTAAATAAAAACGAAGAAGCCGAAAAGGCCTTAATCCATGCATTAGAAATTAGTCCAGAGCATTTTATAGCTAAGGAAAGATTGGCTTTGATTCAGGGAAAGGATATTACAGAGCTGCAAGAACCCTATGATTTAGCAATTAAAAACAAACCTGAAGATCCGCAAGTATGGAAAAAACGAGGCTACTTTTTTCTAAATCAAGGAAAACTGGATGAGGCAAAACAAGATTTAGAAAAGGCTGTAGAACTCAACCCCCAAGACCCTGAGTCTTGGCTTTATTTAGGAACAGTCTTCAATAGGGAAGAGCTTCATAAACAAGCCGAAAACTATTTTTCAGAAGGCCTTTTTCAAGACGAAAGAAACCCTGAGCTTTTATTAGCAAGAGGCCAAGCCCGATATCAATTAGGTAACTTAGAAGGAGCTATGGCAGACTTTATTCAGTTAATAGCTGTTGATCCAGCACTACCAACTGCTTATTATCATCGGGGAATAACTTTGCTAAGGATGGATCGAAAATCTGAAGCATGTCAAAACTTAAAATTAGCGGCGGATTGGGGTATGGAGGCCTCCCAACAGGCTTGGGAAAAAGCCTGCCAAAATTAAAGCTCTTTAGTAGTCTCTACCCGAGAAGCTATCCAGGCCGGACGCCAGGAAGCAATTAAGGTGATCAGAATAACCGCAACACTAATCCACAAAAAATCTGTCCAAATCATCCTTACAGGATAAGATTCTACAACTGCTGAGGCAATACCAAGCGAAACCAAACCATAACTTTCCTGAAGCCAAACGACCAAAAAACCCAAGACCAATCCCACCAAAGCACCGCTTATTGATATCATTCCTCCTTGCTTTAAAAATATAGCACGAATCAACGCGTCCTTTGCCCCAATTGCTTTCAAAATGGCGATGTCTTTTTTCTTTTCTATGGCCAACATGCTCAGGGAAAAGAAAATATTAAAGGAGGCTATTGCCAAAATAAATGTAAGGGTGAGGAAAACGAAAAGCTTTTCCAATTTGACAGTTCGAAGCAGGTCCGCATGTTGCTCATCAGTATTCTTTACTGAAAAATCCGATCCCAAGTGAGCTTTTAGATTTCTCTGAACTTCCTGAACACTATAACCATCCGCCACCTTGATCTCCAAAGAAGTTCTTCGAGATCCGTAATTCAACAACTCCTTGGTGAAATTTAAAGGAGCTATGACATACTCATCATCAAACTGCCGCTCAACCGAGAAAAAGGCGACCGGTTCTAGAGAAGCAGAGGAATATAATTGGTTGGGATTTAAAGTTGCTGCGCTTCGTGGAGCTCTTGGGTAATAAACTTTGAGTGGAACATTGATATCCTTGAGATTGACAGAGAGAAAAAATCCCACTCCCCGACCCATTATAGCTCCAGGTCTCAAATCTGTCCCCAAGGTGGTGTCTCCCCAAAAATACCCTTGGGAAAAACGCTCCTGTTCCAGAAAATTATCGGATACTCCCTTGATTGTAGCGACGAGTTGATTTCCATTGTAATCAAAAAGAGCATGGTCTTCAATTACCTCGGTCAATACAGCTACTCCTTCCACTTCCCGAATGTCATTCAACCAATCCGTGGAAGCCTCAAAGCTTTTCCCCATCACTGCCTCCACTTTCAATTCAGCATCGAAGCTAGCAAACAACCCCCGGATCAAATCCTCTAGACCATTAAATACCGACATGACAATGACCAAAGCCATTGTCCCGACTGCCACTCCAATCATGGAAATAGTCGACAGTACAGTAATGAAATTTCGTTTCTTCTTACTGCGGAAATAACGGCCTGCTATGAAATAGCTTAAGTTCAAAAGGGAAAGGCTTTAATTATCTTCTTCTTCATCTTCTTCCGTAGCCGGAGGGATATCCAAATTCGAAATTACCTGATCCATATGCTGTGCATAGGCAGCAGAATCGTCCGGGAAAAATGCCAATTCGGGAATGATACGAACAGATTTTCCGATTCGCTTGGCCAAATAATGCCTGATTTCTTTCTTATGCTCCTGAATCAATTCGTAGATCGCTTGAGAATCTGCCAGCAAAAAACTCAGGTAAACCTTTGCCACACTGAGATCCGGGCTTACAAAAACCCGTGTAACAGTTATCATGGCTTTCCCAACCAAATGTTTTGCTTCCTTTTGGAAAATCTCTCCAAGCTCCTTCTGCAGGAGTTTTGCATGTTTTTGTTGTCTTTTGCTTTCCATTTGAAGTATTTATGGTACAAATTTAGCGAAATACTTGGGCAAGCTTTAATTTCGGCCTCAAGCCTAAACAGATCCACTCAACTTGTTTCAATTTTTCAAAGTAAACGATCCTTTTCGAATCATTGGTGTAGCCTTTTTCCTACTCCTTTGGACCGTATTGTATTTGTTCTTTTCAAATGACGTCCTAACCAAAACCCAATTAGGTTGGATGGTTTTAGGAGAACGCCTTTCTGATGGGTTTTTGCTTTATGAAGAAATCCTCGATGATACCGCCCCACTTTCCGCTGGAATTTTCATGTGGATTGATCGGCTTTTCGGAAGAAGCCTTTTGGTATATGAAATACTGGGACGTCTACTCATCATTTTTCAGGTAATCCTTTGGAACCGTACGATGATTCGGTATCGTGTGTTTTCAGAAAACACCTATTTGCCGGCTATCATTCTGCTTTCTCTTTTCCATATGAGCTTTGATATGCTCAGCTTGAGTCCAGCGCTGCTAGGGAGTACTTTTTTGATTTTGGCGCTTTCGCAGCTTTTTTCTCAAACAGTTTTGCAGAAAGAAAGTAGTGAGTCAACGCTATTGATTGGGATATATGGGGGTCTAGCTACAGGGTTTCACGCAATTTATGTCTTGTTTCTACCATTTTTGATAGTGGTTGGAATCGCTATCAGTGGCTTTTCATTCCGACAATTGATGCTTTCCCTGACCGGTTACTTTCTTCCGATTTTACTGATCTCCGTCTATTATTTCTGGATGGATGGTTTGGAAAGTTATATTGAAATCTGGCCTCTGTTCTTAAAATCAAATGCTTACCTATACCAACCTCTTGAATGGATTGGGGTTCTTTTAGCTTTTCCGCTTCTCCTAGCTTTCCTGGGTTATTTTATCGGTTCTTTAGCCTCATCCGCCACTATCAACCAACAAAAGCAACGGCAAATTATGATCTTTTGGTTGCTTTTTGCTGGAGCCTCGCTGTTCTTCTCAAAACGCCAAGCAACTTACCAACTCGTCATATTGCTTCCTGTTTTAAGCTACCTCATCACTAGATTCTTATTGGTGATTCAGCGAAAAATCATCATCCAATTAAGCTTCTTTGCCTTGGTGGTCTTACTTCCGCTAGTCAGTTGGCAGTTTTTTGGAAATAATGATGTGGTGCAGGAAAATTATAGAGTACAAGAATATAAAGGCTCCCTCCCAGCAGAAAAGTCCATCCTAATTTTAGGAGATGAAATGGGAGCGTATTTGAACCATAGACTTGGCGGACCATTCTTGAATTATCACCTGAGCAAGGTTTACTTGGATCAAGAAAAAGATCTCAGTCAACGGGCTCACTTATTTGAGCTTATCCATTCCCAGCAGCCTCAAATCGTCCTAGATCCAAACGGAGACTTTAGCAGATTATTAGATCAATACCCTGAGTTGAAGAGAAATTACCGTCGGTCTTCGATGGGAGTTTTTGAGTGGGAATAATCCAAAACTTAATTAATAAAAAAACCCGCCTCGAATAATCTCGAAGCGGGTTTTTGTTTATTTATTTTCGAAGCTTAAGCTACTTTCTTAGCGTCTTTTTCCTTATCCATTTCTCGCTTCATCAAGTCCACTACGATTGGAGTTGCGATGTAGATGGATGAATAGGTACCTACAAGGATACCGATGAACAAGGCAAAGGAGAATCCTCTCAATACCTCTCCACCGAATACAAGAAGTACAATCACCACAATCAAGGTAGTAAAGGATGTAATCAATGTTCGTCCCAAGGTCAAATTGATAGCCTCATTGAAGATGCTTACCAATTTTCCTGTTCCTCGAAGCTCGATGTTTTCTCTGATTCGGTCAAATACAATCACGGTATCGTTAATTGAGTAACCAATTACCGTCAATACCGCAGCGATAAATACTTGATCGATTTCGAAAGTAGCTCCAAAAGCCGAGGCAATCGCAAAGGCCGCTATCACAAACAAGGTATCGTGAATCAAGGCAATAATTGATGCCAAGGAGAACTGCCACTTGCGGAAACGAACCAAGATATACAAGAAGATCGCGATCAAGGCTACAATCATTGCCTCCGCAGAGGAAGTCTTGATATCATCCGCTACAGTTGCACCAACTTTGGAAGAACCTGTGATTGCAAATTCTCCAGCCTGAAGATTCTCAGCATCTTCAGTGAAAGTGAATCCTGTAACTGTTGCGATACCTTCTTTTACTTTCTGCTCTACTTCCAAGTTGGAAGCATCATCATCTTCATTGATCAAATAAGAAGTAGTCACTTTCAGTACATTGTTGGACCCGTAAGTTTTCACCTCAACTGATCCTTCAAATTCCCCGTCCAATCCAACTTTCAATTCGGAAGGAACAACAGGCTCTTCGAAAGCAACGATGTAAGAACGTCCACCTGTAAAGTCCACACCAAACTTCAGTCCGTTTACAGCAGCAATACCCAAACCGATAATAATGATTCCTGAGGAAATCAAGTAAGCTGTCTTTCTCTTACTCAAGAAATCAAAACTGATACTTGAAAGTGCATTTTTAGCGAATGGTGAAGCAAAGCTGATAGAGCTATTGTCTCCTTTCTTACTCATCCAAGACACGATCACTCGTGTGATAAATACTGCGGAGAAGAAAGAGGATGCAATACCAATCATCAATACGATTGCAAAACCTTTCACCGGACCTTGACCCAAAGCATACAAAATCGCACCGGTCAAGAAAGTCGTCACGTTGGAGTCCAAAATCGCTGAGAATGCCTTATTGTAACCAGCATTAATCGAAGCGATCAAACCAACTCCATTTCGAAGTTCTTCTTTGATTCGCTCAAAAATCAACACATTGGCGTCAATCGACATACCAATAGTCAATACAATACCGGCGATACCAGGCAAGGTCAAAGCTGTACCCAACTGAGCCAAGATTCCTAAGATGAAGAAGATGTTAAACACCAAGGCTGCGATCGCAACCAATCCACCTTTAGCATAGTAGGCCACCATAAAGAGCACTACCAATACCAAGCCTGACACCATGGAAATAATACCCTGACTTTGAGCTTCCTTACCCAAAGTAGGACCAATGATGCTTTCCTCTACGATTTGAGTAGGTGCTGGAAGTGAACCTGACTTCAAAATATTCGCCAAGTCTTGTGCCTCCTGAAGGGTAAATGTTCCTGAAATTTCAGACTGACCAGTAGGGATTTCTCCGTTTACAACTGGCGCAGTGTATACATAATCATCAAGAACCACAGCAATTCTACGACCTACATTGGCTGCTGTGATGCTTCTCCATTTTCTTGCACCTTCAGCATTCATTTGCATGGAAACTGCCGGTCTGGAAGTTTGATCCAATACCTGTCTAGCATCGGTAACTACATCTCCTTCCAAAGGAGCCTGATCAGAACCTCGAGGAGTTTTGATCGCATACAATTCTAGAATTTCAAGGTCAGTACCTTCTGGAGTAACCGGCTTAACTCCCCACAACAACTTGATGTCTCTTGGAAGAAGAGACTTGTAATTCGGGTTGTTCAAGATTCGATTGATCACCACAGTATCTCGAACTTGGTAAGCAAGACCATAATTCGCCTGGATTAGGCTATATAGCGGAGAGATATCATTGGACTGATTCAATGGATCGATTTGCTCTAATTGCTTCTCAAGAGCCATTCGTAAGGAATCTTCCTCGGACATATTTTCCATAGAAACTGAATCCTGCTCGCTTTCAGCATTACCTTGATTATCAGCAACCCAAGCTGCATTAATTGCATCGATAGCACCACCGATTTCGTTTACTTCTGCTACTTCCCAGAATTGAAGCTTAGCTACACCTTGCAATAGTTTTCTAACACGCTCCTGGTTATCCACACCTGGAAGTTCTACCTGAATTCTTCCAGTTCCTTGGATACGCTGAATATTTGGCTGAGAAGTACCAAATCGGTCAATACGAGTTCGAAGGATGTTGAAAGATCGCTCGATTGCATTTTCAACCTCAGTATCGATGATATCTAAGATTTCAGCATCAGAGGATTCCAAAGAAATTCTACCTCTGTTGGCTGCAGTAGCGAAAATGCTGCTCAGGTTTCTACCCGGGTTATTTTGCTGCCAAGCTGAATAGAATAAGTTGACATACTTATCTGTAGAAGTTTTTGCTGCGAGACGAGCATCTTCTACAGATTTGTTGAAAGCCTCATCTTTAGGATTTCCAGCCAAACCTTTTACAATTTCTACTGGAGAAACTTCTAAGGTCACGTGCATACCACCTTGAAGGTCAAGACCAAGACCTAGTTCGGTTTCTTTGATTTCCTGGTAAGTGAAATCTGCCCCCAAGAAATTGTAAACAGGCTCTCTCCAAATTGAATCGAGGTACGCTCTTCTTTTTACAAAATCTACGTTACCTGAGGCATCTGTGGCATATTCAGTAGCTGTCTGCTGAATGCCATTTGAAACAAATGTGAATGACAGATAATACAGACACAAGGCTGTAATCACCACTGTCAAAAACACAATGACTCCTTTGTTTTGCATTGAATTATTGAATTTTAAATTGATTTTTAGAAATAAGAGATTGTAGCAGGACAAATTTTTGCCTGCGATAGATAGGTGTTAGAAAAATGAAGGACTAGGGCCCTTGGGTTGATATGATCCGTTCGAAAAGTATCTGAACCAGTTGATTGTAATGAGGAACGGTGACAGCCGAAACCACAAAAGTGCGTGGCTCAAAACTGATTATGTCATAAATAAAATAGAGAGCTGTCTGGGTAACCTGTACAGCAAATGGCACTACAGCATCCACAGCCATACTTAGCACAGTAAAGTCTCCAGAATCAGGATTTTGGTGATTCTCAACTTTTACCGGCTCTTGCTCTGCTACATACTCCACAGAAGCCACAAAGAAGCACAACAACATGGCCAAGACTAGGGTTAGTCTTCGCTGCCAAAGTTTGTTTTTATTGCTTTTTTGTTTCATGGAGGGCAAATATAGAAATAATTTTTATGCAAAAACCAACTAATCAAGGCCTTTGAAAGGATTTGGCTCGAAGGTAAGTTCGGATGACTTCTAGGCCCATATCGAAATTATCATTGTTTGGAATGATCAAATCCGCATCATTCTTAAAAGGCTTGATGTACTTTTCATAGGTAGGCATCACATGCATCTCATAGCGATAAAGAACATCGTCAAGGTCATAGCCTCGCTCTACTTTATCACGAATAATCCGCCTTTTCAGTTTGATATGATCCTTGGCGTCTATGAAAACCTTCAAATCCAATAAATCAGACAATTCAGGATAGTATAGCACAAAAATCCCTTCCACCACAATCACTGGCGCAGGCTCGAAAGCTAGCATTTTAGGCTTTTTCGCTGCGTTATTGAAGGTATATTCCTCTCGATATACCGTTTCACCCTTTTGGATTTTGCGGATATCATCAGCATAAGCCTCGAAATCTATACTTTGAGGAGTGTCGAAATTGTGGACGCCTTGAGCATCGATGGGCTGAAGATGCCGGGGTTTGTAGTAATTGTCTTGGGAGATCAGGCAAACCTCTCCAGGCTTGAAACTACCCAAAAGTCTTTCCAAGAAAAGTGTTTTGCCAGATGCTGATCCTCCGGTAATCCCAACGATGAATGGCCTGCCCATGAGTTTGAATTTGCTCACAAGTTTAGGAATTTTTCTGCTTTAAAAAGTCCACTAATTGAGCTACAGCCTTTCCACGGTGGGAAATCTTATTTTTTTCCTCCAAACTCAGCTCTGCAAATGTTTCATTCTTCCCTTCTGGAACAAAAACGGGATCATAACCAAAACCTTTATAACCTCTCCGTTGATTAATTATTTCACCTTTCGCAACTCCCTCGAAGGAATATTCCTTTCCGTCTAAAATTAGTGCAATCACGGTTCGAAACTGAGCTTTTCGATCAGTTTTCCCCTCCAGATTCTTCAAAAGCAAATCCACATTTCGCTCATCAGATCGAGGTTCACCGGCATAACGACCTGAATATACCCCTGGCGCTCCTTGAAGAGCTTCCACTTCTAGCCCAGTATCATCCGCAAAACAATCCACCCCATAGTGCTCTTTGACATATCGGGCCTTTTGAAATGCATTGTGATCGAGTGTATCTCCTGTTTCGGGTAATTCTTCCTGACAGCCAATTTCACGAAGGGAGACAATTTCAACCTCTCCTTCTAAGGCCGCCTTCACCTCTTCAATTTTCTTGGGATTATTGGTAGCGAAGCAAATTTTCATCCCCAAAATTAGAAAAATCCAAGGGAAAAAATCTGAAGCCTTTTTGGAAATAGGCATTGCCAATCCTGATCAATCGGCTATCTTAACCATTCATTTTTTATACCCAATCATGAAAAAGATTACCATTTATTGCGGATCAAGAAAAGGAAATTCACCTGCATTCGAAGCAGGAGCAAAGGCATTGGCTCAGGAAATGATCCGAAGAGATTTGTCCCTAGTATACGGAGCAGGACGTGTCGGACTCATGGGTGTGATCGCTGATGAAATGCTGGCCGCCGGACAGGAGGTTTTAGGAGTAATCCCACAAAAACTCGTGGATCGGGAAGTAGCGCATAATGGATGCACGGAATTAATTATTGTAGAGACGATGCGGGACCGAAAATGGCTCATGGCAGAACGCGGAGATGGATTTATTGCTATGCCAGGAGGAATCGGGACCTTAGAGGAACTCTTTGAAATCATGACCTTGAATCAGCTACACTACATTCAAAAGCCTTTGGGGCTGTATAATGTGAATGGATATTTCGATAAACTGATTGACTTTCTCAAGCATGCAAAAGACCAAGGTTTTTTGTATCCGGAGCAGGAAGAATTAGTGATTATTTCAGATGATCCAGCTGAGTTATTGGATAGAATGGCTGCATACCAAGCCAGGAGACCATCGGATTGGTGATTTGGAATTTCTTAAAATAATATTTGGCAAAACCACGCCAATTAACCGGGAGATTTCACTGATAAGTGGATTTTTTCTATTTTTGCTACAATTCTTTTTATCATGATCCAAAAGCTTTTCCCTTTAGACAAAAACTACATCCTCCGTCAGGCACAATTTGCCATGGAGGAAGAGCTTTTGGAGCAAATGGTTTATGAGCTCAAGCGCTCCTACACCTACCTTTACAATCCGCTGCAATTGATGGATTCTACCTATGCAGCCATTTTGGATAATTTCGAATTTCCCATGGATAGGATTCGAATGATTTACCGTCAGCTATGCGGAGTGTACCGCTATGTGAATGGAGACAATCAGTTGGAATTGCTTTTTGATGGAAAGTCACACTTTGACAAGTTCAAAGAGGACTGGGAAAAAACCTTTATCCAATACGTACGGGATTTGGGTCAATACGAGCCTTATGTCAAAACCATGCTTCGGATGACCATTCTTTACGATACTGAATCCCGTGCCGAATGGGCTGAAAATCACTGCAAAGCTTTTATCAATCAGCATTTCGGAATTCGGGTGATCAAACGACATGGAGAATTGAAGTTAAAGGCTAGCTGATAATTTTTCCCATTTCCAAAAATTGAAGCCTCCACAAATTTTAGTGAAGAAGGTTTCTCCCCTTGAAAAAAATACTGAAATTGAGCGGGCATGAATGTCCTGCTTGACCTCCAATATTTAAACGTCGCCACCTCAGGGATCAAAACCTATATGATGGAACTGGCAAAAGCCGCGAGAAGGTATAGCCATCCCGACGTACATTGGATATTTACGCATGAGCCCGAAAAACAAGCAGCAGACAATAATTACAAATTCCCTCAATCCAAGATTCAACGACTGAATTACCATTTGGACTACCTGAGGTGGAAAGAATTCCAACTTCCCGATTTGGTAAAAAAACATAAGCCCGATGTCCTAATTTGTCCGGATTTTGTTTCACCTGCGGCATCGCTGAACTGTCGTAGGCTTACTGTTTTCCACGATGCATTTTTTTGGCAAATGCCTCAAAATTACCCAAAGTGGTGGCGGAAGTACTTTCTTAACCTGATTGCAAAAGGACTTAAAGAGAATACAGAAATTATCACCACTACTTACTATTCCAAAAAATCACTGATTCAATATTTGGGCAATGATTGGCCGATCAATGTCATCTACCAAGCCCCAAAAATGCTTCATGATCCCATTGAGCCAACCATTTTAAAAAATCATCAGCTAGAAAAAGAGGGCTATTTTCTTCACATAGGGACTTTCGATCGTCGAAAAAACCTGCCTTTACTTGTCAAAGCCTATTCAGAATTTTTGACTCAAACTGGATCTGACAAAAAGTTGGTTTTAGCTGGAGGAGCTGGTCAAAGCAAGCAAATGGATGATTTTCCCATTGTACAAAAACTGGTGGAAGACCTTCAATTGGAAAATCAAGTGATTCTTCCCGGCTATGTAAGCGATGGAGCAATCAAAGCTTTGTATTCTCAAGCATTTGCCTATGTCTTTCCTTCGCAAAATGAGGGTTTTGGAATCCCAATTGTTGAATCCATGGGTTTTGGAGTACCAGTAATTCATTCCGATCAGGAAGCCCTTCTAGAGGTAGCAAATGGAGCTGGAATGCCTTTCCAAACCGGAAGTTTGGAAGACTTGACTAAAAAAATGATACTTTTGAGTCAAGAAAATGACCTGCGGGCCCAATTGATTGAAAAAGGAAAAAAGAGGGCTGAGGACTTTTCGGCAAAAAAATTCATCGAAGCTTTTCATCAGGTTATTCTGAATCCCGGTAAGTAAACCATGCGGCAAATCTCCTGTCCGGTCTGTCATTCTACTCCCCAATCAAACCCAATCCCTTTTTCGATTATTTCTTGCTCCAATTGTGGAGTTAGCTGGACTTGGATTCCGGAAGAAATAGATGAAGGATCCCTTTATCGGGATGAGGTCTATCAAATTGTGGACAATCGACAATCTATTTTTGAAAAGATCATTTTTAGAGAGGCTAGAAAAATCCTAATCGGTGCCAAAAAAATGAATCCAACGGCCATACGCTTATTGGACTTTGGCTCAGGTAAAGGTCAGTTTCTAGCCGTAGCCAAAAAATTGAGATGGGAAGGCATCGGAATAGAAACAGAAAAAGCAAGAGCGGATTTTGCCCAGGAAAAGTACGGGGTGAAAGTCTTGAATCAATTTTATGAAACTGGACTCATTGGCGAGAAAAAATATGACCTGATTACCCTGAATCATGTGCTTGAACACTTGCCAAGACCCATCGCTACGCTGAAGGAATTGCTACAGGAAAATTTGGCTGAAAAGGGAATTCTTTACATTGAAGTTCCGAGATCCAACTCCTGGCAGGCTAGGTTTGGCGAGAAACTATGGATGCATTGGGATATTCCCAAACATTTAACACATTGGACTGAAGAGGGACTAAAAAAAGAACTGGCAAAAATGGGATTTGTGGCTGTTGGTTCAAGGAGTTTTTCCATTCATTTGGGCGTTTTGGGGATGCTTCAAGTCTTGCTTTCCCAAATAGGTTTTCGGGACAATATCATTCTTCGACTCAAGCGAAAGAAATCACTTGGTCTATTGGTCATGCTAGCTTTGGCTCTGCCTTTTGCCTGGGTGATTGAGTTTATTTCCACTTTTTTTGGAAAATCAGGAATAGTAGGGCTTTATTTCCAACGAAATGTCTGATTCCCGAAATATCCTTTTTCTTCAAAGTTCATCAGAGCTCTATGGCTCAGGAAAGATTTTCCTGCAAGTCTTGCGTGTTTATCAAGAGGAAGGATTTCGTCCGATAGTTGTGCTCACCAACGAAGGCCCTATTCAAAGTCTCTTGGAAAAGGAAGAAGTCCCTGTTTTTATTCAAAATCTCGGGATTTTAAGAAGGAAATACCTTAGCCCTTGGGGGCTTTTCAATAGAGCTCAGAAAAATCGTGAAGCTTTTAATTTTCTGACAAAACTCCATCAAAGCTACCAATTCGAACTTGTCTTCTCCAATACGCTTGCGGTGGTAATTGGTGCTTATTGGGCGAAGAAGAAGCAAATTCCCCATACTTGGCATATCCATGAAATACTGCTAGGGCCAAAACCTCTTGTTTGGTGGCTTTCCAAAATGCTGGACTCCACTACACCACATCCAATTGCAGTTTCAAAATCGGTAGGAAATCACTGGCAATCCAAACTCAAGAAAGCCAAGCTAAGCGTCATTTATAACGGGATTCCCTATGAGCCCTATTTAAATGCAAAACCTACCCTCCGAGAGGAATTGGGATTATCCCCCGATCAAATTTTGATTGGAATGGTAGGAAGGATTAATCCCGGAAAGGGGCAAGGTTTTTTCCTAGAAATGACTCAAGAGTTGATTTCGAAGAATTCTAACCTTCATTTTGTTTTGGTGGGCGATCCTTTTCCTGGCTATGAACCAATTCTCGAAGAACTTCTTCAAAAAATTGAGAAGGATGGATTGAGCGCAAAAGTTTCTTATTTGGGATTTCGGGAAGATATTCCCCAAATCATGGCCTCTTTGGATATTTTTGTCTTGCCTTCGGTTTTACCGGACTCTTTTCCTACTGTTATTTTGGAAGCTATGGCCGCCGGAAAACCCATAGTCGCCACAAAAAGCGGGGGAGCTGTTGAAATGGTAGAGGAAGGAAAAACAGGGTTTTTGATCCCTATTGGAGATGTGAATCAGGGAATAAAAGCCCTAAATCAGCTAATCGAAGATAAAAATCTTCGTGAAAAAATGGGGAAAGCTGGTCAGGACCGAGTATTGAAGGAGTTTAGTTTGGAAGCTTTTAAAGAAAATATCAAAAACCACTTATGGCAACATCTGAAAAGAAGCTGAAAGTTGCCATCATGGGAGCGAAAGGCTATCCTTATGTCTATGGTGGCTATGATACCATGATTAAGGAATTGGGAGAGCGCCTGGTTGCTAAAGGAGTGCACATTCGAGTCTACAATCACCGTGCTCTTTTCCCTGAAAAACCACGTTGGGTTAATGGAATCGAGTGCATTTATACCCCGGCTATTGAATCGAAGAGCCTGACTCAGTTGACCCATACCTTTTTTTCCATGATCCACGCCTGCTTCTCAGATGTGGATGTGATTTTTGTAGTCAATTCGGGTAATGGACCTTTTGGACTTTTGGCTCGTCTTTTTGGCAAACCCACAGCCATCAACGTGGATGGATTGGAATGGCTTCGCCCGAAATGGAAAGGACTTGGAGCCAAGTATTTTTATTGGGCCTCCAAATTGGCAACCAAATTTTACGATCAAATCATCAACGATTCCGATGAGATGAGAAGGGTTTATTTGGAGCTATTCAACAAGGATTCTGTGGTCATTGCCTACGGTGCTAATCCAAAAGAATCAGTTTCTCCAGAACCACTTTCCAGATGGCTCCTCGATAGCCGTGACTATTATTTGATCGTCGGTAGGTTAGTGCCTGATAACAATGCGGATCTGATAATCGAAGGTTTTTTAAAATCCGATTCCAATCGGAAATTAGTTGTAGTAGGAGATGTGCCTTACCAAGATGCTTGGGCAAATAGACTTAAGGAAATTCAGGATCCAAGACTGCTATTCACTGGCTATGTAACAGACCCTATGGAACTGGCGGCTTTATATTCGCATTGCTACGCCTATTTTCATGGACATGAATATGGAGGCACCAATCCAGCCATGCTCAAAGCCTTGGGCTATGGCTGTGCTATTTTAGCGCTGAATACCCCTTTCAACCAAGAAATGCTACAAAACGGGAAGCATGGCTGGTATTTTGAGAAGAATGAAAACTCGGTGAAGGAATTGGTAGAAATGGCTGAAAAGAATCCTGGAGAGTTGGAAAACTTACGAAAAACAGCTCGATACGGACTCACTCAAAAATACAACTGGGATTATGTCACTGAGCAGTATTTGGAAGTTTTCAAACACCTGAGCAAAAAGTAAACTTACTCAATCTGGTGTTTTAAAATTCAGAATGTCTTTTTCTGACATAATGGCTCTGAACAATTTTTCCTAGAAAAATCTGAGAAGAGAGACATTCAAAAAGCAGAGGTTTCTCCAGTTCTCCAAACAAAGGAATCCCCGAGCCCAGAAGAATTGGTATAGTGGTAATGGTCATTTCATCGATTAAATCTTCCCTCAAAAAACTTTGAATCGTCTTTCCTCCATCGATATATAATCGCCTATACCCTTGTCTACGGATCTCTTCAAGAACCTCTTGGAGTGATCCACAGACTATTTGGACCTTGTCTTGTAAAGACTCAGGAACCTGTTTCAAAGTATGACTTAATACAAAAACAGGTTTATCATAAGGCCAATCAATATCAAATCCACATACAGTATCGAAGGTATTTCTTCCCATCACCAAAGCATCAACTTGAGCCATAAAAGCTCCATATCCCATGTCAATCTGGTCTGTATTTGGAATGGAATCCAACCAATCAAGCCCTCCTTCTTTATCTGCAATAAATCCGTCTAAACTGGTTCCGATGTAGACTTTATTTCTTTTTTCCATATTGATCCAACTGCTTTCCTCCGACCCGGAAGAAGATACCAAAGATGACTTTTTTTGAAAAGATTTCAGAATCTAGAAAAACTAAGCTGAAAAGATTCCAAAGACTATAATTAATTAGCTTTTTTGAGTTTTGAACGAATAAGAAAAAAGGCATCTATCAAGCCCAGAACCAACAAAGCATAGCCAAGGTAATTTTTAAAACTCCCCACATCCTCCGCTTTTACAAAAACAGTATTCATTAACCCGATCGTAATAAAAAGGATAGTCCGAATGACATTCCAGCTAATTTTTTGTTTTGATTCCATCTTGAGGGATTAGGTTTATTTGAATATTAAATACAGAAATAAGGCTAGGCCCAGTATGAATACTATCCCAAAAATCAGGAGATGCATTTTCCGATCTGACCGATGGTTTTGAATGTAAGATTCATCCACCTCGATTTCCCCCGCATCATTCAAGCATTCTTCCAATTGATTGATTTTGAATTGATTGAATTTTCGCTGAGAGAAAAAACTGATTCCAAAACTGAGCAAAATCCCGATTCCAAAAACCACATAATCGTCCCATTCGAAAGCTGGAACTTGACCATACTTGTGCAGCAAATAGAAATAGGAGCCGATTAAGAAAACCATGGTGCTTGTTGAAGCGCTTACGTACAAGGTTTTCAAATATTCTTGATAATAAAATTCAATTGAAGCCTTCAAACTCTCGACCGCTTTTAATTCTGAATCCAGAAATGGTAGCTTCTTTAGAACCCGAAATTGAATAATCATTCCTCCTATCAAAATGACTAGAAAAATCAATAATGGAAGAGGGTTCGATCCAATTGGGGAAATGAAAAGAAAGAGTACCGCTAAGATTAGGATGGATTTTAAAATGATATCCAAAATCAAAGCAGACTTGAATTGAGCCCGAATATTTTTGGAAGAAGATTTTACGAATTGTGTGATTTCTTTTTCAGAGAGCTTTTGCTCTTGAAAATAAGGATCTCTTTTCCAGGCTGCTTTATATTTTTCTAAATCTATGGGTTCCATTTTATTGAAGCTTTTGAATCAAATCAGCCAGTTTAGCTTTGATACGAACCAGCTTTACACTTACATTTTTGACACTTATACCTATCGTATCAGCAATTTCTTCATAGGATTTTTCATCCAGCCAAAGCAGGATAATCGCTTTCTCAATTTTGTTTAATTGGGAAATTGCCCGATAGAGAATTTTGACATCTTCAGATGCATCCATAGTTTTTCCCATATCTTCCCCAAATGAAGGTGCTTCAACATGAAGAAGTAACAAATTCGGCTTTTTGGTTTGGGTGATTGCCGTATTCAAAGCGACTCTATACATCCACGTGGAAAAAGCCGAATCACCCCGGAATTTTGGGTAGGACTTCCATAATTGAAGGATCATTTCCTGATATAAATCCTTGCGATCCGATTCATCCTTTGCATAGACGAAGCAAATTTTGTGAAGGATAGCCTGATGCTTTTCTATTCTTGCAATGAACTCCTTTTCTATGTCTTTAGCTGACTGCATGTGGGAATCGGCCATTAGCCGTCTGACTTATAGGAATAAGATTGCAAAAAACACGATGATACCCAAAAGCAGGAGCCGAGCGAATAGCTTGGTTGCCCGGGAATTCATAGGTTCTTCCTCTTTTTGGAATTTTTGTTCGATCAATATCCCGAAGGTCGTACCGATGGGAAGAGATGAGGAAAGCGCAATCACAAAGTTTTCGGTCATGAAAAATAAACTTATACCGAGCACAAAGGTGATCAAAGCTCCGATGAGGTAGCCTGCTCCTTTGAATAGTAGCGTCTGATGATTTTCTGTAGTTTTCATTGGAATTTCTTTTTGGTGAATCTTTTACTCAGTTAGTCTACAAAAGCACCAAAAAACTACAGTCGAGAATATAAATTTTTTATCAGCCCAAAAATTGCCGCTTAAAAACCCATTAGATAATTAAGCGCACACCTCCCAATTCTTCGATCTTGTATGGAAACTTATCCCCGGGAGAACCTATGAACATAAAGTTGATCGGGATATTCCATTTTTCGGAAAAACTGTTGATCAATTCAGGAGAGAAATTCCCTTCTTCCACCACAAACTCAATTTTAATCTCAGGATATTCTTTATCCAAAAACTCGATTTCCTCCTTCAGCTTCTCTGGAACCTTCACTAGATCATTTTTTACAATCACAATTTTAAGTTTCCTCGTATGCTCATTTTTTTTGATGTAAAGCATGACCTTATTCAAAGTAGCGATGTCATCTCCTTTGGTGAAAAAGACAAACTCTTGGGAATTGATTTTATTGATATTTCGAAGAATTCTTCGATCCAATCGCTTGAAATATCGCTGAACGGGATTAAAAATCGCATCGATGATTTTGAGCAATACTTTCAACAAAACCGTCCTATTCAACATAATAATGATGAATAGGATGGATGGGATAAAGTAGTACAGAAATACGGACAAATTACTTGGAAGACCTTCTTTCGGAGGCATAATGATATTTCCGATAAGCGCGATAATTACCGCACTTATTGCAATCAATACTGCAAACCAAGAAGCACGCTCTGGTCTAGGGAGCTTATTTCTCCTGATTTTCAATAGAATATTCCCTATCCCAAAAAGGGCCATTACAGAAAGAAAGGAAATGGTATAAACCCCTGCCAAAAGTTTGACATTGCCCTCCGTAATCAATAAAACCGAGGCACTGAGCAAGAAAAACATGATGATGATTCTGAAAGAGCTTCCTCTTTTGTTTTTCTTCAGAAAAAATGGAGGCATAATCCTATCCAATGTCATTCGCTCAATCAAACCTGTCACACCTACAAAACTGGTCAATACTGCACCGCTAAGCACTAGAAAAGCATCCAAAGCAACCATGATAGCAAGACCCTCTCCTCCCACCTGCTCACCCATTTCTATCAAAAGGGTGTTTTGATATTCATCACTTTGCAGAACAGGAATAGTAAAAAGAGCCAATGCAAAAACAGCCATCAGTGGATTTATTATACTGACTATGGCCCACATATTTCTCAGGGTTTTGGGAAAAACGCCCTTCTCCTGCTCCTCAACAAAGTTTGCCGAGCTTTCAAAACCAGATACCCCCAACATAGAAGCGGCAAAACCTAAAAAGATGGCTGTATAAATGGAACCACCGGAAAGTGGCATCTGCCAGTTATCAAATAGGGTCCCAAATCCATTTTGAAAAAGAAAATACAGGATGAAGCCACTTAAAATCGTCAAAGAACCCAAATGGAAAATAAAAATTCCTATTGCAACTTTGGCGGATTCTGAAATGCCTCCTATGGTCAGTAAAGCAAAAATGCCCAGTAAGACCAAGGTCATAGGAATGATAGGCATTGCTGGGATTAAATGATGCAAGTAATGGATGGCTTCATTGGCAGAAATTACCGCCGTTGCCATGTAGGACAATATTGTGAGGGTCGCGGCAAAGGATGCAGTGGACTTGCTTGTAGTGTTTAAGAGGGCATTATAAGCCCCTCCATTCAAGGGCAAGGCTCCCACCACTTCACCGTAGATTTTTCTGAAAAGAAACAAAACAACTGAAACTATCAGAAGGGTAACCCAAGCATATTGTCCTGCAAATGCTATTGCCAGTGCAGAAACATACAAAACTGAGGAGCTGATATCGTTTCCGCAAATTGCTGTCGCGGATAACTGATTGAGTTTATGCTGGACTTTATTCATTTGCAGAAACGGGCCCGCCATTGTAAAAGCGTGAACCGTCTATACCAAAGTTAAAAGAATTGAGAACTCTGTACTTATAATTCCCCAAAAACTGATCTTCAGTGAAGAATGGCTTGACTACTCAATAATTGCAGAGGCAACTTCTCTATGAATTTTCCAAATGCCATCCTTCTTATCCTTTTTGAGAATCACTAAAAACGTATCGAATAACTCTACAGATTCTCCTTCTGAATTGGTATAGAAAACTGAACTTGTTCCAAAATCATAGGCCACTGAATCACTGACGATCACAGTCTCTTGAGGGCGCATTCGAATACTATCATAGCTGAACATTCCCAGCTTTTGTTCCCGCTCACGCTTATACTCCAACCATTCTACACTTCCGGGAGAAACACCAATGAAATCATCAGTGGAATACTGAGCAAGGTCTCCATACCTTTTTTCCTTTATGGCCAATTGAAAAGCAGCTCTAGTTTCCTCTATCGCATCCAATTCAGCTTGAATATCCACCATGGGAACTGGAGAAATTTCGATTTCTGAATGCTCAGTTTTCTGAGCACAGGAAAAAGAAAAGAGGATCAAAATGAAATATGCAAAGTATTTCATGGCACACGGGTTAAAGTTTAAACAGATTTAAGATTAAGTAAAATAAAAAATGCACTTGAGTTTTGGAAGTTAAAACTCTGATTTTCTACTAATTAGGAATTAAACAAATAGCAAATTAAAAAATCAACTGGTACATTTCTTCCAGTTTGCTAACCTGTAAAACCTGGATTTTATACTTTTTCAAATCCAGGCCTTTAACAGCATATTTGGACACAACGATTTTGGCAAAACCCAACTTTTCTGCTTCGGAAATTCTGTTTTCGATTCGGGAAACCGCACGAACTTCACCTCCCAAACCTACTTCCCCTGCAAAGCAAATCTTTTCTGAAACAGGAGTGTCTTCATAGCTGGAAATCAAACTGGCGCAAACAGCCAAGTCAAGCCCTGGATCATCTACTCGCATTCCTCCAGCCACATTCAAGAACACATCCTGATTTCCCAAGCGCATACCGCCACGCTTTTCCAGAACTGCCAGCAACATGTTTAGCCGCTTCGCATCATGTCCTGTACTACTTCTTTGCGGAGTACCATAAGTGGCTGGACTTACAAGGGATTGAATTTCAATTAAAAGTGGACGATTCCCTTCCATCATGGCTCCGATTGCCACACCATTCAAAACTTCCTCACGTTGAGTGAGTAGAATTTCTGAAGGATTTGCTACCATTCTAAGGCCATCAACCCGCATTTCATATATCCCCAATTCATGAGTGGATCCAAAACGGTTTTTGGAAGTTCTCAAAATCCGATAGGTCAAATGTCGATCACCTTCAAATTGCAGAACAGTATCCACCATGTGCTCCAATACCTTCGGTCCTGCAATTGTCCCATCTTTTGTAACATGCCCAATCAAAAAAACAGGCGTTCCCGTCTCCTTGGCAAACTTCATCAATTCGGCCGTACATTCCCTTACCTGAGAAACAGATCCAGCTGCGGACTCCACATATTGGCTATTCAAAGTCTGAATCGAATCAATGACCAAGAAGTCAGGCTTGAGCAGTTCAACTTGTTGGAATATCTGTTGGGTATTGGTTTCAGAAAGAACAAAACAATCGGGATTTTGAGCAGCCATTCGATCAGCACGCATTTTTATTTGTGCCTCCGATTCCTCTCCCGAAACATAAAGAACTGTTTTCCCTTTTAAAGTCAGAGCAATTTGAAGCATTAAGGTTGACTTCCCGATTCCCGGTTCACCACCAATCAGGACCAAAGAACCCGGAACAATCCCGCCTCCTAGCACCCGATCCAATTCAGGATCTCCAGTCACCCAGCGTGGCTGTTCTTCATAATTGACTTCCGTGATCTTCTGAGGAGTGGCTGTTTTTTTATTTCCAGTACTTTGCTTCCAGGTACCTTTTCCGCCTTCCTCTTTCTGAATTACCTCTTCCACATAAGTATTCCATTGTCCACAAGAGGGACACTTCCCTTGCCATTTGGGACTTTGGGCTCCACAATTCTGACAGAAAAAGGCAGTTTTTATTTTTGCCATTCTTAATGCGCTTCTAACCAATCATTACCAACACCCACTTCCACTTCGATTGGCACATCCAATTTAATGGCAGATGCCATCAGCTCAGGGATATGTTTGCGAAGAAGATCCACTTCATGCTTATGAGCATCAAATACCAATTCATCATGGACTTGAAGAATCATCTTGGACTTCAATTTTTCCTTTTTCATCCAATCATGAACATGAATCATTGCCACCTTGATCAAATCAGCAGCTGAACCTTGGATTGGGGCATTGATAGCATTTCGCTCCGCAAATCCACGCATGGTCATATTCCGACTGTTGATATCTCGAAGGTATCGTCGGCGTCCCAAAATAGTCTCTACATATTCATCCTTCCGAGCTTTTTCGATGACTCCATCCATGTAGGCTTTAACTGCTGGGAACTCCTTGAAATAAGCATCAATAATTTCCTTTGCTTCTCCTCGAGGGATTGAAAGTCTCTGCGAAAGCCCAAAAGCTGAAATTCCATAGATGATTCCAAAATTGGCAGTTTTAGCCTTCCTTCGCATATCTGCTGTTACCTTATCCAAGGGAACTTGGAAGATTTTGGCGGCCGTAGTGGAGTGAATATCCCGTCCATTTTTGAAAGCCTCAATCATGGACTCATCCTTGGAAAAAGCAGCCATAATCCGCAGTTCGATCTGAGAATAATCTGCGGCAAATAGGACATGCTTGTCATCCCGAGGAACAAAAGCCTTTCGGATTTCTTTTCCTCTATCCGTTCTTATCGGAATGTTCTGCAAGTTGGGATTGATGGAGGATAGACGACCAGTGGCTGCTACAAACTGATTGTAGGTTGTATGAATTCGTCCCGTTTTCGAATTTATCATATTGGGAAGTGCATCCACATAAGTAGACTTCAACTTGACCATTTGCCGATAATCCAATATAGCCTGAGCTATTTCATGCTCATTCGCAAGCTTGCTCAAGATTTCTTCGCCAGTAGCATATTGCCCTGTTTTGGTTTTTTTGGCTTTTGGATCCAGCTTTAACTTTTCAAAAAGTACATCTCCCAACTGCTTTGGAGAGGCTAAATTGAATCGAACTCCAGCCAATTCATAAACCCGTTTCTCAATCTCTTTGCTTTCCTCATCCAAGGATTTCGAAAGCTCGGCCAAACTATGGGTATCAATTCGAACTCCTTCGAATTCCATATCAGTCAGGACCGGGATAAGCGGGTTTTCGACCTCGTAAAACAACTTTTCGAGCTCATTTTCCTTCAAGATTGGATCAAATTTTTCCTTCAGCCTCAAGGTAATGTCAGCGTCTTCAGAAGCATAAGCTGTCACGGTATCTTCATCCACATCCCTCATATTGCCTTGGCCCTTGCCTTTTTTACCAATCAATTCTGTGATGGAAACCGGTTTGTAATTCAAATATTGCTCCGCCAAAAAGTCCATGGAATGCTTTCCCTCCGGCTCAATCAGATAATGGGCGAGCATGGTATCATAAAGTTTTCCCCGAACATCAATTCCGTAATTTCGAAGGACCAGCAAATCGTATTTGATATTCTGGCCAATCTTGAGGATTTTCTCATTTTCAAAAAACGGCTTCAAGATGTCCAGAATCTTATGGGTTTCTTTCTGATCCGAAGGACATGGGATGTAGTATGCTTCTCCGCTTAAATAAGAAAATGAGAGCCCAACTAACTCAGCTTCCATGGCATTCAAGGAAGTAGTTTCGGTATCAAAACATACTGATTTTTGAAGCATCAGATAGTCGACCAAATTTTCGATCTCATCCTTTCCCTTCACTTTGTGATAATGATGAAAACGACTATCGATAGTCTCCAAAACTACTGGAGAAGACGGATTGACACTTTCCTCTTCAAATTCCAGCTCTGAAGCTGCCGAACTATCTCCAAAGAGCCCTAGCTGTTCATTTTGCTGGATGACCGCTTTTTTGCCTTCTTCCTTAAATACCCGCTTGGCAAGGGTTCGGAATTCCAACTCATTAAAAATGGCCCGTAATTTTTCCTCATCAAATCCATCATAACGGAGATCCTCCTCTACAAAATCAACTGGAACATCGATTTTGATCTTGGCCAACTCCTTTGAAAGCAATCCTTGTTCAGCAAAGTTTTCAACATTTTCCTTTTGCTTTCCTTTGAGCTGATCGGTGTTTTTTACCAGCTCTTCTACACTTCCAAACTGCTTGAGCAATTTCGTCGCAGTTTTAGCTCCGATTCCAGGAATACCCGGAATATTATCCACGGCATCACCCATTAGACCCAAAATATCGGTGACTTGATCCACATGCTCTATATCCCATTTGGCGCAAACTTCCTTAGGTCCCATTACCTCAACGCCATTTCCCATGAAGGCGGGTTTATACAGGAAAATATGGTCATCCACCAACTGCCCATAATCCTTATCCGGAGTCATCATGTAGACCGTAAAGGATTCCTTTTCGGCTTTTTTGGCAATAGTTCCAATGATATCATCTGCCTCATAGCCATCCATTTCCAAAAGCGGAATATTGAATGCTTTCACAATTTCCTTAACCCATGGTGTACCTACCGTGATATCTTCCGGCTGTTCTTGCCTATTGGCTTTGTATGGTTCATATTGTTTATGGCGAAAAGTCGGAGCCGAGGTGTCAAATGCTACAGCAATATGGGAAGGCTTTTCCTTGTTCAAAACTTCCAAAAGCGTGTTGGTAAATCCCAACATAACACCGGTATTCAATCCTTTGGAGTTGATGCGGGGATTTTTGCTGAAAGCAAAATGAGCCCGGTAGATGAGGGCCATGGCATCGAGTAGAAAAAGCTTATGAGGTTGTTTTTGAGTCATGGTTTTTTTGCATCCAAATGAGTCGATGAAGTTACAAAAAATCCCCTGCCTAATGGCCAAATGAGACAGCTATTAGCAGATTTCAATCGAAATGAAAAGTAAAACGGCTCTGTTTATTCTTCCTGCTTTCTCAGGTACTCCTTGACTTGCAAGCCACGGAGAAAAATCAAAATCAAAGGAACTAGCCAAAGTAATTCATTGACTATCAAATGAAAACCTGTCCGCTTATTCCAACCAATTTCTGGTAAAAAGCCGAGTGAAAACCAAATCGCAAGAATGAGCTTCCCAGTAATACCAGCCAAAATCAAATAAACCCAACTTACAGGATAAAAGGCCGACACGAAAAGCACCAAGCCAACCACAATTCCCAAGTTTCCATACCAGTCAGCGGGAAGATCAAATGATTGGCCCGAAACAATAGCTAGCCAAGCAATCAATTCCGGTCCAAACCATTTGAAAAAAGCTGACCAAGCCACGGTATACATACCCGCTAACAAAAGAAGTCCCCGAAAGTGCATGGGGAAAATTGGGAATTCGGCTTTTTGATCCATGAACGGTTTGAATTTTTACAGCTAAATAAACACCTTCGAACGATGCTTGTTTGTGCAGTATAGTAAAACTATCCTATGGAACGAAAAAATAAAAGACATTCTGCCTTGTTTGTGGTTTTGGGTATGATTTCCACCCTGACCTTGGGATTCACCTTTGGGAAATTAGCAGGTGAAATCAACCCTCAGACGATTGACAGCGCTGCTGGAATTATCGGTTTGAGCTTTTCTCCTGCAGAAAAAGACAGTATGATTTCCCGCCTTGAAACTCAATTGTCAAACCTTCAAACTTCACGGGAATATAAATTGGATAATTCCATTGCTCCTGCATTGGTATTCAATCCTCTCCCGATCGGTTTTCAGCCTGAGACTCGTCAGATGCCAGTTGACTTCGGATTGGCTGAAAGCGTTGCATTACCAGCAAGTGATGTGGATATCGCCTACACGCCTGTTCATGAATTGGCTGTCCTGATCCGAAATGGTCAGCTGAGCAGTGAGCGCCTGACGCAGATTTATCTTGATCGAATCAAAACCTATTCTGACACCCTTCAGTGTTTGATCACCTTGATGGAAGAAGACGCACTTGCAAAAGCTAGACTCATGGATGCAGAGTTGGCTTCAGGACGCTATCGAGGGCCCTTGCATGGAATTCCTTATGGTATCAAGGACTTATTGGCAGTAAAAGGAACAAAGACAACCTGGGGAGCTGCTCCATATAAGGATCAAGAAATTGATGAAACGGCTCAGATCGTAGAAAAACTCGACCAAGCAGGAGCAGTGTTGGTAGGCAAGTTTACCCTTGGCGCATTGGCTATGGGTGATGTTTGGTATGGAGGTGTGACCAAAAACCCTTGGAATCTAGAGCAAGGATCGAGTGGCTCTTCGGCAGGTTCTGCTTCAGCTGTTAGCGCAGGTTTAGTGCCTTTTGCAATAGGCACAGAGACCTTAGGATCTATCGTTTCCCCAAGTACTCGAAATGGCGTAACTGGACTTCGCCCCACTTATGGTCGCGTCAGCAAACATGGAGCGATGGCTTTGAGTTGGTCCATGGATAAAATCGGCCCCATCTCACGATCTGCGTTGGATAATGCTATTGTACTTTCCGTGTTAAATGGAAAGGATGAAAAAGATCCAAGCACAATCGAAGCAGCTTTCAACTATACTGCACAAAAAGATCCAAAAAGCCTTAAAATCGGCTATTTCAAGTCCTTTTTTGAAGGAAATAGAAGTTCTGAAAATGATCGAAAAGTTTTGGAATTCTTAGAAAATGAAGGTTTTGAATTACATCCTGTTGAGCTTGAAACTTCCGTAGCGGCAGGGCCTATGACCATGATGCTGATGGTAGAAGGTGCAGCAGCATTTGACGAACTGACCCGCCTAGGATGGGATGATGAATTAGTTGCTCAAAATCGAAATGCCTGGCCAAACCTTTTCCGTGCTGCACGCTTTATTCCGGCTGTAGAATATGTGAACTTGGCTCGTCAGCGAAGCGTATTGATTCAGGAAATGCATGACTTAATGAAGGATTACGATGTCATCGTGACCCCAAGCTATGGAGGCCAGCAACTTCAAATCACCAACCTCACTGGCCATCCAGCACTTTGTCTACCAAATGGATTTAATAGAGGAGGAAGCCCAACGTCCATTACTTTGCTTGGAAACCTATTCGAAGAAGATAAGCTAGTTTTGTTAGGAAATTACATCCAGAAAAATACTGATTGGCAGGCTAAACGACCTCCACTTTTCAATAAATAAAAAAACGCCGGTCAAATTGATGACCGGCGTTTTTTCTTTATTACCTAAAAATCATCAAGGTATAACCGCCCCTTTGACACGCATGTTGTTAGGACTCAAAAACCAGATCTTCTGCGTTGTTTCGATCGCATAATGATCGATTTTTTGGGTGCGCTGATTCAAATAAACCTCTCCCAAGACATAGGAAGTATAAAACATGCTTTCCTTGGCGATACTGAAGGTCAACCAAATAGGTCTATCATCGATAATCCGCACACGGATTTCCTGTACCGAATTTTTTGCTTCGGGCTTCAGGCGATGAATCAAGATATCCCCCTGAAGCTCGGTGGTGTAGGAGCTCACCAGAGATGGTTTATTGATATCCGCCCGAAAAAAGGCATCCAATTCCTCCCGCCACTCTTCTTGTGAAAGCGTGACTTCCACACTTTCTTCTTTCCCGTTTATGCGGGTGGATTTGATGACCTTTTCCCCATTCATTTTTCCAATCTCAGCTTCAATAAATCCGCTGACATCGTAATAAGGCAAAGGATCTAATTTCCCTGGCTTTGCAATTCCAGGGGCATTTTCACAGGAAGAAAATAAAAACAAAAAGGCTCCGAAAAGAAATAATAGGTTGATTTTCATCAGCTTATCAAAATGTGTCCGGTCATTTCTTTTGGAATTTCCACACCCATCAATTTTAGAATTGTAGGCGCTAAATCCCCTAGTTTTCCATTTTTTAGTGTGAATCGGTCATGCTTATCGACCATAATGAAAGGCACCAAATTCGTAGTATGTGCCGTATTTGGTGTGCCATCTTCGTTGATCATGACATCTGAGTTACCATGATCCGCAATGACGATTATTGTGTAGTCATTTTCGAGTGCTGTATCAATCACACTTTTTGCACATTCATCCACTGCTTCACAGGCTTTCACCGCAGCTTCAAAGTCTCCGGTGTGACCCACCATATCCGCATTTGCAAAATTAAGGCAAATGAAATTCGCTGACTTTTTCTTGAATTCCGGATTGATCTTGGAAGCGATCTCGTATGCGCTCATTTCAGGCTTGAGATCATAGGTAGCTACTTTTGGAGAAGGACAAAGGATTCGGCTTTCTCCCTCAAATTCCTTTTCGCGTCCTCCGGAAAAGAAAAAGGTAACGTGTGGATATTTTTCAGTTTCAGCGATACGGATCTGTTTCTTATGAGCATTCGCCAAAACCTCTCCAAGCGTATTCTTCAAGTTGTCTTTTTCAAACAAAACTTTCACTCCCTTAAAAGTATCATCGTAGTTAGTAAAAGTGATGTAATCCAAATCCAACTTCTTCATATTGAAATCCTCGAAATCGCGCTGGGTAAGGACCTGAGTGATTTCCCGTCCGCGGTCTGTTCGGAAGTTGAAGCAAACCACCATATCTCCATTGTCAATGGTAGCCAAAGGTTTATTGTCAGCACCAACATGAATGATAGGGCGGATAAATTCGTCCGTCACATTATTTTCATAGGATTTCTTTATCGCGGCCTGAATATTTTTAGACTTCTCTCCCTCTCCATGGACCATGGCATCATAGGCCAATTTCACACGTTCCCAACGATTGTCACGATCCATGGCATAATAACGGCCCACTACCGAAGCAATTTTGCCAGTGGATTTTGCCATGTGCTCTTCCAACTCCGCCAAAAATCCAGCTCCACTTTTGGGATCAGTATCACGTCCATCAGTAAAGGCATGCACAAAAACATTCTCCAATCCATGGAAATGAGCAGCATCACATAGACCTTTTAAATGATTGATATGAGCATGAACACCTCCGTCGGAAACCAAGCCGATAAAGTGTACTTTTTTCTTATTTGATTTTACTTTTTCAAATGCCTCAGTAAGAATAGGATGCTGATTTAGCTCTCCATTTTCAACTGCCTGATTGATTTTTACAAGGTCTTGATAGACTACTCTACCAGCCCCGATATTCATATGACCAACTTCAGAATTTCCCATTTGGCCTTCCGGCAAACCCACTGCGAGACCAGAAGCCTCCAAAGTAGCATGTGGGTATTTTTCGTAGAGACTATCTACATAAGGAGTTTTGGCTTTGTCAATGGCTGACACGGCTGGATTGGTTGCAATTCCCCAGCCATCCAAAATCATTAAAAGTACATTCTTTTCCATGTCGCAAATATATTACTTTTCTTACCATTGACCTTTCGAAGCGACTTCTTTACTTGATTTTCACTTTTTTTCATGGAGGACAAAAAATCAAGGATGTACAGCTTTTTTGGCTTAGTATTTGTCTATTCGAGGGCCGATGACTGGATTTAAACTATTACTTTTCTTCCTCACCTTTTGGGTTTCCCCTATGGACACACCCAAAAGCATGGATTCTATCGATCCGGTAATCGTAGCAATCGATTCGGGATCGAGTAGTGAACTGGCTCGCTATTTCGGAAATAGCATCTCCCTTAACATCAATGGACAGCAGGGAGATTTCTCAAAAAATCAGGCCGAATTGGTTTTACGCGACTTTTTCAAAAAGAACCCTCCGGTTAGTTTTCAAGTCGTTTTTAGAAGTGAAAACAACCCAAGCATAAGCTCCTATATTGGAGAATATCAGAGCGGTCAGACCAATTACAAGGTCTTTATTAAAATCAATCAGCAAAACTCTCAGATTGAGGTTTACAGCTTGGGCTTTGTTAAAGCCTGAGTGATTTTTGGAAAAAAGGGAACGTAAACCTTCCAAGATGCCTATTTTTGTGGCATGAAACCATCCTATTTGACTGATTCAGCCCTTGATGCCTTTATCCAAGCAGCTTTTGCTGAAGATATCGGTCCTGGAGATTATTCTTCTCTATCTGCATTCTCACCGGATACTCAAGGACAAGCAAAACTTTTAATCAAAGGGGATGGAATCCTAGCCGGGGTTGAATTGGCGGAGCGAATTTTTAAAACCTTCGATCCTCGTTTGGAAGTCACTTTGTTCAAAAAGGATGGGGATTTAGTAAAATTTGGAGATATCGGTTTGGAGGTAAAAGGACCTGCTGCTTCCATTCTTTCGTCAGAGCGCTTAGTCTTAAACTGCATGCAGCGTATGAGCGGGATTGCTACTAAGACCCACCGACTAACTCAAAAAATCCTTCACACCAAGGCTCGCCTGATGGACACCCGGAAGACTACTCCTAATTTCCGGTTGCTTGAAAAATGGGCCGTACTCATCGGAGGAGGTGTAAATCACCGATTTGCTCTCTATGACATGATCATGCTGAAGGACAATCATGTGGATTTTGCCGGAGGCATCAAAAATGCCATCCGAAATACCCAAAAATACCTTCAGGAAAACCAGCTTAATTTAAAAATTGAAGTGGAAACCCGAAACCTAGATGAGGTCGCTGAGGTGTTGGAAGTAGGAGGTGTGGATTATATCATGCTCGACAATATGGACTACGACACCATGCGAAAAGCTGTGGAACTGATCGATGGAAAAATGGGAATCGAAGCATCAGGGGGAATTACGGAAGATACTTTAGCAGCAGTGGCTGAATGCGGAGTAGATTATATTTCCATGGGAGCTTTGACCCATTCTGTGAGCAGTATGGATATCAGCTTAAAAGCATTTTAAAGCCATTTTTTCCTCAAGAAATAAATAACCATACCTAGGGCCATGACTCCCATCACCCCCAGAGTTACGAAATAACCATACTCCCAATTCAATTCAGGCATATGCCTGAAATTCATTCCATATACCCCTGCCACGAATGTCATAGGGATGAAAATAGTGGAAATAACTGTCAGCACTTTCATCACATTGTTCATTCGATTGGAAAGGCTGTTCATGTAGAGGTCCAAAACACCTGAGGACATATCGCGAAAAACTTCCATGGTTTCGATGACTTGAATGGTGTTTTCATACAAGTCACGAATAAACGGCCTTACCTCAGGGGAAATTTTATGCTCAGCATATTTATCAAAGGATCCAATTACCTCCCGAAGCGGATATACCGACCTTCGCAGATCCATCATTTCCCTTCGTTGCAGATAAAGGGAATTTAATGTCTCGCTATCGGGCTCAAGCATGGCCTGAGATTCCAAATTCTCAATGCGCTCCCCAATATTTTCCATCACCACAAAGTAATTGTCAACCACGGCATCAAATAAGGCATAGAGCAAGTAATCCGTTCCTCGCTTTCGAATAGCCCTTTGGGTATCCATCAATCGATCCCGGACAAACTGAAAAACATCTCCGCTCTTTTCCTGAAAGGTGATCAGGACATTATTTTTCAATATAAAACTCACCTGTTCATCCACCACTGGTGACTCTGGGCTTGCACACTGAATCATTTTAAGCGTAGTGAAAATATACTCCTCAAATACCTCCATTTTAGGCCGTTGATTGACATTGAGAATATCTTCCAAGGTCAACTTATGGATTCCAAATAAATGCCCGATCTGTTCCAACAATTCGACATCATGCAAACCGATGACATCTATCCAAACCACCTTTTTTTGAAGCTTTAAATGCTCCTCGATCTGCGAGAGTTTTACCTTTTCCTCATAAAAATCCACCTCGTCATAAGTGATCAAGTTGATATAAACCTCTTCCTGCTTTTGGTCACCTGTAAAAACTAATGCTGCTGGAGGCAAACCCACTTTGTGAGCAGGTTTCTTTTTCTTCTTGGATTTAAAAATTTTTTGAAACTGCTTCAGACTCGAATTTCGGGGCATGAGCTTAGGATTTGTTTGAATTAATAAATTCGATATTTCTTTTCAGTCCGGCAAATTTGGTGCGCTTAACGGCTGATTTTTTAAAAACTTTCCGGAAGGTTTCCTCCGTCATCTCTATCCAGTCCTGATTGGTAAATTCCTCGAGCTCAGGATGGGGCAAAAAAGCAGGTTCTTGATGGGGTTTTGAAAAGCGATTCCAAGGGCAAACATCCTGACAGATATCGCAGCCAAAAGCCCAATTTTCTAGTTGCCCCTTGAATTCGTTAGGAATAGCTTCCTTTAATTCGATGGTCAAATAGGAAATACAACGAGATCCATCGACCACTCCAGGCTGCACAATGGCATCCGTAGGACATGCATCGATGCAGGCGGTACAAGTGCCACAATAGTCCTTCGCCAAAGGGCTGTCAGGAGTTGCTTCCAGATCGATAATCAACTCTGCTAAAAAGAAAAAACTTCCCATTTTTCGGTTGAGTAGAAGGCTGTTTTTCCCAATCCAACCCAACCCAGCTTTTTGGGCCCATTGCCGCTCCATAACGGGTGCGGAGTCCACAAAAACCCGCCCGTCGATTTCACCTATCTGCTCTCGGAGCATTTCCAAAAATGTCTTCAGCTTTTCTTTGATTACCAAATGATAATCCTCTCCATAGGCATATTTGGCAAGTTTGATAGAATCAGGATTTTCAGGGAGTTTCTTTTCGGGATAGTAATTGTAAATCAGGGAAAGCACTGTTTTTGCCCCAGGGACAAGCTTAGTCGGGTCTAGGCGCTTATCAAAGTGATTCGCCAAATAGGACATCTGTCCTTGATAGTTTCGATTCAGCCATTCCTCTAATCGGGGAGCTTCTTCTTCTAAAAATTCTGCTTTAGCAATCCCACAAAAATCAAAGCCCAATTGACGGGCAATTTTTTTAAGTATAGCAGTATGCTGATCGGCTGAACTCATCAAGCCGAAATTAAGATTTTATTCAGATCTCCGCATATCCGGCCTGTCCTGATACCATTGTTCTTCGAAAGTTTCCTCAATTTGAATGGGAGCAATCAAAACCGTCCATACCATCCATAGTACCAAGAAAGGCCCGGCAATAAACAACAACCAAATCAAGGGCAAGGCCACATTCAGCTGAATAAGAGTCACAAAGATGATCAAAGCACCTGTGACAAATCCGACTGCAAATTCATAGTTTCTCATTTTTAGAATAAATTGTCTTTTCAGGTAAACTCATCAAGCCTCCCTCTTGTTAAACCCAATATGAAAGGATTTCGGTTCACTCAGTACGTACCCCCACAGGATCCGGAGAAAAACACCTTCGAGAATTTGCTGAATATTTTCCTGCAACTCGTGACCATGACGGGTGGGGATGTAGCAGAGACTTTGAATTGGTTGAGCAATCTGGATAAGCGATATAATCTCACCAACCCAAATTATGGCATCGGGGACTTCATTGAAGATCTCAAATCAAAAGGATACCTAACCGAAGAAAATCAAAAAGGTGAGTTCAAAATCACCGGAAAAGCAGAGCAAACCATTCGAAAATCTGCTTTGGAAGAAATCTTTGGCAAGCTCAAGCGAGGAAAATCTGGACAGCATAAAACCACCCATTCAGGTCCGGGTGATGAAAAAGGAAGTGATCGTCGTGCCTATGAATTCGGTGACAATTTAGATCAAATAGCTCTGACTGATTCCCTGAGAAATGCCCAAGCTAATCACGGTCTTTCGGGAGACTATTTATTAACCGAAAATGATCTGGAAGTAGTCGAGCAAGAATATCGCTCCCAGACTTCCACGGTATTGATGATCGATATTTCCCACTCTATGATTTTATACGGAGAGGATCGCATCACCCCTGCCAAAAAAGTAGCCATGGCTTTGGCTGAATTGATCAAAACCCGCTATCCAAAGGACACGCTTGACGTAATCGTCTTTGGAAATGATGCCTGGCAGATCGAAATCAAAGATTTACCCTACCTACAAGTAGGCCCCTATCATACCAATACCGTCGCAGGTTTAGAATTGGCGATGGATTTATTGAGACGAAGAAAAAATCCCAACAAGCAGATCTTTATGATCACGGATGGGAAACCTACCTGCCTGAAAGTAGGAATCAAATACTACAAAAACGCATTTGGCATCGACAGCAAAATTTTGAATGAAACACTCAAACTGGCTGCACAATGTCGAAAGCTAAAAATCCCAGTAACCACATTCATGATTGCTTCGGATCCTTATCTCAAGGAGTTTGTGAAGGAATTTACCAAAGTGAATAATGGGAACGCCTATTACAGCAGCCTGAAAGGGCTGGGGGATTTGATTTTTGAAGATTACAGACGAAATAGAACTAAACGCTTTTAATACCTTATGGACTACCAAAACCTAAGCGGAAAAGAACTTACCCAAATCAAAACGCTTGGTCAGCTGAAAGCGGCTGGCTATCAACCCAAATCCATCAAAGAGGAACTCCGGGATAATTTGATTCAAAAAATCAGACAAAAGGAAAATGTCTTTGCTGGAATCTGGGGTTATGAAGATACTGTCATCCCGGATATTGAGCGGGCTATTTTATCACGCCACAATATCAATTTGCTCGGACTTCGCGGACAAGCCAAGACCCGTATAGCCCGAATGATGACCCAATTGCTGGATGAATATGTGCCGGTGGTTTATGGATCTGAATTGAATGATGACCCACTCAATCCATTGTCCACTTTTGCCAAAAACCTGATTGAAGAAAAAGGGGATCATACCCCTATCATTTGGTGGCATAGAAATGACCGCTACACTGAAAAGTTGGCTACTCCCGATGTATCCGTAGCGGACCTAATCGGAGATGTGGACCCGATCAAGGCGGCCACATTAAAACTTAGCTACAATGACGAGCGAGTGATTCATTATGGTTTAGTACCCCGCTCTCACCGATCCATCTTCGTGATCAACGAATTGCCAGATTTACAGGCGAGAATTCAGGTAGCTCTATTCAATATTTTGCAGGAAGGGGACATTCAGATTCGAGGTTTCAAATTGCGGTTGCCTTTGGATATTCAATTTGTCTTTACTGCCAACCCGGAAGATTACACCAACCGGGGTAGCATCGTGACTCCTCTGAAAGACAGAATCGAAAGTCAGATCATCACACACTATCCAAAAAGCATCGAAATCGGGAAAAAAATCACCGCACAAGAAGCCAATTTGGAAGGTAAGCCTGTAGATAAAATTCATGTACCGGAATTGATGCGTGATTTGATCGAGCAAATCGCCATCGAAGCTCGTGGTTCTGAATATGTAGATGAAAAAAGTGGGGTTTCTGCCCGTTTGACTATTTCAGCGTTTGAAAATCTGATTTCTGCAGCAGAACGCAGGCTCTACCTCAATGGAGAAGAAAATACGGTTGTTCGAATCGCTGATTTAATTGGGGTGATTCCTGCTATCACTGGAAAAGTTGAACTAGTCTACGAAGGTGAACAGGAAGGAGCTGGATTAGTCGCATATAACTTGATAGGAAAAGCAATTCGAAGTCAGTTTGTCAATTATTTCCCTTCACCGGAACAAAAGAAGAAATCCAAAGAAGGAAATCCCTATGTGATTCCTTTGGCTTGGTTTGGTGAAGGAAATGAACTGGATATTCTAGCCTCCCAATCGGACAAAGAATACAAAAAAGCTCTTCATGAAGTCCCTGGATTGGAAGCAGTGGTCACTGGTATGGTCAAAAATCTGCCAGAAAAAGAGAAGGAATTCTTTATGGAATTTGCCTTGCATGGCCTTGCAGAATACTCACAACTCAGCAAGAAACTCCTCGACACAGGCTTGCAGTTTAGAGATCTATTCAGCTCCATGTTCAACATGGGAATGAGTGAAGAGGAAGATTTTGACGAGGACGATTTGTAATAGAAAGGATCAAATACCTCCATTATTACCAAATTGAGTGTATTCACTCACAATTTCCTATAATCAAGAAAAGAGGCCTTCGCCTCTTTTTTGCATTCAAACTTTTCCTCTATACCTTTGTTCCTAGATCATAAGGGGTGCCCTAATATCACGGGCTGAGATCATACCCATATTACCTGATCCGGGTAGTGCCGGCGAAGGGAAATGAGCAAGCAGAGTAAGCATTCGAAAAATCAGAATTGGTACCGACTGGCTTTTTTGATGGTTGCTTTTGCAAAACGGGTAAACAAGTACGGATGACTTCCCCTAAGTCTTCCCATGTTTAACTCAATCTCCCGAAAGGGTTTATTACACATGAAAAATTTATGGCTATGTCTGGCTTTTTGCCTGACTACACTTGCTGCACATGCACAACAACAAGTGAGGGGAAAGGTATTAGATCAATCAACCAATTCCCCATTAATCGGAGCATCCATCTGGGCAGAGGGCACCGGAAGAGGAACTGTTACCGACATGGATGGAAAATTTGTCCTTTCTAAACTTCCAGAAGGAACCCTGAATATTCGGGTCTCTTATTTGGGTTATGAATCCATCACCCAAGAAATTTCTGTTCCAACCTCTGAGGAATTGATTTTCAGGCTACAAAGCAAGGAATTCGTTTCGGAAGAGTTCATCGTTTCGGCCACTCGCGCTTCGGAAACGACACCCACTACCTTCAAAACAATTGACAAGGCAGAATTGGCGAAACGAAATCTCGGACAGGATATTCCTATCCTTTTGAATTTCACTCCATCCGTTGTTTCTCATTCTGATGCTGGAGCTGGAATTGGCTACACGGGAATCAGAATCCGAGGAACAGACCAAACCCGAATCAACGTTACCATCAATGGAATTCCCTTGAATGATGCAGAATCACATGGAGTTTTCTGGGTGAATATGCCGGATTTTGCAAGTTCAGTGGACAATGTCCAAATCCAGCGAGGCGTCGGTACCTCTACTAATGGGGCAGCTACATTTGGGGCAAGTTTGAACTTCCAAACGGATACTCGACAAGAAGAAGCTTATGCCCAGGTTGATAATGGATTTGGAAGCTTCAATACCTGGAGACATACCGTCAAAGCAGGGACAGGACTTTTGAATGACCGGTTTGCCGTAGATGCACGACTTTCCAAAATCACCACCGATGGCTATGTAGATCGGGCATTTTCGGATTTAGGATCCTACTTCCTTTCTGGTGGATATTATGGAGAAAATCACATGGTGAAATTAAATGTCTTCTCCGGAAAAGAAAAGACCTACCAATCCTGGTGGGGATTACCTGAGTCTTTGCTTGAAACGGACCGAACCAACAACTACTACACTTACGAAAACGAGACAGACAATTACCAGCAGGATCATTATCAATTGATCTATACTGGAAAAATTGGCACTAATTGGAAAACCAATTTGGCACTTCACTACACCTACGGTAGAGGCTATTATGAGCAATATCGAGAGGATGATGATTTTGCAGATTACAATCTGCCTAATGTGGAAATTGGTGGAGAAGTTATCAGCAGTACCGATATCATCAGAAGAAGATGGTTGGATAATGACTTCTTTGGCTTTGTGGGCTCGGTAAATTATGTCTCTGACAATGGACAATGGGATGTAATCTTGGGAGGTGGAGCCAATCGCTATGATGGGGATCATTTCGGAGAAATCATCTGGGCTCGAATTGCTGGCAATACCGATATCCGCGATCGCTACTATGATAACAATGCCATCAAAGATGATCAGAATATCTATGCTAAAGCTACCTACGAATTAAAACCAGGATTTAACCTTTTTGGAGATCTACAGCTGCGAGGAATCAATTACACCTTCTTCGGAGTGAATGATGACCTTCGAATCGTAGACGGAGAGGAAAAATATACCTTCTTCAATCCGAAATTTGGCTTTTCTTACGAAAAAGGAAACCGAACATGGTATGCTAGCTATGCCATTGCCAATCGGGAACCTGTTCGTTCAGATTTTACGGATAATCCCATCACTGAAGTTCCAAGACCAGAACGCCTCAACAATATCGAAGCAGGTGTAAGATCCAGTGTTGGAAACTTCACCTACAATGCCAATTTCTACTACATGGATTACAAGGATCAGCTTATTCTAACTGGTCAAATCAATGATGTGGGGGCTTATATCCGAGAAAATGTTGCCTCCTCTTATCGGGCAGGAATCGAATTGGACGGAGCTTACCAAGTCTCTTCAGCTTGGACAATTGGTGGAAATATCGCATTCAGCCGAAATAAAATCGCGGAGTTCACCGAGTATATCGATGACTACAGCGTAGAGGAATTCCGCCAAGAATCCATCACCTATTCCGACACGGACATTGCCTTCTCTCCCAATTTGGTAGGTTCGGCTATCATCGAATTCAAACCAACCAAAAACCTTTCTTTAAACTGGTTGAGTAAGTATGTGGGGAGACAATTCTTGGACAACACATCCAATGAAAATCGTGCTTTGGATGCCTTTTTCACCAATGACCTTCGCATCAGCTACTCAGCACAGCCAAAATTCTTCGAAAGCATAGAAGTCAATTTGTTAATCAACAATATCTTCAATGAGCTCTATGAACCAAATGGCTATACTTTCAGCTATTTCATCCCGGGAGATACAGGAAGGGAATTGATTACAGAAAACTACTACTATCCTCAGGCCGGAACAAATTTCCTCTTGGGAGTTAGTATGAGATTTTAAATAAAGTAGAGGCTGTCTCAGAAATTTACATTTTGAGACAGCCTCATTTTTTATAGAGATTACTACTTTTTACCCTTTACTGTTTTTCGTCTTCTGCTTCTAGTTTTTATATTGGAGATAAATTCATTTTACCACTATCCATACTTTTTGTGAAAGAAAGTCCCGAAGAAAATTTTCCAAGTTTTTCCTTAGAGCGATACCGAATTTTAGTCGAGGAAGCCCTTGATATCATCTATGAAACAGATCCTGAGGGGAACTTTACTTTTGTAAACAGAATAGCTTCGGAAGTATTAGGTTATTCGAGAAAAGAACTACTCAGCATGCATTATCTCGAACTCATTCGAGAAGATTATAAACAAAATGTTCAGCAGTTTTATCGAAACCAATTAGCTTCCAAAGAAGAGACCTCGTATTTAGAATTTCCCATACTTACAAAAAAAGGTAAGGAAGAATGGGTTGGACAAAAGACTCGATTTCATTATAAGGGAGAAGTCTTTATTGGAGCAATTTCCATCGTTAGAATCCGTACTAACCGGTATAATTTCGAAAAGGCACTAAAACAGTCTGAAGAAAAATATCGAGGAATTCTGGAAAGGCTACAATTTGGCTTGATTGAAGTAGATTTGGATGAGCGCATCCAATACGTCAATGATGCAATGTGCCAAATGACCGGGTTTTCAAAAGAAGAAATGCTTGGCAAAATCGCCTCTGAGTTATTGGCTTCAAAGGAAACCAAAGCTGTACTTGATGAACATCATCAACTTCGGGAGAAAAATCAAGGAAGTGCCTATGATGCGAAAATCAATCGAAAAAACGGAGAACCTTTTTATGCAATCATTTCTGGGGCCCCCTTATATGACCTTCAGGGGAAACGAACAGGATCGGTGGGAGTTCATGTAGATGTCACGCAAAGAAGGAAAGACGAATTAGAACTCCGACGGATACAAGCGGAATTGGACAAGTATACCTATGCCCTGGAGGAGCTCAATCGAATAACTTCAGAATTTTCTCTCGGTCCTAAAGAGCAGCTAAATCAAAGCTTTCGATTTATTTCTGAATATTTTGGACTTCCATTCGGGTTTATTGCTGAATTCAAAGAAGATAATTCGACAACATTTATTGAAGTTCTAAGTTCAGAGATTTTAAAACAGCTGAATAAAACCTATCCTTTAGAACAGACTATTTCTGGTTCAGCATTTTTAGAGGAAAAACTAATTGCCATAAATGACACTTCTGGCACTGCTTATGAAAAACTTCCTTCTGTAAAAAAACTTGACTTGAAAGCATGTATCGCCATGCCTGTTTATATGGATGGGGAAAAATTTGGATCTATTTTTTTGGGCTCATCCGAGCAAACAAAAGATTTTTCACAATATGACCTTGAATTATTCCGACTTTTTACCCGATATATCAGCTATGTACTGACTGCTCAAAAAAACCAAAATACACTCAAAAGCCGAAGAGAGTCCCTTTTACAATCCAATGAGCAATTAAAATCAAGGCAAGAATTTCTTTCTGCGATTACCCGTTTTGTTACAAAAATATTAGATGAAGAGGATTTACATTCCTTAGCCTGGGAAATCGTAGAGAATGTAATCGGAGAGTTTGATTTCGTGGACTGTGTGATTTATGTAGTCGATGAAAAAAAACAATGCCTTGTTCAGTTAGCCGCCAGGGGACCTAAGGATAAGGGAAACCGAAAAATTAAAAACCCGATAGAAATCCCTTTTGGAAAGGGAATAGTAGGCGCTGTTGCAAAACGTGGTAAGGCAGAAATAATCAAAGACACAGCAGATGATCCCAGATATTTTAAAGATGTAGGTGGATTTAGGTCCGAAATTACCGTCCCTATTTATTTCGAGAACAAAATCATAGGTATAATCGACTCTGAGCATCCTGAACCAAATTTCTTTACCCAAGAACATCTGGAAACTCTTACCATCATTGCAAATCTTACCGCATCCAAACTGAAGAATGCCCAACTAAAACTCCAAAAAGAAAAGTCTGAAAAAGAACTAATAGACCGAGAAGCATTATTAAGGACCGTCATACAAACAGCCTTGGATGCCGTGGTTACTGTAAACAAGGAAGGGCTAGTGACAGGATGGAATCCACAGGCAGAAACCATTTTTGGATGGAAGGCAAAAGAGGTGATGGGAAGACCAATGACTGAAAATATCATCCCAATCAACTATCGGGAAGCGCATGACAATGGGATGAAGAATTATCTCAAAACGGGTCATGGCCCTGTTTTGAATCAGCGGTTTGAAATCACCGCCATGCATAAATCTGGGAGGGAATTCCCTATAGAAATCGCCATTATTCCCCTTAAGCTTGGAGGAAGGACCACCTTTACCGCATTTATAAGGGACATTACGCTACAAAAAAATACCCGAGAAGAACTAGAAAAAAATCTGCAAAAGGAACGCGATTTAAGTGAGTTAAAATCACGCTTCGTATCCATGACTTCCCATGAATTCCGGACTCCACTAACTTCTATCAAACAAAATGTAGATTTGATTGAGTTTGCCTTAGAAAAGAAAAACCCCGAGATCAAACCAGAATTTGAGAAGTATTTCGAACGGATTTCTAGTGAAATCGGAAGAGTATCCTCATTGATGAATGATATGTTGCTTCTTGGCAAAATTGAAGCAGGTAAAGTAGAAGTGAGGCTCAGACCAATGAGCATCATAAACCTAACGAAGGATATCATCTCTAAACTTTCAGTTGGAAGAGAAGACAATCGTTCGGTTCAGCTGGAAATCAAAGGACTGGAAAGGGAAATCCATGCAGACCAAAGCTTGATGGATCATATCCTAACCAATCTATTGGCCAATTCTTTGAAGTATTCTGAGGGAAAGTCAAACCCCGAGCTTACCATCAACTTCGAAAATCTCTCCGAATTACAGATTAGTATCAAAGACTTTGGCATAGGAATCCCAGAAAAAGATCAAAAAGACCTGTTTTCTTCTTTCTTTAGAGCAACCAATGTGAAAAACATACAAGGTTCGGGATTGGGCCTGTCGATTGTAAAGGAATTTGTCAATTTGCACCAAGGCACGATAGAAGTAAAAAGTGAAGTCAACAAAGGATCGGAATTTATCGTCAAAATCCCGACTTTGAGCACCAAATCGATTTAATATGAAAATTTTGATCGTAGAAGACGATCCCATGATCGCACAAAGTGTAAATGACATTTTAACAATGCTTGATCATGATGTCGTGGGAGTAGCTGAGAGCGGAGATGAGGCAATTGCAATTTGTAATGAAAAAGCCCCTGAAATAGCCCTACTCGATATTCAGATTGCTGGAGACATCGATGGGGTCGAACTTGCTGAAATTATCCGGGATCAATTTGATATCCCTTTCATTTTTACCACCGCATTTGCTGATAAATCTACCATAGAAAGAGCCAAAGAAATGGGTCCCTTCGGATATCTAGTCAAGCCCTATGGAATCAAAGAAGTCAATGCGGCAATCGAGGTTGCAAAGGCTGCATTTGACCGCTTGAAAAAAGCCGAGAAAGCAAACCAGAATATTTCGAAAATCATAGACAACAGCCTCTTTTTGAAAGTCGATAATAAGCTTATCAAAGTAAAAATCGAGGATATTTTATATATCGAAGCGAAGGGAGATTATGCCCTATTCAAGACCAAAGCTAAAGGGTATATTGTCCATGCTACTATCAAGAAAATAGAGGAGAAACTCAGCGATTACAACTTTCAAAAGGTACACCGTTCGTTTATCGTCAATTTGGCTAAAATCATCGACATCGAAGAGTCCAATTTACTTATAGATGATAAGGTCATCCCAATCTCCCGTGCCAATAAGGAAGCCCTGATTAACCGTTTGAATTTACTCTGATATTGCCAGACGCTTGGCCTTTTCCCAAGTGACTGCCTGCTTTCCTTTAGCATATCGAAACCATCCTTTGATGACACAGATATGCATGAAAATGAAATAAAAAGGTAAATGCATCCATTTTTTCTTGGTCTTTCGCTCCCGAAACTGATAGCCTAAAATCACCAGAGAATAGAATCCAAGTTGGGAAAGCAGGATAATCTGGTAAATCAGACCATGATCCCAAAGTAAAACATTAGCGGGAATCAATAATAGTAATGCCAACGGCATCAAGGTCCAACGAATCACACGATGGGAGAAATATTGAAAACTTAAGCCTGGATGATTCCATACCTTCCAAAGACTAGAGAGTCTATTGATAGCTTGAATTCCACCTGCAGAAATCCTCACTTTTCGTTTTTCTTCTTCAGCAACCGAAGCCGATCCGTACTCCACAGCCTTTGCTTCAGAAACATAAGACACCTTATATCCTGATTCTGCAAGTCGCAAGGTCATCACAAAATCCTCGATGATCGTATCTTCTTCCATGGGTTGATACATAATGGTACGTAGAGCTATCAGTTCTCCTGCAGAGCCCACTAGCGTATTCCATTGAGCGTCCATTTTCTTCAAAAATGACTCATATTTCCAATAGGCTCCCTCACCCGAAGAACTTGCTCCTTCATCGGCTCCAGATCGAACAACTTTCTCTCCTGACACTGCAGCTACCAGGTTTGATTGGAAAGGATTAGCCAGTAGGCGGATAGCTTCAGGGTTTAGCATGACATTGGCATCACAGAATATTGTAATCTGAGAGTCAATAGAAGGCATGACTCGATTGATGGCAGCTATTTTCCCTCTTCTAGCTGGGGAATGAGCATAATGAATTTGCGGTGCATATTGCTCCAAATATTGAACAGTCCGGTCCGTACTTCCGTCGGTAACAAAAAGGATTTTCAGCTTATCCTTAGGGTAACTTAAGGCTAAACAGTTTTTTACCTTTTGATCGATTATTTCTTCCTCATTGTAAGCGGCTACAACCAAAGTCACCGAAGGTAAATCCTCATCTTCCAATTCAGAATAGGAATTCTTTCTTCCTTTAATTTTTGCCAATAAAGTGATAATCATACCATACCCTAAAAAGGTATAGAGAATGATTCCCAACAAGATCCAAAATAGAATTTCCATGACTTTTTTGTTTGAAATTAAAAGACCGAGGATGTTACTGACTGTTTAAATCGATCAACGGAAGCCTGAATACGACGAATGACCGGATTTATCGGTAAGTGTTGGGTGAGAATTCAATAGGATTTGTCCAGCCAGTTTTCTGAAAAATCAAAGCATCAAGAACCCCTCTTCTAAAAGCTTTTCCATGAGACTTTGATAATGAAATCAGGTTTTTAGGAAGACTAACTGTCAGAAAGAATAAAAGAAAAGCAGGATAAACTTTACCATTCCTTCTCATGAAGTGAATGCGGTTTCTCGTCTGATAATATACCTTCAGGGGACTATTTTTCCCTGTGCTGATGGATTCTTTATGAAGGATGTAGGCATTTTGACAGACCAGTATTTTATATCCCTTATCCCGCAATCGCTGAGACCAATCCAACTCCTCATAATAAAGGAAATAGTCTTCGGGCATCTCGCCGATCTTTTCAACCACCTTACTGGAGATCATAACGGCAGCTCCGTGGAAATAACTCGTTTCCTTCCAGGGTTGAATAGGAAGTTCTTGTTCTAATTTATTCCTTCCTGTCAAGGAATTTATCGGCGTAAATCCCGAGTATTGAATCCGGCTGGGATCTTCGTCATATCGGATTATCGGACAAATGGCTCCAACATTTGGATTAGAAAATCCCTCCAACAGGGACTCAATGACCCCTTTTTGCAATTCGGTATCATTGTTTAGAAAAAACAAGAAATCGCTGGTAGCCTTTCTAATTCCCAAATTATTGGCTCCAGCGAAGCCTAAGTTTACCGGTGAATTAATCACCCGAACCGCAGGGTGAAACCTGGAATAATACTCGGTATCATCAGCGATTTGTTCATTATCCACCACAATTATTTCCAAATTGGAATAACCACAAGACAGGATGCTTCTCAGAAGTACAGCGGTTACCTCTTTTTGTTTATAGTTGACCGTGATGATACTGACTTTTGGCGCTTTCATTATTCAGGTTTTTTACCAATCACCTGAATAGCATTCCCCCAGGTATTGTCATGAAAAACCCGATCCAGCTTCACCAGCGCCTTTGCGATAGGAAGAGAACTTAGCTGACCAATAACTCCGGCTTTTTTGCCTAGATAAGCTAGTTCCCAACCCATGCGGGAAAACCAGCCGTCAGAATGGGAAGCATGAACTACTTCAAACCCTTCCTTTTCAAAGCGATTTTTCAATCCCTTCAGATCATAGATTTGTCCTACATGCTCCTCTTCCAGCCATTCCTGATGCTCTTCAAATAAATCCTCAGGAAAGATGGTTTTTTGTTCTCGATTTGGAATTTTTACCAAAAAATACCCTCCTGGCTTAAGCCGGTCATAGACTTCCTGAAACGGCATCTGATTTTCCTCAATATGCTCGAAAACGTCTATTGAAAAGGCAAAGTCCAGTTCAGGCAGATATACATCCTTCAAGTGATCCGAATAAGTTTTGATATTGGAGGTCAGGCTTTTTCGAATTGCCTGCCGGAGCATATAAATCCGCTCTTGATCTATATCCAAAGCATGGATTAGCCCTGAAGGAAAAGCCTTAGAAAGCGAGAAAGCGTATTCTCCATACCCCGTTCCCAAATCCAATATTTGTGGGTTTTGAGGTAATGAAACTTGATTTACCAGCTTTTTGAAAATGGTAAAGCGAGCGTAATTTCCCAAATTGGTATATCCAAAAATTTTATAGAAAGCCTTTGAGAGCATTGGAAACTTGACCATTCTCTCAGAGGTATAAATTTGAGCTTCACCGAAAGTTAAGTTCATGGCTTTTTTTGTTTAGTTGATTAAAGATTGAATTAAAAAGCAACCGAAATCGCTGTATTGTCCCCACAATAGGGAGATATTTTTTTAGTCTAAGCTGACCGATAAAGACAGTCAAAATCACACTACTTCCTGTTGCTATTACTGCCCCGGTTAATCCCCAAATCGGAATAAGGCTGGCATTTAGAATCACATTTATAACCAGGCTTAATGCCAGCATTTGGAAATTTACATTTGGCTTTCCGAAGGCATCCAGTGACATTCCAAATACTCTTCCCCAAGGTTTGGCAAATGAGGCAGCTACCAGAATCAACACCAGCGGTACTGCATTGCTGTAACTACCAGAGCTAATCCATTCAATGATTGTCTCGGTAAACAACATGGTTACCAATCCGCCCGGAAGCAACAGAACAAATAACAGAAGGATAGATCGGGAATATTCTAAATTCAGATGAGTGGGCTGATTGCTTCGACTAGCTGCAGCAATACGAGGATAAATCCATGGACTGATCGCCGAAAGCGGAAGTTCCACATACTGAAGAACCTTGCCTGCAACCAGAAAAAGTGCCACCTCTTCCGCACCTAAGAAATAGGCTATCATTAACAAATCCGCCTTCTGAAAGAGAAGAGAAAGGGCATTGGTTCCTGCTACATGCTTTCCGAATTGAAGCATTTTTACCAACCAACCAGAACTTGGAAATTGGATCCGAATCCAACCTTTCTCAAAAAAGCCTAATAATAAAACCAACATAGCTGAGCCTGATTGAAGAAGGAGTAGGGAAATCAAGCTTACCTGATTCGATATCAGGAGAAAAGCCATCCCTAAAGCGGAAATAATCAGGTAAGCAACAGTTGCTTTGAAATAGGATCGGCTTTTATTCTTGGCAAAAAGAAGGTTAAAGTAGGTTTGAATGGAACCCAGACCTAGTAGACTCAGAACAGAAAAAGGCAATAAAATGCTGAGGGTTGGCATTTGGAAAAAAGCAGCCAAGGGACCTGAAAGAATCAGAAGAATAGGGTAAATCAATGCAATAAAACCCAAATGAATCCCTAAGGCAGAACCCATAATTCTACCTTCCTGCTCTGGCTGTTGTAGTAAAAACCGGGTAAGCCCATTGTGAATTAACCCTTGGCGAATCCCGTCAATTAACGCGATGAGCATTTGGTATAGGCCCCAAGCCGCAAAAGATTCCGCACTTAGATTCTTAGCAGCAAGCATAAAAAAAAGCATGTTGGTCAGCAGAAAAAAAACCTGCCCACCCATAGCTCCCGCCAATTGTTTGATAATGGAGGCCTTCATGCTAACCAGCGATTTTATAGTAGCAATCCAGAGTCTGTGAAGCTATCTTTTCCCAAGTGAAATTTTCAAGGACATTTTCCCGACCCAATTCTCCCATCTTTCGAGCTAATTGGGGGTTATTGTTAAGGAAAGCCATCGCAGAGATAAAACTCTCAGGGTTTTTAGGGTCACATAAGAATCCATCCCTTCCATGTGAAATACTTTCGCGAATGGATGCCAAATCCGACACAACTACCGGGATTCCCGCCAAATTAGCCTCTAACAACACGATACCTTGTGACTCATAAACTGAAGGCAATAACAAGCCACGATAATAAGGCAACAAGTATTTAATCACCTGATTGTCTCGCTCACCCAACAATCTTACTTGAGACGACAAGCCAAGATCTTCGATTTTGTAGAGAATTTCTTTTTCCTGTGGACCCGAACCAATGATATCGAGAAAGATCTTTTCCTCGCTTTTGGCAAGAGCTTCCAAAATTGGCAATAGGCCTTTTACGGGATGAAGCCTTCCTACAAATACAAAACGATCAACCGTCTGGGCAGAAGAAATTGATATCATTCCTTGCGCATTAATACCATTTGGGATCACCTTGATTTGCTCAGATTTGGATTTTGGAGTGAGTTGGTTTTTAAGGTCTTTACTCACAGCAATGGATAAAGCCGCTTCATTTACCATATTCCGCTCCCAGTGTTTTACCACATTGGCATGGGTCCATTCATTGAAGTTCCTCCCGGATTTAGACTCCAAAGATGTGAGACCATGAAGTGTTTGGACGAGTTTACTTTTGATTTCCCTAATCTGGTAGAGTAAATAACCACTTCTTCCCTGAGCGTGAATAATTTCAAAATCCCTATGATGTTTTTTCACCCATTTTTTTGCAGCAAGATTAAATGCCCACTCTTCAGCCAAAAATGAAATCATCGGCACATATCTACCTGGAAAGAACGGAATTTCTTGAATTTGAATCTCCTCTATCATTTTGGTTTGAGACGATTTCAAAAACGCACCCCCTGTAAGGATTGTCACGCTGTGGCCTTTCTCCTGGAGGGCTCGGGCTAGATCCCAGGTATGGGTTTGAATCCCTCCTTTGAATTTCCAAGGAAGCGATTTAATGATAAGAAGTATGGAAAGGGACTTTTTCATGTCTCTATTTTTATTCAAAGAATCCACCTATTTATTAGGGATTTTTGAGGTTTCGATGGATGAGAGATTACCCACGATCAATGGGAGAGCTACTACGACGAATGTTTTTCTTCTTTTTTGGTTTTTGGGCGGACAGAGACCGTATCTCTCTCTTCCCTTGCTGTATTCCCCAAATCAAAAAGAGCATCGCAACAGGCAAAACCAGTGGCCATGGCATTCCTTGGACTATCATAGTGGCGTGTTTTGGTGGGTGGTATGAAGAAACTGTGTCTTGGATTTTTTCATCCAAGTCAAAGCTTTGAATGCAGAGAAGAATAATCCTGGCATGGCCAGCATTAATGTCTTCCAATTCTTTGCCCAAAGTGCGTGAGGCAAAACCAATAAATAAGAAAATGCCAAGGCAATAAAAGCAAAGAGAAAAATTCCGATGAGAATCTCACTTCCAATCAGTGCGGAAATAAGCATTCCGATCATGATTCCTAGCGGTGCCAAAGCTCGAGGTGGTAAGGCCAGTTGTAGGCTTTTATGGAAATAATCTACATTCCCATGAAAAAGGCCTGAAATAGCTGGGCCAAATGACTTCTTGAAGAAGGTATATTGACTTTCCAGCCATCTTCCCCTTTGCTTTGAAAAAGCTTCGTGACTTGCTACTTTTTCATCCCAAACCTGAACCTCCGGAGCATAGTGAATATATTCTCCTCTGGAAGTCAGCCATAGCTCCATCTCCTTATCAAATCCGCCAACAGCCTGAAGATTGGGTAAAACTTCTTTTGCCAAATCAAAATCCAAAACCATGGCTGATCCCGTCAATTTGCTTGAAAGCCCCAATTGATTTGCACCTTTGCAAAGCAATTCCTGGTTGGCTTTTTCAGACAATCCATCCAAAAGTTCGATAGGCTTACCTGTATTCGCAGCAAGTCTTTCCCCTTGAATAACTCGGAATCCCATTGCCACATTCTTTTCGGCCTGATCCACAAAATCAGATTCCAGAATATTGTCTGCATCCAAGATTACTAAAAGCTCAAACTCTCTTTCGGCTAATTCAGAAGTTAGAGCGGCATTCAATGATTTAACCTTGGTGCTCTTATCAAAACCAACTCGCACTACCTCAGCCCCCATTTCTTCAAGCTGATTAATAGTTTCTTCTTGTAATTGATCCGCAATGACGGTCAGTTTCCAGTGCGGGTAATTTTTAAGAACTTGAAGGTTTTGTGAAACTGAGTATAAAATCACAGAATCTTCCCGATACGCAGGTACCAAAACCCAGGATTTTTTTTGGATAGGGCTAGCATGCTGATTTTTACGATATGTTTTTGAAGCTATAGCCAGCACTAGCTGATACAGGGAAGCCAATCCAAGATATAAGGCTGGCAGGAATAAGATGATAGTCAACCAATTCATATTTATTTGTTTTTTGAAGGCCAATGAGGAATAAGGAAGAGAAAAGGAATCGCGAGGTTCATAATCATACCCGTAGGCATCTGTCCAAAAACCTGATTCCCATAGCTGGAAAAGATCACTCCGACAATCGAGGCATAAATAGCCATTGCATAGGATTTTTGTTTGGGAGATTTGAGTCCCATGCAGACTGCTCCTCCTTTCCCCATAACATAGCCTAAGAAACTTATGTGAATCAAGAGGCCGACGAAACCCGTCTCTGCCCAAATCTTTACAAACCAAGAATCGGTAGCCGTATTGGCCATAAGTGAGTCTGGATTGAATCGTGCACCCCAAAAACCGGCAGTACCGACCCCTCCACCAAATGGTTTGTCAGCGAGATATTTTCCAAAGGTGATTTGATTTTCAAGCCTTACTTCCAAGGATCGATTATTCGGATCAAGGGCAGTTCGCATTCTCCGCACTTGCTCCACCCCTTGAAATAGAAAGGTGTATTTGAGAATTACGAAAACCAGAATCATCGCCGAGACTCCAGCCCCCAATACTTTAAAGTTTTTGGTAGTAATGAGATAGGCAATGCCTCCGAAAAGCGGAACAGCAAGAGCGCCCCTCGTCCCGGAAATTGCAAAGCCTAAAAAGAAAATCAAGGCAGCAATTCCAAAGAAAATCCTTTTTAGAAGAGGAAGTGGACTTACGGCAAGAATCCCCGTTAGCAATGCCATCATTGCCTGAGAAGCTCCAAATTGCCCGGCATCACTATAAAATGAAAATACCCGGAGGACCCCATGCAGGATATGTTCTTCATGGTGATTTTCGTCCCAAAGCCATCGGTATTCGGCGGCATCGACCCCAAATATCTGTTGTTTAAATCCCCATGCAGTTCCTGCTAGAGAAAGGATGATTAGTATGTTCAAAAAGGTATAAAAGTCTTTTTCCTCTCTTAAAAAGAGGTAAATCATTGGAACAGAAAGTACCTGATAAAAGCCAATCCCTCTCATGGCATAAAACCAAGCCACAAGACCATTGCCATGGGGATTAAAAATCTCAAAAACGAGATAGGCCATCCAAACCAGAGAGAATAGGGTAATATCGTTTTTGGCTTTTTTCCAGTCGATTTTAACAGATGAGTTTATCAGAGTAAAAAGCAAAGAGAGAAACAGAAAAATATCGATCGTCAAACCCCAAGGCGCTACGACATATCTGCTTAGACCTGAAATCAAAAAACCCATAATCAAGCTCAGCCAAATCCCAGCTTTTGGATCCGTCCAAAGAAAAGACAAGAGGCCAATTACGAAGGGCAGGCCCAATAAAAAGAAGCCTGCAATAAGCCCAATCTTTACCATCATCACAGTAGCCAAAAAAATGAAGCCTGCCAGGAAAATTACTCCTAGACCACTCTCCAGTTTGATGGCTCCTGTTTTGATTTTACTTATTTGGGAAAAGACCATTGCTTTAATTTTAATCAAAGCTAAAAAGGGCCAATCGGAATAATTTTGATATACGACTAGTTGCAGTCGGCTTTCGACTAATGGCAGAATTCTGCCGTTAAATGAAAAAGCCTCCTGATCAGGAGGCTAGGGCTTGCAGAAATTCCTGGGATCTTGCTTCCCAGCTGTTTTTGGATGCAAAATCAATCCGTTTAGCTTTTTTGAGTCGATTATCCGATCGCTTTTCCCTATGAATTCCTTTTATAAATGTCTCTGTATCCGAAGAAATCCTAACCACCTCATCAAAATCACTGAGGTCTGCAAAATCAGTACTGACCACTGGTTTTCCCAGCGCTAAGTACTCGTTAATTTTTAGCGGATAGATAGATTGGGTAAATGGCGTTTTACGAAAAGGAATTAAACAAACATTCCAGTCCCTTACTACATCTTTAATCTGATCTTGGGGACAACTTCCCAAAAAAATCACATTACCCGGCAAATCAGATGTAGTCTTGACCGGCCCAAGAATTTCAATCAGATAATCAGGATAGGCTAAGGCTACCTGCTCCAAAAGCTCTAAATCTATTCGCTCATCAAATGCCCCCACATATCCCAATTTCTTTTTTGCTTTATGTAAAAAATCGGGTTTGAATAAACTCAGGTTTACCCCATTTTTCACACAGGAAACCTGTGGGTGAAGCTGATCAAACTTTTTCTTAAGTCCCTCGGAACTTACGATAACCTTTTCTACCTCTTTAAGGAATTTTCCTTCGTAAGTCTTTCCCCACTTCCCGGCCCAAGGCGTAGAAGACAAATCATCATAAGCATAGTATGTAACAGGAATACCTTTCCAGAATTTTCTTGTATACCAACCAAAAACCGGGTTGAAAGCATTAATCACTTGGACATCGGCCGTATTTACTGTTTTTAATATTCGATCTATAGTCGGCTTGACAAGATGCGCATTGACTTTCATCAAGGCATCAAATAGATTAGGCTGATTGATCCATTGAGTAGGAATAATCGGTCCTGAGTTATAGACTTCAATAGTTCCAAATTCTGTTTCTATCATCCTTACCTCACCCCCAAGCATATTTTTCTTTGGTGCGTGTGGGTTAGAAAAATAGTCCTTCCAAGTATATGGGTAATCCAAAAAGATTACCCGGTGTGTGGCAGACATTCTGGTAATTAACTCCAAGGTAGACTTCACATAGGGAGTGTCCCAGGCTGGGAAACTATGGCAAATAATTGTAGACATGATTTAGCTTAACAGTGATTTTACTTTTGATCTCAACCAGGATCTTTTTCTTGGAACTTCACCTGTGATTTCTTCCATGATATCTGTTCTCACATGATTTAAGAAAAGAAGAGGCTTTTTTCCAATAAACTTTTTGAAGACTTTGAGCGCATGTTGATCGGCCTCAGTCCATTTGCGATCAGCTCTTGCCACGAGCAGAAAAATATCTCCCTCTTGAACCTCCATATCAAATGGATGGTGAAGTAAAGAGGGAATTTCGTTCAACTCGAATTGATCTTTATACTGAGGAAAGTACTCGCTTAAATGATCTTTTACGGAAGCAATCAGAATACTTTTCCCCTCTCCTGGAAGAATACTGGCAAAGTTGACCCGAACCTTGGTTTTGTCCTGAGCTAGTATTCTCAATTCTTGGATAAACAGATTCAATGCCTGCCTGGATAACTGGTCAAAATCAACCGGATGTTTTTCAGGTCTTTTAGGATATTGAGGCATGATTCCAGCCAATTTCAAACCTGTTTGTTCAGAGGCATTTCTAGGGGTTTTTAGGCTTCCATCTAGGATCTCCATGGTCACTACAAGTCCCGCAGGCAAAACCAATCCAACCAAGAAGGATAGGATAACCATCATCGCTGCCTTTGACTTTTCAGGTTGGGCAGGATAGTAAGGAAAGTCAATCACCTTCAAATTGGTGGACATCATCATGTTATACTTATGTAGTCTGGCTTGATTATAGGAGTGGAGATTTTCCAAATATTCTCGCTCAGCCACATCAATTTCACTTTCCAACCTTCTTAAGGTCGAACCTAATGGAGCAAATCGATCATAAATCTGATCATACTCCCTCATTCTGTTTTGCATTACCTGAATCTGTGCCGTTGCTTCTTCATAAGTAATGACAGAATTAAGCCACTGGGTCAAAATATTCGTGGTAGGAACTCCATCGGTAGTATGATTGTGATCCACCACATCGGCAGTATTTGACATCATTTCGGCTTTGAGAATATTGATTTTTTGCTCAAGCTCCTCTTTTAAAACCGCGCTTTGGAAATCCCCCTGACCTCTGTCGATCAAGTTTAATTCCATCAAGGCAAAATTGTAATCTGCAATTTGGTCCTGACTTTTTGAAATCTGATTCTGAAGCCTTGCTAGAGTCTTTTTATCCGAAATTTCATTTTCCATTCGAGTTAAAGAAGACTTCGCTCCTGCCTGAATCTGAAGCTGTTCCTGGTATTTCTTATCCAATTCTTCTCTATTACCTGCGATGAATCGGGTTTGCTCGTAGTAGTTGATGATTTGGTTTTTAACACGGAAACTTAACAGTTCATCTTCTGCATTCTGCAACCTATCCAGAGTCTTCTGGGTAGCCTCCTCAAAAAATTGAATAACCGTATCCGATTGTCCTTCCTTGATATTTTTTTGCTTGTCAATAAATATCTCCGTCAACAGTTCCAATGTCCTTTTACTCAAAAAAGGGTCTATGGAAGTATATTCCATTCGAATCATATCAGAGCTTCCCTCTCTGAATACTTTGATGGTTTCCAATTGCTCAACTCCAATCAATGGGTTTTTTGAATAGGTGAGTTTGTAAATTTCATTCCCTTTGTCGCTGTCTCTTTTTTCCTTAATAGCCACCAATAATTTCTCGGGTGAATTTCCTTTAATACCAGATTGAGCGACACTCTCTAGAAGAGCTTCGAGTTCTCCATTATTATCATCCAAAAGTGTTGCCTCTGAATTTTGGGCTTGAAAAACCAATTCGGCAAAAAGACGTGCAGACAATTCTCTATTGGTTTCAAGAGAAGTAGCAAGATTGATCAGGTTATCAATCTCATTATTCGTGTACGCATAATCGATCCGATTACCCTTACTACTCTCAATATTATATCCTGAAATCAGTCCCGTATTGAGTAGAGTATGACTCTTATATTCTTTTTTGTTTTGAAGAGAAAAGTAGCCAACTGTAATAGCGAGAAAAAAGGCTGTTCCGACCAAATAAGGCGCAAAGCGGACTAATAGCCGCACTAGTTGTACGAAAGTCATGATTTCTTGAAAATTGAGGATCCAACAAACTGCTCTAGTGTCTGCATGTAAAACCATGCATCTCGCTTTGTTTTTTCTAATTCGATTTTGGCAGTATTCAAAATGTCCAAAGCCATTCTATATTCATCCATAGTTGCTGTTCCATTTCGGAAATGCTGTTCTGTGATCTGAACAGCTGTTTCATCAGCTTCCACTTTTTTGGCTTGCAATCGAATAGTGGTTAAGCTTTTCAAAAGTTCATTATACCGTTTGGTGACTTCCTGTTGAATAGTCTGCTCAATATCCAGTTTCTGAAACTCCATCTCTTCGATGGCCAATTCCTGGATTTTAATCTGGTTTTTCCTCGTTGAAAGCTCAGAAAGCGGTAATCTAAGTGCAGCTCCTACATAATATGTGGAGGAGGTATTGGTACGGAATACCGTACTAATATCCTGAGGAGTGGTGAGGCGATCTGCTACCACCACATTTCCATAATTATACCCTCCCGTAAGGGCGATGTGTTGGGTCCAGCTCTTTTTTGCAATTTTGATTTCTTCCTGCCGCTGTTCCTGACCTTTGGATAGCCTTGAAATCAGAGGGGCATTCGAAATAGCTGTTTCGATCAATACACCTAACGGAAGTAGATTTTCCTCAGTAAGAGAAGAATTTACTTCCTGTCCAAAAACATGGAAGGGGATTAAAAACACTAAAATTAGACTCCAATTTTTCATTTCTCTTTGAATTAGGCTTACTCGGAAATCACCGCAGTTGCCCTGGTGATGCTACTTTTTGATTTGCCTTCTGCTTTGACCATGAAAGGCTGCTCAATCCATCTGTAAGCGATTACACCACAAAGAAAAATCATAGGAAGGGCTATCATCAGACTTATCGATAACTGACCGAAATAGTCAGACCAATGACCGAATTTCCCGACGAACAAATAAAAGCCTTCCAGCAAAGGAAGGTGTATCAAGTAAAGGGTATAGCACATACCTCCGATGATTACTACCCAGGTAAGAGAAAGAAATTTGGGTAGTATTTTTCCATAAAAAGCTGAAAAGAAGACTCCCAATAAGCCTAACTCAAAAAAGAGTGTTTTCCATAATTCCTCCGTCCATGTAAAAGCCATCATCAATGCCAAAAAAGGGAAAAACAAATCCCAAAGCACTGATTTGCTTTTAATAGCAGGCTTTGTATAAAAATCTGCTGCTAGCATCCCTACAAGGAAGTGTTGAAGTTGGCCTAAAATTGAAGCTTTGAAGGGCATCAAATGCCAACCCATCCCATGTTGGAAGAGAAGGAAAGAAAATATTACATAAACAAGCCCAACCCTTCTTACGGTTAGGTTTCGGATATCAAAATAGAATTTGGCAAGAAAAGGGGCAATGAGATAATACTGGATCTCAACTTCTAGAGACCAGGCTACTGGATTAATAATAGAGTAATCTCCATAAAAAAGCTGATGCGAGTAAGTAATAGTAGCAAAGAAATGACCTATCAATTCCTTGCCCGGATAATCTCCTTTAATCAATAAAATGATGGCAAATATACTCATCCAAAGAAGAAAAGGAGGCTCGATCCGAATTAGCCTACGTTTGAAATAGCTTCCATAGGATTCTCTCTCCCTGTTTTTCGCAAATGGCAAGCTGAGGATGAAACCGCTGATGGCGAAAAACAGAAATACCCCAATGGTACCTCTTGAGATCAAAAATGAAAGCATTTCCTCCCAAGCAGTCAATTCGCCTACCTTCCCATATTTAAAAAGACGTTCGTTGGCATGTTGAAGGATGACAGGTACAATAGCTAAAAATCTCAACCCATCTAAAACCGGGAGGAATTTCCCGGAATGAGGCTTTCGGATAAGTTTTTGACTTAGTGTAGATAAAATCATGGCCTAGACATTTTCATGTTGAAAGGCTGCTACTGGAGTTTTTAGTAGGATTTTCATATCTAGCCAGAAATTGTGTTTTTGGGCGTACTCTATGTCCAATTGACATCTCGAATTCTTCCCAATTGATTTTTTTCCTCTTTCGGTCACTTGCCAAAGACCAGTAAGTCCTGCCGGACCCAAAAATCTACCAATAGCCTCATCTGAAGTTAGTTGCTCCGCTTCATAGAGTGGAAGAGGTCGATTACCAACCAGTGACATATCACCAATCAGAATATTGATTAGTTGCGGTAATTCATCGATACTGCTATTTCGTATAAGTCTACCAATCCGGGTAATCCGAGGGTCATTTTGCAGCTTAACAAAAGCTCCTTGAGAAGATTGGTTTTTATCTGACTCATAAACCTCCTCACGGATTAAGCCTTCTGAACCTATCCTTAAATTTTCCTTACCGGCAAGTAAAATTCTTTCCCTATCGAAAGGAATTAAATTTGATTTCTTTTCATTGGCTTGGTGATAGGCATTCAAATGTTTCAACTGATCTAAGAGCTGATCTGCATCAGTTCGCATCGATCTAAACTTGTAGAATTTGAATATTCTGTAATTCATCCCAACCCGGTATGAATAATAGAACACAGGTCCTTTAGATTCTAATTTGATGAGGATAGCAACCAGTAGAAAAAGAGGCGCTAGCACTATCAACAACAATGAAGAAACTAGAATATCAAAGGCTCTCTTTGCAAGGGGAATTCGATTTGTACTTTTCATAATTTGAAGCTTTTAATAAGTCAAATTTACGACAGCCCAACCCCTTAAATCAGCCAATACGGTGAATGGTAGTGCATTTTCGATGATTGGTGCTTTTGCTTCGATCAAGTTTGGAATAGCCAAAAAGCACTTTATCTAAGGAGCTAGACAGGAAAAAAATAAACCGGCTCGAACCTTTGTAAAGGCTTAAGCCGGTTTGCATTTATAATGTTAAATCTATCCCGTTTATTTCAGATAAAGCTTTTGCTCATCCCTATACCCTGTTTGACCTCTAAACCAATCCATATAGGAGTACCCATTACTTTTTGCCCAAGGATCAAACATCAAATGGGCTCTCCGGACATCTTGCTTTTCCTTTGGATAATCAAATGATTCAGGAAGATGTATCGCCCAAGGAAGAGCAGTTTTTGATTTGTAAAAAGAACTTGGCTGACCAGGAATACTTGCATCATCAGAGATCCCAAAATATTGTAAGTCTGCCAAATCTGTAGGGGAATAGCTGGGAAGATGGATTTCTCTACCCCTATTTTGGTTCACAATAAGGAAGGGGTTATAAGGAGCATTTCCCAATTCAGCTACCGTTTTGGGACTGTTGAACCTAATCTCAAGCGAGACTTCTTTTGGGTTTACAGTCCCATCTGAGTCTTGGGTATTGATAAATCCAGTTTGATTCATCAAGAAATGAACATTATCCGTGACAATAATGACGGCTTTGCTTTGACCAGCTTCGGTTCCGTTGCCGTTTTTTGTGATAAATCTTTCATTTACCACTGAACCATCAACCGAAAATACCGATGAAGATGGTACGTTCAACTGAAATCCAAACCCGTTTCTAAATCCTGCACCTGCAGCTCGGAATTTAAACTTTGGTTCCAAGGAAGTCACCTGATTGGAGCTATTCAGGACCTGCTTGATTTGATAATCTACCACCAGATCATTGAAGTCATAATCTCCCATTTCCGGCCAATTATCTTCGAAAGCAAAGCTTCCATAGGTAGATGCGGAAGGATAATAACTATCATAGGCTTTGGAAGGATCATATGGATATTCATCAAAAATATCATTGATTCCATCCCCATCCTGATCCAAAGTCCCTGGCCTATCAATGGGACTCACTTCTTGGTTGCTGATAGCTCTCACGGGATTGCTGGATACAAATAAAATTGCATCGTTAAAATCCTGATCACAGCCAGCATTATCTCTTCGGACATCTTCAAAGCCAAGCAAGAAGAGTTTATTTTCCTCATCCCAAAGCAATACGTTGTGTTGTTTCAGCGAAGGAGAAGCTTCAGGGTTGAGATTTTTATCAGCAAAAACAGGGTAATAAAAATTCTCCACTCTACTACCTGACCAACCATTCGCAAATAGTACCAACCCAATTGTCATCCCAGCTGGAAACCTCCCCAGTTTTATCTTATCCCCGGATCGAAGAGCTCCCCCACTTCCTACCATTGACAAGTTTGGAAAGATTACTGTCACCTTTTCAATTTGATCAATGGATGTGGGAGGTTGATTGGTAGGATAGAGGTAATATCCAATAGAATTTCTCCAACCTGCTCCCTCATGGACAAAAGTGACCCAAACATCTGCTTCTTCTATTACATCTAGTGTGGTCTTTTTTCCCTCAGCTAAATAAGTGGGATGATAAGTAGGCACAGGCTGACTCTCCGGCAAAGAGGCATTTATGTAATTCAACAAGGTAGAGGAGATATAATCCCGCTGCGCTTCCAAATTGGCTGGAACTCCTGATGAATTATAAGTGGCCGCATAATCTAAATTAACAACTGATAATCGGGCACCGGTATCTGAAGTAAGCGCATTGGGATCTATTTCATACGAAATCACCTCGTTTGGATCACATGCTCCTCGATAGTTAAATGTGACGTTACCAAGTCGGACAGGAACCAAAATCCTGTTTGGAATTCCTATAAAATGAGCTTCGATTATCACCTGATCAAGGTAGATAGGCAAGGAGTGTTTTTGCTTATATACTCCAGAAGCATCTGTCAGCCCTTTCAATAAAATCACACCACTTTCCGGATGAATCAACTCGAATTTGAGACCGGCCAGTGGGTTATCTTTCGCATCAGAAAACTTAAAGTCAATCAGATTTTCATTGACAGTAGAAAAGTTAAATGTTCCATATTCATTGATTTTCTCAACTGCCGGAGTAGGTTCAAAATCTGGAACTCTAACACAGGATGCCAGGACTAATACGAGGATAATAAAGAAGCGATACATCTGATTATGCAACTGAGGATAAGGTGCTTCCCAAGGAATACTGTGGTAAATTGGATTGAATCCGGAATTGAAGCTCAATAGGGTTAAATGGTTTACTGATACAATCTTTAGCCCCCATCTGAAATGCTTGAATCCTTTCTTGACTTTTATCCTGATCTGTCAATACAAGCCAAGGAATGGACTGAATAGAAGGTTGATTTTTTATGGCTTGAATATTTCCTGAAGATGAAAAGTCTGCAAGAATCAGGTCAGCGCTATTTTCATTTAGCCAAGCTCTTGCTTCTTCTAGGGAATCAACGGCGAATACTACATAGTTTTTACTTAGAAAATTCAATAGGAAAAGCCGCATAAACTGATGCTTTTCGATAATTAGAACAGTTTTCATGAGATCTTTTGGTTTTTAGTTTCCCAAAAGTATCTCAAGCCCATTCCCTAAAAATTTGAAAAAGATAGATAATCAAATACTCTCGATCATTGGACCGAATTCTTCGATGAATGAATTAAGAAATTCAACTTTCTGAATTTTGATTCTCTTCCCAGACAACTGTTTGATCCTCCAGATAGTGAGGATATATTTTTTGGTGAATCTTTTTGACCTCTTCAGTTAGTCGCTTGCGGAATTCTTCCACATGCTCTCCTGTTCCTGCTGCCATGAATACCGGCTCAATCCCTGTCTTTTTCTTGTATGCTTCTGATAAAGCATTGAAATCCTTAAAATCCGCTTCTTCTCGATCCATTTCGGACATTTCCATAATTTCTTCTTCCGAAGGCATGGTTTGTACCAAATCGATTTTATTGAAAACCAATAAAATGGGCTTATCACCAGCATTTATTTCCCGGAGGGTCTGATTGACTACAGCGATATGATCTTCAAAATTAGGGTGGGAAATATCTACCACATGCACCAATAAATCCGCTTCTCGAATCTCATCCAAGGTGGATTTGAAAGACTCAATCAAGTGAGTGGGCAATTTCCGGATAAATCCAACTGTGTCTGAAAGCAGGAAAGGAATCTGATCCAACACCACCTTTCGGACAGTTGCATCGACCGTAGCAAAAAGTTTGTTTTCAGCAAGAATATCAGTTTTAGTGATCAAATTCATGAGGGTACTTTTCCCCACATTGGTATAACCAACCAAAGCTACCCGAACGATTCCTTTTCGGCCTTTCCGTTGGGTAACACCTTGCTTTTCGATTTGCTTCAACTTGCCTTTGAGCAGGGAAATCTTATTTCGGATGTCTCGCTTATCCGTTTCAATTTCCTTTTCACCTGCACCACCTCGAGTAGATGTTCCCCCTCGCTGACGCTCTAAGTGAGTCCACATCCGGGTCAATCGTGGGAGCAGATATTGATAGCGAGCTAATTCTACCTGCGTTTTGGCCTGAGCCGTTTGAGCTCTTTTTAAGAAAATATCCAAAATTAGTAAGGAGCGGTCATAGACTTTCACCTTCAGTTCATTCTCAAGATTTTTCATTTGAGAAGGACTCAAATCATCATCAAAAATGACCATATCTACTCCAAAGTGGGTGATATAAGCAGCCACTTCCTCCAATTTTCCCTTCCCAATGAAAGTTCGGATATCCGGCTTTTCCATACGTTGGGTAAAGCGATAGACAGCTTTTACACCAAGTGTCTCAGTCAAAAATGCCAACTCCTCCAAATGTTCCTCCACTTCCTGGTCAGATTGGTTTTGACGGATCAAGGAAACCAAAACGGCCTTCTCTTGCTTGGGAGCTGTATCAATTAATTTTTGGAGTTTTCTGGAATATTTACTCATTCTTGTATTTTCTTAGATAGATAAGCAGAACCTTCTATCTTTAGTTCACCCGGAACCCGATTAGACTTCCTGAAAAATTCATGCTTTCATGACAAAGGTCGTGATAATTCCATGAAATTGATTAGGATACTCTATCAGGGAATATTTATTTTGACCAATAATCCTTCAACTATGCCAGAATTTCGAAAAAGTAAGCTCCAAGGTGTCGTAGAAATTTATCCTAAAGTCTTTCGAGATGAGCGGGGTTATTTCTTTGAATCCTTTCGGCAGGACTGGTTTCAGGAGTTAGGGATTGATATTCATTGGAAACAGGACAATCAGTCTTTTTCGGTAAAAGGAACTATTCGCGGGCTGCATTATCAGCGACCACCACACGCTCAAGCTAAATTGGTTCGAGTGATTCAGGGAAAAGTTTTAGATGTTGTGGTCGATCTCCGAAAAGGTTCGCCTACATATGGACAATCTCATTCGGTCGTGTTAGATGCCGATCAGCACAACTTACTATACGTTCCTGCTGGGTTTGCTCATGGATTTTCGGTATTGGAAGACGCGGTTTTTCTGTACAAGTGCTCTGAATATTATAATTACCCAAGTGAAGGAGGAATTAGCTGGAATGATCCTGAACTTCAGATTGATTGGATGGTAGATGACCCGATTATTTCCGAAAAAGATCAAAAATGGCCAACTTTGGCCGCATTTACATCAGAAAGCGAAGGAGGATTTTAAGTCGTGGGACTACTCGATATTTTCAAGCGAAAACCTGTAGAAGTTGAAGACCTGGACCTAAGTTGGTTGAAAGCAGATATGCATTCCCACCTGATTCCTGGAATAGATGATGGATCCAAAACAATGGAGGAATCTATCTCGCTGATTCGGGAAATGTCGGAACTGGGTCTTAAAAAACTGGTGACCACTCCGCACGTCATGTCCGAATACTATCGGAATACTCCCGAAATCATTCAGATGGGGCTTGAAGATCTTCGCAAGGCTGTTAGTCAAGAAGGAATCTCCATCGAAATCGAGGCTGCTGCTGAATATTATCTGGATGAAATTTTCCTGGAAAAAGTTAAATCTGGAGAAACACTACTGACATTTGGAGACAATTATATTCTAGTAGAAACAGGCTTTATCAATAAGCCTCAGATGTTGCTGGAATCATTTTTTCAACTGGAAATGGCCGGCTACAAACCGGTTTTTGCACACCCCGAGCGCTATCAATATTTATTAGCGGATAAAAACCTTCAACAGGAAATCCTGGATCGAGGAATTTTACTTCAGGTAAACATGCTGTCCCTAACTGGGTTTTATTCTAAGCCAGTCAAGGATTTTGCAGAATATCTGATCGATACGGGGAATGTCAGGTTTTTGGGTTCTGATTGCCACAATGCCCGCTACTTGGAAATGCTCAAGACTCTATCGGCTGCCAAATTTTATCCTAAAATCAAGGAAATGGATTGGCTAAACACCACACTTTGATCATTTCTCCATGAACATTCTGATCACCGGAATTACAGGTCTTTTTGGAAGTTACTTAGCTGCTGAATTCGCTACGCTAGGGAAAATCTTTGGTATCCGAAGGGCCAATTCCTCCACCAGACTTTTGGATGAGAAGAACTTGGATATTACCTGGAGAGAAGCGGATTTGAGAGATCCTTCCCAACTGGAATCGGCCTTAGAAGATGTGGATTTGGTGATTCATGCTGCTGGATTGGTTTCTTTTTCTCCTTCTGATTCGGATCTACTTTATAAAACCAATGTCAAAGGCACTCGAAACTTGGTGAATGCCATGTTGGAAAAAGGAGTCAAAAAGCTGATCCATGTTTCATCGGTAGCTGCCATTGGAAGGTCTACAGAGATCACCAATATCGATGAAAAATTCAAATGGACGGAATCTCCTCTCCTCACAGACTATGCCCGCTCAAAGTACGAGGGTGAATTGGAAGTTTGGCGAGGAGAACAGGAAGGATTGGATGTCATTGTAGTCAATCCGTCCATTATTCTCGGCAAAATCTCCGATGATCGGAGCAGTACCTCGATTTACAGTTATGTTTTGGAGGAAAAAAGCTATTATCCAAAAGGAGACGTTAATTATATCGATGCACGGGATGCTGCAAAAGTCACTCGCCTGGTAGTTGAAAAAGAAGCTTGGGGTGAGCGATTTATCCTGAATTCCGAGAGTATTTCCTACAAAGAATTTTTCAACCAAATGGCTACATCTTTTGGAAAAAAAGGGCCACAAAAGCCTGTTACTCCTTTCCTACTAAATCTAGCCGTGTGGTATTCAGGAATTGCTCGATGGATGGGGGCATCCAAAATTCCATTAAACCGAAGCACTGCTCGGATTTCGCAATCAAAGGTGAATTTTGACAACAGCAAAGTCAAAAAAGTACTGGATTATGAATTCAGGCCACTCTTAGAAACATTTAACTGGGCCAAATAAACTTATTTTCGGATTTGGCCGTTATCCATCACTGCCCTCAATAGCCTAAATTTTTGACCAAAAAAATTCACAATTCAGTGTATTGAGTGACCAATTATTTTGGTAACTTATAAAAACCTTATGCGATACGAATGACCGGAGATCACGATCATGATTGGGAAAACGACAGAAAACTTGTCGAACGCTTTGAAAAATCCCTAAAATCAAACCTGGACCTATATTTTGACGAGGAAGAACTGGAAGACATCATCCGGTTTTATTTTGACCAACAGCGATTCATGAAAGCTCTCAAAGCTTCCGAATTTGCATTGGAAAAATTCCCTTTCTCGATGGAAATCAAGCTGCTCAAAGCCCAAAGTCTCATCTTTATGGATGAAGTTGAGGAAGGGCTTTCGCTCTTGGAAAACATCAATAACATTTCCCCGAATAATGAAGAGGTTGTTCTAGCCTTGGCGAATGCCCATATTATTGCCGGGAATCCTCAAGAAGGAATTGATCTATTGGAGCGATTTCTTCCACTTGCAGAGGACAAGGCGGAAGTTTTTTATTCCTTAGGCAATCTCTACCGTGCCAAAGGCGACAACAAAAAGGCAAGCGACTATTTCAAAGAAGCTGTAAAAATCCGCATCAATCATGAGGATGCCCTTTTTCAGTTGGCGATGATTACCGAAGAGGAAGGATCTTTTGATGAAATTCTTCACTTTTATCAGGAATTCATCGATCAAGATCCCTATTCAGCAGGAGCTTGGTACAATCTGGGAGTCGTTTACAATAGACTTGGAAGATTTGAAGAAGCTATCAAAGCCTATGATTACGCCCTTCTAATAGACGACGCATTTGCATCTGCTTATTTCAATTTGGGAAATGCCCTAATGAACACGGGACAGTATGAACAAGCCCGTGAAGCTTACCAAAATACCATCAATTGCGAAGGTGCCAATGCAGAAAATTGCTGCTATTTGGGTGCTGCATATGAAAAGTTGGGGCAAATCGACGAGGCATTCAAGTATTTTAAAAAGTCAGCCAAACTGGATGAAGAATACGATGATGCCTGGTTTGGATTGGGAATGTGCATGCTGAAAAAGGAAAAGTTTTTTGAAGCAATTCACTATTTCAAAAAAGCTCTCAACCTCAGTAAAGAAAACCCGAATTATTGGGTGGGCCTGGCTGATGCCGAATTTAACTTGGGAAATCTTCAGGCAAGTTCAGAGGCCTACGAAGAAGCCATCAACCTCGAACCGGGGATAATGGAGACCTATGTTAATCTATCCGTTATCTATTTTGACCAAAACCGATTTGAGGAAGCTATCGATGTTATTCGAGAGGGAATCGAGGAACTTCCGGAATCAGCTGAATTGTATTATCGCTTGGTCGTTTATCTGATTAAAATGGGTAAATACAAAGAAGCGTTTTCATATTTGGAAAATGCTTTAACTTTGGACTTTGACCGGCATACGATTTTGTATGAATTAATGCCTGAACTCAAGCAACAAAAGGCCATCTACAAACTCATTGCCCAGTATAAAGAAGACAACCCTAGCTAATCATTTTAAACTTTCAATCAATGAATTATGTGCTAAAGAATCTTCCGGTACGGACTGAAAAGCCACGTGTATCGGGATTTACTATGGCCATGGACAAAGGTCTTAGCCTGCGAGCAGTTGAGGATTTTATGAGTTGCTGCTCAGATTATGTAGATATCGTCAAGTTAGGTTGGGCGACCTCCTACGTGACCAAAAATCTTAAAGAAAAAATCCAGATATATCGCGATGCAGGAGTTCCTGTTTATTTCGGTGGAACCCTCTTTGAGGCTTTTATCGTTCGGGATCAATTTGAGGATTACCGAAGGGTTTTGGATAAATACAACCTCGAGCATTGTGAAGTTTCTGACGGATCCATCTCCCTTAACCATGATAAAAAGTGTGAGTACATTTCTACACTTTCCAAACAGGTGACGGTTCTTTCTGAAGTAGGTTCTAAGGATGCTGCGAAAATCATCCCTCCTTACAAATGGATCGAGCAAATGCAGACCGAATTGGATGCAGGTGCTTGGAAGGTGATCGGAGAAGCTCGTGAAGGAGGAAATGTAGGTTTGTTCCGTGATTCAGGGGAAGTTCGGCAAGGATTGGTTGAGGAGATCCTAACTCAAATTCCTGAAGAAAAAATCATCTGGGAAGCTCCTATTAAATCCCAGCAGGTTTGGTTTATCAAACTCCTAGGCGCTAATGTCAACTTGGGTAATATCAGCCCTTCTGAAGTGATTCCTTTGGAAACAATTCGCCTAGGATTGAGAGGAGATACATTTGACCATTTCCTGGGAGAAATCAAACTTTAATCATTCTCAATAAAGAATAGGCTGGTCGATCAAATCGGTCAGCCTTTATTTTTCTATGCGAACTCTTAGAAAATATTTGCTTACCTATTTAAAAGGAATGGCCATGGGAGCGGCGGACATCGTCCCAGGAGTATCCGGTGGGTCCATTGCTCTAATCACAGGGATTTATCAGCGATTGCTCGACAGCATCAATTCTTTCAATAGAGAAAATCTTTCCCTACTACTCAAATGGGAACTGAAAAAATTCTATAAATCCGTCAACGGAACTTTCCTTCTTAGCTTGCTTTTGGGGATTCTCACCTCAATTTTCACCCTTTCCAAGCTAATCACATACTTAATGGATGAGCATCCCATTCCCCTTTGGTCCTTTTTCTGCGGATTGATATTGGTTAGTGCTTTTATCATCCTGAAAGAAATCAAGCGATGGCATCTGGGAATTGTACTGGCACTTTTAATCGGAACTATTCTCGCATGGTGGGTAACTGAACTCCCTCCTACTAGTTCCCCAGATGCAATCTGGTTTACTTTTGTAGCTGGTGCTATTGCTATCTGTGCCATGATTCTTCCGGGAATCAGTGGAAGTTTTATTCTTCTGATTTTAGGGAAATATGAAAATATCCTAGATGCTGTCTCTGAGCGGGACTTTTTAACCCTTGCTGTTTTTGCGATGGGTTGCCTTGTTGGGATTTTATCTTTTAGCCGTCTGATTTCTTGGTTGCTTCGGAAGTTTTACTCCACTACCATTGGATTGCTTTCCGGCTTTATGCTAGGCTCTATCAACAAACTTTGGCCTTGGAAAATGGTGACTCAATACCGCATTTCTTCCTCAGGAGAGGAAAAACCATTCTTGACCGAAAACCTTTGGCCAGCTGAATATCTTGATCGAGTGGGACAAGAACCGAATTTGAGCTTGGCGATTGCTGGATTCCTAGGTGGAATCATCTTGGTATTTGGGATTGATTACTTGGCAGCTATCTGGAAGAAATCATGAGAAAGTTTGGTTTGATCGGCTTCCCTCTGGGACATTCTTTTTCCAAAAAGTATTTCACAGAAAAATTCGAAAAGGAAAAGATTCCGGATTGTAGTTTCGACATGTATGAAATCGAGCAGGCAGAACAACTACCAGAAATTTTAAAGAAAAACCCAGAATTGGAAGGTCTTTCAGTCACCATTCCTCATAAGCAAGCCGTGATTCCTATGCTCGATGAATTAGACCCCGCCTGCGAAGCGATCGGTGCTGTCAATTGCATCCAAATCAAAAAAGGAAAGCTGAAAGGCTACAATACGGATTACATTGGCTTCAAGGAATCATTAGAAGAATGGCTGGAAGAAAAACCTTCAGGAGCCTTGATTTTAGGAACTGGGGGAGCATCAAAAGCTGTTAAGAAGGCCCTAGAGGATTTAGAAATACCCTTTCATTTCGTTTCCAGATCAGCTTCTTCAGACTCTATTTCCTATGAAGACTTGAAGAAAGAACCTGATCTTTTGGCACAAAATCCCCTTATCATTAATTGCACCCCTTTGGGTACTTTCCCAAAAACGGATGCCATGCCTGATATCCCTATTGACAGGCTAAGCTCCAAAAACCTTGTTTATGATTTGGTGTATAATCCAAGTATTACCAAACTCATGCAAGCTTGCCTAGACCGAGGAGGAAAAGCCAAAAACGGGTTGGAAATGCTGGAAAGACAAGCAGAAGCTGCCTGGAAAATTTGGAACTCCTAATGGTATCAATCGATGATCTTGCGGGGAATATCCCGTGGTAGTCGCGTTAGTAATTCGTAGTTGACTTGTTGGGTCGATTCAGAGAAACTGGCTACTGTTATTTCCTGTCTTCCCTGCTTACCGATCATCACTACCTCATCTCCAACTTGGCCCTTTTTCAGGCTAGAAATATCCACAGCAATGGCGTTCATGGTAACTGTTCCCACAACTTGGCAATATTTCCCACCAATCAAAACTTGGCCAGAATTGCTTAAAAGCCGACTATAGCCATGACCATAGCCCACCGGAACAATGGCCAGCATCATATCCTTTAAGGCCATGAAGCTATTGCCATAACCCACAAATTCTCCCATTTCCACTTTTTTCAAACTCATTACCTGGCTTTTCCAAGTAATTAATCGCTTCAATGGATTTTTATTGTTTTTGGGAAGGTCTTTCAGCTTGGCAAAATAGGTCTCTTTAGTTGGCCAAAAACCATAGCCCGCAATTCCAATCCGAACCATGTCCATGATGGTTTCAGGAAAAATCAACGTAGCGGCCGAACAAGCAGTGTGATAGCGGTTGAAAAAAAGGTTATTCTCTGAGAGATAGTTTTTGAAGTCATAATAAACAGAAATCTGATTTTTTACCCGGACATAATTGCTGACGCTTTCAGCTCCTGCATAATGCGTACAAAGTCCTTCTAAAATCACCTGATCTTTTCCCTTTTGCAGCAGCTCCACCAACTTTTCTCGATCTTCCCATTCAAAGCCTGTCCGGTGAAATCCAGTCTCTAATTCCACATGGATTTTAGCAGGAATTCCGATCCGGTTGGAAACTTCTATGGCCTTTTCCAATCGCTGAAAATCAAAAACATAAAAATTTATATTTGCCCGGATCAAATCCTCCAATTCTTCCTCATAAAGCATTCCCATGATCATGATTTCAGAATTTTTGGTAGAATGCCTTTTCACCATCCAAGCCTCATCCGAACTAAAGGTGCTAAAATGCCGAACTCCCGATTTTTCAGCTAATTGAACCATTTGAGCGATTCCATGGCCGTAAGCATTCCCTTTAACAACCGCAGAAATGGTTGGTTTGGGGCCTATTTCCGAACGGATATAGCGGATATTTTGCCGATAGGCCTTAGCACTGATTTCAAGTCGGGAGGTTGGGACAGCCGTTGGGAAATTTTGCATGTCAAAAAGTAAGGGCAAACAGGAAGAAATCGCAAACCTTTTCTACTTTTATTCAAAACAGAGCCCTATGAATCCTGAAAAAACCCTAACTCGATGTCCTTGGTGCCTATCGTTTGACGAGTACGTGAGATACCATGATGATGAATGGGGCGTGCCGGTGTATGACGACCGAGTACACTTTGAATTTTTGGTTTTGGAAAGCGCTCAAGCAGGTTTGAGTTGGGCGACTATCCTCAAAAAGCGAGAAGGCTATCGAAAGGCTTTTGCGGATTTAGACTACAAAATCGTAGCAGAATTTCCTGAAAGCTATGTGCAAGAACTATTGCAGGAACCTAGTATTATTCGAAATGCCTTAAAAATCCGAGCTGCTATCAATAATGCAAAGCGGTTTATGGAAATTCAGGAAGAATTCGGTTCTTTTTCCAACTATATCTGGGGATTTGTGGGTGGAAAGCCGATCCAAAATCAAATCCAAAGCATGAAAGAAGCTCCTGCTACAAGTCCAGAATCTGATCGCTTAGCCAAAGATTTAAAAAAGAGAGGCTTCAAATTTTTGGGAAGCACAACCATTTACGCTCACATGCAGGCTACTGGCCTGGTGAATGATCATCTGATAGGATGTCACCGATATGAAACAGTCAAGAAATTAGGCGAAAGCAAAAAAGACTAGCCAAACGATAAATAGCAAGGGAAGCAATATCGGCAAGGAGAATCGGATGATGTATCCAAAGAAGGACGGCATTTTGATTCCACTTTGCTCAGCGATGGATTTTACCATGAAGTTTGGACCATTCCCGATGTAGGTCATTGCTCCGAAGAAAACCGATGCAATAGCAATTGCCATCAATTCGAAAGCAGAATCATGGAATCCATCAGCGGCAAACTGTCTGACTTGCTCAATATTGTTGATAGAGGCGCCTTTGGATGCCATCGCAGCAGCTAGGAAGTTCAGGTATGTGGGTGCATTATCTAAGAAACCTGACAAGGTTCCTGTTCCCCAGTACAGCGTATTGTGAGTAATCAAAGCTGCTCCTTCTGGAGACTTGGCAAAATTTCCAACCAGCTCCAATGCTGGCATCATTGTACCAAAGATTCCAATGAAAATAAAGGCAACTTCCCGAATTGGTTCGAAGTTGAATTCATTTCCTTTGATAGCTCTTTGATCTGCAAACTTGTAAGAAAAGAAGGCTACCGATAGCATGATGATTTCCCGAATGAAGGAAAATTTCTGTCCATCATATTCAATTGCTGGAACCCATTCAATCACATTTGGATCTAGGAATACAGAACAGATGACAATAAATAACCAACCAAAATTTTTGGAACCAATCAAAGAGAACTTGTTGGTATAAGTTGCTGTCTCCAATTCGGAATCATCTCCAGCTCTACCAAACTTACGATCAATCAAATAAAAGACTGCAGCAAGTATTAGTAAAGCAAATACCCAAGCTGGCCAGTTATGAGTCAATGTCCAGAAGAATGGAATTCCCTTCAAGAAACCTAGGAACAGCGGTGGATCTCCAATCGGAGTCAAAGAACCACCCACATTACTTACCATGAAAATGAAGAAGATAATGTGATAGGCTTGGATGTTTCCTTTGTTCAGTCTGATAAAAGGACGAATTAAAAGCATAGAAGCTCCTGTCGTACCGATCAAATTGGAAATCAAAGCACCAATTAATAGCAAACTCACATTAGCGAGCGGAGTTGCTTTTTTGTCAATTTCGATCAGAATCCCCCCTGAAGCAATGTAGAGGGAAGCCAAAAGCGCGATAAACTGCACATATTCTGCTAGGGCATGAACTGGTCCATGCACATTATCTAGGACAAAGAGGTAATACAAAACCACGAGCAGGGCTAAGGCTACGGCGATCTTGGGATAGTTGTGATGCCAAAAATGCTCATAGAATAGTGGTCCTGTGGCAATCATCAGCAATAAAGCCACAAATGGAATGACCAACCAACCTGGAGGGGAATGATGAGCTTCATCTCCTCCATGCTCCCCTTCTGCATTTTCTCCATGGGAAGCATCTTGAGAAAGATGCGCCTCACCAGATTCCTGATGATCTTGGTCAGCGAGCATTTCCATGGCAATAGGCTCCTTTGCATAGCTTTCCACGGCCATGAATCCTTGAAAAAATAATATTCCGAAAAGTAGGGTGACTACTGGTATAAAATTCTTCATTTTTTGCTTCTAGGTGTGCTGCGTTCGATTTCGGATAAAATTAAGCAAAATATTTATTGACTAATCTATCCTCCTGAGCTTTGCTAAGCTACAGATTTTGCCGGAATTCGCCCAATGCAGAATTGAGAAAGCTCGACGGAATTAATCAAAAATTAATGCCAACCGAGCTTTCTGAATGCATACTTTTACACGAGTTGAGCCAAAGCTATTTTAAAGGAGCTTTCAGCTAGTTTGGTTTTTTCTGGGTTTTCTTGATATGTCTTACGAAGCGCATTCCCAATTGTCTGACTGACATCGGAGAAAATCGCCTCATCAGTTACTTCCGCCTTCTCACTCATTAAATAAGCAAATACTCTAGCCATGCCACAGTTGGCGATGAAATCAGGAATTACTGAAACTTGTCCATCTGTCCAAGCTGCAATAGGTCCGAAGAATATTTCCGGATCGGCGAAAGGAACATTTGCTCCGCAAGAAATCACCTCCAAACCTGCTTTGATCATTCGATCTGATTGGTCTTTGGTGATCAATCGGGAAGCTGCTGCCGGAATGAAAATTTCACTCTCCAAATCCCATATTTTTTCATTGATTTCTTCGAAAGACATCAAATTATCCGCTACCAGCTGATTGCCTTTTCGGTTAACAAATAATTCTCTAACCTCATCCAAGGTATACCCATCTGGATTGATCAATCCACCATTTTTATCAATAATACCGACGATTTTCACGCCTTCCACCGCCAAAAAGCAAGCAGCAGCTGAGCCTACATTCCCCCATCCTTGGATGACAGCACGTTTTCCTTTGATATCTCCACCCCAGATTTCATAGTAATGTCGAACTGCTTCAGCTACTCCATATCCGGTAATCATATCGGCTACGGTGTACTTTTTAGGACCATTTGGTGTGTATTTTGGATCCTCTAGAACTTTGGAAACCCCTTGACGAAGCTGACCGATTTTCCGGATTTTTTCGGGTTCAGTTGCATGAAAATGCCCATTCACGATACCTTCTTGCGGATGCCAGATACCATAAGATTCCGTGATAGGAATTACTTCATGAATTTCATCCACATTGAGGTCTCCACCCGTTCCGTAATAATTTTTCAATAATGGAGTAACAGCCTTGTACCACCGCTCCAAAACTTCCGCTTTTCTAGGATCATTAGGGTCAAAATTGATTCCTGATTTGGCTCCTCCGATGGCTGGACCGGAAACTGTAAATTTCACCTCCATGGTCTTGGCAAGGGATTCTACTTCTCGCTTATCAAGTCCTTTTCGCATTCGGGTTCCTCCTCCAGCAGCCCCTCCTCGAAGGGAATTGATCACTACCCAGCCCTCAGCTTCAGATTCTGAGTCGGACCATTCAAAAATGATTTCAGGTTTTTTATTTTCAAACCTTTTAAGTAGCTCTTGCATGTTTCTTTGGGTTTATATCTGTGGCGCAAAAATAGAAAATTATCCAGCCTAGCCCAGAAAAAATCCATGAGGGGATTTCTCACCCTTCAAAACTCAAAATCAGCCATAAATTACCCCTGAACAGGAATCTTTTCCGGCACCAGTTACATCGGAAAGCACATTGTTGATTCCTAAAATCCGCAGATAACCCAAAAAGGCGAAAACCAATGCTTCCTTAAATTCAATGAGTGTAGAAGAAACCTCTGCCTTTTCCCAATTAGACTCTAGGTAAAAATCTAACCTGGAAATAAAAAATTCATGATAAGCTCCCCCTCCTGTAATCAATACGCGTGGGGCTGAATCACCTGTATATTGAAGAATGACTTGACTGATTTGGATGGCATAATGCTCAACGAGGGTCGCCAAAATATCTTTTTCATCTAAATCCGAGTTTTCCAGTAATGGAAAAAAATCCTTTTCCATATCTTCTCTCCCCAAGGATTTGGCTCCAACTCGTTCGTAATAAGGTAAATTATTGAGTTGGCTTAGTAAATCACTATTCACTTTACCTTCGGAAGCCCACTCCCCTCCGTCATCATAGGCAGCACCCAATTTTTCTGCAAAAGGATTAAGTAAGAGGTTAAACGGACAAGTATCGAAGGCTAAACGCTTCCCTTTTTCTTCCATGGAGATATTGGCAATACCACCAAGATTCAGGCAAAAATCCATTTCTCCGAAAAGTAATTTATCCCCAATTGGCACCAAAGGAGCTCCCTGACCTCCAAGCTGAACATCCAGCATTCGGAAATCATTTACCACCCGGAATCCACTCTGTCTATGCAAAGCCCAACCATTACCGATTTGGAGACTGTATCCTTTTGCAGGTTGATGAAAAACGGTATGCCCATGAGAACAAACTGCCAGAGGATTTAGATTTTTTTCCTCACAAAAGCTCCGAACCTGCGTTCCCATCCAAGCCCCAAAATCCACATCCAATTGTGTCAATTGCTCAGAAGAAAGGAGATGGGAATTTTGAAGTAATGTTCCTAGCTCTTTTGGAAAGGGTTTAGTCAACGCGTGGAGAATTTTGAAGGACCATTGATCTCCTTTTTCAAATCGGCAATAAGCGATATCCAATCCATCACCTGAAGTACCGGACATCAAACCGATTAATTCAGCAGAATTCTCCATGGGTTAATGTTTGTTAAGTTAAACGAGGATTAAAGATAATTTTAGAAAAGATAAAAAGTAGGCTTTTTTGAATTGGTTATTTTGCAGGCCTTTTGTCATATGAAAAACTTAATCATCGACATCGGTAACTCTCGGATCAAATCGGCTTTTTTCGAAGAGGATGAATTGATTTGGGAAAAATCCTTTCAGGAACTCGCTGAAGGAAAGTCCCTATGGGAAGAAACAGCCTTTGATGCTTGCCTGATTTCTTCCGTTCGATGGTCAAAAGATGAGCTTCACAAAGAGCTGACATTCCCATTTCATTTTTTGGAATGGAATACTCCGCTTCCCATTACCAATGGCTATAGCACCCCACAAACCCTCGGATTGGATAGAATAGCAGCAGCTGTTGGAGCTTGGAATTTGGCTGGAGGAAAAGCCGTTTTAGCAATTGACTTGGGCAGCTGCATGACTTTCGAATTGGTAAACCCTACGGGTGTGTATAGAGGAGGTGCGATCAGCCCGGGTTTGCGGATGCGAGCGAGAGCCATGCATGAGTTTACCGCAAGACTCCCTATGATTGAGCTAGAAGGAAAGCCGAATTCACCCATTGGTACAAGTACCTTGGAAGGAATGAAAGCCGGGGTTTGGTATGGAATAGCCCATGAAATGGAGGGCTATATTGCCGAGCTCAAGCAGAAATTCTCCGATTTACAGGTATTTATTTGTGGGGGTGATGCACAATCTTTTGAATCATTGGCAAAAGACCACATATTTGTAGTCCCAAATTTGGTCCTGCGAGGATTAAATTGCATTCTAAACCACAATGTTAAACAGATTTAAATGGCATTTGCTGGGTGTTTGCTGCACCCTTTTCTTGTTTAGAGAGGTACAGGCTCAGTCCAGTGCTTCAACCTATTCCGCTTTGGGAATCGGAGAATTCAATTACTCCGGATTAACCCATAATCAGGGAACAGGAGGTTTGGGGATCAGTTTTGGAACCGGATGGAATCCAAATGTGGTGAACCCTGCCCTTCAGACAAGGAATACGATTTTTAATTTCCAAGCTGCCCTCAATTACAAGCGTATCAACGCAAATAATGGAAGTGAATCCTCAGATGTAGATGGAGGTGGCCTTTCATATATTGCTATGACTTTGCCGTTCAAGCCTACCAAGTTTACTATGGGAATGGGTTTGAATCAGCTTACATCGGTAAACTATGATTTAGAGATTACAAGTCAGGTAGCAGGTACACAGCTTAACAGCTTTAATACCATCACAGGAGATGGGGGTATTTCCGAAGCTTACCTAAGTGCAGGATTTTTATTGGCAAAAAATCTAAGTATTGGCGTTCACGGTTCCTATCTTTTTGGCTCTACCATACGAACCAACCAATTGGCGATTTATGACTCGTTGGGGACCCAAGTAGGGAACTCATCTGAATTTTATGAAAGATTAACAATCAGTGATGTAGGCTTAAAATTCGGTGCCCACTACTATTTCCGGCTGAATGAAAACAGCAACCTTCATCTTGGTGCCATTTATCAGACTTTAGGGGATGTCCGTGGAAAAGCTTTTGCCAAACTGGCAGCATTTGGGCAAGCTAGCGACCCCGAAACGCCAGGTGATCTTCTCGCTAACGACGAGAAGGGAAGTGTTTATATACCAAATCGTTACGGATTTGGGGTTAGTTTTGAAAGATTGAATAAATTTGTGATCGGTCTGGAAGGTCAGTACCAAGATTTTACAGGATTCCGATCTTTCTTGGGTGACCCTTTGAGTCTCCGAGAAGCAATAAAAGTAGGCCTTGGTTTTGAAATTGTGCCGGATTATTTGTCCGTTGACAATCTCGCTAAACGATCCACTTATAGGGTGGGGGTAGAGTTCCAACAGACTCCCTACTATCTGAACCAAACTACAATCAATGACCTTGGCATTAACTTTGGAACCTCGTTTCGTGTTAATCAATTATCCTTACTCAACCTGGCTGTCAAAGTGGGACGCCGAGGTACCTTGGAGCAAGGATTGGTCAGAGAGACCTATGTGAATTTCTCGCTTGGGTTCTCATTGAACGATAACACTTGGTTCTACAAGCGTGTATTTGAATAGAGATTACTATTAAACCGAATAAAACCAACAGAAACCATGAAAATTAAATCAACCCTTCTGGGGCTTTCAGCCTTACTCCTGGCAGGCATGGTGCAGGCCCAGGATGGATGGAATTGGCCCGCAGATTCTGAGCAAGAAGCTAAAGCGCGTGAACTTAACGCCGCTTACACAGACTACATGAAGTCTGAGCAGTTCGTGGAAGCTACTAAGCCTCTAAACTGGCTGCTTGTGAATGTTCCTGAGCTTAACGAGTCAATCTATATCAATGGTGTGACTGTATACAAAGGTGCCGCTGATGCTACTGCTGATGAAGCCCAAAAGCGAGTATACCAAGATTCTGTAATGGCTATCTACGATAAGCGCGATCAAATTTTCAACAATGCTGATAAGTGGATCGAAAACAAAGCTTATTTCGGATATGGCTTCTATAAAGGAACCAAGGAAAAATTAGGCGATGTAGTTGCTGACTTCGAAAGAGCTATCGAATTGAACGGAGAACTGTCTCTAGTAGACCTTTATTCTGCTTATTTCGATGCAGTATACAGACACAATGCTTACAACAAGGCCTATCAGCCTGAAGAGGTTTTGGCTATTTATGACAAAATCCAAGAGCATTTGGACAAAGCAGCTGCAGCAGGAAAGGATGTTTCCAGACCAAAAAGCACAACAGAGACCATCTTGGTGGCGATGAAATTGATCGATTGTGACTTCATCGAAAACAACATGGGACCAAAATTGGCGGCTGATCCTACCAATGAGGCTTTGGCTAATCAGATTTTCAAATACTCTGTACAATACAAGTGTTTCTCTTCTAATGCCTTCTTGGCTGCATTGGAACTAATCGACTCCAAGAACCCAACATACTCTACCTCTCAAGTCCGAGCAATGCGCTACATGCAAGAGCAAGATTTCGAAAAGGCTCTCCCTGTTGTTCAAAAGGCTCTTGAGTTGGCAGAAAACGATGTTCAGCGGTCTGAAATGCAAATGGAACTTGCAAAGATCTACGGTAACTTAGGTAGAAAATCAGATGCAAGAAACGCTGCAAAAACTGCTGCTTCTCTAAATGAAGAAGTTGTAAAAGATGCTTATACCTTGATCGCACAATTGTATATGAACTCCTTCAACGATTGTAGAGGTGGTCAGTCTAGAGCAAAAGACTACTCAATCTACATTGCAGCATACAATGCTTATCAGCGAGCAGGAGATTCTCAGGGTATGGCTCAAGCGAGAGCCCGATTCCCTTCCAAGGAAGAACTATTTACTGAAGGCCTACAAGCTGGTCAGAGTATGAACACTGGATGCTGGATAGGTGAAACAGTAACCCTTGCGACCAGAGATTAATATCACATAGCAATAATTAAAGGCAGTCTTCGGGCTGCCTTTTTTTGTTGGAACTCATCTAGTCAATTCCCGTATCTTTGTGCTGTGAATAGAATTCTTGTCATCGGATTGCTTCTTTTTAGCTGGGCTGTAACCTCCTGCAGGGAAAATGTGGATGCTGCTGCCTTGCAAGTCTATGAAGGTCCTGTCAATATGGCCACCAATATTCATGTGGTTCAATCTGATTCTGCTCTTCTTCGATCTGAAATCCGTGCTCCCAAACAGTATGAATATTTGGAAGGAGATATGGAGTTTCCTGAAGGTGTGGAAATCCAATTCTATGAAAAAGACGGAACCCTAAGCACTACCCTACGAGCAGATAAAGGCTATTTTAATAAAAAGGACAATCTCTATCGAGGAGTTGGGGATGTACAAGTCATCAATATGCTGGAAGATCAAAGTCTTCAGGCAGAAGAATTGTATTGGGATCCAACCAAAAAAATTATTTACACGGAAACATTTGTAACCGTAAGAGATAAGCAGACGCTCTTTAACGGTACCGGAATGACCGCTGACGAAAGCTTCACAAATTACACGCTAAAAAATGTCCGGGACAGCAGAACGCTTCTACCCGGTGAAGGTCTATGAAACTTGCAGACGTATTAATCCTTTCCCTTGCTTTGGCTTTGGTAATTATTGGCATCCACCAAACGCTTACCGTTGGCATCGGCTACTCTTATACCATTTTTATGTTTGCGGTAGCCTTGCTATTTTGGTTTCAATATCGAAAAACCAAGAAGGCAGAAGAGGAAGAAAAGTCATCTCCAAAAAGCAAAAAGAAAAAGCGATAGGCCATGGAAACGAGCTATTTGATTTACGTCATTATTACCCTGCTGTTTTCGGCCCTCTTTTCTGGTATTGAAATCGCCTACATCTCCTCCAACAAACTGCAAATCGAACTGCAAAGCAAGCAGGGAGCCTTGAGTGGAAAAATCCTGAGCAGCTTTGTTCAACGACCTGGCCAATTCATCGGAACCACCCTGATGGGAAACACCATCTCTTTGGTTCTTTACGGGATTTTTATGGCCTTTCTTTTGGAAGAGCCTCTCGCAAACTGGCTTCCGGAAGGTTTTAATCAAGAGGGTGTTGTTTTGATTTTACAAACTCTGATTTCCACCTTAATTGTATTAATAACAGCAGAATTTTTGCCTAAAAGTATTTTCATGCTTAATCCAAATAGCATGCTTCACTTTTTTGCGATTCCATTTTTGATGATTTACTATGTAATGTACCCGGTCGTTTGGGCTGTAGTAGGTCTATCCCGTTTTTTCATCACGAAGGTTTTGCGACTTGAATACAGCGAAGACAAGCCTGTGTTTACAGTAACTGATTTAAACAGCTTTATTCAAAATCACCTTTATCAAGATCGCTCAGAGGGAAATGCCGAGATTGACACCAAGATTTTTGACAATGCGGTAGAATTCAAAACCATCCGAGTCCGGGAATGTATGATTCCTCGTACTGATATTGTTGCTGTGGAGGTAGAGGATACAGTGGAGGAATTAAAGGAAGTGTTTGCTGAAAGTGGACATTCCAAAATCATCGTCTATAGAGAAACGATTGATGATGTGATCGGCTATTGCCACCAACTGGAGCTTTTCAAAAAGCCTAAAACCATTGAAGAAATTCTCACACCAATCATCATTGTGCCTGAATCCGCTTTGGCGAATGAATTATTGATCCAATTTATTCAAGAGCGAAAAAGCTTGGCTTTGGTAGTGGATGAGTTTGGCGGCACGAGTGGAATTGTCTCTATGGAAGATATTATTGAGGAAATCTTCGGGGAAATTGAAGATGAATATGACAGCGATGATTTGATCGAGCAAAAAATCTCTGATCAGGAATATTTGCTGAGTGCCCGCCATGAAATTGATTATCTGAACGATAAATATGAGTGGAATCTTCCTGTTGGAGACTATGAAACGCTATCTGGGTTGATTTTATCCTATACAGAAAACCTTCCCAAGAAAGGGGAGTCAGTGACAATTGGTCCTTTTACTTTTACAATCGTGTCCAAGCAAGAACACCGGATCGACTCTCTTCGCCTGAAAATCAACCCCTCCACGAATTTTTAGATAAGGCTTTGATTCAGAATATATTTTGAAAATCGTTCGCAATGCTATTATTTTGCGTCTCTTCTAAAAAAGTGTACTAAATCTAATGGCGTTAATTAAAGAAATAAGACAGCGGACAGGTCTCGCAATCGGTGTAATTGCCGGCGGGTTGATTCTATTCCTTTTGGGTGGGGATTTGCTAAGTCCTAACTCCACTTTATTGGGATCAAACAACCCTGTAGTGGGTGAAATTGCTGGTGAAGAAATCACCTACCAAGAGTATGTTGATAAGGTGGAAGAATTCCGCATTGCTTATCAGCAACGAACTGGAAGAGCTCCTTCTGAGGTAGAAATGTTTACCGTTAGGGAGCAGGCTTGGCAGGCCATGATCGTTGAAAAAGTATTCGACGAAGAATACGAAAAATTGGGTATGACCATTTCTCCAGAGGAATTGGTGGACATGGTGCAGGGAAAAAACATTGTTCCTGAACTCAGACAGCAATTGGTCAATCCACAAACTGGTCAATTCGACAAAACCCAGTTGATTGCTTTCCTTCAGTCATTAGAAACAGCTGACCCGGCTCAGCAAGCTTTCTGGGCACAGCAAGAGCAACTTTTCGCTGAGTCTCGCCTAAGAATCAAGTATGACAACTTATTGGCTACTTCTGAATATGCTACTTCTGCAGAAGGCAAAATGGAATACAAAGCAGCAAATACTATCGCTGAAGCTTCCATTCTTTTCGTGCCTTACTATGCAATTCCAGATACCGCTATTTCAGTAAGCGAGTCTGAAATGGAAGCATACTTGCGAGATAACAAAGAGAAATTCCAAACCGGAAATACTGCAAATATTGAGTATGTAAACTTCTCTATTCTTCCTAGCAGCGCTGACTCTGCTGCAGTAATTGAGGAGATCACTCAATTGACGGAAGAATTAAGAAATGCTGATAATGACTCTGTTTTTGTAAACAGAAACTCTGACCTTCGTCCTGCATTCTATACTTTCCGCCCAGGAGATGAGTTTCCAGAAGATTTGACTCGAAACGTTTCTGAATTTGTAGCAGGCGAAACTTATGGTCCTTTTGTAACCTCAAACTCTACATATATCAGCTTCAAGGTTTCTGATAAATATGAAGGAACTCCTCGTATGAGAGCTTCTCACATTTTGTTCAGCACTGAAGGCTTAGACGATGCTGCTAAAGCTGAAGTAAAAGCACAGGCTGAAGAGGTTCTTCAAGATTTGAAAAACGGTGGTGACTTTGCTACTGCTGCTCGAACTTACGGTCAGGATGGAACTTCTCAAACCGGTGGTGATTTGGGATGGTTTGCTAAAGAAGAATTTGTAGACGAATTCGCAGAAGCAACCTATGCTCGCAGAACTACAGGTTTGCTGCCAAATTTGGTAGAAACCGAGTATGGTTATCACATCATTGAAGTAACTGAACTTCCTAAAACTGAATACACTAAAATCGCTGTTCTTCAGAAAGAATTGATCGCTTCTGACGCAACTAGAAATGAGGCTTTCAGAAATGCAGATTCTTTCGCAGCTGAGTCCGGTAACAGAAATGAGTTCACTGAAAATGCAGTAGACCAAAACTACCGAGTACTTCAGGCTAACAATGTAGATGCTACTTCCCGAAACCTCAACAATCTTCAAAATGCCCGTGAAATCATCCGATGGGCTTTTGCAGAGGCTACTGAAGGAGAGGTTTCTCCAGTATTCGAATTGGAAAACGCTTACATCGTAGCGACTTTGGTAAGCAAGAAAGAAGAGGAAGAAACTACTTTGGCAGATGTAAGAGATCAAGTAGAAGGTCAAGTTAGAAATGACAAGAAGGCTGCCTTGATTATGGAAGCACTTGCTGGAAAGAGCACTTTGGAAGAAATGAAATCTGTCTATGGTGATGATGCTTCACTCAATGAAATTCCTGATTTGAAATTGAGCTCTTCAGTAATTCCGGGAATCGGTTTTGCACCAAAGGCTGTCGGAGCCATCTTTGGACTTTCCGAAGGAGGAATTACCAAGCCAATCCAAGAGGATATTGGAATCATTGTCGGCAAATTGAATGCGCTGACTCCAGCGGCTGATATTGCTGATTACACCTTATATCAAGCACAGCTTGCACAGAGCGGTGCACAGCGGGTTTCTTATCAAGTCATGATGGCACTGGAAGATCTCGCAGATGTCAAGGACTACCGATACAAATACTTCTAAACAACCAAATTGGAACCCATGTCACTCGGCATGGGTTTCTTTTTAGAATTAAAATTCGAAAGGTAGAAAATGTTACAGAAGCCCTTTAGCAAAGAGACTTTCAAAGAAAAGCTCGAGGCACATGGAGAATTTCCCATGCTTTATATGTTTAAATTCATTGTCCCGAATGGACGGGAAAATGAAATAGGTGCGATCTTCCCAAAAAATGAGATGAGCCTAAAAGCAAGCTCTGGAGGAAAATACGTGAGCACCACGATTCAAGTGATGGTACACAGTGCCGATGAAATCATCAATTACTATGAAAAAGCCTCTTCCATAGAGGGAGTAATTTCACTTTAAAATTTCTAGCTGATGTGGAAAGAAGAAAATAATCGACTCAAAAAAACCTTTACCTTCAAGGATTTCCAAGAGGCATTTGCCTTCATGACTCGAGTGGCCTTTTTGGCAGAAGCTCAGCAGCATCACCCTAATTGGAGCAATGTGTACAATTCAGTTGAGATTGAACTGACTACGCATGATGCGGGAAATACGGTAACTGAAAAAGATCATCAATTGGCAAAAGCCATCGATGCTATCCTAGCATGAGCGAATCACTTCCCATCAGTTTGTACCTGGTTCCTACACCGATTGGAAATCTCAAAGACATCACACTTCGAGCCTTAGAGATTCTCCAATCGGTGGATGTGATTTTAGCCGAGGATACACGAACTACGGGAATGCTACTCAAGCATCTTGAAATTTCCAATTCCCTTCAATCATACCATATTTTCAACGAGCATAAAGCCGTTGAAAAGTTAGTGGAAAGAATGAAGCGAGGAGAAGTATTTGCTTTGGTTTCTGATGCAGGAACACCGGCTATTTCAGATCCTGGATTCTTACTGGTAAGAGAAGTAATTGCTGCTGGATTGGAGGTTCAAAGCCTTCCAGGTCCTACGGCTTTTGTGCCTGCATTGGTCAATTCAGGCCTACCAAACGATCGTTTTGTATTTGAAGGATTTCTTCCTCATAAAAAGGGGAGAAAGACCCGGATCGATTCCTTGGTGGATGAAACAAGAACCATGATTTTCTATGAATCTCCTCATCGCTTAATCAAGACCTTAGAGCAGCTTTCTGAAGCTTTTGGAGCAGACAGACAGGCTTGCGTATCGAGGGAGCTTACAAAAATCCATGAAGAAAATGTTCGAGGAACCTTGGAAGAATTGATCTCTTATTATGAAACAAATCCCCTGAAAGGAGAAATAGTACTCACTGTTGCCGGAAAAGTCGAAAAGAAAGAATCCAGAGAGGAAAAACAGGAGAAACGATCGAAAAAATACAGGGATTAAATACTCCTCACCCTTTTTTCCCCAATACTTTTAAAAACAAATTACCCATGCTCAGTCAAGAAAAACTTCAGCAACTGTTAGAGCAAACCCAAGAAATAGCCAAGTCTGTCGGTGCCTTTATCCGAAAAGAGCGACAACATTTCGATGTACAAAAAGTCGAGCACAAAGGATTCAATGACTTGGTTTCATATGTGGACAAAGAAGCTGAGCGAAGAATCGTCGAGCAGCTAGGCCAAATATTTCCAGAGGCAGGTTTTATTACCGAAGAGGGAACGAACTCGACTAGAGCTGAGGTGTACAATTGGGTTATTGATCCTTTGGATGGCACCACCAATTTCATCCATGGTTTACCGATATTCTCTGTCAGCATTGCCTTGATGGAGCGGGAAGAAGTCATTCTAGGCGTGGTTTATGAAATCAACCTCCACGAATGCTTCTATGCCATTAAAGGAGGAGGAGCTTTTTGCAATGAAACCCCAATTCATGTAAGCAAAGCGCCGAACCTAGCAGCTTCTTTAATCGCAACAGGGTTCCCGTATTATAACTTTGAACAGATAGATAAATACCTGGCGGCATTGAAATCTCTAATGCAAAGCACACATGGACTTCGTCGCTTTGGTTCTGCAGCTGTTGATTTAGCCTATGTAGCTATGGGTAGAATCGAAGGATTTTTTGAATACAACTTGAACTCCTATGATGTTGCCGCGGGCTCTTTGATTGTCAAAGAAGCTGGAGGAAAGGTCACAGATTTCTCAGGTGGATCGGATTACATTTTTGGAAGACAGATTGTAGCGACCAATTCCATGATTCATCAAGAGTTCTTACAAGAACTTGATCGAATTTGGTCAGCCTAGGAAAAAATACCAGCACCCTAAGGTGATGAGGGAAACCACCATCCCCAAACCTGAAAGCAAAGCCGCCAAGCGTGGCGCCAAATTATAATTGATTGCTACGATCGAGCCTGTAATCATCGGTGCCATGGCAGACTCCAAAACGGTGACTTTGAAGGTCAATCCATCTGCATCCATGAAGTTTTGGTAGAGGAAATAGATTAATGCCGGAGCCAGGAGCAATCGGTATCCAAGTCCTGCCCAAAAATAAAGAGACTTCAAATCCGCTCGCTCCACCCGAAAACGCAAACCAATAGCCAATAGGGCCATCGGAGCCATGGACTTCCCAATTAAAGTTAGGAATGGAAGTAGGAATTCAGGCGTTTTTAATCCCACAAGACTCATAATCAGGGTTCCAATCAAAAATCCAAAGGGAGGGAACTTCAATATCTTCCAAGGTATTTGCCGGTAATCTCCGGACTGGTGACTATAGATGGAACCAATGATGATCGCCATGGATGAAACCAATAGGAATGAGCCCCCTTGATCCATCAACAAGGCTATAGGCAAACCTTCAATCCCATAAAGTGCTTCCACAACAGGGAAGCCTAAAAATGAGGTATTCGCTAAACCGGCTACAATTGATAGACAACCTGTAACCTGGGGGCTCCAACCCAAGATTCGCCCCAAAATCCCAAAAACCAACCAAGAAAGGAAAAAGGTCAACCAAGAAGCCGATACTGGAATCAGTAGCCCCCAACTAGGTTCAATGCTAGGAATATATAAAAGAGCAATGGCAGGAAGCACCAAATTGAACAAGTAACTATTCACCCATTTTATCGCTTTTTCAACTGGAAATCCGGACTTACGCTGCCCGATCAGTCCCAGTATTAAAAACAAAAAAGCAAGGATGGCTCCTATCATAGAGGAAAGATAAAAACTCAGGTTTTATTAACATAAAAATAATTTGGCATCATTGTAGCAGGCTGATAATCAGGATACTTTTGCCAAAAGGAAAATGGCCTATGAAAAAACTAATACCTATCCTTATCGATAATAAGTACTGGATACAATTATCCCAGTTACAAAGCGAGCAGGCCAAGAAGTTGAAATCTTGGCTTCCAACCGGTTCATTGAAGAATCTCACTTATCAAGGAATTCTTTTGAAGGATTGCCTACAATTCGAAACTTATGAATACTGGTTTCGGAATCAAGGGTTGAGAAATCAGAGACAGGAACATTTGGATTTCTAATCCAAACCGAAGTTTTTCCGCTTTTCTGAAAAGTATTTTTCAAGTTCTGGATAAAAAGAACTACTCGCCTCCGGGATTCCATCCAAGACCAATTCCATTTTTCCTTCCCAGGAATCTTGATTGACCTGCATACCTTCAATCAAATAGATTAAATCCTCCAAATTCATCGGCTCATCCACTTTGGAAGGATAAAGCATGTAGTCATTTCCATAGAAATCGACAGCCTCGAGGTGAATCATCCGATCGATTTCATGAGCATAGATACTGATTTGTTCTCCCCATTGACTCTCCGGATAGTGTAGGCGCACCAAAAGGACAGAATTGGTGCCTTCCGAGAAGTAATTGTCAGGTCGAAATTTGAAATCAATCATTTCCCGAAATTAGGAAATTTCACCTTTTTCTTTCCTCAAATTTCAATTCCAATCCACATTGGATAATAAGGACTTTCGGGCTATTTTTGGACTTCATTTAGCATAGGCCTTTTCTGTTTTTTGCTACAGCTAGGCTTTCAAACCACTTGATTATGAAAAGAGATACGGTTGTATTTGACCTCATCAACAGAGAAGAAGACAGACAAAAGCGAGGAATCGAATTGATTGCTTCTGAAAACTTCACCAGCAAGCAAGTCATGGAAGCTGCAGGAAGTGTCTTGACCAATAAATATGCGGAAGGTCTTCCTAAAAAGCGCTACTATGGTGGCTGTGAAGTAGTAGATGAGATCGAGCAAATCGCTATTGATAGGGCTAAAGAGCTCTTCGGAGCAACTTGGGCTAACGTACAACCTCACTCAGGAGCTCAGGCTAATGCTGCCGTGATGCTTGCGTGTCTCAAGCCAGGTGATGCGATTTTGGGCTTTGATCTTGCTCATGGTGGTCACTTGACCCATGGTTCTCCAGTGAATTTCTCAGGAAAACTTTATGATCCACATTTTTATGGTGTAGAGGAAGATACCGGAGTCATCAATTACGACAAGGTTGAAGCAAAAGCACTGGAAGTAAAGCCAAAAATGATTATCTGCGGAGCTTCTGCTTATTCACGAGATTGGGATTATGAGCGACTTCGTGACATAGCAGACCAAGTAGATGCCATTTTACTTGCTGATATTTCCCATCCATCAGGATTGATTGCTAGAGGTCTTTTGAATGATCCTTTGGAATTTTGTCATATTGTAACCACCACCACACACAAAACCTTGCGTGGACCACGCGGAGGTTTGATTATGATGCGGGAAGATTTTGATAATCCATGGGGCTTGACTACTCCGAAAGGAGAAATTAGAAAAATGTCTTCTCTACTAGATATGGGTGTTTTCCCAGGTACACAAGGTGGTCCATTGGAGCATATTATCGCAGCGAAAGCAGTTGCTTTCCAAGAGGCTCTTTCTGACGAATACATGCATTACATAGTGCAGGTGAAAAAGAATGCAGCTGTGATGGCGGAAGAATTCGTCAACTTGGGATACAAATTGATTTCAGGAGGAACTGATAATCACTTGATGCTGATTGACCTCCGAAACAAGGATATCACTGGAAAGCTTGCCGAAGAGACTCTAGGTAAAGTAGATATCACCATCAATAAAAATATGGTGCCTTTTGATAACAAATCCCCATTTGTGACTTCCGGAATGCGCGTAGGTACTGCGGCAGTAACGACACGTGGCCTCAAAGAAGGCGATATGCGCAAAATTGTAAGATTGATTGACAAAGCCTTGATGAATCATTCCGACGAGGTTGTCTTGAATCAAATCCGAGGCGAAGTAAATGAATGGATGGTTCAATTTCCTTTATACTAATCTGAAACTAGTAAAGTGGCATTAGACCAATATCAAGAAGAAGAGGAAGGTATGTCCTTCCTGGATCATTTGGAAGCTTTGCGCTGGCATTTATTGCGCTCCATCGCTGCCATTTTGATCTTTTCAGTCATTGCATTCTTAGCCAAGAGTATTGTATTCGGGATAGTTATCCTAGGACCTTCGAAGATAGACTTCTTTACCTATCGGGTTCTTTGTGATTTGTCCAGCTTTGTAAATATGCCGGCTCTTTGCATTGATGAACTTCCCTTCACCATACAAAGCCGTCAGATGACCGGACAGTTTTCCATGCACATGACATCCAGTTTTGTGGTGGGATTCATTGTCGCCTTTCCTTATGTTTTTTGGGAAGTTTGGCGATTTATCAGTCCGGGACTCTATGACCAGGAAAAGCAAGCTGCCCGTGGAGCAGTATTCTTTGTGAGTTTGCTTTTCTTCTTGGGAGCAGCATTCGGATATTACATCCTTTCGCCGCTTTCTATCAACTTCTTGTCCAACTACCAGTTGGACCCTTCCATTCTGAATGAATTTGACATTACATCATATGTTACTACATTGACCATGTTGGTTTTGGCTTCGGCCATTATGTTCCAACTTCCTGTGGTCATTTATTTCCTCTCCATGTCAGGATTGGTAACATCAGGAATGCTGCGAACTTACCGGCGTCATGCGATTGTCGTGATTTTGGTTTTGGCAGCAGTCATTACTCCTCCTGACGTGATCAGCCAATTGCTTATTGCAATGCCTATTTTGGTGCTTTATGAAGCAGGAATCAACATTGCAAAGCGACTAGAAAAGAAACGAGCATTGAAGGAAGCTGAATACGAGCGGGAAAGAGAAGAAGAAAACGATTAAAACTTATAAACACATGGCGAAGAGAATTGCAATCGGCGGGGACCATGCCGGCTTTGAGTACAAGGAAATGTTAGTCGAAAAGCTCAAAAAGCAGGGATATGAGGTGAAGGATTTTGGTCCTTTCTCTGATGCTTCGGTAGACTATCCAGATTATGTTCATCCCCTTTGTACTGCGATCGAAAAGGGAGAGTTTGACCAAGGAATTGTAATTTGTGGAAGCGGAAACGGCGTAGCTATGACAGCAAACAAACATCAGGGAATTCGTGCTGCTCTTTGCTGGAATACTGCTTTAGCTTCCTTGGCTAGACGACACAACAATGCCAATGTAATCGCAATACCTGCGAGATTTGTCAATTTTCAAGATACCGAAAATATGGTGGAAACCTTCCTTACTACAGATTTCGAAGGTGGACGTCACAAAAACCGAGTTAATAAAATAGCCTGTGGTTAATCGATCCACAGGCTATTTTTTTCTTTAACAAGGTTTTACGATGGTCTAATTTTTAATGATGAACTTGTTAATCAAGCTCATTACTCCAGCTCCCAATAAGGAAGAAGGGAAGGCAATTATTTCAATAAATAAAATCTCAAAGGGCCAAAGGTTATGATAGGTAGGTCCTAATGCAAAAGAATCATAAACCACTCGGAAAAAGATTGCAAGTGCAAAACCAAGGGAAACTAGTACAGCAGTGTTGAGAGGTGCTTTCTTTTTTAATATTCCACCAATCACTCCAACAACAATACCAGCAATCCCCATCTTCAAAATATATGGCTGGCTAGACATAATGACCTCCTTATAAGGAATTGGCCAATGAACAAAGCCTGCGGCGATTATTCCTAAGAATATGACAAGAAGAGAATAGCGGTCATTAAATAGTGATTTCATTGTTTATTTTTCAAATTCATTAACCTGATCAACATCAAACTTTTTCATAGCCTCACCGGGAATCAGTTTGTATGAAACTTGTCGTATCCCACCTGTAGGATTTGCATTGGAATCGCCTTCCAAATAGATAGGAAATCGCTGAACAAGGCGAGTTTCAACCAAAGCAAATTCATCATGTCCCATATAGCCCTGACTGATATCTGGGTTTTCAGAAGTGGGGGGAAAATACACCTGACTCATGGATTTTAGATTGTTTACTGAGAAACCATACACATTCCCATAGCTACCGCTTCCATCTGAAACCGTGTAAACCATCAATTCCGGGGAGCCATCCGAATCTAGGTCTTCTACTTCTGCATCCACAACTTGTTCGCCAACCAGGTCAAAGGATTCATTGTATTCCTGCTCTTTCAAGCCAAAAGTAAAGACCGTTAACTTGGTCGCATCTTCCTCCTTTACTGAAGTCACATTGAAGCCTATTCCTTGAAGATTTAACACTTTGGAAAAAAGCGTAGGGTCAATTTGTTCCGTATCCAATTCTCCATCAATCTTTTGATACGTTCCTTCCAGCGTAGCTCCTCCACTACAGAAGAAGGATAAAATTCCATTATCTGCTGCATTCTCTGTGGATATTTGAAGGCTTCCATCCTGAAAAGAAAAAACAATCTGCTTCCCATCCTGATAGCTTGGGTATTGATTTTCGGATAAGGGGTAGGCTTTGGTGTCATAGGTACAGGTTGGTTTTTTTCGATCGGCTCTAGATCGTACGGAAATGGAAATGCTACCATCCTTTCCGGGCTTGACTGCTACTGATACCCAATCATACCCTTGATCGCGTTGTGCATAGCCCTCATCGACATAGTTTCCAAAAACAGATGATTGCGACTCATCAGGTGATTCAGCGACAATTTCAGCAGGGTTTTCCTGCTCTTCAACTTCTTGATTTTTCTGGCTGCAGCTTAGAAGTACGCTGCCGATCAATGCCATCAAAAAAATCTTTTTCATAGCGCTAGAAGGTTATTTTTCAGTAGGTTTCAAATAATTAACCCTAATGCAAAATAGACGATTTTAGGAAAAATCCTAGCTGATCAACTTAGGATAAACCATATTCAAAAACCAAAAAAGAAAAATCCCCGCCTGTTTGAATCAAGCGGGGATTGATAGTTTATGCTGAATTTAAGCTCTAAAGAATCGATCGAAACTGCTTTAAAAACCGGACATCATTTTCGGTAAACAAGCGTAAATCCTTGATCTGATACTTCAGCATGGCAATTCGTTCAATACCCATTCCGAAAGCAAAGCCCGTAAACTTTTTGGAATCGATACCACAATTTTCTAGGACATGAGGATCTACCATTCCAGAACCTCCGATTTCAACCCAGCCTGTTCCTTTACAAACATTACAGCCTGCTCCTCCACATAGCAGACAGGAAATATCAATCTCTGCACTTGGTTCGGTGAAAGGGAAGAAAGAAGGACGGAAACGCACTTTGGTACCTTTACCAAACATTTCCTTGGCGAAGTGATAAAGCGTGTTCTTCAAATCCGCAAAACCTACATTTTCATCCACATATAATCCTTCCACTTGGTGGAAAATACAGTGAGCACGGGCAGAGATAGCTTCATTCCGGTACACTCTACCCGGGGAAAGCGTTCGGATCGGTGGTTTTTGATTTTCCATCACTCGAACCTGCACAGATGAGGTGTGTGTCCGAAGCGCGATATCCGGATTCTTCTCGATAAAGAAGGTATCCTGCATTTCTCGCGCAGGGTGATTTTCTGGGAAATTCAAAGCCGTGAAATTATGCCAGTCGTCTTCGATTTCCGGGCCTTCAGAAAGATTGAATCCGATGCGTTCAAAAATCTCAATGATGCGCTGACGGGTAGCAGTCAATGGATGGATTCCCCCAATCGCATGATTGGAAGGAGGAAGTGTCAAATCCAGATCAGCTGATTTTGCTTTTTTATTGGCAGTATTTACCTTCTCAATAAGCTCCTGGAACTTAGCTTCTGCGAGTTGCTTTACGCTGTTGACCAATTGGCCGTAAGCACGTTTCTCTTCATTGGGGATTTGACCCATGGCAGCAAAAAGTTCACCTACCACACTTTTTTTGGAGATGAACTTCATTCGATAGGCCTCTAACTCATCTGCATTTTGGGCATCAGCCGCCGCGATGGCAGCTTTTATCGCTTCAATTTTTTCCTGATGCATGGATATTTCCTTTCTAAAGCCACAAAGCTACAATTTTTAAGTTTTTGAAGAGGTGTAAATGGCAGAAGTTACTCTTGAAAAAGAAAATAGCCCAGATTTTTCAACCTAGGCTACTTCTATTTTAATGGTTTTTTGGATTATTACCAGGTTCTTCCTCCTCCTGGACGCATTCTTCTCCATGGACTATCATCTGGTTCTGGCTCCTTGAAGTTACCAATGATATAAGTGAAGGTCAGCATGCCATAGCGGGTCAAGACATTAGTAAACACGTCAGTAATCGCCACATCAGAAATCGTTCTGCTGATGCTGTTATTTTGGTTCAGCAAATCAAAGATCACGACCTTCAACTCGGCTTTGTTATTTTTCGCAAAACGGAAGCCACCCTCTATATTCCAAAGCCAAACTGACTGGTCAAACCCTTCTGAAAGTCCACTATACAACATGTTGTTGATGTTATTTCCTACGAAGAGCTTTCCATTGTTTGGAGAGAAATACAGGCGAATGTTAGATTCTTGGATGTAATAGTTTTGATCCAAATTGGCTTGCAAGCTGGAGTTTACGATAGTATAAGTACCAGTCGTACTTACCGAGAAATCCACATTCTTACTGATGTTGGAGCTAAGGGTGATTCCTTGACTAATGTCAATATTATCGTTGAGGTTTTTCTCACCATTGATCATACCTGGAGTACGATTAAAGCCTAATCTGGTATTTGTATTGAACTGTAACTTCAACTTAGGAATTGGCATTCCGTAGGTTGCAAAAGCTCGAACTCTCCAGTTTCCATCCAAGTTGACCGGCTGAGAAATCTGTCCACCCGGACGAAGAAGCACTTCTCCATTGATCAGTGTATCCTGTGTTGCGACGAAAGTGCTATTACCGATAAAATTGCTTGTTGCCGAATAGTTGATAAAGGTGAAGAAGGTCTTAGATTTCTCCAGGTTCACCTTAGCGATATTCGCGAAGATATTGTGATTATAACTCTGCCCAAGGTTTGGATTACCTACCCTTAAGTTTAGCGGGTTTTGGTTATTGATCACATTTTGAAGCTCACTTACACTAGGCTCATCTGTATCTGTGCGGTAACGAATTCTCCAAGAAAATCCTGTCTCCCGATTTCTGTAATTGATGTTCGCACTAGGAAGGATATTGTTGAAATCACGCTTGAAAACACCCTCAGTTGGGAAGAATGCCTCATTGTCCAAACGGGCAAACTGATAATCCAAGTTTAGATTGATGCTATATCCGTTGTTATTGTAAGCATAGCCACTTCGAAGACGCTGTGTGATGAATTTGTTATTAAACTCATTACTCAATGCGGTATCCAAAACAGGCAGGTTTTCATCATTGAAAACCCGGGTTTTTTGATCCGCCATGGTCTTATTGTTGGAGACTTGGTAACCAAAGGTACCCATGGCTTTCTCACCCAATGGTTCGGTCAAGGTGACGTTCACCCGATAATTAAATCCGTCATTCAAGGCGTCTGTCCTCTGAATGGTGGTATCCAATAAATTTCTATTGTAATCCCTACTCGCTGCCGTCAAATCGGATAATTGGTCACGATTATTCCAAGTGGTAGAGATATCTGTAGAAAGTGTTCTTCTTGGTTTGTCGAATTTATAGCGATAAGTGATATTGTTTGACACATTAAATGCCTTGGTTTCTGCATCCGAAATGGATCTTAGGGCAGAAAGCGAATCACCTGCATTTCCCAAAGTCAATGCATCCCGGTCACTAAAGGTTTTGTTGGTTTGGAATGAAAGACTTGGTGTGATAATGATGCTGTTCTTTTCATTCAAATCAGCCTCGATTCGAGCATTAGCTCGGTGGTTGTAATTATCTACACTATTGATCAGGTTTTCTTGATAAAACTGGCTTTGCGTCTCAGAAATAATCCGCTCCTCATTCGTAATTTGCTGTAGGGTATTATTGGTATTATTGAAGAAATAACTTCCGGTTACATTGACTTTTTTACCCCATTTATCACTGTAATTAAGACCAATGGCATTGGTCTGAATGATACCAATATCATTTCCGACGAAGAAGTTGTTTCCTCCGCCTCCCCATCGACCACCGCCTCCACGGAATCCACCTCTACCTCCTCCTGAGGAATTGGCAGTAACTCCCGCTAAGTCCTGAGAGGAGAAGTTTTGCTGATTGACATTATTGGTCAGACCTAAAATCGAAAAGCGCCTATCTCCACTGAAGAAGTTTAAGCTTCCTCCAGCCGAATAGCGGTCATCGGTACCATAGCCCGCATAGACCCTTCCGAATTGACCATTTTTTCGATCCTCTCTCAAAATGATATTAATCGTCTTGGTATAATTTCCGTCGTCAAATCCTGTCAATCGGCTTTGATCTGAACGTTGATCCAAAACTTCCACTCGCTCGATCGCATCGGCAGGCAAGTTTCGCAAAGCAATACTTGGGTCCGAACCGAAGAATTCTCTTCCATCCACCAGGACTCGTTGAACAGCCTCACCTTGCGCCTGCAACTGACCTCCCTGCATGGTAATGCCCGGCATTTTTCGAATCAAATCCTCCGCCTGTGCATTTTCCATGGTTTTGAAAGCATTGGCATTGAAGGAAGTCGTATCACCTCGCTGCTCACCTACTGGAACTTGGCCCTCAATCAAAACTTCTCCAAGTTCCTTGGTGTCTTCGAGAAGCACGAAGGTTCCCAGATCACTTGGATCACGAAGGCTGTGTACTTTGGAAATTTTCTGATAGCCAATGAAGGTGATTTCGATTTTCACTTGTGGGATGTCAGGCCGCACAAGTTCAAATTTTCCCTGACCGTCTGTGACTGTTCCACGAAGTAGGGAATCCGCAAGGGTCTTGATTTGTACATTGGCCCCCACCATGGGCTTATTGATCGTACCATCCATAACGATACCGGTAAGTTTTCGCTCAGGACGGTCTCCACTTTGGTTTCGTTGCGCTAAAACAGGTTGCGCTGCTAATAAGCTGAAAACCAATAAAAAGAATACTGAATAATTTTTCATAGAAAGACAAAGTTCAGCTTCTTTGACTCATTGACAAAGGGGAAGGTTTAATTCGGATTTACTAAAAAATAAGAATGGAGAATTTGAAGGATAAATGGCAAAATTCTAATTTGATTTTCCCTCAAATCCTACTCATAATTCCCTGATAAGAGATTCCAAAATGACTGTCCTCATAAACCACTTGCCCTTCTTTCACCAAAATCACCTGCGGAGATTGGTGAGGCACTCCAAACTCTCGAGCTACTTGATTGGATAGGTCTCGATATGAAATCAGATCCAAAAAAAAGGCAGTCACTTTTTCATCATCCTCACTTTGCCAATTCCGAGTAAGCCGATCCAAAGACATACTGCTTATAGAGCAACGCGTACTATGCTTAAAAATCAGGACAGGCCGATCCATACTTTGCCTCTTTATTTCCTCAATTTGCTCAACTTGGGTCAGTTTTTGCCAATTCATACGTTATGATCTTAATTTTAGCCTCAGCTTTTCTAATCAGCCTAGATTTGATTCATGAATAATTCAAACGCAATTCATTTGCAAAAATACACCCTTTACTTATTTAGTTCCCTGTTTTTGTTTTATTCCTGCAAAAGCCTGGATATTACTTCTCCCGGTCCAAGTCCGGTCGTTCCTAAGGCAAATTCTCAAGTGAACCTAGCCACACAAATGCCTGCAAAAACCTTGGATAGGCTGATCAATTCTCAAGTTCCCCAAACCCTGGTTCAAGAGGAAAATATGCAGTTTGGAAATGGAATAGAAGGAGACTTGGAAATACGTCGAAATGGAAAAATCCAATGGGCTTCTTTGGATGATGAGCGCTTGAAATTAACAGTTCCTTTACAAATTGAAGGGGAATTTGGATTGCAGCAGGGAGGATTGGGTAACTTATTTCGTCGAAGAGTTCCCATTAATCGAGAACTAGCGCCTTCCTTTTTGATAAATCCAGAAGTCAAGGAAAATTGGGCTCTATACCTAGAGGATTTTGAGCTTTTGGACCTTGGGGGCGAATTGAAATTGGAGGTGCTTGGAATGGGGGTAGATTTATCTGGCACCCTTGAAAAACAGATCAATCAATGGGCTGCCCAAAACCTAGGCCCTGAAAATGAATTGGCTCCGTTGAAACCTTGGGTCAATTTACTTTGGGAGCAGGTGGGCAAACCCTTTACCGTAAGTTGGGAAGGGCAGGAACTTGGATTTTCAATTCAACCTCAAGAAGTCAATTTCGAAGAGATTTTAGCTGGTGAAAACCAACTTGGCTTGCGTCTAGGCCTTCAAGGAATAATCCAATCCCACCCGTCGGATGCAATGCCATCCCGAGCTTTTCCGCTACCCGATTTGAGTCCCAATCCCTCAGATGAAAACCTACTTCAGGCTTTACTTCCTTTGAGTATTGACTATTCCACCATCGATCAGGAGCTGGAAAGTTTTTTGGGAAACAAATCCGTTCGGGTGGATAGAAAGACCTTGATGGAACTTTCAAATTTTAAGACAGGTGGATTTGGAGAATTGCTCAAAATCGAAATGGACTTCAAGGCTATACGAAACAACGGGGAAGAAATTGAGGGAGAGCTATTTGTGGTGGGGAAGCCGGAATTCGATGCACGATCACAAGAGCTAAAAGTATCCGATCTCAACTTTAAACTGATCAGTGATAATGCCAAAGCCAAATGGGCTGTTGCTGTGAAAAAGCGTAAAATAATCCGCAGAATAGAAGCAGAGGCGGTTTTCCCTCTTGAAGAATTACTTCTTTCTACTTCCGAGTCCTTTTCCGATAGACTGAGCTTACAAACTCCCTTAGCAGATTTAAAAGTCAAAAATTTGACATTAAGTCCAAACGGGTTTTATCCTTTGAAAGACCAATTGCGAATTCATATCCAAGCTGATGGTGAAATTGAAGTGATTTGGAAATAGTCAGCGAAACAATTGCTGATAGTTGCTTATTCCTTTTTTCTCAGCCACTTTCAACAATTTCAATAAAAGCTGAGCGGTCAAAAAAGCGTCTCCTCCTGCCGTATGACGATCATCGCTTGGAATTTGATAGCGCTCACAGAGAGCATCCAAACTGTATTCCTTCATAGGAATCTGCTGCCAATTCACATGAGGTCCATGCTCCAGTCTAACTGCTAATTCTAAGGTATCGAGGCTTTGATTCAGAAAGTTCTTAAGTCCTGAGGAGCTACAAATCTTTTGAAGCATTTCCAAGTCAAAATTCAAATGATGTCCCACCAAAATCGAAGGGCCTATGTATTCTAATAGCTTTTGAGAAAATGCTTTTGGCTTAAGCAGGTTTTCCCTTTGAACCAATCCATGAATATTGGCCGTTTCTCCACCTTCCTTTGGGGACTCAGGGTAGCATTCGATAGCGGTTTCAACAAGGATTTTCCCCTTTTGGATCTTGATTGCTCCAAAAGAAATCACATAATCATTTTTGGGATCTAGACCAGTTGTTTCCGTATCCAAAACCACAAAACCCAATTGGGAAATCTTCCGAATACCCGGAATAGATTTTTCAAAAAGGCTAAGGTATTCTTCTACAAAATCCTGCTTTTTGGATTCAGATCGAAAGGGCCACCAACTCATGATCGAAAATAATCCAATTGAAAACGAACCTGAACGATTTCTTGGAGCTCCTGAATTGGAGCAAAGGAGTTTTTAAGCAAATGCCGCTGGATTTTTCCCAATTTTTCAGGGGCGATAAATCTCCCGCTGGAATTTTGCTGCAAGCCTTCCAAGGCCCGCATACGCATCAATATTTCATAGGCTTTTCCTGCCTGAGTGAACAATTCCGTATAGTTGGGTTCAATCTCCGCCAATTTTTCAAAGCGCTTGAAGGTATTGTTGACTCCTGGAATTCCATGGTATAAAATAAGCAAGCGAGCTAAGTCCGTCAAAGGCAACATGGCTCTGGCTTTGATGTCAAACTGATCGCGATGCTCACCCGATTTCTCCACCAAAAAATTGCGGAAGAAGCCCAAAGGAGGCGGGTTTTGCAAGGCATTCTGGGCTAAGAAATTGAGAAAAATAGGTTTCTTCTTGATCTCATCGAAGATGTGATTACTCAACTCATCACCCAAAGATCGGCTCCCTTTCACTACCCGGAAATCAAAAAAGATGGAGGATTTCATCAAGGCTTCTGGGTTTGGATGAAGAATCCACTCAGAAAATTGTGCCTTCCAAGACGATATTGGCAAAACCCATTTGGGATTGGAAGCCATGATTTCTCCCGGACAGGAAGCAAAGCCGCAGGTCAAAAGGGTCTCTACAACGTAGGTCCCCAGGTGCAAGAAATAATCTTTCGCTTTTTCCTTCAGTTTATCGGGAACGTCCCCATAGACTAAAGCATTGTCCTGATCGGTTCGCAATAGCTGCTCTTCTCTACCTTCTGAACCCATAGATAAAAAAGCAAATGGAACAACTTCAAATTCCGGAAAATCCGGAAGCAATTGCTTTTGTCCTTCATCAATGGCCTGCTGAATGATCACATCATTGATTTCGGTCATAACTCCCGCCACAAAATCCATAGAGACTTCATTCTCTAAGTAGTATCGAAGCATGGTTTCGGCTCGATCACGAATCTGCCCCATTTCTTCACTGCTTTTTGCATTGATTAGAGCATGGATCAATACTGCCGGTGAATTCCCCATGGAAAGCAGCACATCATGATCCGAAAAAATCCCACAGACCCGACTTTTGGGTGTTCCATCTTCTGTCAGGACCAAGTGATGAAGCCGATTCTTAATCATGCTGAGATACAGCTCTGAAAAATCACTATCAGGTTTCTTGGTGATGACCGGAGAGGACATGATCTCCGAAACAGGCTGACTAGGAGAAAGCCCCTTTGCCAAAACCTTACTGCGCAAATCTTTATCCGTTAGTATACCGATTGGAAAGTCCGACTCATCGCAAATGACAATGCTACTCACCTGCTGTTTATCCATTCGCTTAGCTGCTTCTTGGACTGAATCCGAAGGAGAGCAAGTGAGGACATTCTTGGTGATTTGAATGGTACTTTGGCCGGAAAAAATCAATAAAGAATGATCCTGTTCATTTCGGCTGAAAACTTCTCTAGCTTTTTGCCCCTGGCCCAAATCCGTACGAAAAACTACCTGCCCCGCTGCAAAACCAGCAGCGAAATACAAGGAAACCTTTGGATTCTTTTGGAGAAGTTTTTCAAATTCCTCTACAGGAACTGCATAAACGAGGGAGTTTTCTCCCGCCACAGCATCCAAAACATAAGGCCTTTTACCAAGCAATGCCAATACCCCAAAAAGGTCCCCTACATCACAGTATTCACGGATTTCTCCATCTTCCTGTAAAAGAATCTGTCCTTCTTTTAGAATAAAAAAATGGGGATTTGCCGGATCTCCTTTGCGGAAAAGAACTTCATCCTTCGCCAAATAACTGATTACAACCGCCCTGGCAATTCCCAACAAATCCTCTTCTTCCAAAAAGGAAAAAGGAGGATGTCTCCGAAGAAACTCTGCCACGCGATTGATGATGACATTACTCATTGGAAAAGGAAAGAGGGTATTTTGGAATTTTTTCTGCCAAACTGGCAAAAATTTATTTGGTTAACTTTTTGTACTTGACTTGCTTCAAATTATTTAAATGAAATCATTTTCCCAATTCATCCGACCAATTAGAAGGCTCCTATGGGCCTTGATTGTCGCTTTTATGGTTGGTGTTCATAATTTCTACAAGCAGGAAATGGATTCTCCGGTTTCAATTGTTTCTTCCATTGAACTTGATGCAGAGGAAGAGGACTCCTCTCCCAAAGACTAGAAAAGGAGCTAGAAATCCAGCCCCTTTATATTTTATTTCCTTCCCTGAATAATCTGATTGACTACTTCCGGATCAAGCAACGTACTGGTATCACCCATATTTTCGGTGATTCCTTCTGCAACTTTGCGAAGAATTCTACGCATGATTTTTCCTGAACGGGTTTTTGGCAATCCCGGTACAATCTGAATCTTATCCGGTTTGGCGATTGGACCAATAATCTTAGAAACCGTATCCTTAATCTCATTGACCAGATTTTCCTCCGTTCGATTTTTCATATCGCAGATCACATAGGCATAGATTCCTTGACCTTTGACTTCGTGGGGATAGCCCACCACTGCAGATTCAATCACCAATGGATGCTCGTTGATGGCATTTTCAACCTCAGCAGTTCCCATTCTATGACCAGAAACATTAATCACATCATCTACACGTCCGAGGATACGGTAATAGCCATCATGATCCCGCTTCACACCATCTCCTGTAAAATACATGCCCTTATAGGTAGAGAAATAGGTATTCCTGCATCGCTCATGATCTCCATAGGTTGTACGAATCATGGATGGCCAAGGGAATTTGATGCAAAGATTTCCCTCCACACCATTTCCGGTTAACTCCTTTCCATCAGCATCCACGATGCAAAGCTGAATACCAGGAAGCGGTAGTGTAGCATAGGCAGGTTTGGTGGGTGTAATTCCCGCTAAAGGGGAAACCATAATTCCACCTGTTTCAGTCTGCCACCAAGTATCTACAATTGGACAATGTCCTTTCCCGATATGGGTATGATACCAATGCCAAGCTTCCTCATTAATCGGTTCTCCTACAGAACCCAAGACTTTCAAGGAACTCAAATCATAACCTTCTACCGGCTCAGTTCCAAAGGCCTGAAGTGCTCGAATTGCTGTTGGGGCAGTATAAAACTGATTGACTTTATGCTTTTCCACAATCTGCCAGAATCTTCCCGGATTAGGATAGGTAGGCACGCCCTCAAACATGAGGGTGGTAGCGCCAGCTAATAAGGGCCCATAAACAATGTAGGAATGACCGGTAATCCAGCCAATATCAGCAGTACACCAATAAATATCACCTGGAGAATATTGGAAGACATTTTCGAAGGAATACTTGGTGTAAACCATATAACCTCCAGTTGTATGAACCACTCCTTTTGGCTTGCCTGTAGATCCGGATGTGTAAAGAATAAAGAGCATATCCTCAGAATCCATCTCCTCGGCTTTGTTTTCGGTAGATTCGTTGGCAACCACATCGTGCCACCAGAAGTCTCGACCTGCTTTCATGGTCACTTCCTGTTGGGTTCTTTGGTAGACGATTACCGTCTCGACACTTACTTTTTCTAGGGCTTCATCCACAACGGCTTTTACAGGAATTTTCTTATTTCCCCTGAAATTTCCATCTGAAGTCAAAACAGCTTTTGCTTTACAATCTTGAATTCGATCTGCCAAGGCGGATGCGCTGAAGCCGGCAAAAACGACAGAATGTATAGCTCCGATTCGAGCGCAGGCCAGCATAGCCACAGCTGCTTCGGGTACCATCGGCATGTAGATAATCACCCGGTCACCTTTTTGGATACCCTTGGATTTGAGAGCATTGGCAAATCGATTCACTTCTTTATACAATTCCCGATAAGTCAGTGTACGAGTAGCTTCTTCTGGATCATTGGGCTCCCAGATGATAGCTGCCTGATTCGCATGGGTAAAAAGCTGCCGTTCGAAGATATTCTCGGTGATGTTCAGCTTACCGTTTACAAACCACTTGACATCTGGTTTTTCGAAGTTCCAATCCAGGGTTTTATTCCAGCGTTTTCTCCAAAAGAAGGAATCAGCAATTCGTGCCCAAAATTCCTCTGGCTGGCTCACGCTTTTTTGGTACTCGTATAAATAGCCGCTTAGGGTATGTAATCGGTCACTCATGGTTCAAATGGTTTATTATTATTAAAATAGAAATCAATCAATGGTCAATCGCTTTGCCTGCTCCCCGAGGAATTCGAATTTCTTCGATCATTTCCTGAATGGAAGCCGGCGGTGCAGGCGTAAACCGGGACACCACCACACAAACGATAAAATTCAAAATCATCCCAATCGAGCCAATTCCTTCTGGTGATACACCAAACCACCAATATTCGGCGGTATTCAGCTCGGGGCTGATGAATTTGAAATAGGTAATATAGCCTAAGGTAAAGACCAATCCGACCAACATGCCGGAAATTGCGCCTTCCTTATTTATTCGAGAAGAAAAGATACCCAATAGGATAACAGGAAAAAAGGATGCTGCCGCCAATCCAAAAGCAAATGCCACGACTTGAGCCACAAATCCAGGTGGGTTAACCCCGAAATAGCCCGCCAAAATCACCGCACCGGCCGCGGCTATTCGTGCAATCATCAACTCTTTCTTCTCGGTGATTTCCGGCCGGAAAGTCTTAAATAAATCCCGGGAGACAGAGGTCGAAATTACCAAAAGCAATCCTGCCGCTGTGGATAAGGCCGCTGCCATTGCACCTGCAGCCACAAGACCGACCACCCAATTTGGAAGCTCGGCGATTTCAGGACTAGCCAAAACCATAATATCCTTGTCAATCTGCAACTCATTTTGACTAGGGTCAGGAAGGTATTGAACGATTCCATCTCCATTTTTATCATCCACTTGGATCAGGTTGGTTTTCTGCCAGGTTTGAACCCAAGTAGGTAATTCTGAAACAGGCTTTTCAGAGGTACTATTGATTGCATTGTAGATTCCAAAAGCCGCGACCGCCGGGGCAGTTGTGTACAAAATAGCAATGAATACCAAGGCATATCCCGCAGAAAGCCGAGCATCTTTCACCCGTGGAACAGTAAAAAATCTAACAATCACATGAGGAAGACCAGCAGTCCCTACCATCAATGCCAAGGTGATCATGAACATATCGGTCATGCTTTTTCGTCCATCTGTGTAGGCAGCAAATCCCGAATCATCCAGCACTCCATCTAATTTGTCCAGCAAGGATACTCCTGCCTCCACTTCGCCCCCAAAGCCCAATTGTGGAATAGGATTCCCGGTTAATTGCATGGAAATGAAAATGGCAGGAACCATGTAAGCGAAAATGAGTACACAATATTGGGCAACTTGGGTATAAGTAATTCCTTTCATTCCACCCAAAACCGCATAGAAAAACACGATGATCATCCCAATCACCACGCCCCACTCGATAGGGACTTCCAAATAACGGGAGAAGACAATTCCCACTCCGCGCATTTGACCAGCGACATAGACAAAGGAGATAAATAAGGCACAAATCACCGCTACCACCCGTGCAGTGTTGGAATAGTAGCGATCTCCCACAAAGTCAGGGACGGTGAATTTTCCGAATTTCCTAAGGTAAGGAGCCAATAAAAGAGCTAGAAGCACATAGCCTCCGGTCCAACCCATCAAATAGACAGAACCATCATATCCTGCAAAAGCGATTAAACCCGCCATAGAAATGAAAGAAGCTGCCGACATCCAGTCTGCCGCAGTTGCCATTCCATTGGCGAGGGGAGAAACGCCTCCACCCGCTACGTAAAATTCCTTCGTTGAGCCGGCACGAGACCAAATCGCAATTCCAATGTAAAGGGCGAATGTCAGGCCTACCAGTATGTATGTCCAGGTTAGAATTTCCATTTCAATCAGCTTTATTCTTCATCCACATCAAACTTCCGATCGAGCCGATTCATCCAATACACATAGGCAAAAATCAGCAGAACAAAGACATAAATTGACCCTTGCTGAGCAAACCAAAAGCCCAATTTAAACCCTCCGAGTTGAATGGAATTGAGCTCTTCTACCCACAAAATTCCACAGCCAAAAGAGACTAAAAACCAGATCAATAGCAGGACTACCAAGGTTTGTAAATTCTTCTTCCAGTAAACTTTTGTTTTCTGTTTGGGATCGATGGGCATAGCTTATTTGGTCAGAACATCATTTATCCTATAAAGTAGCAGGTACTTCTAGGGATTTCCAACCGCTTTTATATAAAAATTTGAAATTTTAGGAGGACTTTTAAAAAAATTTCATCCTACTCCTTAAAGTAAAAACTCAGAAAGTATAGCCAATCCAGCAGCTAAGAAACTCACCAAAAGCTTGTTCAACTGAAGTTTATGGTGGGGACTACTTTCAAAAAAGATGGTGGTGGAAATATGTAAAAAGCCACCGGAAACTAAGCCAAAGAGCACTCCAATCCATTTGGTTTCCAACAATCCACTTTGGAAGATATAAGTACTCAAAATCATCCCCAAAGGAGAAGCTAGGGCAAAAACCACCAAAAGAATGAAAGTCCAACGCTTGGAAAGTACCTGAGAAAGAACTGCCGCCAAGGCAAATGCAGCTGGACCTTTGTGCAATATAATTCCTAAAAGCAGGGTGTTTTCATTGTGTACATGCCCACCTGTTTCCCCCATCAGAGAGCTATGAGAAAGCAAGGTTCCCTCCAAAAAAGCATGAATAAACAAACCCAACATCACCGTCAAAACCCCCTTGGATTTGGGACCATGTGGCAAGTGAATATGTCCATGCTCAATCCCACTTGATAGGTATTCGAGAAGCTGTTGGAGCAAGAAACCAATCAAGATGTACAACCCCATTTTGCCACTATCGAAGGCATTGTCAAAAAGCTCCGGAATAATATGCAAAATGGTAATAGAGAAAAGGTATGATCCCGCAAAAACCAGAAAAAGCTTGAAATATCTTTCCTTAAATGCCGGCGCAAAAAACACCAAGGAACCGGCCAGAAGTACTGTGAAAAAGAGAAGAATGAAATTAATTACCATGCTTTGACAGGACCGCTATGATTTCGGCCTTGCTTGTAAACCACCGCAAAGGTAAGAAAATTCAATAATGTTGCATTTATTTAACCCCCTTCCTTTAATCCGTCATAAAGGAGAGATAAGGCTTCAAGCTTTCACTCACATAGCTCTGATAATTGCCTGCCTCATCGCTATAGATCAAAAAGATCTCAATCTCATCCAATTCCTCATCCAAGGCAATAGCTTTTTCAAGCCCCATTACCATCATGGCGGTGGCAAAAGCATCCGCAGTCATACAATCCGGCCCGAGCACCGTAGCAGAAAGCAAATTATGTCGAACAGGAAAGCCTGTTTTGGGATTAATGGTATGAGAAATCTTTACCGAATCCCGCACATAAAAATTGCGGTAATTCCCTGAGGTCGCCATCGCTTTGTTATCAAGGGCAATGATGGAATAAAGATCCGACGAAGATGAATTTTCATCTGGGCGGTTGACTCCCACTTTCCAAATTTCACCTTTGTCATTCATTCCTCTCGCAACCAACTCTCCTCCAATCTCAACCAAGTAATTTTCCAGCCCTTTTGAAGCAAGAAACTGGGCTACCACATCCACCCCTTGTCCTTTGGCGATAGCTGAAAAATCCAAATAGATCCCCTCTACTAATTTATAAACCAGCGTATCATTAAACTGCACTTTTTCAAAACCTACCTTGCTCAACAAATTCTGGATATCAACCGAGTCCTTCAATTCAGGTCCACCTGGTCCAAAACCCCAAACATTCACCAAAGGGCCTACCGTCGGGTCAAAAGCCCCTCCAGTTTTTTGATAAATTTCTTTGGAGGCTTTCAGGACTTGTGAAAAATAGGGTAGTTCAAATACCAAACTATCCTCTCGATTGAATCTGCTAATCTCCGAATCCGGAATGTAGGTAGAGAGACTTTGATTAAAGATTTGCAGCAAGGAATCCACCGAGTTTTTCAAATTTCTTACTTCCGAATCCAAATAGGTAATTTGATAGGTTGTGCCCATCGTTTGCCCGGTGATGGTAATCTTCTGTTCAGAAGCTACCTGCTGCTGTTGGAAGTCGTTGGGTTCTTGCCCTTGGTTTCGCCAGAGGTACACGGCCAAAACCATAAGCAAAAGGACAAGCGAATAAATAATGTTTTTTTGTTGGTTGGATCGCATAGCTTGTAGGAATATCTGCTTCAAATTTAGGGCATTTTTTAGCTTGCCTCTCCTTGAAGCCTTGGAAAATCTAATCGCTCGCATGTGTTATTTTCTATATTTGTGACAAAGCAAACTCATGAGAGAAGACTATCTAAGTGGTGATGAAGAAAGCCTGAGTCCAAAAGACCGGGAATTTGAGCGGGCACTGAGGCCGCTGAATTTTGATGATTTCACAGGACAAGCCAAAATCGTGGAAAACCTCAAAGTCTTTGTTCTCGCTGCCAAAAAGCGAAGCGAACCACTCGATCATGTCTTGCTTCATGGCCCTCCCGGATTGGGAAAAACCACTCTCAGCCATATAATCGCCAATGAATTGGAGGCTGGCATCAAAATCACTTCGGGGCCTGTTTTGGACAAACCTTCAGACTTGGCTGGACTCCTCACTAATTTGGAAGAAGGGGATGTACTTTTTATCGATGAAATCCACCGACTCAATCCCATCGTGGAAGAATACCTGTATTCTGCTATGGAGGATTTTCGAATCGATATTATGCTGGATAGTGGTCCGAATGCCCGTTCCGTTCAGATTTCCCTCAATCCTTTTACCCTGATCGGGGCCACCACCCGTTCCGGTTTGCTTACTTCACCGCTTCGTGCGCGTTTTGGTATCAATTCCCGATTGGAATACTACGATGCCAAATTATTAACAGACATCGTGAGTCGCTCAGCTGGAATTTTGGAAACTCCCATAGAGGAAGTTGCCGCCTTCGAAATCGCCCGAAGAAGCCGTGGCACACCACGTATTGCCAATATGCTTTTACGTAGGACTCGAGATTTTGCAGAGGTGAAAGGGAATGGAAAAATCACTTTAGATATCGCCAAACTAGCACTCAATGCACTCGACGTGGATGAGCATGGATTGGATGAAATGGACAACCGCATCTTGCTCACCATCATTGAAAAGTTCAAAGGTGGACCGGTAGGATTGGGAACCATCGCCACGGCTTGTGGGGAAGAAGCCGAGACCATCGAAGAAGTGTATGAGCCCTTTTTAATTCAAGAAGGATATATGAAGCGCACGGCCCGGGGTCGAGTCGCCACAGAATTGGCATATAAGCACCTGAAAATCAAACCTAATCCCGGAATGGGATCCTTGTTTGGGGATTAAAGCAAACTCGCTGCTTCTTGATCTAAAAACCAAATCAATTTTCCGCTCTCTGGTTGTACCAAACTGGCAGGATAAGCTTTTGCCGAAGGCTGGTTTTGAAGGATTTCCTGTACCTTTTCGGCTTTCCCTTTTCCTGTCACTAAGAAAGCCACCTCTTTGGCATGGTTGATAATTCGGCCAGTCAGCGAAACGCGAATCTGTCCCGAAACAGGATGAGCTACCGCCACACAATTAGTAGGTTCATCCCATTTAGAAATGGAATCAGGAAAAATTGACGCCGTATGGCCATCGTCACCCATTCCTAATATCACCAAGTCAAATTGAGGCAAACCGCCTACCATAGACAATTGCTCATCCAAAACTCTTCCATAGCGAACCGCTTCAGACTCGGGGTTACTTTCTCCCTGAATTCTAAAAATATTGACCTCAGGAATTCGGACCTTAGACAAAAGATGGTCCCTAGTCATTTTGTAATTGCTTTCGGAGTCAGTCGGCTCCACACAGCGCTCATCTCCCCAATACAGGAAAACCTTATTCCATTCAATCTGATCTGAATAATGTGCGGCCAATTCGTCAAAAACGATTTTAGGCGTGCTGCCTCCTGATAGGGCAATATGGGCCTTGGACTTTGATGCGATCAAGTCTACCAAATACTCGCAAAAAGCTTTGGCTACTGATTCCTTGGATTCAAAAATTCGGGTTTCCATTAAATTCTATTTTCAATTAACAAAGAATACAGAATCCGGTCTCATCGGTCAGATGGTCTCCTGGATTTCTCCAACCAAAACTATCCTCAATCATCTCATCGGAGTTGCGCGGACCCCAAGTACCCACGGAATATCCATAGGTATTGACGGCAGGATTATTTTCCCAGCATTTCAAGATAGGATCCACAAATCGCCAGGCCGCCTCCACTTCATCAGCCCGAGCATAAAGCGTGGTATCACCCTGCATGGCATCCAAAAGCAGGCGCTCATAAGCATCCATGACCTGAGCGGACTCAAGATCTGAATAGTAGAATTCCATATTTGCCTGATCCACATGGAAGCCTAAACCCGGAACTTTCACACCAAATTTGATCAGAATTCCCTCATTTGGTTGAATACGGATAATGAGCTTGTTGTCCTTGCGGAAAGCATCCTGACTCATAAATACCTCATGAGGAGGAGTTTTGAAGTGAATGACCGCTTCCGTCACCTTAGTTGGCATGGCCTTACCAGTACGAACATAGAAGGGAACACCCTTCCAGCGCCAGTTATCCACATAAAACTTGATTGCAGCGAAGGTTTCCGTAGTCGATTCCGGATTGACTCCTTCCTCTTCCCGATATCCTTTGTGTGTTCTCCCCTCAATCTGAGTAGTCACATATTGCCCTCGCAAAGTATTCTTGATGATTTCTTCATCGGATTTCATGATTCGGAGAGATTTCAAAGCCTTCACTTTTTCATCCCGGATTTCCTCCGCATCAGCACTGATCGGCGGCTCCATCACGATAAGGGAAACAATCTGAAGCAAGTGGCTTTGGAACATATCCCGTAGAGCCCCAGACTTGTCATAATAGCCTCCACGCTTTTCCACACCAACGGTCTCGGCATTGGTGATTTCTACATGGTGAATGTAGCGGCGATTCCAAAGCGGCTCAAAAATGGAATTTGAAAAACGGGTAACGAGCAGATTCTGCACCGTCTCCTTTCCTAAATAATGATCGATTCGATAGACCTGCTTTTCTTCAAAATAATGATGCAGGGTTTCGTTCAGTTTCTTGGCAGATTCCAGATCATAGCCAAAAGGCTTTTCCACAATCAATCTCCTGAAGCCACCATTTTCTTGGCTTAGGTTTGCCTCATTGAGGTTTTTGGCGATGGTCCCATACAAACTGGGAGGAGTGGAAAGGTAAAAAATATAATTGCCCTGCGTTTGGTATTGTTCATTCAGCTCGGCAATCTTTTGAGCTAAGTCATCATAACTTCTATCGTAATCACTTCCCAAATCATGGTAGTGAAACTTTTCAGCAAAGGTTTTAATGAAATCATCTTCCTGCTTTGCAATGGCTTTTTGCAGAAAAGGACTTTTCCAGATGGATTTATCCCGAAACTCCTTATTGGAAAGATGACTTCGGCTCACCCCTAGCACGGCAAATGATTCAGGAAGGTGTCCATCTTTGTAAAGATCAAAAATAGCAGGAATGAGCTTACGGGTTGTCAGGTCACCGGATGCCCCGAAGATTATCAGCATCTGATTGGGTATTTTTTTCATCGGGAGCAGACTATTTTAGCGAAGTGGCACATGGAAAAGAGCAAGAATCAAGGTTTTTTTCCAAAATCCAGCAAGACATCAATCAATCGGTTAATTTTGGATCCGTGTACAAAAATAAGTGTATTTGTGAGAATCTGAGGCAGTAGGGAATAAGAGTGCCAAATATTTTAAAACAGAAAATTGACAATCATGCAAAACACGCAATATGATTTTGGTTTGATCGGATTAGGTGTCATGGGGCGGAATTTTATTCTGAATGTCGCAGACCATGGTTTTTCGGCATTTGGCTATGACCTGGACCGTGAAAAAGTGGATGCGCTAAAGGAGGAAGGAGGAGACCTGAATCGGGTCGATGCCACGCAGGATTTGGCCACTTTTGTGCAAGCCCTTGGCAGTCCCCGTAAGATCATGTTGCTGGTACCTGCCGGAAAAATCGTTGACCAAGTCATTGATCAACTACTCCCTCACTTGGATCAAGGAGATATTATCATCGATGGAGGAAATTCATTTTTCACGGATACGGACCGTCGGGATGCCTATTTGAGTGAAAAAGGCATTCATTTCTTCGGTTCGGGTGTATCCGGCGGCGCCAAAGGAGCTCGACGTGGACCGAGTATCATGCCCGGAGGAAACCGGGAAGCTTATGAGCATGTGCGTCCCATCTTCGAAGCCGTTGCTGCCAAGTTCCAAGGCGAGCCTTGCGTGGCTTATTTGGGGCCTAAGTCTGCCGGTAACTATGTGAAAATGGTTCACAATGGGATCGAATATGCCATGATGCAATTGACCTCGGAAGTTTATGACCTTCTTCATCGGGGAGCTGGACTTTCCAATGATGAATTGCATCAGGTATTTGATTCCTGGAATAAGGGAAGGCTGCAGTCCTTCTTGGTAGAAATCACAGCTGAGATTTTCCTCAAAGAAGACGAATTGGGAAATGGTCGCTTGGTGGATATGATTTTGGACAAGGCCAAGCAAAAGGGAACTGGAAAATGGACTTCTCAAAATGCCATGGACCTAGGGATTCCGGTACCAACCATTGATATGGCTGTCAGTATGCGGGAGATTTCCGCATTGAAAGCAGATCGTGAAAAGGCAGATGCACTCTATTCTCATCCGGAAATGCCTGCTTTGGATAAGGAAGAATTGATCAGCTTGAGCGAACAAGCCCTTTATTTCGCCTTCATCATTTCTTACACCCAGGGCTTGCACCAACTGGCGGTAGCATCCAAAGAATATGGCTATGAGTTGAATCTATCCCAGATTGCGAAAATCTGGCGTGCAGGCTGTATCATTCGGGCAGGTTTATTGGCGGATATTGCCGAAGCCTTTGAAGCTAAGCCTGAATTGGAAAACCTCTTGCTGGCTCCGGGCTTTGTGGAGAAAGTACAAGGAACCTTGGATGCAGTACGAAAGACCGCTCAACTAGCTATCGCAGGAGGTATTGCTATGCCGGGCCTGCTCACGACTATCAGCTACTTTGATGCCTTTAGTAGCGGACGCCTTCCGCTTAATTTGATCCAAGCTCAGCGAGACCATTTCGGCTCGCATACCTACGAGCGCACTGATCGAGAGGGAATATTTCATACTGAATGGTAAATTGAAAAATTCTGAAATCAGGAAAGCTCCGGGGGAAACCTCGGAGCTTTTTTGATTGGTATAACCCTGATCATTTTTATTAAATAAGGGCGATTTTTGGAGATTTTTTTAATAAATTGATTGTGGTCGATTTTTACTTTGGTGAAACTGCATTTGTGAAAAGTGAAAATAAGCCTCGATTAATATAGAAGCGATTCAGATATAACTAGAGTAAAACGACAGAAGAACTGCCTGTGACAGATTAGCCGATACACATTTATCAACGAAATCTCCATTTAATGATTTATAAAAAAATAAACGCCATAATCCTTAGCGCTTTATGGCGCTTAGCCACCCAAAACAGAACGCTATCCGCCATTTTATGGCGTAAATAAGTAAGTTATAGCCAATTCAAACTATGAAGAAACTGAATGAGTTAGTTGACAAGTAAATAAAAATTAAATCACAGAAAATATATGACTATTTTCACATCTGTCAAAATTATATAAAGCATGAGTACGCAAGAAAAAAAAGAAATCATCTTATTCTCCACAATTGCTATAGGCTTGAGTTCATTAATTTGTTATATCTCTTACGAAACAAATAATTCCAACTTATCCATATTATCTGTTTTTACACCATCAATTCTTGCTCTTGTTTTTACTGCAATCAATAAAGGAAAGAAAGGTGTTTATGAATTATTTATTAAACAAACAATTAAGAAAACGAGAATCAAATGGCTTCTTCTTTCCTTGATTGGAATTCCTCTCGTTGGATCTTTAGCTATGCTCACATCCTTGAATTTTGATATTTCAAAGTTTAGCTTAAGAACTTATCAACTGATGCCTCAAATTGTTGTTATCATATTAATAGCACTTGGAGAGGAATATGGCTGGAGAGGGTTTTTACTTCCAAGATTGATGAATAAATTCAATCTGTTCTATTCAAGTATAATACTTGGTTTAATATGGGGTTTCTGGCATTTTCCGGCATATCTGATCGGGACAGGGGTTCCCTTACAAATGAACTTTATGGTTTTTTTATTATGGGTTATTCTGGGAACACTTTTTATTAGTTGGATTTATTACTATACAAAAAGCGTACTAACATCTATACTGGCTCATATCGGTGCTAACGCCGCTTTTAATTATCTGCTTATTTTACCTGAGTTTACTGGAAGCATGAACACCTTTTGGGTTTTTATATTCTATTTATCAATTATGATGATGATTATTTTCTATGTCAGAAGAAAAGATTTAATAAAAGGCTATAACAACGTATATAAAAAATAGCGGTGTAAGTGCTAAAACAAAAGTATAAACATAAAACAAAGGTCAATGTAAAACTGAAAAGTTAGTGCGTTAAAACCCGCTACTTTTCATATACTAAACGTTGGCATTAATTAAAACAACATAAAAGGGGAAACTCTCAAATAGAGGTTGTTTTCACTTTTTGGACAAAATATTTATAAAACAATGATAAGACTACTACTTTCGACATTCCTATTAATGCTAATTGTCTCTTTTAGCCCAATAAATAAACCTTTATTAAACAAAAAGCAAACCCATTCACTATTTGAGATGATGATTTCAGATATTGAATACTTTGATGCTGAGATGAGGCTTACTCGAGATAACAATAAAGAAGTCTCCTGGGAAGACTACCAAGCCTTTCATAAAAAAAACTGGAATAAGAGTGTCACGCCAAAAGAGCTTAAAAAACTCTTTTTACAATTTAGTCGCGGATATCTTAATGGACATTCACATTTAGAGTTTTTATATCCAATAGAAAAGACAGGAAAACCTTATGTCGAATATGAGAGCAATGTTAAACTTGGGTATACTTACCCTGATATTAGCTTCTATAATGTTGAAAATGGCAACAGAATCGTTTCAATTAATGATGAACCAATAGAAGAAATATTTTGGGACTTTTCGAATTATAAGACAACAAAGATTAAATCAAATGCTGTACTAAAAGAATTCAGTTCCTATTTCAATCAGCGCTACTTGCGTGTGAGTGGCGAAATTCCTTTTTTGGTATCATATGAAGATCAAGGAATTGACTCTGTTCATTACATCACTGTAGAACCATCTGATGAAGATATCTTTTTTGATGGTTTAAAACTTGACGGTTACGAAGACTGGGAAACTGTCGAAAAGGGGTATAAAGTAGCATTGCTAAAGAAAAATGATATAGCACTGATCAAGATAAAGAACTTCATCTATTTGCAAGGATTTGGGGGCGATATAAACTGTTCAGGACCACTAGAAGAAATAAGTGATTCTACAATGTGTAAAGATGTTAAACTTCTCATGAGAGGTTTGGAGTCTATTAAGGATAAAACAAATTATCTGATCTTTGATTTGCAGGATAACCTAGGAGGAAATGAAAACACGCCATTTGTCAAAATGTTCTGCCCCGCACCATTTACTGATACACGAGTCCAGTATCGTAAAACTGAACTAATGGAAGATTCCTTAACCCGTGACGCACTTAATTACTTCAATCCTAACGCTGAAAATTGGTACAATTCAATTCGGGAGAATGGGGTATATGACAAAGTTGATTATGGCGATTTCTTGCCTGCAAGAGGTGACTTTTGCCAGGCAGACGATGAATGTGGATTAGGAACTATACAGCCCAACAATGATGTGACTTCTAAATTTGAGAAGATAATCATTCTCACCAATGACGGTACAGGAAGTTCAGCAGATGATTTTGTTTTTCGTTTTAAAGAATTTGGAGGAGCATTGGTAGCTGGACAACCTCAAGGTGCGGACTTAACCTATTCCTTGATCTCCGTGGTTTACTACATTGATGAAAAGGGGAATCTAGACAGAGTCTACTATGGAAATGCTCAGGAAAAACCTAGCATTGCTGGAAAAGAGCTATTTAAAATTAATATCCCTTATGCGAAGACTATAGATAAGCATGGTAAGATGCTTCAGGGGAATCCAGCACCTATGGATTTATTAGTTCCTATTACGCACAAGAACTTCACCAATATAAAACGAGATGTTCTTGACCGAGCTATTGAGTATTACTGTAACTAATGCCAACAAAACCTATACGCAATGCCCTTCGGGACACTGCGCATAGCCAAACCGTTACCATCCCATAAGTAATCTTTAACCATCCAAAACCCCAGTCAATACTTTTTTATTGCCAGACCTTTCTGGAATAATTTTTTAACTTGAAAGAATACTCACACTAGCCCTATGAATATCACACAAAACCAGTCTGTCCAAACAGCAAGAATTACAGGAATTTGGTATTTAATGCTGGCTATTTCTGGAATATTGGGATTTATGGTGTTTCATCCTCAAATTTTTATCGCCGGAAACCCAGAAGAAACCCTAACAAACTTAAGCACTCTTGAATCCACGGCAAGATTTCGACTTCTTTTTGAGTTTTTAATTGTTGTATCTCAGGCCCTGGCTGCTGTATGGTTTTATAGGCTATTTAAAACAATCAATGAATGGGCTGCTTGGACACTTGGTATTTGGGGTGTAGTTAATTCAGTAGCAATTATGATTAGTGCAATTTCTATGGCTTCTGCTATAGGCATAGCAAATTCATCCTTGCAGGCTCTAGATGACAAGATTTTATTAATACAGATATTTCAAAGTATCATCACAAACGCATGGGGTGTTGGTGGTCTTTTCTTTGGACTTTGGCTATTCCCAATGGGGTACATAGTAATCAAATCCCAAAGAATGCCTATTTGGCTAGGTAGGGTCATTTTCCTTGGTGGTATTGGATACCTACTTAGTACCGTTATTAATTACATGGGCATTGACTTTCCATACAATCGGATTTTAATTCTTCCCGCAACAATCGGGGAATTTTGGATGATAGGATATTTATTGATTTTTGGGATAAGACCAGTAGCTAAATAAAATTGGCTTATAAAAGCACTCCCTCTTAGCTTACAATGAGCATTCGCTCAATTCAAATGATAAAAAATAGTATTCGCTTCTATTTCCACGTTAAATGGATTTTTTAACTAACAGTATTCCAGGTGGTACCCCAATTGAGTTTAAACCCTGGGAAATACCAAATGACAAGTTCATTCATAAAGGGACATTTAATCCCGGTTTAAATGAATACTACTTCACCGTCTCAGACAAGCAGTTTGAACGGTTCGATGTATTTATGCAAAAAAAGGAGAATGGAAGTTGGTCAGAACCAGAACAAGCTTTTTTCAACAGCAAATACAGTGAGCATGGAATGAGTTTCTCTCCCGATGGCAAGGTACTTTTCTTTAGTTCAACCCGACCCTCCAACATGAAAGGGATTCCGGAAACCTGGCATATCTGGTCATGCATTAAAATCGATGGAAAATGGAGCAAGCCCGTGTTTTTAAATATTCCAAATGTTGAAAACAAACTGGTTTCTCACCCTTCTATTTCGAGCTTTGGCACCATGTACTTTCACGCCAGTAACTTGGATTTCAGTGAAATGGATATCTATTTTTCAAAACAGGTAGACGGCAATTTTGAAGCGGCACAAAAAGCCTTAATCGAACTAGATACCCCAATTGGAAAATGTACCCCCTACATTTCTCCAACTGAAGATTATTTAATATTTGCCTCTATTGGTGAAGAACTCGACCTTTTTGTGACTTTTAAGGATGGTTTTGGCAAATGGACAAACACCAAAAAGTTAAGCGACAAAATAAATAACAAAGGTCAGGGCAATCCCTACGTCACAGCAGATGATAAATTTCTTTTCTATACAGCTATTGATTCTAACAGTGCAGCATGGAAAATAATGTGGATCAATATTGAAGCTGAATTAAAAGCAAACTAATGCCATTAAGATGCATAGTGCCTACCCTGTTAAATATGCACTATCCATATTCTGTTAACTGTCCGAAGTATATGTAATAGCCCCATCAAGAATAAATATTTAACTTATTGAATAAGGAAATTTTGGTCAAATTCAATTTGCTTACGTAAATACTCCCAAGAGCCACAAAACAATTCAATAAAACCTCAGCCATTGGAAAAATCAGGCCGTCTGATCGTATTATCAGTATTTATCATCCTACTTGCTTGCAATCAATCAGGCGAAAAAAGAGATCCTCAATCAGCTAAAGTGGAAGCGCAATCCATAGACTCGATTAAGACACAAGAGATAAGATTTGAAAGTGAGGGTGTAAGTCTGGCAGGAACGATCTATGAACCCCAAAACTCATACGCAGCATTAGTGATCGTTCATGGATCAGACCAAGTTCCACGAATGACTGAATTCGCAAAACTCTTAGCCAAAAATGGTATTTCTGTCCTAACCTACGATAAGCGAGGAGTTGGGGAATCCGAAGGTATTTATGCGGGTCCAGAAGTTGGGACAAACAACATCAGTCCAGAAAATCTAAATCTACTGGCGAAAGATGCGAGTGCCGCCGTGAATACTTTACAAAAGCACATTAAAGATATCCCCATAGGTCTTATTGGCTTTAGTCAAGCTGGATGGATCATTCCTATCGCTGCAAACCAAAACCCTTTAATTGAATACATGGTCATATTTAGCGGGCCTACTATTACGACTAAAGAGCAGCTCCGATTCCAGTTTTACACAGATGGAAATACGGATTTTTGGGAAAATCATACCGAAGCTGAAGCTCGTGAACATATAAAAAATGACCCCGACCGATATGAATTTACCGATACAGACCCAAAGGTTTTTCTGAATAAACTTTCAATTCCCGGATTGTGGATCTTTGGAGAAAAAGACATTCAAATCCCTGTAAAAATGGCCATCGAACATTTGAATGCATTGAAAGCAGAAGGAAAACCATTCGATTACTGCTTATTTCCGACCTTAGGCCATAATACTGCATTTTCAGAATCAAATGAACCTGTTGATATTGCCATTCAATGGGTAAAAAGAGAAGCAAACCTCCAAAATGAATAGCACATTAAACCTCCCAAAAAGCCTGACAATCTTCGGCATTCCAGTATTGATAATCGCAATTCTTGCCCTTATAGCGAAGTCATCCTTTTTCCCCTTAAATCCAGATAGCCTTTCGATTGGAATTACCTTTGACTTATTAATTATCGTCCCACTCGTTTATTTTCTATTGATTAGAAAAACAGCGATTCCCAAGACCACAATTATTTTTTTTCTGGTTTTAGGAATGGTGGTTGGTTCAGTCATACTGCCTCCTCAAAATCAATATTATCTTGAGCTTTTTAAGACCTGGGTATTTCCTTTGGTGGAGCTTTTCGTCTTATCCTTTGTGATTTACAAAGTAAGACAAGCTGTAAAGCGCTATAAATCGAATCAAAGTTCATTTGTAGATTTTTTTACAACACTGAAGAATACCTGTTTTGAAATACTCCCAAAAGCTACAGTTATTCCAGTTGTAACAGAAGTTGCGGTTTTTTACTACGGGTTTATTGATTGGAAAAAAAGAAAATTGAATGAGAATGAATTTTCCTATCACAGAGAGAGTGCAACGGTAAGCATTCTGATCACAATCCTATTTTTGGTAGTAATAGAAACCTTTGTTTTTCACTTACTTCTATCCCAATGGAGCACAATAGCGGCAAGCATTTTGACCTTTCTGAGTGTTTACTCAGGCTTCCAACTTTTTGGATTTATGAAATCTATGTTTAAAAGGCCGATTTTAATCCAGGATGAAAAGTTGTACCTACGTTTTGGGATTATGAGTGAGACGACTATAGAATTATCTAAAATCAAAAATTTGGAGATTTCTTCTAGAGATTTGGAGTTCAATAAAGAAACCAGAAGGCTTTCCATATTAGGAGACCTTGATAGTCATAATGTGATTATCCAATTAAAAGAGGAGAATACAATGACAGGGCTATATGGCTTTAAGCGTACCTATAAAAATTTGGCTTTGCATGTGGATGATAAAGTGAGGTTTGGAGATAAGATAAATGAGGCTATGCAACAAGTTGTCTAGGAAATAGCGGTTCGAGTTTATGCTTGAATCGCTTTTATTTTTTTATCAGAAGATCTATCTGTTAAAGAACCCTACTCTTTTTTTCAACCTTGAATTAATAAAAACCCTAGCCTTAAGTGTAGCTATTGACAGGGATTCTTTCGTATTCGATTTTATTTAAACTAGCAACTTATGAAAGCAGTAATCTGTACAAAATATGGTCCCCCTGAGGTTTTGAAAATCCAAGAGGTCCCCAAACCCGTTCCCAAAGACGATGAAGTCTTAGTCAGAATCATGGCAACGGCAGTAAATTCAGGCGATGTCCGGGTTAGAGGGCTTGCGATGGAAGGACTTATGAAACTTTTTATGCGATTTGCTTTAGGGTTTTCGAAGCCTCGAAAACCAATCTTGGGCACTGTTTATTCTGGCATAATAGAAACCGTAGGAAAGGACGTTTCAAGGTTTAAGGTTGGAGACAAGGTCTTTGGGATGACGGGATTTAATTTTGGTACCTATGCCGAGTATATCTCAATCAAAGAGAAGGATAACATCTCATTGATGCCTGAAAATGCAAATTTCGAGCAGGCTGTTTCCATCATTTTTGGGGGACAAACCGCACTTTATTTTTTGGAAAAAGCTAAAATCCCTGAAAAGAAAAACCCTTCTGTTTTGATCATTGGTGGAACGGGATCAGTGGGTTCATCTGCCATACAAATCGCTCAATATTATGGAGCCGATGTGACGGCAGTTTGTAGTTCGAAAGGAAAAGAGTTAGTAGAGAGTTTAGGCGTTTCCAGTTACATTCTATACGATCAAGAGGATTTTACAAAACAGAATTTTCAGTATGATTTCATTTTTGATGCCATAGGCAAAACCACCAAGAAGCAATGCAAGCCACTTTTGAAAAAGGGAGGAACTTATAAAACAGTCGGTGGTTTCGAATATGCAGCAGAATCACTGGAGCAATTGGTATCCCTTAAAGAATTGTATGAAAAAGGTAATTTGAAAGCTGTCATTGATAAAACATTCACCATGGAAGAAGTAGTGGAAGCTCACCATTATGTGGATTCAGGAAGAAAGAAGGGAAATGTTATTTTAGTCGTTTCGAAAGAAAATCATCTTTAATCCTAAAAGAAGAGGCTCAAGTTTGAAGGCCTAAAAATCTGAGCATCAATTCAACGGGTAGTCTTTTTCTAAAGAATAGCTGGTGGAAGTCTTTAAAATATTAGCCTTACAAAGAAATTCGACTTTAGAGACCGCAAAAGCTTGCCTGGGATATTAATGAATGTTATCACCCTAGAAAGGGTGGATTTGTATTTGCAATAAAAATTTGAGAGGTAAGACATACAGAATTTACGTCCCTTTAAGTAAACATTCTTGGTAGGGGACTGATAATCATATTGAAAGTCCTAAGTTTACCAACCTAAAACTTTACAAAAAGCCTTAGGAAAATCACCCATACATATGAAAACTACAATTTTGATCATTTTTTCATTCTTATTCACGCTTGCTTCATTTGGACAAAAAAAGTTTGCGCAACAAGAGGTGTTGGAAGACTTACAGTATTTGCGCGAATCATTGGAAAATGCCCACTATAATTTATATGCCTACATAACAGAAGAAGCATTCAACCGAAACTTTGAAGCTGTAAAATCTTCCATCACTCAGGATAGCCTCTCGACTCTTGAAGTCACTTCTTTGTTTCAAGCTATTATTTCAACGGCTAATAATGGCCATACAGAGATCCCTTTCCCGGGTTCAGCTTACATAGATTATGCTTATTCAGGCGGTACGGTTTTTCCTTTAGAACTGGCATTTGAAAATGGGAAGGCATTCATTCGAAAAAATTGGTCCGAAAATCCTGAATTGGAAATAGGGGCCGAAATCACAAGCATAAATAATCAACCTTTCCATGAGCTACTTCAAAAAATATATCCCTTACTATCGGCTGAGCGGAGATATTTTAAGCTTGCGAAACTGGAGCTCTTTTCTTTTCCAAGGCTTTACTGGCAGGCCTTTGGTGAGCAGAAAACCTTCGAGATCGAAATCAAGAAAGATGGGAACCTAGAGACATATCAAATCCCTTCAATTCGTGTCATAGAGGACTATGAAATGAATAGAAATGAAATATTCTCCGGTGAACGAGAATTGCAATTTCTCCATCAATCAGCCTATTTGAAACCTGGAAATTTTGGTGGTGACGAACAAGAGTACAGGAGCTTTATCGACTCCTCATTTGTAGAAATCAAAAGGAAGAATGTCCCAAATCTTATCATAGATCTTCGCAATAACCTTGGTGGAGATGACTCTTTCAGCGACTACCTGGTTTCTTACATCGCCGACAAACCATTTCGATGGAACTCAGAATTTACCCTCAAAACAAGTGCAATTTTGAAAGCCCATGTCCGACAGAATTATGACACTACGGATGTTTATTGGCAAAATGTACTAACGCATGAGGATGGTAGCATTTATCCCTATGAGTTTCCCGAAAAAGATCCCCAAACCGCCGAAAAAAGATATTCCGGTGAAGTATATGTCTTGGTGAACAGGCAATCCCATTCCCAATCAGCGGTAACAGCAGCACAAATTCAGGATTACGGCTTTGCCACTATTGTAGGAGAAGAGACTGGAGACTTCCCAAGTCTATATGCCAGTCAATACAGCTATGCATTGCCTAATACGGGGATTGAGGTGAAAATTTCCAAAGGATACATTGTACGGGTAAATGGAAGCAAAAAAGCGGAAGGAGTAATTCCCGACATCTATATCAAAGATCATCTTTTGGATGAGGAGGACGAAATTTTGGATGGCTTAATTAAGCATATTGAGCAAAAGCAGTAAATAGCTTGGAAAATATTGAAACCATAGCAGCAATCATCTTCACGGCATTCACTGGAATAGTCATCATTTTTCAGGGATGTTTGGCTGCGGGAGCTCCTTGGGGAGCGGCATCTATGGGAGGAAAATATCCCGGGAAATATCCCCCAAGAATGAGGCTTGTTGCGGTCTTGAATATGGTGATATTAGGCTTTATGGCAACAGTGGTTTTATCCGAAGCCAAGGTGCTTTTTCCCGGGCTAAACTCAATTTCCCATATCGGAATATGGGTGATTGTGGTATTTTTTATTCTCGGAACAATCATGAATACCATTACTCCTAGTAAGATAGAGCGTATTTGGGCACCCGTGGCTTTTATTCAGCTAATTGCAAGCTTGATTGTTGCCATTAGTTGAATTTTATGTTTAATTAAAATTTCATTTTTAGAATTTAAACATGAAGAAAGTATTATCCTTTTTTAAATGGTTTTTGGGTATAGCCTTTGTCTTAATTATTCTCCTAGCAGGATTAGCATGGTGGTATATTAAATCCGAAGAAAAACAGCTATCAGGTGAAAATACTGCCCTTGTTGATACATCCCAGTTTACTACTCAATTCGGCAAAATAGCTATAACAAATATTGGTGTCCTTTCGGCTGACCAAGATTCTATACTTCCAAATCGTACCGTCCTTATAAACAATGAACTAATCGAATATGTAGGAGAAAGCAAAAGCATTCCAAATAGCTACAACATAATTGATGGTCAAGGAAAGTATTTGATTCCGGGTTTAATTGACACACATATCCATCCATACAGAAGTAAAAATGACCTTTTGCTTTTTCTCGCTAATGGTGTAACTCAAGTCGCAACCATGAGTTCCTGGAGAGGGCTTTACTTAGAGTGGCGAGATGAAGCAAAAAAGGGTGCCCTGATGCCCCAGATTTTTGTTGCTGCTGGGCCAATGAATAGTGCAAGCGATTTTAGAAGTAAAGTGTATGGGTTACTCGGACCTATCCCCATTTTCAATGATACCGTAATAACGAAGAAAACCATTGCTGAATTTAAGAAATCAGGTTATGATGCTCTAAAAGCCTATAGTTTGGATAGAGACAACTATTTCGCAGTTTCTCAAGCCTCTAAAAAGTACAATATTCCAATGGTTGGTCACCTGACACCTGCCGTAACACTTGAAGACTTATTCAACTCCAATCAATCTCAAGTTGCACATGTGGAGGAAATTACCAAAGCTATGGAACGTGAATTTGGGGGTCGATCAAAAATCTATTACAATAATACGGAAGACTACATTTCCTTTTTGAAGCAACATGCTGATAGCCTTGCTAAAAGAATAAAGGATAAAAATATTACTATTTCCACCACCGTGAATGTTTATCCAAGGGCCAAGCAACAGGACTTGGATTTACCAAGCTATCTTAAATCCATACAACTTGAATATGTAAATCCTGGTATTTTGGAGGGCTCCATATTCAATCCAGGCTGGCTACCTGGAAGCAATAGGTATGAGGATACACAAAATACCGATCCAGAAGGCATTAAAAAAGCTGAGATTTACTGGAACACCTATATAGAAGCTGTAAATATTATGACCCTTTCATTTGCTCGAAATGGAGTAACTCTTTCCGTCGGGACTGATGCAGGAAACCCAGGTATCGTCCCGGGATTTTCACTTCATGATGAATTGGAGCACCTAGCTGATATAGGAATTAATCCAAAATATATACTAGATGCAGCTACGAAGAACTCTGCAGATTGGATGGGAAGCAATACTGGAATAATTCAAAAAGAAAGGGCTGCGAACCTTGTGATATTAAATGCGAATCCGTTGGAAAATATCAGCAATACTCGGAATATTTTCGGTGTAATGATTAGAGGTAAGTATTTAGACAAAAACCAATTAGATGAAATTTTAAAATCTGTATCTGAGGCCAATAACCAAAGCAGAAAAATTGGTATAGAGGAATATTTATCAAGATAAAGAATTCAAAAAACTGGATATAGCATTGTTTTTAATAAATATTCAATGAGCAGGAGGAGAATTGATGACAACTACTCTAAAGGACCCTTTTGTGAATGTAATAGGCTGATTTACAACCCATATTTCGAATTGAAGGGCTAAAAAGTCTTCCAGCCAATCCATTCCTGATGTCGCATTTGGGCTAATGCTCTACACTGAAAAATTTACCGCGAAAAAAGAATTAACTTGAATAGATGAAGCATTAAACAGTGAGGGTAAAATTATTAAAGACAGTGCCATGGAAAATCGAATTACAAAAAGCAGCTATAGATTGTTCAAAAATAGGGGTCTTGTCTTCTTCTTATTGTTTATCCTATTTTTTGCCAGCCATGTTTCCCTAGCTCAGAAAAAGAAAAAAGCTTCTGTAGGTCCGGCTGGTGGAACTATTGAACTCTCTCCTCTTGAGTTGAGAGAAACAATGAATGACTTCTTTTACAAGTTCTCTCGGACCATCACAGAATCGGCAGACAATATCATTAGACTTTCCTCGAATCCCGGTATTGATCAAGAAGCCTTAATTTGGAAAATAAATGCCATTCCTATTGCTAACGAGGCGATATACAGTAGAGATCCCTTCCTCGGATACATAGATTTAGCTGTTTTTACCTATCAGATGAAACAGTATTTTGAAAATGGTGCAGGAAAGGAATTATTTGGAGACCATCAAAATATTGCCATCAATGCTGTTGATTCGCTTTGGGAAGACTTGCTGGATATAGGTCGGAATCTGGTGCCCGATAATGATATATCCGAAGGAACGCAGCTTGTAATTGATTTTGCCAAGCAAAATCCTCTCAGGAGCTCCTATTTTGTCCGGCAATCTACCATCCCTTTGATGACAAAAATCCAAAATGTCGAAAAAGTAACTTTCAAAGCACTAGCCGTAGACATGGCGCAAAGCATTGATGATTTGCGCTCCCAAATCAGTTCGTATATGGAGGTCTTGCCAAAACAGGTGCGCTGGGAATCCGAATATTTAATCAATCAAGCATTAAAAAGCCCTGAACTAAGCAGCCGACTGGATTCGCTTGCCGACTTATTGGAAAGGACAGTTTTGGTAATCGAATCAAGTAATGAACTGATCGATAATCAACGCGAAGCAGCATTTGAAGATATCCGGGGAGAGCGAATAGCGGTCATACAAGCCCTTCGCCGAGAACGGGAAATTATCCTGGCTGAGATCAAAAATGAAAGAGAAATAATTTTAGCTGAACTATTCGAACAGCTCACTATTCAGAGGGAAGCAACAATTCAAGATTTAACTGCATTGACCAATCAAAGTATTGAAATGACGTTCGTCCGTATGGAGGAAATCGTAGATAAACTATATTGGCGAACCGTGACCTTGCTTGCAGTTTTGGTCGTGTTGATATTCCTCGGAATGATTGTTTACAAAAAAATCTAAAGGGTTATCACTCAAAATCTAAATACCACTTAAAATACTTTTTCTGAATTTTTGCTTTCTCCTTGCGGACATGCTCGAGGTAGGCATTGGCTACTGGAGATAATTTTTTGTCTTTTAGCCAGATCAATCGCCAATCTGTTTTCAAAGGAAGCCCACGCTTGCGGATAATCTTCAAGGAACCTTCAATCAATTCACTTTTTATCCCAATCAGCGGCAAAATGGAGTGGCCAATTCCAGCCAGCACAGCTTGTTTGACAGCTTCATTGGAGGTCAATTCGATCTGCTTCCGTTTGCTTCCCTTCTTATCAAAATACTGCTCCATCACCTGACGGGTAGCAGATCCTTCCTCACGATAAATCAAGGTCTTATTCTTGGAGTAATTGTCCGTGTTTCCTACCAAGTACAATTTGTTTTCTATCAACAAAACCTCTTCCACCTCCACTTCTTCCGGAAGAACCGATACGACCGCAAAATCAATTTCATTGTTTTTTAGACTTTCTACCACTTTGGATTTATTCGTCACATCCAAAACCAAGTCTATACCTGTATGTGTATTCAAAAAATCGGTTAGGAAAAAAGGAATCACATACTTTCCTGTGGAAGCAACTGATATACGAAGCCGACCAGTATAAATACCCTCGTACTCCTTGGTCTTGTATTTCAAAGCTTCCAATTCATCAAAGATGCGACGGGCAATTTCAGCCACCTCATAGCCAAATTCCGTCACATAAAGTTGGCGACCTACCACCTCGGTAAGGGGAAATTTGAACTGACTTTGAAAGTTTTTTAGCTGAATAGACACGGCAGGTTGGGTCATAAAGAGTTCCTCAGAAGCCTTGGTAATACTCTCTGTTTCAATGACTTTCAAGAATACCCGCAATTGGTTGATCGTGTAATTCATATATTTTGTTTATGCTTTACATTATAAATATAAATAAAAATATATGACCCCAGCCCGATAAATTTGCACAAAACTCTCAGTATGAATTCATTGATCTTGAGTAGTCTCTTTATCTTCCCCGCCCTTTTATTTTCCCTTTCCAATTTCCGATTCCTTTCCCTTCGCAAGAGTTACGACCTTGTACAATTCGGTTTGTATACGGCAATAATTCTCGGTCTAGGAGCTATGGTCTGGACCCATTTCAACGAACCTATCCATGCGAGCCTGATCCAATACGCAGACTTCGGGTTGACGATTCGCTTGGATGCGCTCAGTTCCCTGATGTACACCATGATCGGCATCATCGGATTGGTGGTGGTCCGCTACAGCAGGAATTACCTGGATGGTGAAAAACGCCACAAGCAATTTATCGCACGACTTGCTACTACCATCGCCTTTGTACAGCTATTGGTGATTTCTGGAAACCTTGCCATTTTCTTCATTTCCTGGGTTGGCACTAGCATGGGCCTACATCAACTTTTACTTTTCTATCCAGAGCGGAAAAAAGCACGCTTGGCAGCACACAAAAAGTTCATAATTGCCCGAATGGGAGATTTGACTCTTTTATCATCTTTTATCCTTATCTACCTGCAATTGGGAACGGCTGATTTGTCACAGATTTTCGAACAGGTTCAAAATCTTTCCCGAGAAACCTTGCCATTCCAATTGGAATTGGCCGGTATACTTCTGGTGGCAAGTGCTTGTCTCAAATCAGTTCAAATCCCTTTCCATGGCTGGCTTTTGGATGTGATGGAAACGCCCACACCAGTTTCAGCCTTACTACACGCAGGATTACTTAATGCAGGTCCTTTTTTGATCTTGAGGTTCGCTTATCTGATTGACCTGACTTCTACGGCTACCATTGTTTTGATCATTATCGGAGGGCTAAGTGCCCTGTTCGGTGCAATCATCGCAATTACACAGCCATCGATAAAAACTTCCCTAGCCTATTCAAGTATTGGCCACATGGGATTCACCTTGCTGGTTTGCGGTCTGGGAGTATACGCTGCCTCACTTTTACACTTGGTAGCTCATTCCTTTTACAAGGCCCATTCTTTCCTTTCTTCAGGAAGCCTGATCGAAAAAGTGCAAACTAGCGGAGCGGACCATTACAAGCGATCATATCGGATAGGAAGAATAATCTTAGCCGTGATCACTTCAGTTGTGCTCTATTTGGGAATTACTTCATTCTGGCAAAACAGCATGGAGATGGAGTTTCAACTTTCGGTTATCTCTGGAATTATTTTCCTGGGCATCCTATCCCTCCACATAAATACCTTAGACTCTACCAACGGAGGCCGCTCCATAATTTATCTAATTGTTGGTTCATTGCTCGTAGTCAACTGCTTCTACCTATTTGAGCATGCATTTGCCTTTTTGCTTAAGAATCAAATACCAAGTATCCGAACGCTCAGCGAAACTGATCAAGGGATCGTCCTAGGATTAATGATCCTATTCACCCTGACCGTATTAAGCCAGTCCATGTTCTCGCAGTTTGCAAATTCCCTCTTCTTCCGGCGGATGGAAATTCATTTCAGAAATGGATTGTATCTCAATCACATCCTGAATCGCTTCATGAATTCTTTGACCCTTAAACCTATCAAGTAAAACTCGAACCCCATGCATACCTCGGTCAACCAAAAAGTTCTGGAAAAAGTAAGCAAGCGAATTGCTCCTTCCTGGCCTCTCAAAAACTTCGTGGCGGTAAATCCCTACGCAGGTTTCACAGACACCCCCTACGCAGATACTGCCAGAATACTAGGTTCCAGAGCAGGAATTAGCATGACCATGCCCCTAGCGTTTTACTTAGGACAGGTGAAGGATGGGACTATTCAAAGACAGGACATTCAAAAAGCTTTGGAAAAAGCTGGAATGGGGAATACTTCGGTAGATGCCATTCTCGGAAAAGCACAAAAAATACAAAAAGGAAACCCGCAAAGTGGTTCAGATTACAATCTCCTGGATGTGGCTTCAAGGATAGAACTGAAGGACTGGAATGAGCTTTTGATAGACCGAGTTTCTTTTTGGGCAGCAGCACATTTTGACCAAGATGTAAGCGTATGGAAAACCAAAAGCTCCGGGAAAAATCTCTATCAAGCCTGGAAACTAGAGGCACAAATCGATCGAACTACTGAAATCATGGGATTACCGGGATTTCGCTCCGCCATCAAGCAACTCCCGAACAATCCTCTGGAATTTATAGATGCCTTCCTTTCTCAACTTGGATTAGATGAAGAGGAAACGAAGGCTTATTTACATGCATTGCTATTAAAAGTGCTGGGTTGGTCTTCATATATCTCGGGACTCGATTTTCACAATAGCCTGTATGACGGAAATAAATCGAACCTTACAGAATTCCTCGCAGTCTTGTTGACTTGGGAAAATTACTTCCTCAACCATTCCCCGCAAAAACAGGAAATAAAAGCTATTTGGTATCAAAAATGGAATACGGGAGAACCTCTTTCTTCCCAAAACGAATCACTCAAACTTGCGCTTATTTTTCAGGATGCACTTGATTTTGCCTCTCAAAGAGAATTGAAATCGGTATTCCAAAAGCAAAAGCCTTTGGACTCAAAGGCTGAAGCAAAAGCTCAAATGGTATTTTGCATAGATGTACGTTCGGAAGTTTACCGTCGAAATTTAGAACTGGTAAATCCGCAAATTGAGACGGTGGGCTTTGCCGGATTTTTTGGATTTCCTGTCAACTATGTGCCTTTGGGACATGAGGATGGCAAAAACCAATGTCCAGTTCTAATTCCATCTTCTGCTTTGGTTAAAGAAGCCTGCACGGATCAAAAGCATGCGGCTAAAAAAAGGATTTCAGATCATCAGATTGGCAAAACCTGGAAAAAATTCAAATCCGGAGCCATCACTTCCTTTGGTTTTGTAAGCCCGATCGGCTTATCCTTTTTACCGAAAATTTTGCTCAACTCTTTTCACATCACACGGCCCAATAAAGACCCGAAACAGGATGGAATCGGAAAATGGCAAAAGCAGGGAAAGATGCTTGATTTGTCTGCTATCAGTCTGGCCGATAAAGTGGCAATGGCAGCATCATCTTTGACTGGAATGGGTATCAAGGATAATTTGGCACCTTTTGTTTTGATAACTGGGCACGGCTCTTCTTCAGTCAACAATCCACATGCTTCGGGATTGGATTGTGGAGCTTGTGGTGGACATTCCGGGGAAGTCAATGCCTTGACTGCTCAGTATGTATTTAATAATCCGGAGGTTCGAAATAAACTCAAAGAACAAGGCATCACCATTCCAAAAGAAACCATCTTCTTGGCCTGTCTTCACGACACTACCACGGATGAAATAAGTTTTGTGAATGACAGCATTATTCCGGAATCCCGTCGACAAGACTTGGAAGAACTTAAGCAATCCCTTCAGCTTACGAGCAAACATACACGATTGGAGCGCACCATTCGCTTGAATGTCGAAGGAAAATCAGACAGTCAAATCGAGAAGCAAATAAAAGCTCGGGCCGAAGACTGGGCACAGATTAGACCTGAGTGGGGCTTAGCAGGGTGCAACTCCTTTATTGTGGCTCCACGGGATCGATCCAAAGGATTAAAGCTGGATGGAAAGTCATTCCTCCACAATTACAATTGGAAAGAGGATTCTGAATTTAAGGTTTTGGAAACCATCATGACTGCTCCCATGGTCGTAACGAGCTGGATCAACCTTCAGTATTATGCTAGCACTACTGACAATCAACGATTGGGTGCTGGAAACAAAACCCTACATAATATCACTTCAGGCTTAGGCGTCTTGGAAGGATCAAGTGGGGATTTGCGCATTGGACTTCCACTACAGTCAGTGCATAATGGTGAAAAATTCGAACACATGCCTATCCGACTCAATGTCGTAGTAGAAGCTCCAATTGAGGCCATCAACTGTGTTTTAGAAAAGCACGATCATCTCAAACAACTATTCGATAATGAATGGATCTATCTTCACTGCATGAATGAGCAGGGAAAAATAAGTCATACCTATCACAAAAACTTGCAGTGGAAAGTTGAAGAAAAAGTTGCTGCTCAGGTAGTGGAATCTGTTTTATAATCAGGGTTTTGGATGTATAGACAGGTTTGATAAGAAATTTTTAAATTGCTTTAGTTGAAATCTATAACCTGACAACATGAACCAAAGTGAACTATCTCAATTAAGCGATGAGGAGCTGCTTGAAGTTGCAAAAAACAACAAGCCATCACCTATTATCGATGCATTTTTTATTGGTTTTCTAATCGGGATAATAATTTTCAGTGTGGTCTCCAATACATGGGGTCTTGTCACTATTATTCCTTTATTTCTGATTTATATATTTCTGAAGAAACCGAAGAAATATGAGGCTCTAAAGCAAGAGCTGAAAAAGCGGAATTAGAATAGGATAGTTTTTTTAGATTAAGAATAAGCACAAATAGGACTTTCTTTAAAGCCATCTTCAAAATCACAATTAGCCATTTTTGATGACGGAAATTCGCATTTCGAGCCAAGAATTTTTAAATTACTGTTTATGAGAATTTTGGGGCAATACACCAGCAAATTCTCAGATACCTTATCCATATTTACCTAAGCCCTAACAATTCCTTAAGTCCTCAATGTAGACCGTAAAAATGGTCATTGAAAATGGAAATTGAACAGCAATATTAAATCCTGTTTTAAGTAACCTTTGACTTGCTGGTGTTTATTCAAAATAGAATAAAACACTATGAAAAACCACAAAAAGGAACATAAACACTCTGCTCATAAGCATGGCTCGCATAGCGACCATCATGCCCATATGATTGAAGATTTTAGAAAGCGGTTTTGGGTTTCACTTTTCATCACCATACCTATTATCGTGCTCGCCCCAATGATTCAGGAATTAATTGGTTTCGAATTGCGATTCAAAGGTGATCGTTATTTCCAATTTGCACTTTCATCTATCATCTTCTTTTATGGTGGATGGCCATTTTTAAATGGACTTTGGGATGAAATCAAAAAGAAGGCTCCAGGAATGATGACTCTGATCGCATTAGCAATTTCAGTGGCATATATCTATAGCTCAGCAGTGGTTTTTGGAGTTGAAGGAAAAATCTTCTTTTGGGAGTTGGCAAGCCTAATTGTCATCATGTTATTGGGCCATTGGATTGAAATGAAATCAGTGATGGGTGCCTCAAATGCCCTTGAAGAATTGGCTAAAATGATGCCTTCAACAGCTCGTAGAGTTAAAGAAGGTGGAAAAGATGAAGATATCCCTATTTCAGATTTGAAAAGCAATGACATCATTTTAGTAAGGCCAGGAGAAAAAGTGCCTGCTGATGGAGTAATTGTAGAAGGAGAAAGCCACGTTAATGAATCCATGCTAACGGGGGAGTCAAAACCTATTTCAAAAAAACAGGACGATCTGGTAATTGGTGGCTCAGTAAACGACAATGGTACCCTTAAAATAAAAGTAAAGCATACGGGTGAAGACTCTTATTTGTCAAAAGTTATTGGGATGGTTAGGGAAGCTCAGCAAAGCAAGTCCAAAACTCAAAACCTAGCTGACAAAGCGGCTGCCTGGCTTTTTTACATTGCATTAGGGGCGGGAATTTTGACATTAGCTGTGTGGCTAAGCCTTGGAAAGGACTTTGAATATGCATTGGAGCGGATGGTTACTGTGATGATTATATCCTGTCCTCATGCATTAGGCTTGGCAATTCCACTAGTCGTTGCAATTTCCACTGCTGTTTCAGCCAAAAACGGCTTGCTCATTAGAAACAGAACCGCCTTTGAAAATTCAAGAAAAATATCGGCTATAATCTTTGACAAAACAGGCACCTTGACTAAGGGTGAATTTGGGGTTACACGATATAAGAGCACTTATGATGAAGTGTCAGATTCTGACCTACTTCGAATAGCAGCATCCATTGAAAATAGTTCCGAACATCCAATTGCTGCCGGTATTGTTCGTAAAGCAAAAAGCGAAGATTTGGAATTGGACCAAGCAAAGAAATTCCAAAACATTACTGGAAAGGGAATTAAGGCAAATTTGAATGGAGAGGAAGTCAAAATTGTAAGTCCGGGAATGTTGGAAGAACTGGAAATAACACCTCCTTCAAATGCATTTAAATCAGAAGATGAAACTGTAGTGTTTGTTTTATTGAATAAAAGATTAGTGGGTTATATAGCACTTGCCGATGAAATAAGGCCAGAATCAAAAGAGGCAATCAGAACACTGAAAAAAAGGGGGATTAAAATACTAATGGCAACAGGCGACAATCAGCGAGTGGCAAAAGCAGTTAGTGATTATCTTTCCCTAAACGATTATTATGCAGAAGTTCTGCCGGAAGATTAACAGAAAATTATCAAAGAGCTTCAAGGAAAAGGGGAGTTTGTGGCTATGACAGGAGATGGTGTAAATGATGCTCCAGCCCTCGCCCAGGCAGATGTAGGAATAGCTGTGGGATCAGGAACCGATGTTGCCGCGGAAACTGCTGACATTGTATTGGTCAATAGTAGCCCCAAGGACATTGCTAATTTGATTCTATTCGGAGCTGCGACCTATAAAAAAATGATGCAAAATCTTTGGTGGGCAGCAGGATATAATATTATTGCAATCCCCCTAGCAGCTGGAGTATTAGCCAGCACTGGATTTATCCTTAGCCCTGCAATAGGAGCGGTTTTAATGAGTCTTAGTACTGTAATTGTTGCTGTCAATGCGCAACTACTCAAAAAATCCATGAATTAATCCTAAGGCAAATCGAGCTTTACTTCAGCATTTTAGATCAAAGAGTAGTGGGAAAAAATTTTCAACTGGTAAAAGTTTAAATACTACACTAAGCCAAAGATCCACCTATATGTCCAGACTATCTCAAAATGAGATGTACCAAATATGTCCATTAAATCCAAGTTTGGAGTTTGTAAAAATATTACAAAACAAAGTGACCCTTGTAACAAACTAGGAACTCCATAAGATAGAAATTTGCGAAAATCTACATGGCAGGAAATCTGAAACTTGGATTAAGAGAAAACTGGAAACAGTTTACTATTTTGGTAACCGTAAATGCTTTGGTGGGAGGAATGATTGGAATGGAACGATCTATCTTTCCTCAGTTTGCCGAATCGGGATTTGGCATATCTTCTAAAACCGCCATACTTTCTTTCATCACAGCTTTTGGTATTACAAAAGCCATAGCTAATTACTTCACAGGCAGACTTGCCAATAAGTTCGGTCGGAAAACTTTGCTCCTGTTTGGATGGCTAATTGCTATTCCTATTCCCTTTATACTCATTTATGCTCCCAATTGGAATTGGGTAATTTTTGCTAATGTGCTTTTAGGAGTTAGCCAAGGGCTAACTTGGAGTAGCACCGTTGTTATGAAAATTGACCTTGTTGGCGAAAAAAACCGTGGTTTTGCTATGGGCTTAAATGAATTTGCTGGATATTTTGCAGTTGGAATAGTCGCATTTTTGACCGGATTTATTGCCGAAACCTACGGCATCACACCCTGTCCTTTTTATATTGGAGTTTTTATTTCGATTGTTGGGTTCCTTGTGACTGCCTTTTGGGTTAAAGACACCAGAATATTCGTACACAAAGAAAGCAAGATAGACAATACTACAGAGCTTGATAATGTGTTTTTAGAAACAACTTTTAAGAATAAGACTTTGAGTTCCGTTACCCAAGCTGGGCTTGTAAATAACCTTAATGACGGTATGATTTGGGGTTTACTTCCAATCGTACTTTTATCTCTCAACTACAATAATGAAAATATCGGAATAATAACGGCTATTTACCCAACAGTTTGGGGAATAGGTCAATTATTTACAGGAAAAATGTCAGATAATTACTCCAAAAAGGCCATGCTTTTTTGGGGTATGTTTTTACAGGGCTTAGCTATTTTACTGATTCCTTTTAGTAGTGAATTTTATGTATTGGTTTCTATTTCAGCAATTTTAGGTTTAGGGACAGCATTGGTCTACCCAACATTCCTTTCCACCATTGCTGAAGCTACAAGTCCCAAGCAACGAGCTGAAAGTATTGGTTCTTTTAGGCTATGGCGAGATTTAGGATACGCGTTTGGAGCGTTAATTTCAGGAATTACTGCAGACCTATTCGGAATTGATTACGCAATATTTTTAATAGGAGGACTCACATTAACCTCCTCACTAATAATTAAATTCCGGATGCCAGAACAAATAAGGAACAATGTATTGAAGTAGAAGAAGTGAAAGAGGTCATTTATAATGACAAAAAATTCAAATCATTGATTTAAAAAATAAAGAGGAGTATTAGCGAGGACAAATTCCGCCTGCACTGAACATTTCTCTTCAAGACCTGAAAGAAAGTATTTTAAAACTTGACAAGAGCTTTTCCATTTGTAACAGTTTGTAGCCAAGGTGGAGGAAGGTAGTCAGACGGAGCAAGACTTTTAAAAAAATTTGATCTTATCTCTAATTGGCTTTGGTGTGGACCTAAAATGATTTAAAGGAAAGAAATGATTTCTTCTTCTTTATATTATTAATCATTTTTAAACCGTCCATTTTTTACTTCTCATTTAATACCCCAAGCAAGCCCCCTCCCGACCCCCTTTATTTTTATCAGGTAAGTGGCTGACAATTATCATGTTTTCATATCCATGCAGGAGATAACTTGATCTCACTAACCTAACTCTACTGTCATGGAAAATCTAAAAAACCCAATCCTGGACAAGGCAGACAACTTTTTTTATGCTGCGAAAGATGAATTATGCAGACCCGAAGAGGACGTAGTAGCCTACAGCGTGTGCCGAAACGCCTATTATGCCGTCGTAAATTACCTCGGTAGCTTCCTAGATGAGCATGGTGTTGAGTTCCAGGAAAAAGATCAAGTTGACGATCTCTTGAAACAGTGCAGAGCCATTGATGACAAGTTCAACAGCTTACATATTTCCCCCATGTATCGCAGAGCTGATACTGAGGATCCTTGGATGAATATTGACATGGCGAATGATTTTATCATCATGGCTGAAAATACCCGCAAAGTAGTATCGGGTAATTAATCACTAGCAATCCTCCTTCTTATGAGCAATAAAACTAACCCCAAATACCCTGGGATTCGGGCAGCCCTTGACGGAAATACAGCCGCCATTATGTGCGAAAGAGAATCCTCAGATGCAGCAGGAGCTTATCCTATCACCCCCTCCACCCAAATGGGTGAATATTGGGCTGAAGAAGCTGCTAAAGGACACCTTAATATTTCCGACAAGCCGCTCATCTTTATTGAGCCTGAAGGGGAACATGCAGCAGCAGCGGTGACCGCTGGCCTTTCCATGACGGGTCAGCGAGCCGCTAATTTTTCATCCGGGCAAGGTATAGCTTACATGCACGAATCCTTGTATGCAGCCGTAGGTAAACGCCTTACTTATGTATTGAACATAGGTGCGAGAGCCATGACAAAATCCACCTTGAATGTGCACGCAGGACATGATGATTATCATGCAGTGGATGACACGGGCTTTTTCCAGATGTTTGCCAAAAATGCCCAACATGTGGCAGATTTAAACGTGCTGGCACACCATATTGCTGAGCTCGCACTTACACCGGGGATTATTGCTCAGGATGGTTTCTTGACCACTCACCTAATTGAAAGTTTGTATGTACCTGAGAGGGAACTGATCAAGGAATTTCTCGGCAGACCGGACGATATCATTGATACTCCTACTCCAGCCCAGCGGATTATTTATGGAGAAAAGCGAAGAAGAATTCCAGAACTCTGGGATGTGGATAATCCTCTAATGGCGGGTATCGTGCAAAATCAGGATTCCTACATGCAAAGTGTGGCAGCCCAGCGCCCTTTCTTTTTTGATCATATTAAAGCCATCGCTGACAAGGCATTTGATGAATATGCCGAACTAACCGGAAGACAATATCAACGGGTCATGACTTACAAGGCAGAAGATGCCGATTATTTGATTTTAGGTCAGGGAAGCTTGATTCCAAGTGCTGAAGCAGTAGCTGATTACCTAAGAGCCACCCGAAAAATAAAAGTTGGGGTAGTCAATCTGGTCATGTTCCGACCTTTCCCTTCTGATCTTCTTTCTAAAGTCATCAAAGGCAAAAAAGGAGTTGTCGTTCTAGAACGACTTGACCAGCCGTTGGCAGAAGATCTTCCCATCGCGAGAGAGTTGCGAGCTGTGATTTCCAAATGTTTGGAAAACGGATTATCAGACGGACAAAAGCCCTATCCAGATATAGAATCTTATCATCAGGCCAAGGACGTACCTAGGCTTTACTCTGGTTCATTTGGAATGGGTAGCCGTGACTTACAAGCTGAAGGAATTATCGGGGCTGTGGAAAACATGTTGCCCGAAGGAAAACATAAAAAGCACTTCTACCTTTCCATCGACTTTATCCGGGAGAATGCCTTTACCCCTAAACAACGGGCCTATCAGGAAACTATCCTCGAGGCCTATCCCAATATCAAGGATTTAGGAATCCGTGGATCGGAAAATCCAAACCTCATGCCTAAAGGGGCGACGACGGTTCGCTTTCACTCCATTGGGGGATGGGGAGCAATTACGACCGGGAAAAACTTAGCGATGACGCTTTATGATCTTTTGGGTTTTGATATCAAAGCAAATCCCAAGTATGGATCTGAAAAGAAAGGTCAGCCTACCACCTACTACCTAGCAGCTGCACCCGAGCCTATTCGGATGAACTGTGAGTTTTATTTTGTGGACGTAGTGCTTTCTCCAGACCCGAATGTCTTTAAGCACACGAATGCATTGGCAGGCTTGAAGGAAGGCGGATGCTTTATCATTCAAAGCGAGAAAACCTCTCCTGATGAAGTTTGGGCTGACATTCCAAAGCGATACCAAAAAATCATCATCGACAACAAGATACGGGTATTCTATATCGATGGATTTAAAATCGCCCGTGAAGAGGCCACAGATCCTGAGTTGCAATTGCGTATGCAAGGGATCGCCTTCCAAGGGGCATTCTTTGCGGCCTCTCCTTTGATGGAAAGTGCAGGATTAAATGAAAAAGAATTACTCAAAGCCATCGAAGACCAGCTACAGCATAAGTTTGGTGCCAAAGGTCAGCGAGTGGTAGATGATAACATGCGGGTGGTGAAGCGCGGATTTACTGAGGTGCATGAAATTCTAACTAAAGAGATTCAAACCGGCACCAACGGACAAGCAGCCCAAAGTGTAGGTATTCCGCTGCCAAAAATGCTGAAGGAATTACCTCAGAGCCAATCCAAATTGAGTGATATCCACCGATTCTGGGAGCAAACAGGTAATTTCTATGCGCAAGGAATGGGAAATGACAACCTCACCGATCCATTTATCGGTTTGAGTTTGATGCCTGCCACTACGGCGGTTTTCCGTGATATGTCAGGCATCCGCTTTGAGCACCCTGAATGGATTCCGAATAATTGTACCGCCTGCGGCAAATGCTACACAGTCTGTCCTGACACAGCAATTCCAGGCTTGGTGAGTGATTTGAAAGATGTACTTGAAACAGTCGTAAAGCGGGTCAAAAAGAATCATGATAACGTCACGCATTTGACCAAAGCAGTCCGTACACTGGAAAGTAAGGTTAGAGCATTGTTTAAGGACGCAGCGGAAGACCAAACTGTAAATCAATTGATCCACATTGGAATCGACCAATTGACTGAGGAAAACAAGGACAATGCAGATATGGTGAATGAGCTCGGCTGGTTCAAAGAAGAACTGGGAGACTTCAAATTTGCTTTGACCCGTCCTTACTACGATTTGCATGAAAAAAAATCCCCGAACAGCGGGGGCTTGTTCAGCATCACTGTCAATCCAAATACCTGTAAAGGCTGTAATGAATGTATCAAGGTCTGCGAAGATGATGCCTTAGTATCCGTGATTCAGACAGAAGGTTCGATTGCCCGATTGAGAAAAGACTGGGATTTGTGGTCAGACCTTCCTACCACTCCTGAAATATTCAATCGAATTGACAGTTTAGAGGAAAAAATTGGACCGCTGGAAACCATCTTATTAAATAAGGATGCTTACCAGCACTTTGTGAGTGGGGATGGTGCCTGTCTTGGCTGCTCCGAAAAATCAGTGGTGCATTTATTCATTGCGACGGTAGAATCCTTGATGCAACCCCGCATTAAGAAGCATATCGATCAGTTGGATGAACTTATCCAAAAACTAGAGCAACACATTCAATCCCGACTTCTGGAATCCATCAATATCAAGGATACAGATGCGATAGAAAGGATTCTCAACGAGTCTCGAAACACTGATCTAACCATGTCTGGCATTGCCAGCAAATTGGAAGCAGTAAGCGGAACCAAACCGATTGACCAGGAATGGCTAAAAGAAACTAGCCATCTGATTTCAGAACTCAGAAAACTGAAATGGAAATACACAGAAGGAACAACGGGCCGAGGTCGATCTGCTATGGGTATGACCAATGCCACAGGATGTACCTCTGTTTGGGGTAGTACTTACCCTTACAATCCATACCCATTCCCTTGGGCAAACCATCTCTTCCAGGATTCACCATCCATGGCGATGGGGATCTTTGAGGGTCACATGTCTAAGATGGCAGATGGATTCAAGGCTATTCGAAAAGCAAATTTGATTCTCGAAGGCAAGTACAAAGCAGAAGAACACAAAGATTTCTTTACCTACTTCAATTGGAAGCAATTCACAGATGAAGAATGGTTGCTTTGTCCTCCTGTCGTAGCCTTGGGTGGTGATGGTGCCATGTATGACATCGGCTTCCAAAACCTCTCCAGAATGATGGCTTCCGGAAAACCAATCAAAGTAATTGTCGTGGACACTCAAGTGTACTCCAACACTGGTGGACAGGCATGTACCTCAGGCTTCATCGGTCAGGTATCTGACATGGCGCAATACGGCAAGGTGTGGAAAGGTAAACCAGAACCTCGAAAGGAAATTGGCTTGATTGCCATGGCACACCGCAACACCTATGTGATGCAAGGAACGTTGGCAAACACCAGCCACATGATAGAAGGCTTTATCGATGGTTTGATGACCAAGCGACCTGCCTTATTCAACCTGTATACGACATGTCAACCTGAGCATGGAGTAGCCGATGATTTAGGATCTCATCAGGCAAAATTGGCTGTAGAGTCCAGAGCTTATCCAATATTCCGATACAATCCTGATTTGAGTGTAAAAATCCAGGAAGCTTTGGATATATCAGGAAACCCTGCTATCGATCAGGATTGGCCTACATATCAATTAAAATATGTTGAAAATGGGGTTGAAAAATCCATGGAGGTTCCAATGACCTTTGCGGACTTCGCCTTGACTGAAGGCCGATTTAGAAAGCATTTCCGAAATGCTCCTCGAAATACCTGGAATGAAAATATGATCCTGCTTACTGAATTCTTGGAAATGAGCGAGGAGGATCGGGAAGGTAAATTCCCATTCATCTGGGCAGTAGACAGAAAAAATCAATTGACTCGGGTAATCGTAGCGAAAACCATTGTCGAGTCTTGCGAGGAACGAAGAGACTTCTGGATTTTGCTACGGGATTTGGCGGGCACGAAAACTGAGGCCGCTGCTGAAGAGGATCTAGAAAGCAAAATCAGAGCGGAGATTGTCGGGAAGATTGCCAGAAAACTCGCACAACTTGCCGGTGGAAATGGAATCGATCTATCTTCCTCCATGATGCAGGCAAGCCCTGCCGAGCAGCCTGCAACTACTCAGGAGCAAGCCCCTACTACCCAAACTGAATCTTCAGCTTGGATCGAGACAGATGAATGCACCTCCTGTAATGAGTGCATCAATCTGAATCCTAAAATATTTGCATACAATCAAGATAAAAAAGCCTATATCAAAGACGCACAGGCAGGACCCTATCAGGACCTCGTTCTAGCTGCCGAAAAATGTACAGCCCAAGTAATCCATCCAGGATTGCCAGCTGACAAGACAGGAAAGGACATTGAAAAATGGATTAAAAGGGCCGAGAAATACAATTAAAGGATATGCTAACCATCAACAGACATACCTTTAAGCATGGTATTCATCCGCCTGAAAATAAAGATGAAACCAATGGCCTACCCATTCGGCAGTTTTCCTTTGCCCCGCTAATTATACTTCCTGTTGCCCAGCACATAGGAAAGCCTTCCAAAATCATCATTCGGGAGGGACAGGAAGTAGTTAGGGGACAAAAATTAGCAGAATCTGACGGGTTTTTGTCTGTGCCTCTTCATTCTCCCGCCAGTGGAATCATTCGCAAAATTGCCAATGTTCCCACCCTTTCGGGAAAAATGACAACCGGAATCTACCTGGAACCTTTTCCTTCCTCCACTCAGGAAATACTGGAAGGCGATCCGATAGATTTGGAAACTGCCACACCTGAAGAAATTCTCTTGGGAATTCAGGAAGCAGGGATTGTTGGATTGGGAGGAGCAGCATTTCCTACTCATGCCAAATTGAAAATTCCAGAAGGAAAGCACTGCGAAACCCTCATCATCAATGGAATTGAATGCGAACCTTACCTGACGACTGACCATCGGGTGATGCTAGAGCAACCGGATGATATTTTCATGGGGATTAGATACCTGATGAAAGCGACGGGTGCGAAACAGACGATCATTGGAATAGAGGCAAATAAGCAAGATGCTGCCGAATTCCTAGCGAGCAAACTTACCGGAAAAGAGCCCATCTCTGTTCAGGTTGTTCCTGTAAAATATCCTCAAGGTGCCGAGAAAATGCTGATTACCGCACTAATGGGCAAGGAAGTTCCGTCTGGAGGCTTGCCAATCGATGTGCATGCCGTTGTGGTCAATGTAGCAACAACAGCAGAAATCGGGCGTCTGTTACCCCATGGTCGAGGTATTCAAGAGCGAGTGATTACTATCACTGGTCCTGGAGTCAAGAAGAAGGGAAATTATCTCATTCCTATTGGTACTCCGCTCCGATATGTATTGGAACAAGTGGGAGTAGATGAAAGCATTAGCGAGGTGTACATGGGAGGACCCATGATGGGAGTGGCTGTAGGAAATTTGGACATTTCCATTGTCAAAGGCACCTCAGGAATTGTGGTTTTCAACCAAAAGCAAGTGCATCGCTCCGCACAAGTGTACCCATGTATCAAATGCGGCGCTTGTGTAGATGCCTGTCCACTTTCACTCAACCCTTCCAAATTGGGCATCCTAGCCAAATTTGAAAGCTATGATAAAATGGCTGAAGAATATAATCTGATGGACTGCTTTGAATGTGGCTCCTGCTCTTTCGTCTGCCCATCTCATATTCCATTGGTTCAGTACTTCAGACTTTCCAAATCCATTGTCCGCAAAAGAAAATCAAAGAATGTTTAAGCAAACATTACATATCAGCACCTCACCACATTTGGTCAAAGGAACTAGTGTGGAGATCATTATGCGCAATGTGGTTTGGGCTATGTTACCTGCGGCCGCATTTTCAGTATATGTCTTCGGCTGGAATGCTGCCTTGGTATTGATTACGTCCACTTTATCCTGTGTATTAACCGAACATGTGCTTTGCCGATTATCAAAGAAAAGAAGTACTGTCTCCGATTGGTCGGCAATCATCACAGGATTACTATTAGGTCTAACCTTACCTCCCACTTTTCCACTTTGGATGACCTTCTTAGGCGGTGTTATCGCCATAAGCGTTGGTAAATTCCTTTTTGGAGGCTTGGGCTATAATGTTTTTAACCCAGCCTTAGTTGGAAGAGCTGTACTTCAGGGAGCATTCCCTGTTGCCATTACCACTTGGTATGACGGATTTGCGGCAGATCGATTTACTACTATCAACAGTTCGCTGTTTGCAGCCCCATTTATGAAACCGATGGTTGACGGAGTATCGGGTGCCACACCTCTTTCAGCTTTTAAGTTTGACGGGGTTGTCACCGACACAGCAGATTTGGCTTTTGGTTTTGTAAGCGGGTCTGCTGGAGAAACAAGTGCCATTTTGATTCTTTTGGGAGGAGTTTATCTGGCCTTGAGAAACTTTATGAATTGGAGAATTCCAGTCTCCATCCTTGCGACAGTCTTTATTTTGAGCGGCATATTCTATTGGATAGATCCTTCCAAGTATCCCTCTCCTTTATTTATGCTCTTTTCAGGAGGACTGATGCTCGGTGCAGTCTTTATGGCAACCGACATGGTGGCTTCACCCATCACCAAATGGGGAGTCATCCTTTACGGAGCCATTATCGGAACACTAATCGTGGTAATACGGATTTGGGGTGGACTTCCTGAAGGAGTTATGTATGCCATCTTGTTAGGGAATGCTATTTCACCTCATATCGATCGATTGATTCGCTATCGGGTTTATGGAACTTCATTAAAATCATCATGACAGATTCAAAGACCATAGCACCTCCTTCCAATAGCTTTAAAATGCTGCGTGCCATGGCTGGCATCGGTATTATTTGTGGGATACTGATCGTATTCACCTATGAAGGAACCTTGCCACGAATTGAATTTCTGAGAGCAGAAGCCCTCAAAGAGGCGATCTTTAAGGTACTTCCTGGAATCACCGAAATGCAGCCCTATGCATATAAAAACAATGCTTTTGTTCCTGCAGAAGAAACGGATACAGACGTAGTCTATGCCGGGTATGACAGCGAAGGAAATTTCAAGGGGATTGCTATTGTAGCAAGTGGGCAAGGCTATGCTGATCAAATCAAGATCATTTATGGATATGACCCGGAAAATCAGACAGTGGTTGGATTCTACGTCTTGGAAAGCAAAGAAACTCCGGGATTAGGAGATAAAATTGAGAAAGATCCCACCTTCCTTGAAAATTTCACAGCCTTGGATGTAGATCTTAACGATGACCAATCGACTTTACAGAACCGGGTTGTCACTGTCAAAAAAGGTACAAAAACCAATGCTTGGGAAGTAGACGGTATCAGTGGCGCAACCATTTCCTCTCGTGCTATTGGAGAAATAATTAACGCAAGTGCTTCAGAGTGGGCACCGCTTATTTACAAAAACAAGACAGCTTTTAATTCCCTCGAAAATGAACAATGAGATAACTAAAGCGACGGCACCTAACACGACCGATGAGTTTATCAAAGGCTTGTGGAAAGAGAACCCGGTTTTTGTCCAAGTCTTGGGGATGTGTCCGGTATTGGCAGTTTCGAATACGGCAGTCAATGCGCTTGCTATGGGATTAGCAACCGCTTTTGTACTGATAATGTCCAATAGTTTAGTTTCAATGCTGCGCAATTTTATCCCAAAAGAGGTGCGCATCGCATCCTACATTCTCATCATCGCCACTTTCGTGACCATGATTGACTATGCAATCCAAGCCATTAGTGTAGACCTTCACAAGAATCTTGGCGCATTCATCTCTCTTATAGTAGTGAACTGTCTTATCCTCAGCCGCGCCGAGGCTTTTGCATCAAAAAATACCTTAACAAAATCTATAATGGATGCCTTGGGCATGGGCTTAGGCTTCACCCTCGGTTTGGTTAGTCTTGGTATGGTGAGAGAGATTTTGGGAAGTGGATCAATATTCGGAATCGCTATTCTTCCTGATACCTTTCAGGAATGGGTTATTATGATTCTTCCTGCCGGAGGCTTCTTCACATTGGCAGCCTGGTTATTGGTTTTCAACTTGTATAAACAAAAACGCAACGCATTATGAATCAGGAATCATTCAGCCAAATATTCATCAATGCCGCCTTGGTAAACAACTTTGTGTTGGCCTATTTTCTTGGAATATGTCCCTTTTTGGGAGTTTCGGGGAAAATTAATACCGCTGGAAAAATGGGAGGAGCCGTAACCTTTGTGATGCTCATTAGCTCCATGTGTGCCTATGGAATTCATGCCTTTTTGGAGGCAATTGACGCGCCGTTCCTCCAATTGATCAGCTATATCGTGGTCATCGCCTCCACAGTACAATTGGTGGAAATGTTCGTGAAGAAAATGAGTCCTGCACTATTCCAAGCCTTGGGAATCTTCCTTCCCTTGATCACGACTAACTGTGCCATCTTGGGCTTGGCCTTATTTCAAACCAATAAGGGATACGATTTCTTCCAAAGCGTCACCTATGCATTCGGTGCCGGAACAGGATTTACACTAGCCCTCCTGTTGATGGCCGGGTTACGTGAGCAACTTGATTTTGCGGAAGTACCCAAAGTCATCAGAGGTACCGTCTTGACCTTGGTAGCAGCAGGGATTTTATCCCTCGCATTTATGGGATTTTCAGGATTGGGAAGTTAAAGAGCAATTACAATGATGGTCAAATACCTAATCGGAATACTTGGAATAACGGGCTTAATGCTGGCCTGGGTTATTGTTCAATACCTATGGCGATTGGCTTTTATGGATAAACACTCATCAGAAGACGTGCTTGCCGGAAGAGGGGATTGTGGCAATTGCGGTTGTGGCACGGTATGTCAAAGAAAAACTACTAAAGAATAAGAAAATGGCACATTTATCAGATTTTGACACCCGAAGGCAATATGCTGCCACTGTTAAAAAGACACGAAGGTTAACTCCTGAAGACACGGAAGAAGTCCGGGAATTGATTTTGGAAGTGAAAGATCCTTCATTTCATTGTGAAGTTGATCAAAGTTTTGGGGTTTTGATCCAAACAAAGGATGATTTCGGAAACACCATGCACCATCGCTTGTACAGTGTGGCTGATTTGCCCGAAAAAGTAAAAGGCAAAACAAGAGTCACGCTTTTGGTGAAGCGCTGTAATTATGTGGATCCATTCAGCGGAGAACTCGAATATGGGATTGCTTCCAATTACCTCTGTGATCGAAAAGTAGGAGATGAAATTACCATCACCGGTCCGTTTGGCCTTCCCTTTAAAGTCCCTGAAGACCATGAAGCCAATTTAATTTTGATCGGAATGGGTACAGGTATCGCTCCTTTTAGAGCATTTATCAAGCACATTTACACCCACATCAGCGATTGGAGAGGAAGAATACGGCTTTTCTACGGAGCCAAGACAGGGCTCGAATTGCTATACCAAAATGAGTTGGATAATGACCTGACCAGTTATTACGATCAAAAGACTTTTCAAGCCATTCATGCTTTGAGCCCAAGACCTTTGTGGAACGATGTCATGACCTTAAATCAATCCATTGAAGACCGATCAGAAGAAATAATAGAAATGCTTTCCAGTCTTAACACCTACATCTATGTAGCCGGACATGAAAAAGTGAAGGAAGGGTTGGATGAGGTATTTAGCAAATTGATGGGTTCTGAGGAAAAATGGGAAACCAGAAAAGCGGAACTTATCGCAGGTAAAAAATGGGCTGAAATCATCTACTAGCGAAAAAGGAAATGTCAATAGTCATCGCAGTTTTAGCACTTGGTGGACTCACCCTAGCCCTGGCCATCTTATTAGTAGTGGCTAATAAGAAACTTTATGTCTATGAGGATGAGCGTATCAATGTGGTGGAAGATATGCTGCCACATGCGAATTGCGGTGCCTGTGGTTTTCCGGGTTGTAGACCCTTTGCGGAAGCCTTGGTTTCTGGAAAAGTCCTACCCAGCAATTGTACAGTCAGTTCACCTGAAGGCAGGGAGGCTATCGGAGAGTTCCTTGGTATTTCCGTAGGGGATGAAGAAAAGAAAGTGGCCCGATTAGCTTGTGGAGGCGGTACGAATGTGGCTCGAAATAAAGCCAAATATGAGGGGCTTGAGAGTTGTCAAGCAGCCGCTTTGGTGAGTGGCGGGGGAAAAGGGTGTTTTTGGGGTTGCCTGGGTCTGGGAGACTGTCAAAAAGTATGTGATTTCGACGCCATTCATATGAATGAGCATTCCTTGCCAGTCGTAGATCTTGATAAATGTACCGCTTGCGGAGATTGTGTAGAAGTGTGTCCAAAGGACTTGTTTTCTCTTCAACCTATCAGCCACCAACTTTGGGTAAACTGCAAAAATCTGGAAAAAGGAGATGAGATTCTGGAAGACTGCCAAGTAGCCTGTACCGCTTGCGGTCGATGTGCTATGGATGCGCCGGGAGACCTTATTGTGATTGAAAATAACCTGCCAGTTATCAACTATTCACTGGCCCACCAAACCCAAGACCCAATTCAGCGATGCCCGACCGGAGCAATCGTTTGGCTTGATCCAAAATTGGGAATAGTAAAAGGAAAAGAAAGTGCGAAAATCATCCGTAAAGGTGATAGAGAGCCTGGTTTTTCCTAAATAATCCTACAAATTTTTCGCTTTCAATTCTTGATTTTCAAGCGCTTAGTTGTCAGGACTGCATTCTTGAAACCTGACTTTTATCTAGCCATTAGCTGATTTCGGTCAATAAAATCTAGGATAATTTTTTGGTACTTACTATGCATAAAACTCTAGGCCATGATCAGTAATCCAGCCAGTCAACCTTCCGAAACGAATCGATTTGAAAGGACCAAAATCAAAGAAGCCGTAATTGAGATTGTCAGTGACTCAGGCGAAGGCGCACAAAAATGTGGACAAAGCTTGGGAGCCATTTCCGCAAAAATGGGAAATGGTGTATGGACAGTTGAAATTATTCCGGCAGAAATCCAACCTCCAGCCCGATCCAAAGCAGGTGCATCTGGAATCAGGGTAAGGATGGGCAGTAACAAAATCACCAACATGGGTGACCATGCCGATTTGGTGGTTGCTCTCAATGAGCAAGTCCTTTATGGACGCATAGACCAAAATGCTTATAAGCCGGGAACTTACCTTCTCATCGAAAATAAATGGGCTACGCATACGGAGGAAACAGCGATCGCCTACAAAGAATCCATAGAGCACTTCAAAGAATTGGGATACAACATCTTTGAAATTCCTATGGAAAAGGAATGCCTGAAGCATGTAAGTGATGCCAAAAAAGGCAAAAATATGTGGGTGCTCGGCCTGCTTTGCAACCTCTATGATCGAGATCTGGAAATCGCAGCAAATCAAGTCAAGTATATCTTCCGAAAAAAGGATGAGAAGATTATTCAAAGCAACCTCGAATTACTCTATGCCGGGTATGAGTATGCCAATGATAACTTCCCCATGCATTTCACCATTCCAAGCAAACTGAGTGAGGAAGACTATGTGGTAATGAACGGGAATGAGGCGATAAGCCTTGGGGTCATGGCGGCAGGAATTGAAGTATGTTCCATGTATCCCATCACTCCAGCCACATCTGCTACCCATGCGATGGCAGAAACCATCGAATCGGCAGGGGGAATTATCCACCAAGCTGAAGATGAAATTGCTGCAATTGGTTTTGCGGTAGGTGCCTCCTATGCCGGGAAAACGGCCGTTACCATTACTTCAGGGCCAGGCATCGCGCTTAAAACAGAATTTATTGGTTTAGCCATTATGGCGGAAATCCCTTTAGTCATCATCGATGTGCAACGGGGAGGACCATCTACTGGCTTACCAACCAAGGTGGAGCAGGGAGACTTATTGGCTGTACTGTATGGTGCCCCCGGTGATGCACCGAAGGTAGTACTTGCCCCATCTACCATAGAGGAGTGCTTCCATTTTGTCATTTTGGCCAGGAAGCTGGCAGAATCATTTAGAACTCCAGTTTTTGTGCTGACAGATGCCAATTTAGCCACAGGCGTACAGCCCTTCCCTCGTCCAAAAATCAAAGCCGAATGGTTTCCTGAACCTTTGGACCAAAGCCCTTGGAAAGAAGGGGTCAAAGTCTATGATTGGGACAAACACACAGGAATTAGCAAAAGACCAATTCCGGGACAGAAAGGCGGAATGTATACCTTAACCGGACTAGCACATGATGAAGATAGTCATGTCGCATACGACCCTGCCATCAACCAACGGGCTGTGGAAAGCAGAAGCCGCAAATTGGCTGCTCTGCGAGAAACGCTGAAGCCACCTACTATCCATGGCGATGAGGAAGGCGACCTATTATTGGTAGGTTGGGGATCAACCCGGGGAGCTATAGAAGAAGCGGCAGAAAGAGCCAAAGAAAAAGGAGCAAAAGTGAGTAGTATTCACCTCCGTTTTCTAAGTCCTATGGAACCTGGACTGAAGAACATCTTCGACAAGTTTAAAAAAGTGATGACGGTAGAAATCAATTACAGCGATACCGTTGGAAATCCTTTGATCACAGTAGAAAACAGGCGCTATTCCCAATTGGCTTGGTACCTGAGAGCGCAGACGCTTACTGACATTGATTGCTTAAGCAATGTTTACGGACAACCCATGAGCCCGATTCAGATTTTACAAAGGCTCGAGAAAGAACTCAACTTAACCTTAATCGACTAGACCATGATTTCTTTTCAACCAGATTTTTGTGAAATCGCACTTCCGGAAGAAGGGCATTACAGCATTGAGGATTATGGAAGCAGTAAAGCAAGATGGTGCTCTGGCTGCGGCGCTCATACTATATTGCATTCGGTACAAAAGCTCTGTGAGGATGAGCAGCTTCCTCCAGAAAAAACCGTATTTGTGTCGGGAATTGGCTGTAGCAGCCGCTTTCCTCACTATATGAAGACCTATGGTTTTCATGGCTTACACGGTAGAGCTCTCCCTGTAGCAAGTGGGGTGAAATTTCGAAGACCCGATCTGAACGTATTTGTAATCACGGGGGATGGGGACTGCTGCTCTATCGGTGCCGGTCATTGGGTACATGGCATTCGCTACAATATGAAAATGGTGGTTTTGCTTTTTGATAATTCAATCTATGGATTGACAAAAAAACAAACTTCTCCAACCAGTCCCTTAGGTACCCATTCCAATACTCACCCAAGAGGATCTGTCATTCCACCCATCAATCCTATTCAGTCAACCTTGGGTTTTGCAAATGTCTCTTTTGTAGCCCAAACCATTGATTGGAAACCAGCGCATCTGAATGCTACACTGAAAAAGGCTTTTGATCATCCCGGATTGGCTTTTGTACGAATTGTGCAACGCTGCCCAATTTGGATGCGGGACACCTATGAGCCAACTGTCAAAGATCCAAATGCTCTAACCTTGTTGGATCATGAGGATGGTATCGTATTGGATGAAAAAGCTAAAAGCACTTTCCGCCATATTGAACAGCACGATCCAAGCAACCTTCTCAAAGCCCGAGAAATGGCCGAATTGGTAAAAGAAACCACACCTATTGGACTCTTTTATCAAAATAAAAACGCCGTCCGATATGATGAATATGGTGCCCACAATTTGGGAATTTCAGTAGAAGAACGAATTGGAGCCATCAATACGCTCATGGATCGATACGCCATTTAACTCCAAGGCTATGAAAGAAGAATTGAAAAATAACACAATGGTGGATCATCAGCCCCTCATTTGGGAAAAAAGCGATCCGGTTCCCGAAGCCGAAATGCAAGCCTTTTGGAAAAAATTACGGCATTTTTATAGAACATGCATTCTTCCAAAAGATGGTAAAAGAATGCATGTAACTTCTGCTCTTTTAGATTATTTGGATGAAGGAGAGGCTTCTTCCTATCCCTTCACTATTGCAGAAAAAAATGGCATGAGTCGAAGCATAAACCTAAATTCAAATACCCCATTTCAATTTTTGGATTACTTGGTTTCCAAGCACCATGTAAGCAACCGAAAGTCCTTTACTTCTCAATTGTCTGAATTAATTACGGGCTTAAATAAGCTTTTGCAGATTGAAGACAGTCAGGCAGAACAGGAATCCCTGAAAAACACCTTTGATTTTGCGGATGAGTTGATCGCTTTTGATAAAATGGTTAACCTACTTCCAAAAAATCAGAAAGCCGAACTTTCCGAAAAGCGCCTTCAACGACTTACTGAAGTAATTTCCACTCTTCAAAAAGGCCTAAATCATTACAAAGAAAAGGAGAGTGTGGTTGTACTTGAAAAAAGCTGGAAAGAGGCTATCTCCAAAGAGAAGTTATTTAAAAACTCCCAAATAGTCGAAACCAACAATGATGCTTTTAATGAAACACTCGAGCTATTCAGCAAAGAGGTAAAATCATTTGTTGAATTGATCAGGGCATTTCGAATTGCTTCTTTGGAGATCAAAGATGAATTCAAAGAAGAAATTCATGAGGAATATTTTGATCACTTTACCTGGTATCGATTATCTCAGGAGGAACTCAATTTATTTCACCCAGTCATTCTGATTGTGGATAAGGGCTATTTATTTGATCATTTGACTTCTTTTTCAAAGCTTCTAGCTTCCAATAGACCTATCAAAGTGCTCGTCCTAAATCAAGAACTGATCACGACACCGGACAAAGATTTAGCTTGGGAAGATGCTTCGCGGCAGTACAAACAAGAAATCGCCACTCTGGGGATTGCTCATCGAAATGTGTCTGTTTTTCAAAGTGGCATGGATGAACCTGAATTAATCTTGGAAGGAATCCACGATTGCTTAAAATCAACCTCCCCAAGCATTTGCTACCTTTCCCTTCCCGATGAAAAGGAGTTAGAAGGAAATACACCGAGCTTAATTATGAAAGCCGAAAATGCCAGTCGGTATTTTCCAAAAATCAGCTATAACCCTACTCAGAGAAGTGTTTCTGGAAAAAGATTTCAACTTTCTAAAAACATCCAAGCATCAAAGGCCTGGCCTACCTTTAGCCTATCTGCAAAAGGGTCAGATGGTTTAACGAAAATTGAGGCCGCATTTACCTATGCAGACTACAAAGCCATTTTCCCTGAAAAAGCTGAAGAGTTGATGTTTATTCCTTCCAGATATTACACTGAGCATTTGGTGTCAATTAGCGAATATTTAGAATTGGAAGAATCTAAGCTCTATGGCAAAATCCCTTTTATCTGGGTAAAAGACGAAACTGGACATTTGTTGCGTGCAGCAGTGCCTAATGTATGGGTAGTATCCTGCCAAGAGCGCTTGGATTTTTGGAATCAATTAAGAGAATTAGCCGGAATACCTGAGGTCGCAATAGGAGGAGAATCTACTCCAATGGATCAAGTTAAAATAGGGGCAGAACCAGGTGTTTCCTCCGAAACTGATCGACAGGAACTATTGAAAAGCCTTCAAGAAGAAGCCATTTCGGTGGCGGCTCAACGCTTGATTTCAGTCTTGTTGGATGATGAAGAATTCAAGTTTAACGAAGCGGCTTTAACCGAAGAGCGGCCCTTGAAAGAGGAAAGTCCTGCTATCCAAAAAGAAGTTGTGACTAAAGAGGAAACTACCTTCAATCAAGTCAGTGGCCCTTGGGTTGAAACTGAAAATTGCACCTCCTGTAATGAGTGTGTGGATAAGTATCCCAAGCTTTTCAAGTACAATAAGGACAAACAAGCCTACATCGATGACCCTTCTAAGGGGACCTTTGAAGAGTTGGTAAAAGCAGCGGAGAAATGCCCCGCAGGATGTATTCATCCCGGAGCGCCTCTAAACTCGAAAGAACCCAATCTGGATAAGCTGATAAAACGAGCTGAAAAATTCAATTAATAGAGTAAGGTCGAAATAATTTCGTCCAGCTTTTCCTATCTATGAGCCATGACAGGTAAGAATACCCGTTTCTACAGATTTATATGGAGAATTACAGCTTCTCATACGATTGCCTATTTTTTTGCAGGGCTCTTTGGGCTATTCGTTGTTGATTATAAGGCCTGGTTTTCTGAAGGCGCAATTTCAACTTTTATGTTGCCAACGGATACCCCAATTGTTGCTCTAGGTCCCGCATTACAACTATTTCGAGGAATAATTATGGCCCTGGTGCTATGGCCTATATATCAGGTTATCATTGAAGGCAGGCGCGGTTTTCTGAAGTTATGGCTTTTGATTTTAGGCCTTTCTGTATTTTCAACTTTTGCAGCTGCAATGGGTTCGATAGACGGATTTATTTACACGAATGTCCCCATTTCTGAACAGGTAATGGGCTACCCGGAAGCATTTTTATGGGCCTCCCAATTTGTTGGAATTCTGTGGGTATTCTACAAATTCGAAAAAAGGGCAATCAACCTAGTAGCCATTATTTTGTTTGTGTTGATTATTTTCATGAGTGTTATGGGTTATTTAGACGGATTGGGTATGCTAACTAGTGAATCAACTGCTAGTATTTGAACAATTCGTTTGCAATAGATCGCCAATACTCGCTTCTTCCAATAGGACCTATAAAAAGGTATAAAAGGTTTGCTGCTGCAACAATAAGTAAAGCTGGATGCCAGCTTCTTAACCTCCAACAAATAATAAGGATGGGGACAATGCAAAGAAGCGTAGAGAAAAAAAGCACATCAATAAAGTCGTAGGGAGGAGGAAAGCCAAAAATTAGAATGGTTGGTATCAAAGCAAATCGACCCAAAGCCGGCATTAATGCCCAAAAGACAGTAGCTATCATCCACATAGCATGATCTTCGAAATTTTTCACCTTGTATATGGCTATCAAAACACTAAAAGCAAACCCGATAATCGTTATAATGTCAGTAAAGGAAACACCATAAAAAAAGTCTGCTGAAACAATGGGATTAGGTTCCAAATCTGCTATTCCTTTTAAATTCTGCGGAATTATCGTAATGGCTGAAAACGTCACTCCTCCAGCTAGGAAAAGTGAAAACGTTCCAAATAACTTATGTTTATAAACCTTTCCTCTAGTAATAAAATAAGGTTGAATAATTACCATGATATACCATAAGATTGCTGATAAGCCATGCATATGTTGATGCCATGAGGCATCAGATAATCTGAGAAAATAACCTCTTGAAAATCCAATTATGGCAATGATTAGGGGGATAATCAACCATTTGTGGGCGTTTTTAAAGTCTGCTAGTGTCATTGAACTTATCTTAATGAACAGAAGATAAGGCATTTATATGACACTTCTATACCTATCACCTCCTTGAAGGCTAAGGTTAATTTTTAGCCAAGTCTTAGAATTGGTGAAAAAAGTATTCTCGTATGAATATTCTACCATTGATAAGGTTGAAAAATCACTGGTATATATTGCCATATCTATATCCAAAGCCCTTCAATTGTTATTCAGAATGATTCCATAGTCTTAACAGATACCGCCATAAAGAAAATTTCAGGCTAATAAGTTTGAATTACTAATTATTTGGCAACTTGCTTAAAAACAAAAAATGACCGAGAAAAAGAACCTATTTACGGATAAAGAATCTATTAAAACCATTGATCGGTTTCGGGTTATTTATTTCGGAATAGCAGTCTTTTTCTTCTTTTTGACCGAAATTGGAAGGAATATTTACCGACCCTTTATCTACTCCAATCAAATTGATGATTTTGGAATTGCGGACAGTATTGGCAATTCCGGTGGAGTAATCGTACAGATTTTTTTCACATTGGCGGTTTTAAACTCCCCCGGAAAGAAAGCTTTCCATGTGATCTGGTTCATTGTGATTGGCTATATCCTCTATGAAATTGCCCAACCCTATTTACCTCGAGGTGTCTTTGATTGGAAGGATATTTATGGAACACTTATAGGAGGATTTATTTCTTTACTCTTGTTGCTGCTAATTAGGAAGGCTATTTCAAATAAGATTCTTCATAGGTTTTGAATTGTTGAGTATCTGCGTCTTTTGATGCCATCCTAAAGGGATTTGGATTCGATTAATAGGTTTTTACAATATTTTTTTTAAATTGATTAGGGTTAACTTTCTGATAAACAGTCACTTTTTGTGAAGTATCTTAAAGAACCCAAGAATCCTGGCATTTACCAAGTGCACTCTGAAAACTCCTTTTTATTTGAAAGGGGAGAAAGATTTTAAGTTTAATACTAGGACTCCTTGGCTATCAGAGTAGCAATAACTGTAATATAATCTTTATGTATGCCCTAGGAGAACTCAATCCTTCAAACCAATAAATGGAGGGTTATGAAGCTAACCATACATATAAGTAATAGACCTACATAGACAAGTAAACGGGGATGCTGAAAACCGAACAGAGTAAGCTTCAAATAAATTTTCAATTATGCCAAAGTATGTAATCGAAAGAGAAGTTCCGGGAGCAGGGAAATTGACTCCTGACCAATTAAAAGGTATATCACAAACATCTTGTGGTGTTTTAAACCAAATGGGGCCTCAAATTCAATGGGTTCACAGTTATGTGGCTGATGATAAAATCTATTGTATTTATAATGCTCCAAATGAAGAAATGGTCCGTGAGCATGCAAAACAAGGAGGGTTTCCCGCGAATAAAGTCAGTAGGGTTTCCACTATTATTGACCCAACAACAGCCGAGTAATTTAAATATTTAGGCTAAAATAAATTGATTCTTCAATCCGAACCCGAATACCCCTAAAAGGCAAAGGGGAGAGGGGATAATAGTATCAATCCAAAGCTATTGCGAAAGCTCAGGTATCAGCTTTTTTCTTAAATGAAGATCAATATGGAGGTAAACCTTCCTTGATATTTAACCCCATTCAAGAATTGATTAGCTGAATTTATATCAAACCTCAAATAAAATGACCTTCCGAAAAAGTAGATTTAATTTCTTTTTTATCTGGAGCTCACTTTTCTTATTAATTACAATTATCGGTTTTATTCCCAGCTTCTTACTTAGGCCTCTATTTAAAGAAACTGGAATTCCTTCATATTTCATACTACACGGGGCTCTAATGCTTCTCTGGTTTTTAGGCTTTTTCCATCAAAACTTTCTGATTGCAAAAGGGAAATTGATTAACCATAAAAAGAATGGCATAGGCTGGTTTATCCTGGCTTTCCTAGTTGCACTAGCAAATTTTAATGTGCTGATTAGGATGTCTGGGGAAGTAATTGATGGAAAAGAATCATATTATGGAGTTGTTAGGACAGTTAAAAATACGGGCCGATTGATTCTCGGAAACTTGTACCTTAACCTCAGCTCAGCCATTTTGATTCTCATTGGGTATATCAAACGAAAAAATCCCAATGTTCACAAGAGAGCATTATTTGGTGCTTGTGTTTTCCTATTAGCCCCTGCTTTAGATCGTTTCATGCGTCCATTCAATCTTGAAGAATTCCATCCGGCTCTAAACTTTATCATATTTCTTTTCCTGATTCCTATTTCCTTGATAATTTATGACCTGATTAGGTATAGGAGATTATATCTGATCTCAATAATCATTTTGCTAATACTAATTTTTATCATTCCGCTTATAACGTTAGGGATAGAATATCAATTAGACAGGTCTATTATAGAGTTTCTAGGATTAAGGTGATAAGAAATAATTATAGTATTTAAAAAACCCAATTAAATTTTAACGGTCTCTTAAGCAAAATACCCATCCATAAAATTCCTGTTTTGTTTTATTGATAACCAAGTAGCCATAAACCTTGATCATGAAAAAACTTCTAGTCCTTACTTTCCTATTTTTAAGCTTTACCTCTTTTGTTCTTTCTCAAAGTAAAAAGGGAGAAGTTGTAACAGATACAATCTATTCCAAAAACCTCGAAAATGAATATGGAGAAAATCCCAATCGGGCAGTTTCTGTATATCTTCCACCGGGCTATCATGAAAGTGATCAATCTTACCCAGTGATTTATTTTTTACATGGATTTACAGGTGATAATCGTATGCTGGGTTTTATGTCAGAAATCCTAGATTTTGCTATTGAAACAAACAAAATACGTCCGTTTATACTGGTTGTCCCTGACCAAAAAACCACCTATGAAGGAAGCTTTTATAGCAATAGTGAACTATTTGGTAACTGGGAGGACTTCACTGCTTTTGATTTAGTAGAATATGTGGATTCCAATTTCCGAACAATCCCAAAAAGTGAAAGTAGGGGAATAACCGGGCATAGCATGGGAGGATATGGTGCACTAAAAATCGCTATGCATCATCCTGATATCTTTAGTACCGTCTATGCTTTGAGCCCCGGTGCATTGACTATTGTCAGAGAATATGGCCCAAATAGCGACACCTTTAGGGAAGTGTCCGCATCTTCCACAATTGAAGAATTGAACCAAACCTATTTTGGAAAAGTCATGCTTGCATTTGGTCGTGCTTGGTCACCTAATCCAGATAAAGCTCCATTTTTCTGCGATTTCCCTTTTGAATATCAAGGAGATAAACTCATCGTCCATCAAGATGTATTACAAAAATGGTATGATAATATGCCCCTACATATGATCGATGAAAACCTGGAAAACCTCCAAAAGCTTAAGGCTATAAAAATGGATTGGGGAAGAAATGCAGGAGATCGCTTTACCATTCAATGTGAAATGTTCAGCCAACGGTTAGAAAATGTTGGTATCAAACATTTTGCTGAAGAATACATAGGAACACATGTAAATAACATATATACCAAAGACGGCCGCATCCCCAATCAAATGCTTCCCTTCTTTGATTTCTATCTGGAATTTGATGAGGAAGATTGATAAAAACACTATAAAAAAATCAATTTGAAAGGACAAAACACCTCTTTTTATGAAGGTTACCCCAGAACACAATGAACGAATCGCAAATATGAAATTCGGTTCTGTTTATCCCCACTATCTCTCAAAAGTGGAAAAGAAGGGAAGAACAAAAGAAGAACTTCTCAAGGTGATAGAATGGCTTACCGGATTTGACGAGGGAAAATTGAATGAGCTTATTCAAGAGCAAGCAACTTTTGAGACATTTTTTCAAAAGGCAAAATTGAACCCGAATGCTGAACTGATTACAGGAGTAATTTGCGGCTATCGAATTGAAGAAATTGACAATGCACTGACCAAACAAGTCAGATACCTCGACAAATTGGTAGATGAGTTAGCAAAGGGAAAGAAAATGGAAAAGATTTTACGATCAGAGTAAAATATTGAAAGGATTATAATTAGACTTTTTTAATTGATTTTTGTATTTTCAGAAGAACTGATCTCTAAGCACTTAAATGCTGCTATTAGTTAAACGTCGGTTTTATTCTTTGGCTAATTAGATTTTTAACTTAACCCATGCAATTATGAAATCCACCCAAACACTGTCCCGCTCATTGAAGGCCATCATTTACCCAGCCCTATTCATCGCTTTTTTAGGAATCCAGTCCTGCAGTTCTAGCACTCAAACAGAGACTACAGCTTCTGAAGAAGAGGCTCCAGCTCCTCCAATCATGGAGATAGTTACAGAAACCATGGATTTTCAAATGCCGGATACCATTCCCTCGGGTTGGTATACCTGGAGGTATCACAATAACTCCAATCAAACCCATTTCATCCTGATTGATGACTACCCGGATGGAATTACCTTAGATTCTATCAAAGCACGGGTTCTGCCGGTTTTTGGAAATGGGATGACACTACTCAATGAAGGAAACACCGATGAGGGATTTGCCGAATTTGCTAACCTCCCTTCTTGGTTTTCAGAAGTGGTATGGCGAGGGGGAGTAGGATTGGTTTCTCCAGAAGTAACCACAGAATCAACTCTAAAATTGGATCCGGGGACCTACTTCGTGGAATGTTATGTAAAAATGAATACCGGAATGTTCCATACCAATATGGGAATGATTAAAAAATTGGTGGTTTCGGAAGAAGTTTCATCTTTATCAGAGCCAAAAGCAGATATTACTATTAACCTTTCTGGCGAATCAGGAATTACGGTGGATCCTCCTTCTGTTCCGGGAAATTATACCTTTGGAGTCCATTTTTCGGATCAAATGATTCATGAAAACTTTGTCAGTCATGACCTGAATCTGGTGAGACTGCAGGATGACGCCAACCTTCAAGATTTGGAGGCATGGATGGACTGGAGAGATCCGAAAGGATTGATAGAACCCGCCCCGGAAGGAGTGATTTTCCTAGGCGGAGTCAACGATATGCCTGCAGGTGAAACTGGTTATTTTTCAGCCCAACTAGTCCCAGGCCAATATGCTTTCATTTCCGAAGTACCGAATACCTCCGGGAAAAAGCTCCTGAAAGTTTTCGAGATAACTCAATAGGTATTTTCCTCGCTCTAGAAAAGAAAAAAAAGACTGTTTCAAAACAATTGTCTTGTTAGGCTAAGCGAAGTCGAAGCCCATGCTTAGTTATTACCAGAATATTAATTCACCTCAATGACAAATCGAGCATATCGAGTCATAGGGTGCACACCAGAATCCTTCACCTCAGCAATCACATGTAAAAATCCTTTCGATTCTTCATCTAGCTGAATCTGAACTTGATTTCCTTGGGGAGAAAGTTTTGCATCTCCAGTGTAAGTTCCTACCTCTTTGTAAATCCAAAACTTGGTTTCCAAGCTATCTCCATCCGGGTCGGAAGTTTCTACCTCTATGGTCAATTCATCACCTGGCTGACTTTGAATTCGATTGGATCCTTTGGCCACAACCACTGGAGGATGATTGGCTTCAGCATAGTCCATCACGCACCAATCTGCTCGCGCCGCAAAATCCTCCTGAATTGCCTGAATCCAACGAATCTGAGGATAAGTAGCATCAAGAGTATCGGTAAATGGATTATAATCTAAAACAGCGGCTCCATCTTCCCAGCGATTCGGTTGTTCGACTGATTGAACCAATCGGCCTCCCCAACCTCCCCATTCGGGATGATTGAGATTATCTAGACCTACATCTATGAGATGCAAATAAGCGGGCGAATCCCCTTCAGAGATAAAATCATATATTCCAAAAGTCCCCCATTGAGCGTTTTCTAACTTAGTTGGGTCTCCATGTATATGTTCATCATCCCCTTCCTGCTTCTGCCCGTCTCCATAACTGTAATATTGCTTAAGCAGTGGACCGTGATTGTTAATGATTTCATTTCCCATAAAATCTCCTTCAAACAAGAAATGCTGTAACTCAGGCACCGCCTGTTTCCAAGGGTAGGCAAAGCACCAAAACTGGCTGGAGTTATAATAAATTTTAATGTCAGGCCAATTGGGTGCGATGTATTTCCCGTAGGTAGCGTCCTGATCTAAAATCGCATAAATGATAGCCTTGTCCACTATTTTTTGATAAATCGATTCCCATTCTGCGGTTGTCTTATACTGATCTTCTATTGATTTAAGAGCTCTTGCGATAGTATTCGTACCACCCCAAACCTGAAGGTAAATAGGCTCCATATCATCATCTAAGAGCTTTTCTTTGATATAATCGGAACCGGGAGTATCCTTTTCCATTTCCCCTTCGAAATCAATATTCCCAACCCGGACCATGCTACGCAAATGATCAGCAGTTGGAAAGCCCTCCGCATGCTGACTTAATTTGGGATATACCTCCTCATAAGCATCCAAAAGTGGATTCATCCATTCGGTCCCCGGCCATCGCAAATCTGGAATTGCCCCATAAATGCGCTTGGTCATTTCCATTTCAGAGGTGAATAAGGTCCCCTTTCCATCCCCTTTGTAATGCCACATAGAAGAGGAATAAATTAAGCCCTCAATTCTGAATTCATTAGCATACAGAAGCATGCGGATAAATGAATCCACATCATCAATCTCCCCATCTGTCGTGACAATGGTTCTGGGTTTTGTTTTTTGCTCAGAAACAGGTTCTGAAATTGTTTCGGGTTTGGGTTGACAAGAAAGAGCTAATGATAGAGCGAAAAGGAAGAGAAGATATTTCATAGGCTTGGTTGTAAAGCCTTCAAAATAGTAAAATGACAGGAAACTCCCATTTTGTAATATCTTCTTATTGAATGACATTCCGATAAATAAGCCATGGATCTTGAAAATCAAAGCCGAATATAAGTCACTGATTTTCAAATAATTTTTTAAATTACATCTAACCGGCAAGCATTTTTTATGATTGAATTTCTCCGAAGAATTAGACAGAATCTGATTTCCGAAAATAAAATCGGCAGGTACTTGAAATATGCTGTTGGGGAAATATTACTCGTTGTAATCGGAATTTTGATCGCTCTCTCCATAAACAACTGGAATACAAATCGAACCACCCAAAAAGAAACACTGAATTTTTTAAGCAACTTAATTGATGATTTGAATAATGACATTGCCTCATTTGATGGTAGCACCAATTTTAACAAAACAAGGCTAAGAGGGATCTTTTACTTATTAGAGCACTCAGAATTAAATACAAAGCGATTTACAGAGCTTGATTGGGTGGATTTATCCAAAAATGATCCTTCAAGCCGGCTTTGGCCAAATCCTTACCCAGATACTGTAAATCGAGATTTTACAAATCTCTCCTTCCAATTGCTGGGCCGTGGATTTGGTGGCGTTTCTTTAAACAAATCAGTAATTAATGAACTCTATTCCACGGGCTCATTCTCTCATATCAAAAACACCAACCTGAAAACTAAAATTGGGAATTATTACAGCTATTTAGCCCAACGGCTGGAAGGGTATGCTATCGAGGAGCATGAAGAATGGGCAAATGAAACCACGCGCTTTTTTCGTGACAAGTATGGAATTTTTACGCTTGACGTCTCTGATTTAGAGGATCCTTTGGGGATTATAAAAGGAAAAAAGGACGTAGAACATCATTTACGATATCTTGCCCTGGAGGTGAATTACCATTGCGTCTGGACCCAAAACGCCAAAAAAATGGCCTTGGAGTTAATCCAACTTATTCAAGAAGAACAAGATCTATTAAGGAATTAACGAATTCCTCCAAAATAAATAACCCTGATGGTAGGGTACCTATGATTAGTATTAATAACCTCACTTTTAACCTTTAACCAAAAGAAAATGGAGAAATATAAAGACTTACATAAATGGATGATTATCCCAATGGTATTCATGCAGTTTGGGATTTTTTTGGACTATTGGGGAGATTTTTCGGAAAATGCCTGGTCTGTTCATGTTCATTACTGGACCGGGACGATTTGGTATCTCTATTTGATCATTCAACCCTATTATGCCACCCATGGACAATTAGAAAAGCATAGGACAAATGGTATCATCGGAATGTTTTTAGCTGGAGGCGTCTGCATCACAGCTTTTAGCATGATGTATAGGGATATCGCAACTACCCAAAGAGCTACAGAAATGACCGATCTGTTTGGGCCTTTTGAGCCCTGGTTTTTCTTCGGGGTTGCTGCTGTGGAAATTCCCATGATCATTGCTTTTGGATACGCTGTGATCAAAAGCATACTCCAAAGAAAAAATCTGGAAGACCATGCCTGGTGGTTGATTTCAACGGTATTTATAATCATGATGCCAGCCTTGGCACGCGGAATTCAAAATGTATATGTTGGGATGAACATAGATGATTGGCCCATTATTGATATCATGGTGCCTGTTTATTTCGCACAAGCAATTATCATCGGCTTGACACTGCTGACAGCTTGGAAATTTAAAAAGCTGAAACATCCAGGAACCTTTCTAGCAGTGGGGATCAATATTTATACTTGCTTTCTGGAACCGCTTGGAAGATCAGAAACGGTACAACATTTATTGAAAACTCTTATCAAGGGTTAATCAATAACTGAAAATCATACTCAGGCCGAGAAGTTTTCAGCTTTTTCCTCACCAAAAAATATTTTTATCTTTCTATCATTGATGCTATTTACTACTCTCACACACCTATGAACTTACCCAAAATAACAATTTTAGCTGCCCTACTTTCATTTGCAGCATTTGCACAAGCTCAAGATGGAACCATATATCCGCTCGAAGCTCCCGCTGAACCAAACGCCATTTTGCTTGGAACCGGCGGTGTTGAAGATCAACCTTCTCCTGAAACTTGGTTTCGCCAATGGGGAGATCCCATGGCACGAAATATTTCAACTGCTACCTTGACACCATTTTTACCTGAACCAGGTACCGCAAATGGAGCCGCCGTAATAGTCGCACCAGGTGGAGGTTTCCGATGGCTATCCATGGGAAATGAAGGATGGGAAGTTGCGGAGGCTTTGGCAAAGCAGGGAATTGCCGCATTTGTGCTAAAATACCGCCTTCACCCGACACCTGAATCCCTTGATGATTTCTCGGCTTGGATGAATCGCCCTCGACCAGCCCCTTCAGAAAACTCCCAAGGAAATTCCAGCAATAATCTTTTACAAGTGGACCTTTCCAACCAGCTAGAGGATGCCGAAGCTGCTTTTGCTCTTATTCTTGAACGAGCCGAAGAATGGGGAGTCGACACTAAAAGAATAGGAATGATCGGGTTCTCAGCAGGAGCCGGCCTTACCATGCATGCTACTCTCCATTCCAAAACCATGGACTTAGCCTTTATTGGTCCAATCTATGGAGGAATGGGACCAGTGGAAGTTCCGAAAGAGGCCCCTCCCATGTTCAACGTTATCGCTACCGATGACTTCCTCTTTAGGGGGCAGTTCGGCATAATAGATTCTTGGTATAAAGCAGGAATCCCTGTTGAGTTTCATCTCTACCAAAACGGCGGTCATGGATTCGGCCTTGGAAACCCTAACCGGACTAGTAATCGTTGGTTTGATGCCTTTATCCACTGGCTAGATGTAAATAAATTTCTTACTGCTGAATAGGGACAAATACAGGAAAACCTTCGTTTTGCTTCCTTTCGATAATTTCCTATACTTTTGGAAAAAGAAGAAAGTAAACAATGAGAAAGATTTTTCTGCTGTTTTTAGGTTTGGCTATTGCTTCCTGTACTAGCGAAACCGAAAAAATAGAAGTCTCCGAAAACCCAATTTCCCAACATTTAGATGCCTATTTCACGGCATTAACCGACCTCAAGGAGTTCAATGGGGTAATACTAGCCTACAAAAATGATAGCCTTATTTTAGACAAGGCCTATAACCTATTTCCAAATCCTAATAGCAGTACCTATGTGAGTACTGAAAGTCAATTTGATATTCATTCGGTAGCCAAACTGATGACTCACTACCTTATTGTCAAACTGGAAGAAGAAGGCAGACTATCAGAAGAGGATCCGATCAATCGCTTTTTTCCTGATTTTCCAAAAGGAGATCAGATCACGGTCAAAATGCTATTAGACCACTCCTCCGGCTTGCCTAGAGAACTTCTAGATTTGGAAGGGAATGAGTTTGATTTAGAGCCTAGTGAAATTGTAGCACTTGCCAAAAAGCAACCCTTACTTTTTGATCCTGGCGAAGATGCCCAATATTCGAATGTTGGTTATGAATTACTTTATGAAGTCATTTCACAGATTTACGGCAAGCCTTTCTCTCAATGTGTTGTGGATGAAATCTTTGTCCCTTTAAAAATGGATCACAGCGGGGCTCATTTTTATACCAATAACAAGCGCTTAGAAAACCCAGCAAAAAATCATGTACTACAAGACACTTCTCTTGTTCAAGTTCCGAATATTCTGGAGGATGAATTTAAAACAGCTCGTTTTTATTCGACTGCTGCAGATTTGGACAGATTCCAAAAAGCTCTAGAGAAAGAACCTTATGCTTCAGCAATGAAAAATGAAGCAGGTGTCATTGCAAAAGATGGTGGATCGAAAGGTATCCGGGCTCAGGTGTATACTGATTTAGAAAAAGGCTTCCGCTTTGTCCTTTTGGCTAATTTTGATGATATGCCTTTTTTCAAAACCATTGAAGATGTCAGTAAAATCCTTGATTCTGAATTAGTAGAAATTCCAAAGGAACTTAATCGTATTGCTATAGATGTGGCCCCAGATATTCTGGAGAAATATGCTGGCTCCTATTTCTTCGCTGATTTTGATGGATTGATTTTACGGGTAGAAGTGGAAGAAAATGGAATAGCGGTTTTTCAGGACAATGAAAAAATCGGAAGCCTAAAGGCAGAATCTCCCACCGTCTTTTTTGAAAACCCAAAGGAACCAGAATCTTTTGAGTTTATCCCAAATGAGGAAGGATCATATGATGTAATGATGGGCTGGAAGGGAATTTCTGTAAAGGGAAAACGGCAATAAAGGAAACCTAAATTCCTCGCATTATTCCACTAAAAATGCTAACTTAAGTAAAGTTAATGCAGGGTCCTGAGGGTATGAATTCTTAAAAATCCTGCACTTAAAAAAGACTAAAATTGTTTTCTCAATAGAGGAAAAAATAGAATATAAAATTTCAAAATCATGAGTATTTTATCAGACAAAGTAATTCCGGGTAAACAGGGAAAAGTATTTGAAACAAATGCGAAGGAAGCCAAAGATTTAGAGCAAATCCGCCATAGATTATTGGCAATGGAAGGAGTAGAAAAAGTCACTCTAAATCAAGAGGTTTTCCCTAAGGAGTTTACCGTACAGACATCCCAGATGGTTCCTATCAAAGACATCGAACAAGCCGTAATTTCTGAAGGCTTTCATGCATTGCCAAAAGGTGTGATTGACCTTTAAATTCCTGTTTAATCTAACTTTGAAATGAACGTATGGATGAAATCAAGTCCTATAAGACCAAATTTGCTCAAAGATTATTTATTCAATCTGGTTTGTATTTAGGTCTAATTTTTTTCTTGATTTTAGAAATTCTCATTCTTACCAAACGAAATTTTTCCGTCGATTTGTTCATACTTCTTCAACTTGTCCTGATTATAAGCCTTGTTGTATTTTTTATGATTTGCTTGAAAAAAGCAAAGCTTTATATCCAAAACATAAGTTTCAATGAAGACCATCTGATTATCTCCATTGTTAGATTTGATGAAGAACTGCCTCCCATAAAAATCTCCTATGATTCCATTGATATTGACTTTGATAGAAACTTTGCGGAAAAATATCCTAAACACACCCTAGAGTTTAAACTTAAAAATCAAGAGCCTGTCTTGGCGAATTTATCATCTATTAAGCAATATGAATTAGGCTTTTGGAATAAAGACAACTTGAAGAAAATCTACGATCTTATCATTTCTAAAAAGGAATCCAAATAAAGAATCCCAGTAATAAATTATTCGGTTTACTGATTTCCATATTTTCAATCAACCAACAATCTCCATAAAGAGAAATCCATATGAAGAAATTTCTTTGGCAGCTCCTGATAGCCTTTTTGGTAGTTAGCTGCACAAGCGCCCCTGTAGTAGAAGAAGCTGCCCCTTTAGAAGAAGCCTCCTGGTGGAAGGAAGGAGTTCTTTATCAAATCTATCCACAAAGCTTCAAGGATACGGATGGAGATGGGTTTGGGGATTTAAATGGGGTCATTGAAAAACTGGACTACATCCAAAGTCTCGGTGTAACAATGGTTTGGATGAATCCCTTTTTTGATTCTCCGCTAGTAGATAATGGCTACGATGTGAGTGATTACCGAGGCATCCTTCCTCGCTATGGCACAATGGAAGATTTTGAGCGAATGCTAGATGGAATGCATGAGCGCGGGATCAAATTTGTCCTGGATGTTGTAGTCAATCACAGCAGCGACCAACACGAGTGGTTTTTACAATCAAGAAGTTCCAGAGATAATCCTTATCGGGATTATTACCATTGGTGGCCAGCAGAAAAAGGTGAGCCTCCTTATCGCCATAGTCTTTTTGATCCCGAAGGAGCATGGGAATATGATTCTTTAACTGACGCCTACTACCTCCACACTTTTGCAGAGGAGCAACCGGACCTGAATTGGGAAAATCCCAAAGTTCGCCAGGAAGTCTATGATATCATGAAGTTTTGGGCTGAAAAAGGGGTCGATGGATTCCGGATGGATGCTTTTCAGTTTGCCAGTAAGGATACGACATGGCCGGAATTTCCCGAAGGACATGAAAAAGATTTCATCAAATGGTATGGAATGCGTCCCCAATTACATGAATACCTGAAAGAAATGAATCAGGAGGTAATTGAGAAATACGATGTATTTGCAGTGGCAGAGGGAGCAGGAAGTACTTTCCAGGATGCCCATGATTTGGTGGATGCTGAACGGAAAGAGTTACAAATGGCTTATCACTTTGAATCAGTGGATATGTCACGAACACCTGAAGGTTATACCTTATCACAGTTTAAGGATGTATTCAGTCGATGGGATAGTGCCTTTTCAGAAAAAGGCTGGATTGCCATTTTCCTTTCCAATCATGACAATTCCCGGTTGGTCAATCGCTTTGGAAACCCAAGTCCTGAATTCCGTACTCCTTCCACGCAAATGTTAAACACCTTCCTATTGAGTATGCGTGGGACACCTTACACGTACTATGGGGATGAAATTGGGATGACCAATATCGATATGCCAAACATTGAAGAATACGTGGATGTAGAGGCTATTGGCAAATACAAAACCGCTGTGGCAAATGGGGAGGATTTAACGGAATTCATGAAAGTATTGAATTACAGTTCCCGTGAAAATGGCCGTACACCCATGCAGTGGGATGATTCAGAGAATGCAGGGTTTACGACCGGAACTCCCTGGAAAAGGGTGAATGAAAACTACAAAGAAATCAATGTAGCCGCTCAAGATTCGGACCCAAACAGCATTTTGAACCATTTCCGAAAAATGACCAAAGTGAGGAAAGAAAGCCCTGTTTTGGTCTATGGTGATTATGAGTTGATCCAAAAGGAACATCCAAATATTTATGCTTATTCCAGAACCTTGGGTGAAGAAAAAATGCTTGTCTTACTGAATTTTTCAGATCAAACCTCATCCATTGATCTTCCGGAATTTGGAGATGTAGACACAGTCATCGACAATTACGATACTTTCGATCGGGAAGGATCCATGTTTAATCTTAAGCCTTATCAGGCTGTCATTTTGAAAATCAAATAAACGCCTATTCAGCCTGCAGTTTCAAGCTATTGGAAGAAATAGCACTGTATTCTCTAACACTGTAACCAAGCATCCACCAAGTCAACCAAGCCACATAAGTGTACATTTCTGCATTTGCGGTGAAAAGGGGAAGTAGTAACCCTACTTTAGTTACTGCACCCACAAATGCGATTCGGGCTGTCATGGTGTCATCCGTTTGATAGAAAACCCGCAGACTCAAAACTACACCAGTGGCCAATGTAAGTAGGTATAAAAACATCCCAAGCCAACCCAATTGGACCCCATAAATCAAAAATTGATTTTCGCCTCCTACTCGTAAATCATCAGTCACGCTACCCACATTTCCGCTCATTGCCAGACCTATTCCGAATGGATTGGCGATCATAGAATCTAAGGCAAGGAGCCATTCCACCACGTGACCAATACTGGATGTATTTTCAAAAGTTAGCGTATCGACTACGAAATAGTAAAAATCCTCAGATGCAAAAAAGACCACATAAATCCCAAAACCTACCAAACTCAAAAACCCTAAACCGATGAGTTTATATAATCGAAAGACTAAAGCAATGAAAAAGATCATCACGAAAAAGGCTCCAAAAGCAGCTCTCGAGGCAGAGAAAATCAAACTTCCCAGGGAGCAAGCCATCACCAACAAATAGAGCCAGTTGGTTTCTTTTTTATTGGTCAAAAACCAGATTAATCCCGCTGCGAAACCCATCAAAACCGAACTTGCCATTTCCAATGGGTCCGAAAAAAAACTAGCCAATCGCTTTGTGACTGCCTGAGTTTCGAAAGTCCATGTCAATCCAAAATTACCGGTTGGGTCAATATCATTGATTGCTTGATTATACAGAGCATAGCCCGTAAACTGCTGCAAGTGGGCGTTTAAAAGAAAGTTTTCAACCAAGTTTACAAGAAAAGCTCCTATTGCCACAATGAAAATTATCTGGAATAATCGGCGAATTTCTACCCAATCAAAACGTGTATTTCTCCCTAAAAAATAGACCAGGCCTGGAATAAGCATAGTCTTAAAATACAGTAGCTTATTCATAAATGATGCTTCTCCCAAAGGCAGAAACAAATACAGAAAGGCTAAAGCCAGGAAGCCCAAAAACATGCAGTCAGTAGAAAGTAAACGAATAGGATATTGGGCTGGCTTTCGTTGATAAAGCACAAAAACCAATACCGCAATAATGACCACCAATTCTTTTAGAACCTGAAATATTGCAACCGCCTCTGTGGACCGGGTAACCAAATAGACCACACTAAGCGTGGTGATATAAAAGGGTAAAAATCCAGCTAGAAAATAGATGAAATAATTCCACTTTCCTTTGAAAAGCATCTCCTGCAAAACCCAAAGAAACCCAGCCCCAACAGCCAAGGCCATTACTATGAAAAATATTAAGGCCATGTGGGTGCAGGTTTAAGTTTGACATTCAACCCATCTCGTATTCCCTTTGCAACAGCCTTCAGCTTTTTGAACCTGCCTCTCAGCAAAAAATATATCAGCCAAAGCGTAAATCTTCCAAAATGATAAATAAACCCTAGAAGCGTTTGGAGGGAATTATTAGAACGAAGAAGGAAAAACTGATTTCGAACGTGATAATAAAATACCTGCGGACTCAACACTCCCTCCTCATGCTTTTTCTTGGAACTGGCACCTGCTTCATGATAAATCTTAGCATCCGCAACCAAGCCAATTTCAAATCCTTTTTCGCGAATCCGTAAAGACCATTCCACATCTTCGAAATAGGCAAAATACTGCTCATTTAGCAGTCCCGTTTCCAAAATCGCTTCTCGCTTGACAAGCATACAACAACCCGTCGCCCAATCCAATTGCTCCGTTTTTATCAAGTAATCTTGGATGTTTTGCCGATCTCCCAAGGTGATAGCTCTTCCAAGTGTTTTTTGCCATTTACCTCCTGCGCTCCAGATTTTTTGCTTCTCATGCAAAAAACAAATTAGAGGTTGAAGAACTCCAAGTTTGGGGTTTTGAGAAAACTGATGCATCATTTTTCCCAAGAAATCTGCCTCCACCTCCGTGTCATTGTTGAGTAATAAAATATGGCTAAACCCCAATTCTAGACCTTTCCGAATTCCCACATTATTCCCTCCAGAAAAACCTAGATTTTTCCCAGTTTCAAGAAGGTGAATGTGTGGAAACTCCTCTTTCAATTGAGCACCTTCTGGGTTTTCAGAACCATTATCAACCACAAAAATTTCATGGTTGGGATAATCCAAAGATTGCAAAGACTGCAAACACGCTCGGGTGAAAGAAATCCCGTTCCAATTGACTAAAATGATGGCAACAGATGGACTAGGCATAAAATCCCCGGACTAATTCACGTTTATGTCGGAATAAAAGCACCAAGCAAATCAAAAACACGATCACTTCAGTCGAAATGATACCGATACAAAGGCCTATCCCTCCCATTATGCTGGTAAGTAGCGTGGATACAATCAGCATGTAGACACACATCATCCAACTCGCCTTGAAAAGCAACTCTTTTAGGTCTGCAACCAAAAGCAAGGTGATGTTTCCAACATTCAGACAGGCCAAAAAAGGAACTGCCGCTAATATTTTTAGATAGAGAATTGACTCCTCTAGCTTAGATTTTGAAAGTACTTGAATAATCCATGGAGCAGAAAAATGAGCCCCTGCGGCAATAACTGCTCCCGCCAATAGTACTCTGAGATATACTTTCTTCAAAAAGCTAAAAAAGCGAGGAGGATCCTCTTTGTGAAGTTTGGAAGCATTAGGAAAAATGGCCTGAATAATCAGGGCAGGGAAAAGACGCAAAACCATCACTACCCGCTCGGCCAAACTGTACATTCCAAGGGTTTCTGCAACAGAGAAAAAACTCAAAATAATCAAGCCTCCATTGATGGAAATATGACTGGCCAGATTGGAAAAGAAAAGGAGCAAATTGTCTTTCCAACTTTTCCAAATAGCTGAAAACTCCGGTCTGTAGAAACGAATTCCCAAAAAGGAATGGATATAAATCAATAAGAGCAAATTGATCGAAAGCCCGAAAAAACCCATCATGAAGTTGACCCATTTACTTTGCTCAGGAGAATGGATAAAGAGGACAATCCCCATCAAAAAGAGCAATTTGGAGAAAATATTGGCGATTGAAACCAACTTCATTTTTTCCATTCCCTGAAAAAACCAAAGCGGTAAGGTGGCTTCAGAAAAGAGCAGAAGAGATGAAAAACCCAGAATCATCCGATACTCCTGAAATAAATTAAACCCAAAAGCTCCAACCAATATCAATACCGTAGCAATGGCTGCTAAAATTGATTTCGCAGAGAAAACATTGGAGACCAAATGAGATAAGGCCGTTTTATCATTTTGGTTGACGGCAACTTCCCGGGGAGCACTGAGGTTGTATCCAAAGCCTACCAGAATATTTAGCAGGATGATAACAGACAGCGCTAGGTTTACTAATCCAAATTGATCTACACCTATACTCTGTATCAGCAGAGGCATTGAAATAATCGAAATCAGCACATTAGAAGACTGAATCACCGCCAAAAACAAAAAGTTCTGAATAGACTTATTGCGGATAAAATTACTAAGCGGAAGAAGTGCTAGTTTTTCAAACATGGCAGCCTAGGTTTTAGCTTTCCTGCACATGTTTTTGGTACAAGCGACGGAAATAAAGATAAAATAAGGTCAGCAAGCCCAAAATAATCGCTCCCAAAACCATGCCCTTGACTAGCCGAATTTCACTTCGCTTCAATGGCAAACGTGGCGAATCAATAATCTGAATCAAAGGTGAATTGTTACGGTGATTGACCTTGGCGATTTCCAGATTTTTGACAATTTCCTGATATACAGCAGCCGTTGCCTGCACATCGATTTGTCGCTTGCGGCTTTCTACCTGAGCGGTATTTAGAAGTGGGTTTACATTAGGAACCGCATCTGTGGCTGAGGCATATTCAGCGATACTTTCATCCAAAATAGCCCGGACCGAATCCGCTTGGGTTTGAAGGATTTCCAGATTTTCGCCCGTTTTCTTGGTTTTGGTTTCGAGATAGAATGTATTGACTTTTTCTACCAACGTTTCATTGAAAACCTTCGCAAAGAGTTCGTCTTTGGAAGAAATACTTACTTGAATGATACTGAGCTTACGATCCGGCTTAGCTACAGAAAGCTGATTCTCCCTGATTCGTTTGGAAACCTGCTGTACCACCGAATCCTGAGCAACCGAAAATTGATCTCGAGGAATTGAAAAATCCATAGAAGGAATATCGACTTTGGAAGCCCATTTCTTATCCAATTCTTCAAACTCCACATAGCGATCAATCAACAGCTGATCCTGAGAAAAAGGACTCAAAAGGGTCTCACCCAACATCCGGTCTGAGCGATAAAGCTCCATGATATTGTCTCCTTGAAACAATCCACTCGTACTTCCCAAAGAACCCAAATTAACTCCTACCAATGAAGCCAATCCAGACATTTGGCTAAGGCTAGCTCCATCACTTTCTTCCAAAACAAAAGAAGTCTCAGCATGAAATACCGGTTTCTTGAAAATGGAAACCAAAGCACCTAAAACCAGCCCAATTACGCCTGCTATAACAAGGGTTTTCCATTTGGAAATGAAAAAAAGCAGCCACTCACGAAGATTTTGAATGACTTCCTTCAGGGTAAACTGATTATCCGAAAAATGCTTATTTGAATTCATCACAAGTTGATTTGTGAAACAACCAAAACCAAAGTCGCTAATCCAGTAGTGATTCCAACTACATCACCTAGGCGAAGAGGAGGTTTAGGACCTTTGGTAGGAACAATTACTTCTGCTCCTGGCTCTACTGATGGAAAGCTTCGAATACCAAGAAATCCCTTGGTTCGTTTTACAGCCCCATTGGCATAGACCACGTAGGTTTGTTTCCTGTTTGCCCGTCTTTCAAATCCACCGGCTCCATTGATGTAGTGCTTCAGGTTTTTTCCTCTTTCGAATCGAAGGGTGGTCGGATATACCACATCTCCCCGCATCCGAACAGTTTGCAATAATTTTGGAACCGATAAAATATCTCCTTCTTCCAAAATCAAATCATCTTCTGATCCCGGGTTTTTTAAAATGGTTTCCAAATCTATGGCTACTGCTTCAGTCTCCTTTATTTTCACAGCGAATCCCGGCGTTTCAGAAGCGATCTGATCCAAGGATTCCTTTTTGGTCTGAGCAATTAGGGTATCCACAGGATTCTCATCCATGGACAAATCCGAGAATAATCGCTGCAATAATTCTTCCTGTGCCTCTGAGTTGTTCGGGTCTTTTAATAATTGCAGACGAAGAGATTCCAGATTTCTCCGTCTTCGAATCTGTTCGGATTCCGTATTAAAAAATTCTGTTCTACGGATTAAAGTAGCACCTTTTGCATAGGCAAATTGATTGAGACCTCCAGCTCTTTTCACCAAATCTGAAATCCGCTCTCCAGCACTTTGAATTGCAAATATTCCAGGAGAGTAAACCTGTCCTTCGACTGCGACAAGCTTTTGCATGGTAAAGGCAGCTTTCTTCCGCACGATCACCTGATCAAATGGCTGTAAAGTTTGTGGTGTACTTAAAGGAGATAAATCAGGATTTACCTTCACGGGAATAATATCAGACAACGTTCCTAAGTCTGAATCTTCCAGTCTCCTTGCAATTTCAATGTCATTGGGGTTTGCAGATTCCTCGAGTCCCCCTGCCAAAATAAGCAACTCCTCGACCGTCATGGATTCAGAATACGGATAAACTCCAGGTTTCATCACTTCTCCCAAAACCTGAACATATTGCTCCGTTTGTATATCATATATGCTGGAAATTCGAACCACATCTTCCCGCTGCAATGCAATATCTGGTGCCGTTCCATTTAAAATTTCTCGCAGATTAACCTGAATCATTTGGGTACTCAAGTCATTTTTGGTTCGCAGGATACTTGCCTGCTCCAAATAAGCATCTCCTCGTAAACCCTCAGCATTCTTAACCAATTGGGAAAGTGTCAACCCCTCTGCTAGTGCATAAATTCCTTCTCTGTATACAGCGCCTTTGATTTGAACGCGGTTGCTATATCGATCCAAAACTCTTCCAACGGTAATTCGATCACCTCCTTGAAGAAGGAACATCCCGAATTGGTTTTGGTATACATCTGATACGGATCGCTGATTATCAGTAATTCTGGAAATCGCTACTCGGTTTTGAAAAGCTTCATCTGTAAATCCTCCTGCGTAGCGTAGTAATTCTTCTAAAGTTTCCCCTTCCTTCATCTCAAAAATCAATGGCCTCTTTACCTCTCCGAAAATTTCAACTCTTGAAACGTAGGGAGTAACCAAAATAACGTCCTGATCTTGAAGCTGAAGATTCAATCCTGCCGTCCCATCAATCAATAAATCATAAACATCGACTTCGGAAATCTGACGGTTATTTCTCACCACCTTAATTCCACGCATGGTTCCATTATCATTTGGACCCCCTGCAGCATAGAGTGCATTGAATACCGTAGAAAAGGCACTAAGGGTAAACGTTCCTGGCAGTCGAACTTCCCCAAGAATATGCACCTTGATAGTTCGAACATTACCTAAGGTCACCTGTAAAAAAGTGGTGGGATTGGAACTCACCAAGCTTGGATAATAGCGACCTACTCGATTTTTGATAATTGCGGTCGCTTCCTCTATAGTCTTACCTGAAACGGCAACCGGACCAATATTATCTAGCAGAACAAATCCATCTGGGTTAACAGTGGCTTCGTAGTATTGCTCGGATTCTCCATAGATATCCACATAAACCATATCCCCGGCCCCTAAAACATAGTTTTTTGGAGTGGCCTGATTCAGACTGGGCTCAAAGCTTAATCTTCGGTTTTTTTGATAAAAAAGATCTGCTCCGAAAATATTGGATTCCGGATTTTCGGATTTGATCAACTCCTGAGGCTCATAGATTCCTCGGGTTATTTCATTGAAATCAACTTGCTGTCTTGGAGCTCTCTTCGAAGCAATACTTTGTCGGCCGCTTGTGCTACTCATATCCAGTTCTTCCAATCTTCGCCGAAGCTTATCTACTTGAGCGGATGGCATGCCCTGCATTTCTGCCATCTGAAGAAATTGCAAAGTGCTAAGCCCTGCTTCATTTGCTCTGCGAATCAGCTCTTGAATCTGCTGATCCGAAAGTTCATCCACTTGAATGGTGCGAATGTCAACGTTCTCCTGCGCCGTTGTTGTGGAAACAGTCCCAAAAACCAAAAGGGCAAAAAGCAGGAAAAAATAAGAAAAGCGTAAAGTTATCCTCATGTGAAAATGCAGACCTGGGTGAATTTCAAGCAAATATGCGACTTAAAAATCCATGAAATTCCTCTTTAAACCAAAAATAGTTACAAAAAGCTAGTGATTTGAGGGCTTCTTACCTTACTCTGTACAGTTTTTACAAATTTCAATTTGTGTCCTATCCTTTAGCAATTGCCCTCGAAATGCTTGATAAGGAGCTGATTTCCAAATTTGATCCATAGTCTCCGAACTGAAGTTTCCCATCACATGCTGGGCATCCTTGTCAAAGCAACAGGGTACGACTTTTCCATCCCAGGTTACCACTGCTCCTTGCCACATGCGCCAACATTTATTTTTAATCTTTTTCTTCAGCTTCCATTTTCCCTTTCCATCCGGTACATATCGGGAATAGCCCAATTCCGAAGGAATCAACTCAGATCCATTTTCAAAGTCATAAATCTGGGTGGTTTTTAATTGCAATTCATCTACGCCTAATTCTTTTACCCATTTTTTCAAAGCAGGAATTTGATGCTCATTTTGTCCTGTCACCAAAAACTGAAGGACTACTCGCGGGAATTTTTGACCGAATTCTTTTCGCTTTTGAAGTAAAAGTCGGAGGCCTTGTTCTACTTTTTCAAGTTTTCCTCCAACTCGATATTGCTCGTAAACTTCCTGAGTAATTCCATCCATAGAAACGATCAACTGACGTAACCCGCTTTTGAGAAGATTATCCACTCGCTTTTCATCCAGGTAATGTGCATTGGTAGAAGTAGAGGTGAAAATTCCTTGCGAATGAGCAAAAGAGACCAAGTCCAAAAATTGCGGATGTAAAAAAGGCTCCCCCTGAAAGTATAAATGCAGCCAAGTTAGATGGTCCTTTACCTGATGAATAACCGATTGGAAAAGCTCTGTCTGAAGCATACCTATTGGACGTGTAAATGACCGTAAGCCTGAAGGACATTCCGGACAGCGTAAATTACAGCTCGTCGTGGGCTCTATACTCAGGGTAGTTGGTTTACCCCATACAATAGGCCTCTTAAGAATTCTACTGATTTGAAAAGAAGTGCCTAAAAGAAAAATATTCCAGACCTTAGTCCAGGTGAGAAGTCGAAAAAAGGCAAAAGCAGTCAGGATCTGATTTTTCACAACAGAAAATAAATCATTCTAAAACGAAGCGCCAAAGGTATACTTAAAAGTAGGTACTCGCGTTCCTTTGAAAAAGCCTGAAATCCTTACTTTTGAATCAAACTTTCCAATTATGAACAAACTATCACTTCTTGGAATCGGATGCATGCTGCTGCTTCTCTTTTCATGTGGAAGCAAAAACGAAACCTGCGAACTGGATTCGGACATTCTTTCTCAAGATTTAGAGGTAGAGGTAGTTCGCTTAGAGCAGGAGTTTTTTAGAGCTGATACAAAAGAAGATTTTCAATATCTACTGGAAAAGTATCCTGAGTTCACCAAAATTTATCTTCAAGCTGACCTGTATAATTCCATGGATTCCTTGACTTCGGATTTGCTGGAAATCCATCAAGATTCGGCGATGCAGGTATTGAATGATTCTGTTCAGGTTGTTTTTGAGGATTTCTCCGATGTGGAAGAAGAGTTGGAAAATGCCTTTAAGTACATCCGACATTATTTCCCGGATTTTCAGGCACCGAAAGTCTATACTTTCGTCTCTGGTTTCAATTCAGATCTGCTTGTTACAGAGGAATTAATTGTCATCGGTTTGGACTATTTCTTGCCGGCTAGTCATTCGTTCCAACCTGAATTGCCACGCTACATGGCAGAGCGCTATGAGAAGGCCTACATAGTTCCCATGATTGTGACGGCCATATCCTCTCGATACAATCAGACGGATCCACGAGATAATTCCATGCTGGCAGAAATGATTTACTATGGAAAATCCTACCATTTCACCAAAGCAATACTTCCCTGCACTTCAGACCAGTTTATAATTGGCTATACTCCGGATCAGATTGCCGAGTCATTTGCAAACGAGGAATACATTTGGGCTCATTTTGTAGAAAATGAATTGCTCTATGAAACCAACCCCTTTGAGATAAGAAAATACATGGGTGAAGCACCATTCACAGATGCAATTAGTACTGCCGCGCCGGGTCGATTGGGGCGTTGGCTAGGTTGGAATATCGTAGATGATTATGTTTTTAATCAAGAAGTCCCATTGCCTGACTTGATGCGAAATAGTAATGCTGAGGAAATTTTCAGGCAGTCAGGATATAGACCTCGTCCCCCTGCATAGGAGGATGCTTTTCAGGTTGGATGACTGATAAAAGCCGCTTGACAGCCAATTCTTTTCGGAAATAGTTCTCAGCCAATTTTCGGGCATTTTTTTGCATCTGGAGAATAGCAGTCCTATCATCTTCCAGTTTTTCCAATTCCTGAAAACACTGATCCATCTTTCCTGGAAGGCAACTAATTCCAAGCTGATGTTGCTTCACCAATTGGAAAACCCATCCCTTATGATTCACCAAAATGGCCTTACCAGCTGCCAAAGCATCAAAAAATTTGTTTGGGCTATTCGTTTTTAAAACCGGCAAATGCGCAAAGGAAATCCAAGCGAAATCTGCCAAAGAAAGCAATTCATTTACATTTTCTTTAGACCCAAAAGGAAAAAAACGGACCTGATCCAAGCCCCTTTGCTCAGCATTCTGAATCAATAATTCCCGATGACTTCCTTCTCCCATAATCAGGAATTGCCAGTTTTTTTGTTTTCCCTTTGCCAGCTCTGCCAAATCCAATAATTCCTCGACTCCATTTACCTGACCTAATGCACCCGCATAAGCAATCGTTAATTGGTCCTTTAAACCCCACTGTTGAAGAAGATTTTTGGATTTTTCCTGGGGAAAGAATCGATCCAAATCTGAAAAATTGGGAATGATGCTCGTCTTCTTTTGAGGACTTACCTGCCTGACATGTTTGGCAATTCCCGGTGAAAGGGCCACGAGAGATAGGGACTGATCATAAACCTTCTTTTCAAATTTGCGAAGCATTCGAATCAAAAGGGGGTTTCTAATAGCACCCACTTGGATAGGTGCTTCCGGCCAAATATCCCGAATCTCGAAAATATAGGGCGTAGCCAATCGCTTCTTTGCCCAAAGTCCAATCAAGCCAGTAGTCAAAGGAGTCGAGCTCACGTACAGAAGGTCTGCTCGACCAAGTTTCTTCAATAATCGACGGGATTTCCTGACAAACTCGAGGAAGGCCAAAACCCTTCGAAAAAAACCAAAACGCTGATCATAAGGAACGGGCAAATAATGGACTTTAAAGCCATCGATCCATTGCTGATCGTAATGTCGAATATTCTTCCCACTGATGACTTCGACCTGAATACCTGCCTCTGCCAATCCTTTTGCCAGATGGTAAGAGCGTACAGCCCCACCTTCATCAGGGGTGCGAAAATATTGGTGGATATAAAAGATCCTCATGGCTTTTGCAATTTCAGCCATTCGGCCAAAAGAAAGAAATTATAGATGGTCAAAAAGTGCGTTTTCACAAAGTCCTGAGGTCTGGACAAAATGGTTTTCGTCACCTCTGGCAACTCCTTTTGATAGGTAATTCCAAATTCCTGAACAATGGAAAAGACCCAAGATGAAAACTCATTTTTCTCGCTCAGCCACTCCAAGAGCGGAAGTCCAAATCCCAATTTTTTGCGATCGGCTACCCAACCCAATTCCAAATCCTGCAAACTTTGACGAATCCACTTTTTCCCGATCAAGTCCTCCTCATTTTCAATTTGCTCCCAAAAATTCATCATCTCCTGATCCAGATAAGGAGATCTACCTTCAATTCCATGAGCCATCAATGCATTGTCTTGAATTTTCAGAATATCCTGCACCAAGTAGATTTGTCGATCAAAGTCCAGCATCTGCTTGTAGAGGGGAAGTTTTTTCCGGAAAACCCTTTCATAGTCTTCAAACAAATCTGAAGAAAGAGTTTCCAAAGCTGAAAAATTCAAAAAAGTCTTCCTTGGATCAGAATCGATTCCAGAGAAAAACTTATTCCAATTTCTCCCAATAGGTAATTTTCCCACAAAGGGAGAAATCTTTAACAAAAGCTCTTTATTATTCAAGTAAGTATGAAACGCCTTGTGCCGCTGATACCCACCCCAAAGTTCATCAGCCCCAGCACCGGAAATCAGTACTTTTACAGATTCTTTGGCCTTTTTTCCGATCAACCAAACCAAGAAACTCGCTGAATCCCCAACAGGATAATCAAGGTTTTGGAGATAATCTTCCCAGTTGTCACGAAAAATTGATTGATTAACATCCACAGAAACTTGATCAAAAGGAATCTTTTTGTGAAGCCTTTTTACAGCTAAACAATCGTCGTAGTTCTTTTGGACTGCCGGTTCAAATTGGGCAGTAAAAGCAGGAAGAGGAACTCCTGTTTCATAATACCAAAGAGCATACAACAAGGTGCTATCCGAGCCTCCACTTAGGAGCATTCCAATTGGGACATCGGCATGAAACTGTTTCAAAACCGCATCTTTTAGCAATTCGGTAAACCGGCTTTGGGTTTTTTCTTTTTCTAACTTTTTTTTCTTTGGAATATCATCCCACCGAAAGGCAGATTGATCCCGAATGAGGCTAAAACGTGCTGGTTTCCATTCTTTAACTCCTTTGAAAAAAGTTTTGCCAGGCTGTGGGGTACGGAGGTAATGAAAATATTCCACCTGCACCATATCCACAGCAGAACCTATCAACTTGGCGATTCCTCTGCTCTCTGAAGAAATAAAAAGTGAATCATGCGTTTGGTGATAATAGAGAGGTTTTTCGCCGTTTTTATCCCTAGCTACCAGAATATTTTGTGCAGGCAAATCCACAAAAACCAAAGCAAACATTCCCTGAAGCTTCTCCAAACCTGCAGTCCCAAAAATCTTTAGCCAATGAAGGAGTACTTCCGTGTCGGATTGAGTGAAAAATTCCACTCCCATTTTTAGAAGGAGATTTCGTAGATCTTGATAATTGTAGATTTCCCCATTCCAGATTAGAAGGTGATTCCCATCCGGAGACCAAAATGGCTGATCCGCTTCGGGACCAGGATGAAGGATTTTAAGTCGATTTACTCCAATCCAAATCCCGGGCCAAGGACTTAATTTGTCCTCTTGGTCAGGGCCACGGTGCTTGGCACTATCCATCAGGACGTTCAAAGCCTCTTCATTGGCTCCCTTTCCCCAAACAACGTGGATTCCGCACATTAGCTCTTGGATTTTTTAACCGGTTTCAGACCGTGCTGCTTTTCATAATATCGGCAGAAATAAGAAATCTTACATTCTTCACATTTTGGCTTTCGAGCTAAGCAAGTATAGCGTCCATGAAGAATCAACCAATGATGAGCTTGATGAATATATTCTTTTGGAATATGCTTGACCAATTGCTTCTCAACTTCTAATGGCGTTTTGGCTGACATAGGAACAAGACCCAAGCGCTTAGAGACACGGAATACATGGGTATCCACTGCCATATTCGGCTGCTGCCAAACTACGGAGGTAATCACGTTGGCTGTTTTTCGACCTACTCCCGGAAGTTTGATTAAATCCGTTACCGTATCAGGAACTTCAGAATTGAAATCTTCCACCAACATCTTTCCCAACCCGAGCAAATGTTTGGTTTTGTTATTGGGATAAGAGACGGATTTGATGTAAGGAAAAAGCTCATCAAAATTTGATGCGGCCAAATGTTCAGGGGTAGGAAAGTCCCGAAACAAGGCAGGAGTCACCATGTTGATCCGCTTATCGGTGCATTGTGCAGAAAGGACTACCGCTATGAGTAATTGGAAAGGATTCTCATACTCAAGCTCGGTTTCTGCCACCGGCATATTTTTGGAAAAGTAATCGATAAAGGCTTGATAGCGCTCTTTTTTAAGCATGAACTTTAAACTTGGATTGGGAGATGAAGATAATTAATATTAAAGGATTCAAGCGTCGAAAAATGGAAAAATCCTCTGATCAAAAGCTCTCTATCCCTATGAAAAATCTTTTATCCTTTTGCTTTCTTTTTCTAGTTCTAGTCTCTTTGCAAACAGTTAAAGGACAAGAAAGACCGAGAGAACTGGGGGTTCCTTTTGGCGTTTTAGCCCCTGGAAAATTAAATGCCATCACAGATGTGGCTGGAGTGAAAGTAGGGCATTTCACAAAGATCGAAGGAGACTCCATCCGAACGGGAGTGACGGCCATTTTAGCTCATGGAGGAAATATTTTTCAGGAAAAAGTGCCTGCAGCAATCTACGTGGGAAATGGGTTTGGAAAGCTCGCAGGCATCACTCAAGTACAGGAATTGGGATTGCTGGAAAGTCCAATAATTCTAACCAATACCTTATCTGTTGCCGCGGGAATTGAAGGCGCCGTACGCTATACACTAAATCAACCCGGAAATGAGTCGGTGCAATCCGTGAATGCTTTAGTGGGAGAAACTAATGATGGCTTTCTAAATGATATTCGGGGAATGCACATTTCTCCAGAAGATGTCATTGCAACCATTCAAGCTGCCCAAGATGGACCTGTCCAAGAAGGAAATGTAGGAGCTGGAACAGGTACTATTTGTTTTGGTTGGAAAGGAGGGATAGGAACAGCTTCTAGAAAACTACCCGAATCACTTGGAGGCTACACAGTAGGTGTTTTGGTACAAAGCAATTTTGGTGGAAACCTTCAAATTGGCGGAGTTCCAGTAGGTGAAAACCTAGAGAAATATCCCTTCCGAAATGCAATCGAAAAAGCGGATGGAAGCTGCATGATTGTGGTAGCTACCGATGCCCCTGTTTTATCAAGAAATTTGGAGCGAATGGCCAAAAGAGCCATGATGGGATTGGCTAAGACTGGGGGAATTGCTTCGAATGGTTCGGGAGATTATGTGATTTCTTTCTCGACAGCCGAATCGCTTCGCTCAGCCTATTCAGCTAAGTCCGGGGAATTGGAACATGCTGAAATTCTACGAAATGATGACATGAGTGCTCTTTTCATGGCTGTCATAGAAGCAACAGAAGAAGCGATAATCAATTCCCTTTTTGCAGCGGAAACTATGGAAGGAAAACAAGGTCGAACTGTTGAAGCTTTACCCAAAAAGCAGGTGTTGGAATGGATTAATAAGCAATAATTTTTCCATCATTAATCCACTTTGTAAACCTATCCCTAACTTTCTTTTTGAAAAACGAAGTTTTTTTCAGATCATTAATAAGCGCGACGAATTTCAAATTGAAAAAAGGTAAACCACAAACCCTGCTTTCTTTTTCTAATCTAAATTCAACGGATGCAAAATTTCAATGCCCAATATCATAACCTTTTTCATCGGCTTTTCGGGGGAATGGATGACTCCATGCTGGATCAGATTTTTGAAATAGGGACTAAAAAAGTATTAAACACTGGTGAATATCTTTTTCATCAAGGAGAAGCCCAAAATGTACTTTACATCGTCCTGTCCGGCAGACTCCGTGCTATAAAAGAAGACCCTAATGAAACCCGAATTTTGGGAGATATTGGTCAAGGGGAGCCCGTAGGAGAATTTGCTCTTTTTACAAATGAACCTCGAATGGCTTCAGTCTTAGCCATCAGAAAATCCACAGTTTTAGAGTTTACACAAGAGGAATACCAAATTTTGGTTTCTAAAAATCCCGCTTTAGCTACCTCCTTGACCAATTTTGTCATTCAGCGATTAAGGCGGAATACTTTTCAACAGAATAAAACTGCTCCTCCAAAAAATATCGCATTAATAAACCTGCAATCCGACTTGGACCTCAGTCCATGGACAAATGGCATGCAGGCTTATTTTGATGAGATGAAAGTTCCTGTTCGCGTTTATGATTTTGAATCTCAATCTGAACTTCACGATGAGGAGTTTTTCGATTCCCTCGAAGAACACGAAGGTTTAAATATTCTAGTTTGTGATGATGAGCAACCAAATTGGTCTCATCAATGCCTAGTCTATGCGGATTTGGTCATTTTGGCAACCCCTTTTGATTCAAGCAAAAAAATTCGGCCGATTGAAAAAGAATTGAAGCTTTATGAACGGAATATCTTGAACAAGAAGATTTACCTTCTTTTGCTTCACGATGAAGATCCTCCCATGCCATCCGGAACGGAGAAATGGTTTAAAAACCGCTCCATCCAGCTTCATATTCATCTTCGAAAAGGGCATGAAAAAGATACTGCTAGATTTTGCCGAATAATTACTAATCAAGCTATCGGGCTTGTATTAGGTGGTGGCGGTGCCAAGGGCTATGCGCATATTGGGGTAGTCAAGGCAATTCAAGAGCGGGGAATCGAAATTGATTTCTTGGGAGGAACAAGTGCCGGAGCTATTTATGGTGTAACCATGAGTTTCTTTGATTTTGATTTCAAAAAAATCGAAAAAAGCATTTCCGACTCCGTTAAAGCACAATTGACATCCAATGATCTCACGCTTCCTTTGGTTTCTTTTTTATCAGGAAAGAAAGTCATTCGATTTATCAAAGAATTGTATGGCAGCAGTCATATGGATGACATCTGGGTGAATTCATATTGTGTTTCTACCAATTTTTCCAAAGCAGCAATGAAAATCCATGATCACGGTCTCCTTTGGAAGCAATTAGCTGCAAGTATGGCCATACCTGGTGTTTTCCCTCCTGTGGTCATTGATCAATATCTCCATGTGGATGGGGCCGTAATGGATAACTTACCTATCGAACCTATGTATCGATTTCCAGTCTCCAAAATCATTGCCGTATCACTATCTGGATTACCTGAGCGAAAAGTAAACTATGAAGAAGCTCCCTCTGGATGGGGTCTTCTTTGGGATAAAATCCTAAGGAAAAAACGCTATAAAATCCCTTCTGTAGGTTCTCTGATTATAAACTCATTAACACTTAATAGCCTTCAAAAGCAAGAGGTTACCAAACAAAAGGTATCTCATTATTTTGAATTGAATCTGAAAGGGGTGGGTTTTATGGATGATAAAAAGTGGAAACAAATCCTGAAGAAAGGTTACGACCAAATGGTGGATTATTTGGATTCTTTGCCTGAGGACGAACGCTTTTGGATAAAGAAATAACGATGGCTTAAAATCAAAAAAGGACTCCAAATGATATCGGAGTCCTTTATTATTTTCTCAAACTTCAGGATTTAAAAAGGATATTTTCCTTGCTCGATCATGAAATCTGCGATTTGTCTTCGAAGTTCTTTGGTATTGATCAGATCCATTTTTGTAAATCTCTTCAATCCCATCAGCATCACTTTCTGCTCATCTCCTTTTGTGAAAGAAGCAATGGCTTCCTTCGCGGCAGCATTGATTTTGTCTACTGCTTCGGAAAGATAAACCTGAGACATCGCAATCTGATGCTTACATGCTTCTTCTCCTTTAATGCTTACCAGCTTTTCTGTTCGAAGAATAGCCGACTCAGCTGCGTAGATCTCAATCATCACATCAGCCAAATTCATCATCACTTCTTGCTCATCTTCAATTCGATCTTGGAGAGCCATCGCTGCTTTTCCCCCGACCATCAAGAATACCTTCTTCAACTTTTTCAAGACCTCTTTTTCAGCGGCAAAAAGTTCAGAAGTATCTACAGTGTCAAAGGATGGAACGGCTGTCAACTCATTGGCAACTGCCATAGCCGGCTCAAACAAATTGATTTCGCCTTTCATGGCTCTTTTCAGCAACATACCAACCATCAGCATGCGGTTGATTTCATTCGTTCCTTCATAGATTCTGGCAATTCGAGCATCACGATAAGCTCTCTCCATCGGTGCTTCTGCGGAATAACCCATTCCACCATAAACCTGAACTCCCTGGTCAACCACATAGTCTAAAACCTCGGAACCGTGAACTTTTGCAATTGCTGCTTCAATTGCAAACTGCTCCAATGCTTTCAATTTAGCATCTGCATCAGACATTCCTTCAGCAGCCAAAGCATCCATACGGTCTTCTATATCTTGCCCTGCTCGATAGCAAAGTGATTCTGAAACGTAAGATCGGATTGCCATTTCAGCAAGCATTCGTTTTACGGCACCAAATGAATTGATGCTCGTTCCAAATTGCTTTCGCTCAGTAGAATACTTGATGGCATGGGAAGTTACCGTTCGAACACCTCCCAATACACCAGCACCTAACTTCACCCGTCCGATATTGAGGATATTCACAGCAATCTTGAACCCATTTTGTCTTTCAGAAAGCATGTTTTCCACAGGAACTGGGCAATCATTGAAGAATACTTGACGGGTAGAAGAACCTTTTATACCCATTTTGCGCTCTTCCTCATTCATGGTGATTCCACCAAAGGTCTTTTCGACGATGAATGCTGTCAGGTTTTTGTCATCCTCAATCTTGGCGAATACAATGAATAGGTCTGCAAATCCAGCATTGGAAATCCACATTTTCTGGCCATTGATCAGGTAATGTTTTCCATCTGCAGAAAGGGTTGCTTTAGTTTTTCCACTGTTGGCATCAGAGCCTGCATCTGGCTCAGTCAAGCAATAACAAGCAGCCCACTCACCAGTAGCTAGTTTTGGAAGGTATTTTTGCTTTTGTTCTTCGGTGCCGTAATACAAAATCGGCAAGGTACCTATTCCGGTATGTGCCCCATAAGTAGTCGAAAAAGATCCAGCTGCTCCAATAATATCAGCGATCAACATGGAAGTATTGAAGCTCATTCCCAAGCCTCCATATTCTTCAGGAACGGCTACACCCAAAAGACCCAGTTCTCCAGCCTTCTTGAAAATGGACGGAACCAAATCCGGATTTTTCATGCTGTCGATTTCCTCGATGTTGGGGGTAATCTCGGTATCAATGAAGTCTTGACAGGCCTGAGCCATCATTTTTTGCTCTTCTGTAAACTGCTCCGGAATGAAAACGTCCTGTGCGTCTGTCTCCCGAATGAGGAACTCTCCTCCTTGGATTGATTTTGAAATTGTGGTCATTATTTCTTGTTTTTAGATTTCTTCATTATTCGATATTTAATGTCCTTCATTCGATATTTAATACTGAACACCGAATGATGAATTACAAACACCGAAGTAAATCACTTCAGTAACTCGTAAATACCGGCGACACCCTGTCCACCACCTACACAAGCGGTCACCATTCCATACTTTTTGTTTCTTCTTCTTAATTCATTGAAAAGCTGAACGGAAAGCTTGGCACCTGTACAACCTAGCGGGTGACCCAATGCCACGGCACCACCGTTCACATTCACAATGTCTTCATTCAGATCCAACGCTTTGATCACAGCTAGTGCCTGTGCGGCAAAAGCTTCATTTAATTCAATGAGATCAATATCATTCAAAGAGAGGCCTGCTTGCTTCAGAGCCTTAGGAACAGCTTCTTTCGGGCCAATTCCCATAATTCTAGGATCCACACCTGCCACGCTGTAGGACATCATTCGAGCCACCGGTTCCAAATTCAATGATTTCATCAAGCGCTCAGACATGACGACAACAAAGGCTGCTCCATCGGAAGTTTGAGAAGAATTACCTGCGGTCACTTGTCCACCCATTTTGAAGGCTGGCTTTAAATTAGCCAAGACTTCTTTGGTTGTTCCTGCACGCGGTCCTTCATCCGTGTCAACCACGAATTTTCGGGTTTTCCGTTTTCCTTTTTCATCCAGATAGGTTTCCTCCACTTCTACTGGAACGATCTCATCCTTGAATTTTCCGGCTTGAATGGCTGCCAAAGCACGTTCATGGGATCTTACTGAAAAAGCATCTGCTTCTTCTCGAGTGATATTATAATCTTTGGCCAATTCTTCGGCTGTCAATCCCATGCTCAGATAATAGCTAGGTGTCTGAGAGGCAATCTTCCAGTTGAGTGCGGTCTTATATCCCATCATCGGCAGTAGCGACATGGATTCTGTACCTCCAGCGATAATACAATCAGCCATTCCCGCTTTTATTTTTCCGACAGCAAGAGCAACCGCTTCCAAACCAGAACCGCAGTATCGGTTCATCACAAAACCAGGATTATCAATACCCAATGCAAGCAAGGAAATCATTCTTCCCATTTGCATTCCTTGTTCTGCTTCGGGAATAGCATTTCCAACAATCAGGTCATCGACCATACTCGCTTCCAAGCCGGGAGTATTTGCTACCAAGTATTTAATTACATCGGCTGCCAAATCATCTGGTCTATAAAATCGAAACCCTCCTTTTTTGGCTTTACCTACAGCTGATCTATATCCGTTAATTATATATGCGTCCATTATTAATTCGTTTTTTGTTTAAGGTTTTGGAGTGACTTAGTTCTTAATTTCTAAGTGGTTTTCCTTTGAAAAGAATGCTATGAATTCGTTCCAGCGTTTTCTTTTCACCTGTCAAACTCAAAAATGCTTCCCGCTCAAGATCGAGCAAGTACTGCTCTGAAACTTCAGTCGGAGCAGACAAATCACCGCCTGACATAACCCAAGCAAGTTTTCTTGCAATTTTGGCATCATGCTCAGAGATATAATTACCATAGATCATTCCCGTAATTCCAGCCTCAAATAGTGCCAAGGAAGTTTTTCCAAGTACTCGGATATTGGTTTGTTCCAAAGGTTGGGTATATCCAGCATCTGAAAGGGCAATCACTTTGGCCTTTGCTTCTGCTAGTTGTCGCTTGCGGTTGAGGGTTATTCCATCTTGAGGTCTTAGGTATCCTAAAGCTCGAGCTTCCTCAGCAGAGGTAGAGACCTTTGCCATGGCGATATTCATGAAATACTCTTGCAAGTGATTTAATTCCACATCTCCAGGAATCACTCGATTGGAAAATCTTCGAGTCATTTCTTTTGTACCTCCACCAGCCGGAATCAAACCTACACCTACTTCAACCAAACCCATGTACAATTCCGCATGAGCTTGAATATGATCTGCATGAAGTGAAAGTTCGCATCCACCTCCCAGTGCCATATTATGAGGAGCAACAACGACTGGTACAGAAGAATAACGAGCCCGCATCATGGTCTTCTGGAATTGGGCTATCATCAGATTGATTTCATCAAAATCCTGATCTCCCGCAAACATGAAAAGCATAGCTAGATTGGCTCCTGCAGAGAAGTTTCCTCCTTCATTACCAATTACCAATCCTTTGTAAGATTTCTCTGCCATGGAAATAGCAGTATTAATCCCTTCGATCACTTCTGCCCCCATGGAATTCATTTTGGTGTGGAATTCCAAACCGATTACATCATCTCCCATATCGTAAATGGAAGCACCAGCATTGCCCCAGATCTTTTTATCGGCTGCTTTGAGCGTATCCAAAATGATGAAATCACTTGTTCCAGGGATTTCTACATAAGATTTGGTTGGGATATCGTAGTATTTCTTTTTACCGTCTTCTACTTTATAAAAAGATTCATTTCCAGCATCTAACATTTCATGAACCCAAGCTGCGGCTTTTTCCCCAGCAGCTTCCATTTTCTCAACGGTCTCTTTTACACCCAGAACATCCCATGTCTCAAATGGTCCCAATTCCCATCCAAAACCGGCTGATACAGCTTGGTCTATTCGATAGAGCTCATCAGAAATTTCGGGAATTCGATGTGAAACGTATTTGAACAAATCATAGAATGAAGCTCGGTAAAACTCCCCAGCCTTATCCTCAAAATTGACCAAGAATTTGATTCTTTTTTTGAGGTCATCAATTTCCTTGGATGCTTCTAAGGCTTTGAATTTTGGCTTTTCTACATCCTTATATTCAAATGTGTTGAAGTCTAATTCTTTCAGTTCTTTTCGGCCATCCTTATGGCGAATCATTTTGAAATAACCCTGTCCAGTCTTGTCTCCAAACCACTTGTTTTCATAAAGTACTTCTACAATTTTCGGAAGCTTGAACTTGTCTCTAGACTCATCATGAGGTAGAGCTTTGTAAAGATTATTAGCCACATTGACGGTGGTATCTAGACCTACCACATCCATGGTTCGGAAAGTTGCAGATTTTGCTCGACCAATTACTGGACCCGTAAGTTTATCTACTTCCGAAACGCCAAGGCCCATTTTTTCAATAGTATGCATTCCGGAAATGATCGCATAAACGCCTATTCGATTTGCAATAAATGCAGGGGTATCCTTACAAAGGACTGTTTCTTTACCCAAAAATCGATCTCCGTAATCCATCAAGAAATCCACGATTTCGGGCTTGGTCTTTGGACCTGGAATGATTTCCAATAAGCGCAAATATCGAGGCGGGTTGAAAAAGTGTGTTCCGGCAAAATTTACCTGAAAATCCTCTGATCTTCCTTCACACATCATGTGCATAGGAATCCCGGAAGTGTTTGAAGTAATGAGCGTACCTGACTTTCTAAATTTCTCTACTTTTTCAAATAATTGCTGTTTGATATCCAAACGCTCCACAACCACTTCCATAATCCAATCAACATCCTTGATTTTAGGTAGGTCATCATCAAAATTTCCTGTGGTTATACGACTTGCAAAGCTCTTATCATAAATCGGAGAAGGCTTTGCTTTTAGGGTGTTTTGAAGTGCTGTGTTAACAATCCGATTTCTGACAGCAGGGTGTTCTTTTGTCAATCCCTTTTTCTGCTCATCCTCGGTGAGTTCAAATGGCACAATATCCAGTAACAATACTTCCACTCCGATATTTGCGAAGTGGCAGGCAATTCTGGACCCCATCACGCCTGAACCTAAAATGGCTACTTTTCGAATGGTTTTGTTCATTTTTTTGGGTTTTGGTAGTCTGAGGTTTATAATTCAAATATGGGTTTATTCACTGTAGCTCCACTGAATTGATCAATCACCAATTGCAGCTTTTCAAAAACTTGGAAGAAGTTTTTCAATTCTTCTTCAGAAATGACTTCTCGTACCTGCTCATTGAATTCTTTGATGGTTTGAACGGATGCTTCCTTTTTACGCTTTCCTTCTTCAGTTAAAAAAATGCGTACGGAACGCTTATCTGATGGATCCTGCTTTTTATAGATCAAGCCCTTTTCTTCCATGGTCTTGAGCATCCTCGTCAAACTCCGAGTTTCCAATCCAATCATGGGAGCAATCTTGGTTGCGGGCGTTCCTTCCTTCGAATTGATATTAATCAATACAAAACCAATAGCTGTAGTGAATCCTTCAGCTGCAGCTCGTTGGTTGTACATTCTAGAAATCGCATGCCAAGCGCTCTTAATGTGATAATCTACCGTTTCTTCACGCTTCATGTAATAGGTACTTCTGTCATTTTAAGCGTACCTAATTTAGAGAAATTTTGTATGCATGCATACTATTTTAGTAAAAAAGTTATGCATGCATCACAAATATTAATTGGAAAAAAAGTCGAAAGTTAAAATTTAATTACATTATAAATTAAATAATTTACCTTATTCCAAATAAATAGAAAAAAATACTTCTTTTTCAGAATTAAATTTTGAGAATCAATCTTGAAATCAAGAAATAGGATTTTGATCTGAATCAAATGATTCACACTTGATATATTTCCTCTATCTCTTTTTGATACTTCTGATGGATCACTTTTCGCTTCAGCTTCATCGTTGGAGTTAGCTCACCGGTATCGATTCCCCAAGGTTCGGGAAGGAGTTTGAACTTTTTGATTTGCTCCCACTTACCATAATACTTATTGTAGGAATCCACCTCTCGTTGATATTTTTCAAGAATATCTGATCTAGTAATCATCTCCTGATCGGTAGTGTAGGGAATATCCTTGTGCTTGCAATATTCACGAAGTCCATCATAACTAGGAACAATCAAAGCAGCCGGAAATTTTTTGCCATCACCCACCACAATAAGCTGTTCGATAAGCGAAGACTCTTTGAATTTATTTTCCATAGGCTGAGGAGCAATATATTTACCTCCTGAGGTTTTGAACATTTCCTTCTTACGGTCCGTAATCCGCAGGTAGTCTCCATCCAATTCGCCTATATCCCCGGTATGAAACCAACCATCCTTGATAGCATCTGCAGTCATCTCAGGCTCCCGATAATAACCCTGCATAATGTTTGGCCCTTTCACCAAGATCTCTCCATCCTCAGCGATTTTTACCTGTACATCCTGCACAATATTTCCTACCCACCCGATTCTAACTTTTTCAGGCTCACTGATTGTAGCAGTTACAACAGGAGAAGTTTCCGTCAATCCATAACCTTCACAAACGCGAATTCCAGCTGCCCAAAAGACACGTGCTAATCGCGGTTGCAAAGCCGAAGCTCCTGAATTGATTTGCATGATATTTCCGCCCAATGCTTCCCTCCATTTAGAGAAAATCAACTTATTGGCAAGTTTTAATTGGAAATTGTACCATGAACCCATATCCTGGGCAGGATCGTACTTAAGGCCCAGATTCAAAGCCCAGAAAAACAACTGCTTCTTGACCCCTGTCAGCTCATAGCCTTTCGCCACAATTTTATCATATACTTTTTCCAGCAATCGGGGAACAGTATTAAATAAATGCGGCTGGACTTCTTTTAAGTTATCTCCAATCTTATCTAGATTCTCTGCATAATAAATGGAGAAACCCATATACATAAAACAGAAGGATGCAGTCCTTTCGAAAATATGACACAATGGAAGGAAACTAAGAACTTTAGCATTTCCCTTTTCCGGGCTCATGATATTGGAAACCGAAAGGAGGTTAGAAAGAACATTGTGGTGAGTCAACATGACTCCTTTTGGTCTTCCTGTTGTTCCGGATGTATAAATAATGGTAAATAGATCTTCGGGTTTTACTTTTTCTTTTTCGGCTTCAAGTTGTGCCAAGTCACCATTTTCCCCAAAATCCATGATTGCCTCCCAATGGGTAACTCCCTCTAGCTGATCGAAGCTATAAATCTCTTGTCCTTTGGCAGCATGATTTGCTTTTTCATAAATAGTCGCATCTCCGACAAAAATCATTTTAACAGATGCATGCCCAAAAATGTATGCGTAATCTTCAGAAGAAATCGTAGGATACATTGGGACCGAAATGGCTCCGATTTGCTGTAAGGCTAAATCAATAAAATTCCATTCAGGACGATTTTCTGAAATTATAGCAACCTTATCATCACGACCAATTCCTTTTTCTAGAAAACCAAGGCTTAAATTATCGATTATCTGTTTTACATCCCTGGATGAGTAAGTTTTCCACTCTCCATCAACTTTTCGGGATAAGGCAACCTCTTTATCATAAGTTGCAATTTGGTAAGGTATAAGATCAAATAATCGTTGTAGGTTCATTTGGGTCTAAAATTGATGTTTAAACCAATATAGGGAAAAATTGAATTGATTTGAAAATGGTTTTCCACAGCCTTTTTATTCTATTAATTGTAAATCAATATTTATTTAAAAAATCCTATTGTGGTTATTAAGCCTGTGGAAATGTGGAAAAACACATTTTTCAACTTTCTCCACTATTTATGTTGGTTATTATTCTCATCATCTACATTTTATCCTCATCTTTTCCACATGTAATTAATTGATTTATAGTTTTTTAATTGATTACGTGTGATTATGTGGATATACTATTTTCAACTTGATGTGGTTATTTTGGATGTTGATTTCTTTTGATTGGATGGTGGAAAGATTCAGACTTATCCATAGAAATAGTATACGTATCAATTTTAGAGTATAAGAATATGGATAAGTCCGATTTATTGGTGTTTAATCATGCAATTTTCCACAGTGTTTTGGTGGATTTTCCACATGAAAATTATTTCAATATTCCTGTAGATTCGTTGCCTTGTATTACGATACCTTCATTGGTCCAGCCACTTTTCAAAATGATTGAACCTATTGCTCCTTTGTCATCTAGGAAATAGAATACTCGTTCTGCGAGTCTTTCCTGATAAAAATTGCTCGGATCCCAACGACCATTTCCATTTTGATCTTCGATCACTCGGATTTTGTACGTTCCAGCTTCAATGCCTCTAAAAACAAAATCATTGGAATTCGTTAACTTTTGTTCTTTGTAAACCTCGTTTTTGGAATCTATGAGTTGAATAATAAAAGGAGGTTCAGCGCCTTGAATCGTTCCTGAAAGTAAATCTGCTAAAGTCTCTTTCTTAATCTTTCTGTAATTAGCTCTGATTTCGTCTTCATTGTATTGGCCTTGTATATCCTGGAAAGTTGAATCTAAAGCAGTGAAAGTGAAAATTTCTATCCCCAATGTATCTGAAATAGGAATTTTAAAAAGTAATTCTGTTCGCTTAATAGAATCTTGAAAAGAAAACATCTCTTCTTTAATCTGAATTCTAGTCGTGGAATCGACCGGGATATAGAGGGAATCTGTACGGATAGTTAAAACTGGTTTGTTGAATTTAATACTTGCAAAAAGTGTATCAGTGAAGTTTTTTCCTGAATTGGCATTCATTGTCAATTTCTCCGGTCTTCTTTCAGTATCTGGAAATTTTGCCCAAATAGCCGTATCAATTTTATTATATACAGAGTCAATCAATTGTAAATTGACCAACAAACTATCTGAAATCGATTGGTTTGAGAATAAGCGGATTCGTTTGTCCTCTGTTGAATAAAAAATATTTTCCCCAAGTCCTTCCACCTTTATTTCTTCCTCGATCTGATTTTTGTTTAAAACAAAATCATAGCTACCATTGGTATAGCTTGATCGCGTAAGACGAAATTCTGTTAAATCGCTTTGTGAAAGGTTAAATCGTATTCCTTCTAGATTTTCTTTTATTTCTATTACCTCTGGCAGAAAATCATACGGCTCGCTTTTAAACTCTGCTTTAGTCGAATTATTTGCATCAAACCAAGCATAAGCTTTATAATTTCCTTCTTTGATATTTTCAATTTGAAATTCTCCAAGGCTATCTGCTCTGGTTAAGTAGTAAGGTGCAGCAGTAAATAAATCAGTAGTATCATTTTCTAAGTATAGTCCGATTATGACATTTCGAGGATCATACTGCTGAGTCGGCCAATAATTATTGATTTTTCCCCTTAGCTGAAGACTATCAATAAAATCACCTGTTGAAAATACCAACTTTAAGTTTTCAGCTGGATTTCCTTCTGAGAGATCCTGTACTGAATTCTGGAAATTGAAAACATACGTTGTGTTATCCTCCAATTCCTGATTTAGTTCTACAATTACCTGGTTTTTGAGCGCCGCTGTAATGATTTCATCCTTATTCAGTCTTGGTGTAATTATGATGTTTTTATTGGGATTGTCCAGTTTGATATATTCATCAAATGTGATGGTTATTTCTGATGGCTTTACATTCAAACTTTGATCTACAGGATTTGCCTCAAGAAGTACCGGTGGATCTTCATCCCTTGGTCCACCCATAGGCGAACTTTGTTTGGCGCATTGTGAAAAAAGTAAAATCACAATAAGAGCATATATCAATTTTAAGCTTTTCACTTTTTTGAAAGAATGTATAAAATGCTTGAGTAATTACCTGATTTTTTTGCTTCTTTATTTGACTTCATTCCTTCGAAAAAGGACCGCATCAAATTTGTCAAATTTCCTGAATTTGGAGCCTGATACTTTTCTGAAAGTAAAGAAGCATAATAGCTGTCAAATATCATGGGTTTTTGCGCTACAATTTCTAGGTTATACTTTTCAGCTAAGTTCTTAACGCTCTCAGGATCAAAGTGATACAAGTGTCTAGGTACATCCCAACCAGCCCAATAGTTCTTGTATTTCTTTGCGTCTTTGGATTGATGATTTGGTAAAGCTAATATTATATAACCATCTGATTTTAAGATAGTTAATATCTTTTTAAGGCTTTTTCTTAAGTCATGCACGTGCTCTAAAACATGAAAAAGACTGATGATATCAAAAGACCGATCCTCTGCTACCTTTTTCAGACTCTTATATACCTTGCTTTCTAGCTTTTTTTTCGCTAATTGTCTCGCATTCTTATTAGGTTCTACCCCTGTTACATTCCAACTCTTTTCTTGAAAATGTTTGAGCAGTTCCCCTGTTCCGCAACCAATATCTAGGATGCTTTTATCAGTCCCTAAACTTGAAATGAGATTATATTTTTTGGATATGTTGATCTTTCGGATCTGATTATAAATTCCTTGTATTAGACCTTTTGATTCATCTTGGTGTGAATAGTACTCCGGAAATTCATAATATGATCCAATTTTCTCTTCTGTTGGTCTAGGATTGGTAAAAATAAGTTTGCAATCCTGGCATTCACACAATATGAATTCCTCCTTGCTAACTGCCCAATCTTTGATCGTTGAATAGTTAAGAAAATGCCCACTTTTACAAAGCGGGCATTTATTCAATCTTTCGTGCATTTTATCTCCCAAGATAAACAGTGAGCACAGACAAATCAGCTGGAGAAACCCCGCTTATCCTCGAGGCTTGGCCAAGTGTCTGTGGTCTGATTTTGTTTAATTTTTGTTTTCCTTCAGCCGATAGCGCTGGAATAGTCAGATAATCAAATTTAACAGGGATTTTGAAATCTTCCATGTTGGCTAGTTTTTCAACCATCTGCTTTTCCTTTTCTATATAGCTGTCATATTTGATTTGAATTTCTGCTTGTTCGAGTACTTCCTTATCATATCCATCTAGATAATTCTTAAGGTCTGTATTAATTTCCCTTAATTGTTCTATTCCGATTTGGGGTCTTTTGAGAACTTTCTCAATTGAGATTTTCTCTCGAATTGGAGCTGTTCCTAATGCTCCCAATGCCTCGTTAGATTCATTCGGTTCAAGCTTTTTCTGCTTTAAGTCATTGATTAATCTAGCTGTTTGTTCTTTCTTTTGAAGCACCTTTTGATATCTGCTTTCTTCAGCTAATCCGATTTGATATCCTTTTTCTGTCAATCGGATGTCTGCATTGTCTTGACGCAGCAATAATCTGAACTCAGCTCTAGAAGTAAACATTCGATAAGGCTCCTCTGTACCTTTGTTGATCAAGTCGTCTATTAATACTCCAATGTATGCTTCTGATCTTTTTAGGATAAATGGATCCTTTTCCTTCACTTTCAGACTTGCATTAATTCCTGCAATTAATCCTTGAGAGCCCGCTTCCTCATACCCTGTAGTTCCGTTGATTTGCCCAGCGAAATAGAGATTTTCTACCAATTTGGTCTCTAAAGTGAGGTTTAATTGCGTTGGGGGAAAGAAATCATACTCAATTGCATATCCTGGGCGGAACATTTTAGCGTTTTCAAAGCCTGGAATTTGTCTTAATGCTTTGTACTGTACATCCTCTGGAAGAGATGTAGAAAAGCCATTTACATAAATTTCAACTGTATTCAAGCCTTCAGGCTCCACAAATATTTGATGACGCTCTCTTTCTGCAAAACGATTGATCTTATCTTCTATGGATGGGCAGTAACGAGGCCCTAGGCCTTGAATTCGCCCATTAAACATAGGTGAGCGGTCAAATCCAGTCTCTAAAGTTTCATGTACTTCTTTATTGGTATAGGTTATCCAGCACGTTCGCTGTTCGGTTAAAGGTTTGGTTTCATCTGAATAGCTGAATTTTTCAGGGTTTTCATCACCATATTGAACCTCCATTTTATCGTAATCCAAACTTCTGCCGTCTACTCTTGGTGGTGTGCCTGTCTTCATCCTCCCCGCTTCAAAACCCAATTCTACCAATTGTTCAGTAATTCCTTTGGATGCTGACTCTCCTGTTCTTCCTCCACCAAATTGCTTTTCACCAATGTGAATTATACCATTGAGGAATGTTCCATTCGTTAAAACCACTGATTTTCCAGGGATTTCTATACCCATTCCTGTTCTAACCCCTACAGCTCTTCCTTCTTTGACAAGAACACCGGTAACCATTTCTTGCCAAAAATCCACATTTGGGTTATGCTCTAATGCTAGTCTCCACTCCTCTGCAAAGCGCATTCGGTCATTTTGGGTTCTAGGAGACCACATAGCAGGCCCTTTGGAGCGATTTAGCATTCGAAATTGAATCATGGATTTGTCAGAAATTATACCTGACATACCTCCCAAAGCATCAATTTCCCGGACAATTTGGCCTTTGGCAACCCCTCCCATTGCCGGATTACAGGACATTTGAGCAATTGTATTCATGTTCATGGTACATAAAAGTACCTTAGAACCCATCTTTGCTGCCGCATGTGCAGCCTCACAACCAGCATGTCCTGCTCCTACAACAATTACATCGTATTGATCAAACATCGTTTTTCTTTTTTACCTGTTCCACGTGAAACATTACTGTTTTTCGTTTCCTGTTCCACGTGGAACATTAATCTTTTGAAACAACTCTATTGCCATTGCTTCCTTGCTACGCATCAAGGCTGCTTCATCTTTTTTCTTGTCTTTATATCCTAGAAGATGATATAGTCCATGGCTTATTACCCGGCTGAGTTCATCTTCATCTGAACATTGATGTGTTTTTGCATTTTCAAATACTCGATCAATGCTTATGAAAACATCTCCTTCAATGATTCCTTCTTCGTCTGAATTATCAAAGGTGATTATGTCTGTAAGCGTGTCGTGGTTTAGATAATCGACATTAATTTGATGGAGGTATTCATCTGAACAAAAGATATAATTCAATTCAAATATCTCAGAACCTTCACCTTGAGCAATTTCTTTTAACCAGCGTTTCCTAGTTAGCTTTTGAGGAAGTTTGAATTTTGTGTCCTCTGTAAAGAAGTGAATCGCCATGATTAGTCCATATAAAAGGAAAGAACTGTTCTTTTTCCTCCATCCTCAAATTTAAGCTCATCGCTTAGGTGCTTGATTAAAAAAATTCCTCTTCCACCTGGTTTTTCAAGATTTTCCGGTGAAGTAGGATCAGGCAAATTTTCATATTCAAATCCTTTCCCTTCATCTTCAATCACAAAAGAAAGTTTGTCTTCTTCTGCTAATAGTTCTAAATGAACCAGTTTCTCTTTGTTCCCTTGATTCCCATGGATAATTGCATTGCTGATGCATTCTGTCACCGAAATCATGATGTTGCCATAGATATCGTCATTTATTTCAAAACGATCTCGAGCATTATCAATAAAGCTTTCAATGATTTTTATGTTTTCAATCAAAGAAGGGATAGAAATTTTTATTGAGTTCATTTTGAATTTTGACTTTTAGCAACAACTAGTATCATTTTTCAGTTAATTCTAACTTAATTGGGCAGTGATCAGAATGTACCACATCAGGTAAAATACCTGCACTTTTCAAACGATCTTCCATAGGTTGAGTTGCCATATGGTAATCAATTCGCCAGCCCAAGTTTTTATTTCGGGCATTTGCCCTGTAACTCCACCAAGTATATTGATGAGGATCCGGATTAAAATGCCTGAAAGTATCTATAAAACCTGATTCGGTGAATTTGTCCATCCAAGCTCGTTCTTCTGGTAGAAATCCACTCGAATTCTTATTGGAAACAGGGTTATGTATGTCAATAGGCTTATGACAAATATTGTAATCTCCGCTTAGAATCAAACTCGGAAACTCTTGTCTCAAATCCTGCATGTAGCCATAGATATCATCAAGAAACTCATATTTAAAGTCCTGTCTGATATCTCCGGTAGTACCGGAAGGGAAATAAGCTGAGATAAATGAGAAATCTTCAAAGTCAGCTCGAATCATTCTTCCCTCGCTATCATATTTATCCAATCCCATTCCATAGGTTACATTTTTGGGCTTGATTTTGCTGAAAATAGCAACGCCTGAATAACCTTTTTTCTCTGCTGGAAACCAATATAATTCATAACCCATATCCTTGAAAACTTCAGTATCTACTTGGTTTTCATGAGCTTTAAGTTCCTGAATACCAATGATTTCTGGATTTTCATTATGGAGCCATTCTGCAAAACCTTTGTTCATTGCAGCCCGAATTCCATTGACGTTGTAGGATATAAGTTTCATTCAATTAATCGATTTCCAGTTGATATTCTTTTTCGAAGTATTCCAATACCTGAATCTTCAAGAGTTTTTCCTGTTCCAATAAATCAAAATGCGGAAGTTCCCGAATTAGTTTCCAATGTGGCCATCCATCCTGATCCACATACTCTAATTCATAATACCCTGCATAGCTTAATACTTTGCAGATGGCTATATGCATGAGATCCTGTTTTTCTTCTTTGGAAAAATGCTTAGCTACCATTCCGAGTTCTTGCACACCAATGAGAAACAAAACCCCATTGAGATCTTTCGGTTTTTTCCCAATGGTTTCCTCTAGTCCAAGCAAGAGTTTACCCCACTTTTTCTCCAGATCAAGATCTCTTTTAAACATACATTTTATTGATTTTCAAGTACTTCCCAGAATTCTACAGCCCTTCTTAGATGTGGAATAACAATCGATCCCCCTATCAAAGTAGCGATGGAAAACACCTCAAATATTTCTTTTCGATTTACTCCGGATTTGTAGCACTGTTCTAAATGGTATTTGACACAATCGTCACATCGTAAAACCATAGAACAGGCCAAACCGATCATTTCTTTGCTCTTGACGTCCAATGCACCTTCACTGTAGGCGTTGGTATCCAAGTTGAAGAACCGTTTGATCACCTTATTATCCTCAGCCAAGATCTTCTCATTCATTTTGGCTCGGTAATCGTTGAAATCCTCCAATAAACCCATTAAATTAACGTATTAGTGTTGAATAATCTGCAAATATACAGCATTCCTGTATGACCCGTGAACAACAGCGCTTTAAAGCAAAGCGTTTCTTATTTTTCAAAGATTTTTTAGATCTGATTTTTCCTCAAAACTGTTTGTATTGTGGTAGAAGCCTCTTTGATTGGGAATTTTGTCTTTGTAATCCTTGCAAAAATAAATTACCTGTCGCCAGTTACCATCTTAGACCGGATGACAATGATTTGACTCAGAAGTTACAAGGTCTTTTCCCAGTTTCCAGATGCATTTCTTATTTGAAGTTTTCCAGAAAGGGAATGAGTCAAAGTCTATTACATCAATTGAAATACCGTAATAAGCCTCAAATTGGCCATTTTTTGGGTTCTTCCTTTGGAAAATTGTTGCTTAAGCAGCCTTATCATCAAGAATGGGACATGATAGTACCTGTTCCTCTTCATGATCAAAAACGTAGGCGAAGAGGCTATAATCAAACTGAGGAATTTGCCAAAGGCCTGAGTGAAGCACTGCAAATTCCTGTTGAGAATCTTTTGATTCGTTCCAAATGGACAGAAACCCAAACCAATAAATCCCGAATGGAGCGAATAGAAAATGTATCGGGTGTTTTCAATATCCGGTCTAATACAAATATTTACCAAAGGAGAATACTTCTGGTGGATGATGTGATGACTACCGGAGCGACACTTTCCGCTTGTGCCAATATTCTATGGAAGAATGGTGCAAAAACAGTAGATTTGGCTACAATCGCTGCTGGCGGAGGAGTCTAACATCTTATGACTGATATCGAATTTCTACAATACCCGATTGGGAGATTTTCCATGCCGGAAAACCCAAATCTTCTAGAAGCAATAGCTCAGATCAAAAAGCTTCCTGAATATATCCAATCTGCTGTTTCAAATCTTTCTGAAAAACAATTGGATACACCTTATCGTCCAGGAGGATGGACAGTAAGACAGCTTGTTCATCACTTGGCAGATAGCCATATGAATGCTTTCATCCGATTCAAATTGGCTCTGACCGAGGAAAACCCAACCATCAAACCTTATGATGAAGCTGCTTGGGCCAAGCTTCCTGATAGCGAGTTGGAGATAGACCCTTCTCTGTCTATTCTAGCAAATGTTCATTACAAATGGTCTGTGCTTTTGAAGAATATGAGTGAAGAGGACTTCTCAAGGACATATTTCCACCCTGAAAACGGTCAGAAACAAAGCCTTTTCGAAGTCACACATATGTATGCTTGGCATGGTCAGCACCATTTAGCTCATATTCAGCACTTAGCACTTCGAGAAAATTGGTAAAAGCCTAAATAACTATGAATATTTCCCTAAAAGGTCAACGGATATTGGTTACAGGTGCTTCCCGTGGAATTGGAAGAGCAATAGCCAGACAACTTTCCGAATCAGGAGCTGAAGTCATCATTCACTTCAATTCCAACCAAAAAGAAGCCGAAAACCTACAAAAGCAACTGAAAAACCCAGCTCATTTGGAATCCTGCAATTTGGCAGATTCCGATCAGGTAGTTGGTTTTATTCCTAAGATTGTCAAAAAATATGGTCCTTTAACTGGATTGGTAAATAATGCCGGTATTTCCCCTTCGGCACCAGATAATCTTTCAACCAAAAAATGGCTTGAAATCTGGGAAAAAACCATGGCAGTTAATGCTACTGCAGTTGGGATTTTGTGTAAGGAATTTGTTGATCAGGCTAAAAAGCAACAAGAAGGAAGAATCGTGACTATTTCTTCCCGAGCGGCTTTTCGAGGTGATACCACGGATTATTTGGCCTATGCCGCTTCTAAAGGGGCTTTGGTAAGCTTGACTCGTTCCATTGCCCGTCATTATGGAAAACAAGGAATCAAAGCATTTTTGATAGCTCCCGGATTCACGCGAACCGATATGGCCAATCAAATTTTATCGGAATATGGAGAAGAGTTTGCCTTGAATGATATTGCTTTGAATCAATTGACTCAGCCTGAGGATATTGCTCCTATGGTAACCTTGCTTTGCTCCGGACTTGCTGACCATGCAACAGGAACATCCATAGATATCAATGCAGGTTCATACGTTCGATAGTATTTGCTATGGATAAGGAGGAATTTCGAAAATATGCCCACCAATTGGTGGATTGGATGGCAGATTATCTGGAGGAAAAGGAGAATTATCGGGTAACTCCTACAACAAAGCCGAGAGAAATATTTAAGCAGTTGCCATCTGAGGCACCCGAAGATTCAGAATCATTCGAAGCTATTTTTCAGGATTTTAAGGAAATTATTCTTCCGGGAATGACTCATTGGCAGCATCCATCTTTTTTTGCCTATTTCCCTGCTAACAATTCCGAGCCTTCTATTTTGGCAGAAATGCTCATGTCTACACTTGGAGCACAATGTATGTCATGGTTAACCTCTCCGGCAGCTACCGAGCTCGAAGAACGGGTTTGCGATTGGCTTCGGGATGCTAAGGGAATAGATCCGTCTTGGAAAGGGGTCATTCATGATACAGCAAGTACTGCTACCTTGAGCGCAATTTTGTCGGCAAGAGAGCGAAAATCTACGTGGTTGATCAATGAAGAGGGCTTTGGTGGGAAGGAAAATTTCCGAATTTATTCTTCGGAGCACGTTCATTCTTCTATTGACAAGGCCCTTCGAATCGCCGGAATAGGAGTAAAAAACTTGGTTCGAATTCCTGTGGATGAAAAATTTGCGATGATTCCAAGCTTATTGGAAGAGGCTATCCAAAAAGATCTTGAAAGGGGATTTACCCCGCTTTGTGTTGTTTCTGCTTTGGGGACTACTTCAAGCACAGCTATTGATCCTATCGGCGCGATTAGCAAAATCACCAAAAAATATGGCCTTTGGCATCATATTGACGCGGCTTATGCGGGTACTGCTTTGCTTCTTCCGGAATTTCAGTCTTTGATTGATGGTCATGAAGATGCAGACTCTTATGTATTCAATCCGCATAAGTGGATGTTTACCAATTTTGATTGTACGGTCTTATTCCTGAAAAACCCTGAAGACCTGATTAATACATTTTCGCTGACTCCTGAATATTTGAGAACTCAACTCGATCGGGAGGTCAATAATTACCGGGATTGGGGAATTCAATTGGGTAGAAGATTTCGGGCTTTGAAATTGTGGTTTGTTATCCGAAGCTATGGCTTGAATGGGATCCGTCAAAAACTTAAAAATCATATCCAATTGGCCCAAAAAGCCAAATCTTGGATAGAGTCAGAAGAAAGACTGGAAATTTTAGCTCCCGTTCCTTTCAACACTATCTGTTTCCGGCACCAAGATTCTAAACTTTCTTTGGAGGAGGAGAATGCATTCAATGAAAAATGGATAAATGCAGTAAATGTTACTGGAAAAGTGTTTTTTACCCATACTAAGTTGGAAGGGAAATATGTCATTCGATGGGTGATTGGTCAGACTGATGTGGCAGAAAAACATATCCAAGCTGCTTGGGTTTTACTGATGGAAACTCGAAAACAACTACTCCAAGAACATTGACCTAAATGCCTTCCAAAGACCCGGTATTGACACCTGAGCTGATCAAAATTCTTAAGATTTTTGGTGCAGCCTCGGTCCTTTTGGTTGTTTTCTTCTCTTTTTTCGATTCTTATCGGGCAAATAATTCCGGTGAGGATACGACTTTTCGGATGACTTCCTCCTCTCGTCTGTTTTTTCTAAATCTAAAAGCCGTTGATTATCAACGGGAAGTGCGAAAAGATGCTGGGATGACCCTGTATCGGCATGCTGGGTTTGATTTAGATTCGAAAGAGCCTACAGTGTTTTTAGTATTGATTCTTAATACGCCCAAAGATGAAAGTTATCTCTATTTGGAGCCTCATGAGCTAGATTGGCCTTTGAAAATTTTGGCAATTTCGGGCCAAGGTGAAAAAGAGTTGAATTTTGAAAATGGAAACAAATATGACCAACTCAAACAAGCTCAGGAGATTTATGAATTGATTCAGAAAGAGGTGGAGTTTTACTTAATTGTCTCAGATCAAAAAATTCCATTGTGGGAATCTGAATCCGAAAAAGAAGCCCTTAAATCCACATTTGAAGATTATTTTAGAATCCTGGATAAATAAAAAGCGAGTATGTCAAACCCACAGTTGGAATTTTTTAAATCTCAAATCGGCAAAACCCTTGATCATGGCCCTTCAGGAGCGGGAAACTGGCTTGCAGGAACTTTGCTCGAGGTTGAGTTTGGTTATGCAAAAGTCTCTTTCGAAATCCGTCCCGATATGTGTAACCCTGCCCAAATTCTTCATGGAGGTGTAGCCTCTTTGATGATGGATGATGTGATAGGCATGGCTAATTTTATAACGGAGTCTGAATTTTTGATGACAAGTATCAATTTGAATGTGGACTTCTTGTCCTCGGCTAGTCTAGGAGAAAAAGTAGAAGTGACTGCCAAACTGGTGCGGACTGGAGCAAACCTAAATCATTGGGAATCCGTAATACGAAAAGAATCTGGTAAGATCGTCGCAAAAGCCAGTTCGAATATGATTAAAACCCACAAAAGACTTAAGGAATTAGGGTTTTAATATTTTTCGCCATTTAATTTTATAAAACGAAAAAATACCTGTTTTTGGTTCTTTTAGGGCTATTCTCTTTGCCAGCACTATCACAAGTAACTGTTTCTTACCATCAAAGCAACCTCCCTTTTGTTGGAGTGAATAAGCAATTCGGGGAGCGCTTTATTCCAGAGTTTCGAATCGGTACGGATTATTTTCTAAGTAGCATGGACTTAGAGCTAGTGGCAAATGTCCTAATCACCAAAAAGGAAAGCTTCGAGTTTTATGGAGGATTTGGTGGACATGTAGGGGATATTGATGGATTAGTAATTCCACTAGGAATAAATATCTATCCCTTTTCCAAAAAGGATTTTGGTTTTCATATGGAACTAGCACCCATATTTGGCGATTGGAATTTACTTCGTGGTTCTTTTGGTATTCGGTACCGGTTTTTGAACGATTAGAATTGCTCGAGTTTCACCATAAAATCCCAAAGTGTAATTCCCATCGAAACAGCAATATTCAGGGAATGCTTGGTTCCTAATTGGGGAATTTCTAAAACATAGTCACAGGATTTCAACACCTGTTCTTCTACACCAAACACCTCGTTTCCAAAAACCAGGGCATATTTACCCATTTTTTCTGGCTGAAATTCGTGTAAGAAAATGGATTTGTCCACCTGCTCCAATCCGCAAATTTGATATCCTTCCTGCTTGAGTTTTTCTATCGCGTCAACAGTATTTTCGACGTATTCCCATTCCACAGATTCTGTAGCGCCCAAGGCGGTTTTTTGGATATCGCGATGTGGTGGTGTTCCCGTGATTCCGCAGAGGTAGATTTTTTCAATTCGAAAAGCATCCCCGGTTCGAAAAGCCGAACCCACATTATTCAGACTCCTCACATTATCCAAGACCAGGCAAACGGGTGATTTTTCAGTCTCTTTGAACTCCTCCACGGAAAGCCGCTCGAGTTCTTCCATGCTTAATTTCTTCATCTTTTTTGAACTACCTTGCTTATGGATTAATTTCAGCTTTTATTCAATCCCCAAAATTAACAGAATTCACTAGAAGGCATGAGTAAGTCCAAAGATGGCAAGGAAACACCTTTAATGAAGCAGTATAACGCGATTAAAGCCAAACACCCTGGTGCCTTATTGCTTTTTCGGGTGGGAGACTTTTATGAAACCTTTGGCGAAGATGCGGTGATTGCCAGCAAGGTACTGGATATCGTATTGACTAAGCGCGCCAATGGAGCCGCTTCTCATGTGGAGTTGGCTGGATTTCCTCATCATGCTTTGGATAATTACCTGCCTAAATTGGTTCGAGCTGGAAATCGAGTAGCTATTTGTGATCAGCTCGAAGACCCAAAGTCTGTCAAAGGGATCGTAAAGCGTGGAGTTACAGAATTGGTTACTCCTGGACTTTCTTACAATGACCAAGTTCTCGATACACGCAAAAACAACTATTTAGCTTCTATTTATTTTGGAAAGGAAAGTCATGGGATTGCCTTTTTGGATGTTTCCACAGGGGAATTTATGTGTGCTGAAGGAAGTGCATCTTATATTGAAAAACTCCTCCAAAGCTTTTCTCCTTCTGAAATCATTTATTCCAAAGCAGCCAAGCAAAAGGCTTCCGAAGTCATCAAAAATGATTTTATTACTTTTCATTGTGAGGATTGGGTGTTTCAATACGACTTTGCCTACGAAAAGCTGAAAAATCATTTCGGAACGGCTAATCTAAAAGGTTTTGGGGTTGAGGATCTGGAATTGGGTACAATAGCAGCCGGAGCTATCCTCTACTATTTGGAAGAAACCGAGCATAAAGAAGTACAGCATATTTCCGCTATCTCTCGGATTGCAGAAGAGAAATATGTGTGGCTGGATAAATTCACCATTCGAAATCTTGAATTGGTTTTTCCGCAGCATGAAGGAGGCGTTCCATTGATTCAAATTTTGGATCAAACCGTAACCCCAATGGGGTCTCGAATGATGAAAAAGTGGATGGTGCTTCCTTTGAAAGAAAAGGGTCCTATCGAAGAGCGGCAAAATGTCGTTGACTTTTTCTTCCAAAACTCTTCGTTGATCGATGAAATGCTTTCTCATTTACGATTGATTGGAGATTTGGAGCGGTTGATCTCTAAGGTCGTTGTGGGAAGAGCCAATCCTCGTGAAATGAATCAGATCAAAAGGGCTTTGAAAGCTACTTTGCCGATCAAGGATTTATTGAAAAAACAGAACAACCCTACGCTGAAGCGATTGGCAGATCAGATCCATCCTTGTGAGTTTCTACTTGAAAAAATTGAGCGAGAACTGCAGGAAGATGCGCCGATGCTCGTTCACCAAGGTGGAGTAATCAAAGAAGGAGTAGATCAGGAATTGGATGAGTATCGATCCTTAGCAACAAAAGGCAAGGATTTTCTTGTTCAGATTCAGCAGCGCGAAGTTCAGAAAACGGGAATCACTTCTCTCAAAATAGCATATAACAAGGTTTTCGGATATTATCTCGAGGTTACCCATGCCCATAAGGACAAGGTGCCGCAGGAATGGATCCGAAAGCAGACATTGGTAAATGCCGAGCGATACATCACTCCGGAACTGAAAGAATACGAAGAAAAGATTCTCAATGCTGAGGAGCGAATGATTGCCTTGGAACAAAAGTTCTTTGCGGCTTTGGTTGAAGAAGCTGCTCAATATGTAACCCAAATTCAGCAAAATGCCCGTGTTATTGGCACATTGGATGCGTTATTGTCATTTGCTCAAGTAGCGCTTTCAAATCGCTATGTCAAACCGAAAATTGCCGAAACAGACAGCCTGGAGATTAAAGATGGTCGACATCCAGTAATTGAAAAGCAGTTGCCTCCAGGAGAAGATTATGTTCCCAATGATATTTACCTGGACCATGATAGCCAACAAATTTTGATCATTACGGGTCCAAATATGGCTGGTAAATCTGCTCTTTTGCGACAGACAGCTTTGATTGTTTTGATGGCTCAAATGGGTAGTTTCGTGCCGGCATCTTTTGCAAGGATAGGAATAATTGATAAGGTTTTTACCCGAGTAGGAGCCTCTGATAATTTGTCTAAAGGAGAGTCTACTTTTATGGTGGAAATGACCGAAACGGCCAGCATTTTGAATAATCTTTCAGATCGCAGCCTGGTGCTTATGGATGAAATTGGTAGAGGGACATCAACCTATGATGGTATCTCCATTGCTTGGTCTATTGTAGAATACCTACACAATCATCCAAGTTTCAAAGCAAAGACCTTATTCGCCACCCATTATCATGAGTTGAACCAGCTCACAGAGGACTTTCCAAGGATTAAAAACTTTAATGTTTCAGTCAAAGAGGTAGGAAATAAGGTGATTTTTATGCGCAAATTGAAACCTGGAGGCAGTGAACATAGTTTTGGTATTCACGTGGCGCAAATGGCTGGAATGCCCAACCCGATTGTTTTACGGGCATCCGAAATTATGAGCCATTTGGAAAAGGACAAGGCTATGCAACAAGGCAAAGAGCAACTTAAGTCAGTTCCGAAGAATAACTACCAACTCAGTCTTTTCGAAATGGATCCAAAATTCAAGGAAGCCAAAGAGCTTCTTGATCAAATCGATATCAATACCATTTCACCAATTGAGGCACTTTTGAAGCTTCATGAAGTAAAAAAGAAACTCGATTAATTAAGCTAATTATTATATTAGTCCGTTAAACCCTCAGAGCATTATATGGATAAGGTATTACTGAAAGACCTTAAAAAACAGGATAAATACACTAAATTTTTTCAGGAGTGGGCGGAGCAAGAGTTCAAAGCTCATCCCAATGAAAAACAATTAATTGAAAATTTAGAATCACTCAGCCAAAGTATTGGAATCCGAGAAGGCTTGGTGATCGCATGTTTTGATTACCGTAACCTTAATTTGGCGTTTTTTACCGGTGAAGTAGAAAAAATTACTGGTTATCCAGAGTCCATTTTCCGGAAAAAGGGGATGGAAGCTTCTTTTGCAATGCTTCATCCGGAAGACCGGGAAGAGATGTTTAAGTTTCAAAAGATTGTTTTTGAGCACTTTCACCAGTTAAGTCTATCCGAACGTCACACGTTTGAGTTTTCATACACTACCCGGTGGGTTCATCGTACTACCCAGGAGGTGAAATGGGTAGTGGCAAAAGTACGCCCTTATTTTATAGATGAGGCCGGAAATTTTGCAATGGACTTGCACATTATTTTTGAATTGCAGACCCCACCAAAAGTCAAAAGTTACGATTGGACCTATTCCTTTATTCGGGATGATGGTACTCGGGTTTTGGTGACGAAAGACTCACCAAACAATAAAGCGGTAAAACTTACAAAGAAGGAAAAAGAAATCATCCAATTGATTTTGGATGGGAATTCTTCTAAAATGATTGCAGAGGAATTGAATATTTCAGCCAACACCGTGGCAACACACCGAAAGAATATTCTCCGAAAATTGGGTGCGAAAAATATGGGCGAGATGGTGAAAATCGTTGCCTCTTACGATTTTTAGGCCTCTAATTTTCAATCAGAAAGAAAATTTAAAAAAATTTCCTGATTGAAATATTGTAAAAATCCCAAGTAGCCGTACCTTTGCATCCACAAACGGCTCGATTGGACGAATCGGGTTAGAAATAAGCGAGAGTAGCTCAGTTGGTAGAGCACAACCTTGCCAAGGTTGGGGTCGCGAGTTCGAATCTCGTCTCTCGCTCTGATCAAGCCCTTGAAAAAGGGCTTTGTTGTTTTAAGTCATAAGTAGCTAAGGTCTCCTTAGTGAAGCCGGGATGGTGGAATTGGTAGACACGCAAGACTTAAAATCTTGTGTCCATTTGGACGTGCGGGTTCAAGTCCCGCTCCTGGTACAGAAGCCTCGTGGAAACACGGGGCTTTTTGCATTTTTAGGTATGTATACTGTTTATGCGATTAGGAGCAAATCCAGAAATTCCATTTACGTTGGAATAACTCAGGATCTTGAGTTAAGGCTATATCGTCATAACTCTGGATATGAAAAAACGACGAAACCCTATCGTCCTTTTGAGCTCATTTATAAAGTTGAAAAACCAACAAGGATTGAGGCAAGAAAGGAGGAGAAGCGCTTAAAAACAACATCAGGAAAGAGGTTTTTTTAAGGTCCTTAATAACTTGAAACTTGTGTCCATTTGGACGTGCGGGCCTGCCTGGCGTCAGACAGGTTCAAGTCCCGCTCTGGCCTGCCATTCTATGGCAGATAAATCCAATAGCCTCGTGGAAACAAGGGGCTTTTTGTATTAAAAAAAGCTCCGATAAGGAGCTAAAGATTTTTGGGTTCTCAGAATTTATTTTTCAATAATTCCTTTCAGATCGGCCGGAGAATAGTTGACAGATTTTAAGGTCTTGTGATCACCTTCCCGAAAGACCAGGTACAAATCACCTTCTTTTTCATAGAAACAAGGAGTGCCTTTGGCTTCGTAATGTGCTACTGTGGCTTTGGCTTCTTCTTCAGTTTTGCAGGCTTTGCTCATATTAGAGCGTTGTACCTCATCGAAAAGGGCTTTGAATTTTTCTCCTAAGCCAAATTCTAGAATCGCACCGGACAAGACATACTGCAAATCACAAAGTGCATCAGCGATTTCTACCAAATCCTTATTCTCAATCGCTTCCTCCAATTCTCTCAGTTCTTCTGCCAAAAGAGAAACACGAAGATTACACCGTGTATCGGAGGGAATGGTTGGCTCCTTTAATACAGGATGTTTAAATGTCTCATGAAACAAAGCAACAGAAGTAAGGGATTTTGGATCTTGCATGGAATTAGTGTTCTTTTTCGAAAATCGAATTAAACAAAAAAGACCGGAAAATCCGGCCTTTTTTAAGTCGAAATATCTTTTGGTTTACCTGGAGGCCGCAGCAAATCGTTCAGCTACAGTTTTCCAGTTGATAATATTCCAAAATGCAGAAACATAGTCTGCCCGACGATTTTGATAATGTAGGTAGTATGCGTGCTCCCATACATCAAGACCCAAAAGCGGAGTTCCTTTAAAATCGGAAATGTCCATCAATGGATTATCTTGGTTGGGTGTAGAGCCTACCGCTAATTTTTTGTCATCTCCAACAACTAACCAGGCCCAGCCGGAACCGAATCGGGTTTTGGCTGCAGTTTCAAATTGCTCGGCAAATGCTTCAAAACTTCCAAAAGAATCATTGATGGCATCAGCTAGCGCACCTTCAGGTCTTTCAGCTGCATCCGGAGTCATCACTTGCCAAAATAATTCATGGTTGTAATGACCGCCACCATTGTTTCGCATTTTGGTGGAGTAGTTCGAGATATTAGCCAATACATCCTCCAAAGGCTTATTCGTATCTACATTTTCCTCACCAATTGCTGCTTCCAGGTTTCTGGCATAGCCTGCAGCATGTTTGGTGTAGTGAATTTCCATCGTCATAGCATCGATATGCGGTTCCAATGCAGCAAAATCGAAACTTAATGGAGTTTGGGTAAAACTTGTCGCCAAAACGGCCTGTGAATCTCCTTTTGCTTCACCGGAGCAAGCACTTAAAATGGCTGTTCCGCCTAGACTCAAAGCCAGACCCGCTTTACTGCTATTTGCCAAAAATGCTCTTCGTGATAAGTTGAAATTTAGATTTTCCATATGGAATAGATTTCTTGGTTGATCATGCAATTGAGTTGCTGAAATTAAGGATTATCTGTCGAAATTAGAATCCGAATCGGACATATAGTCTGAAACTGTGACAAGTTGTTAAAGTTTATTAGCTCAAGACTCTCTTGGAGAAGTTTTTGAACCACAGGGAAAAGAATCAAAAAAGAATGAAAATTCAGTTTTATAAATATCAGGGCACAGGAAATGATTTTGTCATGATTGATGATCGGGAAGAAAAACTCGATTTGAAAGATATATCTTGGGTCAAGCAGCTTTGTGACCGCAAATTCGGAATCGGTTCGGATGGGTTGATTGTGATAAGAAACCATCCCGATTTTGATTTTGAAATGGTCTATTACAATGCTGACGGAAGCCAAAGTATGTGTGGAAATGGTGCCCGTTGTGCAGTTGCTTTTGCGGGATTCCTCGGCATAGTTAAAAATGAGACACATTTTTTTGCAATAGACGGTGCCCATGATGCAGTTCTCAAGGAAGATGTGGTGGAGTTAAAAATGGGAAATGTAGATGGAATCGAAGCCAAAGGCACAGATTGTTTTGTCAATACGGGCTCTCCCCATCATATTCGATTTGTATCCGAAATAGAAAATTATCCCGTTTTTAAAGAAGGGGAAAAGGTCCGATATGACGCAGATTATGCTCCTTCAGGCACCAATGTAAACTTTGTAAAAGCGATTTCTGACAAGGAAATATTCGTCCGTACCTACGAGCGGGGAGTTGAAAATGAAACGCTTTCCTGTGGAACAGGTGTAACTGCAGCGGCTTTGGCATTTGCTCAGGAAAGGCAATCCGGAGAGGTTAAAATCCAAACCCTTGGCGGAAACTTATCCGTTCGGTTTCAAAATAGCCCAAAAGGAGGCTTTGATAATATTTGGTTGATTGGCCCTGCCGAACAGGTTTTTCAGGGAGAGATCAAAATTTAATGCTTGAATTACTGCCTGCGAGGTAAGTTTACACGATTATCAATTCTAATAAAAAGGGCTTAATTTTAGGCCCGCAATTAGCATAAGAAAAGAGAGATGTTAGATATTATTGCAAAAGGAATAGCAAAAGTTTTCGGCACTAAGTCCGATCGAGATATAAAGGAATTACTTCCGAGAGTTAAGGAGATAAATCAGATTTTTGACGGTCTTGCCAAGCTGAGTGATGAAGAACTTCGGGCCCAGACTTCGGAGATTAAATCCAAGGTTAATGAATATCTAAAGGAATTCGATGCGAAAATTGATTCTCTTCGTGCCGAGGTAGAATCATTGCCTGCGGATGCGATTCACCAAAAGGATCAAATTTTCTCCCAAATCGAGGAAATTGAAAAGAATCGGGATAAGGCGCTTGAAGAAATTCTTGACCAAGTAATGCCTCAGGCTTTTGCAGTGGTAAAAGAAACTGCCCGAAGATTCAAAGAAAACGGAAAATTGGTGGTGAATGCCAATTTGCGTGATAGGGAACTTGCTGCTGTCAAGCCCAATGTTGAAATCGACGGGGAGCAGGCCATTTGGCACAATCGATGGGAGGCTGCCGGTACAGAGGTAATCTGGGACATGGTCCACTACGATGTGCAGTTGATCGGTGGTATGGTTTTGCATCAGGGTAAAATTGCCGAGATGGCTACTGGTGAAGGTAAAACCTTGGTTTCCACGCTTCCAGCCTATTTGAATGCATTAGCGGGTCGGGGTGTTCACATCGTTACGGTCAATGATTACTTGGCAAAGCGTGACTCCGAATGGAATGCACCACTTTTTGAATTCCACGGTCTTTCTGTGGATTGTATCGATAAGTACCAGCCTAATTCCCAAGGAAGGAAAAAGGCTTATCAGTGTGACATTGTTTATGGTACCAATAATGAATTTGGCTTCGATTATCTCCGAGATAATATGGCAAGAGATGCGTCTGACTTGGTTCAGGGCAAGCATCACTTTGCTATGGTGGATGAGGTTGACTCCGTTTTGATTGATGATGCTAGGACACCGTTGATTATTTCCGGTCCTGTTCCTCGAGGAGATGTTCATGAGTTCGACCAAATGAAACCTCGTGTTGCTACTCTTGTAGATGAGCAGCGAAAATTAATTCAGGGCTTTTTGACAACCGCCAAGCGCCAAATTTCTGAGGGAAATGAAAAAGATGGTGGTTTGGCGCTTTTCCGAGCTTATCGGGGAATGCCCAAATACAAGCCATTGATTAAATACCTTTCCGAGCCAGGTATTCGAGTAATCTTGCAAAAAACAGAGAATTTTTATCTGCAGGATAATAAGCGAAATATGCCAGAGGCAGATGAGCCACTGCTTTTCACCATTGATGAAAAGAGTAATGTGGTGGATCTTACCGACCGAGGTATTGAAACCTTGACTGCTAAAAACGAAGATCCGAATTTCTTCATCCTTCCGGATATCGGGATGGTAATCGCGGAATTGGAAAAGGATGAGTCTATTGAGGATAAGGAAAAACTGATCCGAAAAGAGGAAGTCATCAAAGATTACAGCGTCAAAGCTCAGCGAATCCATACAGTTAATCAGCTTTTGAAGGCTTACTGTATGTTTGAGCGAGACACCGAATACATCATCGTTGATGGGAAGGTCAAGATCGTGGACGAACAGACAGGTCGTGTCATGGAAGGCCGTCGTTATTCGGATGGCTTGCATCAAGCGATTGAAGCGAAGGAAAATGTTAAAGTCGAGGACGCTACACAGACTTATGCTACCATCACGCTTCAGAATTATTTCCGAATGTATCACAAGCTTGCCGGTATGACCGGTACAGCGGAAACGGAAGCAGGAGAATTTTGGGAAATCTACAAATTGGATGTGGTAGTTATTCCTACCAACAGACCAATCCAACGTCAGGATAAAGAAGATAAGGTTTATAAAACGGTTCGCGAGAAGTTTAATGCCGTAGTGGATGAAATCAACGAATTGGTAGCCCAAGGCAGACCTGTCTTGGTGGGTACTACTTCAGTTGAAATCTCCGAGGTATTGAGCCGAATGCTGACCTTGAAGAAAATTCCTCATCAGGTATTGAATGCTAAGCAACATGCCCGTGAAGCGGAAGTTGTCGCGGAGGCTGGAAAACCTGGTACCGTTACGATTGCAACCAACATGGCGGGTCGAGGAACTGATATCAAGTTGACTCCAGAGTCAAGAGCAGCCGGTGGTTTGGCAATTATTGGTACAGAGCGCCATGAATCACGACGTGTTGACCGTCAGCTTCGTGGACGTTCCGGTCGTCAAGGAGATGTGGGTTCATCTCAATTCTTTGTCTCTTTGGAAGATTCCTTGATGCGATTGTTTGGTTCGGACCGCATTGCCAAATTGATGGACCGAATGGGCTTGGAAGAAGGAGAAGTGATTCAGCACAGCATGATCACAAAGTCTATCGAACGTGCTCAGAAGAAAGTAGAAGAAAACAACTTCGGTACCCGAAAGCGCCTTCTCGAATACGATGATGTCATGAACTCCCAGCGGGAGGTGGTATATCGCCGTCGAAGAAATGCCTTGAAAGGTGAGCGATTGGAGTTGGATATTCTGAACATCATGTATGATGTGGCCGAAAGTATCATTGATATGGCTAAGTCCACCGATGATGCAGAAAATCTTCGAATGAATATTTTCACCTCTCTAGGTTTGGATTATCAGATTTCAGAAAATGATTTGAAATCCAAAGATGCGGCTAGATTAACCCAAGAGTTGTACGAGGCAGCATTTAAAAACTATCAGGAGAAAAATCAGCGAATCATTCAGACAGCCTTGCCTGTGCTTCAGCGAGTACAGGATGAGCGAGGTGCTACAGTGAAGGATATTATGGTACCAATTTCTGATGGCATCAAACAAATCGGCGTTGTTGTTAATTTGGAGAAAATGCTTTCCTCTGAAGGTCATGAGCTGATTCGATCTTTGGAGAAGAGTGTTACTTTGGCAATTATCGACCAAAACTGGAAGGAGCATCTTCGGGACATGGACGATTTGAAACAGTCTGTTCAGAATGCTGTCTATGAGCAAAAAGATCCGCTTTTGATCTACAAATTCGAGGCTTTTGAAATGTTCAAACGCTTCATCGGTAAATTGAATGAGGATATGATTTCCTTCTTGACAAGAGCGGAATTGCCAAAACAAGATCCTGCCCAGGTTCAGCAAGCCCAAACTCAGCGAGCTCCCGAACCAAAAGTTCATGCATCGAAAGAGGAAGCAGGAAGCACGTTGAACCCAGGTGCTAATAGAGCTGCTGCCGCTGCTGCTTCTGCAGGAAGACCTGCGCCACAAGTAGTTGCTCCTCGGAAATCGGAAAAATCCTACGGAAGAAATGACCGTATATCTGTTCAGTACAATGACGGGACGACCAAGAAGGACGTCAAATTCAAAAGTGTTGAGCAGGATATTCAAGAAGGTAAGTGTGTAATCATTGAATAAATAGCCATGCGGAAAAGCTGGATTTTCGGAATAGTAATTCTTTTTTTCTCCTGCAAAACAGGCCAGAGTGTTGTCAGTGGCCCTGAAAGCTTTGCCGGTTACCAGGAGGATTTGACTGCTAGCCTACCGAATTATCCAGATTATGAACAGCAATTGGAGAGCCTTCCTACCATCCAACCGGAGGAATCTGCTAGGGCAATTGATACACAATTGGAGGCATTAGCTCGGGTTCAGTATGAAAAAAATACTTCTGAGCCCTATTTTAATGGGTTCAGGGTTTTAGTGTATTCGGGTCTCAATCGCGATGAAGCATTTAAAACTCAAGAAGAACTTGTAGAGGCCTTTCCTGAAATTAGCGCTGAAATGCAATATGAGCAGCCTCGCTATTTGCTGAAAGTGGGGAGATACGGTTACAAAGTGGAGGCATTGAAAGTGCTCTATGAAATCAAAACGGTTTTTCCATCAGCAAGAATAATCAGAGACCGAATTCAGCGTAAAGATTTTACCCTACCAAGCCAAATAGACAATGCTGAAGGAGAAAATTAAATCCCTCGCTAGTGCATATAAAGAAGAGGTTATTGCCAATCGGCGACATCTTCATGCCAATCCTGAACTTTCCTACAAGGAGTTTCAAACAGCAAAATTCGTCAAGGAAAAGCTGGAGCAAATAGGAATTCAAAATCTTGAATCCAAAGCAGATACAGGTTGGACAGCATTGATTGAAGGGAGAAATCCTTCCAAAAAAATCATCGCTCTTCGAGCTGATATGGACGCCCTTCCTATTGTGGAGGCAAACGAAGTTCCCTACAAATCTCAAAACCCCGGTGTGATGCATGCTTGTGGGCATGATGCCCATACAGCCTCCTTATTGGGAGCCGCCAAGATTTTGCATGAGGTAAGGGATCAATTCGAAGGAACAATTAAGCTTTTATTTCAGCCCGGAGAGGAAGTTGCTCCAGGCGGTGCTTCCTTTATGATTCGTGATGGAGCTTTGGAAAACCCCAGACCATCTGGAATTATTGGACAACATGTGATGCCATATATCCCTGCTGGTAAGGTAGGATTCCGACAGGGAATTTACATGGCAAGTGCTGACGAATTATACCTAACGGTCAAAGGAAAAGGCGGACATGGTGCTATGCCGGAAACCCTAATCGATCCTGTTTTGATTGCTTCGCATCTGATCGTTGCTCTTCAGCAAGTAGTCAGCCGGGCGGCAAGTCCAAAAATCCCTTCGGTGCTTTCTTTTGGACGGGTAGAAGCTTTGGGTGCTACCAATGTGATTCCAAATGAGGTTAAAATTCAAGGAACCTTCCGTACGCTCAATGAAGATTGGAGAGCCGCAGCCCATCAAAAAATGCAGCAAATAGCTCATGGCTTGGTAGAAGGAATGGGAGGAAAACTCGATTTCGAAATCCGAAAAGGATATCCATTCTTACAAAATGATCCGGAATTGACAGCTAGAGCAACAGACGCGGCGAAAGAATATCTGGGCGAAGAAAATGTAATCGACTTGGATATTTGGATGGCTGCAGAGGATTTTGCTTACTACTCACAGGAAATCAGTGGATGTTTTTACCGATTAGGAACTCGAAACGAAGCAAAAGGAATTGTTTCCGGGGTTCACACACCAACCTTTGACATTGAAGAAGATGCACTTGAAATCGGTGCTGGATTGATGGCTTGGTTGGCTGTTTCAGAATTACAAAAAGCTTAATGTCCGATTAATTTTCCAATAGTATTTCTCCCCTATTTTCGTATTCCAACAATTTATTTATGAAAGTATTTAGACAGTTTACGCTTGCCCTTTTTCTGATGCTTTTTACATCTCAGGCCTTTGCATGGGGTCAATTGGGGCATTATTTGATTGGCTATATGGCAGAGCGACAGATGAAAAGTTCGGTCGTGAAAAAAGTGGAGAAAGTACTATATCCTATGTCTTTGGCTAGAAGCGGTACATGGATGGATGAAATTCGGTCTGATAGAGCTTATGACTATGCGACCACTTGGCATTATCTGACAAGTAAAAACGGTGAATACGACCCTAACATTCAGGAAAAGACTGGAGATGCTTATGAAGCAATCATCCGTTTGAAAAATGAACTCAAAGCAGGCGGCTTATCAGCAGAAGAGGAAGCTGAAAAGCTGAAAATGCTTATTCATATGGTAGAAGATATTCATCAGCCTTTGCATGTGGGCACAGGAGAAGATCGTGGAGGGAATGATGTGAAGATCGAATTATTTGGTCAGCCAACTAACCTTCATGCCCTTTGGGATAGTGGAATGATTGACCGGCAAGGAATGAGCTTTTCTGAAATGGGGAATGAGCTGTATCGAAGAATTACTCCTGAGCTTCAGCAAAAATATCGGTCTGCAACCATGCAAGATTGGTTGAAGGAAGCGGTAGATCTTCGGGGTGCAGTTTATGATTTGCCTGAAAACCGTAGAATTAGCTACGCTTACATGTATCATAATTTCAAAATTGCAGAAGAGCGTATGATTGCAGCTAGTGTGCGATTAGCTCAGATTTTGGAAGAAATTTATGGGTAGAAAGATCTTGAAAACCAAAGAAATGGCCTTGGGGATTTTGCTCTCAAGGCCATTTTTTTATATTTAAAGTTCTGAATTTTAGCCGTTGATTTCGGTATGCTCAAACCCTTATTAATTACCACATTTTTTATCCTAGTTGTTTTTCAATCCCTTTCTCAGGGATTAGAAGAACATTTTCTATCAGCATTAGACAATAGCGATTCTACCGCAACCCTTTTTGAAGAACTCGAAACAAAACTGGAAACCAAGATTGATTCAGGGATGTACTTCTATTACCTGGCAAGGTTTCAAAACATTGAAAACAATCCCCGCCAAGCGGTAGAGACGCTTCTGAAAAGTCTCCCTTATTTTTCTTCGAAAGAAAGTTCAAACTATCTGATTTCCGCATACAACAATCTAACCTATTTAGAATCTATTTTGGGGAATTGGGAAAAGTCAATGCTCTATGGGCAGACAGCCTACGAGAAAGCTTTGGCTGTCAATGATTCAAGCCGGATGGGTTACTCCTTGGCGGATTTGGGGATAGTATATCATGACATGGAGCAATATGAAAAAGGAGTGGAATATGCCAAGAAAGGCTATGAGATCCTTTCCGCAAGTTCAAATCCAGACACTAGAACTAAGGTCTTTGCAATCAATGCGATTGCGATCAACTTTGATGATTGGGATAAGCCCGATTCTGCTCTTTTTTACCACTATAAAAATCTAGAATTCCTTTCAGAATTAGATAGTTCGGCATTTACTAATACCTTCAACAATATTGGCAATACACTCCTCAAGCAAGGCCGGTATGCTGAAGCTAAACAATGGGTGGAGATTTCGCTAAAATACAACTATCGTAGTATGGATAGTTACAAGTTGGCTACCAACTTCACTAACCTTGCAACAATTGCATACAATTTAGACAGATACAATGAGGCTGAGCAAATGATGGATTCTGCCTATCATTATGTGCAGCTCAGTGATTCAAGGGAAAAGCTTCGGGATTACCTTTATGATCAATTTCGATTTCAGAAGAAAAAAGGAGACCTCAATTTAGCCCTCGACTATCTAGAGCAATATGCAGCTTTGAAGGATACGATTTTCAAGGAAGATCGAGTTCAAATGATGGGGGAATTAGAGACTCGATATGAAGTGTCTGAGAAGGAACGGCAGCTTGCAGAGTCCAGGGCCCAGTTGGCCGAAAATGAGCTCCTAGTAAAGAACAGAAATAATCAATTACTGCTTCTTTTGATTGTTTTATTGATCAGTTTAGGGCTTGGATTTTTCATTTATTACAGACAGAAAAACAAAAACTGGCATCTTGAGCAGGAGGCAAAGCTTCAAAAGATTTTTGCAGAGCAGCAGACCCAAAAACGCCTTCAGGAACAAAGGCAGCGGATTTCTTCTGATCTTCACGATAATATTGGCGCACAGCTCACCTTTATCATTTCAAGCTTGAATAATCTGAAGTTTTTGGATTTACCCAAAGACGTTTTAGGAAAAAAATTGGATCAGATTTCGGAGTTTACCACAGAAACTATCAATGAACTTCGGGACACGATCTGGGCGATGAATAAAGATAGCATTACCTTGGATGACCTTCAGGGAAGGTTGGCAGGTTTGCTGGAAAAGGCCAAATCCTCCTGTCCAAATACTGATTTCAATTTAGAGCTTGGAGAAAAGTTGGATGAAAATTTTCAGCTAAATTCCCTGGAAGGCATCAATCACTATCGAATAGCCCAAGAGGCAATCCAAAACGCTATTAAGCATGCGGAAGCGAGCGAGATAAAAGTTTCCCTGCTTCCAGTAAATAATCATCTGTCTTTGCTTGTCCAGGATAATGGTAAAGGAATCAATTCTAGCAGAAAAACCGGAAATGGTTTAGGGAATATGAAAGTTCGTGCAGAACGAATTGGTAGAGAAATTCAAATTGAATCTGAAATTGGGAAAGGGACAAAAGTTCTCGTTTTTTAAATTCTATCATTATGGCCATAAAACTTGCAATCGCTGAAGACAACACATTTTTATTAAGGGCGGTAATGGAGAAAATTTCCTTCTTTCCTGATTTGGAGGTAAAGTTTCACGCTTCCAATGGAGAGGAGTTACTGAAAATGTTGGAGGAAGATTCTAATATCCAACTCATTTTGATGGATATCGAAATGCCAAAAATGGACGGTATAGCGGCTGTTTCTCAAGTCACCCAACGTTATCCACAAATCAAAACCATCATGCTTACTGTTTTTGACAACGATGAGCATATTTTCAAAGCCATCCAAGCTGGGGCCAGTGGATATTTTCTCAAGGAAGTTTCACCACCGGAATTGTACCAAGGAATTTTGGACACTTTGGATGGAGGCGCTGCGATGACACCGAGTATTGCATTAAAGACTCTCAAACTGTTGCGAAATCCACCACAGTTTGAAGAGCCAAAAGAAGATATTGCTTTGACCAAAAGGGAAATAGAAATTTTGGAGCAAACAGCAAAAGGCCTGAGCTATAATCAAATTGGAGAAAACCTATTCATTTCGCCCAAAACTGTTCGGAAGCATATCGAAAATATCTACAGCAAGCTTCAGGTGCATAACAAAATGGAAGCTGTACAAAAGGCTGTGAAAAATAGAATTATTGAAGGTTGATTAAAGGTTTCGGATCCTCCATTCCTTGGGGTAATAATTATTAATCCGGTTTCCCAAATTTTTTACCCATCCGATTGGTAGGTTTTGATATGTTAGCAAGACCCAACCTGTTTCTTCTAAAATCAATTCCTGTTCGTTTTTCCTCAAAAAATCCAAAGCTTCCTCTAGGGAAACTTCCTTTGTGGAAAACCCGTTTTTCGGTAAAATGGAGACTGCCCAATCATGAGAGGGGATCCACTCGTTTTTTTGCTTTTTTCCTATCTCAGTGCCCAAATAACGGATATTTAAGCCGTGGATAACTTGCTCTAGATGAGTTTTCCACATTTCCGGAAAGCGGAAATAAGAGTCGTTCAATAAGTAATATTGACTGTTTTCAAATCCCAACTCCTCATCCAAAGCCTTACAAGTTTTTTCATCTACTAGCTTTAAAAATTGATGCTTAAAGTCTTTTTTCTTTCTAGGTTCTAGAATGTAGGCATCATTTGGCCGCTTCAATACAGAAATAAAAAATCCCTCTCCTTCCACCCGATGTGGATAAAATCGGTATCCAAAAAACGTCCCTTCTTCGGTTTGGACTTCTGATTCTTCTATTTGCCATTCAGGGTTCAACTTAATGCGAACAGGTTCATAGGCAAACTCCGAAGTCAAAAAGCGGATCATTTCTTCATTTTCCTGTTCATTGAATGTACAGGTGCTGTAAATCAAATAGCCACCCCCTTTGACCAAACCACCCGCTTGATCCAAAATCCGTTGCTGTCTGCCCGCGCAAAGTCTGACATGGTCTGGACTCCATTCTTTTCTGGCTTCTGGGTCCTTTCGAAACATTCCCTCACCCGAACAAGGAGCATCGATCAACACCAAATCAAAAAATCCTTCCAATTCCTGAAAATGGGCAGGATCGTTTTGCGTGACAATGGAGTTTCCTAAACCCCATTTGATCAGGTTTTCTTTTAAAATCTGGTTTCGGCTTTGGATGACCTCATTGGCAACCAAAAGCCCTTCCTGAGCAAGGTAAGTTGAAAGAAGCGTGGATTTTCCCCCTGGTGCTGCCGCTAAATCCAAGAATATACCTTTAGGAATTTCAAGTTGGCGAAGAACCTCGGAAATGAACATGGAGGAAGCTTCCTGGACATAATATGCCCCGGCATGAAATAGGGGGTCAAGAGTAAATGCAGGCCTTTTTTCCAAAGAAAACCCAAACTCCGACCAAGGAATAGGATTTCCTTCGAAAGGACAACTCTGGATTTTAAAAGGGTTTAAGCGAACCGTGGTCGGCGACTCCTTTTGAAGTGATAGCTCAAAATCTTCATAATCCACCGTTCCCAATTGATGGATCATTCGCTTTTGAAATTCCAGATGAATGCCTGCTTCGCTCATTGCTTTGAAGATTCGAGAGCTTAAAATTGAGGCTTTTTTTCGAAATGCATAGTTACTGCTTGTCGAGAAATACCTAACTTCCTACAAATCAAAATCTTGCTATGGAAATCATTTTGAAAATCCTGATTGGTGGAATTGCCTTACTCCACCTTTTCTTTTTTTGGATGGAAAGCATTGCCTGGACCACTTTTGGGAGAAAAGTCTTTGGCGGTAAAAAAGAGTTTTTTGAAACGACAAAATCTTTGGCAGCCAATCAGGGTTTATATAATGGGTTTTTGGCAGCGGGATTGATTTGGTCACTATGGTCTAAAAACCCTGATCTTTCAGGTCCACTTTCCCATTTTTTTCTCGCTTGCGTAGCAATTGCAGGAGTTTTTGGTACCGCTACCGTCAGTAAAAAGATTTTTTGGGTCCAAGCTTTTCCTGCTATTTTGGTCTTAATTCTACTTCATTTGAGGTATTAAGAACTAGCTATTCGATCTATGAAACTTTATAAAATTACTCAGGGAACCCTATTGTGCGATTCAGACCAGAATTACCTAGGGCCAGAATATGATTGGAATCAGTTATTGGGGAGGGAGAATTTGGCGGATTATTTGAAATCTGAAATCTCATCCTGGGAAAAAATCTCTCCCGATCGAGCCCGGGAAATACAGGATTCAGGTTTGTTGGCTCCGATGGGAAGTCAAGAAATTTGGGCTGCAGGGGTTACCTATTATCGAAGCCGAACTGCTCGAATGGAAGAATCCAAAGATGCTGGTGGAGCTGATTTTTATGATAAAGTTTATGCTGCGGACCGCCCCGAACTTTTCTTCAAGGCTACTGCTTCTAGGGTTTCTAATCCCGGAGGGACTGTAAATATCCGTAAAGATTCTACTTGGGATGTTCCCGAACCTGAATTGACGCTTTTAATTTCTCCTTCTGGAAAAATTCAGGGATTTACGGTTGGAAATGATATGAGTAGCCGTAGCATAGAAGGGGAAAACCCACTCTACTTACCTCAGGCAAAGGTTTATCAGGGTTGTGCTTCTATTGGGCCTTGTATCTTAATTCAGGATAAAATGGAAGATTCCACCACCATTGAGCTTGCTATCGAAAGAGAGGGAAAGTTTGTAGCAGGAGGAAAAACTGATTTGACACAATTAAAACGCAAACTACAGGAATTGGCGGATTGGCTATTCCGAGCCAACACATTTCCAGCTGGTTGTTTTTTGATGACAGGGACTGGAATCGTCCCGGATGATTTTACTCTTAAAGCTGGAGATCAGATTAGGATTAGCATTGCAGGAATTGGAACTTTGTCGAATACAGTAGGAGAAATTTAAGGTCTGAGTAGCGAATGCGATTGGCTTTTCGTTCATAGTCCATAAACCAAAAATTCACATTGAAAAAACTATTTGGCGCCCTTTTTTTTCTTTTGGTTGTGCTTTCCTGTCAGGATGATACCGATCCTCTTGATCCTATATTTGATCGGGAATGGATATTTTCCGGATATCAGAGTAGTTCGGTTCCTAATCCAACTTTTTATCCCATTTCGGATTCCCTATACACCTATCGATTCAAATCCAATGGAGACTTTACCAAGTTTATTGGAAACTATGAATTGAATGGCAGCTTTCAGATAATAGAAGATCAAGTTAATCAAAGAGAGTATTTGACCTTGGAATATGATCAACAATCCTATCAATTGCATCGGGATGCAGATGGTTTTGGTTTGATTCATTCCTGCGAGGCTGGTTCAGAAACTTTATTTTTCGAAGATCCTGAAACACTCATCGGTTCTTGGAGCGCCTGCGATGGCCCGGTTTTATTTTTCATCAGAAAATAAACATGACTTAAGAAGCTGTTTCCTAGAATGAAGCAGCTTTTTTAATTTGCTGCATGACTGAGTTTTTCCAGAAAAAATTACGTTTACCCGCTTTTTCAAATGGCTATCATTTGATCACAGAGTTGGTGGAGGAAGCTATTCCTGATATCAGGGAAATTCAAACTGGCTTTTTGCAGGTTTTTATCCAACATACATCAGCAGCTCTGACGATCAATGAAAATGCTGATCCAACTGTAAGAAAAGACTTCCAAACCTTTGTAAATGAGTTGATTCCGGAAAATTATCCACGCTTTATCCACACGTATGAAGGGCCGGATGATATGCCTGCGCACATTAAAGCCAGTTTTTTTGATTCTAGCCTTCAAATTCCCATTTCCGGTGGAAAACTTGCATTAGGGATTTGGCAAGGCATTTACTTGTGTGAATTTCGGCGTCATGCATCTCCTAGAAGTCTGATTTTGACCGCTTTTGGGACTGTTGATAAATGAAATAATACCATTCATAAAATTGTCAACTCGACTGGCAGGCACAAGTGTACTTTTGTGCTGTCAACTAGCCTATGAGATTTCTATTAAGCCTATTATTCCTGGGAAATGTCTTGCTGTTTGCCTCCCAGCAGGAAGCCTTTTCTCAACAAGTCAATGCTTTTGCTTTTAAAGTAAAGGAACCCATTGTCCTTGATGGAGTCTTGGATGAGGAAATCTGGACTTCAGAAGAAGGTTGGAACATTAATTTCACCCAATATTTCCCTTACGATACCTCTGCTGCGGCAGCACAAAGCCGGGTCAAAATCGCATTCGACGAGAACAACCTCTACCTCGCTGCTGTGATGGAAAACAATGGTCCTCGGGAATATGTGTCGACCTCGCTGAGACGCGATTACCGTGGAGAGCAAAATGACGGGATAAGCTTTGTTTTCGATACGTTTAATGACAAAACCAACGCCTTTCAGTTTGGTATAAATCCATATGGTGTTCAGCGTGAAGCGCTTTTGGCAAATGGGGGCTCAAGATCTGAAGACCTCAATTTGGCTTGGGATAATAAATGGTTTGCCAGAGCATCGATTCATGAAAACCATTGGCAGATAGAGGCGATTATTCCACTATCCACCCTACGTTTCAAGGATGGTGCACAAAACTGGAATGTCAATTTTTACCGAATAGATAGCCATTTGGGAGAGCGTAGTACCTGGGCTCCAATTCCCCGAAACTTCCCGATTATTTCTACTGCTTTTAGCCGAAAACTTATTTTCGAAGAACCGCTGAAGAAAAATTCAGCCAATATTTCTATCATTCCCTACACCGCTGCAAGGACTTCCAAGAACTTTTTGGAAGGAACATCCGAAAACCTGACTCCTGCCATTGGTGGAGATGCAAAGGTTGGAATCGGGCCAGCTTTGAATTTGGATTTGACCTTCAATCCGGATTTTTCCCAAGTGGAAGTCGATCAGCAGGTTACTAACTTGGATCGATTTGAGATTTTCTTTCCCGAAAGAAGACAGTTTTTCCTTGAAAACGGAGATCTCTTTGCCAGCTTTGGTCATCCCTTAGCCCGACCTTTCTTTTCAAGAAGAATCGGGGTTGATCGAGATGAAGCAACTGGGCAAAATGTCCAAAATAAAATCATTTATGGAGCTCGACTTTCTGGAAAAGTAACCGATGACTGGCGAGTGGGCTTGATGAATATGCAGACAGCTTCAGATGAAGAGCGAGGGATTGTGGGAAAGAACTTTAGCGTGATGGCTGTTCAGAAAAAAGTCTTTTCCCGCTCTAACGTCGGTTTGATTTTCGTGGATCGAGAATCCTTGGCTGTAGATGAATTTCAAAGTCTTTTTGATCCAACCGCATATAACCGAATGCTGGGAGTGGAATACAATTTAGCTTCTGAAGACAATCGATGGACAGGCAAGGCCTTGTATCACCGAACTTTTGAAAATACGGAAAAAGAATCTCCACGTACGCTTAATGCTTACCTTCTGTATAGTGATTTGCATTGGAGATGGAGTATCAGTTACCTGGATATTGGTGCCGGATATAATCCTGAAGTCGGCTTTGTTCCACGGGTCGATTACAAGCGATTCAATCCGGATTTGGGCTATAGCTTTTTTCCAAAATCCAATTTCATCAATAATCATGGCCCTCGTTTAGAGTATGAATTGCGATGGAATGAAACTCTAGGTACGACTGACCGTGATGTAGGCTTTCAATATCAAGTCCGATTTCAATCGCTTGCCCAATTAACTGTTGGCTATAAGAATAGCTACATCTACTTATTCGATGATTTTGATCCAACACGCACTGGAGGCGAACCGCTTTTGGCAGGCACGGATTATACCACAGATCGATTTGGGTTTGAATTTCGCAGTAATCCTAGAAAGTCGTTTAATGTAAGGTTGGAAGGAGAAGCGGGTGAATATTTCACAGGCGATATTGCTTCTTTGCGAAGTGAGGTGGCTTGGCGAATTGGGTACATCGCTAATATTGGAATGAATTTCAGCTATAATCGAATCCGACTTCCCGAACCTCAAAACGATGCCGATTTGCTCTTGGTGGGACCACGGATTGATTTGACCTTTACCAAATCCCTATTCTGGACTACATTTATTCAGTACAATAATCAGATCGAAAATATCAACATCAATACCCGAGTACAGTGGCGATTTGCTCCGGTTTCGGATTTCTTCTTAGTTTATACTGACAATTATTTCCCAGAAACCTTCTTACCGAAGCAACGCTCGTTGGTGCTGAAGCTGAATTATTGGTTGAATATTTAATTAGGGAATGGGCTTACTAAAAAGTCCTTCCATTTTTCGTAGGATTCGGCCTTTTATGTATCCTTTCCAAATTTGATCGATATTTCCGGAAGGGTCGATAAGAATATAGGTAGGAAAGATCTCAATTTGATAGAGTTTGGTCACGTATCCTGTTTCATCCCAAAGGTCAGTCCAGGTAATTTGCTCCTTGTGTTTTTTGGAAGAATTGAGCCAGACTTCTTTTCTTTTGTCATTCCAAATACTGATTATTTCTAATTCTTCCCCGAATTCCTCATGGATTCCCCTTATTTCTGGAAGTGCTTCTAAACAAGGTTTGCAGCCAGAAAATGAAAATTCTAAAAGCCGATATTTTCCCTTAAAATCATCTAGAGAAAACTTATTTCCGGCTCTGCTTTCAAGCGTAAAATTCTGACTTATTTCACCTTCTTTGGCGCCGAAATCCGCTTCATCTAAAGATAAATCAGCAATAAATCGTTTATAGGAATTGAGTTGCTTGAGTTCATCAGAAATTTTAGGAATAGTCTCTTGGAGCTCTTCCTTTGTAAAGGAGTTGGCTTGAGAAATCAACCAATTCAACCCCACTTCTTTATCTAGGTTTTCGACGATTAGGGATTTTTGTATCTCTCCTTCTGATTGGGAAATTTGGTTAGAAATTGTCGTATAGGGATGTTCAGGCTCTATTCTGAGTGTGGATAAGTCATCTATTTTTCCTTGAATTTGATAGGTTCCTTCACCAATCCAAAAAGACTTTCTACTCAGAATTTTCCCATTGTTTTTCAAATGATAAAATGAAATCTCTGTCGGTCGCTCAAGTTCCGCTTCCAGTTGTCCTGAAACAGCCTCTGTGCTTTGATAGGTTTTGTTTGCAAAAGATGTTTGAATAAAATCCTTTCCGCTAAGATTTCCCTCTAGTTCAATGATGACTTTGCTTGTTTGGGCTAAAAGAGAAAAGGATAAAAAAAGATAAAGAATAAGGAATTGGGATATTCTTTTCATAATCAGGCGTTTTCTTCTAACACGAAATTCGAAAACTAAGGTTTGATTACTTGATTGAAAGCTTCCCGAAGAAAGTGTATTTATTTTCTAATTGTAATTCTATAAGAGTTTCGAATCTCAATTTTTCTTTGCCTCTATTCTTACCCTTTCCCCCGTCATCAGGATTCTGCGATAGCCGTTTTGGGTATCGGCGCTAACTTCTTTTCCAAGCACCTTCACTTGAGTATAGTTTTCCGGTATTTCAATGGATAATCCCCATTTCTTTTCACTTTGCTCAACTTCAAGGATCAATTCATCTCCTGATTTCTGATAAATAAGTGAGATTTCATTTTCACCAATCTGTACTTTTTCTATTGAGGCATTTTCCCAAGCACTTGGCATCTGGGGACGGATATAAATCACTTTGTTTCCTGCATCGGGTGTGATTCCAAAAAATTGAGTGACAATAGGAACCGCAAAGCTATATAGGTTCCAAGCTTGGGTAAACATCCCATAATCAGGAGAAACCTCGTAAATGGACCCCGGCAGGGCAAATCCAAAACTTCGGGTCATTCGTTTCAAATAGTCTAGGGCTGCATCAGGATTTCCATAGTTGTTTTCGCCAATTGCAGAAACTCCTGTCGGCAAGGTCATTACAGCTCCGGTGTAAGAGAAAACCTTACTTCCTGAAAAAGAACCATCCTCATTTTCCGCGCTTTCGTCACGATCAATTCCTGTCACAAAAACTCCAAATGGATTGGTGTACTTTCTTCCGGTTTCTAATGCAATTTTTGCCTTTTCGGGATCTGCCACTCCCACTTCCATAGGTGTATTCACCACCCAATTGTGGTATATGACAAATCCCTGTTTTTGATCTTTTGGCAGTGTGGATAACTTCTCTTTAGTGGCTTTTAACTCTTCTACAGCCCAAGGTTTATTTAGTGTATCGGCCCGGATTATGGCCCCATCAATCAGGTGTAAAGCTTCCTCAGCTGTTCCAATAAAATCAGCATAACTTCCGAACTCCGGTACCCAGAACTCCTTATTGATTTTTTCAGCCAAGGCATCGGCCGTATGTTGATAACTTTCGGCAAGATCCGATTTCCCTAAGATTTCGGCCATTTTTGATGCATCCTTGAAGGCTTTATAGCTGTATGAAGCAACATCAATCATTTCAGATTCCAAGCCGTGGATTTCCATCATTCCATATCCATCTGCTAAAAGATTCCCATCAGCATCATTTTCTTCTAGCAACCAGTTCAAACCTTTTTCCACAGAAGGGAAATATTTCTCTAAAAACTCTCGATCCCCAGTCCATCGATACACTTCCCAAATCGTGGAAGCCCACTGTGGCGTTTCGTTGATATTTCCGGGGTTGAAGACCACTCCATTGGTCGAGGCTTCATGGATAATTCTGCCGTTTCCATTTGTCTTCTCTGAAAGATTGTGGATAAGCTCAATGGTACTATAAACCAACTCTTTTCTTCCCGTTGCGAGTAAACCCTGAATGGTGTATTCACTATCTACTCCAAAAAACCATGGGTAATCCTGCAAGCCGGCACCAAATCCCCTCCCCAACCCAGGGATATCTCTAACTAGCCAATCGATGTTGTATTTAACCCACTCATAGGCTTTTTGAAGCTCTTGATCAGGAATTTGGATTTGGGATTTTTCATAAATCTCTTCATAGCGGGCTTTTTTTGCATTCCAATCACTCTCAAGATTTTCCCGTATTTCTGCAAAGTTTTCCAATGCATTTAGTTCGCTTTCAGTAGACCCTGCAATAAATATTGGGAATATAAATTCATAATCTGCAGGTAGGGAAATTTGAGTAGAAAAGGAAGAATTGAGGCCCTGTCCTTTTGATTCTATAGGACAGGAAATGTTTGTTGGAGAAAGCGTAATTCCTGATTCACTTCCCCATACGACATACCATTCATTTCCAGAATCCTTTCCTAAGAAAGTCCCGGTTAATTCATTAAAGCTCACTTGATCTGCTGTATCGATCATTCCGCTTTGTTCTCCGAGCCAGACCGGTCTTAAGTCTACTTTTGCATTCCAGGAAAATTCAAAATTTATTGGACTCGTTGCTCTGTTTTGAAATCGATATAGCATAACCATTCCCTCTTTTCCATCAGGAACAAAATGCAATCGATCTACAGAAAGCTCTTCCGTGATTTTTCCATATTCAATCCCATTTGCAAAAGGATAATTTGTAAAGGAGTTGCCCTCTAATAAGCAAATTGAGTTTTCCTCATGTTTTATTTGTGCATTAAATCCATCGAGCAATTTAATTGGATGCAACCAAATACCACCCATTTCTCCTTCCACGTGCCAACCTAAGTCAGGAAATGTTCCGTTTTGGTTTCCGATTAAATAAAGCCGATCTCCTGCGGCGGTAAATGGTGAATTCAAATAGTTTGCAGAACCTTTTAATCCTTCAAGAGATGGAATATCCTCATACATAAAAGAGTATGGGTTACTTTCTTTTTGGCAGGATTGAAAAATCAGCCCTAAGGCTATTGGGATTAAAAGGGATCTTTTCATTAAGAGTAAAGTTGAATGATTCCAAAAGTTAAAAAATAAGCGCTTTTTAAAATTCAAAATTTTCAAAACACTTCAATTAGACAGTCTGTTCACCCGATATGAAGCAAAAACGGATCATAGTTTGGTTTCGCAATGACCTGAGATTAAGGGATAATGAGACCTTATTCAAAGCGATTCAAAAAGGGGAAGAAATCGTTCCTGTGTATTGCTTTGATCCTCGTCATTTTGAAAAAACGGATTTAGGGTTTCAGAAGACGGGTAAGCACCGAGCCAAATTTCTTTTAGAATCCGTCCTTGACCTTCGGAAGAATTTGCAAAAGTTTAATGCGGATTTAGTCATTTTGAGGGGAAAGCCAGAAGAGGAATTGGTTACTCTTGCTGACCGGATTCAGGCTGATGCCATCTATTTTTCTCAGGAAGTGACTTCTGAAGAGCGAAATGTGGAAAAGTCGCTTGAAAAAGCTGCATGGGCTAAAGGGATTGTTACCGAAAGCTTTTGGCAAACCACCTTATATCATATAGATGATTTGCCTTTTCCGATCAATCAAACTCCGGAGGTGTTTACACAATTTCGAAAATCTGTAGAAAAGCTGTCTTCAATTAGAGAGACTTATCCACAAGTAGAGAAAATATCCTTCCCGGGTAAAGAAATAATTCCACAGGCAGGAGTGATGCCTGCTTTAAAAACTTTTGGATTGGAGGAGCCTGAGTCTGAGCCAGGCGCGGTGATGGCGTTTGAAGGTGGAGAGAGTGCCGGACTCAGGCGAATCCATTCCTATATCTGGGAAAAGGATCTATTGAAAGTTTACAAAGAGACCCGGAATGGGTTGATTGGAGGTGATTATAGCTCAAAGTTTTCCGCTTGGTTGGCTTTAGGCTGTATCTCACCACGAACGATCTATGAAGAGGTCAAACGATACGAGCGAGAGCGAAAGAAAAATCAAAGTACCTATTGGTTGGTTTTTGAACTGGTTTGGCGGGATTATTTCCGATTTATCAGTAAAAAACACGGAAACAAAGTTTTCCACATTGGTGGCATCAAAAATCTAAAGGACTCCTGGAGAAGGGATAATGCTGTTTTTCAGCGTTGGTGTGAGGGGCAGACAGGAGTTCCTTTTGTTGATGCCAATATGCGGGAGCTTAAAAACACTGGCTTTATGTCCAATCGTGGCCGTCAGAATGTCGCGAGCTTTTTGGTTAACGATCTTGGAATTGATTGGACTTGGGGAGCAAGTTATTTCGAGAGCGTATTAATAGATTATGATGTTTGCTCTAATTGGGGAAATTGGATGTATGTAGGTGGTGTAGGAAATGATCCTCGGGAAAACCGCTATTTCAATATTCTGCGACAGGCCAAAAATTACGACCGAAATGGCGATTATGTCCGATTGTGGATTCCTGAATTAGCAGCTTTAAAAGGTTTTGATATTCATCAGCCTTGGGACTTATCCACAGGCGAATTGCAAAAAGCTGGGATCAGAATAGGAGGAACTTATCCACATCCATTAGTAGAATTACAGCCTGCCTTTTGATTTTTATATTGTGGATAAATCAGTTTGCCTTGCTTCTTTTTTGTTTGATTTTTTCTCTAAATGTTGGGTTGGGTTTCCAAAAGAGAAAGTACTCAAAGGCAAACCAAAATCCGATATAGAATAACAGTATTAAATAGGATTCTGGTTTTTGAAGAAAACTCCAATCAAAGCCTATCTTCAATCTATAATTGCCTAAGGTTACAATCCAATTGACCAGAGCAGCCAAGACCGTCCAAAGCCAAAAAACTTTTAGGAAAAGTGTGAAATCAGGAAATCTGTTTTTATTCATTTTTAGCTTACTCGTCTTCTAAACTAATAATCTAATTTTAATTCTCCCCAATCAGGTTTCAACATTTTTTTCCTTTTCAATTCAATCTGATATAAATAATCACCTAATTCAGCAAAAAAGGGTAAGCCGATTTCTTCGGTTTCATAGGTATCATCATTTAGAGTCTGGTTCTTATTTGTGTAAATGATCGCAGAGACAAAGAACTCCACTCCATTTTCATAATCCACAAAATAGCTTCCATCAATCAAGTGACCATAAGCCCATCCTGTTTTATTAAAAATGCGGAATCGGTCGGGAATGGGACTTTTATCGGTTCCAAATTTGAAAAACTTGGAATAGCTATCGTAGTAATCCGGGCCATCATATTTAGGAAAATTCGATTCGCCGGGGAGCATGCTCATGTATTTAAGAATAAAGTTTCGATGTTCTTCATTCAACTGAAATCGTTCATTTTCTAAAAAGGAATGTGGAAAAATGATTCGTTGAATTACCCCATGTAAATCAGACAAAGCAAACTTGTTTTTATAGGTAAACTCCATGCCTTTCTCGATTAAGGAATCTCCGGAATAATAAGCTTTGCCGATGATAGGTCGTTCGGAATTAGAATAGATGGTTTTGGTTTCTCTTTCAGGGATTTCAAGAATTGTTTCTCCTGACTTATCCACAAATCGAATCGGATTGAAGAATCGGTTTTCTATTTCATTAGCCGGATAGCTTAACCTATGATTAATGACAGTTTGCTTAAGTCCTTTTTCGGCCAACTTTTGATTGATGTAATCTTGACCGAGCAATTCATAGAGACGATTATAGGCGTCATTATCTGAGACCAACAGAATCTTTTTTATGTAATGGGCGATGTTAGGTAAAGAATCTTGTGAGGAGTTATCCACATAGGCCGGCCTTTGAGAGGGTCTTACCGAATCAGTTAACATGGGAGTATCCATGTTTAAGTTATCCACATTTTGCTCTTCCAACCACTCCAAAGCAAGAATAGCTACCGGCAATTTTACCGTAGAAGCTGGATAGAAATAACGTTCATCATCCAAATTGAAGGAAAAGGTTTCCATCATCGGATTCATGTGCTCATTCCTGTCAATTCGAGTGAATAGGATTTGCACTTGATAGATGTCAGTACTGTCTAGAACTCGCTTAAGAATGGGGTAAGAATCTAGTCCATCTTTAAAAGGGATGGGCTCCTTGGGAGCGCAAGAAAAAATAAGCAGGCCTAAGGCTAGTAGCAGAATGGGAAGTCGCATAATGTTATGATACTAGATTTTCTAAAATATCAGCTAGATATTCAATATCTTCTTTTTCGTGAAAAGCCGAAAGAACAATCCTGTTTACTTTTGGACTAGTTGAATGTGGATAAGGGAAGCTAGAAGTGATAATGCCTGATTTTTCAAACTCTTCTACCCAACCATCCTCGCTATATCTAAAAATAGGAAAATCAGGAAATCCGGTTATCTGAGAAAGAAAGGCTGTCCGCTCATAAAAATAGTGGGTATTTTGGCTCAATTGTTCTTTTGCGACTTCATACACGTGTTGCATTTCCAAGAATGTCTGGAGATGAGCAGGAGAACCTGGTGATGCTCCTGCAAAGAGCGGCGTGGATTTTATTTTCTCTATCTGTTGGCGATTACTCAATACAATTCCTGCAGGCAAGCCAAGCCCTTTTCCTAGAGAACCGGACACAAGCAAATGAATGGATTCATCCGCCCATTTGGAAAAGGTTCCGAAGATTCCATTACCGACTATTCCAAAGGCATGTGAATCGTCAATCAGTAAGTATACTTCGTGTTTTTTTGCGATTTCAGCAACCCAAGAATAATCGTGAATTTCCACTTGCAAAGCATTGACCGCATTCCCAATTATCAGAATTTTTTGGGGCAAAAGTCTTTCAGAATCCTCTAAACAATGATTTTTCCATTGTTTAAAATTTAATTGATTACTAGGATTATAGCCGTCAGGAATAATTGCCGGGTGAGCATCCGGAGCTATCCAGACTTCTTGAGTCAAATCAGTTAAGCTTTTCCAAGCTGCAATTCCTGCTAGATAACCTGAACTGAAAAGGGCGGCATTTGAAGCACCAGCTTTCTTTGCAAAAAATTCTTCGAATTCATCAAAGACACTGAGTTGTATGTTATTCTTTCGGCTCTGTCCAAAATTGGAACCGTACTCGAATATATTATTGGCCAGGATGTCCAAGAAATCCATGTCTTGAGCAATTCCTAAATAGGAAGTGCCGCTGAAATAGAGGTAATCTCTTCCCTCTATCTCAATCATTCGACCTATTCCGCTATGTAAGTAGTGCTTTTTCAAACAGGCCTATTTGGCAAAAATCTGAGATTCGTCCTGGAAGGATTTGAATTCCAAAGCATTTCCGCAAGGATCCAAAAAGAACATGGTAGCCTGCTCGCCAACTTCCCCTTTAAATCGAATGTAGGGCTCGATTACAAACTCAATTCCATGTGTCTTGAGTTTATCAGCCAATTCATGCCATTCATCCCAAGGTAAAATTACCCCAAAGTGACGGACTGGCACATTTTTACCATCTACAGCATTGGTCTTGGCTTGCGCTAATTCTTCCGGTTTGATATGTGCGGAAAGTTGATGCCCAAAGAAATTGAAATCAATCCATTTATCGGTACTTCTTCCAATATCGCAACCCAATAGATCGCCATAGAATTTTCTCGTTTCTTCAATATCCCGAATAGGGAAAGCCAGGTGGAAAGGTTTAAATTGACTCATATTGTGTACATTCGTTTGATAATTTTCATCCTAAAGATATGGCAAAAAAGCAGAAAGTTTCATTGGTTTTAAGTAGCGGTGGAGCTCGAGGATTAGCCCATGTCGGAGTCATTGAGGAATTGGAAGAGCGGGGCTATGAGATCGCTGAAATCGCAGGTTGTTCGGCAGGGGCCTTGGTCGGTGGCATGTATGCAGCCGGCAAAATGTCGGAGTTCAAAAATTGGATTTGTAATCTGGACCGGATTGATGTCTTTTCCTTGATGGATTTCACTTTTTCAAGTAAGGGATTTATAAAGGGAGAGAAAGTTTTTTCAGCTTTAAAAAAGGTGGTTAAGGATTGTCAGATTGAAGATTTAAATATCCCATTTTCCTGCAATGCAGTTGATGTTCATAATGGAAAAGAGGTGGTGTTTACCGAGGGAAGTTTGTTGGCCGCCATTCGAGCTTCAGGAAGTATTCCTTCTGTGATTATCCCTGCTAAGCACGGGAAACAGCAGTTAATCGATGGAGGAGTTTTGAATCCCATTCCTATTTCCCTTCTCAAAAAAGAGGAAGAAAATCTAATGGTTGTGGTTGATGTGAATGGCTTGGATCAGGATTTTGTTTCTCCGCCGAAAAAGGACTCAGAGGGTAATCGCTTCATTTCCCTTCCCAAATGGCTAGCGGAGTACAGAGATAAAATGAAGCAGTATTTTCCAGATGACAAGGAGGAGGAAAAACAGACCTCGTTTTCTGCTTTTGATTTGGTGTCCCGCTCATTCGATTTGCTTCAGGATCGCTATTGTGAAATGATTATCGCGCAAAACAATGTGGATGTACTCGTCAAGGTCGCTCGAAAGCAAGCAGGAACCTTGGAATTTCACCGATCTGCAGAAATGATCGAAGTGGGTCGAATAAAAGCAAAAGAAGCCTTAGATAAATTGGAAAATGGAAATAGCTGATCTGAATCGCCTGCTGGGAAATGTGGATATCTACCTGCTCGATCAAATTCTCAAGGGTAGGTTTTCCAAAGAAATGCGGATTTTGGATGCAGGATGTGGTGAAGGACGCAACACGGTTTACTTTATTAATCAAGGCTATCAGGTTTTTGGAATTGACCCGAATGATATCGCGATTCAGTATTGTCGTTACCAAGCCAAAAGCCTAAATCCTAGCTATGATATTTATCGATTTCAGCTAGGAAGACTGGAAGAGATTCCTTTTCATCAAGGAGCTTTTGATGCGGTGATTTGTTCTGCTGTGCTCCATTTTGCCTCTAGTGTGGATAACTTTTGGCAAATGATTTCAGAAATCCATCGGGTCTTAAAACCTGGCGGAATATTTTGGTTTAGGATGTGTACTGGTTTTGGAGGCATATTAGAACAATCCGAATCCCTTGGTGATGGCAGATTTTTGCTACCTGATGGAACTGAGCGATTTGTCTTAACTCGGGAGCTACTGCATGAAATCGAAAGCCTTGGGTTTCGATTCATAGAAGTTCCCAAAACTGTTTTGGTCTTAGATCAACGGGAAATGGGGATTTTTCTTCTGGAAAAAATATAAATACAATTTAATTGTAAACAATTACAAAATGACTTTACAGTATGCTCTTGAGCTTGTCGGAACCTTTGTTTTCGCTATTTCGGGTGCTTTGGCAATTCGGGAAAGAGAGCATGATTTATTTGGGGCAGGTTTTACGGGTTTCATCACCGCTATCGGTGGAGGAACCTTGAGAGATATTTTGTTGGATTCGTATCCGCTCGTTTGGATTGGCGATATTTATTTCTTGTATGCTATTCTATTGGGTGTATTGGCAGCTTTTATTTTTCCGAATTTTTTAAGCCAATTGCGCAAGACCTTTTTCCTTTTTGATACCCTTGGGATTGGATTTTTCACAGTATTGGGGGTGGAAAAGGCTTTGAGCTTGGGTGTTCGCCCTGAGATTGCCGCTATTATGGGTATGTTTTCGGCAGTGATGGGTGGCGTCATTCGAGACACCCTGACCAATGAAATCCCGATTTTATTCCGTAAGGAAATATATGCCTCTGCTTGCCTTGCCGGAGCGATTTTATATTTGTTGCTGAATTATCTGGGTTTAGACCGGGACTTGAATCTTTTGATATCCATGTCTATGGTGATTTCCATTCGCTTGGTTGCCGTAAAGTATAAGCTGAGTTTGCCACGATTGGATTGAATTTAGCACTCGCAACGGCGCAACGGCGCGACGAAAAATTCTCCCGCAAACAAGGTAAGAGTTTTCTCAATCTTTCAAAAAGAGCCTAATTATAGAATCCGAGCTAATCTGCGAATTTTTCTGCGTCGATCAGTGGGAGAAAAATGTTAAGTGAAGAGAGAGTTTTAAACTTATCCTATGTGCCTATATTGTTCACTTCTATTTTTAAACCACATAGAATCATAGCGCACATAGCTTTTATCGGATATAGTTTCCCCGCAGATTTTCACAGATTTGTGGCGCGGATGCTCACTGATTTTTTTGATAAAAAGCATAGCTAGAGAACCTGGATCCGCATTAATCAGCGTCTTTTTCTGTGTAGTTCAGCGGGAAAATTTTCTCCCTTAATATTTCGAATCTTAAACCTTTGCTACTTTGCGGCTCTGCGGGAGGCCTTATTCAGAAATACTCGGCTTCACCCGCACAAAAGCCACTTCATCGTCAATATTCAGGAATTTCCACAACCTACCATCGAGATAAAATGCAGGTTCGAAAAAGTTGAATCGTTCGGGTAAAAGCGTTTCACCAACTTGATTAATCTCTGAATCAAAGGCGGTAAGGATATTCTTATAAATAATAGTGTCTCCCGCAGTCATCCGATCCATTTCGCGATGAACTCTCCAAAATGTATCTTGGTCAGGTGCGTGGATCAATAGGCCAAAACTAACCTCCTTGTTTTTTTCCTTCATTGCTTCTCTAAATTCTTCTGGAGAACTCGCCTGCATGGGAAAATTTCCTTTTTTGCTATTTGAACTCAACTGGCTTTCATAATTTCGACTTATTAAGCTGTCTAGCTCCAAATTCCATTCCCATAATTCATTTTTGCAGAGGTCGTGATTAGGATTCTATCGTCTATTATTCGGACACGATTTTGCTCCGGAGCCTTTGCCATTCCTCCTCCATTCATCTCTAGACTGATTTCATAGGCCGAGGTGAATTGTAAAAAATCAGATGGAAATAAGCGTAGCGATTGATCGCTTAGGTTGAATTGGGCAATCCCTAAATTTTTGCTGTCAAAAAAACCTTCTGTGCCATAGAATCCATAGAATGTTTTCCCGTCTTGAGTGTCCAAGCTAGACACATTGATTTCTTCGCCATCTCCCAATTCATCTCCTTGCCAATTGATTTCATTTAGTTTGTAGGTGGCAATTTTTTCACCGGACTTAGCGACATGATGGATTCCATTGAAATCAAAAAACAGCACACTTTCATCAGGCAGCACTTGGACACGCATAATAAATCCCCCTCCGATGCCATTGGGTCCTTCTTTTTCGTATTGTTTTACTTCTTTCAGCTTTAGATTTTCCAGATTAATGATCTCCATCTTAAAGTCCTGATTATTGAAGTTGTATAGGAGCTTTCTACTTTCATCCACATCAGACATCCCCAGACCGTATTGGACAAAAAAGAAATGGTCTCCTGCATCGACCATCACGGTGTCGATTTCGAAGGAGATTTCTAGATTTTGATTGGATCCTGTTCTTTCAGGATCCCCTCCGCAGGAAATCAGGGCAAGAATTAAAAAGTAAATGGGTAGGTTTTTCATGATAGTTGGTTTAAATAATTAAAACTTAAAATCAAAGACAGCAAAACCCAACTCATCATCTACATTGACATAGGACCAGAGTTTGCCGTCTTTGAAGAAGGGATTGCTTGGAGTTTGGTCTAGTTGTGGAATTTCTGTTTCACCCAAAAAATTTAGGTTTTCATCAAAAGCGAAAAGAAATACCTGAGCCTTTCTTGGGGCCTCTGGGTCTTCTCTTGGTTCGTAAATTCTGCCAAAACGAAAAAATCGTTTGGTTTTTTCATCATAAAGCAATTTTTCGAAACCGATTTGGGTTGTTGCTTTTTCCATTTCTGACCTAAATTCCTCCATAGACGACACTTCTTTCCTAATTGGAATTTCTTTTTGATTCGGTACTAGCGAAAAATCATATTCAAATAACTCCAAGGAATCCTGGCCTGATTCAAATCGATAAATGCTGTTAGTTGTAGCACCTGAGATAAAAAACTTGCCATTAATTTCCTGAAAGGCTATTTCTTCTCTATAAATGCTCATGCCGTCACCAGACTGAATGAGAATTTGGTATTCACCAACTATATCAAAAGCCGGAATGGGAAGTACAGCGCCTTTTTTGGTTTCAAGGTTGATTTTCGCCAACTGTGTAGTTCCTTCCATAAAGTCACTTGGAAGTGAATAGGCCCACTTTCTATCACGAGATAGACGGATGGAACTTGTGATATTGAATCTCTCATTTTCTCCTAGTCCCTCGATATCGATCTCTTCAGGCTTGAGGGTTAAGTCGAGTACCTTTTTGCCTTGTTTGTTAAAAATACCTGTGGATTGAAAATTAGAAAAAAGGAACTCTTCACCAGGCATGTATCGTGAAGTAGTAATATAGTTGGACCCTATTCCATTCGGACCTTCTTTTTCAAAAGGTATTTGCTCTTCCAAGACCAATTCATCCAGGTTGATTTTATTGATTTGAGTGGTCGCTTCATCAAATAGATAGAAATAGGTCTTGGTTTCATCTAGTGAACTTCCCCTTACGCCACGGGAAAGATTGATGATCTCTTCTCCAGGGTCCACAACCACGGTATCTACTGAAAAGGAGAAGTTTTCAAAAATATTGTTATTGCTTGAGTCCATGGACTCATGTTCTCCGCTGCAGGAAAAGGCCAAAGCGGCAAGGAGTATAGGAAAAAGATAATTTTTCATAAATGGGGATTAAAAGTTTAAAGTCATGATTACAAATCCTGGGTCTTCTTCCACAGGGAGGTAATTGTAGATTTTACCATCGTAGAAAAAGCTTTGGTAGAAGAAATTATTGAGTTGATCGATTTTGGTTTCTCCGAGGAGATTGAAATTTTCATCGTATGAAAAGAGATACCAATCTGCCTTCCGAGGTTCTCCCGACTCTAAAAATCCATTTTGTTTGACGGCAAAACGGAAATATTGCTGCCGGCTTTCATCCCAGAGAAAGCCCATGAAAGAGACCTGCGAACGAATTTCTTGAGCGATTTCCATCAATTCCTCTCGCGTTCCAGCCTCGCTTGGGAAGTCGCCGCTTTTTTGATTAGGCACCAGTTTATGGTCAAATTCGATCAATTTCAATTCCTTACTTTTCCAGTCATATACATAGATGTCGGCTGTACTGCCAGAATATATGACAAGCTGATTGCGAACTTCCTGAATAATCACATTATCTCCCATGGTTGTTGTCCCACCACCTTGGGAAAAGGAGGACCTGAATTTCTTGGTGATTTCCAATCCTGGAAGGGGAAGAATTTGACCCTTTTTGTTTTCAATATCCATCATGACGAGGCCGACGGAAGCATCCCGATATTCTATTGGGCGGGAGATTGCAAACTTTTTATCAGGGCTTACATGGATAAAACCATACAAACTGCTCAATGACTCATCCAATCCATCATATTCTTCTGGTTGGGCTTTGATGTTTAAAACTTTTTCAGTTTGGTCATTGAAAACCGCTTGAATATTATAATTGGCGAGCAGGAATTCCCCTGTGGGTAGAACTTGGAAAAAGTTGATAAAATTCGGGGCTTGATTGGGACCGTCTTTTTCAAAAACAATACGGCGCTCCAGCTTCAGTTCTGGCAAATTGTAGGCATGAACCTCCGTATTCATGCCATCTACAAAATAGATGGTTTTCTCATCCTCACTTAGTCCAAAACCATAATAGGCTGTTGCATTAATTATCTCATCGCCTACGTCTACTCTGACTGTGTCTATGGAGATTTGGAGATTTTTGAGTTGGTTTTCTGTGTAAGCTTGTGAAGAACCTGATTGATTTTCGCCTTCTTGATTGGCATTGCTACAGGCAAAAAGCAGAGAAATAGATAAAAGGGAAATGTACTTTTTCATGTAAAACAGTGAAATTTCCCTCAAAACTAAATCATTGATGCTAAAAGACTAGTGAAATATTGTTAAACTCGTTTAATACCTGTGATTTCTTTAATTCAGCCACCAAATTGAGAAATTGAGTACGCTCGCAAAGCTGACCCAAAGCAAATAAGGAATCATCAGGCCAGAAGCCCAAGGGGAAATCACGCGGAATTTTTTAACACAGAAAATTATCAATACCAATAGAGGTAGAATGATTATAAGACCTAAAAGAGGGGATTCCATTCCAAAGAAAGCAGGAGACCAAATACCATTTAAGGCAAGTTGTACAAAATATAGGGTCAAAAGACTTTTCTTATGGGGATGATCACTTTCCCAAATCAGATAACAGGATATCCCCATTAAAATATAAAGTGTAGTCCAAACAGGACCGAAGAGCCAATTGGGTGGATTGAAGCTTGGTTTGTTAATAGTTTGGTACCAGCTTCCGATGGAGGTAATGGTAAAGTAGGCCCCGGTTCCTCCCACGATTTGTGGAAGTGCCAGGCTGATGATCAATTTGAGCCAATTGGGCATGGCTTAGAGAATTTCTAGTAAAGTTCGGAAGGCAAGAGCTTTGTCCTGATAGCGTTCCAGAGTTTTGGCCCGAAGTGCCGGAGCAAAGTTTTTTTCATAATCTTCCATATGCTTGAGGCTCTCTGTGAAGAACTGTACGGCATAATTGGTGCTTCCATCATCTGCCTCATGAAGAAGGCGGAGGAACTTATGCTCAGAAAAAAGTCCTGTCGCCATGACCTCAGGAATATGCGTTTCCCGCATCCATTGAATAAAATCCGACTCGATTTCAGGGGTTACGTTGATGGTTACATTATATAGAATCATCCTTTTTTTCGATTATTTACTTTCCTTTGTCAACAAATTACGTTTTGCAAAGTTAGGAATCCCGAACTGAAAATATAATTTCCCCAATCCAAGCACTGCCATGCACAAAGTAGTACCCGAGCGAGGTAGCTCCTACCAACTTCGATTAACTATCGCCAAGATTGTCATTTTGGTTCTCCATGTGGTGGGGCTAGTGGGGCTAAGTATTCCGGAGTATCAAGATTGGTTTTTGTCTTTGACGCCGGTTCAGTTGCTGTCCACTTTGGTGATCATTTTGTTATTTCATCGTGGCTGGACAGATGCCTTCCCTATTTTCGCAGCAGCGGCCTTTTGGATTGGTTTTGGAGCGGAATTAATCGGAATTCACACTGGTTACTTATTTGGGGATTATGTCTATGGTCCGACATTAGGGCCTAAACTATGGGAAGTCCCCGTGATTATCGGAGTCAATTGGTTTATCCTTGCTTACTTGACCGGTTCGGTATTTCACAAGGTTCCTAATGATTATTATGCGGCATTTTTGGGAGCTTTTGCCATGACTGCCTTAGATTACATAATGGAGCCTGTAGCAGTGGCTTTGGATTTCTGGTATTGGAAATTTGATATCATTCCAGTGGGGAATTACATCGGATGGTTTGGAGTTTCCTATATCATTCACCTTATTTTCAGGAAAGCGAATTTCGAAAAATACAACCCTGTGGCCTTGTTGTTACTATTGACTTTGGTAGCTTTTTTCACACTTCTGAATTTCACGGTATTGTAATTGCTGAGTAAAATCATGAAATTTTCTTATCACTATTTTAAACAGTCTGGCAGGTTGTTGGATTATAACAAAAGGAAAACTCTATCGAATAGATAAAAGATGTTTGAAGCTATCGGGTTTACATTCTTGGGATTTCTTCTCATGGAACTTGCTGGATGGTTTATTCACAAGTACCTCATGCATGGGCCGTTGTGGGTGATACACAAAACTCACCATCAGCCTTCCAAATCATTTTTTGAATTAAATGATCTGTTTTCATTGGGATTTGGAAGTGTTGCGGTTGTGTTGATTTTCCTTGGAATGGAGAGTTTGGACTATCGCTTCTGGATTGGAGTAGGTATTAGCGTTTATGGCATTTCCTATTTCTTTCTTCATGACGTGTTGGTTCATCGTAGATTAAAATGGTTTGATCGGCCAAAAAATTCTTTTTTGAAAGGGATATTTCGGGCGCATCAGGCACATCACCGGACTAATAAGAAGGAAGATGCAGTTTCATTTGGCCTTTTTATTGTTCCAAAGGAATTCTTTAAAAAGGAAGAAAAGTGAGCAGTTATTCAATTAAGGATTTAGAACAGCTTTCCGGGATTAAAGCCCATACGCTTCGGATTTGGGAGCAACGATACAATTTGTTGAGTCCAAAGCGGACGGATACGAATATTCGGTATTATGATGATGCCGATCTTAAGTTGATTTTGAATGTGGCATTGCTGAATGACAACGGATTCAAGATCAGCAAAATCGCTTCCATGGATGAGCGGGAGATTCGCGAAGAGGTGATGAAGCTTACAGAGCGATCGCTTACACATGATGATCAGATTCATGCTTTGACGCTTTGCATGATAGAAATGGATGAGGAGCGATTTGATAAAATCCTTTCTTCCAACATTCTCAAATTGGGCTTTGAGCAGACCATGCTCAATATTATATACCCATTCATGTCCAAGATTGGAGTTCTATGGCAAACGGGTGCTATTAATCCAGCTCAAGAGCATTTTATCTCCAATTTGGTCAGACAAAAACTCATAGTGGCGATTGATGGTCAGCTGACTAATGGTGGAGGTAAGAAGTTCTTGTTATTCCTTCCAGAAGGTGAGTTGCATGAAATCGCTATCCTTTTTGCGACTTATTTAATAAAGAGCAAAGGGCATAAAGTGATCTATTTGGGACAAAGCACTCCCAATGATGATCTTTTGGCTGTATATAAATTGCATCAGCCGGAATATTTGATGACTGTTGTCACTACCTCACCAAGTGCTGAATACGTGCAGGAATATATAGATGCTTTGGCGGAGCGATTCAAAGATGCCAAGATTTTAATCTCTGGCTATCAGGTGATCGGTCAGGATTTGAAGCTTCCTTCCAATGTCGAACAGCTGAATTACATTCGGGATGTCAAGGATTTATTGGAAGAGATCGAGCGCATTCCTCAGGAAAAGTAATTGGTTGAAGAAATTTAACAAAAACTTAAACAAGAGACAGTTTGAAAAAACTGTCTTTTTTTTGCCGTTTAGCCCTAAAATTCTCCATTCGCCCAGATTTTATAAAGGCTGATTTGATTTTGTTTAACAAAAAAAGAAAATAATTAGACAAAATGTTTTGATTTTGTTTAATGATTACTAGCTTTGGTTAAACAAAATAACTCCACAGCCATGACAACTCTAGAATTCAGTTATTCACTAAACAAATTGTCTAGTACACTGAAGCCATTTGCGCTGAAGTTGACCCGTGATATGGACGATGCTAATGACCTTTTGCAAGATACAATGGTCAAAGCGTTCACTAATCGCGATAAATTTACGGAGGGCACCAACTTGAAGGCTTGGTTGTATACCATTATGAAGAATACCTTCATCACCAACTATCAGCGAATGGTGCGTCGAGGAACTTTTGTTGATACCACAGATAATTTGCATTACATCAACTCCAGTGATTCTCAAATTGAGAATGGAGCGTATGGCAATTTTGCCATGGATGATATCACTCTAGCTATTGAAAATTTGGATGATGTTTATAAAACTCCATTTATGATGCATTTCCGCGGCTTCAAGTATCATGAAATCGCAGATAAGCTTCAGATTCCCATTGGAACTGTCAAAAATAGGATTCATATTGCCAGAAAGCTACTCAAGGAAGAATTGGTAGTGTACAGACACAAAAATTGATCCTATGAATCAGAAACATGTGGTGGTCATCGGTTCGGGTTTTGCCGGATTATCTGCAGCCACCCATCTTGCTACGAGTAAAAGTTGTAAAGTCACCATAGTAGAAAAAAACAGTACCCCCGGTGGACGAGCCCGTAAGTTCGAGCACCAGGGGTTTGTTTTTGACATGGGTCCCAGTTGGTATTGGATGCCAGACGTTTTCGAGGACTATTTTGGAAAATTTGGTAAAAAGCCTTCTGATTTTTATGACTTAATTCGACTTGATCCTTCCTATGCGGTTGTTTATGGGAAAGACCGGGTTCTGGATATCCCGGCCAATTTGGATGAGTTTAAGTCCATGTTGGATAAATTGGAGCCTGGTGCCGGTAATCAACTAGACAAGTTTTTGGCTCAAGCCAAATACAAATATGAGGTAGGGATTCATGATTTGGTGGAAAAACCAAGCCGCTCTTTATTCGAATTTACTTCCCTGGGTTTATTGGTGGACATGATTCGAATGGATATTTTCCAGTCCATGGCAAAACACGTACGGAAGTTTTTTAAATCCGAAGAAATTATCCGCCTGATGGAATTCCCGGTTTTGTTCTTGGGTGAAACAGCCGAAAATATCCCTGCTCTTTATTCTTTGATGAATTATGCAGATATCGCCTTGGGTACTTGGTACCCTAAAAAAGGCATGCACGAAATCATCAAAGGGATGGTTGAGTTGGCAGAAGAAAAGGGAGTAGAAATCCGCTATGATGCGGAAGTGGAGGAGATTGAAATCGAACATGGAGTCGCCAAGCGCGTTCGATTGGTTTCTGGAGAAAAAATCGATGCTGACGTAGTTGTTGCCGGTGCAGACTACCATCATGTGGATAAGCATCTCGTCAATCCGAAATACAGTAATTATTCTGATGATTACTGGGACAAGCGGGTAATGGCTCCTTCCAGTTTATTGTTCTATTTGGGAATTGACAAAAAGCTTAAAAACCTTCGGCACCATAATTTATTCTTTGATGAGCCTTTGGGGCCTCATGCCGATGCGATTTACAAGAACCCTAGATGGCCTGAAAAACCGCTATTTTATGCGTCTGTTCCTTCTGTAACAGATCCAACTGTAGCTCCTGAAGGAAAAGAAAATATGTTCTTGTTGATTCCTTTGGCACCAGATTTAGAGGACGGGGAAGAAATGCGGGAAAAATATTTCAATGTGATTATGGATCGTTTGGAAGAAATTACGGGTCAGGAAATCCGCTCACATATTATCTATAAGCGATCTTATGCGCATTCTGATTTCAAATCTGATTATCACGCATTCAAAGGAAATGCTTACGGATTAGCCAATACTTTGACGCAAACGGCGATTTTGAAGCCTTCTTTAAAAAACAAAAAGGTCAAAAATCTGTATTACACAGGTCAGCTCACTGTCCCCGGACCAGGCGTTCCTCCATCTTTGATTTCTGGGGGAGTTGTGGCAAGAGAAGTGATGAAAGAAAACAATCTGTAAATAAATGGGTATATTATAGCAATGGACGCTAAGAAACTTTTTGATCAAACCACGCTCGAGTGCAGTCGCTTGATCACTCAGCGATATAGCACAAGCTTTACCCTAGGGATTAAAACCTTGGATAAAAAGTTTCATTTACCGATTTATGCCATCTATGGGTTCGTCCGCTATGCAGATGAGATTGTTGATACTTTTCACGATCAGGATAAAGCAGGTCTTTTGGAACGCTTCAAGGCTGATACCTATGAGGCCATTGAAAAGAAAATCTCTTTAAATCCAGTCTTGCATGCCTTTCAATTGATCGTCAATCAGTATCAGATTGGATTGGATCTCATCGAGGCATTTTTGCATAGCATGGAAATGGACTTGGACTTCAAGACCTACAATGATTCTCGCTACAATGAGTATATCTATGGGTCTGCTGAAGTAGTTGGTTTGATGTGCTTGAAAGTATTTTGTGGAGAGGATACGGCCCAATACGAGCGCTTAAAAGAACCTGCTTGTAAATTGGGAGCAGCTTTTCAAAAAGTCAATTTCCTCCGTGATTTGAAAAGTGATTACGAAGAACGAGGCCGAGTTTATTTCCCGGGAGTGGATTTTCAGCTTTTTAATCGAAGTGTAAAAGAAGAGATTGAAAAAGATATTCAAAAGGACTTTGATGATGCTTTGGTTGGGATCGAAGCCTTGCCCGAGGGAGCTAAATTGGGAGTAAAAGTCGCTTACTTATACTATCAGAAGCTTTTTGACAAAATTAAAGGCTTACCCGCCGAGACAATTACACAGCGACGCATACGAATTCCGAATACCAAAAAGCTATCCTTATTGGTAGGGACCTATTTTGGAACCAAACTGGGCATTAGCTAATGGAGAAGTACCTGTATTTCGGAGTTTTGCTTTTTGCCATATCCTATCCCTTGGCGCAATCCTTCGAGCACCGAATTCGCTATGCTTCCAAATGGGGTCAGATTTTCCCCGGAATGCTCATTACCGCAGCATTCTTTTTGATTTGGGATGTTTGGTTTACGGATATCGGTGTATGGGAATTCAATCCCACCTATATTTCTGGCTTATATCTCTTGAATCTTCCGGTGGAGGAGTGGCTTTTCTTCTTTGTGATTCCCTTTGCCTGCCTCTTTATTTACGAGGTGTTGATTTACTTTTTCCCGAAAGATCCTTTGCGCGATTGGGGTAAGCCTTTTGTGTATATCATGGTTCCTTTCCTGATTGGATTCGCTCTTTTGCATTTGGATAAATGGTACACATCCGTTAATTTTTTGGTCGGAGGTATTGCCTTATTGGTTCATTTTCTGATATTTAACGATAAGTATTTAGGGAAATTTCTCTTTGCTTACTTGGTTCATTTGATTCCGTTTTTTCTGTGTAATGGTATCCTAACGGGTGGAATTACAGATGAGCCGGTAGTGATATACAATAATGCCGAAAACTTAGGCATTCGCATTTGGACTGTTCCCATCGAGGACAGTATTTATTCCATGACATTGCTATTGATGAATGTCAGTTTCTTTGAAGCAATTCGAAGCGCAAAAACATTTCATTCTGTCAAAAGTTTATAGCCTATGAAGAATCTCCATGTAGAAATCGACCAACACTCAGGCTTCTGTTTCGGAGTGGTCTATGCCATCGAAATGGCAGAGGAGATTTTGGATGAACAAGGATATCTCTATTGTTTGGGAGATATTGTTCACAACGATGAGGAAGTAAGTCGGCTAACTCGAAAAGGCCTCAGAATCATTGATCATCAGGAGCTCAAGCAGCTCACGAATGAAAAAGTATTGATTCGTGCCCATGGGGAGCCGCCATCAACTTATGAATTGGCTATACAAAATAACCTTACCCTGATTGACGCTTCCTGTCCTGTCGTATTGAAATTGCAGAATCGAATCAAGAATTCCTTTGATAAGGACGAGACGATTTATATCTACGGAAAGCATGGGCATGCAGAGGTAATTGGGTTGCTTGGGCAGACCAATAATAAAGCAGTGGTCTTTCAGGATATCTCAGAACTGGACATTCCTTCCCTTCCTAAGAATCTGACGCTTTACAGCCAAACTACCAAGAGCACGGATAAATTCTACGAAATCAATGAAGTGCTTCGGGAAAATGGAATTACTGTAAATACCAACGATACCATTTGTAGACAGGTCTCAAACCGGGACAAGGAACTCCGGGAGTTTGCAGACAAATACAATAAAATTGTCTTTGTCAGCGGAACCAAATCATCTAATGGGAAGGTGCTTTACAATGTCTGCAAAGACAAAAACCCGAACACTTACTTCGTTTCCAACCCTGATCAAATCGAGGAATCCTGGTTTGATGCAAATGATTCAGTAGGAATCTGCGGAGCTACTTCCACTCCTATGTGGCTGATGGAGCAAGTTCGGGAGCGAATTCTTACCTTCTAAAAATCTGAATGCCTTTTTCATGGCGGTTACTCAGACAATTTCCAAAAAAGTTGATCCCAAGGGGCTGATTATTGGTTGGTCTATAATTGTGCTATGGACTCTTAGTTTGATTTTTTGGCTGAATTTTGATCTTAATTGGAAGTCTCCTTTGACCTATTTGGGGATACTTGTCCAAATGCATCTCTACACAGGATTGTTTATCACTGCACACGATGCAATGCATGGGGTAGTTTCTAGTAATAAGCGATTAAATCATGTTACTGGCTGGATAGCTGCCATCCTTTTTTCCTTTAATTTCTATTGGAAACTTTTTCCTAAGCATCATGAACATCACCGTCACGTAGCAACAGATCAGGATCCGGATTATCATCCTTCCGGCAATTTCTTTATTTGGTATTTCTCCTTTATCAAGCAGTATGTGACTTTTTTTCAAATCTTATTGATGGCGGTCACATTCAATATTTTAAAGCTTTTTCTTCCTACCGAAAACCTGATTGTTTTCTGGATGCTACCAGCCGTGCTTTCCACGCTTCAGTTATTCTATTTTGGAACCTACCTTCCTCATCGTGGTGAAAGCGATAACATTCATCATTCTCATTCTCAATCAAAAAATCATCTTTGGGCATTTTTAAGCTGTTATTTTTTCGGTTATCACTATGAACATCATGATTCACCAGGCACACCTTGGTGGAGACTTTGGAAGGTAAAAGAGAAACAAACAGCCGATTTTCGATGATTTATGTCAAAATCTTTTAAGTTTTTGAAACCATCCTAAGCCAAATTGATTTTCATAGTATCTAAAAAACCAACTATGAAATCAAAACTACTCTCATTTGTTTTGCTTTTTCTGACTCTGGACTTATTTGGACAGGGTGTCATACGAGGAAGGATATTCAATCCGGTCAATAATGAGCCCATTGCCTTCGCAAATATTTTGATCTTGGATACAGAATTGGGTGCGATTTCGGATGAGGATGGTAACTATGAAATCCAAGGCATTCCTCCCGGACTATATAATGTTCGCGCAAGTTTTGTAGGCTATAAAACCTCCACTAAATACGAAATTCAGATTAGTCAGGCGAAAGCCATTCAATTGGATTTTGAATTGCTAGAGGATGCTTCCGAGTTGAATGAGGTAGTGGTTAGTTCTGAGTTTTCTAGATCAGAAGAAACACCTTTATCTGTCAGGAGATTAAATACCAATGAAATTGAACGCTATCCTGGAGGAAATCGGGATATCTCCAGGGTAATTCAGGCTCTTCCTGGGGTAGCAAGTACCCCAAGTTTTCGGAATGATATTTTGATCCGTGGAGGAGCTCCAAACGAAAACAAATTCTTTATTGATGAGATCGAAGTACCGGTGATCAATCACTTTGCAACGCAAGGTTCTTCCGGCGGTCCAGTTGGGCTTCTCAATGTGAATTTGATCAAAAATGTCGATGTCATAACTGGCGGTTTTCCTGCCAATCGGATGAATTCGCTGAGTTCTTTCTTCGAGATTCAGCTCAAGGAAGGAAGACGGGATGAGATGTTTACTCAGTTGACGGTTGGAGCTTCAGAATTGACCCTCTCTAATGAAGGTCCTATTGGAGAAAATACGACCTACCTACTTTCAGCCCGACGCTCTTATTTGCAGGGATTATTTCGTCTTTTGGGTTTACCCTTTTTGCCGACATTCAATGATTTTCAGGTCAAGACAACTACCAAGTTGAATGACAAAACGGAATTGACATTTTTGGGTGTGGGAGCGATTGACAATTTTGTCCTGAATCAGGATATCCCGGATGATGAAACAGAGGAAGAGCGGGAAAATCGCTTGTACCTTTTGGATGTATTGCCGATACAGGAGCAATGGAATTATGCTACGGGATTAAAGCTAAAGCGCTTCCGGGAAAATGGTTTTTGGACTTTTGTCCTCAGTCGAAATATGCTAAACAATCATTCCTTTAAGTATTCCAATAATGACGAAAGTAGCGAGGATAATCTCTTGTTTGATTACCTGTCTCAAGAATCGGAAAATAAATTCCGGGCTGAAAATTCCATTTTTGGAAGTGGCTATACCTTGAAATATGGAGTGAATTATGAGTATTCCCGCTATTTCATCGACAATTTTGATCGGGCTACTTTGGCTGGAACAGGTCAAGTCATTGATGTGGAGGCAACCTCGAATTTCAATTCCTATGGAGCATTTGTTTCTGGAAGTAGGACTTTGGATGGTGAACGATTATTGCTTTCAGGAGGAATTCGGGTAGATGGTGCTGATTTTGGAGAGACAGCCCAAAATCCTTTGAATCAAATCAGTCCTCGGTTTTCCGTTTCCTATCAATTGAAGCCGAACTTGTTTCTGACTGCCAATACGGGGATTTATTATCAAAGACCTCCCTATACGGTTTTAGGATATCGGGATAATGAAGGCAATCTAGTAAATCAAGAAAATGATGTTCGTTTTATCCGTAATACACAATTTATTGCTGGCTTTGAGTTATTGAAGCCAGAGAAAAACAGGCGATTTACAGTAGAAGGCTTTTATAAGAAATATTCCAATTATCCCTCCTCCATCCGAAATGGAATTTCATTGGCAAATTTAGGAGCTGATTTTGGAGTGATTGGAAATGAACCGGTTGTTTCCAATTCCGAAGGAAGAGCCTATGGACTTGAGTTTTTGGCTCAGCAGCGTCTATTCCAGGATTTTTATGGAATAGCAGCTTTGACCTTGGTGAGAAGTGAATTTACCAACCCAAATACGGATGGGTTCATTCCATCTTCTTGGGACAATAGGGTGATTGTGAGCTTGACAGCAGGAAAGCGATTTTCCAAAAATTGGGAAGTCGGTGCACGGTGGAGATACTTGGGAGGAACGCCTTACACGCCTTATGATTTAGAAGAGTCCTCACTAATCAGTAATTGGGATCTGCGAAATCAGGCTATTTTGGATTTTGATAATATCAATGGGGAGCGCCTGCCAGCATTTCACCAACTGGATTTGCGGATTGACAAGAAGTACTATTTCAAGAATTGGAATTTGAACTGGTACTTAGACATTCAGAATGCTTACAATTTTGAAGCGCTTCAAGCACCATTATTGGTTCCAGTTAGAAATGATGCCGGAGATATTTTGATCAATCCAAATGATCCTTCAAGATATCAATTGAAGGAAATTGAAAATACGGCTGGGACAATCTTGCCGACGATTGGAATAATCGTAGAGTTTTAATTTAAGCCGAAAGAATCCATTTTTTACTTGATTCCAAGTGTATCAAGTAGCTGAATGATTCTTTCGGCTTTTTGATTTTCTGTATTTGAAGAATAAATAAACTCAAGCCAGTCAGACTTTTCCTTTGCTTCTAAATCCAAAAATGCTTCGAATTTCCCGGGGTAGTCTTTAAGACAGGCGATTAATTCTTCAGGAGCTGCATTTGGAGTTTCGGGACTCTCCAAAAGAAGATTGATAGGATCTCCAGCCTCTTTTTTGATCACTTTTCGGATATCTTTAGAGATAGGTAAAAACAAGGAACCATCTCCAAGAGGCATCAAGTGTTTCTTTTCAAATGAATAATCATCAATTTTTCCCGAAACCTGACGCATTCCAAAATAATGGCCTTTCTTTTCAAAAGTCAGAGGAATTCGTGCATAAGTCCATCCTCCTTTGCCTGAGAATTTCTCCAGATAGATTATCCCTTCAAAAATTTTTTTCATAAAAAAAGCAGGGCTTTTGACCCTGCTGTTTACTAATTCATTATTTAATCGTTTGGCCCAAAACGCCAACGAATGTTGAAACCGAACCCATCACCTACGAAGCGGGTGTTTTCCACGATCACAAATACAGGTCGGTAATCAGCACCAATGGTAATCGGAACATCAGCAAAAGCATATTCTATACCGACTTCTCCAGCAGCCCCCAAAGTGAATGGATCTCCCAGGAATAAAGATGGACCAAAACCTGCATACCAGTTGAAATCACTGCTGCCAACAGGCTTGAAAATTGGATTCCAAAGTGCATCAATTCCTACACCTCCGCCACCAAAGCTGACATCGGCGTGAATTCTTGAAAACTCACCTAAGGCAAATACTCCGTCGACGGCTACATTATTTCCAGAGAAATTACCGAATCGAATACCTACCTCTTGAGAATAGGCTTCTACACTAACAAAAAGAGTCAGAAAGAAGAAAATGGATAGTAATTTTAGTTTTTTCATATAAATAATTGATTAGTGGATTTATTCTTTTGATATGTATTTATAAGTAATCCCGGCCAAAATCGCACCAATTATGGGCGCTATCCAAAAAAGCCATAGTTGCTGTAGATAAATTCCTCCTGCAAATAAGGCTTGAGAGGTACTTCTTGCTGGATTCACTGAGGTATTCGTTACGGGAATGCTAATTAAATGAATCAAAACTAAAGCTAATCCAATTGCTAATCCTGCAAAACCTGCAGGTGCTTTGGAATCAGTTGATCCTAATATAACCATTAAAAAGAAAAAGGTCATTACGATTTCAGTAACCAAGGCTGCCATCATTGAATATCCTCCGGGTGATGCTTCTCCAAATCCATTGGAGGCAAATCCTCCTATATCCACTCCTGCCTTTCCGGTTGCAATCAGATAAAGAATTCCAGCTCCTGCAAGTCCGCCTAAAACTTGGGCAATGATATAGGGAACCAAATCTTTGCGATCAAAACGACCTCCTATCCAAAGACCTACAGAAACAGCAGGATTCAAATGGCAACCTGAAATGTGGCCGATGGCATATGCCATAGTCACTACGGTAAGACCAAATGCAAAAGAAACTCCAACGAATCCAATTCCTAATTCAGGAAAACCCGCCGCTAAAACGGCACTTCCACAACCTCCAAGGACTAGCCATAAGGTTCCAATAAATTCTGCGAAAAGCTTTTTCATAAAAAATTGTTTCTTGATTTAAATAAAAATAGAAATTTTTAATTATTGATTTCTCCTTTTTACTTTAAAAAATTTAACTCAACCAATAATTTCCTTTCCTATTCTAATAACTTCTCTTACCAAAAGGTCCATGTCTTCAAATTGGGTACGCTGATTTACGTTGGCAATCCGAAGCGTATACTTTCCATTCAAAATGGTGGAACTTGGAGAAGCGATGCCTTCTTCTTGAAGTCGCACTAATATTTCCCGGTTTAGGTCTCGAATTTGTTCCTCTGAAAAATTTGGAGGTGACATTCGGAAACAGGTGATACTCATAGAGGTAGGAGCCATCAATTCCAAGTTGGGATTTTCTAAAACCAATTGAGTCAAGTACTCTGCCTGCCGATTATTCTGAGCAATCATTTGTGCATACTTTTCCCTTCCATGCTCTTTTAAAGACATCCAAATCTTGAGGGCTTTAAAACCTCTCGAAAGCTCAAATCCATAATGATTGATGGAATCCAATCCGCCAGAAAGTCCTCTACTTTCCTGTAGCAAATAATTAGGCGTATTGGCAAAAGCGTCTCGGTGCTTTTTAGCATCACGGATCAAGGTGCAGCCTACTTCATAGGGGACATATAGCCATTTATGGAGGTCAAATGCCAAGCTATCTGCTTCTTCGATGGCCTTTAATCGATCTGAATATACCAGGTCCAACTTGGCTAATGCTCCATAGGCTCCATCTACGTGGAACCATAAATTATATTCCCTAGATATTTCCAGAATATCATCTAAAGGGTCAATCGCTCCCGTATTGACTGTGCCGGCAGTTCCTACAATGGCAAATGGACTTAATTCCGATCCCAAGTCCTCTTCAATCTGCTTTCGGAGCAAATCAGCACGCATTTCATAAGCATCATTTACTGGGATTTTTCTAACATACTGACTTCCTATACCCAAAATTTCCGCTGCCTTTTGAATACAAGCATGTGTTTCGGTGGAGCAATAAAGGATTAATTGCCTTCCATTTTCCAGCAAACCTTTTTCCCGGATTTTCCCACCACCAAAGGCATTTCGGGCAACCGTGAGCGCCGTGATATTAGCCATGGAACCTCCGCTTACGAGAATACCGGAAGCATCATTCGGAAAACCCATCAATTCCTTACACCAGTTCACTACTTGCCGATCCACATACATGGCAGAGTGCTCTCCGATTGTAGTGTTAGGATTCATACCGGAGGCCAATAAATCAGCAAAGGATCCCATTGGTGTACCTGTTCCTTGAATCCATGCAAAGAAACGTGGATGCACATTCCCTTTGTTATAAGGGAAAATGGTTTCCTTGAATTCTTCGTACACGGAAGTTGGATCCTTCCCTTTCTCAGGAATTGGTACATCCAGACTATTTTTCACTTTCTCTGGGATTGGTCTCCAGATTTTCTCTTCCCGAATTCCTTTCCAATAATCAATCAGATCATCGATCATCTGATTCCCCAACTCTCGCATGGCTTCCCAATCTTGTGGGTCTAGGGTTTGATTTTTTGGCTTGTTCATAGGAAGTTTTGAAGTATTGGAATTGGAAATGAAAGCATTAAGAAATTCTGCTCCAATTCACCGCTGTTTTTTTCTGCTGTTGAATTTGTTTTAAAATTGGTCGATTCTCAGGAAGACTTAAATGAGGATCATTTGCCAATAATTGTTGAGCAGCATCCCGAGCTAAAGTCAAAAGACCTGCATCCTTACTTAGATCTGCGATCAAAAGATCCGTAACTCCACTCTGTTGGGTTCCCATCAAATCTCCAGGTCCTCTAAGACGAAGATCCACATCGGCTATTTCAAATCCATCATTGGTTCGAACCATAGTTTCCAATCGAATTCTGGAATCTTTGGACAACTCGTACTTGCTCATCAGGATGCAATAGCTTTGCTCGGCGCCTCGTCCTACCCTTCCGCGTAATTGATGCAACTGAGACAAACCAAATCGCTCCGCATTTTCAATAATCATGACTGAGGCATTTGGGACATTTACTCCTACTTCGATTACTGTGGTAGCAACCATGATTTTGGTTTCTCCTTTCACGAAGCGCTGCATCTCAAAATCCTTGGCCTCGGCTTTCATGGATCCATGGACTATGCTGAGAGGATATTGAGGAAAAGCCCGGGCAATACTCTCATAGCCATCCATAAGGTTTTTCAAGTTCAGCTTTTCGGACTCTTCAATTAAAGGATAGACAATGTAAACCTGACGGCCTTTTTGGATTTCTTGATTGATAAATCCAAATACTTTCAATCGGTCTTTATCATATCGATGGACAGTTTGAATCGGTTTCCTTCCTGCCGGCAATTCATCTATGACTGAAACATCCAAATCTCCATAAAGCGTCATCGCTAAGGTTCTAGGAATCGGGGTGGCAGTCATGACCAAAACATGAGGAAAAAATTCCTCATTTTTGGCCCATAATTTTGCCCGCTGGGCAACTCCAAATCGATGCTGCTCATCCACGATCGCCAATCCGAGATTTTGGAATTGCACCACATCCTCCAAAAGTGCATGAGTTCCGATGAGAATTTTTAAATCTCCAGATAAAAGCTCCTCATGAATCGTTTTCCTAGCGGACTTTTTCACCGAACCTGTCAATAAGGCAATTTTGATCCCCATCATATCCGCATACTCCTTCAACCCTTCATAGTGTTGGTTGGCTAGAATTTCGGTTGGAGCCATCAGACAAGCCTGAGCTCCGGAGCCAATGGCAATCAACATGCAGATGAAAGCAACCATTGTTTTTCCACTTCCCACATCTCCCTGAATCAGTCGGTTCATCTGCTTTCCGGACTTCATATCATGATAAGATTCCCGAATGACCCGTTTCTGTGCACCAGTCAATTCAAATGGAATATGGTTTTGATAAAATTCAGTTAGTAAGGATGTATTATCCAGAATTTGCCCTCGAAATTTCTCTGTACGGGCAACTTTCATCTTCAGAAGGCGGAGTTGAAGAAAGAAGAACTCCTCGAATTTTAATCGCTTTCTAGCTCGCTGAAGGAGTTCGGGACGGCTTGGAAAGTGAATTTCCCTCAAAGCTTCCTTTTTCCCGATCAATTGGTATTGTTCCAGGATGCTTGTGGGAAGTGTCTCCTGAATATAGGGCAAACTCGCATGGACTAATTGCTCCATGAGTTTGGAAATCCCTCTCGAGTCCAAGAATCGAGCACGTAGTTTTTCTGTGGTGGAATATACCGGTTGGAAACTGTTACGATTTTCGGAAGCTTGGCTTAACGGTTCCATTTCTGGATGGGCGATGCTCCACTTACGACCAAATTGAGCAGGCTTGCCAAAGAAAATAAAGACACTTCCTACCGGTAATTTCTTTTGTACCCATTGAATTCCCTTAAACCAGGTCATTTCCATTTCCCCTGTCTCATCGGCTACCTGGGCGACTAGTCGTTTTTTTCCACCGACACCCACGATTTCCAATTTCATCACCCGTGCAATGACCTGCACATTTTCTAAATCGACATTGAGTTGCTGGATTTTGTAAAACTTACTTCTATCCTCGTAGCGAAATGGGTAATGCTGCAATAAGTCCCCATAAGTAAAAATCTGGAGCTCTTTATTGAGCAGTTCGGCACGCTGCGGGCCTACTCCTTTTAGGAACTCTATTTTGGTGGAAAAAAAACCAGACAAGGGACGGATGTTTTTGTAAAAGGCAATTTACTCTTGGTGGGAAAATTTTACCAAGTTTTCTGGCTAATTGTCACAAGCCCGAACTTTTTCCAAGGATTTTTTCCAGATATTCCTTAACTGCGCTCGCTTTTCTTGCTGATCCCGAAGTAAAATCATCTGGTTCTTTGCACGGTGGAGGTTTTGTTCCGGGTACTGAACGCGGTAATAAATATTCCCCTGAAGATGGTCCGTAAAAAACCGAAGGCCCATCATGCAGGTCATCACTTCTCCACCGATTAATAGGGATTCGAATTCATGTTGAGTGGCTAGGTTTTTTATTCCTTCCAAATAACCTAAGATCAATTCCTCAAAAATTTCCTCCTGAAGTCGAATGCCTTCCCATTGGATGCTAGTTTCCGAAAGACTGCAAGCGATAGTCCGAACCAAATCCCCAAAATCATAAAGCAGCAATCCAGGCATGACGGTATCCAAATCTATCAAAGCCTTTATCTGATGAAGATCCTCCGAAAAGATCAAGTTGTTGATTTTGGTGTCGCTATGAGTTAATCGAATGGGTAGCTTTTCTCTTTCTACTTTGTATTCTTCAATAAGCGGTTTTTGATTAAGGTAAAACCGTAAAATGTCCTCTTCTTCCTTGGTCCAAGTTTTAACGGCACTGGCCGTCTGTTGGAATTTTTCAAATCTGAGATCCAATCGATGAAAGTCTGGAATGGTTTCCATAAACTCTGACATATTCAGCTCCTTGCCTGCTGAAGCAAATTCCCCAAATGCTTTTGCAGCAAGCCAAGCCTCGTTGGGAACCTGAATCTGTTCCAAAGTTTTACCCGAAACAAAAGGAAATATTCTCCATAATTTCCCTTCAAAATTCGTCAATTGCTCTCCTTGAGAATTTTGTATGGGCAATGGCAATTCAAAAGGTAATCTTTCAGCAACCTGTTCTCGAAAAAGAATATCCAGGTTATTTTGAATCCGTTCAGGATAAGGAAAAACTGATTTATTATATGCCTGCAATACAAATTCCCCTTGGTTATTGGAAATTTTCCAGGTCTCATGAATCAACCCATTTCCTAATGGCTCCATGCTTATTTTCTCATCGGAAAATAATTTTGGGTAGAAGGTAAGAAGTTGCTTCAGGTATTTCGGATCCATCTTCAAAAGTAGGGAGAATTGGTAGTTTTTGGATATTTAATTGAAGGCTTGAATTTCTGTAAAGTCTTTTCTCAAAGTCAGCCTTTTGAATTTGTCCTTTTTCGAATGTGGAATTGTCAGAATTGAAAAGTTTTTAAAATTTATTAATAAAGTAAAAAGACATTCAAATAAAAATTTGTTTATTGGTTGGTCGATAAACCCCTAAGACCATGAATGTTACTACTATTGATTGGGTGATCATCGGAGCTTTCTTCGTAATCTCCTTATTAATTGGAATTTTAACCTCCAAAAAAGCCGGGTCCTCAGCTAAAGAATTCTTCCTTTCGGGAAGAAATATGCCTTGGTGGTTACTTGGTGTAAGTATGGTGGCTACCACCTTTTCTGCCGATACTCCCAATTTGGTGACGGATATTGTTCGGAAAAATGGGGTCAGCGGGAATTGGGCCTGGTGGGCTTTCCTTTTGACAGGGATGCTTACTGTATTTGTCTATGCCAAATTGTGGAGGAGATCTGAAGTCACGACGGATTTGGAGTTTTATGAATTGCGGTATTCAGGAAAAGGGGCTGCCTTCCTTCGGGCTTTTCGAGCCATCTATTTAGGGGTATTTTTCAATGTGGTCATTATGGCTACAGTATCCCTCGCTGCTATCAAGATTGGTGGGGTGATGTTGGGTTTAAGTCCTATCCAAACCCTACTTATGGCTTCTATCGTCACGGTAGTCTATAGTTCCCTGGGTGGTTTGAAAGGTGTTTTGCTAACAGATTTCTTTCAGTTCTTTATAGCAATGATCGGAGCCTTTGGGGCGGCTTACTTTATCTTGGATCTTCCTGAAATCGGAAGCTTACAAGGCTTACTCTCCCATGAAAATGTGATTGAAAAACTGGACTTTGTTCCGGATTTTGATGATCCCAATGTCTATATCCCGCTATTTATAATTCCCATAGCTATTCAATGGTGGGCGACTTGGTATCCAGGTGCAGAGCCAGGAGGTGGAGGTTACATTGCCCAGCGAATGCTTTCTGCTAAAGATGAGAATAATGCGGTTGGGGCCACTTTATTCTTCAACATCGCGCATTACGCGCTTCGTCCTTGGCCTTGGATTATCATCGCTCTTGCTTCTCTTGTGGTGTTTCCAACCATTTCTGATATGCAGACTGCTTTCCCAGAGATTCCTGCCGATAAATTGGGGGATGACTTGGCATATTCGGCAATGTTGACTTTCCTTCCTACAGGTTTATTGGGAATTGTTTTGGCTTCCTTGATTGCGGCAGTCATGTCAACGCTTTCTACCCATCTCAACTGGGGATCTTCATACATCGTAAATGACTTCTACCTGCGATTTATTAAACCAGAAGCGTCTGACAAAGAATTGGTGGCAGTAGGTAGAATCTCTACGGTAGCATTGATGGTCTTGTCCGCATTTTTAGCCCTTGCTCTTTCTTCCGCTTTAGATGCATTTAACATATTGCTTCAGATTGGAGCCGGAACAGGTCTTATTTTTATCCTTCGCTGGTTTTGGTGGAGAATCAACGCCTATACAGAGATTTCTGCTATGGCGATATCCTTTGTGGTTGCGATTTTCTTTGAAGTGATCAACCCTAATGTCAATTGGATTATGATTCCTGAAAATCAAGCTTATCTCAAATTGATCTATTCGGTTTCTTTCACGACAGCTGGTTGGCTTTTGGTAACCTTTTTGACTTGGCCTGAAAAGGATGAAGTTCTCCTGAGCTTCTACAGAAAAGTACATCCTGCCTCTTGGGGATGGAAAAAAGTATTGGATAGATATCCGGGTGAAAAGCAGGTTACAGGACAGCTCCCAAGAGAAATCGGCTTGATGCTGGTAGGCTCCATCATGATCTATTCTGCTCTTTTTGCTACAGGTTTCTGGATTTATGGCGAAGCACTTGCCGGAAGTATCGCAACGGTAGTTGCTTTAGCTGGCGGCGTGATCGTATACAGATCCTGGAAGTATATCAGTTAATTTTCAAATTTCAGCGAATTCATCAGGTGGGCCATGTCCACCTTGATGTATTCAATGACAGGAGCTAAGGAGTCATTTTTTAAAGCTGTATTGAAATAAAGAGCTCCGCGAAGGAAATGCTCAGTAGAATCGGTTACGAAAAACTGAAACTGTGTAGGAACTTCTCCTGTGAGCTCTGCCACCACCCCGGTATAGCCTTCAGGTGTCATGAGGACTGATTCCTCAATTCCATAAGCTTTGATTTGGTGCTTAGCCGTCAGCTTAAAGGCATCATTGGATAGAGTGCGAAAATCAAGTTCACTCGAAATGGGTTTATAGGTCAAATGTACTTTGGCTCCAAAATCCTTATAATTCAAATTGATCCAAGCTTTTTCCTTAAGGTTAAAAGAATCCGGTTCCAATTCGCTATAGCGCGAATATTCCAATTGGTAGGGATATCCCTCTTCAAGCGCTTGATAGTTATGATTTGGAAGGTCAATTCGGTTGTAGCCTTTGGGTTTTGGCAAGAAGGTATTTTCACAACTGACTAATAATCCAGCGATTAAAAAGAAAATCAGGGATTTTTTCATAACATAAAATTAGACTTTCGATTTGATTTCATTATGGAATAATGGAACTTTAATATCTAACCAACCCAATCCAAAAAATGAAAAAGCAAGTTAAAACACTTTTTACTAGCCTATTTACTTTGGCATTTTTGTTTGTCTTGGGAAATCTTCATGCTCAAACGACCATGGATGAATTTCTCAGCAAATGGAGAAACGGAAAGCAATTTACCATTGATGTCTTGAACGCTATGCCTGACTCAGGCATGGATTACAAAACGGATCCTGAAGCAATGAGTTTCAAAGAGCAAATCCATCACATTGCATCTTCTGCTGTAGGAATAGCACAGGGATATTTAATGGGAAAAGATCCTGGTTTTAGTATTGATTTGGCTACTGCTAGTAAGGCTGAACTGGCAGACTATGTAGCAAAGGCCTACGATTATACGGAAGAAACAATGAAAGCCGTTCCAGCTGACAAGGCGGGTGAAATCATCGAGGTTTTTGGTATGAGTGCAAGCCGAAGACAGATAATGGCTTTGATCATGGATCATAGCACACACCACCGTGGTGCCGCAATCGCCTATTTAAGGGCGAATGGAGTCACTCCTCCAGCTTTTGTAGCACTATAATGAAAATGGCCGCTAAGATTATTAGCGGCCATTTTTTTATTCTCTGATCCAACCCACTCGGTCTGCAATCGGCTCTCGCTTTCCAGCTGGCCAATTATCAGTTGCAGGTTTGGCTACATAAAAGAATCCCATTAACATATCTTCTCCTTCCAGCCCAAAATCTTCTCTGGCCTCTTCCCAGAAAGTTGGTCCACCTGTACCCCAGTAGCAGGCTAATCCATGCGCGCAAGCTGTCAGGTACATGTTCTGCACCGCCATTGATACAGCAGCAATTTCTTCCATCACCGGAATGCCGGAACCTTCAGTTCGGTTCATCAAGATGGCAATCACGTGAGAAGCTTTCAGCGGATTTTCTTTGAATCGCTGATAGGTTGCTTCAATGAAAGGGGTTCCGTTTTTCTCAGCTCGCTTTTTATATAATTCTGCCTGATAGTCTGCGAATTTTTTCAAACCAGCTCCGGTGTAGACGATGAATCTCCAAGGCTGAGTTAGTTTGTGAGTTGGCGCCCAATTGGCATTTTCGAGCATTTCCTCAATGATGGAATCATCCACGGGATCATTCTCCTTGAATTGAGCGACAAACATGGACCTTCTTCCACGAATGATTTTATTGACTTCTTCGATATTGAAATCTGGTCTTTCCATTTTATTAAACAGCTTTTGAGGTTTCCATTTTGTTGATAATGTCTTCGTAGTCCAATCGATCCCAATTTTCAGTGATTAAAGGGTCGGCCATCACCTGATCCATGATGGCTTCTTGGAGCTTTCCTTGAGCATAAGCCTCCGCATAGCCCATATCTGAAAAAGTGACCATGGAATATAAAGGGATCCACTCTTTTGGATACAATTCATTCAATTTGCTTTCGATCTTCTTTCTAATGACAAATTTTGGATCAGCTACTGAGTCCCGCATTTCGATGAAATTTTCCATTGCTAATCGGCAAATCGCATCGGTATCAGGCTTTCTTTTCTTCTGGAATTTTTCAAAAACCAAATCCCAGGAATTGTGCCCGTATTTATCAATGAGCTGATTGAGGATATAGCAATCTTCAAATCCGCAATTCATTCCCTGCCCATAAAATGGAACCATGGCATGGGAAGCATCACCCAAGAGCAAACTGTGGCCTTGAACCCAAGGATAGCATTCAATATTGATGAGGGCTGAGGTAGGATTCTTGAAAAACTCGGTTTTCAAATCAGGCATCAACTCATATGCATCATAGAAATAAGCCTGGAAGATGGTTTCCAAATCATCCTCATCATTGATTTTTTCGAAGCAAACCTTCGTGCCTTCAAAAGGCAAAAACAAAGTGCAGGTGAAGGATTTATCGGGATTAGGTAATGCGATTAACATAAACTTGCCTCTTGGCCAGATATGCAAGGCATTAGGGTCCATAGCAAACTCACCTTCCGAAGTCGCAGGAATGGTCAGTTCCTTATATCCATGAGAAATATATTCCTGCTTGTAATTGAATCGAACTTGCTTCTGCATGGACATGCGAAGGGAGGAATAAGCTCCATCTGCCCCAATGATAACCGGAGCGATTTTTTTGCTTGTTCCTTCTGGATTTGAAAAAGTGATGCTTTGATCTCTGAAGTCGACCTCTTCGCATTTATGCTCAAAATGAATGGTAGCTCCAAGGCGCTCTGCTTCTTCCATCAGCAATTGGTTGAATTTGCCTCGGGAGATAGAGTAAATGGCCTGTCCTTCTAAGCCATAGGGCATAAAGGACGTTCCGCCGTGCTCATCGTGTATACGACGGCCATGCATAGGGATCGCAAGAGGTTTTACTTTGTCGACCAATCCCACCTGCTCTAGGCTTTTCCATCCTCGATGACTGAGTGCCATATTGATGGAGCGCCCACCTTCGTAGTATTGGGATTTTCGCATATCAGGGCGCTTGTCGTACACATGTACATCAAGTCCCTGTTTTTTTAGAAAGATGCTAATGAGGGACCCGATCAGGCCGGCTCCAAGCACCGTTATTTCTTCTTTTTTCATGGGGATGAGTTGATCCTCGCTTCCTTAAGCGAATTTTTCCAAGGATTGTTCCAAAATTTTTGCAAATCGGAACACATCCAAGTAGCTGTTGTACAGGGGAGTAGGGGCCAATCGAATGACATTGGGGTTTCTCCAATCCCCAACTACTCCGTGTTGATACCATTCATCGAAGACGGCTTTTCCGCCACGATGAATCAGCAAAGATAACTGACAGCCCCTTTCTGCTGGGTTTTTGGGGGTAATTATTTCCAAAACCTCTGATTCTCCGCTGATTTGCTCAATTAAGAACTCTAAATATCTAGTCAGTTTTTCACTTTTTTCACGAAGATTTTTGATCCCTGCTTCCTGAAAAATATCCAAAGAAGCTTGATGCGCTGCCAAAGCCAAAACATTGGTGTTTGCAAGTTGCCAACCGTCAGCCCCAAACATGGGAATGAAGCCTTTTTCCATCAAAAAACGCTGTCCTTCATCATGGCCCCACCATCCGGCGAATCGGGGTAGGTCGGGCCTTTCGGCGTATTTTTCATGAACGAAAATTCCCGAGATATTTCCAGGACCTGAATTCAGGTATTTGTAGCTGCACCAAGTCGCAAAGTCTACTTCCCAATCATGAAGAGCCAATGGAGCATTTCCCACGGCATGTGCCAAATCGAATCCAGCATAAGCACCCACCGAATGAGCCGCTTCCGTTATGGCTTTCATGTCAAAAACCTGCCCCGAATAATATTGCAGGCCGGCCATGTTAACCACCGCCAATTGATCGCCTTGGTTTTTGATTTCAGCGATTATGTCTTCGGTTCGTAGGGTATGCTCTCCAGGTCTTGGTTTTATTTCAATAATAGCCTCGGCAGGATCATATCCATGGAATTTTACCTGGCTTTCCAGCATGTATTGATCTGAAGGAAAGGCTCCGGTTTCAACAATTATCTTATATCGATCTGGGGTAGGTTGGTAAAATGACACCATGAGCAAGTGCAAATTCACACTCAAATTGTTCATGGCTACTACTTCATGCTCATGAGCACCTACAATTTCGGCTAAGGCGGGTTTGGATTTTTTTCGGATATGATACCAAGCATCTTCCCCATGAAAATGGCCATCTACACCTAATTCAGCCCAATTGCTGAGCTCTCTATCCAAATAATCCCGAACGCTTTTGGGTTGGAGACCCAGTGAGTTTCCACAAAAATAAATAGCCTCTTGACCGTTTACTTTTGGGAAAAGAAAGCGATTTCGAAAATCCTTCAAAGGGTCTTCGGTATCCATTTTTTGGGCAAAGGATTCTGAAAACTCGTAGTTCAGCTTGCTCATATTATGATAGGATTATTTGGGGTGGGGTTAATTACTTTTCCATGACAGTACCGCACTTCTTACAAGTACGGAGATCTTCACTTGACCAGAAGCGGTCCATGATTGGGGGAAGCTGATTTACGATATCGGTCAATTCCACATATTCTTCATGGAGGAGATTATGGCAGTTTTCGCAATACCACATAAAGCCATCCTTTTCTCCCTCTCTTCGATATCGCTCCATAACCAAACCAACGGTGTTAGCTGGTCGTTGTGGCGAATGTGGAACGCGTGGAGGAAGCAAGAAGACCTCTCCTTCTTTGATAGGAATATCTTTTGGCACTCCTTCATCGATCACCTTGAGGACAATGTCACCTTCAAGTTGGTAGAAAAACTCCTCTCCTTCCTCGTAGTGGTAATCTTTTCGGGCATTTGGGCCCCCAACTACCATCACGATGAAGTCTTTATTTCCTTTATATACCTGTTGATTGCCCACGGGAGGCTTCAACAAATGCCGATTGTCATCAATCCATTTTTTGAAATTAAAAGGAGGAGTAAGTGCCATGACGTGATTTTTTTGATGATCTTAAGATCTAACTCGCTGAGGGGCTAAAAGTATTAAAAAACACGCATTTTTTTGGTTTACTTTGTTTGAAACTACCTGCTAATGAACTCCCCCATTTACGACCTTCATTGCGATATGCTGTCCTATTTGGCCAAAGTGCCGAATGCGAACCCCTTTTCCTCAGAGGATATTGCTTGCGCTGTTCCTTGGCTTCAAAAGGGGAATGTTCACATGCAAGTCATGGCGATATATACGGATGTTCGTCAGGGTTCAATGGACTTGGCAAGAAAACAAGCCAAGATATTTGAAGAATTAATTCAAAATAATCCGGATACGTTTTGTGCTTTTGAGCCTAAAAAGGAGGTTCCGTCAAATCGAATCGCCCTCATTGCTTCCGTCGAAAATGCTGCAGGTTTGGGAGAGGAGAATGCAAGTTGGGTAGATATTCAACAGCAATTTGATCAGATTCTTTCAAGTGTTGGGAAATTGGCCTATATCAGTTTGACGCATCATACCGAGAACCGATTTGGTGGAGGAAATTACACCGAAGGAATCGGTTTAAAGGAGGATGGAAAGCGCCTACTTGATCTCATGCATGGAAAGAAAATCCCGGTTGACTTATCCCATACTTCTGATTTATTGGCAGAAGGAATTTTGAATCACATCGATAAACGGGGCTTGGATGTTCCGGTCATTGCCAGCCATTCCAATTATCGGACAATTTGGGATCATAAGAGGAATTTGACTGATGAATTTGCGCAGGAGATTATTCGACGAAAAGGGATAATTGGAGTGAATTTTCTACGGGCATTTTTGGATAATTCTGTTCCAGAAAGACTGTATGAGCATATTTTGCATGGATTTGAGATAGGAGGAGAAAACGCCCAAAGCTTTGGAGCTGACTTTTTCTACACAGGAGATTTTCCAGACAAAAGTCGTCATCCTTTTTATTTTCCTTTGGCAGAAAATGCTTCTAAATACCCAGAAATTCTAAAGGAACTCCAGCAATCTCTAACTCAGGAGCAATTGGAAAAATTGGCTTATAAAAACGTTCAGAATTTCTACCAAAACCTTTACAGCTGATGTCCTCTCATCATTTTGTCAAAGAGCAACAAGAACCAGCGGTTGTGATTCTCGATGTCGAGGATTTTTCCTGGGAGCAGTTGTCAGGGCTTTTTGAGTGGGTGCCAACTGTACTCGTGGCGGAGTCTGCAGTAGATCAAGTTCTTTCTTGGGGGATTAAAATCGATGTGATTTTGGCATCATCTGCCTTTCAAAAGGAAAATATTCACCTTTTGGAAGAGCAATACCCTTTGAGGTTTTTTGAAAGTGGAAAAGAGGAATTCCCTCAGGATGCCTTACATTATTTGATGGCCTCAGATCACCGTGCCGCCCATTTGGTTGGTTTTCCAATTGAGCAGTTTGAGGACTTGGTTCTTTTTATGGAAAAGATGGATTTGTGCATTTTTGACCAAGGCAGAAAGTACTTTCCCGTCAAGTCCGGAGAATTGAAGAAATGGTATCCAAAGGGAGAGTTGGAGCTTTTTGGTAAAGAAGAACAGTCTGTTCAAATAGAAAATAGAGAAGAAATCCTTGACCCTTCAGCTTCTATCAGCATCACGGAAGGATTGAATCACTTTTATTCAGAAAAACTCTTTTGGATCGGGGAATCTCTGACTTAAATCTGCCTAGCTAGGATATCTATCAATTGCTCCAAATAGCGCTGATCGTCTTCGTCAAAGTCATTCAATTGGTCGCTATCCACATCCAAAACGAGAAAAACCTCTCCGTTTTTAATCAAAGGCACCACGATTTCAGAGCGACTTGCTGAGCTGCAGGCAATGTGTCCCGGGAATAAATCAACGTCTGGAACGAGTTGGGTTTTGGCATCTTTCCAAGCGGTACCGCAAACTCCCTTTCCAAAATTAATTCTAGTACAGGCAATTGGACCCTGAAAAGGCCCCAAAACCAACTGATCATTTTTTACCAGATAAAAACCAACCCAAAAGAACCCAAAAGCCTCTTTCAGGGCTGCAGCAATGTTTGAAAGATTCGCATAAAGGTCCGGCTCCCCATGAATCAAGGCTTCGATTTGAGGAAGAATGGTCTGGTATTTTTCAGCTTTACCAGCTTCTGCAGGGATATATAAATTTTCAGACATGGAAATAAAAAGAAAGTATATCGTCTTCTAATTGAACTTGTTCAGATGGAGGAATAGGCATCACAGGAGCCGCAATTCCTTCCTCAAATCGAACTTGACTGGTAAACACACGGGCTTCATCCCAAAGTTCGGCTTCAAGGAATTTTTTCAAAACAAAGGTTCCTCCCTCGATAAGTACACTTTGAATCTTCCTTTGGTGGAGATCAGCTAGGATTTCCTTCGGATCCATTTCCGGAGATAATTTGACATATTCCAAGTTTTCGTGGCTTTCACTTTTGATGGAATTGTAGCAAATGGTAGGTTGGCTTCCGTCGAAAAGCTTAAGGTTTGAATCCAGAGCCAATTGCCGATCGATAACAATTCGAGTGGGATTTTTCCCTACCCAATCTCTCACATTTAGGGCTGGGTTATCAAAGTGGGCCGTATTTCTTCCTACCAAAATCGCATCTTCTTCCGCTCGCCACCGATGAACCTGCTGCCTGCTCAATGCATTTGAAATCCATTTGGAGGAAAAGTCCTTTCGGGCAACAAAGCCGTCTGCTGTTTGAGCCCATTTCAAAATCACATAAGGCCGACTTTTTTCTATTAGGGTAAAAAAGCGTCGATTTTGCCAGTGGGCTTCCTTTTCCAAAAGCCCTGTTTCTACCTCGATCCCTGCTTGACGGAGAATTTCTACTCCTTTTCCTCCGACCAAAGGATTTGAATCCAAGGCAGCGATTATCACTTTTTTCACCCCTTTTTGAACAAGCATATTGGCACAAGGAGGGGTTTTTCCAAAATGGGCGCAAGGTTCTAAGGTTACATAAATTGTGGCTTTTGAAAAAAGACTCGGGTGTTGAACCGCATTGACGGCATGAACTTCCGCATGCGGTCCACCATATTGTTGGTGGTATCCTTCACCGATGATTTTTCCATCTGCTACAATCACACATCCAACCATGGGGTTTGGGCTGACACTACCCTTTCCCAATTCGGCCAATTCCAAGGCCCTACGCATGTATGCCGCTGGATTTTCCATCAGGGTTTGGGTCTAAAACTTATCCGGTCCAAAGTGAGACTCTCTCGATTAATGATTTCCACTCCTAAAAGCGTATCTGCCAAAAATGCTTCATCCTTAGGATCAAGGTAAATATCATAGATGCCTGCTGGAAGGCGAAACAAAAAAGAACCGGAAGAATTGGTATGGGTGCTGGTGCTATCTCCATTGGAAATTGCATAGATGGCAGGACTTAGGGAGGTTTGAGAAATGCTTCCTTTCAACTCACCAAATTGTCCTGGATAGACAGTTTCTACATTCGGGTCCAATTCGAATGAATAGGGTTCGGTAGAAATGGTTTGTATCGATTTTTCCAAATCAATATCTAAAATCAAATCATAGGAAAGACCTGCTTCCAAGCTGAGTTCAGCATCAATCGAAATCAAAGGATCCAAACCTGATTTTAAAGGGATCGGGTAGGATTTTTCATCTTTCCAAAGGCTATGGCTAGTTCCTAGCCTCATTTCCATCCCAATTATTTGTCCGGGGGGTAAAGTGCCACGACCTAGCAGGAGTACTTCACCTCCAACCAAATCCGAGACTTTAATCCTTTTGTCTCCAAGTTCATAGGGAATGAAAAAAGATTCTTGTTCGGTATCCCTTCCTTCCACATTCATCAGCACATCCACTCCCTCGATTTCTATAAATACAGAATCATAGGCAGGAGGAGCATCGACAAGGACAAGATTAAGCAAGGCTTTGGGGCTTTCATCACCGCTCGAACAGGCGATAAAGCTGAGGGATAGGACCGAAAAAATAAAAAGGGCGTGGATTTTTCTCACGCCCAAATTTAGGTCAAAACTTTGATGGAATCGTGCTCCAATTCCGGAAAATTGAGCTTTTGCTTTATTCAACCGGTTCTAAAACAATTGGACTGGTTGTCGTGATTTTGCCCTCCTCGACTATAACATCATTCAATTCCAACGGCTGATAGGATTCATTTGGGGTAATTTTAAGTGAATAAGTTCCTGGTTCCAGGCCTTTAATAACGAAGGCTCCTTCAGCGTTAGTGAAAGTCGAGAAGGATTCTCCATTTTGAAAAGCTTCCACTAAAATAGGTTGAGCTTCTGAAGGAAGTACTTGTCCTTGAATTCCTGCAGTTTCCTGCAAAAATGCTCTCAAAACAGGTTTCAGATTGATATTCCCAGAGTTTCCCGCAACAATAATTGATTTGGCTACATCAAAATCAATGATGATTCCATAGGATTTCCCACCTTCTAGGTCTTGATCCAGTTTGAGTTTAAGTCCGCTTTGCTGGGCAGAAGGAGTCTTCAGATCTAATTGCTCCTCTCCTTTGACTACATAGTTGTTTTCTCCAAGAACTAATCGGATTTGATTGATTCTTCCTGCTTCAAAGGATTCAGTACCAATTAGGAAAGAATTTTCTCCGGTCAATTCCATCAAATTAACCAGTTGACTTCCTCCTTCTACAGGGATTTCTTCCCAAGTGGATTCGTCTTCATTCTCCTCTCCATCTTCTGAAACATATTGGACTCTGACAGATAAGACTTCAACCCATACCTCGTCAAAATCTCCTGGGGCATCTACCAAGGTAAAGCTGACCAAGGCTTTTTCACTTTCGGGAGAATCGTTGAAATCACATGAAAACGATATGAGGAGGATGGATAAGATTAAGACGTTTTGGATTAAGTTTTTCATAGCTTGGTTTAATTTCTGGTTCTTTTTCAAACAAGGGTGATGCCAAGAATTAACGAAGCAGAATGAGATTTTGTATTTGAATTTATAAATTAAAAATAAAGTATGAGAATTTTTGGCTTGGGAAATCCCTAAAAATCCCGTGAATTCTTTCCGAGCCTTCTTATTTTTGGGCATGATGAAATGGGAACGCCTCCTCAGTAGGGGTAGATTTGGAGAAAAGCCGGGATTTATTCCCACACAGGCTGCAAGAAGTGAATTTGAAGTCGATTATGACCGAATTATTTTTTCGGCTCCATTCCGTAATCTACAGGATAAAACGCAAGTATTTCCTTTGCCAGAGCAGGCATTTGTGCATACACGTCTAACGCATAGCTTGGAGGTTTCTTCTGTCGGGCGCTCTTTGGGAAAAGCTGCCGGGGAATATCTCCTTGAAAAATATCCTAATCTGAAAAAGACCGAACTTTCAGCATCGGAAATAGGCGGAATTGTAGCCGCAGCTGCTTTGACCCATGATATAGGAAATCCACCTTTCGGCCATGCTGGAGAAGAGGCCATTTCTGATTTCTTCAAATTCCACCCGAAGGGTAGAGCATGGGAAAAACACCTACGCCCCGAACAGTGGGTAGACCTTTGCAATTTTGAAGGAAATGCCCAAGGTTTTCGTATGCTAGTTTCCAAGCAAAATGGGCTCAAGCTTACTTATGCGACTCTAGCGGCATTTACCAAATACCCAAGGCCTAGCTTTATTTCCCATCGGGATATTGCGCGGCGAAGTCAGAAGAAATTCGGTTTCTTTATTAATCAGCTTTCGGATTTCGAGCAATTGACAGATTTCTTGGGGATTGAAAAATCCAGTGAGGAATGTTGGTTTCGTCATCCTTTGGCATTCCTCGTGGAGGCTGCCGATGATATCTGTTACTCCATTATTGATTTGGAAGACGGATGTACCATGGGTTTGGTAAGCTTCGAAGAAACTGTAGCATTATTGAAGCCCATACTGGGAAATAAATTCAATCCCAAAAAATTAGAAAACCGTACCCAATCCCAGAATTTGGGAGCTTTACGTGCTTTGACCATAGGGGTTTTGATTCAGGAAACTGTGGAGGCCTTCGCTCAATACGAAGAGAGTATGTGCAAGGGTCATTTTGACAAGGCCTTGACTGATGTGATTCCTTCTGCTAAAGCCCTTCAAGAAATTTCAGAGTTGTCTATTCGAAAGATTTATCGCTCTCAGGTTGTTCTCGAAAAAGAAGCTGCTGGATTTCAGGTTTTGGAGGGATTGTTGGAAGTATTTGGTCAGGCTCTTTATCATAAGTTTTATGCACCCGAACTTTTCTCCGGTCAGGATAAAAGCATTTTGCGATTGCTTCCGGAAGATTTTCCCTTGAAAGGCTGGGGAGCTGAAGTTAACCCTTATCCTTTGTTGCGCCAATTGATTGACTTCATTGCTGGAATGACGGATAAATATGCACTCAACTTGTATAGACGCGTGAAAGGCATCTCCTTTCCGGGAGTTTGATAAGTTTCGCTCCTTACTCCTATCTTTGGCCTATGTGGAAAGAAATCACCGTTTTGATCCGAAAGGAAATCACTTTGGAGTGGCGACAAAAGTATGCCCTTAATGGGATTCTACTCTATGTGGTCTCGGCGGTTTTTATCACCTACCTGAGTGTCGGGGCCAAAATGGGAAATCTTTCCGTTCCTACTTGGAATGCTTTGTATTGGATTATCATACTTTTCTCGGCTGTGAATGCCGTGGCGAAAAGTTTTGTGCAGGAGCATCAGGGGAGACAACTTTACTATTACATGATCGCCTCGCCCGAGGCCATTATTCTTTCCAAGATTATCTATAATACAGCTCTTACCCTGATTTTGGCCCTGTTGGGATATGCGGTTTTTTCGGTCATTTTGGGAAATCCCGTTCAGGATCAAACGCTTTTTTTGCTTAATCTGGTTTTGGGAGCCATGGGATTTTCTGCCTGTCTCACCATGGTTTCAGGAATCGCATCGAAAGCCGGAAATAATGCCACCTTGATGGCGATTCTGAGTTTCCCGGTCATCATTCCCATTTTGTTGATGGCAATTCGGATTTCAAAAAATGCACTGGATGGTTTGGATTGGTCTGTGAGTGCTGACAAACTCTTGAGTTTAGTAGCGATCAATGCGATAGTAGCCGCTGCTGGGTATTTGTTGTTTCCTTATTTGTGGAGAAGTTAGGTCAGTAAGCAGTATTCAGAGGGCAGTTTGCAGTGAGCAGAATTATTGTTCCTAAAGAGATTTTCTATATTGTAAATAGCCCCGGATTTTAACCCGGGGAATAGATATTAGACGATACAACCAAGAATGGCTTTAACCATTTTTATCATTTTTACTCCTTCCAATCCACATAATTTCTCCAATTATGCTGCTCTCTGAAGCCAAGGACTTCGCGGATTTTGCGATTGGAAAAAAGGGCCTCATGTTCTTCAAGTTCGCGGGTGAGAGGTACTCCCGGGAAAAATCGCTCTGCTAATTCTTTACTTGGGATAACCGCCCCATTATGGTCATTTCCGGCATTAAAAATCTGAAAACCCAAACCGTCTTTTTTTAGACATAAATCCACGATTTGTCCAAGATCACGGGCATCGATGTAGCAAAAAGCATTTCTTCGACGAACTTCCGGATGCTTAAAATAGTGTGGAAAAAGTTCGGCGTATTCGTGAGGCTCAATCACATTTCCAATTCGTAGGGCGTAAATATCTACTCCCGATCTTCGCTGAAAACTTCTAGCCGTATGTTCATTGACCACTTTGGATAATCCATAACTATCCATTGGGTCTACATCATATTCCTCATCCAAGGGGAGGTATTTTGGATTTGTTTGTCCATCCGAAAAGCAAATCCCATAAGTCGTTTCCGAAGAGGCAATGATGATCTTCTTGATCCCCAACTTCACAGCAGCTTCAATCACATTATAGGTTCCGATGGTGTTAACCCGGAAGGTTTCATTATCCGGTTTGATCAGAATTCTAGGAACTGCCGCAAAGTGAACAACCGCATCAAATTTGGGAACTCCAGTTCCAGGTTCTAGCTCATCAAAACCTGCATACATGCTCAAGGCATTGAACATTTGACCCGAATCGGTAATGTCAGCGGCGATATTATCCACTCCCGGATAATCCAAAGGAGTCAGGTCTACATTCATCACTCGATGCCCCTGCTTAAGCAAATAAGGGATAACATGCTTTCCGGCTTTTCCAGATCCTCCAGTAAAGAAAATGCGCATTTTTTTCATGACTTGGGTGAAGATTTAATTCAATGACGAGGTAAGAAATACCCTTTAGGAATCCAAGAGGATTTTAATAAAAGCCTGTTGGATGGGTTCCTCAAATGTTTAGCTCTGGATTCGTAAACTATAATTCCCATATTTTTTACCTAACTTGATTCAGTCAGCCTTCCCTTTTAGCCCTTTCAAAATCAACCTCTAAGCCCATGAAGAAGTTTTTTGCTTTTCCCGCCCTATTCATTGTTGTTGCTTTTGCTTGCACTAATCCCAGTGGTGATTCCACAGCATTATTGACTAATGGTCCCGTACCAAAAGAGGTCCTCAAGTTGGGTGAAAAGACCTACCAAACGTTCTGTGCGGCTTGTCATACCGAAGGAAACACAACCATGGCACCTGCTCAGGGCCTCTTATCGGGAATGTCTCCCCATGCGATTTTGGCAGCTCTAAATATGGGAAAAATGCGAGTTCAGGCAGAACAGCTCACTGCTGAGGAGCGAGAGGCAGTTGCACAATACCTGACCAATCAGAAATTAGTAAAGGTGGAAATTCCTGAATCAGCTTATACCGACTTCGAAATCTCAGCAGAAGACCTTGATGCTCAGTATAATCACTCAGGTTGGGGAGGCGACCTGAAAGGTTCTGGTTTTAGAACTGCTTCTCAGGCAGGGATAACTCCTGAGAATGTTTCCTCTCTTGAGCTTGAATGGGCTTTTGCCTTTCCAAATTCCTCCATCGTGAGAAGTAAGCCCGCCATCATTGGAAAATGGATGATCGTGGGAAGCCAATTTGGAGAAGTATATGCATTGAATAGATACACCGGTCAGATTGGTTGGACGTTTCAGGCTGATGCAGCGATTCGAGGAGCGATAAGTTATACTGTTCAAGACGACCAATTGACTGCCTATTTTGCAGACTATGCTACCAATACCTATTCCGTGGATATTAGAACGGGAGAATTGATTTGGAAAAGCCGTGCTGCGCATCACCCATTATCTGCGGTTACTGGTTCTGTGGCCGTTTATGATGACATTGTCTATGTTCCCATTACCTCTTTTGAAGTCATTTCATCCCAAAATCCCGAATATGCTTGCTGTACTTCTTCTGGCGGAGTAACTGCTTTGAATGCAAAAACCGGCGAAGAAATCTGGAAACATCGGGTGATTGCAGAGGAAGCTAGGGAAGTTGGTAAAAAGGAAAATGGATATCCTTCTTATGGACCTTCAGGTGCCCCAGTTTGGGCAAGTCCTACGGTGGATGTCGAAAGAGGATTGCTATACATTGGGACAGGGGAAAATTATACTTTTCCTCCTACGAATACGAGCGATGCAATTCAGGCCTTGGATCTGAAAACTGGAGAGCTTGTATGGAATTGGCAGGCAACTGCCAATGATACCTGGAATTTATCCTGCCCGGATAATCCTAATTGTCCTACGCCTACTGGTCCGGATGTGGATTTTGGTATGGCTCCCATATTAGTTTATGACTCGATAAACCAACGAGATATGCTAGTTGCGGGGCAAAAATCAGGAGTTGTTCATGCTCTTTTGCCGGAGACTGGAGAAGTGCTTTGGCAAAGCCGAATAGGAAAAGGGGGTGCCCTGGGAGGAATTCACTGGGGTATGGCAACCGATGGAAATTTAGTCTATGCTGCCAACTCCGATAATGTTTTTGCGCTGGATCCGAGTGATCCAAGTTTGGGGCCTACGCCGGGGATATATGCACTCAATCTTCAAACAGGAGAGCAGGTTTGGAAAACTGCTCCACCTCCATGTTCTGAGGGTCCACGAAGAAACTGCCAACAGTCTAATTCCGCTGCGCCAACGCTAATTCCCGGAGTTGTCTTCGAGGGGGATTTGAATGGTTTTATTCGAGCCTATTCTTCTCAGGATGGAACAGTTTTATGGGAGTTTGATACGGTACGTGAATACGAAACCGTCAATGGACAAAAAGGAATGGGAGGATCAATTGATGGCCCGGGGCCGGTAGTGGCCGACGGGATGCTTTACGTTAATTCAGGCTACAGCATGTTTGGAGAAATGCCAGGGAATGTCTTATTGGCTTTTAAGGTGAAGGGAAACTGAGAGGCATATATGGTTGAAAATCCTAATCCACTTTTCTATATCCTTGCACCAATTCAGTTCGGCCAGCTTGGTAGGAAAGTACCAAGTAATTCTGCTCGTCATTGATAGAATAGGAAGCCATGATTTCTGTCCCGTCATCCCCCTTAAAAATAATTTCCTGCTTGCTTGGGTCTAGAATAAATACGCCATCCAAGTTCCCGGAATTGTCTTCATGATAGGTGTATCTCCCCACAAGATCATTGGAATCTCCATCCAGATAAAAATTAAAATATTTACAGCATTTAGGGAGTAGGTCGGATGAACCATTGATTGACTCTTCTGATAATTCCCAAGAATTCAGGATTCCGGTTTCCAATAAGAGGTCATCATCTGAATAAATCTCCTCCCCGCATTGAAAAGCCATCAAAAAGGGCAGAAAAAATAGTAGCCTTGAAATTTTCATCTTTTTATACATTTAATTCCAAGGTACGTTGCGAAGTGAATCAGGTTCTATTTTTTGTGTTTTTAAATTGTTAAGATTCCTTCATTGATGATCTTTTCTTGAAATTCTTTCAGCAGCAGATTCTCGCTTTCCTGTGGCTGGAATCAATTCACCTACTTTTCCCAATCCATATTTAGGCATATTGTTATAAATGCATTCATAATCGTCTGCATTGACTTTGTAGGTTTCGTGCCAAATCCCCACATCTCCATTGCTTTTGATTTTCTTGTTAAAATCCCGCCATGCTGGATAATGCGAGCTTTCGCGATCTTTGGCATAGGCTTCCAGATGCTCAAAGGATCTCCAATACTGCACGATCACAGGAGGAATCCCGCCAAATAATTGAAAACCAAGAAGGCCACTTTCGGGATTCATTGAAAGTTCCTTCAGCATTTTAGGCATTGCTTGAGCTACCGGAATCCATTTATGAAGTTTCCAAAACTTATTGATCCGCATGCCGATCAGAAAGACCACAAAATCGCCTTCGATTTTTGCAGTTACGCGTTGATTGATTGTTTTTGCCATGAAGAGAAAGTTTTAAAAAGATTTGAAGAAGAGATGAGGAACCTATTAAACTGATTATCATCAAGATAAGGAGATTTTGACATCTTTGATAATTTTTGGCATCTTGAAATAATTGTCTGAAAAACATCCTGATTAAATACAATTCACAGCATTTTAATTAGTACTTTGTAGTAAAACTTAATTTTATATTTAATTATTAGCTGAATATTTATCTTTCAAATTAGGAACTATTATCAAATTATATTTTATAGATTGAGGGATTTTCAACATTAACTAACTTAAGAAGTTAATCATTAATAGCCTGTATTTTACAATAAATTGAAAGGGTATGAAAAAACAACTATTCCTATTTTTGACCTTAGGCATTTTTATTCAAACTAGCTGGAGCCAAGAAGCCATTACCACGGTCAATTTGGATCTTATCCAAAACAAACTAAACGGAGGTATGCCTCTTCCGGCAGAGGAAAAATTTTACATCAGAGGAGCAATTCCAAGCACGATTGAATTAGTAAAAGTAGAAATCTACCAATCCAAGAAATCGGTAAAATCGGAGGATGTTTACTTTTGGAAGGCACCTTTTGGGTACAAAGAACTCGCATTCCAAGCCTTGGTAGATGATCCATTACGATCTAATGAAGACTATCATGTTGAGATAGGTTTTTATCAAAAGGCCGGAAAGGAAGAAGTGGAGGAAGTCCGTCGGCTTATCCAATCCAATCTTGACACATACTTGAGCACTATTACGACAGTCAGGAAAGGAGGAATTCATTTTGAAGATTCAGATGAGCAAATTCTTTCCAATTTGGAGCAAATCGTAAATGCGGGAGCGTATTACTTTGAATTACCAAATGGAGCTGAATTCCCTGGTTTTTCTGATTTGACTAGGAAAAAACTCGAGCAACGGAAAAAGCTTAAAATGGGAAAAGCCAAATTCAATGTTTCGGGATTGAGTGAGGCAGATAATGCGAGAGGTGCTTATGCCAGACAATATCTGGATGAACTTGAGGCTATTATTTTTTCAGAAGTGGATCAATACCTCAGCACCAATTTACTGGCAAGGGTAGATGAGAAGATTTTTCAGAACTATCCTACCGAAAAGAAACCCAATTCTATCCCAATCAATCTGGGATATGGAGCAATCTCCCTGACCAAAAATTTGCCTCAGCAGGAATTTGTTTACAGTCCGTACGTTGGTTTCTCTTTTCCTTTAGGTAATAGAACCTTTGCAAGATTCATGAGCAATATGTCTATCAGCACTGGGATTTTTCTTTCTGGAAACATGGAAAACTCGATCGGTGAGCGAATCAGCGGACCAGCATTTAGCCGGCCGGTTTTTGTGGGTTTGGGTTATAATTTCTTCCGATTCATCAGGCTCAATGCTGGGGGAACCTTCTTGACAACGGAGCAAATTGACGGGAATAATGTCAATGCATTTCAGCCCTATGTCGGGCTGAGCGCTGAGTTTAGAATTTGGTTGGGCTTTGGAAATAAAAGGTAAGATCATGAAAAAACTGTTTTCAATTTTCGCCTTCCTCTTGCTAGTTTCTCCAATCTATTCGCAGCAGTATGGATACAAGTGGAGGTTTGGATTCAGTGCCGGGACCACCAATTATTTTGGAGATATCCGGCCTTTAGGGGTCAAGAACTTTGATCAGTTTACCAAACTTTATAAGCGCTACGATAATTATTCCCAAAATTTATCCTACCAAGCATCGATTGAATATGCTTTAGGGAATTCGATCGGTTTGATGTTCACAGCAGGAAGTTATCAGTTTGGTTCTTCGGATCGCTTTGTCAAGAATGATGGTACACTTTACACTGAAGGAGAAAACTTTAACCGGGCACTGAACTTTCAGACTAATTTGATAGATGCCGGACTTTCCTTTGTCATCAAGCCTGATAACAATTGGTTGCTTTCCGGTAAATCAATTTTTGCACCTTATCTGACGCTCGGCATGGGTGTGCAGAGTTTTGATGTGTATGGGGACTTATTGGATGCCAATGGAAACCGATATAATTACAAGAATCTAAATGTGATTCCTGACGGTACCTTTGAAACGAACCTACGAGATATTGAAACCGAAATTCCCGGTGGGTATAAGCGGGCAACTCTTTATGCAAACCTAGGTTTAGGCTTTCGGATTCGGGTGGCAAAAGGTATAGAAATTTTTGCACAATCTGACTTCAAAAGGGCTGCCACAGATTATTTGGATGATGTGTCAGGGGTCTACCGACTGGAATACGACAATGATTTTCAAGAATATGCTGCTCTTCCCGGTACCAATGTGCCCACTTTTGACAATCCCTACAGAGGGAATAGAAATGGCAGAGGAGATTGGTATATCTACCATGGAATAGGAGTCAAATTTAGTTTGGGTGCTACCAAGGAAAGTTTTCAGCCTCCGGTAATTAGTCAGCGATATACTTTTGTTCCTGATGAATTGCTGAAAAAGCAAATGGAAAAAGCGGATTCGATCAGGGCATATGGAGTATCCCCAACTCCGGTTACCAATAATTATTTCACCGTTATTCAGCTTCCAAGCTGGGAGCAAAAAGGCTTTCAACGAGACAGCAGCGCCCTAGATTCAGCAGCCTTAGCTCAATTGGATCTGATTCGGGATTCTATCGAAAGTCAGCGGGAAGGAATCCAACTGGAATTACTTGGTGCCCAGCGCGAAATTTCTCAAATCGACGAGACTATCGCTCTTGCACAAAGAGATACTACGGTTTCTGAAGCTGTGACGGAAAGTCGCCTGACTAGTTTAGAAAGTGAGCGATCCGCCAGCATGGAGCGATTGACAAACCTTAATTCTATAGATTCCCAATTGGCCTTCAAATTAGATTCTATCGAGGCGGTGAAAGCAAATGAGCAAATCCAATATTTGGATAGTGCTGCCATGGTTCGGCAACTGCTAATCTATCCAGGTCAAGTTTCTAAAATCCTTTACTCAGCCTCAGGGAATACAGAACTTTATTTGGATAGTCTTGCCATAAATGACTCTACCCAACAGGCAGCTAGAACTCGAACAGCTGCTTCAGATGATACGATGACCCGAGAGGAATTTGAGGAAAAAATGGATGAGTTCAGGTCTGAAATGCTCCAAGCTCAAGCAACACGGGATTCGGCAATGATGATGGCTTTTGCCTCTAGAATTCCTGAGCAACAAAGCTATGAACCTCAAGAGACGGAGCCCCAAGAGGTCTTAATAAATACTGAGGCTGTAGATGAAAAAACAGCGAAAAAGCTGGAGAAGAACAGGAAAAAGCAGGAAAAGCTGGATAAGAAAAACAATGAATTGTTGAAGGATGCGCTTTTGGTAGGAGGAACTGCTGCGACTACAGCAGCGATTGCCAATTCCCGTGATAGAAGAATGGAAGAAGAGCAAGCCCGTAGGGATTCTTTATTAATGGCACAGATTCAAGCGGATTCTATTTTGATTGACAGTTTACAACGAATGGTTGCGATCAGTCCTGAAACTGTCACGGATACAGTGTTCATTGAAAACACCGTTCCTTCTACCTCACATGCTCTTTTGAATCAGAGTAAGGTGGAGGTCTTTTTCGGAATCAATCAAACCGAAATCGCAGATTCTGAGAAGGAGAAACTGATGAAGGTGAAGGAAATTTTGGATACCAATCCAGACCTGGGACTAGAATTGATTGGCTTTGCGGATAATACCGGTACCGTGAGTTACAACCTTCAAATTTCCGGAAAACGGGTGGAATCCGTCAAAAACCACTTTATATCACTAGGAATAGATCCCGCAAGAATAAGTTCCGATGTGGGCGGATTGATCATTAGAGGAGCAAGCAAAGGATCCGTAGATTCGGATCGTAAGGTGGAAGTAAGGTTTAGAGAATGGCAGATTCCCTAGCAAAGGAAAACGAAGCTCTTATTGACTTCTAGAATACTCTAAAATTCAACTAATCTTAGGGAGTGTCTTGGTTTTGTACCCAAGGCCTCCCTTTTTTATTGATAGAATTCCTAGTATAAAATGGGAGGGGCTTTAAAAAACCACTAGTCTTTTTTAAATGGATCACTGAATTTTTCATCTTGAGTGATGCTTTCATTCATTAATGATTTGAAGCAGGGCAAAGAATTTCTTTCAATTGTATGAGATAAAGGCTGTATATGCTCCTAAATAGCTAATCCAGGAAAGTCCAAATCCTGGCTATTTCTAGAAAATTAAAACATGGACCAAAGAGATTTGGAACCCCTTTAAATGAAAAAGGCGTAGATCTCATCTGCGCCTTTTTCTGATTTGGATTCAATTTACGGCTAGGGTAGCCTTATCTTTTTACTGTTCCTGAAGGGTTTGTCGAAATTGCATTATTACTCATTTGGTATAATGTATGGTCTAATGCATCTGATGGAAGCATTCTCACTAGTGGCTTGAGTAAAAATGGAGCGGGGCTATTGTCTGGGCTTGGTTCTACGGAGATTACAATAGTACCTCCACTTAAATCTGTTGGGAAGATCAAACCAGAAGGGGCATTCATCAATAAATCTTCTCCCGGGAAAGGGGGGGCTCCACTTGCCGTTCCGCTAAACCCACTAAATTCATCAGCACCTGTGACAGATGTAAATGTTCCTGTTGAAACCGGAGTTCCATTGACTACTGCCCAACCTTCATATTTCCACCCATTGGGAAGTGTTGGCAAATTCAAGCCCGGACCAGGACCATTTGCAGGGTTTAACCACCACACACCGCTTAGTTCGTCCGTATCGGATCCGCCGTCTGTTGGTGTAGCTAAAATAAACTCTCCTGTGGAATTGGTGAAATCTGTTCCAATTGCTGCTGAATGTTCAATGGTAACAGATGCGGACTTTCCGGAAAAGTTACCAGCTAAAATATGTACATCGCTTGGTCCCGGATCATTATCAGGACTTGGTTCAATAGTCAATACATAGGTAGAAGCGTTTGCAAGATCTTCCCTGTCCAGTTCAAACGAATTTTGTGACAAATTTCCATTTGCATCTACATTAAAAATACCGGCAGAAATGGCCGATCCATTGACAATTATCCAACCTTCATAGGCATAATTACTGCCCAAATCTTCTAGACCAGAAATATCAAGTGTCAAAATACCTGTTTGGGGAGGTGTAACATCATCATCATTACATCCTACCAATCCCCAGATAGAAACTATTACTAAAGAGAAAATTATTCTTACATTTTTCATTTTATATCAGTTTAAGTTAAGTGCCTACTCTTTGTTTAAACTCTTTTTAGGCCTAGTCAGAGTGAAAAACTTGAAAATTCAAGCGGTTAACAATTCATTTTGAATTTCTTCATTCAAGTCAGTAGCATTTTCTATGTGCCAATCGCTTTCAATCAATCGGTGCACATAGCAATTGTCTGCTTGACTTAAGAGCTCTTGTCTTTGTTCTTCAGTGATATTTCCTTCAATATCAATCCGAACCTTTACTCGGGTGCTGAGTTTCTTGTTTTCTCCCCGATTCACTTCTTGGGAAAGTCTCGCATTTACATCCCTGATTTCCCATCCTTTCAATCTGGCTATATACCGGATAGTAGCGACTTTGCACATTCCTAGGCCTGCAAGGACTAGTTCTGTAGGAGCAAACCCCAGATCGGTTCCCTTGCTTTTGATAGGCTCATCACCCAGAATAGCGTGTTTGCCATTAGAAATTATAGTTTGAAATCCTTCTGGCAGATTTTTTAGATTTATTTCTGTTGCCATATTTTTTCTTTTAATGGTAAAAAGAAAGCTTGTCCGATTAGATAGATTGAAATTTTAATTCAGGAGCAAGGGGAAAATCAATTTCAAACCCAGTTAAATTGTGGAGATAATTGCTGATGATTTTGTCTCCAATAGTCATGGTAACATCAATTAGGTTTGCCTCGTCATAACCTGCCGCAAAGAAGTTTTCTTTAGAAGACTCAGATGCTTTTCCTCGATTTTTCATTACCGAATGAGTGAATTCCGCTAGGGCATTCAGTTTAAAATCAAAAGGAGCTTTTCCTTCCCTGATATCGAAAATCTGATCTTCAGAAAAGCCATTCATTTTGCCGATTACCGTATGAGCGGAGAGACAGTAGCGGCATCCGTTGAATTGACTTACCACGAGGTTAATAACTTCTCGTTCCCTCGCTTTCAAGGTGGACTTTCTGTTTTGGAGGGCGAGGTAATCTTCTAATGCCGTATCGTTTTTGGCATAGTAGGCATAAAGGTTAGGCACAAAGCCCAAAGACTTTTGAAGTTTGTCGAAAATAGCCTGATTTGTGACTGAAACTTCATGTCTTCTTGGAGGTTTGAAATTTTGCATTGCATGGATTTTTGTGGTTAGCAAATAATTACAATGCAAATATGTGGGGGCTTTAAACCCCTAGTGTAAGCTATAATTCCTTCCTTATTGTCAATTTTTCCCTAAGCAAATGGGATGTGCTTAAAAGTTACCTCTTTCTGAAGTCAATGGGGGACATACCTTCCTCATTCTTAAAAAAACGGCTAAAAGATTGGATATCTGAAAAGCCAATTTCATACCCTATTTCTGAAACTGTCATATCTGTATAAGTAAGCAATCTTCTGGCCTCCAGCATTTTCCTGTCTTTTATAAATTGAAGAGGAGTCTTGCTTCCAAGCTTTTTGAAAAGATTTGATAGGGACTTGGGGGATTTATGCAATAAATCGGCGTATTCTGCAACGGAGTGTTTCTCCTTAAAATGTTGCTCCACTAAAAAATGGTATTCACGGATGATGTCAATATTTCTTGTATTTGTTTTCCATGAATCGTTTTGTTCCTTATAAATCCTGGTGCAAAGAATTAAAATTCTCTTAAGCATCATCTGAAGCATTTCTTCCTGCAGGCTATCCTTAGAAACCATCTCTTGCTCCAACATTTTCCAGACAGTCGAAAAAACATCTAGATTTTGCTGGGATAGATGGATGCTTGGAAGTCCTACGGCACCGTAAAACAAAATTCCTTTACAGCCCACTTCACTATCATGGTTGATGATGCAATAGAAATATTTATTCCATCGTAGCAGTTTTGCTTTGGTGAACTTTTTAACTCCTATTTTGTGGAATTCCGTCAAGAAAACGAGATCATTGGAATTAAAAGTATAGTCTATATTGTCTATGATTAATTGATTATCATCTTCCAGAAACCATAATACTAGGAGGTCACTCGGTGATGAATTTTTTATCAATTGGCTATTGATAGCATTCAATGCGCTTATCTCCAGATATTGATTATTATTTCCAATAAATTTCATTTCAAACAAATTATGCTTTTTTGATTATAACAGAATCCCATAAAGCTTTTGTTTAATTGAGACTGAATAAAATGCTATTTTCTCGATCAAATGACAAATCTTATACTTTTGAATATGTTTATTTTCGACCTCATTCCCGAATACTTTTTACTTGAGTCAGGTTGGAGAAGGAATAGGTTGGTGAGACTTTCTTTAGAAAAATCAAACCATCATACATTTCCGAAAAGTTGGCCTCAATCAAAGAGCGTTTTTTGGAGGTAAACCCTGGGCCACCTGTGATGAACTGTTTTTTTCTTGACTTAAAAAACGGCGCTGCTTCACTCCGAAGTGCCTCTTCCATATCCACAAAATAGATATCATATGCTGCCTGAATCAAAGTTTTAGCATAGGTGTCCTTAAACGGCTTGCTGATGGAAAAAAGCTCCCATTCATTCTTTTTGGCAACATATCCGGGTAATGTACCACTCCCAAAATCAAACCCTACACTATAATATCGATCTTGATAATAGCTTTTCAAATGGGCACCCAAGTTTATCCAATTGCTTCCATAGGGCGGAATTTCTAGGTTGTTGATATGATTATTATGTGCCCAAATGAAGGCTTTTTTATTTGGGATTTCATACTCAAGGATTCGTCTTGTATTTTCAAACATGCCCTTATCCCTCACTGTGCTGACAGGGTTTTGCACAAATTCAATGTAGCTGATCAAGGAATTTAAAGCCCTTAGAATTTGATATGACTCCTGAAGCTGACTTGGATTGAATGTTGATTTTGCGTCTACGATCCCTTTTTCAATTTCCTTCAATTTGGGAATTTGGCTAGACGCCCAATTTGCAGCTGGCCTTTGATACATAAATTGGGGCTTGGCACAGCTATCAGCTGCAAGAAGTAATTCTTCCCGGATGGGGAGTTTATTATTTTCCACAAAACGCCGAATTTCTGTATTGATGCCTTCTACACTTTGAATATCAATTCCAAAAAAACGGATTTGCTCTTCCTTGGGCTTTTGGATATTATAATTCCTTATCCATTCCAGGAGATTGACTACTTCTTTTGCATGCCAAGCTCCAATGCTAAATTCCTGTTCAATCGTAGTGGCATCGCCTCTTCCTCCGCTAATCCACTCATTGATTCCTGCCTCAGCTGGATAGGAGTCTTCTAACAAAAAAGCTCTGACTCCCTGGTTCTCCACCAAATATTTAAAAAACTGCGCTTTAAGATTGAAAAACTCTTTCCCCTGATGGGTAGCTTCTCCAAAACCAAATACTTGAGCTTCGCTAAATTTTCTGGGGACCTTTTTATGGAAGTTGAGCGGTTGGGAGTCTGGATCGGCACTTTCTATTTCTATCGCATACTGGTTGATCCAATCAATCACTGCTTCATCCTGCGCTTGGAGCCTGGAAGCTAGGAGGCAAAATAGAAAAATTGTTGCCCAAATAAATTTTCTGCTCATAAGGGGTTAAAAAGTCTTCTTACAAATTCGTATTTGATCCAACTCCCAATCTAGTTTGAATACCCCAACAGGAAGAATTTCGATGCTTGAATTTTGAATTATTAACACTTTAAAGCTTACAGAATGGGAATAGATTCCTTAAATCACAAATTTTGATTTCAAAAGCGAAAATGGATTCAATCTAGAGGAGCAACTTTATTCAATTTGTAACAACAGCCCTATGTTCATCAATTTTATGGGACTGGAAAAGTATTTTTATCCTGAGAAAAATTCAGAGCTTTTCAAATGTTAATCGATCTTCTGAGATCTCATTGTCTTTTCTAAAAGTAACCCGTTCATAGCCTATGAGTATTTGATACCAATTCCCATTAAGATTTTCGAATAGAGGATTGCTTGGGAATGAAAGTTCAATTTCTGCTCGGCGATTTTCTATGCTAGTACTCCATATTCCTAGATCGAGCAATTGAGTTCCTCGGAAAGCCTCAACCTGCCCATTCGATAAAAAATTAAAATTGATGCCTTCAAAATCACTGGCTCGATCGCTACCACCATCTTCAAAATAGCTAATCCCCCATTGCCCTGAAGGAAGTGTTTGGAAAAGGTTTTCTTCAGTACGGGAGGAACTCTCCTCTCCTGTGCAAGAGGAGAGAACCAAAACAGCCCAAAAAATCAATGCTTTTTTCATTGGTTAATTTTTTCACATGTACGAAGAAGGGTTTAATTGGTTTTCGGAAATCATTGAAATACTTTGATTAGAAAAAGATGGATTCTTATGACCCCTCTTTAATATGGGGGCAATTGAATGGGGGGTTCTCATAGGATTTGGATTCTTCTATTAAATTAAAAAGCTATTTGTCTTATGTTCCTATGGGGTTCAAAACTTCCATTACTTAGGAATATACCAGCGATTTTCTTTGAGATCTATGCCTCCTTTCATCTCATCCTGAATGACACGATCCACGATCCAAATCCCTTTTTTAGCCATATTTTCAAAAGTGTCGATTCCATCTCCTTCAAATCCCACCCGAGTTCGATGGATATGAAAACGATTTGAAAATTTCCTACCAAAGGTTTTTTCTACCCCTTCCTTGCCAATCATAAAGCCAATTAGTCCTCCCCAAGTGGCGGTAGGATTATCGGAATCCCAGCCTGCCAGCGATCCGATTTTAAGGGTTTCGATCAAATCTCCTTCTCCATAAAAGTAACTGACCAAACTCGCAGCAAAATTGATCCCCGCTGCAAAACAAGCATTACAGTACAAATTGCTACTGGTCAAATCATAGCCATCCATTTGATTGACCTGGTAGCGGTAATACACCGAATCCCTTGCTTGTTCCCAAGGGATTCCCTCCTCATATTTTGCTTTGACAAATTCATACATGTGCAAGGGATAAGAGTCCTGAGGCAATTCCTTTTTGGCCTGCTCAGCCATCCAAAAAAGTTGATCTTTTAGTGGTAAAGAAGTATCCGTTGCTAAAGCAAGAGAAAAGAGGGTTACATAAAAATTTGAAATCCATTCACTTTCTTTTCGGGCAGTGGTTTGTATGGGTAAATGCGCCATTTTTAAGGCAATATCAGGTCTCCCCGGAGCATACAATCCAAAAATTTCGGTCGTCAATTGGGCATCGATCATTTCGTATTCGGGATTATTTGCAGGGTCACCGGTGGCAGGTGGGATCAAGCCCGCATTCATTAGGTCCAAAGCTTTTTGGTTGGAAACCCAGAGGTAATTTTCCTCTTCGGCTCGAATATGGCGAAGCCAACCTTCCCGAATCTGTTCACCTGTTAGAAAGGAAGTTTGATTCCTAAGAAGAAGTTCTTGATAGATGTATTCGATATCCGTATCGTCATCCGCTCCCCAAAGGCTATCCTCATCGGCAAACACAAAGTCAATAGTCGGTGAGAGTGTACTTGGAACCCCCTGTCCCCAAATGCTGGGCTGATCGGGCTGTCCCCAATCCTCTCGAGTGTAGAATGCCCCGGTTTGGATTTCACCTATATTTCCGATTTTATCCATTTCGGTGACCAATCCGGTCCAATTGGCAATGCAGGTGCCCAGCCAAAAACCCTGAAGTTTGGAGTAATATTGCTCTCGATCCAAGACTTGGTCTGTTACATTCACCTCATAAGAGACATATTCTAGATTTGGATTTTTTTCGGGGACGGATTCGGTGGAGCAAGCCAATAGCGCAGCCCCCAAGAGGCATATCGTGTATTTTTTTAGGAATTTGAGTTTCATTAAATGGTTTTGCCAAATGGATTTTTCAACTGGGCTTACTTCAATAAAAAAGATCGGCATAGCCTTGGGCAAAGGTTTGCCAAAAGTTACTGTAATCGAATTGCCAAAGAATAGAACCGATCAGGAAAACGATGAAAATGACGAGATTAGGTTTGTAGTCCTTTTTCTTTATCAAATCATATCCCAAAAAGGCACCTACAATCAGCAGGTCTAATACATCAGTTATAGTTAGCGCTGCTTGTAAGGAAAAACCTAAAGTATTTGACAATCCTCTCCCTATTCCAGGACCAATTGCCAAAAGGCCTGTCCCGATCATATAGCGCATATGTGCGGAAGAGTTTTTTCGATAGGCCATGGCCAAGGCCCAAAAGATCGCGAAAGTGACATACCCTCGGATATCCAAAACCATGGTGGCCAAGAGATCGCTCAATTCAAAAGGACTATCAGGGTTTGCACTCAAGAAATCCAAGCCTCTCCAATAGGAACCTCTTCCCACCAAAAACATGGAGATGATGATCAAGGGGCCTAGAACCCAGGATACTTTACCAAGACTTCGGTGCCATTTTACCTTTTTCAAATAAATGAGCATAGGCTGCACCACTAAGAGCACCATCCAGCCCATTAATAGGGCTCCGTGAATATGGATGGTGGGAGTAGAATCCACAAAATTGGGAAACTGGCTGATGTAAGGTTTATAAAATCCCCATTGTATTCCGAGGATTAATAAGATCATCAATAGGGAGGTAAGACGATAGCTGTCTTTTGCAGAGATGGTTATCATGGCTGGGAAGGGTTAAAAGATTATCTAAGCTATTGATTTTCTTGAAATTGTGAAATAATTGTGGAAAAAATACAATTGGATTTCTACCATAACCTCCTTTATCCATTTAAATCATGAGCAAGCTCCTTAAAATTAAAAAAACTATGTGTGCTATGTTTCTATGTGGTTTGAACCCTCAAAATATTGGGAATAAAAAACCTAACCCAATATAGTATTAGCCAGATTGGTTGAAGCTAAAACCAATAAATTCAAATTATTTCAATTGCAACAATTTTTCCCACCTTGGATTGGGGGGCATTTTACTGTTCCATAACTACAATAAACACAACAGTCGCCTGGTTTTGGTTTCAGTACTTTCTTGCACTTTTCACACTCGTAAAAAAATTGACAGGCGTCTGTAGGCATGGTTTCCTCTTTCGTATGTCCGCATGCTGGGCAAGAAATGGTTGATTGCAGAATTAGCTTCATCTTATTTCCTTCTTTTCTGTTACAATAAAGCCAGTCCTATCAATAGCTTCTTCTATTTCGAAAATACTAGTTTGAGTTTGATCAAACTTAATGACTGCGCTACCATTCTCGTAGGAAACAGTTGCTTTTAAAATCCCTGCCAATTTGTTCACTTCTTGGTTTATAGGTTGTTCACAGCCTTCACAGGTCATTCCTTTTATAGAAAATTCTGCTGTTTTGATATTGAATGGGTCAGTCACAACTGTTTGACTTTCCGTATTTAGAAAGAAAATATGAACATACATTGGGAATGCCATCATTAATCCTGCAAATAGGGTCACAATTCCCAAAAACTTTTTAGTCTGAATAAATGGTGTTTTTCCTTGCTTATCACAGTCGCAATCTACTTGAGTTTGTGGTTTTAGCTTTTGGTACCAGGCAAAACCAAGTACAACAACAGTTATTCCGATTAAATAAGGTCTAAAAGGATCAAGCCACGAAAAAGTAGAAGCAAGTCCACTTGTCCCTGCTATCAAAGCCAAAACGGGAGTAATACAGCAAAGGGAAGCTGAAATTGCAGTTAGAAGTCCAAGTCCTACTAGTTTGTTTCCTGATTTCATTTTTTATTGATACTCCTTTTAGCCTATAAAGCTAAGGGTACAATACTTAAAATGGGTGTTTTTAAGGATGAATTTTCTAATAAATCAATGGGTAAATAGCGATCTTTCCTTGACGTAAAAGCATAATTATTTAAAATCCCCAATGAATGGTTTTAAGAGATATTTGATTTTATTTAAGGCTTTACATAATTTTTTCTATATTCTGACAAAAAAACTTACACTATGAAAAAGAACAGCTTTTTATTAGCGGCACTTGTCCTCCTATTTTTAGGATCAACAAGTGCATTTAGCCAGCGGGCAAAGGATATCAAAATCGATTTTAGAATTAATGCGGAAGCCATCTTTTTTGGAGGAAGTGTAGAGGATAACTCTCAAATCTCTGATAACAATAATGGAAGAAGTAACAATGGAAGACCTTCTGATTTCGAGTCTACAGCCTATCCTTCCAAATTCGTCAATTGGGAAATTTTTGATATGGGACCTCATCAAGAAAACTATCAAGTTAAGTTTTTAGACTTTCCTTGGACAGGAAATGTTGCAGCATTTGCACAGAATCCAATCCCAGGAGGAGGCAATAAGGCTAAGGTAAAGATAGAGGATAATACACCTGATGGAACGGTAAAATATACCATTCGCTTTACCATAAGATCTCAGACAACTGGAGAGACTCGGACATTTCAACTTGATCCAAAAATCAGAATTACATCGACTCCATAAAGGATATTTTTGTCTAGTCTCTTCTGAAAGAGGGCTTAATAAATAGGCAATCTAACCAAGAATATGACTAAACTTAATGCCCTAAAAGCTAGCCTTTGAACTTGAAAAATCTGGTTTTCTTATTCCTTTACTTTTCGATTTTTAGTATGGCGCTTGCGCAGTCTAAGGAGGAATCTAGTCAGATTCGCTCTGAGGCTGACAGCATCAAGGAATTATACTATGCCAGCGGTGAAGAAAACCTAGACTATTTGGGTAGCCTCATAGTGTATGAGGCCAATCCGGATAGTCTTTTGAAATATGGGGAAATCTACTTGGATAAAGCGCTTAGAGATTCCCTCGACAACCATATTTCAAGCGCCAATAGTATGATTGGCTATTCCTACAAATATAAGGGGGACTTGTCCAAAGCCCTTGAATACTTCTTAGAGTCCCTGAGGTATGCTCAGAAATCAGGGTCAATGGAAGCGCAGGGGAGATCCTATATCACGATCGCCGACACCTATTCAGCCAGCGAAAACAGTCAAAACGCCACCATTTATTATCGGAAAGGAATTGATATCCTTGAGCAGGAAAATGATTCCACTGCTCTTGGATCGGCAGTTTTCAATGCCGGAGATGAGTATTTGAAATTGGGGAAGCTTGACTCTGCCTTGCTCTTCGTCGAGCGGGCCCAATTAATCTTCGAAAAGATAGATTTTGAATTAGGGCAGGCATTTTGTCTTGGAAATATGGGGATGATATTCGCCGAATATGGAGATAAAATAAGCTCCGAAAGTCGCATCAATCAGGCGATTGAGATTCTTGAAAAGTATCAGGAGTACTATCCCATTTCCGACTATTTAAACTACTTATCCAATATTTATTTGGAGAAAGGGGATCGCCAATCCGCTTTGGCTTATGCCCAACGGAGTCTTGAACTCGCGGGAAAATATGGTTTAAAAGATCAGATAAGCGAAGCGAACCTATTACTTTCCACTATTTATGAAAGCCTGAACAATTCCTCCAAAGCGCTGGAATTTTACAAAAAGCATATTCAATACCGGGACAGTGTTAAAAACATTCAGGCTGTACAGGAAATGGCCAATCTGCGAACCGATTACGAGGTTTCTCAAAAACAGGCCGAAGTGGATCTTTTGGAAAGTGAGGCGACTATCGCTACCCTACGGGCTAAGCGGCAGACCTTGCTGCTCTACGGAGTTTTGCTGATGCTCATTTTGGTGGCCTTGTTGGCGATAGGCTCATTTAGACGCTTCAAGTTTGAAAAGGAGACCAAAAAAATTATCGAAGAGGAGAAAAATCGCTCCGAGGAACTCCTACTCAATATCCTCCCGGAGGAAATCGCTGATGAGCTTAAGGTTTATGGAAAAGTGAAAGCCCATCGCTTCAATTCAGCTACGGTACTTTTTACTGATTTCAAGAGTTTTTCTACCATGGCAGAAATTATCGCTCCGGAACAGCTGGTAGAAAGCATAGACTATTATTTCAAGGAGTTTGATGCGATCGTAGAAAAGTATGGGCTGGAAAAGATCAAAACCATCGGTGATTCCTACATGTGCGCCGGTGGACTTCCTACCGAAACAGCTCGGCATGCCTTTGATGTGGTTCGTGCCGGATTGGAAATGATGGATTTTATTAAAAAGCCAAAGCCCGAAGGGATTGTACAATTTGAAATGCGGATAGGAATCCACACGGGTCCTATTATCGCCGGTATTGTAGGGGTCAAAAAGTGGCAGTACGATATCTGGGGAGATACCGTCAATATCGCTTCCCGAATGGAAAGCAATTCAGAAGAAGGAAAGATCAATATCTCTGGTACGACCTATGAGATCATCAAGGATGAATTTGAATGTGAATACCGCGGCAGTGTGGAGATCAAAAATCGCGGGATATGGGATATGTATTTTTTGAAGGGCTGAAGGGGAAAGTAGGTAAAGTCTTCATCTCCCAAACCCAGAATCATTTATCAAAAACTATGTCCGCTATGTTTCGATGTGGTTTAAAAAAACCATTAAAATGGTTTGGGGTTGGAGGGTGTCGATCTATTACCCCCGATTAAAATCGGGGGCTATTGAATAGATGGTTTTTACCTGATTTTAATGCTAATCTCTAAATCAAAAACTATGTGCCTTTGTGGTTCAATATTCTTAAAATTGGTGAGAACCCGCATTAATTGCCCCGAGTTTTAACTCGGGGATAAGGAAATGCCAATCCTGATTGGCTTGAGCCAAATATTTTTCTCTTTAGTAGTAACCCATCCTGAGGACTTCTATCGCTTTTCTATTCCTTACTTTTTGCTGTCAAAAAGTAACAAAAAACCTCTTGCCTGAATCAGGCTGGAATGGCCTTCGGACCATTCCTGCTTGAATTTGTCAAACGCTAAAAATCGGTGGATCACCGAGACAAGCTCGGCGCTAACCGATTTTCTTCACGCTTATTGACTGCGTTCAATCACCGCCTGATTCAAAGGCAGGAAGGGAGCGATAGTAACTTCTTCTCATTTCTTATAAAACGCTGTGCTATTCTTTATTCAAAAAAACTATGTGCCCTATGTTCCTATGTGGTTCAATATTCTTAAAATTGGTGAGAACCCGCATTAATTGCCCCGAGTTTTAACTCGGGGATAAGGAATGCCGACCCTGATTGGCTTAAGCCAAATAGCATTCTTCTTAGTTTTTAAAGGCATTCAAAATATCCTTTCCACTATGGGTTTTCCTGAGAAAGAAGTCTTTTTCTTTCCTCCAACCCAGCATTGATCATTTCTTCCAGTTGCCCTCTCAACTGGAGCAAAACCTCCTGAAAGGCAGGGTCCCCTGCCAAATTCCTTTTTTCCAGAAAATCCTCCCTTAGCTCATAGAGCTCTTCCCGCTCGGGATGATTGATATAGCGAAAATATTTCCAGCGATCCGTTCGTATACCCTCACTCGGCGGAATGATGGGAGTCTGCCACAGGTGTTCAACCAATATGGATTTTCTTTCACTCAGCTCTACACCATGAAGCGGAACACCTTGCCAGGATTTCGGAATTTCAATATTAGCCAAATCCAAAATCGTGGCAGGCACATCAATATTCAGAGCCAAATCTTCTTTTCTTTTGCCTCCCGCTTTTCTCGGATCATATATAATCAAAGGGACTCGAAGCGAATTTTCATACATCAACCACTTCCCGGCAAGCTGTCTTTCCCCGAGAAAATATCCATTATCCCCCATCAAAATGATAATCGTGTTTTCTGCCAAGCCTTTCTCCACCAGGGTCCTTCTGATTTTCCCAATCTCAGCATCTACTTCTGAGATCATACGGTAATACCCTTTGACGCTATGTTGGTATTTCTCAGGTGTATCATAGCGCCAATGCCATCGGGTGCGGTTTTCACCCATTCGGACATAGTCGGGTTGATCCAAAAAATAAGCTTCATCCCCTAGGCTGGGTGCTGGGATCTCCACATCTTCATACCAATCATCAAATTCCTCCGACCAGAAATACTGCAACTCGGCAGGATCGTGAGCATGAGGGGCACTAAAGCTGAGGGAAAGCATAAAAGGTCTGTCTTCCGGAGCAGTTTTAATAAACTCTATGGCCTGTTGTCCGGTATACCTTGTGAGATGGACTGTGTCTTTCCCAATTGTTTTAAAAAAGTACCCTCTTCGGTCCTTGAAATTACCATTTCGATCATAGCTTTCCCCTACATCAAAAAGTGCAGAGAATTCGGAGTAATTCACGCCAAATTTCCCAAAGAAGCCGGTGAAATAGCCTGCTTTTCTTAGTGCTACCGGGTAGGATTGATCCATAAATGCCTGACTGATATCCCCTTGACCGAAGGTATAGCCATGCGTTCTTTCATATAGTCCGGTGAGGATACTCGCTCGGCTAGCCGCACAGATAGGCGTTGTCACAAAGGCATTTTCAAAGAAAGTTCCTTCCTCAGCTAGGGCATCCATCTCCGGGGTTTGGATGATGGGATTTCCTGCAAAACCCAAGGCATCCCATCGCTGATCATCGGTGAGGATAAAAATGATATTCGGGCGATTTTCATTTTGGGCAAATCCACCATGGAAAAGGAGAAAAAAGAATAGGAGCAAGAGGGATTTTTTCATGTTTCAATATAAGGAATCGATTCGGTGGATCACCTAGACAAGCTCGGCGCTAACCGATTTTCTTCACGCTTATAGACTGCGTTTAATCACCTTCCCCCGATTAAAATCGGGGGCTATTGAATTGTTGACTTCACAGAATTTTGATGCTCCTCATTCCATCAAAAACTATGTGTCCTATGTTCCTATGTGGTTTTAATCCCACAATAAAATGGTTAGAACATGTATTAATTGCCCCGAGTTTTAACTCGGGGATAAGGAAATGCCAATCCTGATTGGCTTTAGCCAAACTCTTGCTTTACCTAAATAGTAACCCGTCCTGAGCTATTCTTTATTCAAAAAAACTATGTGGGCTATGTTTCTATGTGGTTTAGCCAAATAGACCACTAAATAGGCCCGACGTCGAACCAAAAAGGTGAACTCATTGAGCAAAAAGGTGCTCGCTTGAACCAAAAAGGTTCGGCTTTGCACCAAGAAGGTCCAAGCGATGAGTAAAAAGGTTCGACGTTCCGCCAAAAAGGTTCAAGCGATCAGTAAAAAGGTCCTCGAAATCAGCAAAAAGGTTCAACGTCGGACCAAAAAGGTGCAAGCTTGAAGCAAAAAGGTCCAAGCGAGGACCTCAGAGGTCCAACGGAGAAGTAAAAAGGTTCAAGCGAGGTCTTCTGAAGTGGGGAGGGGTACTTCCGAAGTACCCTCCCCCACTTGGGAAGTACCCTCTTGGGGTTGGGAAATGGGTGAAATAAAAAAGCGTAGAGGTGGGCTACGCTTTGGGTTTAAGGATTGGATTTGATCTCACTAATCACATCAAATTAATAATGCAGCGACATTTTACATGTCTAGGCAAAACCGGTAAATCTTTAATGTTATCCCAAGTGAATTTTTCCTCCCCATATTTTGCTTGGCATTCACATCCATCATTTAATACTTGGATACCTTGAAACCTAAAATTTGAACTGCTCTTCCTATAATCAATGATTTCCTGAAGTTTACCCTGATTCCAAAAATATTGGTATTCGAAATTCACAAGATTAGTTACAAATTCTTCCTTTGATCCAAAGTTTAATCTTTCTGGATTGCCTTGAATTATAGGATACAGCTCATCGAGATCGATTTCTTTTAAATATTCATTTTTAAACTCGTCAAATAAGCGGATACCAATTTCTTTGAAGGCAATTAATACCCGAAGTCTTTTTTCAAACTCAGGTAGGAAATTCCATTTAATTCGAAAGCCCTCATTTTGACAAAGTTTTTTTAAGATACTTTTGGCCCTTTCACCAAATGAGTCAAACTTCCCCAATAAATATCTTTGATCAGGGTGGAGTTCTCGAAACTGAAAATGATTGGACTCAAGCTCATTTAAGTTCTTTTGTAAAAAGAGATCAGCTTGATTTAATTGAAAGTTGTAATACTCTTTGAAAAAGTTCTCTCTATAAAGATCTATTGCATCTTGCCCTTTTTGAGTAAGCTTATAAAATGGAATTAAATTAGCCGCATAGCTTTTATCTGCTACTTCTTCAAAAACCCTTTTTGCCAAAATCTCTTTTTTGCCTGATTGGGGAAGGTTATTATCATTTAGGATTTTCTTTAATTCTGAAACCTTGAGTGCTTCTTCTTTTAAACTTATTTCTAGCATTCCCTGAGAAAGAAACTTTTCTAGAATTGGACTCAAATTCCCAAGCAATTCTTTATATCTCCCTTCCCAATATGTATTTAAACCAAAGAGTTTATTTGTGGGCGTTTTATTTAAAGCATCTAAAAACTCTAACTCATAATTATATTTTGGATATGAATTTCCTTGTTCATTTCGGCTATGTTTTTTTTCACTGTCGGGATTTCCAAAAAATCGTTTAAAAAAGTCCATACTAATTTGGAATATTAACTATTACATAAAACTACAAAATTCTAAAATATTGAAAATACCCTTTAGAAACTAATCTGAACCCAGTTTTTGCTCCACAATTTGGACAGATTTCTTTGGTCATTTTTTGTTGGGTTTAACGGTTTGGGTATGGTACGTGTCCCGAAGGGCATGCACTATACCCGTTGTTTCGAGCAGTATTTCTTTTTTCCTTTTCAAAGTACTTTTTGACTACAAAACCTGATTTGGGTTCTCCTGTTTCAGCGTCTATGTAGGAAATAAGTATGTACTTATGCCTTATTTCAATCACAGTAATTCTTTGTCCTTTTTTAACGAGACCAATTATTTTACTGTTCTTTTTGTCAGCGTATCTTAAATTGACGTTTGTTCGGGCAAATCTTATTTGTTTGAGTTTTTGAAGTTCAGTCTCAATTTTCTTTGAGAGTTCTTTATTCATTTTCTCGATTTCAGACCTTGTCTGTTCTATGACATCTTGATTGCTCAAATCCACCTGTTGTTTGTGGAAACTATAAAATGTCAGAAGAAAGCTGATAATTGTAATTAATTCGAAAATGAATTGCTTTGCTTTCTCTGTTTTAGTTTTACCAACCAATCCGTAAAGTTCAAGGACAATTGATTGTTTCAAATTGTCAAGATCTTGAACTGTTACTTTTTTATTTTGGCTCAATAAATCATCTGATGCATTTGCAATTGTTTCATTTGCTTCTTTCGCTACCTTGATGTCATCCCATGCACGACTTATTGTTACATTTTTAAAATATGCCTTTGAAATTCCTCTTAGAGCAACATCAATACTATTGAATTTATCAAGGTGCGTTTGGCTTAATGATTTAGCTATTTCTGCTAGGTTACTTGAAAGCAATAATTGACTTGAAGCAAACCCAGATAGATTGTCAGAAAGTTTTTGATTAGTCTTTGCTATTTCTTCTAGGGTAGATGTTAGCCCCAATAATGCACTTTGATTTTTGGGGTATTGCATTGTATTTATTTGTGCCGTGATACTGTTGCCCAGTACTGCTGTATTGAAAGTTTTCATTTGATTAGATATTGACTTAGCAATATCAGTGAGTCCACTTACCCCGGTTAATTTGTTCTGTAATTTACTTTGTTCAGAAATCGCCTTAGCTAACCCTTGCAAAGAGTTCAATCCAAAAGAGTTTTGTATTTGCTCATTTTGTTTTTGCATTGCTTTTATTAATTCCTGTAGAGTACTCATTTTATATTGCTGCCAACTTGCTTATATACCTAACTTCGTGGCGTTTATATCCCTAGTATTGGTATATAAATGCGCTTTTTTCACTTTCTTCTGAGCCTTTGGAGGGAGTTTTAGACTAGATTGATTTGAAAATCCCCATTCGCTCTTTTCAAAGAAAAGCATTTCAAACTAAAAACCTATCCCATAAACTGAGTAATTGACGCTTTTTTGAAATTAATTCCTGTTTTTTTAGTCAAAAGTCCATAGCTGGGGCGTAATGGACAGAAATGTATCGGCTGTGGTCTGTTGACTGTGGTCCGTGGACCTCACCATGAGACTGCTTCGTCGTTCCTCCCTGCCTTGTCGGCAGGCAAGCCTTCCTACGGCAGACAGACCTTCCTACGGCAGGTAAACTCGCAGTGACGGGTTAGACAGAAAAAATCTCTATGCTCTCTGTGGTTTACAAAAAAAGCTTCCCTAAACAGGAAAGCCTTTTTGCTAAATTAAACCATAATCAACCGTTCCTTAGAATTCTTGTTTGGTTTTATTTAACCTTTATTTTTTGTGTGGTCTATTTCCACATTTCTAAAAGTCAATCAGAAAAATCAGCTATAAAACTAAGTTCAAAGTAAGTGGGCTTTATCCTTCCCCGCAATCCCCTAAAATGGGTATTTTTTGGCCTTTTTTAGTCAATAGTCCACGGTCCATGGTCCATAGCAGGGGGGTAATGGACAGAGATGTATCGGCTGTGGTCTGTCGACTGTGGACAGTGGACCACAATGGAGGTTGCTTCGCTCTGCCTCCCTGCCTTGTCGGCAGGTAAACCTTCCTACGGTAGGTAAACTCGCAATGACGGGTTAGACTCGAAAAACTCTCTGTGCTCTCTGTGGTGAACAAAAAAAGCCTCCCCATTGCTGGAAAGGCTTTATAGTCGATAGTTGATAGTCCATGGACCATGGTTTTTTTAGTCTATAGTCCATGGCTGGGGCGTATTGTTTATGGACTATAGTCTATTTGCTATGGACTGCTTACTGCTCACTGAACACTGTTTACTGTAAACTGGAAACCGCCCACTGCAAACTGTGGACTGTCGTCCGTGGACCGTTGACCGACAATTACTTCAAACTCCCAATCATATCCTCAGGTTTCACCCATTCGTCGAATTGCTCGGAGGTGAGAAGGCCTAAGGCGATGGCAGCTTCACGAAGGCTGGTGCCTTCTTTGTGTGCTTTCTTAGCGATGGCAGCTGCATTTTCGTAGCCGATATGAGTATTCAAGGCAGTTACCAGCATCAAGGAGTTTTCCAAGTGACGCTTGATGACAGGGGTATTTGGTTCGATGCCTACCGCACAGTTATCATTGAAGGATACACAAGCATCCCCGATCAAGCGGGCGGACTGAAGGAAGTTGGCTGCGATCAAAGGCTTGAATACATTCAGTTCGAAATGTCCATTGGATCCACCGATGGAGATGGCTACGTCATTACCCATTACTTGCGCGGCAACCATGGTCATGGCTTCTACCTGGGTTGGGTTGACTTTACCTGGCATGATGGAGGAACCTGGTTCGTTTTCAGGAATTAGGATTTCGCCGATACCGGAACGTGGACCGGAAGAAAGCATGCGGATGTCATTGGCGATTTTCATCAGGGAAACAGCCAATTGCTTCAAGGCACCATGTGCTTCTACCATGCCATCATGAGCAGCCAAAGCTTCGAATTTGTTTGGAGCCGTGACGAAAGGCTGACCGGAAAGTTCGGCGATTTTCTTCGCTACCAATTCCGAATAGCCCTTTGGCGTGTTCAAACCTGTTCCTACCGCAGTACCTCCCAAGGCCAGTTCAGACAAGTGGCTCAAGGTATTTTTCAAAGCTCTCAATCCATGATCCAATTGAGCTACATAGCCGCTAAACTCCTGACCCAAGGTAAGGGGAGTTGCATCCATAAAGTGGGTTCGGCCAATTTTCACCACATCCTTGAAAGCCTTGGCTTTGGCATCCAAGGTATCCCGCAATTTCTGAACACCCGGAATGGTTGTTTCCACCACCATTTTGTAAGCCGCAATGTGCATAGCCGTCGGATAGGTGTCATTGGAAGACTGGGACTTGTTCACATCGTCATTTGGGTGGATGGATTTTTTGGCATCTTCCAGCGAACCTCCCATCAATACATGCGCTCGGTAAGCGATCACCTCGTTGGTGTTCATGTTGGATTGGGTACCGGAACCGGTCTGCCAAACCACCAATGGGAATTGGTCATCCAGTTTTCCTGCTAAGATCTCATCACAAACGGTAGAGATGATATCGGCTTTTTCCTGGGCAAGCACACCCAATTCAGCGTTGGTTTGGGCAGCAGCCTTTTTCAGGATGGCGAAAGCGCGGATGATTTCGATCGGCATGCGGTTTTTCTCGCCACCGATTTTGAAGTTGTTGATGGATCGCTGGGTCTGTGCGCCCCAGTACTTATCAGCAGGGACCTCTACCGGGCCCATGGTATCTTTTTCAATTCGGATGCTCATGATATTGGGTTTTTGTTTCGGTTTAACAGGCCGCTAAATTAATGTCTGCCAGCCTTTTTCCCTAGATCCACCCGATTTAATCCTTCAATTGGTAATTGATGATTTGATGGAAATCCTTGCGGGACTGATTTACCTGTCGGTGAAAGAGAAAAACAGCGAGAAAATAGTTGATAAAAGCCAATCCCAGGCAGATTCCTCCATTCAGGTATTCCTGTGAAATTCCTAGGTAGTAAGCGGAAAATCCTACGAGGACTATTGTCCAAAAAAGCACAAAAAAGAGAGCTCCGGGGAAGAGTTTGTAGCGGAGGAAAATAATGGATCCCCGAGGCGTGTCTTCCACTTCCCCGAGGATAAGGGGAAGAAAGGTATTGCTGCGCTGAATAACTTTGGAAAGGCGGAAACTTTGATTTCCCACGATGCCATTGAAAGCGATGCCTGCCTGATTGCTTAGCTGATTTTTATCCAAAAAATTCACTTCCCGGGTTTTGCGGGAAATATGTTCCATGACCTCCTCCTTGGAAAGAGCGCTGACCAGCGTTTCGGTGTAGAAAGGGATGAGATTCATGGGTTTATAACTCGCATTTTGTTGATAGTGTTATCAATTTACGAATTAGGAATCGATTTACGATTTACGAAGTACGAAAGGAAGTACGAAATACGATGGACGAAGTACGAGGATTAATGTAGAATGATGAATGCTGAATTAGGAATGATGAAGTGAGGTTCGAAAAAAAGTTACGATGGACGATTTACGAGTTACGAAGTACGAGGGGCAGAGAGGTCGGTTGACGGGGTTTTAATGTAGAATGATGAATGTTGAATTAGGAATGAAGAATTTTTGTCAGTCCGAGCACCTACTTTACTGTCAGTCCGAGCGCCTGCCTTGCCGGTAGGCAGGGAGTCGAGGACCATTCTTGCCTCCCGACTCCCATCGGTCATGTGCTCAGGGTGACACTAATTTCAACCTTCCCACTTTCCAACCTTCTCACTTTTCCACCTTAAAACTTTCCAACCTTACAACCTTCCAACCTTCCCACCTTCTCTATCACTTCACCGCAATACAGGAAATCTCCACATTCACATTTTTGGGGAGTTTGCTGACTTCGACGGTTTCACGAGCTGGAGGGTTGGATTTAAAATATTGTCCATAGGCCTCGTTGATGGTTGCGAAATCATCCATGGACTTGATGAAAATGGTGCATTTGACTACATCCGCAAAACTGAAACCCGCAGCACGAAGTACGGCCTCCAGGTTTTTCATCACGGCATGGGTTTCTTCCGTGATGTTTTCATTGATCAATTCCCCGCTATCTGCGTCCAAAGGGATTTGTCCGGAAACATAGAGGGTATTACCCGCCAAAACTGCCTGTGAATAAGGACCAATTGGAGCCGGAACTTCTGGAGTGAAAATGATTTGATTTGCCATTTAGTATTCTATGATTGTAAACTATAAAACTTTTTACTCGAAAGAGGTTTCGACTCCCCCCTGAAATAATTATCATCAAATTACTTTTCTGTCACGGCAGCCAAGCTCCTCCAATTTTTCAATTTTCAAATTTGAAAACCTTCTCACTTTCCAACCTTTAACCTTTCAACTTTCCAACCCCTCTCTACCAACTTCCACCGGCGCCGCCGCCACCGAAACTACCACCACCGAAGCCTCCAAATCCGCCGCCACCGCCGCCGAATCCACCAAAGCTTCCTCCTCCTTTGGAAAAGTCTCCAAACTTCCCTCTTCCTCCGCCTTTCAGCATATTGGCCAGCATGATGGTCGTCCAAAGGTCAATGCCTCCTCCTTTTCCGCCCATGTGGTTATCATTATCCTTACGGTTTCGAATCAGCGGAATAATCACAAAAATTAGGATGAAGATGAAAAGAATTACAAATCCCCCACCCTCATTTCCGTTGTCCAGAACCTGTTCGGCTTGGTATTCTCCGGATGCGAGTTTGATGATCATATCGGTAGCCTGATCCAATCCCGCATAGTAGTTTTCCATTTTGAAATTCGGGATAATCAGGTCACTGACGATGCGCTTTGCCAAGGCATCCGGCACAGCTCCTTCCAAACCATAACCGGTGGCAATAAACACCTTTCGGTCGTCCATGGCAGCTAGAATCAGGAGTCCATTGTCATTTTCAGCTCCCCCGATTCCCCATTTATCTCCAAGTTGGAAAGCATAATCGGAGATATCGTAAGGACCCACTGATCGAATCATGACGATAGCGATTTGAGTGCTGGTGCTATCATTATAGGCTACCAGTTTTCGTTCGAGTTGATTGACTTCACTGGAGCTGAGTGTTTGGGAGAAATCATTCACCAAACGTGGAGGATTGGGGGGAGGTGGAAAGTCTTGAGCTTCCACTCCTGCCAGAATGAAAAAAGTCAGAAAAAGGAATAAGAGGTCTTTAAGACCCGAATGAAATTTCATCAGGTAGTTCGTTTTCGTCTGCGTCGCCTTGGTGAGGGAAATGTTCGGAAAGGGCTTTTCCTGCGGATTCGATTCCTTCGATCAGGCCTTGGGTAAATTGACCTTTGCTGAAGAGCTCGGCCATGCGGTTTTTGATCTGTTCCCAAAAGTCCACGGGCACCACTTGGTTGATCCCGGCATCTCCTAGAACAGCAAATTTGTGATCTTCCACAGCCAGGTAGAAGAGGACTCCGTTTCTATCCTTGGTCTGATACATTTTGAGGGTTTCGAATACCTCTGCCGCCCGATCGAGTACGTCGATGCGGCAGTGGTTTTCGATATGTACCTGGATTTCTCCGGAAGTGACTTTTTCAGCCCCTACAATGGCTTGGATGATTTGTTCTCGATCTTCGGTAGAAAAGAGTTTCTCAGCCATTTTTCAGAATTTAAAACTGAACCGTTGGAGCATTTTCAGCGCCTGCTGAAGCTTCAAAAGTTCCTTTGGTTTCAAATCCATACCATCCCGCAAAGAGGTTGTTCGGGAAGGTTCGCAAGTTGGTGTTGTAAGCAACAACCTCCTGGTTGAAGTTCCTACGAGCTACCGCAATCCGGTTTTCAGTTCCTTCCAATTGAGCCTGCAGCTCAAGGAAATTTTGGTTTGCTTTCAAATCAGGATAGCGCTCCACCGCTACTAACAATCGGCTCAAAGCACCTGAAAGTTGATCCTGAGCCTGCTGGAACTGCTCGATATTCTCAGGAGTCAGATTGGTCGGGTCGATGGTGATAGAAGTGGCTTTTGCACGTGCTTCAATCACACCTGTCAAGGTCTCCTGCTCGAAATCAGCATAGCCTTTTACGGTATTCACCAAGTTAGGAATCAGGTCAGCACGACGCTGATATTGGGTTTCTACTTCTGCCCACATTCCGTTGACTTGCTCTTCGTTTGTCACGAAGGTGTTATAAGTTCCCACCGCTTTGGTGTAGATGAAAATTCCCACTACAGCTAGGATGGCAATTGGAATCAATACTTTTTTCATAGTGTCTGTTTTTTAATCTGTGATCAAGTTGGTTAGTTTTTTAACTGCTTGTTGATCAAAAGTAAGAAATTTTTGATGCTATGCTTTCGATCAAATCTGTTTCTGCAAGGTAATCTGATACGTAAAATCCTCATAGCGGGTTAGGGTCTCGTCAAAGTACCTGCGCACTTTGAATTCCACGACCTTTCCTTCCTCCGATCGGAGCAGTTTGATGACTTCTGCGAGCTCCCAAATGATAACCGGAATTTTATTGATGCTTAGAACCTCATCGTATGGGAGAATTCCGGCCTCGGCTGCTGGGGAACCTTCCCGAACAGCACCTATATAAAAGCGTTGGTCATCAGTCGGGACTTTTTTCACGGTCATCCCGCTCATGTCATATTCATAAGGGACATAAAAGGTTTCTCCTTTTTTAAACATGGCTCGATTTCTCGGGTAATCCAGAATAATTCGTGTTCGTCCCAAAACCTCTGAACCCAAACTTCCATAGCGACCTGTTTCTTTGATTACGTAGCTAAAAGCTGTTTCCTCAGGATAGGAAGTCAGAACATCCCGCTGTTTCAGACTATTGATTTTGACCCAATCCACTCGAGCGATATGTCCGTAAAGCGTTCCTCCTAGGCTTTGTCCCAATTCAGTTTCGATGTTTAGTGCAGGAAGTTCTATGCGATCGGTGGTTTCCCGATTGAGCAAGAGCCCGTGATTCGCTCCCGTATCAATTAGTAATTTGGACTTTAGAATTTCCCCGTTTCGCTGCTTGACTGTAGCATTGATATAAGGCTTATTTTGCTCAATGGTCATGTCCAGTTTGGTGTAGAATGGCGGTCGCCATTTCATAGCTTTTCTACGGAAAAATTCAATTCGCTCGTCGTCGTAATTGATTTTGACAGGATTGAATTTGAAAAACTCGTAGCCGATGATTCCATAAATCGGTACACCAACTACGGATTCCAACTCTAAAAAGTCCTCTTCCAAAACCAGCAAACTCTGGGCAACGCCCTCTATGGGTCCTAAGTCCAAATGATTTACAGGGGAAACCTGAGCCATGATTTCTTCTTTGCCATCGGCACCCATCAAATTGAGTCGGCGGGAATATTCCAAGCCCATGGCATCTCCCAAATCCTTACTGAATAGGATATTGGAGCGCACGCCGGTGTCGATGAGGAAATTTACCGGATAAGTGCCATTGATGGAGACGGGAACGATGATTAAGCTATTGGAGGCGTAAAAAGGTAAAATCACACGCCGCTTATCTTCTTTCATAAAGAAGCCTGGAATTTGGGCGATTGCGCCAAATTCGATGGCAAAGATGAGTGAAAATAGAACCAGAAGTCTTTTCAAGTCTTTTTGGATCGGGTGGTTTCTTAATTTACAATTTTGCTTGTAATGCGTACAATGATTAAACGAAAATCCCCACCCTCAATGTTTCCATAAATTTTTAATTAGACTGAAACCAAATTATCGTAAAGAGGATAGCTGGCTTGTCAAAAAATCGATTATCCCGCATCTTTATTTTTTAGATAGTAGAAAAAAATGGCAGACACGGCGATAATCGAAAAGGCTAAAAAGATTTTTGAGAATTTCCTGATAAAAAAGGGAAGCCGAAAAACACCGGAGCGGTTTTCGGTCATTGATGAATTGTATTTGCTTCCACAGGACGAACACATCGATGTGGAGGGGCTTTTCCTTAAAATGCGAAACAAAGGCTACACTATCAGCCGGGCGACGATTTACAACACGCTTGATTTATTGGTGGAGAGTGGCTTGGCAGTAAAGCACCAATTCAAGGATAAGGTGGCACTCTACGAGCAGGCTTTGACCTACAAGCATCACGACCACTACGTCTGCAATCAATGCCGGAAAATCCGTGAATTTTCCGATCCTAAAATCAATGAAATCAAGGAGTTGATCGGAAAGGAATTCGATTCATCCATCACTTCCCATTCCTTGGTTTTGTATGGGGATTGTCAGATCAAAAACTGCGAGAATCTCCCTCAGATTTAAGCCTTTCGAAATATTTTTCGGTAGATCGGTTTGCGGTAAATAAACTGTACCCAAAGTGCCGGATAAAGAAGTAAGGTCAACAGGAAATTAGGCCCTTCGAATTCTATTTCATCCCGAATAATGCTGCCCTCTTCTTTTCTGATGACACGATGCTTGTGTGTCCATTTTTTGAGGAAAAAGGGAAGTTCAGTTCCCTGATCTATGAAATAAAACTCCTTTTCATCGGTATGGTCTTCCGTAATATCACTGGTCCATTTTTGCTTGAAAAAAATAAAATTCAGCTCTAGGGAAACTACATCACCTTTTTTCGAACCATCAAATCGAAGCAATTTCACCGGAGGAAAAGGAGGACTCAATCGCTTGAATAGGCTTTCATCGAAGCCGTCCTTTACGGTTAGGTAATCTTGTTGTACCTGAGTTTCGAGTTGGAGCTTCATCTTTTACAAACTGATCACAAATAATAAAAAGAGTACCAACCAAATCCCATCCATAAATTGCCAATAAACGGTAAAAAGACGAAGTCGCATTTTCTCAAAAGGGTTGGTAAAAAGGATGAGGCGCTGAATTTCATCATGCTTCCGCTTTCGCAGTTGCACCCAAAGTATGGTGGCAAAAACCATGGCTCCCAATAAGTGGAAGATGTGGATTCCGGACAGGAGGTAAAGAAAGCTTCCGCTCGGGATTCCCTTGAAGTCAATCCCCATGGATTGCAATTCCATCCATCCGGATACCTGAAGTGCCGTGAAAATAATTCCTAACAGCAAGGTCGTTCCCAAAGCACGGCTGACTTTATCGGCTTTTTCCTCCTGATAGTAAAGCCGCATTTTGGTGGCAGTATAGCCGCTGGAAACCAATAGAAAGGTTGAAATCAGAAAAGAAACGGGGATTTTTTTATTCATCCCGGCTAATTGGTCCAAACCTGAAAAAAGGAAGGCAGCCACCAGAAACAGGAAGATCAAACCGCTACCAATCATCCCCAAGTACAAAAGTGTCTCATAGGGATGCATGGATTCGATGCGCTGAAACCAAGTTTTATGTTGGGAAGACTGATTCATTGAGAGGAAAACAAATTACAGCGCCTTAGGTTCAGGACTTGGGATAATTCATCAATTTCTAATTTGAAAAAATGAAATAGCCTAAATTGCGCCCCCAAACAAAACCCTACCGTTTTGGATAGAGCATCTTTCCTTTCCATTTATCATTCGGATCCTTTCTTACGGACTTTCACTGAAAAGCTTGCGCAAAGCCCCAAAGGAAATTTCCAGATTCGGGGACTTTCCGGCAGTTTGGATATGGTGGTATTCACAACCATAGTACAGCGGATAGGAGGATTTCATCTGATTATTGCCCAGGACAAAGAAGAAGCTGCCTATCTCAATACCGACTTGCAAAATCTCACGGGCAAGGAAGATTACCTGGTTTTTCCTTCCAGTTTTAAAAAACCCTATCAATACGAGGAAGTGGACAATGCCAATGTACTGCTCCGCTCAGAAATTCTCAGCCATGTGCTTAATTCTCAGGAAGAAGATCAAATTCTGATCACCTACCCTGAAGCTTTGTATGAAAAGGTAATCAATAAGCGATCCCTTCAGGAAAATACTTTTCAAGCCCGAGTCGGAGAGCAGGTAGATATGGAGTTTGTATCCGAACTCCTCCATAGCTATGATTTTGAGCGTACGGATTTTGTTTACGAGCCCGGGCAATTTGCCATTCGCGGAGGGATTTTGGATGTGTTTTCCTTTTCCAATGAGCATCCCTACCGTTTGGAATTATTTGGGAAAGAAATTGAAAGTATTCGGACCTTCGATCCCGAATCTCAGTTGTCCATCGCGGAAGTCGATCTGATTTCCCTGATTCCCAATACCCAAACCAAATTATTGCAGGAAGTAAGGCAGTCATTTTTAGGCTTTCTGCCTGAAAACACCACCCTTTGGATCAAGGATTATCAGTTGACGGCTGATGTGATGGAGGAGTGTTTTCATAAAGCTGAGTTGGCTTTTGATCAGATTTTGGCCAAAACCAATCAGACGAAGACCGTTCTTAAGCCGGAAGATCTTTTTGAAAGAGCGGATGATTTTATCCGACAGGTGAAAAGCTTTAAAATCGTAGAATTCGGGAAGCAGTTTTACCTCAAGGGTAGCGATCAATTGAACTGGGATTCCAAGCCTCAGCCTTCTTTCAATAAAAACTTTGACCTATTGGTGAGTAGCCTTGCAGAAAATGAAAAGCAAGGGCTTACCAATTTGATTACTGGTGAAAATGCCAAGCAGATTGATCGTTTGGTTGGGATTTTTGCAGAACTCGATCCCACATTGCAGGTTCAGACCATGCTTTTGGGATTGCGGGAAGGCTATGAGGACAAGCAAAATAAACTCATTTGCTACACGGATCATCAGCTTTTTGAACGATTTCATCGCTATCGATCCCGAAAGAAAGCCAGCAAATCCAAGGCTCTCACCATTAAAGAGCTGAAGGCCCTTCATCCGGGAGATTACATCGTCCACGTGGATTACGGAGTTGGGCGATTTGCCGGATTGGAAAAGGTGGAAGTAGGTGGAAAAATGCAGGAAGCTGTACGCCTTGTCTTCCGGGATGATGATTTGCTCTATGTCAACATTCACTCACTCCATAAAATCTCGAAGTACTCTGGACAGGAAGGGCAAATGCCAACCATGTCCAAGTTGGGATCTCCGGAATGGGAAAATAAAAAGAAGCGCGCCAAAAAGCAGGTCAAGGATATTGCAAAAGACCTCATTGCCTTGTATGCCAAGCGTCGTTCAGCTCATGGCTTTGCTTTTTCCAAGGATTCAGTTTTGCAAGTGGAGTTGGAGAGTTCCTTTATATATGAGGATACTCCGGATCAAGCAATGGCCACGAGTGATGTGAAGGCCGATATGGAAAAAAGTTATCCCATGGACCGCTTGGTTTGTGGAGATGTGGGTTTTGGAAAAACTGAGGTTGCGATCCGAGCAGCCTTCAAGGCGGTCAATGACGGAAAGCAAGTTGCGGTCTTGGTGCCTACCACCATTTTGGCTATGCAGCATTTTCAGACTTTTAAAGAGCGGCTTTCAGGATTTCCGGTTACTGTGGATTATATCAACCGATTCCGCACAGCAAAAGAGGTCAAGCAGATTGTTGAAGAGGTTAAATCAGGAAGAATCGATATCCTGATCGGTACACATAAAATTGTAAATAAGAGCCTGGAGTTCAAGGATTTGGGCTTATTGATTATAGATGAAGAGCAGAAGTTTGGAGTGCGGGTTAAGGATCAATTGAAAAATATCCGGGTCAATGTTGATGTATTGACGTTGACAGCGACTCCGATTCCAAGAACGCTGCATTTTTCTCTGATGGGAGCACGGGATCTTTCTGTGATTTCCACTCCCCCTCCCAATCGGCAGCCGGTTACAACGGAAGTTCATTCATTTCAGGAAGAAGTAATTCGGGATGCGGTAGCCTATGAGCTAAGGCGTGGAGGTCAGGTATTCTTTGTCCACAATCGGGTTGGGGAGATTGATAGCATTGCCAATCTGATCAAGAAGCTGGTGCCGGATGCCCGGGTCATCGGTGCTCACGGACAAATGGATGGAAAGAAATTGGAAAAGATCATGGTGGATTTCATTGAGCATGAGTACGATGTACTTGTTTCCACCAATATCATTGAATCCGGTCTCGATATCCCCAATGCCAATACCATCATCATCAACCGGGCACATATGTTCGGATTAAGTGATCTTCACCAAATGCGCGGTCGAGTAGGAAGAAGCAATAAAAAGGCCTTCTGTTACTTGTTGACTACCCCAATGTCAGGTTTGACTCCAGAATCCAGAAAGCGATTGCAGACTTTGGAGGAATTTTCAGATTTGGGGGATGGATTCAAGGTGGCGATGCGGGATTTGGATATCCGAGGAGCCGGGAATTTGTTAGGAGCCGAGCAAAGTGGATTTATCACGGATCTAGGATTTGAGATGTATCATAAAATCCTGGATGAAGCGGTGCAGGAGTTGAAGGAGAATGAATTCGCTGCTCTATTCGAAGTGGATTTGAAGGAGAAAGTAAAGGTGCTTGTTCAGGATTGTACGGTGGAAACGGATCTGGAATTGCTTATTCCTGAGGACTATGTCGCTAATATCAGCGAACGCTTGAGCTTGTATTCCAAATTGGACTCCATCAAAGATGAGGAGGAATTGGGTCAGTTTGCTCAAATGCTGGACGATCGTTTTGGACCCGTTCCGCCAGTGGTTCAGGATTTGATGGAGACGGTAAGGTTACGATGGAAGGCAGAGAAACTGGGAATTGAAAAACTAGTCTTGAAAAATGGACAGATGAAGTGCTATTTGTTGCCCTCTGATCGTGGGGATTTTTACTCCTCACCTATCTTCCAGAAAATCATGGCTTTTGCACAAATAAACTCCCGATACTTTAAAATAAAGGAGTACAAGAATCGTTTGATTCTTACGATTTCGAATGTTTCCAGCATTTCTGAAGGCCAAAAATGGCTGAAAGACATGCTTGAAAGCTAATTTTACAAAAATTTAACTGGCATAAATATTGCAGTTTCGCACTGGAATTTTGCAGATACTTTGCTATTTGGGCAAATTTGGCAAAATTCAACGTTTTCAGCCGGTTGGCAATGATTGCAAGTCCATCCGAATGAACTTATATTAGCAAATCAAATTGGGCAAAAAAACCTCTTTTCATATGTATTCGAGTAAGAAATCTTGGGGACTTTGGGCTACAGCCTTATTGATCGTAGGCGGGTCTATCCTATCCTCTTGTAACAAAACTCCGGGCTACGGTCGAAGAACTGCAGCCAAGCCGGGTAAGCGAAGTGCTACCACTGGGGCTGAGTTTTCTTTTGATGAGCAAGACACAACTTCATTCTTTGTAGCGAGAAACGCAGAACAGATTCCTGGTCCAAACTTGAAATTCATCCAAGGTGGCCGTGCTGTTATTGGTTCTCAGGAAGAAGATATCATGGCATTCCGTGACAACCTGGAGCGTACCGTGACAGTGGCTAATTTTTACATGGATGAAACAGAAATCACCAATAATGATTATCGGGAATTCCTGTTTGACATGAAGAAAAAAGTGAGTGCAGACTCCTTGTTGAAGTTAGAGCCTAGAGAAGATGTTTGGGGTGGTGCTTTGTCATTCAATGACATGTACCAGTCTTACTATTTCCGATTCCCAGGTTTCAATTTCTATCCGGTAGCTGGTGTTTCTTGGAAGCAGGCAAATATCTATGCGAAGTGGAGAACTGATTATGTTCAGGAGTTGATCCGCCAGGAAAGAGAATTGGATTCCACCTTTACCAAAGCCCAATTGATTGAAAGAGGTGTGGCTATGGCTGATTTCCGTCTTCCGTCTGAGGCAGAATGGGAATATGCAGCCAAGGCTATGATCGGAACCCAATATTTGGATGAGAATCAAGAATATGGACGTATCTATCCTTGGGATGGTCGTGGCGTTCGTAACCCATACAATGTGAAGCGTAAAGGAAAGCAAGGTGATTTCTTAGCTAACTTTAAGCGAGGTCGCGGTGACTACGGAGGTATTTCCGGAAATCAGCGAAATGACGGTGAAATTCTACCTACGAACGTGTATGATATGGCTCCAAACGACTTTGGATTGTATCACATGGCTGGAAATATGAACGAATGGGTATATGACGTATATCGTCCAATGACCTTCCAAGACGCAGATGATTTGAACCCCCTTCGTAAAGATGGATATGGTGATGAAGCAGAAAACTATGAAGTTTCCATGCTAACTGATGAGATGCGTGTTTATAAAGGAGGAAGCTGGAGAGACGTAACTTACTGGTTGGCTCCAGGTACCCGAAGATTCATGCATCAGGATTCTGCGACTAACCACATCGGATTCCGATGTGCGATGATCTCTATCGGAGAAAAAGGAAAATAATAAAGGTTAAATCAATAAAAAAAGGCTAGCTGATCAATTCGGCTAGCCTTTTTTGTTGGTAAATAATGAGTGAAAATTATTCTACCGCTTTCACATTCACCTCAATATTTCCTCTAGTAGCTTTGGAATAAGGACAAACCTCATGAGCTGCTTCAACCAAATTTTGGGCATGTTCCAGAGATTCAGCTTGGGGGATTTTGACTTCGATATCCACTGCCAATCCGAAGCTATTTGGCCCATAATTACCCAAGTGAACTTTAGCTTTGATTTCTGAATCTCGGAGGCTAGTCTTTCCGGCTACAGCACCTAAAGCTCCTCCAAAACAAGTAGCATAAGCCGCTGCAAAAAATTGTTCTGGGTTGGTTTTTTCTCCATCACCCCCGATTTCTTTGGGCATGGACACATCAAAATCCAATTTTCCATCATCGGTTCGGACATGACCTTTTCGGCCACCCGTATTGATCGCAACTGCTGTGTAGTCGATATTCAGTTTTTCCATAATTAGTCAAGTGATTTTAATGTGGATAACAAGTCCGAGAGCGAACTGTTTAGCTTGAATAGCTGGGAATCTGGCAAAAGTTCTAATTGCTCAGAAAATTGGCTCAATACGGATTCAACTTTACTTTGAAGCGATTTTCCCGGATAGGTGAGTTCTACTTTTACTTTCCGCTCATCCTCCTCGCTTCGGATTCGTTTAAGGTAGTTTTGGGCTTCCAATTTTTTCAGCAAAGGAGTAAGGGTTCCAGAGTCTAATTCTAATTTTTGACCGATTTGGTTGACATATTGACCATCCTCCTCCCAGAGGACTGAAAGGGTCAGGTATTGGGTGTAAGTGAGCCCAAATTCCTGAAGTTGGGATTGAATCTGTTGGATGAGTAGGCGGGAATTGCTGTATAGTAAATAGGTGAGATTTTGTAGTGAGTCCATGATATTTCAATTTGACTCAATTTAATTGGAAAAGTTTGGACTTCCGTCAATAAGCAGCTGAAAATGATTTTACCATTATTCTTTATCACTGGATAATATCGGAGGCCGTCTATGCATTGTTCCCTGCTCATAGGCATAAGCGAGCTTGATAAGGGTAGGCTCGGCATACATTCTTCCTAAAAACTGAATTCCTGCTGGTAGATTACCACTGGTAAATCCCATCGGAACTGTAAATGCAGGTTGGCCGGTATGGGGAGAAATGATTTGATTGTTGTCTCCTCTGTATTCCTCTTGAAAATGGTCTATTCTTGCGGGTTTAAAATTCCAGGAGGGATAAACAATAGCATCTAGCTGAAGGGAATCCATGACATTTTCTATCGCCTCTCGAAAAGCAATTCTTCTAGGGTCTTCGTAGGCATTTCCACAGACCTCCTCTTCCAGCCCCCATCTTCCAGAATTGTTAGCCATCATTTCCAGCCTATCCAAAGCAAATTGAGAATTGGAGCCGATTCGAATGATGTCCTCTAAAGTTTGGATTGAGTCATTTTTTACAAAATCCTCCAAGAAGGTTTCCAGATCCTTCCGGAAAGTAGCACACCATTGATTTTGGCGTAGAGTAGCAAAATTCGGGACTGCGATAGGATCAATGACTGTTGCTCCCAGGTTTTGAAGATCAACCAAAGATTGCTCAAAAAGGGCTTTGACCTCTGGATCAATTTCTTCACTGATTTCCCGAAGCACTCCAATTCGAGCTCCTTTCAGACCATCCTTATCTAGGAATTGCTGGTAGTTTGTTTGAGTTTTTCCTTCGGAATATTGAGTAATCTGATCTTTTGGGTCAATCCCAACCATCGCTTCCATCACGCGGGTAGCATCTTCCACTGTTCGGCACATAGGGCCGACTACATCATTTCGAAGATAAAGAGGAACAATCCCTGTTCTGCTGATCAAGCCCAGGGTAGTTCGGAATCCAACCAAGGAATTATGAGAGGATGGTCCCCGAATGGAATTACCGGTGTCTGTTCCCAAGCCTACCGTTCCAAAATTTGCCGCGACTGCTGCCCCTGTGCCTCCGCTAGAACCTGCAGGTACAAAGTCAAGATTGTAAGGGTTGTGAGTAGTACCATGTGTAGAGCTTTCGGAATGCATGGGAGAAAATGCCCATTCCGCCATATTGGATTTGGCGAGAACAATTGCTCCTGCATCGATCAATCTAGAAATAATGGGTGCATTTTCTTCAGGAATAAAATCCTTTAATGCGATGGAGCCAGCTGTAGTAGGGAGTCCGACCGTATTGATATTGTCCTTAACAATGATTGGAATGCCATGAAGTGGTCTCAATTTTCCGGTAGTTTCGAATTCCTGATCTAGCTCTTTGGCTCTAGTGATCGCGTCAGGATTGATGACTGTGATGGAATTGATAGGCCCATCGAATCCTGCAATTCGGTCCAGATATGCTTTGGTTAACTCTTCTGCTGAAAAAGTCCCATTTTGATATGCATTATGAATTTCCAAAATCGTAAGCTCTGAAAGTTCAATGGAAATGGACTTTTCTGCTTGCTGACATCCTGTAATTCCAAGAATCAATAGGGAAATGAAGGCGAGGATTCTAGACATTGTTGAAAACTTTTTTCGGATTAGATTTTATAATGCTTTGGTGAAAATCTGAGAGGGATTTCAATCGAAGATTAATTGGCTATCAAGATTTAAGTCATCGCGGACATATTTCTTCTAAGACCAATTAATAGAATGGCGCAGGTGGCAATCATGGCCACGGAGAGTGAAATAAGCGAAAAACCGATTATGCCTTCTACTATGGGAGAACTTTCCTGAGGGGGAGCCATGATACCCAGCATTTTTCCTCCATTGAATACAGCGGCAAGTAATATCCCAAACCAATTCATAAAGGTTCCATAGATTGCTAACCAAAAAGTAATCTTCAGCCACTTATCCGAAACTTGGATTTTATGCCAAATCAGCCCAAGGATCATCAGGAACATTCCGTTTAAAATCCCTTCAATATGGCTGGAAACTCCCATTCTTGGGTTTGCGAATACTGGTGCCATTAGCCCAACCACTAAACCAAGAAGGAAAAGAAAAACACCCCAGTAGATAAGTCTGTTGGACTGAGCTTTAAGTAGAATTGACTTTTCCATGGGGGTTTAGGTTAGGGTTAGAATTGAAAAAGAGAGCCTAAACTAGGAGGCTCTCCTTATTTAATTTGGATGTATGAATTCTGGGCTTTGCATAGTGCCTACACTAAGGAAATTCCATTTTGATAGGTGTAGTGCAATTTGGTATTGGCTTCAAAATCATCCCCGAAATGTTGGGTGATTGGATCCCATTTCAGTGGTCGATTTAGCTCCTTGGCAATATTTCCAATAGTACAGGAAGTACAAGTGCTATGACCGATTTCAACTGGTACGATAGGATCTTTTCGCCGTTGGATTGATTCGATAAAGTCTATGTAATGCTGGGAATAATTGAAGTTTTCATCATTTTTTTCCAAGCTGATTTCTGGAAGAGAGCTTTCGAAATTACCTCGAGAAACCTTGATCCAACCTTTTTCTCCCATGAATTTGACGCCTTGTCTACCTTCATCGAAAGTAGTGATTTTCATTGGGATTCCATCTGCAAAGCGGTAGGTGAGAGGGGCATCTCCCATTGGTGGTATTACTTCTACTGGTCCTTTTCTATCCTGATTTAATCCCCATTGTGCGATATCAATCATGTGCGCACCCCAGTCGGTCATCAATCCTCCTCCAGTTTCCTTAAACCAGCGCCAGGCGGCCCATAGTTTTTCGTTTTCTACCGGGTCCAGTGAAATAGGGGGGTTCAAATTGGGGTGATAAGGTAAATCGGGTAGGGGACCTAACCAGGCTTTCCAGTCCAATCCGGTAGGAACAGTTTCAGGAGTTAGGTCAAAAGGCTTTGGGAAAGGATTTTCTCCTACATGGACCAAAACCTCCTGAATTTTTCCAATACTTCCTTTTTGAACATGAGCGACTGCAGTTTGAAAATTCACAGCGGAACGCTGCATACTTCCTACTGCGAGGACAGTTCCATTTTCCCTTACCGCTTTGACAAGCTGTTGCCCTTCATAGACAGTAAAGGTCAGGGGCTTCTCCAGGTAAATGTCTTTTTTGGCCCGGCAGGCATCAATTGCGATTTTGGCATGCCAGTGATCCGGGGTAGCAATCACCACCGCATCTACTTCAGAGCTAGCCAAAAGGTCTCGATAATCATCATAGACTTTCAGGCTAAGAGGTTGAGTTCCTCGCTGTGCATAGGCGGCTTTTACCCGTTCTTCAAATCGGGTTCGTTTGATTTCATATACATCTGCTCCTGCGGTGACTTCTACTTCGGGAAGTTGCATAAATCGATTCAGCAAGCCCATTGCTTGGCGTCCCACTCCGATAAAGCCCAGCCGGACTGTTTTACCAAAAGGAGCTCGTTTAGTTTTACCAAATGAAAACTCAGGAGCCAATGTCAATCCAGCTCCGGCGAGAGCGCTGGTAAGGAAAAATTTTCTTCTTGAAATAGCCATGGATTTAAGGTTTTTGGGTTCTAGACAAGGGAATTTAACCAATTCAGAAAAAATCTCGGCTATTTTTTGATAAAAGGCCTTAGAATCGCGTGGAATGAAAAAGTAAATAGGAATGTTGAACTCTTTGAGGTTTTCCTAACTTAGGGATTCAGATTTTAGTCCAATATGACGATTCAGCAGCTCGAATATTTGATTGCCGTGGATAAGCATCGGCATTTTGGCCATGCGGCCGAATCCTGTTTTGTCACTCAGCCTACGCTCAGTGCTCAGCTTAGTAAACTGGAACGGGAACTGGGAGTGATTCTTTTTGATCGAAGCAAAATGCCTGTTATTCCAACTGAAATAGGGGTTCAGGTGATTGAACATGCGAAAAAGGTTGTCTCTGAGAGCAAGGGAATTTATGAATTGGTGGCTCAATTGAAAGGGGATATTTCCGGTACAATCAAGCTAGGCATTATTCCTACGCTTGCACCTTATCTATTGCATTTATTTGTTCGGGGCTTTTTGGAAAAATATCCCAATGTCAAGCTGGAAGTGCAGGAAATGGTCACCGAAGAGGTGGTTCGGAGATTGAAGAATGACGAATTGGATTTGGGAATAATTGTAACTCCATTGGATGAGCCGGGAATTGTGGAAAAGCCCATGTTTTATGAAAAATTCTATGCTTACTTATCCAAGGATCATCAACTCTTAGCAAAATCAGAAATCACTGCCGATGAGATCAAATCAGACGAATTGTGGATTTTGCAGCAAGGGCATTGCTTCCGGGATCAAGTAATTAATTTCTGCGATCCATACAGTAGTGGTCATCAAAATTTCCACTATGAATCAGGTTCTCTAGAAGGCCTTCGAAATATGGTTAATCGCTATAAAGGCGTGACTTTACTTCCGGAATTAGCCACCCATGATTTGAATGATGAGGAACGAAGCCGGCTTCGTCCATTTAAGGGTCAGGCGCCTACGCGCGAAGTGAGTATTATTCTTAATCGAAGTTTTTTGAAGCAGAAATTGGTGGAATTACTATTTAATGAAATCACCCAAGCCATTCCAGAAGAAATGACTTCCAAAGCACATGGGAAAATTGTGAGATTCAAGTAGGCTTATTGCTTCCTTAGAATATAGCGATCTGCTAAATCTCCTTCAATGCGCTTTCCCTCCATATCGAGATGCCATAGTTGGTTTTCGCCTACCTGATATTTTCCAGGTGCATCTTCCATACCTAATAGAGTAATCATAGAGCCTGTTTCATCCCATTGGAAAGGAGCTTCGATTTCGAAAACCTTTTCTTCCTCACCCAAATAAGTGGCTTTATACTCGTAGGTTCCGTCCAGATTAAGCGTGAGTTCAATTTCAATTCCTTCACAATCGGCACAAGGGATAGTTCCTATGTAGGTCCCGTTCCAATCCAAAGCATTCATGGAATTATCACCTTTTGGAACTGGCATTTCTATCTTTTCAGGAAATTCCTCGGCAATAGTTTTCGTGACTTCCTCAGTGATTTCCACTGTTTTGGTTTCTTCTTTTTGGCAGGAAAAAAAGACAATAGCAGGAAGGATTACTAAGTAGCTGAATTTTTTCATAGCATTAATTTAATAATTAATCGTTCCGCTAACTAAACGCCAAATTGCGTGAGGTGATGATCGAGGTGTTTGAAGAATAAGTTATTCCACTCCTGTGCAGTCATGGGGCCAAATGAAGGAGATTCCTTTCCCTCAAAATAGGATGCACCCAATTCTTGAGTCTTTTTGATATAAGCGATTAACTGATCTTTTTCCTTTTCAAAATTCCTTCTGTCCGCGATGATAAATACAGGTGCAGTGCGTGCATTTTTGGGATAGGGCTTTTCATTGACCACGCCAGATTTCACGAAAGTTTTGAGTAAAAATCTCAATAGGGCATTCGGCTTGGGGTGCTTATCAGTAAAGGCCATCTCATAGGCAATGATGCAATGGGCGAGCATTTGGTCCACCGCCATCTTTCCCCAAAGGGGTTTGGTTTCGGGAGTGAGTTTTTCTATTCGTTGGATTAATTCATTGCTTACTTGGAGATCAAAAATATTTTTCATGTGCTTTTTTTTGGGTCTAGGAGTTGAATATACCCATTTAGAAGAATTTTTCGAAATAAATAGGTTTATAATGTAAACCAAATTATATTTGTCTCGTAGGTATTGATAAAATGAATTCAATATGGAAAAATCATTAACGAGTAATGAGTCTTTAGCGATCATCACAGAGATGATAGCCAAGGCAAAAAGGGAGACGGTCGGAGACGGCGGATTTCAGATGCTCCTTTGGGGCTGGGTGGTTGCGATTTGCAACTTTGGGCATTATGCCTTGGAAAAAATGAATTATGGGGCACCCTATGTGGTTTGGCTTTTGATAATTCCGGCTACGCTTGTCAGTTTTATCAAAGGATATCATCTTTCGAAAAAGGCTCCGGCAAAATCCCATTTGACAAGAGTGATCAATCAATTATGGATCGTTATTTTCGTGGGAATGATCATTGTCTTAGCCTTTATGGGCCAACTTAATTTCCACCAAAATCCGATCATATTGATTCTTGCAGGGATTGGTGTATTCGGTACAGGAGCGCTTGTTCAGGAAAAAATAGTTCGATTTGGAGGCGTTTTCCTGCTCGTATCTGCTGCTGTGAGCTTTTTTCTTCCGGTAACAGATCAGTATTTATTATCCGGTTTGGCAATTGTAGTCGGTTATTTGATTCCAGGGTATCATATTAAAAAGAAAAGTCTTGAGCGAGTTTAAGCCACTTGATCCTTTATTGCATTCCCAACTACGATTGGCTGTGATGTCTCTTCTTCTCAGTGTGGAAGAAGCAGAATTCACTTTCCTGAAGGAAAAAACAGAATCCACTGCGGGTAATCTTAGCGTGCAATTGGACAAATTGGAAAAGGCTGGGTATATCGAAATAGAAAAGTCTTTTCGGGGAAAACGCCCCCTTACTACCTGCAAAATCACAGGTAAAGGAATCAAAGCATTTGAAGCCTATGTGGAAAACTTAAAAAAATACATTCAGTAAAAAATTTTCTCTATTTAGTTTATAATATAAACCAATTTATACAATGAAAAAGAACTCTAAAATTTTCGCAACAGTCTTGATGGTCGTATTGATGGCTATGCGGTATCCTCAGGAACTCCGAAAGATGAATTATCAGGCATATTTGGAAACTAACAAAGCGCTTTGGAAGCAGAATGTTGGGATGGCATATCAAGCGTTTCAGCAAAGTCCTACACCAGAAAACGAGCTGGAATTGGCTTTGACCGAATTTGGATTGCTTAACGCCACCATGGCAGATGAGGACGAGGCTTTGTTCGAGGCTTATGTGGATGGCTTGGAAGAGCGATTGGAAGGAATGAAGAAGTCAGGAAAAAACCAAGCCGAGGCAAAGGCACTGCTTTCAGGTTTGTACGGCTACAAAATTGCCTTTAGCCCATTTAAGGGCATGCTGCTTGGAGGAAAAAGCTCCAAACTGATTGCTGAGGCTATGGAGGAAGCTCCTGAGAACCCGATAGTACTGAAGCTTTATGCAAGCAACAAATACTTCACCCCAAGTATGTGGGGAGGAGATGTGGAAATAGCCCAAGAGGCATTTGAAAAATCCAATGCGCTTTTTGAAAAACAAGGAGTGCAGGATAATTGGATGTATTTGGATAATCTAGCTTGGTTGGGAATGATCTATCGGGAGAATGGATTGCAAGATGAGGCTAGGCAAGTTTGGGAAAAGGCAGTCGAAATAGAACCTGATTTCCATTGGGTAGCTCAAGGGCTTTTACCTTCTTTAAATTGATTTAGAGGTCTAAAAAAGAAAAAACAGCGGTCTGTGGCCGCTGTTTTTTTGTAATGAGTCCAAAAGCCCCTAGTAAAAATGTTAGGCAGTAGGAAGGGGATTTGTATTTTTGCCGGCAAAGAATTTCAAATTATGACGCTTTTTCAAACGATTATCATAGCCATTATCGAGGGGCTTACCGAGTTTTTGCCAATTTCTTCCACCGGACATATGATTTTGGCATCTACCGCAATGGGAATTCATGACGATGAATTTGTCAAAACCTTTGAGGTATTTATTCAGCTGGGAGCAATTTTGGCCATTGCTCTGATGTATATCAAACGTTTTTTTCGGGGCTTGAAAATTTATTTCAAACTATTGGCGGCCTTTATTCCTACAGCCATTGTGGGACTTTTAGCTTATGATATCATTAAGGGCTATTTATTCAATCCAGTAGTGGTTTCAATCTCCTTGGTTTTGGGAGGCGTGATCTTGATTTTGATCGATAAGAAGGTGGTCAGCCGTGAGTCTGAATTGTCAGAAGTAGAGGATATTTCTTACAAAAATGCCTTTTTCATTGGCCTATTTCAATGCCTGTCCATGGTGCCTGGGACGTCCCGTGCAGCAGCTACGATTATCGGCGGTGTTTTCAATGGCTTGGACAAAAAACAAGCGACTGAGTTTTCATTTTTGCTTGCTGTGCCTACCATGATGGCTGCAGGAGGCTATGATTTGATTAAATCAGATTTGGCCTTCACCCGTGACCAAATCATTCTTTTGGCAATTGGTTCCGGAATAGCATTCATTTCAGCTTGGATTGCCGTCAAACTTTTTATCCGCTATGTCTCCAATCATGGATTTACCGCTTTCGGTTGGTATAGAATTGTTTTGGGAATTCTTTTCCTTGCTTTGATGTGGGGAACTGATCTGGGTTGATTGAAGTATTTGTTTCAGGAATTACATATAGGATAAGATTTTGTCAACGATCCACGGATGACAGTCAACAGGGAGCAGTTTTCAGTAAACAGTAAGTAGTGAGCAGTAAGCAGTAAACAGTAGGGAAACGTCATTGCAAGCTTGCCTGCCGTAGGGAGGCAGAGCGAAGCAATCTCCATTGTGGTCCACTGTCCACAGACGACAGACCACGGTTTACAGTAAACAGTATTCAGTGAGCAGTAAATAGTGATTAGTCCATAGCAAATAGACCATGGTCAATGGACAATATTCCCCTGCTATCGACTATGGACTGTTGACAAAAAACAAAAGAAGCCTTTCCAGCAATAATTTGCCCCCAATAAGTTAGACACCTATTGGGGGCACATCATTTATTTGGAGAGGGTTTTTCTTTTACTTAGACCGATCGAGTTGGTTTCTGTTTTTCACATATTTATCAAGCCAGCTATCCATTTCATATAAGGTATGCAAGATGGATTCTTGAGCGGCATAGCCGTGGCTTTCATGTGGTAAAAACACTAATCTGGCTGTGGCTCCATGTCCTTTCAAGGCATTATAATAACGCTCCGATTGAATAGGGAAAGTTCCGGAGTTGTTGTCTGCCTGTCCATGAATCAGTAGAATTGGAGTTTTCACCTTGTGTGCAAATGAGAAAGGAGACATGTTGAAATATACCTCAGGAGCTTGCCAGTAAGTACGCTGCTCATATTGGAAGCCAAAAGGAGTCAAGGTTCGGTTGTATGCACCACTTCGGGCTATACCTGCAGCAAACAGATCTGTGTGTGAAAGTAAATTTGCCGTCATAAATGCTCCATAGGAGTGGCCTCCCACAGCAATGCGATTACGATCACCGATTCCTAGGCTCACGATATGATTGATGGCTGCTTCCGCATTGGCTACCAATTGCTCGATGAAGAAATCATTCGGTTCCTGATCTCCTTCCCCAACAATAGGCATTTCAGTCTGATCCATGATGGCATAGCCCTGAGTCACCCAGTAGATCGGAGAACCCCAGCTAAGTCGTGTGAATCGATACTTGGAACCTCGCACCTGAGCTGCGATTTCGGCAGATTTGTATTCCCGAGGATAAGCCCACATCAAGACTGGAAGCGGTCCGTCTGTTGCTGGATCATAGCCTTCCGGAGTATAAATCACTGCTGAAAGGTCTAAGCCATCATTTCGCTTATATTTCACCAACTGCTTATTGATCCCTTTGAGAGCTTCATAAGGATGGGCAAAATCAGTGATTTGCATAGGAGCGATTCGCTTCTTGGTATTGACCAACCAATAGTTCGGCTGAATGTCAGTGCTTTCTTTGATAGTGATGAATTCAGAAGCGTCTTCGTCTATTACTTTGACTACTCGTTCGTAGTATGGAGCTTGTGATCTCCAAAGGATATTTTGCTCCTTGGTTTTCACATTGAAGGTGGAAAGGAAAGGCATGCTTCCCTCAGGGCTTCCGCCTTCAGAAGTCATGAAGAGTAAATCTCCTTTACGCTTCAGTACATTTCTTCCAAACTCATTGGTTTCGTAAAGCGGATCTCCCGGGTCATTATAAATGTCATCATAAGAACGATCGATGATTACCTGCTTTCCTTGGGATGGATTGGAAGGATTAATCACAGATCGGATTTCCCGACGAGCGCCAAACCAGCGCTCATTCAAAATTGCAAAATCATCAGAAGACCAAGCAATACCTCCAAATCGAAGGGAGGTGGTTGCTAATTTTTGCTTTTCCCCGGTGAAAGGAGCAGGAAGGGTATATACGAATTCACGCTCTTCCATATCTACTTTTCCATCACCACCGTCTTGCGCTTCCACCCAATACAGTACTGCACCTTTGTCAGCTCTCCAATTGATGCTTCGAGGACCTGTCACGGTTGCATCGAAACCGGTTGGGCGAACTTCATCCAATGGGATTTGAGCGAAGGTCTTTACTTTTTGTCCTGCGCTGGACCATATTTCCACATCATAAGGGAATCTTCCAGCAGGCACTAGGTAGGAAAATGGCTTTTTGATGATATCTACTAAGATGTATTTTCCATCAGGAGACAAATCAAAAGACTTGATCATGGATGCTGGTCCAATAGCTTTTTTGTTTCCATCCAGGTTCACAAGCATCAATTGGGAATCCATGAAGTAGGCAAAAAGCTGCTCGTCATAAGGGTTTTTCAACAAATCCTGATAAGTACGGCTTGGAGCTGCATCTCCGGCAGTTTCCTGCACAATAGGACCGGCAGGAGCAGCAGGAGCCTGAGGCATGGAGCCTCGGGATGGATTGACTGCTTTGATCAAAATCTGATTATCCGGAGTCCAAGTCATCACATTTCCATAGACATCATTCAGAATCGCATCTGTCAACTTTTTGGCTTCGAATGTGGATAAGTCTACTACCCACAGGCTGATTCCATTGGATTCAGTATTTGTGAAGGCTAGATATTTCTCGTCGTTAGAAAGAGCGATATCCCCTATGGAAGGCTTTTCAGGTAGGTTTTTAATTTGGATTTCCTCTCCAGATCGAGTCATCCGAACTTTCAGATTTTCAATTCCTCTTGATCTGCTGGGACCAGAGGTAGCAGGATTAATCCGCATACCGGCAATCCGCAATTCAGGTTGGGACAAAGTCTCAATGGAAGGATTGTCTGCGCGCTCGAGTAGGAGCATCCAATCGGCATTTTCCGAAAAGACTACCGATGGCGTACTCGGTGCATTGACGAGGTCTGCAATGGCTTTTGGTGGCGTTTGATAGGTGATTTGGGCGAAAAGAGGTAGACTCGCCCCCAAACCCAAGAAGAGTAGTAGGTAAAGCTTTTTCAGTTGGGAAATCATATGGATTTAGTTTTTTAGAAAATTACAATAATTCGATGCTGTTGACTGCTAAAACTCCGTGTACGGTTTTCGGCTTGTTTGAAGGTGGATTTCAAAGGATTTTTTTGGTAGTAAACCTGAAAAAATTGAGTGTCTTTTTGGTATCAATCCAAGTTCAATTCCGTCTTGATCAGTTTGGTCGAATAACCGATGGATTTAGCAACTTCTTCTAGATCCTTACCCTCTCGCAGCATTTCTTTTGCTTGTTTTAGCTTAATCTGTTTGAGGAATTTTCCGGGCGTAGTTCCCAGTTTTTTGAAATTCCGGTTAAGTTGAACGGTATTAGTATCGAGTGCTGAGGCCAAGCCTTCTACAGTCTGTATTTTTTCGGATAAAATCCGTTTTTCAAGTTCCTCAAGGTTCCACTCATTTTTATTTCCATTCCTAACTTCAGTCAACTCTTCTTTCTTTTTCTTTCTGAAAAGAATAAAACCTGCCAAAAAGCCTAAAACAGCCAATGCCCCACCGATTAACCAGGTGGATTTGCGTTCGCTAATCGGAACTTGCAGGGTATTAAGTAGATTTGGAAGATAGGATTTTTCAATTTCGTAGGTGTTAAGTTGATAAAGCCCATCTACCGCACCGACGTAGAGCATTTCTCCATTAAGTAACAGCGCTTCCCGATTGAATTCTACATTGGGAATAATCAAAATTGGGTCTTTATAATCAGGGATTAATACATAGAGCCCGTTTTCAGTTGCAATCCATAAATTGTTGAAATCATCCAAGGATGTCATCACTGCATTTGGTGTGTTTGTAAGCTGAAGGGGCTCTAGGTTGTCGGAATTTATTTCATACACTCCATCATCTGAACTGAATATCAGGCGATTCCCAACTTGGTAGATATCATTGATGATGCTTGGGATTTGGGCTAGCGTGTCAACTTTTGCTCCATCCCATTTTAAACAAACGCCTTGTGAGGTTGCAAAAACCAAATCCTCTCCAAATACCTCCAAATCCAAATATTCCAAGCCTTGGTGAATAGGTTGCAGTTCAAATTCTGGGAGAACTTTTGAAAAAGCTTGGGTGTGAAGGGAATAGAGTTCCCCTTTCCAAGAAATAATTTTTCTGGCTTTTCCTGAAAACAGGTTGGTGGCATTTGGAATAAGTAAGGTGGAGTCAGGTGGAATAAATAAGCTTATCTCATCCCAAGGCAGGTAATATGAGGAATTAATCTTCACCAGAGGACCATTGGAATATTTGGGATAGTTGAGCTTGATGCTATCATTGACAAAAATCCCCGAATAAGTTAGAATCACCTTTAGGCTGTCCTCCATGTAAATATCACGGATGGACATGTTATGGTAGGCTCGGGTATAATGATCTCTGATCTCATATTCAAACAAATCACTTCCAGTGGCAATAAAAAATCGAGAACCGATCCGAGCTGACGTAGCAATAAATTGGCCTCTTTGAGGGACTAGTTCTTTGATCGAACTGATATCAAACAATTCAGAGTCTGGAATAAAATCAGATTCAAAAAAATTGCCTTTGTAAAAGACATAAGGTTTGGAAAAATCTTGTTCAATTGGAATCCAATCATCCCCATCCAACTGATATAAAGCTAGGGTAGTTTTAGCAAATACAGTTTCCCTAGCTTCGAAAACATTTTGAACAGGACTTTGGAAAAGGTGCCTATTTACAAAAAGCGTATCCTGTGGATAAGCTATACCCATAATCAAAAAATACAGTATAAAAGCTGAGAAAACCCGCATTTGAATCAGAAATAACAGCTGAAAATAACGCTTTTAACAAAAAAAACATATTCTGTTATTTTTTCTCAACCCAAAAGTTTAGCCACTACTTCAGAAAAGTCGAAATTTCTTAAAATCTAAATTCACAAAAATTATGAAAAAGCTTTTTGCTACAGCATCGGTGGTTTTGTTGCTTGTTTTTTCTCTTCAAGCTCAAGTTACCATCAAACCAGGTGTGGGTGTCAACTTCACCAATGTATCGGGAGGATCATTTGATGATTTACAGGGAAACCCTGGATTCCAGTTTGGTGGCTCTGTTGCCTTAGGTGAAAAATTTTATTTCGAACCGGGATTATTTTATCAAACTGAATCTATCGAAGTAACAAGTGCGAATAACCCTTTCCCAGTAACAGATGGAAACTTCAAGGGATTTAGAGTGCCAATAGCAATTGGGTTAGAAGTGTTGGGTGATGCGGATTCTTTCGCAGGTCTTCGAATATTTGGAGGAGCTTCAGGATTCTTTATTACAAGTGTTAGCAATGAATTTCTCAGTGAAGATGATTATGATTCTCCTAAGTGGGGAGTATTTGCTGGAGCAGGAGTGGACATAGCTATTTTTTATGTGGATTTGTCTTATCAATGGTCTGCAACCAATATTACTACGGATGTCTCTGCTGTTGAATTGGGAAAATCAAATGGTCTATTCCTAACAGCCGGACTTCGATTCTAATTACCTATTTAACCACTAACCCAAAAGGAAGTCTGAGTATTCAGGCTTCCTTTTCTATCTTATGATTACTAGAGCATATTTACTTGTTTTTTCCTTTCTAGTAGCATTTGGGTGTCGGCCATTGACTGAAAAGGAACAATTGCTGGAGAACCTAAGGGTGCTTGAAGAAGATTTCGAAGGGAGTATGGAGGCTGATTCAGTTGCCCTTGAAGACAAGAATAATATCCAAAGCTTGATTCAATTGACTCTCTTGGATCAGTTCAAAGAAGAATTAGAATGGATTGATTCTTTAGGAAGAACATACAATTATGCTCAAGTTGATCTAAACGAGGATGGTAATTTGGAGATTCTGGTGGGTATGACTGGCCCTTTTTTCTGCGGTTCCGGTGGTTGTACCCTTCTTTTGCTTACCGATCAAGGTGATATTATCACTCAGTTTTCGGTAGTGAAATACCCTGTTTTTGTGGATAATGAAAGTTCTAATGGTTGGAAAAACCTGATTCTGTATAGTGGAGGAGAGAATAGGGTGGTTCAATTTAATGGAGAGACTTATCCATCTAATCCTTCCACGTTGCCTGTTTTTGAACGTGATGTGGAAAACTTGGAGAAATTATTGGATTGGGAAATTTCTGAGACTTATTCTTTTTAGAGTTGAACTGGATTTATTCCTTGAATAGGTAAAAATTGGATTGGAATTAAGGCCATCATTTAATAATTACCACCCCTTTCCCAAGCATCTTTCTGTCTAAGATAGCTCGTAAAGCCCCGGGAGATTCTTCAAGAGAAAAGTGTTCTCCTATGTGTTGTTTAATTTTTCCTTCCTGAATCCACTTCATCAATTGAGCGATATTTTGGAAGCTTTTTTCTGGTTCTAGTTTTGAAAACTGACCCCAAAAAACTCCGACGATGGAACAACCTTTCAAAAGTGGAAGATTCATTGGGATTTTTGGTATTTCTCCATTGGCGAAACCAACAATGAGATATCTTCCTTTCCAGGCCATCCCTCGAAGTGCAACCTCAGTAAATTTTCCGCCAACTGGATCATAAACCACATCTACTCCTTTTCCATTGGTCAATTCCTTTATTCGGGATTTCAAGTCTTCAGTTTCGTAATTGATGGTCAATTCTGCTCCTTTCTCCCGGCAAAGTTCCAATTTCTCGGAAGAGGAAGCGGCTGCAATCACTTTTGCTCCCATCAATTTTCCTAATTCCACTGCAGCCAAGCCAACACCCCCGGCAGCACCCAATACTAATAAGGTTTCTCCAGAATGAAGGTTGGCTCGATCCGTTAAAGCATGGTAGGATGTGCCGTAAGTGTATAAAGTGGTAGCTGCTATTTCTGCAGGAAGTCCTGCAGGAAGTTTGAAGGCGCGATCAGCATCTACGACAACTTTTTCCGCAAAACCTCCCCATCCACAGAGCGCCAATACGAAATCTCCTACCTTGAAATTTTGAACTTTTTCTCCTATCCCAATTATTTTTCCAGCCACTTCTCCTCCTGGGGAAAAGGGTAGCTCAGGCTTAAATTGATAAAGATTTTGAATAATCAGCACATCCGGAAAATTCACTCCACAGGCCTCCACCTCAATCAATACCTGATTAGGCCCCGGTACTGGATCAGGCAATTCTCCAAATCGAAGGGTTTCGGGTAGTCCAAATTGCTCACAAATAATCGCTTTCATGGGCTTCTGTATGGTTTGTCACTGAGAAAAGATGAGTGGAAAATAGGCATTTCCTCTTGAATCCGATAATTTTGGGAACTTTCATTAATCCCAAAAAGCATGTCTGTAAATAACTATATCCAAACTCATAAGGAACGTTTTTTAAATGAATTGTTGGACCTCTTGCGGATTCCTTCTGTAAGTGCTGATCCCAAATTCAAAGATGATGTTTTCAAAGCAGCAGAATTTGTAAAAGATAGTTTACTCAAAGCTGGAGCTGATGTAGCTGAAGTTTGTGAGACTGCTGGCTATCCAATCGTTTATGGTGAGAAAATCACTGATCCGAATTTGCCGACTGTTTTGGTGTATGGTCATTACGACGTGCAGCCTGCCGATCCTTATGAATTGTGGGATTCGCCTCCTTTTGAACCAGTAATCAAAAAGACCCCTAACCATCCCGAAGGAGCCATTTTCGCTCGTGGATCTGCAGATGACAAGGGACAGTTTTACATGCATGTCAAAGCCTTTGAGGCGATGATGGCATCCGGAGATTTGCCTTGCAATGTCAAGTTTATGATTGAAGGGGAAGAGGAAGTTGGTTCTGATAACTTGGAAACCTTCGTTCTTGAGAATAAAGAAAAGTTAAAATCCGATGTCATCCTGATTTCGGATACGCATATGATTTCCATGCAGGATCCTTCCATTACGGTTGGCTTGCGTGGATTGACCTACATGGAAGTAGAAGTGACCGGTGCCAATCGAGATTTGCACTCAGGAACTTATGGAGGAGCCGTTGCCAATCCTATCAATGTGCTTTGCAAAATGATCGCTTCGCTCAAAGATGAAAATGAGCATATCACCATTCCGGGCTTTTACGATAAAGTTCAGGAATTAACTGCCGAGCAAAGACAGCGACTTAATGAAGCTCCTTTTGATTTGGAAGAATACAAATCCAAATTGGAAATCGATGAGGTACATGGAGAAAAAGGATTTACCACGATCGAGCGAGTGGGTATCCGACCGACCTTGGATGTAAATGGAATTTGGGGAGGCTATACTGGTGAAGGTGCAAAAACGGTTTTGCCTTCCAAAGCCTATGCAAAAATATCCATGCGTTTAGTACCGGATCAGGATTGGAAAGAGATCGCAAAGCTCTTTGAAGATTACTTCAAATCTCTTGCTCCTGCTTCAGTGAAAGTAAAGGTGAGAAGTCATCATGGCGGTTCACCTGCTGTAGTTTCTGATACTTCCATTGGATACAGAGCGGCAGAAGCGGCGATGGAAGAGACTTTTGGAAAAAGACCAATTCCAACCCGAGAAGGAGGTTCTATTCCAATCGTAGCCCTATTCCAAAAAGAGCTTGGTTCAGACCCCATCTTATTTGGTTTTGGTTTGGATACGGATGCCTTGCATTCACCTAATGAGCACTATGGGGTTCAAAATTACTTCATCGGAATTGAGACTATAGCGGCATTTTTCCGACACTTCCGAAAATTGAATGAAGCCTAATCGGAACTAAGCCTCTATCAAATTCCTTTCTCATAAAAAGCTGTTCAATCGGTATGAATAACTCCCATTCTTGGACTAAAATCCTCCTGTTTTTCCTATCATTTTTGATAAGTGTGGGGACTCAGGCCCAAATCATATCTCCTCCCCAATGGACCGTTAGTCTTGCTCCTGAGCAGCCCAAGATTGGAGAGGAGGCTAAACTGGTTCTTCAAGCCCAAATTCCTGCGGGATGGTATATCTATGGGACCGATTTTGATCCGGACTTGGGGCCATTGGTGACCACTTTGATTCTGGATGAATCTTCGGCCTATGACCGATTGGGGGACTTGCAGGAAATTGAGGGCAAAAAGAAGTTCGATGAGATTTTTGAGGGGGATATTACCTATTTCATCAAAGAGGGAAAGTTTGAGCAGACCTTAAAAATCAATTCCTCTGGAAAGATTACTGGTGTTTTGGAATATCAGATGTGTTCTGACTTGACGGGGCAGTGTATCAATTATGAGGAAGATATCGAGCTTTCCTTTACAGCAATAGGCTTGGAGGAAAATACCGATGCTCTTGAAAGTGAGGCTTCGGATGAAGGAGAAATGCTTTTCAACCAAATTGATTCAGAAGAATCAAAAGAAGATGAAACGGTTATAATTTCCGATTTTGAACCTGAAGGTGCTCCCGAAGAAAGCTTGTGGGGATTTATGGTATTGGCTTTCTTGGCAGGGCTTGCTGCCCTTTTGACTCCTTGTGTATTTCCTATGATTCCAATGACCGTGAGTTTCTTCACGGGTCGAGCAAGTAGTCGATCGGCAGGAGTCCGGCAAGCCTTTATTTATGGCTTATCTATTATTGGAATTTACACCATCGCAGGAACGGCTGTTTCTGCGATCCAAGGTCCTGAATTTGCCAATTGGTTGGCGACTCACTGGCTTCCAAACCTATTCTTTTTCGGAATCTTCATTGTTTTTGCATTGGCATTTTTGGGAATGTTTGAAATCACACTTCCCTCCAGTTTTGTCAACAAAGTGGATGCGAAAGCTGAAAAAGGCGGTTTGGCAGGGATTTTCTTCATGGCCTTTACACTGGTTTTAGTGTCTTTCTCCTGTACTGGTCCAATCGTTGGATCGATTCTTATTTCTTCTGCCGGAGGAGAATTGATCAAACCGATTTTGGGAATGTTTTCTTTTTCCCTCGCATTCGCTATCCCTTTCACCCTATTTGCCATATTCCCGGAATGGATGAATCGCCTTCCAAAATCCGGAGGTTGGCTTAATTCCGTAAAGGTGGTATTAGGTTTCCTAGAACTTGCCTTAGCTTTCAAATTCCTTTCTATTGCCGATTTGGTTTACCATTGGGGGATTTTGGACCGGGATATCTTCCTGGTTATCTGGATTGTGATTTTCGGAGCTTTGGGATTGTATCTTCTTGGGAAAATACGGCTTCCTCATGATTCACCTTTGGAATCTATTTCCGTCCCTCGTCTGCTATTGGCCCTTTTGACCTTCATGTTTGTGGTCTATATGATTCCAGGTCTTTGGGGAGCTCCGCTTAAATATTTGAGTGGGTACCTTCCTCCCATGAGCACCCAGCAATTTCAGATCGGTGAAACTTCATCTAGTACTTCTTCCGAAACCTATATTTTGGATGAGCCAGTGAAATATGCCGATATTCTGGAAATCCCTCACGGGATCAAAGGCTACTTCGATTATGATCAGGCACTTCGGGCGGCAAAAAAAGCTAATAAGCCACTGCTGATTGATTTTACAGGCCATGGCTGTGTGAATTGTCGCAAGATGGAGGAAAATGTTTGGGTTGATTCTGAGGTTTTGCGACGTCTGAAAGAGGATTTTGTGATGGTAGCCCTATACATTGATGAGCGTCTAGAGCTGCCTGAAAGTGAGTGGTACACTTCTTCTTATGATGGGAAAGTTAAGAAGACCCTTGGAAAGCAAAATGCTGATTTTCAGATAACCCAATTTCAAAATAATGCCCAGCCTTATTATGTGATTTTGGATCATGAAGAAAAACTTTTGGCCAAGCCTAGAGCTTATGACACAGATATTCAGGGCTTTATCGAGTTTTTGGATGGGGCGAAATGGGAATTCGAAAAAAGAAAATAAAAATGCCTTCCAGAATCATTTGGAAGGCATTTTTTGTATTAGAATTTGACTAATGCTTCGAGTCGTTTTCCATCCCGTTCATAAACCACTTGGGTTTCATCTCCTTTTTGGAAGGCACTAAGAGAACGCATATAGCTCATCATGTCCACAATCGTTGAGTCTCCCAATTGAACGATGATGTCTCCTTTTTGCAAACCTGCAGCTTGGGCTGGCTTATCTTCAGATACACCATCGATTCGCATTCCTTGTCCATCAAAAAGATAATCAGGAACAACTCCAAGGGTCACCGTGAATCGAGGAGAATCACCGGAACTGTCTTTCGTTTTTGTGAAAGCCAATTTAGGCTCCTGATCTAATTGACCGATCAATCGGTGGATGTACTGAACAACCTGAAGCAGGCCATTGTAATTGATTTTCTCAGAATCGTCGGAAGGGCGGTGATAATCTTCATGCTGTCCTGTGAAGAAATGCAGAACGGGCAAATCCTGTAGGTAAAAGGAAGTGTGATCTGAAGGGCCAACTCCGGATTCTGAAGTCACCAGTTTCAAGCTATCAGTATTGACCAAGTCCAAAGTTGGGACAAAACTTGGGCTTGTACCAACTCCATTAATTGCTAGGGTATTTTCCTCATTCAATCGTCCCACCATATCCATATTGATCATGTAATTGACCGTTCTAAGGTCTATGGTTGGATTTTTCACAAAATAATTGGAGCCCCAAAGCCCATTTTCTTCACCTGAAAAAGCAATGAAAAGGAAATTGGATGGATGCTTTTCATGCTTCAAAATATCAGCTAAAGCCACCAAAGCAGCTGTTCCGGAGGCATTGTCATCGGCACCATTGTGGATAGCAGAATCACCTCGATACAAAGAGCCTGAACCTCCATATCCCAAATGGTCAAAATGAGCTCCGATGACGATAGTCTGCTCAGACTGATTATCAATAATTCCAATCACGTTTCGTCCAGTAACTCCTTCTCCGTCTGTACCAATTACTGCTTCCTCGTGAGGATTGGTAGGCTTGGAAACGGTGAATTCCTGAAAATATCCGTCGGTTCCCTTTGGGCTAAGGCCGATTTCGGTGAAGCGCTCCGCCAAGTAGTTAGCAGCTTGTTCTTCACCAGATGTACCAATAGCCCGACCTTCCAACTGGTCAGCGGCTAAATAACTTACATCTGTTTTCAGGTTTTGAAGTAAAATATCATTTGTGGGAGCGCTATTGCATGCCAACAGAAGGCTTGCGGCAATAACAGATAAGCGATAGATTTTCATTATACAATTTCGGTTTAGCCCAAAGATAATAATTGGTATCTTCGCGCTGCAATGATTATCAACTAATATCTAACATGCGATTTCAATTTCTGATTTTATTGATGTTTGTCATGGCCTGCTCCGAAAAGGCCAGTGAAATAGTAGCTGAAAATGAACCACAGCATACCGCGCAGGATTCACTTTTGCTTTCCGAAAATGAAATGAAGTACCTGCGAAATATCAAGCAACTCACCTTTGGAGGGAATAATGCAGAAGCATATTGGTCCTTCGATGATGAAATGCTGGTATTTCAATCTGATTATGCTGAATGGGGTGCGGAATGTGATCAAATTTTCTATACCCATTGGAAGACAGATGACCTGAAAAATAATGCTCCTCAGCGATTATCTACTGGATTGGGCCGGACTACCTGTTCTTATTTCCTTCCTGGAAATGAAACTATCGTCTATGCTTCTACTCATCTAGGAGGCGATGATTGTCCACCGGTTCCGGAGCGTCGTACCGATGGGAAATATGTGTGGCCAATTTATGACACCTATGATATTTTCACCGCGGATTTGGAAGGAAACATCCTTGCCCAATTGACCAATGAGCCTGGATACGATGGAGAGGCAACTGTATCCCCGAATGGTGATAAAATCGTCTTCACTTCCATGCGTACCGGTGATTTGGAATTGTTCACCATGAATATTGATGGATCGGATGTTCGTCAGGTAACCTTTGACTTGGGGTATGATGGTGGAGCATTCTTTTCTCCGGACGGCACCAAATTAATTTGGAGAGCTTCCCGACCACAAACAGAAGAGGAGATTGCAGAATACAAAGAATTGCTTGCTGAAGGATTGGTAAAGCCGACAGAAATGGAATTATATGTTTCCAACGTAGACGGTTCAGATTTGCGTAAAATCACTGATCTCGGTCAAGCCAACTGGGCACCTTTCTTCCATCCTTCCGGTGAGAAAATCATTTTCGCCTCCAATCATCATACCGAGAGAGGCTTTCCTTTCAACTTGTACATGATCAATTTGGATGGAACAGGCCTAGTGCGAATCACAGAGAACGACACCTTTGATGCCTTCCCTGTTTTCTCAAATGATGGAAAGTATTTGGTGTTTTCATCCAACCGAAACAATGGTGGTACACGCGATACCAACCTGTTTGTAGCAGAATGGATTGGAGATTGAGGAGGGTTTAATCCTTCATCAAAATATTGAAAGCGGGGGTGTCGTCACTCCCGCTTTTTTTGTGGTATGGGATTCCTTTTTTAATTTGAAAGCTTACCAACTGATTTTTAGATGAAGATTTACCGCAGATTAATCATTCCCCTGCTGGTCACCATACTTTTGGTTTTTGCCAAATTATATTTTCGAGGCGAATCGGAGAACTGGGAGGGCTTGTTGGGCTGGTTGCCTCACCTGAATACCATCTTGATTATTTCCGGTTTCACCTGGTGTCTTCTGGTCTTAACGGGGATTTTGAAAAGAATCTTTTTGAAGCAGTTTGATATCAGTCAGGAGGATAACCTTCGGGCGAGAAAGATTTATACCCAGCTGAATATCCTTCAAAAGATTGTCAATTTCGTAATCATCATTTTGGGGGTAGGATTGATTTTGGTGTCTTTTGACCCAATCCGTAAGATAGGAGTGGGGCTATTTGCTTCAGCAGGAGTAGCAGGGATAATAATTGGTTTTTCAGCTCAAAAGGCCATTGGAACCTTGATTGCAGGGATTCAAATTGCCTTTGCTCAGCCTTTTCGACTGGATGATGCTGTAGTGGTCGAGGGAGAATGGGGATGGATTGAGGAGATTAATCTGACTTATGTGGTGGTGCGGATTTGGGATCAACGGCGTTTGGTACTTCCTACTACCTATTTTTTGGAAAAGCCATTTCAGAACTGGACTCGTACTTCCGCAGATATCATCGGCTCCGTTTTCATCTATACGGATTACACGGTTTCATTTGATGCCATGCGTGAAGAATTGGATAGAATTTTGGAAAACACCAACCTTTGGGATAAGAAGGTCAAAGTTCTTCAGGTGACAGATGCTAAGGAGCGAACAGTAGAATCCCGGATTTTAGTTTCTGCTAGAAATTCACCAACTGCCTGGGATTTGCGTGTACATGTACGGGAAAAGATGATTGAATTCTTGCAGAAAAATTATCCTGAGGCACTTCCAAGAACTCGAGTTGTTTTGGATAAAGAGGATTAATTATGAGGAAATTTGGGCTGATTCTTGTTTTCCTTTTTTCCTTCAAGGCCTTTTCCCAGGAAAAAACCAATGGTTTGGAATGGGATTTCTCCGCATTTCTTGATGTCTATTATGGGCGTGATTTTTCTAATCAGCAGGGTGACCCAAAAAGGCTTCCATTTTTGTATAATCACACCAATCCAAATCAATTGGGGATCAATTTAGCACTGGTAAATCTCAGCGTGAAATCTGATTTTTTTCGTGTTAATCTTGGCTTACAACAAGGTTCTTACATGCGAGATAACTATGAAAACGAACCCCAAGCCCTGAAATGGATTCACCAAGCCAATGTTGGTGTAGCGATTGATAAAGAGCAAAAACTTTGGTTGGATGTAGGGGTTTTGCCTTCTCATATCGGTTTTGAAAATGCAGTTTCTACGGAAAATCTAACGCTCTCAAGGTCCATCATTGCCGAGAATAGTCCTTATTTTGAAACAGGTGCGAGATTGAGTTGGGAGAAGGATGAACGATGGTTTTTTGCTTTTTTGTATTTGAATGGATGGCAGCGAATTCGATCAATTCCGGGGAAAAACGGACCTTCTTTTGGAACTCAGGCTACCTTTTCTCCTAATGAGAATACCACCATTAATTGGAGTACTTTTTTGGGAACAGATCAGCCTCTTGAAGCGGAAACTATGCTGTATTTCACCAACTTCTATGTGGATTTTAAATTGGGAAAAGGTTGGCGTGTTATTGCTGGATTAGATGGTGGAAGGCGAACTTTAGCCTTTGATTTTGACCGCAACTGGTGGGGGATGTCCGCCATTTTACAAAAGCGATTTTCTGAAAAATTTGCTTCTGCATTTCGATTTGAATACTACAACGATCCTTTCCAAGCAATTGCAACGAGCTTGATAGATCAGGGAATCAAAACCAGTGGTTTATCTTTAAATACTGATTGGAAACTGGGGAAATTGGCGACTTTTAGATTAGAAGGTCGCTGGCTCACGGGACCAGAACTGGGTTTAGATCAAGCAGAAACCGATAATTTTTTCCTATTGGGTTCTCTGGCTTTACAAATCGATTGATTTTAAAATCGCTTAAAGCTCATTGATCTTTTCAAGGTAAGCTTCTGCCTGATCCAGAATTTCCTTTTTGTTTTTCATTTTATCCCAAGTCCGATAGGCCATTCCTATTCGGGGATTCTTTTCCAGTTTTTCCCGATTTCGATTGTAAAAGTGCCAATACAAACTATTGAATGGGCAGGCTTTTTCGCCTACCTTTTCCTTGTGGCTGTAAGCGCAGTGATCGCAGTAATTCCCCTGTTTCTTGATGTAATTTGCTGAGGAAACGTAGGGTTTGGTACCTACTATCCCCCCATCTGCAAACTGTGACATACCTCGGGTATTCGTGATTTCTACCCATTCCAGCGCATCAATGTAGATTCCCAAATACCATTGATCCACTTCATCAGGATGGATTCCCGCCAAAAGAGCAAAGTTCCCTGTGACCATTAAACGTTGGATGTGGTGGGCATAAGCCAAATCTAAAGATTGGCCAATGGAGCTAGACAGACACTTCATTTTTGTTTTGCCTGTCCAAAACCAATTGGGAAGTTTCCGCTCATGACCAAAGAAGTTGAGCTGCCCATAATCCGGCATTTTTGCCCAATAGACTCCACGCATGTATTCCCGCCAACCGATAATCTGGCGAATGAATCCTTCAACTTGGGAAATCGAGATCTCCTTACGATGGCTTTCCCAGTATTTTTCAACTTTTTGGACAACTTCTAAGGGGGAAAGCATTTTGCTGTTCATAGCAAAACTCAAACGGGAATGGAAAAGGTAGGGATCCCAAGTGGTCAATGCATCCTGATAATCGCCGAAATGAATCAAGAGGTTTTCACAGAAATAATCCAAAACTTCAAGACATTCTTCCCGTGTAGTCGGCCAAAGGAAGTTTTCAGGTTCCACCCGACCAATGGTTTTGATTTGAGGTTTTTGAATGACTTCGTATAGCTCGCTTACGTTTTTGGGATGGATTTTTGGTTTTCGTAGCAGTCGTTTGTCTTTTAATGCAGATCGGTTTTCCTGATCAAAATTCCATTTGCCTTGCATAGGCTCCTTGCCATCCATCAGGATATTGAATTCTTTGCGCATTTCCCGATAGAAAGACTCCATTAGGTAAGTCTTTTTCCCTTTGAAAAAATCAGCTAGAAACCCTCTTTCAGTCAAAAAGTGCTCGGAATCTACAGCCTTGGATTGAATCGATAATTTGGAGCAAATCGCATTCAGTTGTTCATCCAGGCGGTATTCGTCAGGGAGTTGGTATTCGAATTTTTCAATTTGATAGTTTTTGATGCATTCCTGAATAATTTTCTCCAAATCTTGAGAATTGGAAGGATCATCAATTTTATAATAATGAACTCGGTGGCCCCTTTCCTGAAGTCTATCAGAAAAGCTTCTCATGGAAAGAAAGAAAGCCAGAACCTTTTGAATATGATGTACCACATAATCCGTCTCCTGGCGCATCTCTGCCATCAGGTAGATAATGTCCTCGTTTTTTTCGTCAAACCAGGAGTGTGATTCATTGAGCTGATCACCTAAAATGAGTCGTAAGATTTTTGCCATAAAAAAAGGGCTTTACCCTAAGATAAAGCCCCTTTGATCAACTATTGTTTATGAGAAATCAATATTTAAAACATGGCATAGAAGACTTTCTTCCGGCCCCTTTTGCTGATCCTGCCAAAAAGCTATATCGAATAGAGATCTCATGAGCTCCGCCGGTATTAGCATTGCCTAGTGAAGACAAAGTGAAATCATGGCTGTATCCAATATCCAATCCTCCACCAAGAGAGATTCCCACTAGGGCAATGATTGATTCATGATTAGGAACAGTTGTTTCTTTCAGAGGTATTCCTCTATACCAAACTCCTAAGACCAAAGGCTGAATATTTACCTGGGTTCCCAAGTCCAATTGAGTGAAAGGGCCTTGGTTTTTGTAATTGAAGGCGAATGTTAATTCTCTGGTACCAGTACGCTGATTGAAGAATTCGGTAGAACTTCCTCCGGAAAGATCGAGTTTTACGCCGCCATGTGCAGAAAGTTTGAGTGGAAGCTCGCTAATGTCCCCATCGATGAAGGAGATATTGGGCTGAGTCACATGATGGGCAGAGGCTCCAAACCAGAAATTGTCATTATGAAAAAGCATTCCAAAGCTGTAATCTACAAATTGATGGCGCATATCTTCACCCAAATTTTCACCGGAAAAATCACCTATAGATCCAGTCATGTCATCGATTTGGCTTCCAAAAACTAGGTCTCCAAAATATGCATCCCGATCCATGTAGCTCACCTGTCCACCTACTCTTAAAAATGATCGGAATCCAAGTCGAGCTCTGTAGGAATAGGTTGCTCCAATTTCAGAAACACTAAGATTTGCCATGCTCTGCTCAGATCGATTGAAAATGATGCCGATTCCACTATTTGCTCCGAAAATAAAGTGATCCAAGTATGCTGAATAGGAATTGAATGATTGATCAAGACCAGGCCATTGGTTACGGTAATTTACACCGATGCGAGTCATCTCGGAGGCTCCTGCCATGGCAGGGTTTAGGTACAGTGGGTTGGCATAAAATTGAGAATATTGCACATCCTGGGCGCGAAGGCCCAGGCTGGCAATAAAAAGGATGATAAACGTAAACAGTCTTCTCATAATCATCGGATTAAGGTGACACCTCCGGTTTTCTCGATAAGCTGAGACTCCCGATCGATATAGGTGATTCTGTAGAGATAATTCCCGGGTGGAAGCAATTGTCCACGATAGGTACCATCCCAACCTTTACTTTCCTGTGAATTGGTGAAAAAGAGTTTTTCACCCCAGGTGTTGAATATTTCTAGCGTAATTGATTCGATGTTTTTAGCCTTCGGGAAGAAGTAGTCATTAAGCCCATCTCCATTTGGAGTGAAAGCATTTGGAATAACTACTTGGGCATCTGCACTGGTCACTTGCACTTGGTTCACCTCGAATGCAGAGCAACCGAAAATGTCATATCCCGTCAACTTGACCTCGTAGATTCCTGGATCCTCATATACATGCACTGGATCCTTTTCACTGGAAGTTTTTCCATCGCCGAAGTTCCATTCCCAAGCGATGATTTCAGGAGCAATTTCACTTTCAAAAAGGATGCTTTCATCAGTGAATACTTCAGCCTGACTAGTGATTTGGAGTTTTCTATACTGGAAGTCCAATCGGCCACTTCGGTTCACCTCTGAAGGGAAATCCAAAACAGTTGAGGTTTTAGACATGCATCCATTGGCATCCGTTACGGTTACCTCTACTGTTCCTGCATTGAAGTAATTGATTTCACGGGTATTGGTAGCACCAGTGCTCCATTGAATAGTATAAGGCTCTTTTCCTCCGGTAATAGATACCCATGCATGACCTGTGACGCTTCCTTGGTCACAGTTTACATCCAAAGCAGATTCGATTCGTGCATTTACAGCTTCTGCTTGAGTTACGGTATAAGAACCTTGGATTTCGCAGCCAGATTCATCGGTAATGGTTACCTCGTATGTTCCAGCAGAAAGATTAGATCGATGCAAAAGGTCCTTCTGTCCATCAGACCATAGAACAGAAGTTTTTCCTTTGGATCCAGTAAGCTTTAAAGTGATGGTTCCGTCAGGATCTCCACCACAGCTTTGAGGAGTAGTTTCAATCAAATCCAATTTCAAAGCAGACTCGGTAGTGATAGTGATTTGCTTTTCTACAAAGCATCCTGAAGCATCAGTAATGGTAGCTAAGTAGGTGCCGGCAGAAAGATTTTCAAGTTTTTTGCCATTAACTCCATTATTCCACTCAATAGTATATGGAGCTGTTCCACCATTAATATTCAAATCAATCCAGCCGTTGCTGTCGCCGGAGCAGGTTGGATTTGCAGATTGAACATCTACCTGCATGGATTGAGGTTCTTCAATCCGATAAGAAGCCTGCAGCGTACATCCTCCCTGATCTTGAATCAATACCTCATAAATACCAGCAGGAACATTGCTCAAATCCTTTGTTTGAGCGCCAGTGTTCCACTTATATATATAAGGTGCAACTCCTCCAGTAACATTTAGGGAAATATTTCCATCTGATTTGCCTGCACAGGATGCATTGGAAATCGATTCTGCTACCTCAATTCCAGCTTCTTTTGACTCGATTTGGAAACTAACAGAAACATCGCAATTGTATTTATCTGCGACGATGACTGTGTATGTTCCGGGCTTGAGATTGTTGGCTTCCCATACATCCTTCAGACCATTGCTCCATGTCACGCGATATGGCTCTCCACGACCAACTTTCACAGAGATTTTGGCTGAACCGTCGGCTGATGATCCGCAAGAGGCGTCTGTCTTTTCAACTGGATTTAGAATAAGAGGGTAAGGTGGCTGAACGACGATAGATTCTACATGCTCTAATCCTTTTGAATCAGTGATTTTAACAGTGTAGGATCCTGCATATAGGTTGGTTCTGTTTTGAGTAGTCTCATGTGTATTCCAAAGGAAGGTATAAGGAGGGGTTCCTCCAGTCACATCTAAGATGATACTGCCTTTTTCGGAATGAGAACAAAGGGCAAGTTTGCCACTTACTGAAACTTGGATTCCTTCATAACTTAGGATGCGGGCATTTTCCCGCTGAGGAATCTCAAAAGCAAATTGACTCTGAGCATTAAATACCAATCCCCAGCTGAAGCACACAGCCGCCAATAAGAAGCGATATGATCTCAAAATCCTTGACATGGGAACAGTACTAATTTTCAGAAGGGTAATTTTGCCTTATAAATCGAAGTTTTTGTATTTCATTTTTTAGAATATTATTTTTTGTAAATCATATACAGCAAAATGATATTCTATAAAATCAATCAATTCGATGAAAAATAGCTTAAAAATTCTAATTGTCAAGTATTTTGAAATGCTGTCCGAAAATGAAATGCAGCTTAGAATTTTATCATTTTTCTTAAAAATGTACTATTGTTCAAAAAAGAAGGGAAGTGAAACTTTTTTCTAGGTATGAAATGAAAAAGGCCTGAAAATCAGGCCTGAATAAAAATTTGAAAAAATTTTAAAATTTTTTTCTGTGAGGAGTCGATTTTGCCAAATTAATAGCGGAAACAAGGAATTGTTCTGGCTCTTTGATTTCTGCTTTTAGGGTCTCCCCATAGGAATCTGTAGGTAACAGAGATCTCATGAGCCCCACCAGAGTTACGCATTCCCAGTTTAGATACAGTATAATCAAAGGAATAACCAATGTCCAATCCCGTAGGGAGTGATACACCTACTAAGGCTATCACTGCTTCATTGTTTGGAAGAGAATTCTTGGTGGGTAAGCCTCTATACCAAAGTCCCAAAACTAAAGGATCCAAGTAGAGCTGTGTTCCAATATCTAGCTGATTGAAGGGATCTTGTTGTTTGTAATTGAAGGCAAATGAAATAGCCCGTTCCTGGTAGGCGTGGGTGAAATAATCCCTTCTACCTCCAGTCAGGTCAAATTTGACTCCCCCCTGAGCTGAAATTTTCATAGGTAGCTCTGAAATTTGCCCCTCTACAAAACTCACATTCGGCTCTCCCAAATGATGAGCTGATGCTCCAAGCCAAAAGTTTTTGGTATAAAACATTCCCCCAACAGCGAAATCAAAGAAACTATATCGGCTATCAATGGGAATCCCATCTAATTCATCGGTAATCACTCCGATATTTCCATTGATGATATCAATTTGGGTCCCAAATACTAAGTCCGAGAAAAAAGCGTCCCGCTGCATATAACTTGCCTGACCTCCAAATCGAAAGAAGGTATCCTCTCCAAGTTGCAGTTTATAGGCATAGGAAAGGCCAACTTCATTGGTGGCGAGATTGGCCATGCTTTCGCGATTTCCGTTGAATATCAACCCAATTCCAGAATTGTAATCAAAGACGTAATGGTCTATATAAAAAGAGTAAGAATTGAAGCTATGATCCAATCCCGGCCATTGGTTTCGGTAATTTACCCCAATGCGAGTAAGTTCGGAAGCTCCTGTAAGTGCAGGGTTGAGGTAAAGTGGGGCAGCATAAAATTGAGAATATTGTACATCCTGAGCTTTGCTAAAAAAGCTAAGCCCTATCAATACAACCGCTCCAAAAATTTTCTTCAACATAACTCTCCCCTCTTTGACAAAGGTATAGTTGCCTGATAATCAAGCCAAATTAAATTCAACAAAGACTAGAAACTACTAGGGCTTATGATTGGGGCGATCAATCAGATTTGTTTCTTGCCTATTTATAAATGTTGAGGTTCTTTTATTCAATAACTATACCAAATCAACGTTTTTGGGCTTTTTGCCTAAAACTCTAACTGTATTTGATTTCTTACCAAATCATCAAAGCTTTCACGCTTTCGGATTAAATGTGCTTTTCCTTTCCATACTAAAACCTCAGCAGGTCTTAGCCTGGAATTGTAATTGGAAGCCATGCTAAAACCGTAGGCCCCAGCATTCTTGATCACGAGAATATCTCCTTGTCTTACCTCCGGTAAACTTCGATCAGCGGCAAGCGTATCTGTTTCACAGATGTAACCCACCACATGATAGTTTTGGTCCTCGCCTTTAGGATTGCTCAGGTTGTAAACATCATGATAGGCATCATAGAGCATTGGACGGATTAAATGGTTCAATCCTGAGTCCACGCCGACAAAGGTGATCGTTGGGGTTTCTTTGACCACATTCGCCTCAACCAAAAAGTATCCCGATTCACTAACCAAAAATTTACCAGGCTCCAACCAAAGTTCTAAGGAGCGCCCATACTCCTTACAAAAATCCTGAAAGGCTTTGGAGACCTTTTCTCCTACCTCCTGAATATCCGTAGCCGGATCTCCAGCTTTATAGGCTACCTTAAATCCTCCTCCGCAATCAATAAATCGCAGGTCAGGGAAATTTTTTGCAGCTTCAAATAGCACATTCGCTCCCCTAAGGAAAATCTCAGCATCTAAAATATCGGAACCTGTATGCACATGAAGTCCTGCGATATTCAGATCATAGGCAGCAACTGTAGCAATGATTTCCGGAAGCTGTTCAATAGAAATTCCAAATTTGCTATGCTTATGGCCGACAGAAATTTTCGCATTTCCTCCCGCCAAAATGTGTGGATTAATTCGAATGCAGGCTGGAACTTGGTTTCCGTATTGCTCCCCAAATTGCTTCATCAATGGGATGCTGTCCAAATTGACCATGACCCCCAGCTCTACTGCTTCCTGAACCTCAGAAAATGAGACTCCGCTAGGAGTGTACATAATCTCTGCTGGATCAAATCCCGCTATTATCCCAAGTTTCACTTCCTCAATGGAGACAGCATCAATTCCTGCTCCAGCATTTCGGATGAGCTTTAAAACAGAAATATTGGAAAGTGCCTTGGTAGCATACTTTATCTTTAAAGGAACATCGGAAAATGCCCTTTGAATGGAACGGATTTGACTGACGATTTTTTCTCCATCATAAACATAAAGTGGCAGCCCGAATTCTCGAGCAATAGACTCTAGGCTTACTCCCTGAATCTCGGAAGGATGTTGGTTTAAATTCATGGTCTGAAATTTGCCCCCAAAGATAGGGATCATCCATCCAAGCAACGAATGAATCAAGGCTTTTCCCTGATTGATTTTCCAAATTGGTTTCGAAAAAGACTTGTCCTTGATTGTCTGCCGGTTAAATATTGTTAAGGATTAATCCTCCCTATTCAAAGGGCGTAAATTTGTACTATGTCCAAAAATAAAATCACCCTGATTATTGTATTGATGTCCGTGGCCAGTTTGGGGCTTATGGGCTTCCAATATTATTGGGTGAGCAATGCTATTAGGATTAATCAGGAGCGATTTGATCAGGAAGTGTATCAGGCATTGGCGGGTGCTGTAGATCAAATCGAAAAAGGGGAAACCAGTGATTTTTTATTGGGGCAGCTCATGCGTGATCCAGTCCTACAGGAATCACTTTTTGAAAAAATCGAGCCTATCAATATTGACGAAATCAGACCAAGACCCCGCATTCGTCCGAGTACTTCCATCGTAGATACCTTAGAAATGGCCGCGGTTCCTCAGGTGAGTACACGGTTTAAGCGGATGCTTGAAGTTCGAGGGATTGATCTGAGTTTATTGGAGGAATTGGAGCAATTTTTTGCTTACATGACTCCAGAGGTGGCATCTTCTATTTTTACTCCCGATGAGATGGCTATTCTGTTGGAGGAAAAAGAACGGCAATTGGAGTATTTAAGTAGAGTAGAGGTCTTTTCCTTTTCAAGAGGTTCTGGAGTACTTCCTAATCCAGTAATGGATTACGAGCCAGCCATATCTGCTGAAGCTATTGATAAGATTCGTCGTGCCAATTTGAAGATTGATCTTATGAACAAGGCATGGGAAGAAATGGCTGAAGGGCAGAAGGAAATTTTGGAAAGGCTCGATACGACCAATGTGCGGAAACTGGTGAAAAGTAACCTGCTTGAGCGAGGGATTATGGAGGATTTTGAATTAGGAATTCTTCAAGATGATGGCCTTTTGATGCCTATTGGGAAGGTGGACCAGCCTTTTCGATTGGTTCAATATGGAACGCAAGCCAAGCTCTTCCCACGGGATATTTTGGGAAAGGAAAATTATCTGTACATCTTTTTCCCCGAAAAGACACAGCATGTGATCCGCCAAGTTTGGTTGCCAATCAGCTCTTCCATCCTTTTTATAGGAGTAATTATCTGGTGTTTTATTTATGCCATTCGGGTGATTTTTAAGCAAAAGGCTCTTTCCGACACCAAGAATGATTTTATCAACAACATGACACATGAGTTCAAGACACCTCTTGCGACGGTGAGTTTGGCGGTAGAGGCATTGCAGGATCCTGAACTTTCCACCCAGGATAAATTCAGAGACCGATATCTGGGTATCATTAAAGATGAAAATAAACGTTTGGTCGCGCAGGTTGAAAATGTATTACAGGCTGCCGCATTGGATAAACAGGATTTCAAACTCAAACTGGAGGAAGTTGATCTTTCAGAGTTATTGGCTGATGCAGTAGATCATTTCAGTTTGCAAATTGAAAAAAGAGAAGGTGAATTGGTTTTTGAAAATGAACTTCAGCATACGGTCATTCAAGCAGACCGTTTTCACATAAGCCATATTTTCAATAACCTATTGGATAATGCCAATAAGTACTCACCGGAGAAACCAATGATTACCGTTCGAGCATGGGAGGAAGAGGACCAGATTTTGATTAGTATACAGGATCAGGGGATCGGCCTTAGCAAGGATGCTCAGCGGAAAATTTTCGATAAATTCTACCGGGTTCCTACGGGAAACCTTCATGATGTAAAAGGATTCGGCCTTGGTCTTTCCTATGTCAAAACCATGTTGGAAGCCCATAAAGGCGGTATTTCCGTCAAAAGTGAACTTGGGAAAGGAAGTACCTTTACCATTAACTTACCAAAAAGAAAATGAGCAAAGCAAGATTATTAGTCGTAGAAGATGACCCTAATTTGGGAGATATCTTAAAGGAATATTTAGAAATGAAAGGCTATGAGCCAACCCTATGCCGTGACGGGGAAGAAGGCTGGAGCAAGTTTAAAAAAGACAAATACGACCTGTGTCTTTTGGATATCATGATGCCAAAGAAGGATGGTTTTACCCTGGCAAAGGAGATCAAGAAGGTTCAGGAAGATCTACCTATTCTCTTTTTGACGGCCAAAAACCAAAAGGAAGATGTCATCGAAGGTCTTAAAATCGGAGCCGATGATTATTTGACTAAGCCATTTAGCATGGAAGAACTTCTTCTTCGGGTTAATGCGATTCTAAGAAGAACGCAAAAAGGACAGGAGACTGCGCCGTTGAAAGTTTATAAGTTTGGTGGCTTTGAGCTCCATTACGATAAGCAATTATTGGAAGGACCAAAAGGACCTCACAAGTTGACTTCTAAGGAAAATGAATTGCTTCGTCTTTTGGCTTCAGAGATGAACCGATTGGTAAATCGAAGTCATGCACTGAAGCAAATTTGGGGAGATGACAGCTATTTCAATGCACGAAGTATGGATGTGTACCTGAGTAAAATTCGAAAAATCCTCAAGGATGACCCGAAGGTTCAAATCATCACAGTACACGGAGAAGGCTTTAAGCTGATTGTAACAGAAGATTAATTTTCGCCGGACTTTTGTCCAGCTTTTTTATTTCAAAATTGCGCCTATCCCAGAACGGTTTGGAAATTCTACTCCGGAGGAAGTTACGATTACGCCCTCTGCAGGATCTTTTGCCAGCAAAAGTGCTCCATCCATATCCACATAATCCAATAAAGGTGCTAAATGAGCAATAGCCGAAATCCCAACAGAGGATTCTGTCATACAACCAACCATGGTTTTCATTCCCAGGGATTTTGCTTCCTGAATCATTCGAAGCCCAGGAGTAATCCCGCCTGCCTTCACCAATTTCACGTTGATGGCATGGAATAGTCCATGGCATCGTTTCACATCTGATTCTACCATACAACTTTCATCTGCCATGACAGGAAGTTTGGAATGTTGGTATACTTCTTTCATTCCTTCCCAATCTTCTCTAGGAAGAGGTTGTTCCATAAATTCCACTTCAAGCTTGGACAGTTCTTCTGAGTTTCTAATTGCTTGCTCTGCAGTCCATGCACAATTGGCATCAATTCGGAAAATGGCATCAGTTTCTTTTCTAAGAGCCCGGACAATGTCCAAGTCATTTTCTGTTCCCAACTTGATTTTATAAATCGGCCAATCCACTTCCTTCATTTTGGCGACCATTTTTTCTACTGTATCAATTCCAATGGTATAATTACTGATAGGAATTCGTTCTGGATTCAAGCCCAAAACTTCGTAGAGTTTTTTGCCTTTCTTTTTGGCAAAAAGGTCCCAAGCTGCCATATCCAAGGCACATTGGGCAAAAGCATCCTCCTTAAAATGAGATTTTCCAAGTTCCCAAAGTTCGGAGGGGTGATTCCAATCACTCTTTTCAAATACAGACCTGAATTGATCTAGACTTTTTTGCATTCCCTCGACAGTTACCCAGTAATAGGGATTACTCGTTGCTTCGCCTAGACCTTCAATTCCGTCTTCTTCCAATTTCACAATCAGGGTGTCTTGTACTTCTCGGCTTTGGTGCGCAATGGTAAATCTGTGTTTCAAAGGAAGGTCATAGACCTGATAAGATAGCTTCATAGAATAGTCGCTGGGATATTGGGCGTTTGGCTGTTTTTTTCTGGTGATTTGCTTAGTTTTACCCGAAACCACACTATTGATTTTCAAAAGATGAAGTTAAATAAAAGATCAATTTCTAGTCTTTTCTACCTGTTTTTGTTTTTCGCTTATGGATGCGAACAAGCAAGCAAAACATCGCCAGAGTCTATTCCATTAGAAACGCTTCAAAGCGCTCATGAACAGTTTTTGGAAGAGGCAATTTCTCATCGTCGTTTTAAGCATGAAGATTTGCAGCCTCTCATTCAAAAGCATGGGGATGCCTTTGAAATTGAAGTGTTGGGAAACTCTGTGGAGGGAAGAAGCATTTCTTCTTTGGATTGGGGACAAGGAGAAACCAAGGTGATGCTTTGGTCTCAAATGCACGGGAATGAAAGTACGGCTACCATTGCCTTGTTTGATTTATTCAACTTTTTGAAAGCTTCAGGAGATGAATTTGATCCAATTCGACAAACCTTAAAGGTGAATCTAAAAATCAAATTTATTCCCATGATCAATCCGGATGGGGCAGAAGCATTCAAACGGAGAAATGCATTGGATATTGATCTTAACCGGGATGCTATTTCTCAGATTTCACCAGAGGCTGTTATTTTGAAGGGAGCTCGTGATTCTTTTGAACCTGAATTCGGATTCAATCTCCATGATCAGCAGATTTATTACAATGTTGAAAATACCCCTAAGCAGGCTACAATCTCTGTTTTGGCACCTGGATACAATTATGAGCGGGATATCAATGAAGTTCGTGGCCGTGCAATGAAGACCATCGTGGGAATGAATGAAGTGCTTCAGCAATTGATTCCCGGACAGGTTGGGAAATATGACGATGGATTTGAGCCAAGGGCTTTTGGTGATAATATTCAAAAATGGGGAACCAGTACCATTTTGATCGAGTCAGGAGGTTATAATGGAGATCCCGAGAAGCAATATATCCGCAAGCTCAATTTCATGATAATCCTAAATGCCCTTCATCAGATTGCCAAAAAGGGCTATGAAGCCTACACTGTGGATCAATATTTTGAGATACCAGATAATGGTTTCCAATTGATGGATTTGATTTTACAGGAAGTACAAGTTCCTGTGGAAGGATCGTTTTATCCAGTGGACATCGCTATTAGAAGGAGGGAATCCAATGCTGGGCCAACATATTCTGTCAATGGAAATGTGGAAGATTTGGGTGACATGCAGGTTTATTTTGGTTTGGAAGAATTGGACGCAACAGGCTTGAAGTTTACAGAAGGGAAAGTGTATGAACAGGCTTTTGAATCCGTGGATGAAATCACTGTTGATAAAGCGATGGAATTATTGAAAGCAGGTTATATCGCTGCAAAAGTTAGAAATGGTCAGGCTGGGGATTTGCATCAACTTCCAATTGTGGTGCTTCAAAGCACTGATAAATTTTCTTTTGGATGGAAAACCGGAACAAACCCTACCTTTTTCCTTTCCGATGGAAATACGATTCGCTATGCTGTGGTTAATGGCTATTTGATTGACCTGGAGAATCCAAAAGATCAGTTGATTAAGCAGCGCGTTTATTGATTTTTCATGTTTTAGAATTTGAAAGAGGCTGTCTCAAGAGCCATTTTTTTGTCAAGCTGAGCAAAGTTGAAGTCTATTTGTGCTTGATTAGCATCGTTTCGACTTCGCTCAGCGTGACAAAGCTCAATTAGGAGACAGCCACTTTTTCTTTCCAAAAAATCCATAACTTTAATTAGTTAACTCTTTCGACCATGAGATCAAATGCAATACTTTTCGCAATAGCCATTGTGCTGTCATCTATCATTTTTGGCTATGCAGTGATTAATCGAAATCGCCCTCAGGGAACAGTGAATGTGACTGGTTTAGGTGAGAAAAATTTCACCTCAGATTTGATCGTTTGGGAAGGTAACTTCAGCAGAAGCAGCGCAAATATTCAATCTGCCTATGCCAATTTGGAAAAGGATAGGGCGGCAGTGACCCAATATTTGGTTTCTAAAGGCATTCCTCAGGAACAATTGGTCTTCAATGCAGTCACTACTAATCCTACCTACGAGCAGAATTATTCAAGCGATGGGCGCTATATGGGACAGACTTTTACTGGCTACCAACTCGATCAGTCTCTTGTAATTGAGTCACAGGAGGTAGAAAAAGTCGAGAAAATCAGCCGGGAAATTACCGAGCTATTGAATCAGGGAATTGCTTTTTATTCTCAACAGCCACGCTACTATTATACTGAGCTTGAATCCTTGAAATTGGAAATGATTGCAAAGGCGACCGAAGATGCTAGGATTCGTGCTGAGCGAATAGCCGAAAATTCCGGGGCAAAACTTGGAAACTTGATTTCAGCCAATATGGGTGTGTTTCAGATTACCGGGCAAAATTCCGGAGAAGATTACTCTTGGGGAGGTGCATTTAATACCAGTTCAAAAAATAAAACAGCTTCGATTACCATGAAGCTGGTTTTTGAGGTCGATTAATTTTTATCCCAAAGCCAAAGCTAGTGGAATAAACAATCCGTAAGCAAGCAAACCGATTGCCCAACCCATTACTTTTTTGAAGCCGGTTGATTGACGGAGGCCAACTGTATTTTTGAAAATTATTCCAGAAATCCCAGCAGCTATGGGAGTGAAGGTGAAATAAATGGACAGCTCTCTTAGGTTTTGGATAGAAAGAGAGCCATTGACGCTAAAAAATACAAGAAGGACCAAAACGGCTAAAAGCGCATTTTTGGCAAATATCATACGATTAGAATCATAGGTCAATCGCCTTGCAGAAATTGTATTCATGGTAATCTGTGAGTTGGTTTAGTAATCGTAGCAAAAACCTAACGGATTTAGCTGCTGTAAAGTTCTAACAAAAAAAGATCCCGAAGGATCTTTTTCTGATGTTAAAGTTTCTAAGGATTAATTCAGCGTATACTCAACGGAGATTTCCATATTTAAAGCCTTGGAAATCGGGCAGTTTTTCTCAGCATCTTTGACAAGCTCTGCAAATTTTTTCTCGCTGATTCCGTCTACTTTAGCTTTTAATACCAAGTGGGATTTTTTCAAAGTCCCATCTTCAAATGTGATGTGGCTAGTCACATCGAGCTCTTGTGGAGGGAAATTTTCGCCACTCAAGTTGAAGCTTAATTTCATGGCAAAGCAGCCGGCATGAGCTGCAGCGATTAATTCTTCAGGATTAGTTCCGATTCCATCTTCAAATCGAGATGAAAAGGAGTATTGTGTTTGATTGAGGACTGTACTTGCGGTAGTCAAATGGCCTTTGCCATCTTTTCCGCTACCATTCCATACGGCAGTTGCTTTTCTGATCATGGTTTTATGGATTTAGGGTTAAAAATTAATTTATTTAAGAAATGAAATTGTAGATGCTTTAGTTCTATGATTTCGATTTTTTTCCTTTGAATGGCTTGACTATTCTACGAATAATCTGCTTTTCCTTTTCCCAGAAAAATCTAAACTGACCAAACAAAAAGCCATAGATCAGCAGAAAAATCTGATAGAGAGGAAGAACAAGGAGTAAATAAACGACTGTATTAATGAATCCTCCTTTTTCCACTCCAAAAAAATCCAAGATGGGATTTTTGATAAAGAGGATGGTAAAACCTGTGCAGGCAAATACAATCAATACCATGACTACCTGAAACAAGCTGTCCAATTTCCATTTGGCTTGGAGTCGCTTTAAAAAGCCAGGTTTATCAGGGTGATTGGACATGCGGCAAAAATAACAGGAAAGAGTCTAATAAAAAGAGCCGAGTTTGTTTACTCGGCCCTCAGTTTAAATTTAATCCCACTGAAATACCCCTTCATTCAAACTTTGTAGGGCTTCTTTTTTGTACTTTGTATCCAATAGAAGTGAAACATTATGTCTACTTCCACCATAAGAAACCATTCGAATAGGGAAATCAACCAAACTATCCATGACAGATTTTATTGCTCCCCGGGTTTCTGAAACCATATTTCCGACAATACAAATAATGGTTTGGTTTTGATCTACTTCGACCGAACCTAAGGTTTCCAGCTCTTGAATGATTGCTTTCAAATGACTGGTGTCATCGATTGTCACAGATACCGCGACCTCAGAGGTGGTGATCATGTCGATTGGGGTTTTGTATTTTTCAAAAATCTCAAAAACCCTTCTCAAGAAACCATAAGCCAAAAGCATTCGGCTTGATTTGATTTTAATGGCGGTAATTCCATCTTTTGCAGCAATCGCCTTCACTCCCTTTGTCTCTACATCGGCTTTGATCAATGTTCCATGAGCTTGTGGATCCATGGTATTTAGAAGACGCACGGGGACGTTGTATTGTTGAGCAGGCCAAATTGAAGCAGGGTGGAGGATTTTAGCACCGAAGTAAGCTAACTCGGCTGCTTCATCGAAAGATAGTTCCGCAATTGGACGAGTTTTATCTACGATTCGCGGGTCATTGTTATGCATACCATCGATATCTGTCCAGATTTCACAGACTGAAGCATTGATGGCTGCTGCTATAAGAGAAGCAGTATAATCAGAACCCCCTCGCTTGAGGTTATCCACTTCATTTCGGTGATTTTTGCAGATATAACCCTGAGTGATGAAAAGTTTTTCTCCCGGGTGCTGCGCCAAAATGGCTTTGAGTTTTTCAGAAATTTTTCCGAGCTCAGGCTCTGAGTTTTCATCAATACTCATGAAGTCCAGGGCCACTAAGAATACTGCAGGAATTTCCAATTCTTCTAAAAGCGTGTAGAATAATTTGGTAGAGAGTAATTCTCCCTGAGCCAAAATATCCCGATTGATCGCCTCATTGAAAGAAATCTTGAGGATGATATTCAAAAACTCAAAATGCTCTTTAATGATAGCTTCTGCTTTCTTTCTAGCTTTTTCAGTTTCAAGTAGCTGTGGATAAAAATCCAAATAATGTGCATGTAGGGCGTCTATTCGCTCTTTTGCCAAGATACGATCAGCTGCAGCAAGGGCTTCTCCAATACTTACAAGCGCATTGGTCGTGCCAGAAAGCGCAGAAAGCACCACGATAGTTGGTTCGTCTGAAGCAGTGACTAGGTCTTTGACCTGATGCATTCGCTCGGGCTTACCTACAGAGGTTCCCCCGAATTTCATGACTTTCATAAATGATCTATAGGTTTTGGTTTGAGTGCTTAGAATCCGAGCATTTTGACGGCTGTGATAGCAGCTTCGTCACCTTTGTTTCCATATTTTCCTCCAGCTCGGTCCATGGCTTGTTGCTGATTATTGGGTGTTAAAACCCCAAAAATGACTGGTTTGTTATACTTCAAACCCACATTGGTGATTCCATTAGCAACAGCGTCACAGATGAAGTCGAAGTGACGGGTTTCGCCTTGAATCACACAGCCCAAGCAAATAACCGCATCGATGCTTTCGTCCTGAGCACACCACTGTGCCCCAAGTGAAAGCTCGAAAGAACCGGGGACATTTTTTCGGATGATGTTTTCCTTTTTTGCACCAAGCTGAAGTAAGGTCTGATAGGCTCCGGAATAAAGAGCTTCGGTTACATCCTCATTCCACTCGGAAACTACGATCGCAAATTTTTTGGTGCTTATATCGGAGATGTTTTTGGAGCTGTATTCGCTCAGGCTTTTGTTAGAGGTAGCCATAGTTTGATTTCGTTTGGGTTTAAACAAAAAAGAGTAAGACCTGAGGGGCCTTACTCTTCTAATAATTGCTTATAGTCAAGCATTTACTTAGCGGCAAGGCCTTCTAAGCGTGCTTTATGTTTTCGTGCGAAAGAATACTCGTAAGACTCATAGTAATTGTCCTCGATTTCACCATACGCTTCAATTGCGTCTTGGATACGGCCTGCTTCTTCGAAAGCAATGGCTAGTTTGTACAAATACTTAGGAGTGAAATACTTGTTTTCGTTATAGTTGGCCGCTTTCTCATAGTTAGAAATAGCTTTATCCAAGTCACCGCTTTCTAGGTAAGCATCGCCCAATAGAGCGTAAGCTTTGCCTTGAACCAAGTAATCGTCAGAAGAAAACTTTTCTAAGTAGTTGATAGCTTCCGCGTAGTTTTGCTCAGAAAGGTAAATGGATCCCAAGTAGAAGTTGGCTAGGTTAGCCGCATCCGTATTTGGATATTCCTCTACGATTTGTAAGAATCCAGGATTGATTCCGTCACCATTCAAGGCAAAGTCAATGCTGTCCTGCTCGTAGAAATAAACGGCTTGGAACATTTCAGATTGTGCCTTGTCGTTTTGGTTTTGATTGTTGATTTGGAAGAAAAGGATGCCTCCGATCAAAATGATCGCAGCAATCAAAACTCCGCCTAATACTTTGCTATTTTTCTTCAAAAAAGCTTCACCTCTTCCAAGTCTCTCTGCTAAAACCTCAGGGTTCTCTAGCAATTCATTTGAAGGATCGTGCGCTGCTTTTTTGGAATGTTTCGTTGCCATGTTACTCAATTTTCGAGTCGCAAATATACAGTTTTTATGATTTACACAAAGCCCAATAAAAAAGCCATGAAGTCACATGAAATCATGGCTTTGGGTCTTCAATATTTTGTGCTTATTCCATGACGAAAGGATAGTCTTCTTGGACATATACATCCTTGAAGGCATCCATTCCATCAGGCCAAGGAGATTCCTCAGCAAATTTAACGGCATCAGCTACTTGTTTTTTCACCTTTGCATTGATTGCCTCGATTTCTTCTTCAGTCAATATTTTATTATCCTGAATAGTTTTAAGGACTTGCTCGATAGGGTCTTTCTTCTTGTATTCCTCTACTTCTTCCTTAGTTCGGTATTTTTGAGGGTCAGACATTGAGTGTCCTTTGTATCGATAAGTTCGGAATTCCAATAGGGTCGGACCATCTCCTCTTCTTGCTCTTTCTGCAGCTTCAGCTACGGCCTCGTGAACAGCTTCTACATTCATTCCATCTACAGGGAAGGAAGGCATGTCGTATGCATCTCCAATTTTGTAAAGCTCTGTCACATTTGAAGTACGCGCTACAGAAGTACCCATTGCATAGCCATTATTTTCGATCACGAAAATAACTGGAGTCTTGTACAACATAGCCAAGTTGAAAGCTTCGTGAACTGCACCTTGACGAACGGCACCATCACCCATGTGACAGATACAAAGGTTTTTGGTTCCCTTATATTTTTCAGCAAAGCCAATTCCCAAGCCCATAGGAACCTGAGCACCTACGATGCCGTGACCGCCCATGAAGTTTCTCTCTTTATCAAAAATGTGCATGGAACCACCCTTACCTTTAGTAGTACCAGTGGCTTTGCCATACAATTCAGCCATGATGGCTCCCGGGTCTGTTCCCAAGCCTAGCGGATGACCGTGATCCCGGTATGCAGTGATCCACTTGTCGTCCTTATCCAAGGCAGTAATTGCACCTGCAGCGCAAGCTTCTTGTCCGATATAGAGGTGGCAAAAGCCACGGATTTTCTGCTGGCCATAAAGCTGGCCTGCTTTTTCCTCAAACCTCCTCATCAAAAGCATGCTTTCGTACCAGTAGGCGTAAGTTTCCTTGGAATACTTTACTTTGGACTTATTTGCTGTGGTTCTCTTTGCCATATCGTAAATTCAAAATATGCTAATTTAGGCCCCAAATATAACCAACCTCTCCTAAAAATCAGGCTGCCACCAAAATTATTCCTGAACCGCATGTATCTAAAGTCCCTGGAACTCTTACAATTTAAAAACCATGAGAAAAACCGGCTGGACTTTTCCCCTCAAATCAATTCCTTCACAGGATTAAATGGAAGTGGAAAAACCAATATCCTTGATGGAATCCATTATCTATCTCTTACAAAAAGTGCGGTTCAGTCCAGTGATTCCCTTAATGTACAGCACGAACATGATTTTTTCGCGATTAAAGGGCTTTTTGAGATTAACCAAAAACCACTGGAAGTTCGCTGCACCTTTGAGTTAGGAAAAAAGAAGCAAATCTGGCAAAATGGAAAGGTTTTGGACAAGACTTCTGAACATGTGGGGCTGATCCCCCTGGTTTTAATTGCTCCGGATGATACGGAATTAATAAAAGGTGGAAGTGAAGGCCGCCGAAAATTCTTCGATGGGCTGTTGTCCCAAATGGATAAAAGTTACTTATCTGATCTTATTCGATACCATCATTTCTTGAAGCAGCGGAATGCGCTTTTAAAGCAGTTTGCTGAGACGGGTAGAAGGGATTTAACGCTATTGGGAAGCTATGATCAGGAAATGATTCGGCTGAGTCAGGTGTTAGCCAAAAGGCGAAGTGAGTTGATGTCAGAATTAGCTCCTATGCTTCAGGAGCATTATAAGGAGATTTCCCAAGGACAGGAAAAAGTAAGTGTACAATATGATACCGAGGCCTTAAGGGAGGATTTTGCAGACTACTTTCTGGATCTTCGGAAAAAGGATTTTATCACTAAGAATTCCAATGCTGGTATTCATAAAGACGATTACAATTTTCTAATTGGTAAACATCCTATCCGAAAAATCGGAAGCCAGGGTCAACAAAAGTCTTTTATCATCGCTCTGAAACTGGCTCAGTTTCAAATCTTCGAGCAGGTGAAAGGAGAGAAGCCCTTGCTCTTATTAGATGATATTTTCGACAAATTGGATGATTCACGAATCGCTCAGATGATGCAATTAATTTCCAAGCATACTTTTGGACAGATTTTTTTGACGGATGCTCGGCCGGAGCGCTCTCATTCCATTTTAACCCAGTTGGACTCGGAGGTTTATTTCTTTGGAGTGGAAAATGGAAAAGTAAATCCGGAGCAATAAAAAAGAGGCCGAAGCCTCTTTAAATGATTACCACAAATTATTTCAACTTTCGAATACCTTGCCTTATTTAACCGAAATGAGAATTTTCTTTAGTTCTGCTAGTGTTGGATGAACTAGAAAACAGTTTTTTTAAAATTTTCCAGCCCTTGTATAAGATTATCAAAATAAGCGCTAGTAGTACCAAAAAAAATATTGATACAACGAATAGATAAATGTAGCTATCGATATAGTTTTCCATAATGATTTCCTTTTAGGGTTGGGCATAGAACCAAGATACGGAACCTGTACATCCATCAATCCTCATTCGAATATAGTAAGTTTCATAATTTGTAAAAGGTGCACCATCAATCCAAAGGTTAAATGTCACCGTATATTCAACTTGAAAAACATAGGTATTCGTTAAGGGCCAAGAATCAGGATTTACTGGATTAACAGTGGTTCCTCTTACACCCATGAAAGGATAAATACCGTACATTGAGAATGAATGACTATTCAAATTGCCGTTTCCAACAGCTAAAGTTATTTTAACTCCATTTAAATCTTGACCAGGAAGCACCATAGCAGGTACACGAGCAGATACGGTATGGGCATTATGAAGGCATAAAATTTTATTATTTGGAGTTGTACTAGAATTTTTCCGAAAAGACTCAAGTGTTTGTTGGGGAATAGAGATATTATTTCTTTCAAGAATTTTCATTATCTCCGAAAAATCTATTTTAGATTTTTCAATATTAGAGTGAGTCTGCTTTCGATATTTTAAGAAATACTCAAATTCTTTTATTGTTAACTGAATTGTTTCGTTTTCTGGGTTTTTAAAATCATTGACACTTTCTGCTCTAAAACCATATCTCTCAGAGAGTAATTTGACTTTATTTGAAAGTTCAATATGATTATCTTCATGTATGGAACAACCTAGAAGTCCCGTTAGAAGCAAAAAAATCAAAGAATTAAACGTTTTCATGATTTTGAAAATTTTATATTAAACAAACTAAGACAACAAAAAACAGTGAAAAAAATAGGTTTGATGTAGTATTTAGGTATTAACCTACTAAAAATATAAATAAAAACAAAAATAAATTTTAAGTTTCACGAAAAAATTTTTTTAAAACATTGAAAATCAATGGAATAAAATATAAAATATTTTTTCGTTCAAGTCTAAAAAATTACCCTCGACACACCTTCAGGTAGATCTTTCTCACCAATGTCCTATAGGAGCGATCCCGGGGTATCTTGAGTCAACTGGACTCGGAGGTTTATTTCTTTGGAGTGGAAAATGGAAAAGTAAATCCGGAGCAATAAAAAAGAGGCCGAAGCCTCTTTAAATGATTACCACAAATTTTCCGGGTATTCTCCGCTTTCATGTAATTTTTTCAAAGCTTCAATCACCACTGGTTTGTCTTCAGTGTAGGTCACTCCAAACCAAGTTTTGCCACCTGGAAGAATTTCAAAGGCGGCTTTTCCAGATTGAATTAAATTATTTGCGACAGTTGGGATATAAAACTCTGATTTAAGGTTTTCTAGGTTGGCTGGAAGAAATTCCATCCACATCTGTTCAATATCTGAAAAAACTGCTGGATGGAAGCCCCAAAAATTCATGGACACAGGTGTGTCTTCCGGAATCTCAATAATTTCTCCTTCCCCACGGCTGACAATTTTGTCTCCTTCGCGAGCGATAGAGGTACGTTCAGTCATTCCAATCAATTGACCTTTTTCATTGGTTTTGCACACCCCACGGCTTACTGTTCCGTTTTCAGAAAGCACATTTTGAATTGCATAACCCACCATGGCATGTAGGTCTGGTTTGACTTCTGCTGAAAGGAATTTTCCTAAAACTTGAAATGCTTCCTTGCCATAAAAATCATCAGCATTAATTACTGCAAAAGGCTCTTTGATAACATCCTTTGCACAAAGCACCGCATGAGCAGTTCCAAAAGGCTTTTTACGATCAGCTTGTTTGTATTCTTCAGGAACAAAGCTTTCCAAAGACTGAATAACCCAATCTACTTCAATTTTTCCCTCCAGCTTTGGAAGGAATTTTTCTTTGGCTACATCTAAAATTTCTTCACGAACGATAAAAACAACTTTCCCGAATCCGGCACGGATGGCATCAAAAATCGAGTATTCGAGGATGGTCTCCCCATTTGGGCCAAAGCCATCAATTTGTTTGTTTCCACCATAGCGACTTCCCATTCCGGCAGCTAAAACTAATAAAGTTGGTTTTTGAGTCATGTTCCTGTATTTCTTATAAAAACGCTGCAAAATTAATCGAAATGCCGGCAGGCACAAGGATGGTTTCAAATCTAATTTTCAGCATGCGGAGTGATTTTTATCCTAAATCTTAAAAAAACTTGTCTTGAAATTGAATTTAGGGTCGTTTGAAACCCTTAAATCTGGAAAATTTGCAAAAAAAATTCCCATATAGGATATTTTTTAGACTAGGTTTTGATTTTTGTTCAATTTTTGAATTACTTTCATGCCAAATTCTCAACGATTCCTAAAACCTATTGTAAAAATGAAAAAAATTGAAGCGATTATTCGAACCTCCCGCTTCGAACAAATCCATACTTGCCTCTCTGGATTGGGAGTCAAATTCCTCTCATTTTATGAGATCAAAGGGATGGGTTTTGAACATGCGCGTCAGGAAATGTACCGTGGAGTTGCTTATGAACCAGCATACATCCCACGCACCAAATTGGAAATTGTGGTTCCTGATGAATTGAAGGATTCAGTGATCCAATGCATTCTTTCTGAAGGAAAAACCGGTGAAATAGGAGACGGGAAAATCTTTGTCTTCGACGTCTTGGAGGCTTATCGAATCCGAAACAACGATACTGGAGAAAGCGCGCTTTGATTTATTCATTTTAAAAGAACCTCTCAAACCTATGCAAGATTTATTTACCATCAATAACCTGTGGATGATGGTGGCCACGATTCTGGTCTTCATTATGCACTTGGGCTTTGCCAGTCTGGAAGCCGGACTGACGCGAGCAAAAAATACAGTCAACATTCTCTTTAAAAATACCATTATCCCGGCCATTGGTCTTTTGACCTATGCACTGGTAGGATTTAATTTAATGTATCCGGGAGCTGGATTTGAAGGTTCCGTTTTCGGCTTTGCCGGATTTGGATTGAGCTTACCGGAAGGTTGGGATAGCTCCAATTACAATGAAGGCTATACCTATTTCACGGATTTCATCTTTCAGGCCATGTTTGCGGCTACCGCTGCTACGATTGTTTCCGGAGCTGTAGCTGAACGAATCAAATTGGGACCATTCATTTTCTTTTCAGTGCTTTATGTAGCTATTTGTTATCCTATTGTAGGGATGTGGAAATGGGGTGGAGGATTTTTGAATACCCTGGACACTCCATTTTATGATTTTGCAGGTTCTACGATTGTCCACTCTGTGGGTGGTTGGGGAGCATTGGTAGGAGCATTCTTGCTTGGACCTAGAATTGGGAAATATACCGAACGTGGAATGAGCGCTATTCCTGGCCATAATCTTCCATTAGCGACTTTTGGGGTATTTCTCCTTTGGTTCGGTTGGTTTGGGTTTAACGGAGGCTCAGTACTCAGTGCGAGCCCTGGAGCTGTATCCAAAGTATTTGTAACCACTTCTATCGCTGCTTCAGCGGGAGCTTTTGGTGCATTGATTTTTTCTTATCTGAAATTCAAGTCCTATGATATTACCATGGTTCTCAATGGTATTTTGGCAGGCTTGGTAGGAATCACAGCAGGTGCTGATCAAATGGGAGTAGGAGAATCTGCCATCATTGGTTTTATCGCTGGCGGTTTGATCGTTTTTGCAGTAGTCTTCTTTGATAAAGTCAAAATTGATGATCCTGTAGGTGCCATTTCTGTTCACCTTGTAGGTGGAGTTTGGGGGACATTGGCTGTAGGAATATTCGGAGACTTGGCAGGCTGGGGTCAGTTTTACTCACAGTTGCTCGGAGTAGCGGCTGTAGGATTCTTCTGTGTGCTGTTTTCAGGGTTGATTTTCTATACCTTGAAGAAAACGGTTGGTATTCGAGTGGATGAGCGGGAGGAAGTGGAAGGTTTGGATATCAATGAACATGGTATGAGAGCCTACCCGGATTTTGCTAGTAAAGATTAAATAAATATAACCACCAATCAACCACAATAAGCGGAGGGTGATAGCCCTTCGCTTTTTTTATATCAAAAAAAATCCCGCCGGGTGAGGCGGGATTGAATTTTAGAGGGCCGGTTGAAAGTACCGATCCAGTATGGCTAAATGAACCTTTTTGAACATTTTATAGCACCAGTCTCTAAATTCCTTCAACTCATTTGGTAAAATAAGTCTCAGGCCCTTTCGCAGCTCCTTCTCAAAAAGATACTTTGAGAAGCTCACCTTTTGCAAAATGGTCTTCACGTATTCTATCATAAGATCTAGAGTTTAGGGTTTATTTTAACTGATTTTAAGTAACCATACGGAGACAATATCCTCATAGTTACGTAAAATTGACGTTCGAGAAATTGAAATATCCTTAATTTCGCAACCATGTCTAAAACGCTGATCACTTCTATTTTGGTATGCTGGTTTTCCATTTTTGCAGGGAATGTGTTGGCCCAGCAAGTGGAGGTGGAATTGGGACCTGACCAAATCGGGCTCAACGAAACTTTCACCATCAAAATAAGTGTGGCCAACGAAAAAATCAAGTCCTACGATCAATTCCCGGATATCCCTAGTTTTCAGAAACAGGGTATCTCTCAATCCTCTTCAATGAACGTGATCAATGGACAGGTGACCAGCTCAAATAGTATCATTCAATACTATAAGCCGACCCGTAAAGGTACCTTTACGCTTCCTGCTTTCTCTATTACAATTAATGGAAATCAATTCGATTTTCAGGGGAAAGAAATCACTGTAGGAGATGCTGTAAGCAACCAACAGAGTTCAGGAGGAGGGTTTTTTGATCCGTTCTCAGACTTTTTTGGAAGGACGCAGGAAGAGCCAGAATACATTGAATTGGATGATGAGGCATTTTTCTCGGTGACTGTTGATAAGGAGGAAATTTATGCCCGGGAAGGATTTACGGTTGCCTTAGCTTTCTACATGTCTGAAAATAATCAGGCTCCTTTCAATTTCTATAAGCCGGGAGAGCAGTTGGATGATGTATTGAAAAAAATCAAACCTACCCAGGCATGGGAGGAAAATTACAATATTACCAATATCGAACCAGAGCAAGTCACCATCAATGGAAAGCGTTGGGTTCGTTATAAAGTATATGAGGCGACATTTTTCCCTTTCTCGGAAGGGACGATCGAGATTCCGAGCATTCCTTGGGAGATGATCAAATATCGCGTAGCTAGAAACCCGAGTTTCTTTGGTTCCAATAGACAAGAAGATTTTAAGACTTTTTATTCATCACCGAAAACTATTAAGGTGAAGCCACTTCCTCCTCATCCCTTGCGAAATGAAGTAGCTGTCGGTCAGTTCCAGTTGCGGGAAAATATCTCCAATCTTGAGGTAGAAACAGGGCAGGGCTTCAATTATAATTTCGGAATAAGCGGAGTAGGTAATATCAATTCCATTTCCCAACCTAGACTGATTAGCGGGGGAAGTTTGAATACTTACGACCCAAATGTGCGGCAACAGATTAACCGTGGCTATGGTCGGGTTTCCGGTATCAAGGAATATTCTTACTACATCACGTTAAACGAACCGGGTGAGGTCGACCTTGGCAATCATTTCGAATGGATTTATTTTGATCCTGTTCAGGCCGTCTATGATACCTTGCGGCCATCGGCGAAAATTCAGGTGGTGGGAGAAAGCAAAACGAATCAAGCGATTTCTAATCAGCGCTTGGGAGGAATCTATGATCGGATCGGAGCTGAGGATAATAAGTTTTCAAACGAGCGATATAAATACTATTTTGGCACGGCTATAAACATCCTTTTACTGTTGACAGTAATCCTCTTGTCAGTGCTTATCATCCGAAACAAATAATGGGAAATTCATTCGGTAAACTTTTCAAAATCACCACTTTTGGTGAGTCACATGGTCCCGCTTTGGGGGTGATTCTAGAGGGCTGTCCTGCAGGCCTTACGATAGACGAATCCTTCATTCAGTCAGAAATGCAACGCCGTAAACCCGGCCAATCAAAGATTACTACTCAGCGAAAAGAGGAGGATGAAATAGAAATTCTTTCTGGGGTTTTCGAAGGAAAAAGTACTGGAACACCTATTGGGATCGTGATTCGAAATGCGGATCAAAAAAGTAAAGACTATTCTCACATCGCCGATAAGTTCCGCCCTTCACATGCAGATTTTACCTATTTCGAAAAATATGGAATTCGGGATTATCGAGGTGGAGGTAGAAGTTCAGCACGGGAAACTGCAGCCCGAGTGGCAGCAGGTGCGATTGCAAAGCTGTTGCTTCAAGAAAAAGGAATATCAGTTCAAGCATTTGTTTCACAAGTAGGGAGCTTGAAACTGGAGAGGCCATACCAAGAATTAGATCTGAATAAAGCCGAAGACAATATCGTCCGATGTCCTGATTCTGAGACTGCAGAGCGAATGATCGAATTGATTGACTCTGTACGAAAAGAACGGGATACGATCGGCGGCATCATTACCTGTGTCATCAAAAACACCCCTCCTGGATTGGGAGAACCTGTTTTCGATCGCTTGCATGCCGAATTGGGTAAGGCCATGTTGAGTATCAATGCCGTTAAGGGTTTTGAATACGGCTCGGGCTTCGAAGGGGTGAATATGCGAGGAAGTCAGCACAATGATGCATTTGTAAAAGAAGGGGATCAAATCAGAACCTCCACCAATCATTCAGGTGGAATCCAAGGAGGAATCTCAAATGGAGAAGATATTTATTTTCGTGTCGCATTTAAACCTGTAGCTACCATCATGCAGGATCAAGATTCTGTAAATGAGGCAGGGGAGGCAGTGACCGTTTCAGGGAAGGGCCGTCATGATCCTTGCGTCGTTCCTAGGGCTGTACCGATTGTGGAAGCGATGGCGGCTTTAGTCATAGCCGATTACCTATTATTGTCAAAAAGCAATAAACTTGCTGAAATTTAAAAACGCATCATGCTAAAGAAAATCCCTTTACATACGCAAATCATCATTGGCTTGGTATTAGGCCTGATTTTTGGTCTTGTTTCCATTCAAACTGCAATCCCAAGCTCATTCACGATCGATTATATCAAACCGGTCGGTACCATCTTTATTAATGGCCTTAAAATGATTGCCATGCCTTTGGTATTGGCGTCCTTGATTATCGGGGTTTCCAATTTGGGAGACATTTCCAAACTGAGCCGAATCGGTGGAAAGACCATTGTCACTTTCGTAATTACAACCATTATCGCCATTTCTGTTGGCTTGACCTTGGTAAATCTTTTCAAGCCTGGAACAAGCCTTCCTGTAGAGACTCGGGAAAACTTGATGAACTTGTATGAGGGTGATGTTAGTACGCGAGCAGATGCAGCTGCCAAGTTTCAAGAGCAAAGTCCGCTTCAGCCATTGGTGGACATGGTTCCTCAAAACTTCTTTTTAGCGACTACGGACAATGCAGCTATGCTACAGGTCGTGTTCTTCGCTATCATTTCTGGGATTGCATTGCTTCAGATTCCTAAGAGGAAAGCTGAACCGGTTATCGCTTTCTTTGATGGTTTCAACGACCTGATTATTCAGATCGTGAATTACATCATGTTGATCGCACCTTATGGGGTGTTTGCTTTGATGGCATCTTTGATTGTGGAAATCGCAGGAGACAATCCGGATTCTGCCATTGATTTGCTGATGGCATTGTTGAAATATAGTGTGATTGTATTGGGAGGTTTGTTCTTTATGATGTTGGTGGTATATCCGCTATTGCTGAAGACCTTTACCAAAGTTCCCTATTTCGAATTCTTCCGAGCCATTCGACCTGCCCAATTATTAGCATTCTCTACCTCAAGTAGTTCGGCTACCCTTCCCGTGACGATGAAAATTGCCGAAGAAGAAATCGGCGTGTCTGAGAATATTTCCAGCTTCGTCTTGCCTTTAGGTGCCACTATAAATATGAATGGTACGAGCCTGTATCAAAGTGTGGCGGCGGTATTTATTGCCCAGGCTTTGGGGATGGAATTGAGCTTTTCTCAGCAATTAATGATCGTATTAACCTCTACTTTGGCAGCGATTGGATCTGCCGGTGTGCCAGGAGCAGGTTTGATTATGTTGATTGTAGTGTTGGAATCAATCGGAGTGCCGGCAGCAGGAATTGCCTTGATTATGGCGCCTGATAGGATTTTGGATATGTTCCGAACAGTAGTAAATGTAACAGGTGATGTGGTGGTGACAACTGCAGTTGCCAGTACCGAAGGAGAATTGCCAGAAGGTTTGATCCGAAAAAGCAATCCGCTTACTCCTGATCTCTAATAATTGAAAATCATACAGAAAGGCCAGTCTGTTAACAGTCTGGCCTTTTGTCTTTTCTTATAAAATCCGAAGTTTTAAGAAACTTATGACTTATTTTTGCAATCGAAAAAGCCAAATGACCCTATGCGCCAATCCTGGTGGAAAATACTGGCTGTAGTCCTTTTGCTCTACACAATCGTGGCGGGGCTACTGATGGATGTTCCCCGACTTCCAATTCTCAATGAAACCATTCGTGCATTGCATTTCCACGTGACAATGTGGTTTGGAATGATTCTGATGTTGATGGTGTCGGTGTATTACAGTTTCCGATACTTGCGGAGCAATGACTTGCAGCACGATGATATGGCAATTGAATTTACCAATGCAGCAATTTTGTTTGGTGTATTGGGGATTTCTACTGGTATGCTTTGGGCAAAATTTACCTGGGGAGATTATTGGAGCGGAGATCCAAAGCAGAATGCTTCTGCGATAGGTTTGCTGATGTATTTTGCCTATTTGATCTTACGAAATTCTCTTACTGATGTACAGCAACGAGCCCGCATCGGAGCGATTTATAACATATTTGCTTTTGCTGCCTTTATCCCATTGATCTTTGTATTACCTCGTTTGACAGACAGTTTGCATCCAGGAAATGGAGGCAATCCAGGTTTTAATGCTTATGATTTGGACTCAAAGCTTCGGATGGTGTTTTATCCGGCCATAATCGGATGGACACTTTTTGGGGCTTGGATAGCAACTGTTCGTGTCAGAATGCGTAGGGTTCAACGGGTACTTGAAGATCAACTGATCAATTCCTAACAATGAAAAAACTAATCACCCTTGTATTGCTTTTGGTCAGCTTGACCGTTTTGGCTCAGGAAAAAATTCCTGTAACTGAAGCTGATTATGGAAATAATACCGTAGAAATGGCTGATCGGATGCGTGCTGATGGCAAAATCTACGTTTTGGTTGGAATAATTGGAATTATATTCACCGGAATTACGGTTTACCTCGTAAGTACTGAGCGAAAGATCACCAAAATCGAAAAATCAATTACTACTCAGAAGTAACATGAAAAAAGGACATCTAGTCGGAATCGGAATAATCGCCATTGCTATCATCATAATTATGACTTCAATCGGTGATGCCTCGAGTTATGAAACTTTTGAGACTGCTTTGGAAATGAAACAGTCTGGAGACGACAAAGCCATTCACGTGGTTGGTCAATTGAAAAAAAGTGATTCTGGTGAGGTAGTCGGTTTGAATGTGCGAGAGGATAAAACTTCTTTCACATTTATCTTAGTGGATAATGACGGAACAGAGCAGGAAGTATTCTACAACGAACCTGTTCCAGCTGATTTTACCCGTTCAGAATCCGTTGTGGTGATTGGTTCCTATAAAAACGAAGAAATATTTATCGCAGATAAAATCCTGATGAAGTGTCCTTCCAAATATCAGGAGACAGAGGTGCAGGCGGCAGGAATGTGAGGCAGAAGCAATAGACAATAATCCATGATCAATACCTTTATCGGGAATTTTGGCCATTTGATGACGATAGTGGCCTTTGTGAGTGCATTGGTGACGGCCTTTGCCTATTATCAGTATTTTAAGGCAAATGAGCTGGAAAAGAAAAGTTGGCAGCGATTCAGTAGAATCTCCTTCTACATTCATGCTCTCTCCAGTACCTTGATTGCTTTTTCGCTCTTTGAGATTATTTACAATCATCGATTCGAATATTTCTACGCCTATTCACATTCTAGTCAGGCGCTTCCCGTTCATTACATGATTTCCAGTTTCTGGGAAGGGCAGGAAGGAGCGTTTATACTTTGGATTTTTTGGAATGTGGTACTGGGCTTGATTTTAATCCATACTAATAAACTTTGGGAAGCACCAGTAATGATTGTGTTTGCCCTAGTGCAGGCATTTTTGGTTTCCATGATTCTTGGGGTTGTGGTTGGAGATTTGAAAATTGGAAGTTCTCCATTCATTCTCTTGCGTGATGCTACCCAAGCCCCTGTTTTTCAAATCAACCCTGACTTTGTGCCAGAGGATGGCACAGGACTGAATCCGCTATTGCAGAATATTTGGATGGTAATCCACCCTCCTACATTGTTCTTGGGATATGCTTCCACTTTGGTTCCTTTTGCGTTTTTAATTGGAGGCTTGGCTATGAAGCGCTATTCCGAATGGATTCGTCCTTCTTTGCCTTGGGCAATTTTCTCAGCTATGGTATTGGGAATGGGGATTTTGATGGGAGCTTACTGGGCTTATGTGACCTTGAATTTTGGAGGGTATTGGAACTGGGATCCGGTGGAAAATGCCGTTTATGTGCCTTGGCTAATTTTGGTGGCTGCAGTGCATACCATGATCACCTTTAAGAAAAGTAGTACAGCACTGAAGACTTCCATGGTCTTGGTTATTCTGTCATTTATTTTGGTGCTCTATGCCACTTTCTTGGTAAGGTCTGGAGTGTTAGGAGACGCATCTGTTCACTCCTTTACAGATTTGGGGCTTTCCGGACAGCTATTGATTTACATGCTGTTTTTCATGGCAGTGGCTTTGTTTTTTACCATTCGATCTTGGAAGCATATTCCTACATCCGAACGAGAAGCTTCTGTTTATTCCCGCGAATTTTGGATTTTCATTGGAGCTACAACCTTGGGACTAATGGGATTCCAAGTGATCCTTCCAACCTCAATTCCTGCATGGAATTCCTTGGTGGAAAGCTTTGGCGGAATCAGCAATCTTGCACCTCCTGCTGACCAAATGGAATTTTACACCAAGTTTCAACTTTGGTTCGGTATTGCTTTGGCATTATTGACTGCTGTAGGTCAATTTTTCTGGTGGCAAAAGATGGATAAAAAAGCATTGAAAGATGCCCTTTTGACTCCATATATCATTTCGGTGGTAATTGCTGCTTTGATTATTGTGATGGCTAAGGTATATGACTGGCGATACATGATCATTGTAATTGCAGGAACCTTTACTATTGTCGCCAACTCAGTTATCCTTTCTCGACTTTTGAAAAGATCTACCTTTAAACTTGCAGGAGGATCATTAGCTCATATTGGATTGGGGATGATATTGATTGGTATCATGTTTAGCTCTGGCTATTCTGAGACCATTTCTATCAATATGTCAGGCTTGACCTATAGCAATTCTTGGGAAGATGAATTGAATAAGGAGCATGTGCTTCTTTGGATCAATAAGCCAACCCAAATGAAGGATTACACGGTCATCTATCGTGGAAGACAAAAGAAAGTGGTAGGCGTTCCCGAGTATGTTCCCGCAAAAATTCTTGAGTCTACAGGGAATGTCAATGAAGCAATCGCCTTAGAAGGCTTCAAAGATTATTTCAAAAAAGGGGAAGTCGTCGAATTGGTTTTGGAGGAGAATGATTATTTCAAAATCGATTACTTCCAAAATGAGACGTTGAAATTCTCTTTGGCTCCAATGTCTCAGTTTAATGAAGGAATGGGAGGACTGATCTCATCACCGGATTCTAAAATTTATCTCGACAAGGATCTCTACACCTATGTGGCAGCGATGAATGATTACTCAGATCCTGAGTGGAAAGAGGATGAGTTCTATGAGGTTACTCCTGGAGAGCAGTTTCATATCGCAGATTTCGTGACCTATTTTGATGGAGCTGAGGTTTTGAATCAGGTTGAAGATTATGTGCTTCAAGAAGGGGATGTGGCAGTCAGAGCCAATTTGCGGATTTTGGATTACGATGTAGAAAAGACCCTGCAACCGACTTTTATTATTCGAAATAATCAAGTTGGGAAGATTCCTGTGGTAGATAATGAATTGGGAATCCGGGTGACTCTTGACAATATCCTTCCTGAGCAAAATAAGTTCGTGTTTAAAGTCAATCGCTATCAAAAAGATTACGTGGTTATGAAGGCGATTGTCAAGCCATATATCAATGTTTTGTGGTTGGGTTCGATAATTACCTTGATAGGATTCACAGTAGCGATTTATCGACGATTTGATGAATTCAAAAAAATGCGAGACAAAGGAATGGAATAACGATTTTCATAAATGAATTTAAGGGGGCTTAGGCCCCTTTTTTATTTTTTGAAGTCCTGAAAAAGCCTATCTTCAGGACTTTGTTAATCTTTTCACTAACAACGTTTAAACCTTTTTACCATGAAAATCACCAAGAAAGATTTTGAGCAAATGCAAAAGAAATACGATCAGGAAATCCGAAAAGGGAAGCCTGCTCGTGGTCCACAGCGGGATGTGGATAACCAGACCAATTGGATATTTTTTGATAGGGAGACAATTGAGGAAGTTTTGAGTAAAGCAGATCAGGATCCAAAAAAAGGTGGAATAAAATTTTACTTTACCGAATACACAGAAGAAGTAGCTCGAAAATTATACCCAGAAAACCCAGAGGATTATATTGGGAGGCTTGGTATCGTGATGTCTCCATGCAATTCAGCTAATGAGAAAGTGGATGATGAGGAAGAAGAATATTACAATCGAGGAGATTTCTGTCCTCCCAAGTGTGAATAAATCAAGCATCTTGTGATTGAAAAATTCCTAGCCAGAATTGAGGATAACTATTATTTCCACATGGTGGCAATATGTGGCTTTTTATCTCTTTTATTTTTCCTCTTATTGGATAAGAAAAAAAGAAGAGATCATTATATTCTAGTACCTTTTTTACTGGTAATGTTGGTGAACTTCTATGAGGTTATGGCCACCTTCATGGTAGTTAATAAACCCATAAATGAGATATTTCATCGACTGCTTACTGATGAACCTTTTTTGGGATGGAATGCTTGGGTCTATAATATTTTCTACTATCAGGTTTCTAAATTGGGATTGCTTTTGTTGATTGGGATTAATCTAAAAAAGGCACTGAGCAAAAAAATAGTATTGATTTTAGGAATCGTATTTTTGCTCTATTGTATTTACCCTTATTTCTCCAAAACTTATCCCATACATGGTATTCAGCAGCCCATTCTTTATTTTCTAGGTAATACCATATTGATTATAGCAAGTGGATTGTTTTTTATGGATTTGATTACTGAAGAATATTTTATAGAAATTAATCCACTGGCTTATTTGCCTTTTTGGTATATCACCATCATCATGTTTCATTCTGTGATTGTTTTTATGGCAGATGTGGCAATTGAATATCTAACATTTGAAAATACCCGGGTTTACTACATGTTCAATTTGGTTTCAAGGGTGCTCTATGTGATATTATTGAGTGTCTTCACTTTTTTGATATTTACCGGTAAAAATTTCATTTCTCGAACAGTACATACATGATGGAGGAAGAAGGTAATCAAATCATTTTTATTCTTTTTTCGGGGGCTTTTTTGGCTGCTCTCATGGCAACTTTTGTGGTGTCTATGGTTATCCTACATAGACAGCGACAGGTTCATAACAAACAGAAAATGGATCAGATCAAAGCTGAATATGAGAAGACGATTTTGAATATTGAGAATGAAATCCAGCAGGATACGCTAAAGCATATAGGTAGGGAATTGCATGATAATATTGGGCAATTGCTCTCGCTTTCAAAGCTCTATTTGGCCTCTTCCAAACCTGAAAAACAGGCAGAAGGTAGGCAATTAATCAATCAGATAATTACGGAGGTACGAGGACTTTCTAAAACATTAAACCTGGATTGGGTCGAGTCTATTTCACTTGAAGAGTTTATATCACAGCAACTTGATAAAATCAAGTCGACGGGGTTTTGTGAAGTGGTATTTAATAGGGAAGATGAAAATTGGGAATTGGATAAGGATCAGAAACTGGTGTTAATTCGTGTAATTCAAGAATGTCTCAATAATGCCATTAAACACGCTTCACCTAATTTGATTAAAATCCTAATGGAAAAGCAGGAAGGGGAAAGAGCTATACGGATCAGCGATGATGGAATAGGCTTCGATACATCTCTATCATCACAAGGAAGTGGAATGACGAATCTCAGAAAGCGTATGGAAACCATTGGTGGAAATTTCCAAATCACTTCATCCCCGGGACAGGGCACTGACATAATTCTTTCTTTGCCAATCTAAGTTTTCCTACTAATTTAGATTTCACCCGTTTTTACTATGATTCGGATTGCTATCGCAGATGACCATACTTTATTCGCCAAAGGCATAGAGGGATTATTAGAAGAGGAAGAAGACTTCGAAATCCTTGGGCTTTTTAAGAACGGTCTCGAATTAATGGATTTCCTTCAAGAAAATTCCGTTGATGTGGTATTGACAGACTTGAATATGCCTGAAATGGATGGTTTTGGTGTCCTGGAAAAAATCAAAGAATCAGGCATTCCCGCAAAAGTGATTGTCCTTTCCATGTACGATGAGGAGAAAATATTTAAAGAATGCGTGGATAGAGGTGCAGATGGCTTTATTCTCAAAGATGCTGATCCGGATGAATTGGTTTTTACCATTCATGAGGTACACGAAGGAAGGCATTTGATTAATTTCGACCGAATTATTGAGCAGGCTAGGCCCAATGCATTTTTTGATTCTTTTCGAGAGAAATTTAAGCTTTCCCGTAGGGAAGTTCAGATTATCAAATTGATCAAAGAGGGAAAAACATCCAGAGAAATTGCAGAAGAGCTAGTTCTTAGTATTGGTACTATCGAAAGCCATCGGAAGAATATTTTTACTAAACTGGGAATCAAATCCCGGGTAGAATTGGTCAATAAGGCCTACGAAATGAACCTATGAAAAACCTTTCTTCACCACTTCGGGTAGCTCTAGTTGGTTATGGCTCTGTTGCTGAAAAAATGCATGCTCCATTGATTGATGTTTGTCCAGATTTGGATTTGGTGGCTGTAGTTGAGCGTCATTCTAACCGATGTGAAGAAAAATATCCACAAGTTCAGACTTTTCGAAGTTTCGATTCCTTGTTGGAGCAAGGGGATGTTGACCTTGTGGTCATTACTACTCCCAATGAATTTCATTTTCCCATGGCCAAGCGGGCTTTAGAGGCAGGAAAACATGTGGTTGTTGATAAGCCTGTCACTATTTATTCTTGGCAAGCAGAGGAGTTAGAAAAATTAGCTGACCAAAAAGGCCTGGTTTGTACGGTATTTCATAACCGCCGATTTGATGGGGATTTCAAGACTGTTCAGCAATTGATTTCTGAAGATATCTTGGGTAGAATAGTCTATTTAGAATCCCATTTTGATCGATTTCGACCCAATGTTTCGGAGAATTGGAGAGAAAAAGATGTTCCTGGAAATGGAATTACCTATGATTTAGGATCTCACTTGATCGATCAGGTGGTGTTGCTTTTTGGGCTTCCTTTTGCTATACAGGCCGATATTCAGAGGCAAAGGGATGGAGCTGTAGCCGACGATCATTTTGACATCGTTTTGTATTACGGGCACAAAAAATCCAGAGTAACAGCTGGAGTTTTGGTCAATGCTCCTACGCCGAAGTTTTTGCTTTTAGGTGAAAAAGGATCTTACCAGAAATATGGTTTGGATGTTCAGGAGGCAGCGTTTAAAGCAGGCATCAGACCTGAAGGCGCGGATTGGGGAGTTGAGCCCAAGGAAAGTTGGGGAAAGCTTTATTTAGAAAATGAGACTAAGTCTTTCCCAACTTTGCCGGGAGACTATCGGATATTTTATCAAAATGTAGCTGATGCAATTCTCCAAGGTAAAGCGCTCAGTGTTACTCTTTCGCAAACAATTGGGGTTCTCAAACTTATCGAAGCGGCTTTTAAAAGTTCCAAAGAAGGAAAGAAGGTTCTTCGTGCAGAAGGGGGCTGGTAATTTTCCTAAAAAGGCAATTTACCCAAATCTACATTTCCTCCAGAAAGAATAATTCCTACTTTTTTCCCTTTGAATTGCTCTTTATTTGCTAATAAGCCTGCTAATGGAACAGCACAGGAAGGTTCGATGACGATTTTCATTCGCTCATAAATGAGCCGCATGGCCTCAATAATTTGGGGATCAGTTGCTAGCAAAATATCTTTCACATAGCGGTTGATGATTTCAAAATTTATCTCACCCAATGAGGTCAATAAACCATCCGCGATTGTCTGAGGATTTGTTTGGGGGATAATCCTTCCGGCTTTCAAAGAACGATAGGCATCATCTGCACCTTTGGGTTCAGCTCCATAAACTTTTACTTCCGGATCCCAGTAATGTGCCAAAAGTGCTGTTCCCCCCAATAGACCACCACCACCAACAGGAGCAATTAGACATTCTAGGTCAGGCTGATCATCCAAAAATTCCAAAGCGCAGGTGGCCTGTCCTTCTACGACGTCCATGTAGTCATAGGGTGGGATAAAGGTAGCACCGGTTTCTTTCACTACTTTTTCCAAGGTCGTTTCCCTCGCCATCAAATTGGGTTCGCACTCGATGATTTCTCCGCCATATCCTCGAACCGCCTTTTTCTTGATTTCGGGAGCATTGGAAGGCATGACGATATAGGCAGGGATACCGACAACCTGTGCCGCTCGGGCTAAAGCTGCAGCATGGTTTCCACTACTGTGAGTGGCCACTCCCTTGGCCCGTTCCTCATCGGAAAGTTTCATGACGGCATTGGCTGCTCCTCGGGCTTTGAAGGCTCCTACCTTTTGAAAATTCTCGCATTTGAAATAGATCTCACAACCGGCAATTTCATTAATTGCGGAAGAGGTTAAAATTGGCGTTCGGTGGATAAAAGATTTGATCCGGATGAGCGCGAATTTGATATCGTTTAGGGTAGGAAGTGTCATGTCTTTCATAAACGAAAATTAAAAAATCATGGATCAAAATCGATTCTTTCCCCAAGAATTTTCCCAATCTCTTTTTTTGGATTCAATCAAATAGTTTTCTTCGGGTATGGATTGGAATTCACTAGCGATATTTCCTGTGATGGGACAGGCTTTAACCACTGAAAACACGCTGCCCATGGACTTTAGCGCTCAAAATCAGGCATTACAAAATGTTGATTTGGCTAATACTGAGGTATTTGATCGTTTTGTTTTTTCCCAGTTGGAGCAGGAAGAAAAGGTTTTTGGGATCGGAGGATATTTGGAAAACAGAGCCATTTATCAGCGTTCTGAAGTTTTTGCTACGGAACAATCAGATTTCCGAAATATCCATTTAGGAATTGATATTTGGTGTAAGGCTTGGACTCCTGTATATGCTCCTTTGGTTGGGAAAATCCATAGCTTTCAGGATAATGCTGGCTTTGGAAATTATGGAGCTACGTTGATTTTGGAGCATGATCTCGGGGAGAAAAAGCTATATAGCCTCTATGGTCACTTAGCCCAAGAAGATTTGAAGGAATATTCAGTTGGAAAGGAAGTAAAAAAGGGGGATCCAATAGCACATGTCGGTCCTTTCCCAGAGAATGGAGATTGGCCTCCTCACTTGCATTTTCAATTAATGTGGGATATGGAAGGAAATTGGGGAGATTACCCAGGCGTTTGTTCTCAACGAGAAAAAGAGCATTATGCGGCTAATTGTCCCGACCCTAATTTGATTTTAAGGTTTCCTTCATAGAACTAAGCCTGATTGATTTGAGTGATCAATCGGATTCCATCTAAAGTCAGATAGCGGTCTATTTCTTCGAATTCATCCCTAAGTGTGGTCAAAATTGCAGAAAGACCTCCTGTGGCAATAATTTTAAAAGGAAGTGGTTTTTCATCACGGATGGTTTGAAGCATGCCTTTCACTAAACCTGTATATCCATGTAGGATACCTGCCTGAATTGCATGAATGGTATCTTGGCCTATGGCTGATTTTGGAAATTCAAGCGAAACTTCCGGTAACTTAGAAGTATTCATAAACAAGGCTTTGATAGCCGTTTGAAGGCCAGGAACAATGTTCACTCCCAATACCTGCCCTTTTTCATCAACCACCGTGAAGGTAAGTGCAGTCCCAAAATCAACCACGATGAAAGGCTGATGGAATTTTTCCCATGCAGCCATGACATTGCACATCAGGTCTGTTCCGATTTCATTGGGACGACGAGCTACAACTGGAAGCTTCTTGTAGCTTTTTGCAGAAATCACATAGGCCTTTTTTCCGAAGAAATTTTCACAAAACTGCTGAATGGTGTCTTGGATTTCCGGAACCACAGAACTAAATCCAATTAGTTCGATATCCTTTGGATGGATATCATGCTCCAAAAAATATAAAGGAACCTTTTTACTCAATTGTGAAATTAGGCGCTCAGTCTTGGTTTCCAATCGGAATTGGTTAGTCCATTTTTGAGTTTTTTCGTCAAAAAGTGCAAAAACTACATTAGAATTGCCTGCATCGATGGCTAGAAACATGCTATTTGGAGGTTTTGTCTAATTTAGGCTTTCCTTAATGAAAATTTAAATCCTCAACGAATATGTACACTGTCCGAGAAGGAAAAATTGAAGATTTACCCCGAGTCCTTGAGTTGATCAAGGAGTTGGCTCTTTATGAAAAGGCACCTGAGCAAGTGACCAATACCTTGGAATTAATGGAAAAGGATGGGTTCGGTCCCAATCCGGTTTACGGACTTTATGTTTGTGAGAAAGATGAGACGGGAGAAATTATCGGAATTGCTATCTACTATTACCGATATAGCACTTGGAAGGGAAAGCGAATGTATCTGGAAGATATTGTGGTAACAGAATCCGAGCGCGGAAATGGAGCTGGAAAATTATTGTTTGAACGAGTGATGGCGAAGTCTCTAGAAGAGGGCTGTACTGGTATGATGTGGCAAGTCCTGGACTGGAATGAGCCAGCAATTAACTTTTATAAAAAATATGGGGCAGACTTAGAAGCAGGATGGTTGAATGCCCATTTGCAGGATTATGAAATAAAAGCTTTGCTGAAATGAAAATAAAAAACCCAACGATTTCCGTTGGGTTTTTTTATGATTCTTATCCTTTCAAACTATAGTTAGGAGCTTCTCGAGTTACACTAACATCATGTGGGTGAGATTCTTTCACACCGGCTGCGGTTATTTTTACAAACCGACCATTCCTTTGGAGATCTTCCACTGTTTTGGTACCGCAATAGCCCATACCTGCCTGAAGACCACCAACTAATTGATAGAGGACCTCAGCTACGAGGCCTTTATAAGGCACTCTTCCCACAATGCCTTCTGGAACAAGCTTTTTGATATTGTCTTCAGCATCTTGGAAGTATCGGTCTTTGGAGCCTGATTCCATGGCTTCAAGAGAACCCATACCACGGTAAGTTTTGAATTTTCTTCCTTCGAAAATGATCATTTCTCCAGGAGCTTCTTCTGTACCTGCAAGGAGAGAACCGATCATAATGGAACTTGCGCCAGCGGCGATGGCTTTAACCAAATCACCAGAATATCGGATACCACCGTCTGCAATTACCGGTACATTTCTAGTCTTTAGGGCTTCTGCGCATTCAAAAACTGCAGAAAGCTGAGGAACGCCTACTCCGGCAATTACCCGAGTAGTACAGATAGAGCCAGGACCGACACCCACTTTCACCGCATCAGCACCTGCTTCAGCAAGTGCAATCGCAGCTTCTGGAGTAGCAATATTTCCTACAATGACTTCCAAATCCGGGAAGGCTCCCTTAATTTTTTTACAAGTATCGATTACTCCTCGGGAATGACCGTGCGCTGTATCAATTGAAACGACATCTACCCCGGCTTGTACCAAAGCCTCAACCCGATCAACAATATCAGCAGTTACCCCAACTGCAGCTCCTACTCGTAGACGCCCGTATTCATCTTTACAAGCGTTTGGCTTATCCTTTCTTTTCAGAATATCCTTGTAGGTGATCAAGCCCGTGAGCTTGTCATCTTCGTCTACAATAGGAAGTTTTTCGATTTTATATTCCTGAAGAATTTCCTCTGCCTGTTCCAAAGAAACCCCTGACTTTGCAGTAATGAGGTTTTCTTTCGTCATGATTGACTTAATTGGAAGGTTATGATCCTTGATAAATCGAAGATCTCGGTTAGTGATAATTCCTTTTAGGACTCTGTTTTCATCCACTACTGGAATTCCACCAATGTGATATTCACGCATAATTGCCTCAGCATCCTTGACTTTGGCATCGATATGTAGCGTGATTGGATCCAAAATCATCCCCGCCTGAGAACGCTTCACCTTTCTAACTTGGGCAGCTTGCTTCTCAATGGACATGTTTTTGTGGATAAAACCAAGACCACCTTCCAAAGCAATAGCAATCGCAAGTTCAGCCTCTGTGACGGTATCCATAGCAGCGGATACAAGAGGGATGTTTAAGCGAATTTTTTTGGTAAGCTGGGTGGAGGTGTTGGTTTCGCGGGGCAGTACTTCGGAGTAACCCGGAACAAGAAGCACGTCGTCGTAGGTGAGTGCTTCGAAGAGGAACTTATCAGAATTTAGATTCATAGCAAATATCGGTTTGAGGTAACCCTATTTGCCCGCCAAATGTACAAACAATTTCTCAGGCTAAAGCAAGCCATCAAGAAAAATAATTGGAATTTGACCAAAAACTCCCTGAATAATAGAATAATATTCGCCGGAGAGGAAGATTTGTCTTTTTAATTGGTGTATTCAATCTATCTCTCAGGCAAAAGAATTTGGTAGGTTTTCCCTCTTCTGACATTCAAGTTTCTTTCCCGAAGCCAAGGGTTGTAGATTTTTAATTCCTTGTAAGTGTAACCTTTAGATTTTGCCCATTCCGCTAGATTGGAAATGTCTTCATTAACCTCAATCGCCTGAAGTGGAGGATCTTGGTAATAATCTTTCTCCCGGAGATTAAAGCCGAAGGTTTTTGGGTTTTCAAAAATGACTTTAAAAGCTAATATTCGGAACATGTAACGACTAGTCTCATCATTAAGGAGTAAGTGATAATAATCCTCTTCGAGTTGTTCCTTTTGTCGTTTCGAAAAACCTGTTTGCCCCATATTATAACTAGCGGCAACAGAAGTCCAGTTACCAAATTTATCGTGAGCTTCTTTCAAATACTTAGTAGCTGCAAGGGTGGATTTTTTCCAGTCATAGCGCTCATCGATATTCCGATTGACTTCCAGTCCATAATCTTTGGCTGTGCCTTGCATAAATTGCCAAAAGCCCTTGGCACCGGCAGGAGAAGTGACATTCATCAAGCCGGATTCTGCAATTGCCAAGTATTTAAAATCTTCAGGAATTCCTTCCTCTTTCAGAATCCTTGTGATTTCATCCAAATATTTTCCTGATCGCTTCATTAAAAGAATCATATTGGATTGCCAATACGCATTCACATAGATTTCCCGCTCCAATCGCTCCAGGATATCCTGATGATCAAGAGGTACAGGTTCTCCTGCGAAAGTCAGACTTTCGGGAATTGGAAAAATCCTCACTGAGTCCAAAGGAATTGGAGAAAAACCCTGCGAGGAAATTGGAAAACCTGAGTCAGTTGGAGTCGATGGAAAAGATTGCTTCCAAAGCAAATAACCAAGCATTGCCATACAAATAGCAATCAATCCATAGAGCGCATTGAGGTGAAAGCGATTCATTAGAAGTTTGGACTGAGAAGATATTTACTGTAAAAGTCATCGATGACTTGAACTGCTTCAGTTGCATTTTCTACGACACAAAACAAATCCATATCCTCAGGGCTGACATATTTGTTGGCCAGAAGGGTTTCTTTGATCCAATCGACCAATCCTTCCCAATAATCTTTTCCAACTAATACGATTGGGAACCGACCAATTTTATTGGTTTGGATGAGAGTTAATGCTTCGAAGAATTCGTCCATCGTTCCAAAACCTCCCGGCAAAACCACAAAACCTTGGGAGTATTTCACAAACATGACCTTTCGGACAAAGAAGTAATCGAAAGTCAAAAGTTTATCACGATCGATGTAGATGTTATTGAATTGCTCAAATGGAAGCACAATATTCAAACCCACTGATTTTCCTCCTTCGGAATGGGCTCCTTTATTACCCGCCTCCATTATACCTGGGCCACCACCAGTAATAACCCCGTAGCCATGGCGGACAAGTTTAGCGGCAATTTCTTCCGCCATTTGGTAATGTTTGTGATTTCTAGGGGTTCGGGCCGAACCAAAAATTGAGACGCAGGGGCCGATTTTTGCAAGCTTTTCAAAGCCTTCCACAAACTCAGACATCACTTTAAAAATTGCCCATGAGTCTGCACTTTTTATCTCACTCCAATCTCTTTCTTTAAATGCTCTTCTGATTTTTTCTTCCTGTTTCTTAATCTCTTGATTGGTCATATTCTAATAGTATTTTCATTCAAAACGAATCGAGTGACAAAATGTCGATGAAACTCGAATTAAATTTTTCTAAAAACGATCATGGAATGTACTGTGAAGGTAGAAAATTTTTGCAGGAGCTGGTATCAACAAGCTTGTTTTGGTGGTAATTTTGAAGGCTAATTATTGAAATCTTGAAACTGAGCGAAAAGTCTCAAGCTGTTTTGGAATTATTCCAGGACCTTGAAATTGAGAGTAGGGCTTTTGCCGAGAGGGCTGATTTGGGTTGTGTGGTTGGTTGTGGGAAATGCTGCGCCAATCCTTCCATTCCGGCGAGTCCTTTGGAATTTCTCCCTTTGGCTTTTGAGCTTTATGAAAATGGAGCCGTTGAAGCCAGCATCCGGCTTTTGGATTCATTGGGAGAAAATGGATTTTGCTTGCTCTATAGACCTACAAATGAAGATGGGTCTAAGGGATTCTGTGGAAATCATTCCTCACGGGGATTGATTTGTAGACTTTTTGCCAGTGCTGCCCGCCGAAATAAACATGGTCTCAAAGAGTTAATTATCTGTAAAGTCTTGAAGGAAAATAAAGCGGATCAATACCATCGAGCTACGCAGGCAATTCAGGAGGATTTGGAAATTCCCTTGGCAGCTTCATTTTACGGCCGGCTTCATGATATAGATAATCATTTGAGCCAAACTTACCCGATCAATCAAGCGATAAGAATTGCCATTGAAATGGTCCTGCAGTATAAATTCTATGAAGAATCTGAATCGGCAGAGGAACTCTGATTTTTTTGCTCTTTGCAATTGGAGTATATTAGAGCATTGAAATCATCTTTTTCGCTTTTCATATGGTGAATATTTCTGAAATCAGCCAAACAATCCGCAAACTCGTTGAGACACGAATAAATTTGATCAAGGAAGAAATCCAAGATCAAGTAATGGGTGTGGTCACACGGGTGCTTCTCTTAGTAATTATCGGTGGATTGATGTTGCTGGTCCTGTTATTTTTTAGCCTTGCATTGGCCTTTTTCTTGAGTAGTGTATTTGAGTCGACCTATTCAGGCTTCCTTTTGGTAGGATTGTTCTATCTATTACTGGTAGTTGGCCTTTATTGGCTTCGGTATTCACCTTCTATTCGAAAGGAAATTCAGGGTGGAATGAGCAATTTTATTTTTGACAATAGCAAAAAAGAAGAAGATGGCGAAGAAGGAGCTTGAAAATCAGGCAGAGGAATTGGAGCAAACCCTTCAAAAACAATTGGATTTGCTAAAGAAGGATTCCGAGGACTGGCTCAAAGTCGGAGGTGCTGTGCTTGCAGGAGGCTTATTGGCATATTCCATCGTCAAAATGACCAAACGAAAAAAAAACCGAAAAACAGCTAAAGCTTTGGAGGTTTTAGAAAGGGAAGGATTGCTGGATGAAGAAATAAAAGAAAAACTCAGCAAACCACAGAAGTCTACTTTTTGGCCTAGTCTAGGACAGCGATTGTTGTTGGTAGGTTTTGCATTGGCTCAAGAAAAATTATTAAAAAAATTGATAGCACCTGAAGATGCCGAAGCAGCAGAGAAAGGTGAGTAATGCTATTCAACAGCTTTTTGAAAATAAAAAAAAAGGTGTTGCTTGGCTGATTGATCCGGGGAAATTTAATCCTAATTCCATTTCTGATGTTTTCTGGGCAAACCTTCATGGGCTGGAATTAGACCTGATTTTGGTAGGAGGGAGTCAAGATGAATCATCTGATTTGGGAGAATTGATCCAATTTATTAAAGAAAGAACAAGCTCAATCCCCGTAGTACTATTTCCAGGTTCTTATCAGCAAGTTTGTCCTGAGGCTGATGCGATTCTTTTTATGAGTTTAATTTCAGGAAGAAACCCCGAGTATTTGATTTCCCAACAAGTCCGTGCATCCCGAGCTACCCAAAACTCGGGGTTAGAAGTTTTACCTACTGCCTACCTTTTAGTCAATGATGGAGAAATTTGTAGCGTGCATCGTAAATCAGAAACACTACCAATATCAAATGAAGAATTAGACTTGATTCTGGATACGGCATTAGCTGGTAAGTTTCTAGGAATGAACTATTGCTATTTGGATGCGGGAAGTGGTTCATCATCCACGGTTGCTCCAGCAGTTATTCGGGCTGTTTCTTCCGAACTTCAACTCCCCTTGATCGTCGGTGGGGGTCTCAATAAACTTCAAAAAATCCATCAATGCTTTGAAGCAGGAGCCGATGTGGTTGTCATCGGTAATCAGATAGAAAAAGACCCCGGTTTTTTAACCGAGGTCCTGAACTTTAAGAAATTTTATAACGAAGAATTACACGTTAATTAGTGATTCTCTTCTTCGCATTTTCCCTGCCGGTACCCCATACATCATTTTGAATCGGCGGCAGAAATAAGCAGTATCCTTGTAGCCAACCTCTTTTCCAATATCCCGGATGGATTTTTTGGTAGTTCGTAGTAAATCTACCGCTGCTTCCATTCGCTGATATTCGATATAATCTTGAGGATTAATTCCTGTCAACATTTTGAAGTATTGACCCACATAGTCTTCAGATACATTGGCTACTTTGGCAAGGACTTTATTGGATAAATCCCCTCCCAAATTAGTCTTGATGTACTTGAACAATTCGATAAGACGTGGATCTTTGAAGTAAGTTACGTTAGTAGAAAGTTCTTCTACAAAGAGACGGTTTTTCAGAATATGTCTTAAAACTTCGATCACCAAGGCCTCGGTTAGAGCTCGAAGAATTCGCTCTTTTCCGACACTACTCTGTTCCATTTCCTTCATGATGTCCTCTATCAGAATAGCAATTCGATCATTGAATCGAATGATGAAGGCCGGGATATCAAGACTGTTGAAGAAATTGACTACATCGAAGACCTTGGATTCAAAGCTTACGACTGAAATGCAGTCTTCTTCGGAATTTCGGATGTCCTTAAAGCTAATGCTTTGAAGGTATTTCCGCTTGTTTTCAATAAAGTGCTCCATGGGAACTTCAGCTCTCTTGTTCCCGCCACCAATGGTCAAAGGTGTCTTCTTTTCACCGGGCAAAAAGAGAACTTCCCCTTCATTGACTAGTTCTTGTTCGTCTCCAAATTTTAGAGTACCATGATGGAGCAAAATCAGCATATTATCAAATTCCTTGTGATCAGGAATGAATACGGGTTTTTCAACCTTATAATTGAAACCTCTTAAAAAGCGAATATTTACTGATTCAATAACCTTATTGTAATATTCCATTATTTTTTTTCAATATATTCTGAGTCACAAAAATAGCATTTTTCTAACTAAGATTTTATAAAAATCCATGTTAAAAGTGAAAATAAATTAAAAAAGGCGCAATTTTTTGAATTGCGCCTCTGATTTAGGTGATAATCGGTTTATCGGAGAATGCCTCTGGATATAACTATTTTTTGAATTTCCGATGTTCCTTCGTAAATCTGAGTGATTTTAGCATCTCGCATCAGTCGCTCCACATGATATTCTTTCACGTATCCGTATCCTCCATGCACTTGGACAGCTTCTACGGTTACATTCATTGCTACCTCAGAAGCATACAATTTTGCCATAGCTGAAGCGTGGGCATAGTCTTCTCCTTGATCTTTTAACCAAGCAGCTTTATAGACTAGGAGTCGAGCCGCTTCGATTTGAGTAGCCATATCTGCCAACTTAAACTGAATAGCTTGATGCTGACTGATTGGCTTACCAAAAGCTTTTCTTTCTTTAGAATATGCAAGTGCAAGCTCATATGCTCCAGCAGCAATTCCTAAAGCTTGGGCAGCAATCCCTATTCTTCCTCCATTAAGAGTTTCCATTGCGAAAGTGAATCCAAACCCTTCGGCCCCGATTCTGTTTTCTACTGGAACTTTGACGTCGTTGAACATCAAAGAGTGGGTATCACTTCCTCGGATTCCAAGTTTGTCTTCCTTCTTTCCAATAATGAATCCATCCCAGCCCTTTTCAACTATAAAAACAGAGATTCCTTTATGACCTTTACTAGCATCTGTCTGGGCAATTACCAAATAGACACTGGCAGAAGAACCGTTAGTAATCCAGTTTTTGGTACCATTCAATACATAATGATCCCCTTCTAATTTTGCTTCAGTTCGCTGAGAGGTAGCATCAGATCCTGCTTCTGGTTCGGATAAGCAAAAGGCTCCCAGAATTTCTCCTGTTGCTAGTTTTTTAAGGTATTTCTCTTTTTGCTCCTCTGTTCCGTATTTTTCGAGTCCCCAGCAAACCAATGAATTATTGACTGACATGGAAACTGAAGCGGAGGCATCGATTTTTGAAATTTCTTCCATTGCCAAAACATAGGAGATGGTATCCATTCCTCCTCCATTATATTTTGGGTCAACCATCATTCCCATGAACCCTAATTCTCCCATCTTTTGGATTTGTTCCTTTGGGAATCGGGCTTCTGAATCTCGTTCTATGACACCGGGAAGAAGTTCACTTTGAGTAAACTCACGGGCTGCATCTCGTACAGCCAAATGCTCTTCAGTAAGTTGAAAATTCATCTGTGTTTTATTCGGGTTTATTTTGGATTGGAATTTATATTAAAAAAAGAAAAGGGGCAAAATGTTGCCCCTTTCCGAATATAATTTTGATTTGAATCAATCTCGGTTGCCAAAGAAAATAAAAATATAGTAAGCCAAAGTCGCCAAGGAAGCTAGTGCCGCTACTACATAAGTCATGGCAGCCCATTTCAGCGCATCTTTAGACATGTCATATTCCTGAGCGGTCACGATGTTTCGATTTTTGACCCAGGCCAAAGCGCGGTTAGATGCGTCGAATTCTACAGGCAGGGTAACCAGAGTAAATAAGGTCATTACCCCATATGAGCCCACTATAATAAAGCCTATCCACTGATAAGGAAGTCCTAATGCATAGCCACCGAAAAGCGAAGCGATTAATACTACATTCAAAATTTTTCCGGAGATATTTTGAATAGGGACCATTGCTGATCGGAAATTGAGCCAAGCATAGCTAGTGGCATGCTGTACGGCATGGCCACATTCGTGAGCTGCTACGGCAGCAGCAGCAGCATTTCTTCCATAATATACATCTGGACTTAAGTTGACCGTCTTATTCATGGGATTGTAGTGGTCTGTCAACTGGCCTTCTACAGATACTACTTGTACATCATGAATATTATGATCCGCCAACATCAATTTGGCTATTTCAGCACCAGAGAGATTTGCCTGCAAGGCAGTCTGAGAATAGCGCTTGAATTTGCTTTTTAATCTGGTGCTCACCACGAATCCGAGGATCGCAAATACAACAACAATCAGTATTATCATAGTCGTTTTAAATTTCTGGATTGGTTACGAATTTACTCCCTTACGGGTTTATTCCAAGCAGGTTTTTGCATCATATAGATCCAAGAAACCAGTCCGGCTATTAATATCAACACCAGCTGGGTTCCATGGATAATGGCTGCAAAGATTTTTCCATCCTGCTCAGCTATTCCTAATTGTATCAAAATAAAGGCCACCAAAGCATGGAAGGTGCCAATACCCCCTTGGACCGGGGCAACCATGCCAATACTGCCCATTACCATGACTAGGAGCACTTCACCACTGGACAAATTGGCAGTACTTGCAATCCCTTTGGATACAGCAAACATGGTTAAAAAGTAAATCACCCAAATCACCACAGAACTGATCCAAAAGCCCCAAGGATTTCCAAGCCGTGCTATTCCTTTTATTCCTGAATAAATTTCCCTGAGAAAATGCTGTGCTTTTAAAATCAGGCTGTGTTGTCTGAATTTTCTTAATAGAATGTATAGGAATAGTACCAAGACTCCCAGTCCACCTAGAATAATGGGAAGGTTTTGGGTGGCTTTTTGGAGAAGCAGGTCCAAATTGACCAATTGATTAGCTAGGCTAATGAAGAGTTGACTTTCTACCAGAAAAGCCAATACTATCGTGCCTACAAGAAAAACCAAGTCAATGGATCGTTCAAGAATTACTGTTCCTAATAAATGTCCGATAGAAATTCCGTTTGTTCGGCTTAGAATACCACAGCGCGCCACTTCTCCCGCTCGCGGAACCAATAGATTTGCTAAGTAGCCTACCATCACGGCGTGATATGCGTCTCCGTTGCTTACGGGTTTTCCTTCTTTTGAATCCATCAAAAGGGTCCAGCGCCAGCCCCTCAACCAAAAACCAAAAAGGGAGATTGCCAAGGAAAATCCAATCCAGAGCCAATTACTGCTTCGAACCTGACTCCAGAGCGTATCGATTTCTATATCCCGATAAAGAAACCAAAATATCCAGATAGCCAACCCTAAGGACAGCAATACCTGAATAGTCTGTTTGATTCGGGGATGGAGCATTAGATAAGCCGGTTATGGTCGTCTGGAAAAATCACCACGGGTTTGTGTTTCTTCGCCTCTTCAAAATCCATTCCTGCATAGGAAATGATAATAACAATATCGCCAACTGCTACTTTTCTGGCCGCTGGGCCATTGAGACATATTTGCCCGCTTCCACGTTCTCCTTTAATGACATAAGTTTCCAATCGCTCTCCATTATTAATGTTCACGATTTGGACCTTTTCGTTTTCAATAATATTGGCTGCGTCCATCAAATCTTCATCAACGGTAATGGATCCCACATAATGAAGTTCCGCCTGAGTGACTTTCACCCGGTGGATTTTGGACTTCATGACTTGAATATGCATTGGTTTAGTAATTCAGCCCGCAAACTTAAGAAATTACGGGAAGGTTGTCGATTAATCTGACTTCTCCCACATAGGCGGCCACACAGATGGAGTTCTTTTTTTGGGGATCGAAGTCGGTGAATAGTTCGAATTGGTCTGTTTCGACTAATTCAAAATACTCTAAATCTACTCCTTCGGTTTTCTCAAATTCTCGCTGGATGGTTTGTTGTACCTCAAACCAGCTTTTTCCTTCCAATAGTTCCTTCTTTGCCAAAACCATGGATTGGTAAAGGATTAGGGCTTTTTCTCTCTCGCTTGGACTCAATCTTCTATTTCGTGAGGATAGCGCCAAGCCGTCCGTCTCTCTTCGAGTGGAGACAATCTCTAGTTGGATAGGAAAAGATAGATCGTTTACCATTCTTTTTATAATGGCAACTTGCTGAAGGTCCTTTTGTCCAAAAAATGCCAAGTCAGGTTGGATCATGTGGAAAAGTTTGGAAACAATAATTCCAACTCCATTGAAGTGACCAGGTCGGAATGCCCCTTCCAAAACCCGTTCTAGCGATCCAAAGTCAATCTTCAAATTTGTTTCCTGAGGATACATGGTTTTCACCTCTGGAACAAAGACATAATCAACTCCTGCTTTTTCCAATAAATCTAAGTCTTCCTGAAGACTATTTGGATACTTTTCGAAGTCTTCTGGATTATTGAATTGAGTAGGGTTTACGAAAATAGAAACGACGGAAACGCCTGATTTCTTGATACATTGAGTAACTAAACCAAGGTGGCCTTCATGGAGTGCTCCCATAGTTGGGACAAGACCAATTGAAGGATTCTTGGATTGAAATTGGAGCCTGATGGCTGCCCATTCGGCTGGAGTATTAAATACCTGCACAGGTCGGGAAATAGTTTGGGGAAATTGCCGCAAAACTAGATTAATATTCAGAAAAACAAGGCTTTTTGGGCTTTTTTTATTATCTTTGTGCCGTTGTTTATCACTTTACTTAAAAAACAATTAATATGTCCAAATTACGTATCCTCTACGTTGCCAGTGAAATCAACCCCTTCCTCCAAACTTCAGAAGTAGCCCAATTCTTACGAACACTCCCTCAAGCCATGCAAGAGCGTGGTATGGAGATCCGTATTTTGGTGCCACGGTTTGGCCTCATCAATGAGCGCAAGAATCGCCTTCATGAAGTTGTGAGACTTTCAGGGATTAATATTGCCGTGGGTGAGGAAGAAAAACCCCTAGTCATTAAAGTAGCATCTATCCCGCAGGCAAAATTGCAGGTTTATTTCATCGACAATGAGGATTACTTCCAGCGTAAGAGTGTATTCCACGACAAGCAGGAGAAATTCTACGAGGATAATGACGAGCGGGCCATATTCTTCTGTAAGGGAGTGATCGAAACAGTCAAAAAATTGGGATGGGCTCCGGACATTGTACACTGCAATGACTGGATGACTTCATTGATCCCGATGTATTTGAAGACCACCTATAAGAACGAACCTCTCTTCAAGAACACAAAATCCGTTTTTGCTATCTACAACAATGGATTTTCTCATACCTTTGGCGATGATTTGTTAAACAAGGTTAAGATGGTGGACATTGATGACACGATTTTAGCACCTTTGGAAAGCAAAGACTTCGAAGGCTTTATCCGTATGGGTATGGAATATGCCGATTTAGTAGTGAAAGGCGGCGAAGTCTCCGATGAATTAAACCAACTAATTGAGGATTTCTCTAAAGACAAGAAGTTTGAAATCAGCATTGAAGAAGAGGAACAAGCTCACGAAGAGCTCTACGATATCTACACCAATTTGGCAGGCTAAGTGGACAGCTCTTGCCATTGTATTCACCATTTTCTTTAATTCTTGTTCTGACCCGTCTTCCGTAGGGATCGAATTGGCTCCAGGAAACAACCAAGTGGGAGTTTTCTTCACCGAATTCGAACTTCCTGCGGAAGTCGTATTGTTGGACTCATTCAATACCACCAACCAAAGCTTGTTGGTAGTAGGGAATGAGGAAGACCCGTATTTCGGAAAAACTTCCAGTACGGGCTACACTCGAATGTTTTTTGAAGTGACAGATGAGCGTCCTAAGGCAGAGGCTATTCTGGACTCCATGTTTTTCTCTGTGGATATCGTCTCTGTGAATGGGCAAGATTTGGATGAACCAAAGGTTTATAGTGTCCATCGTCTGACTGAGAGCATCCTTGATACGCTTTATTATAATTTCAATGAACTTGCGTATGAGGAAAATCCAATCGCCAGTTCAGAAATAGAATTTGGAGAAACCAAGGATACCACGGTTTTGATGCCGGTGATTCCTGAGTTTTCCGAGGAGCTTTTTGGAAAGTTAAAGCGAGGTACGGAATTCAATAATATTTTCACTTTTAGAGAATATCTCCCAGGTGTTGCTATTAAGGCAAGAGAGGGTGATAACACCACTATTGGTGTGAATTTGGGTTCTCAAACATCTATTTTAACCTATTTCCATTATCCAGGAGATACAGTAGCTTCATCATTTGAAATCAATACAGCTTCTTCCCGAAGCTTCAATGGGGTCAAAAGTGATCGAACTGGGACGCCAACTGAGGTTGTGGTAGAAAAACAAAAGGCTTATCAAACAGGAAATTTGGTTGGAATGAAAGCTAATCTTGGAATGACTATTAAGATTGATAGTTCTCCAATTGATGAGTTTTTAGATACCTTATCTGGAGTGATTTTCAAGCAGGTCCAATTGGAAATTGGCGAAATAGAAACTGTACCCGAAGGTCAAAATCCTCCCGCTTTCTTCGTGTCCTATTTTACGGATGACAGTAATGAGATTTTGACCCGTGCAGATGGTCAGCCATTGACTATTCAGCGTGATGGTCAGCCTCAAAATACCATCGATGAAAATGAACAAACCATTCCTGCCGTGATTGCTCCTGCTATTGGTACATATAATTCTGGTCAAGGAACTTATGTAGTGGGAATTACTTCGTATTTGAATGGAATCTTTAGAGGAGATGTTACCAGAAAAGATTGGTTACTGTATGGAAATTCCTCTGAGACTACAGGAGATGATTTTAAGCGTTCTTTGAGGCAGTTTAAGGTTCAGAATAACCGATTAAAAGTCAAGGTGATCTACTCGAAAATCCGCTAAACAATCGATTTCGAAAAAGTATTCTGAATCCACTTCTAAATTTTACTGAAGTGGATTCTTTTTTTTGGCATGAAAGCTGTTTCTTTGTGCAAGTTCTAGAAAACTAAAAGAATTTTTCAATATGTGTGGAATTGTTGCATATGTGGGGCAGCAAGAAGCTTTGCCCATCATTATCAAAGGACTAAAAAGACTAGAGTATCGGGGGTATGACAGTGCTGGGGTTGCCTTGCTAGACCAAAATGGGCTTAGCATTTACAAAAAGAAAGGCAAGGTTTCCGAACTTGAAAAGCACCTTGAATCCAATGGTGAAATCCATTCGAAAATTGGAATTGGCCATACTCGCTGGGCTACTCACGGTGAGCCAAACGATGTAAATGCCCACCCTCATTATTCTTCTTCTGAAAAACTTGCGATGATCCACAATGGGATTATTGAGAATTATGAGGTGTTGAAAAAAGACCTGCTTCAGAAAGGTTATACTTTCCAATCAGAGACAGATACTGAGGTCTTTATCAAATTCATTGAAGATATTCAGTTGCACAATAACTGCTCTTTGGAAGAGGCGCTTCGCCTTGCCCTTCATAAAGTAGTAGGAGCTTATGCGATTGTGCTTATCAATTTGGAAGAACCGGATACTCTAATTGCAGCGAGAAAAGGCTCTCCTTTGGTAATCGGTGTTGGAGAAGATGAGTACTTTTTAGCTTCTGATGCTACTCCCATTATCGAGTATACCAATAAGGTGGTGTATTTGGATGATTACGAAATTGCAGTTATTCGAAATAATCGACTTCAGGTAAAAACCATCGAAAATGTAGAAACCAACCCATATATCAATCAATTGGAGTTGGAGCTTGAAGCAATCGAAAAAGGTGGCTATGACCACTTTATGCTAAAAGAAATCTACGAGCAGCCTAAATCCATTGCAGATTGTCTTCGTGGCCGATTGGATGCCAAGTCAGGAAGATTGGTATTGGGAGGCTTGAGGGATTACATGAATAAGTTCCAAAATGCAGAGCGAATTATCATTACAGCTTGTGGTACATCCTGGCATGCTGGATTGGTAGCGGAATATCTATTTGAGGAATTTGCTCGCGTACCTGTTGAAGTGGAATACGCTTCTGAATTCCGATACAGAAATCCAGTGATCAATGATCGCGATTTTGTGATTGCCATTTCTCAATCCGGAGAAACTGCTGATACGCTTGCTGCGATTGAATTAGCCAAATCAAAAGGCGCTACCATCTTTGGGGTATGTAATGTCGTGGGTTCATCTATTCCGAGAGCTACTCATGCAGGTTCTTACACGCATGCCGGTCCAGAGATTGGTGTTGCCTCTACCAAGGCTTTCACTGCGCAAATCTCTGTATTGGCTATGATGGCACTGAAGTTAGGCTATCATCGTGGAACTTTACCAGAAGGGAAATACATCCAATTATTGCATGAATTGGAGGCGATACCTGGCAAAGTTGAAAAGGCCTTGGAAACCAATGAGGTTATCAAGTATATCGCTGGTGAATACAAGGATGTTCGAAATGCGCTATACCTAGGACGCGGATATAACTTCCCAGTTGCTTTGGAAGGAGCCTTGAAGTTGAAGGAAATTTCCTATATCCATGCAGAAGGATATCCTGCCGCAGAAATGAAGCACGGCCCGATCGCTTTGATTGATGAGGAAATGCCTGTGATTTTCATTGCTACACAGGATAGCTCCTATGAAAAGGTGATCAGTAATATTCAGGAAGTTAAAGCAAGAAAAGGTAAAGTGATTGCTGTAGTGACTGAAGGAGATACCCAGGTAAAAAATATGGCAGACCACGTTATTGAAATCCCAGAAACTCATGAAGCCTTTGCTCCATTAGTTGCGGTGGTGCCATTGCAATTGCTTTCTTATCATATCGCAGTAATGCGAGGATGTAATGTGGATCAGCCGAGGAACTTGGCAAAATCTGTAACAGTAGAATAATAGAAAGGCCCTGGAAACAGGGCCTTAATTTTTTTCATCACATGCTCCTTGGGTAAAGGAGGTCACACCTGAATTGATTGCTACGCATTCATTACTGTATATTTTGCCATCACATCCACAAACAGGTGCATACAGTGTGATACAAGCTGCATCTAAGTTGATTTTTGACTCGTCGATGCAATCATGAAGTTGTGTGTCTTCCGAACATTGGGAAAAGCCAACAGCTAGAAAAAGAAATACTGAAATGCGGAAAGCTTTCATGTTGATAAATTTACAAACCGTAAACGAAAGATTCGCCAGAAATGATACAGCAGGGATGCCGCCTTATCAACTGAAGAGAGAATTAATCCTTACTTTTGCGAAGCGAACAAAGAAATATGCTGGATAAATTACAAGCACTTAAGGATCGATTTGAAGAAGTAGGACAACTTTTGATCCAACCGGACACCATGTCCGATATGAGTAAGTACACAAAGCTTACCAAGGAATACAAGGACTTGGAAAAGGTTGTCAAAGCTTATGATGAATACAAGCTGGTATTAGAAAATATTGATAGTTCCAAGGAAATCCTTGAGAAGGAAAAAGAACCTGATTTTCGAGAGATGGCAAAGGCCGAATTGGAGGAGCTCAAGGAAAGGAAAGTTGAATTAGAGGAACATTTGAAGCAATTGCTTATTCCCAAAGATCCGAATGATTCCAAGGATTGTATTTTGGAAATCCGTGGAGGAACTGGTGGAGATGAGGCGGCGATTTTTGCCGGTGATTTATTCAGGATGTATCAGCGATTCTGCGAAATGCAGGGCTGGAAATTGACGGTTTTGGATTTGACCTTCGGTTCGGCAGGAGGCTATAAAGAAATCATTGCTACAGTCTCTGGTGAAGATGTCTATGGGATGCTAAAATATGAATCAGGCGTTCATAGAGTTCAGCGAGTACCGGCTACCGAATCCCAAGGAAGGGTTCATACCTCAGCAGCATCAGTTGCAGTTTTGCCGGAAATGGATGAGGTCGAAGTTCATTTGGACATGAATGATATTCGGAAGGACACCTATTGTTCATCAGGTCCGGGTGGACAATCGGTCAATACTACTTATTCAGCGGTACGGTTGACCCATAATCCGACGGGTCTGGTCGTTACTTGCCAGGATGAAAAATCTCAGATCAAAAACTTTGAAAAGGCGCTGAAAGTACTCCGTTCACGTTTGTATGAGATAGAATTAGCTAAGCATAATGAGTCAGTTGGAGCTCAGCGAAAATCCATGGTAGGAAGTGGAGATAGATCCGATAAAATCCGAACCTATAATTACCCTCAATCTAGGGTTACAGACCACAGGATTAATAAAACCGTTTATAATCTTCCCGAAGTAATGGATGGTCATATCGAGGAATTTATTTCAGCTCTTCGATTAGCTGAGAATCTGGAAAAGATGCAAAATTCTGGCTTAGAAGAATAAATCGACCATTTGCATAAATGTGTAGGTATTTTTGTAGATTGGTGAGATAGCTACTTATCTTACTTATTGATAGGATTTGTTTTTATGATATTAGCAGGAGAAAGAGAAATTAATTTGGTCAATTGGAATGAAACTCATTTTCATCAGCTTTACCCTTTGGCCAATAATCCCAAAATAGCTATGAATCTCCGGGATAGCTTCCCGCAACCTTATACGATTCATGATGCGCGCCATTGGATTGAGCATAACCAAAAATTTAATCCTCCTCAAAATTTTGCGATTGAGTTTGAAGGCAAACTTGCTGGAGCTATAGGCTCAGAACGTGGGAAGGATGAACTCAGCACCAACGTAGAATTGGGCTTTTGGATTGGTGAACCTTTCTGGGGCAAAGGAATTGCGACAGAAGCAATCAAGCTATATACCAATTACCTATTCGAGCGTTTTGATGTGCAGCGAATTTTTGCTCAAGTATATGATTACAATGGGGAATCCATGCATGTGTTGGAAAAAGCAGGGTATGTGCCTGAAGCCATTCTTAAAAAAGCTTATATCAAACGAGGAAGCATTGGGGATATTTTCCAATATGTAAAAGTAAGAGGCGAGGAATAAAATCCCCGCCTTTTTAATTTTAGGCCTTATCTAAGGCATTGGAAATATCCCAAATAAGATCTTCATAGTATTCTACTCCGATTGATAAGCGAACAAGGTTTTCGGAAATTCCTATTTCAGCTCGGTCTTTTTCATCTACATCGCTATGAGTCATAGTCGCCGGATGCTCTGCAAGTGATTCTGTGCTTCCAAGTGAAACGGCAAGTTTGAATAATTTCAATCCATCCAAAAACCGAAATGCTGCTTCTTCTCCACCAATTACATCGAAAGAAACCATGGCGCCAGCACAACTTAATTGATACTTGAAAATTTCATGTTGAGGATCATTCTCTTCTAAATGTCCTAGGTAATAGACCTTGCTCACTTTTGGATGATTTCTCAAGAAGTCAGCTACTTTTTCAGCATTTTGAGCCTGCTGGGTCATTCTGACTTTCAAAGTTTCCAAGCTTCGCATCAGCAACCAACCTGTCCAAGGTCCTGCCATATTCCCCAAAAAAGTTCGTAGTGTTCTAACACGAACCATTAATTCGGAACGTCCTAGTACAGCTCCCGCAATCAAATCAGAATGCCCTCCAATGTATTTGGTAGCTGAATAAACCACCAAATCAGCTCCCAATTTTAAAGGATGCTGCCAAAGTGGTCCCATATAGGTGTTATCAACTACTACATAAACGGGCTTTTCAGGAGTGCTAAGCCGATCTGCTACTTTTCTACAAAGCTGTAGGTCAAAAAGTGCATTGGTTGGGTTTGCAGGGGTTTCAACATATATAAGTCGGATATTCTTGCCATCAGCCAAAGAGACCAATGCTTCTTCATCCATGTGATTGGTAAAACCCACTCCCTGAATTTGGTATTGAGGAAGTACTTTGTTGATAAAATGATCCGTACCTCCATAGACTGGCTTGCTATATAATAGAGCATCTCCCGGTCTTAAAAACTCAAGCAATACGGTAGAAATTGCGGACATGCCGCTTTCAAATACCGCACATTCATCCGCTCCATCCCATAGGGTCAATCGCTCTTCCAAGATTTGGAGGTCAGGATTGTTTAATCTGGAATAAATTAATCCCGGCTGTTCACCCGGTGACTTTTCTCGTTTACCGTAGGCAATTTCAAAAAACTCCTTCCCTTCATGGGCACTTTTGAAGACGAAAGTAGAAGTTTGAAAGATGGGACATTTGACGGCGCCTTCTGACCACTCGGGATGGTAGCCATAAGACATCATGAGGCTTTCAGGTGCTAGGGATCTCATGGTTATATTTGGGTTTAAATTTTACCCAAATCAGGATATTTTTTTTCGAATTTTCAAATTTTAAATCCTAATAATATTTTGTCTAAATTACATTTTCAGGAACATATTCTAAATATTCCCAACAAAAAGTATATCCTTTTTTAATTGCCAAATAAAATTTGGTAGAGATTCGATTCTCAAACCTTTAAAAAAATCCTATACGGAGGAAGAAATTTTCTAATGAACCACAATTTTTCTCACAAAAGTATCTTGAGATCCCAGCAACCGGATAAAATACATCCCGGGCTTTAAGTCAGTAAATTCTATCCTTCTCAAACCAGGGGAAATTTCTTGGTTTATTAAGGCTTGCCCTTGACTTGAAATTAATTCTGCTTGGTACCAACGATCCAAGAATTCTGCTTCTATATATAGGTGCCCCGAACTTGGATTAGGGTAAATTTTCAGCCCTTTTAGATTAGGTGAAGGTTCAAGTGCAGTAATCAGACTTACCTGAATTGGTAAAATTCTAGCTGGCCCGAAATCACAAGAATTTTGAGCAGAAACAGATAATATAAACTCTCCTTCCTCCTCCCAAAGAACCTGGATTTCAGCTGTTCCTTGACCTCCAAGAATTCGTCCGCCTCCATCAATAGACCATTGATAATTAAGATCAGGCTCATTCTCAATTTGATAAGTAAATTCTCCCGGTGGAACGATGGTTTCTCCAATAATTTCGGAGGGTTGCTCTGGAGTGGATGAAATTTGTACAGGAAGTTTGATTGCTGGATTCGTCCCACAGGTATTTTGGGAAACTGCAATTACTTCAGTGAATCCTGGAGAATTCCAGAGGATTTCAACAGTTGAAGTTCCCTGCCCTGAGATGATTTCTCCTCCTTCAGCACTCCAGTTATAGTTTATACCTTCTAGGTTTGGAAGGGAATAAGTTTCTGTTTGATTAACACAGGTAGCACCTTGTCCTTCGATTTGTAGATTTTGAGGAGGAAGGTCAGATACTAGGACTTCGATATAAGATGTTTCGCCTGTTCCGCAGAAATTTTGACGACTTACAAAGACCCCTTTTCTACCCGGATCAATCCATTGAACTTCTATTTCTGAGGTTCCTTGACCTGAAATGATTTCTCCACCATCTACTCTCCATACAATGGAGGAGCCAGGAATAGGACTATCTTCGATTCGGTAGGTTTGAGCTTGGAGGCAGGTTTCATTAGGCCCTTGAATCTCGCTAAGTGTACCTTCTGGCGGTGTACAATTATATCTTAAGATGGTACCGTCATCCCCGACCGCATAGGCAATCAGTGGAGTTCCTGCGCTGACGCCATGAAGGTCTCTTGATGTACCAGTTTCAATTTTTTGCCAGGTTTCACCTCCATCTTTGGTTGCTAGTGTTAATCCGTTTTTGCCCGAGATGAATCCATATTGATTATCAAAAAAATCGACTGAAAGTAAGTCCTCAGAAATATCTGTCTCGATAACCCGCCATGAAGTAGCCTTATCTTCTGTTTTTAGAATGGTTCCTTTATTTCCCACTACAATGGCGGTGAATTCATCCAGTTTGGCAAGTCCATTTAAATCTTCTGTGGTGGGCGAATCCATACTGGCCCATTGAATTCCCCCAGCCGAAAAAGAAATTTCTCCATCATCCCCAATTGCAATCCCAAAGACAAAATCAAAAAACATTACCGCCTTAAAGGCTTTGTCTGTATCTGTCGTTGGGAGGTCATTCCAACTGTCTCCAGAATTGAAGGAACTAGCAACAAAACCATCATTTCCTGCTACATAAAAAACAGATGGAGCGAAAAGATAGAATCCATTTATCACATTTCTTTGTGGAGGAGTTACATCAAGCCAAGTACTTCCAGCATTTGTGGTCCGATAGATTTTTGAGCTCTCGGTAGAAACATACCCAAAAGAGCCATTCCAAAAACTCAAACCTTTGATCGTGGAGGATTCTGGAATTGGTCTTTCAACTAAGCTCTGGGCAAAATTGGATGTAACAAATACTTTTCCTTCCTCTCCTCCAATTAGCCCATACCGGTCGGATTTAAAATCAACTTCTAAAAAATCGATAGCCTGACCAGCTTGGCGCTGTGTGTATGAGGCTCCTGCATTTGTCGAGGAAATGACATATCCGGTTTCCCCAACAGCCCAAACTATATTTGAGTTGGGTATATAAGCTAAATCTGAAAGGTTTCGATTATTTCCACTTCCCAGATTGGCTATGGAAAAAGTAGCCCCCTCATTTGTTGATCGTATGGCGCCAGCTTCATCTCCAACTGCGGTAAAAATCCTGGAATCAAGCGGTGAAATTGCGATCTTTTTGAGGGTTTTTGTCATACCTGAATTTAAGGGAGTCCAAGTATTTCCAAAATCCAGCGTTTTTAAGATTGCCCCATTTTCACCTACGGCATAGCCCACCTGTCTAGATGAAAATGCAATCCCAAATAAATTAGAGCTTGTACCACTAGATTGAATTTCAAAAAGATCCCCTTGATCCCAGCTTCGGAGAATTAGGCCTTGGCTGCCAACTAAGAAAAGAGAGTCAGAATTCGCAAAATTCCCTCCATAGATTTCATTCTTTGGCGATGGAGAAATATCCTCCCAATTCTCTCCAAAATCCCTGCTCCGAATGATCAATCCGCTATTTCCAATTAAAATCCAGGTATCATCGCCATTAAATAGCACTTCCTTCCAATCATCTGAAAAAGTGATTTTTTGAGACTCCCAGTTTTCTCCTCCATCAGTAGTTCTAAAAATCAGTCCTCCTTCCCCAACAGCAAATCCTTCTAATTCGGAATTGATGTGAATAGCTAGGATATTCCCTTCAAACTGAATGGGTATTTCACTCCAAGTTTGTCCTCCATCCTTACTTTCAATAAGTAAATTTTCACCACCTGCTACCCCGTGTAGATTATCGGTCCAAAAAATTGCTGAAAGGTCCAAACCCCAGCCTTGCATTCGGGTCCAAGTTTGTGCTGTTAGACTTGCAGATAAAAAAATAAAAAATAGGGCTAGGCCAAATCTTTTCATTGTAATGAATTCTATATAAACAAAATTAAGTGATTTCCTCACTTGTCAAAGTTTGCTTTGAGATGAGTAAACCAATTCGCTTCATTGCTACCATTTATGCCGATTGATTAGTAGATTTAGCTTATTCAAAATGTAATTCATAATGAGAAAAATATTTTCAATTGTTGGAATATCGGTGTTTTTAAGTTCCTGTGGAGGAGGCGAACGAGTCTCCAAAGAAGTTTTTGAGGAGGTGAATGAGGCGATGGAAATCAAAAAACTCAGCGAAGCGGAAATCATTGATGAAGCAATGGTTTGGGGAGATTCTATCAGTATGGAGGCACAGCAACAATTAGTCAGCCAATTACAGCAAGCTATTTCCGAAAAAGGAATTCCAGGAGCTATTGAATTTTGCAATGTTCAAGCCTTACCGATCTTTGAGAAAGTAGGAAAGCCTTATGGAGTAGAAATCAGGAGAGCTTCTAATCGCTACCGAAATCCAGCTGATCAACCTTCTGATATGGAGCAGCGATATCTAGAAACTTATGAATACGATGTGGAAAATGGGAATCCGCTTTCTCCCAATATTCAGAAAATCAATGAGGGAGAAGAATTCCTTTACACAAAAGCGATTGTGATACCGGGTGGACTTTGCCTAAGCTGTCATGGTGAACCTGGGAAAGAAATCAATGATGAAACGCTCAAGGTTTTAGAGGAACTCTATCCTGAGGATAAAGCAAAAGGACATAAAATTGGTGATCTGCGGGGAATGTGGTCCATAAGAATCCCTAAAAAAGAGGTTGTAAAAAGAATGTAAGCCCTGATTACCCAGCTCATGATTCAATTTATTTTCTGGTTTTCTTTAGTCCTTTTTCTCCAAGGTGAGAGTGTGAATTCCAAGAATCAAGCTTTCGAAGCTTATGATCAAAAAATTCCAGGTACAAGCCTGAGTTTTTCCATGACTCCGATTCCTAAAGGGTCTTTTGAGATGGGGGCTGATGAAAGCATCAGAGAGGATGAAAAACCAGCTCATTTGGTTGAATTGGATGCTTTTTGGATGGGGACTCATGAGGTAACATGGGATATTTTTGAGCTTTTTGTAGACAAAAATTATGAATTAGCTATTTCTGAGGAGCCAATCGGGGATCGTGTAGATGGGCTTTCCCGTCCCTCTTTACCTTATTTGGATATGACTTTTGGGATGGGAAAGGAAGGAAAGCCTGCCGTTGGAATGACTCAGTATGGGGCCATTCAATTCTGTCATTGGTTATATCTTAAGACTGGATTTTTTTACCGATTACCTACTGAAGCGGAGTGGGAATATGCCGCTAAAGCCGGATCAAATACCCCATATTTTTTTGGAGAAGATTCTAATCTTTTGTCTGATTATGCTTGGACAAAAGAGAATTCAAATGAAACCACTCAGCAAGTAGGCCAGAAAAAACCGAATCCTTGGGGTTTGTATGACATATATGGGAATGTCTTGGAATGGACTTCCGATCAATATGATCCGGAATATTATAAAAGCTCTCCCAAAGAAAACCCGATTAATCCCTCTTTGAATCTATATCCTCGGGTTGTCCGTGGAGGAAGTTTTAAGCATTCAGCTAATGAAATCAGTTCTACCCGAAGATTTGTCAGTGATCCTAAATGGAAACAGATTGACCCTCAGATTCCAAAGAGCCAATGGTGGTTTCCAGAGGCTCCATTTCTGGGAATCAGACTTGTTCGCCCATTAAATCCACCCAGTGAGGAAGAAATCAAGGCCTATTATGGGCAAGCACCAATCGATGACTATTAAACCTAAAATAACATGATGAAAACAGACTCATCCCGACGCACCTTTATCAAAAGTTCTGCCCTAGTAGCAGGAGGACTGATGACTTCTCCATTTACAACACCAGGAGCTTATGCTGCTCCTGATAATCACCTGAAACTAGCTTTGATTGGATGTGGGGGTAGAGGTACTGGAGCAGTTTTTCAAGCGTTTGAAACAGGGCATCCAATAAAACTCGTAGCCATGGCGGATGCCTTTCAGGACCGATTGGAAAATAGCCTAAAGCCTATTTTGGCGAAATATGGTCCTGAAAAAGTTCAGGTTCCCCAAGAAAAACAATTTGTAGGATTCGATGCCTACAAGCATGCTATTGCAGAGGCGGATGTGGTGATTTTGGCAACACCTCCAGGATTTAGGCCAAGTCACTTTGAGGAGGCAGTTCGTCAAGGCAAACAGATTTTTATGGAAAAGCCTGTGGCAACTGATGCTCCTGGGATTCGTCGTGTTTTGGCAGCAGCTGAAGAAGCCAAGGCTAAGAAATTGAATGTGGTGGTTGGTTTACAGCGGCATTACCAAAACAATTACCGGGAAACGATTCGAAGAATTCATGATGGAGAAATCGGAGACATTATTGGAGGTCAGGTGTATTGGAATGATGGGGGTGTATGGGTACGAGAACGTCAGCCAGGCCAAACTGAGATGGAGTACCAAATGCGAAATTGGTATTATTTCAATTGGCTTTGTGGGGATCACATTACTGAACAACATGTGCATAACATTGATGTGGCCAACTGGGTAAAGCAGGGATATCCTGTAAAAGCAGAAGGTACCGGGGGAAGATTAGTCCGTACTGGAAAAGATCATGGTGAGATCTTTGATCATCATGTATTGACCTTTACCTACGAAGATGGCTCAGTTATCCATAGTGAATGCCGACATTTTCCAGGAGCAGCCAATCGAGTGGATGAAACTTTTCAAGGAACAAAAGGTACGGCCTATCTCAGTGCTGGAAATCATGGAAACTTGACAGATTGGAAGGGAAATGCCCTTTATACGCATGACCGAGAAAATAATCCAAATCCTTATCAACAAGAGCATGATGAGCTTTGGGCTGCTCTGGTCAATGGAGAGTACAAATTTGCGGATGCCGAAAATGCCGCAAAAAGCACCATGACATCCATTATGGGGCGCTATGCAACCTATTCCGGAAAAGTCATTACTTGGGATGAAGCTCTGAATGGTACAGTAGATCTATTCCCAGATGAACTTGCTTGGGATGCTCTTCCTAAAATCCTTCCAAATGAGGATGGATATTATCCGCATGCCATTCCAGGAAAAACTAAAGTGATTTAAGCCATGAAAAGAAGAGGATTTATAAAAAAAGTAGGATTAAGCGGTGCTTTGATGGGTGTTTCCGGGGGCTTGGCCTTCCCAAGTTCCCTTGATAAAAAGAAGGCTGATGCTTTTACCCTGGATTTTGCTCCACATTTTGGCATGTTTAAAAATCATGCTCCTGGAGGAATAATTGACGAACTTAAATTCATGGCAGATCAGGGTTTTCGATCTTTTGAAGACAATGGAATGCTTCAGCGACCCGTGGAAGTTCAGGAGCAAATAGGAAAGACCTTGGATGAATTGGGCATGCGAATGGGTGTCTTTGTGATTGATGGAGGAGATAATTGGAAGGTTTCCTTGGCTACAGGCAAGCAGGAGTTTATGGATAATTTTCTCAAGACTTGTCGTGCCGCTGTGGATACCGCCAAGCGAGTAAATGCTAAATGGATGACGGTTGTTCCTGGATATTTTGAGCGGAATTTACCTCTTGGAATTCAAACAGCGAATGTTATTGAGGCTATGAAGCGGGGAGCTGAGATATTCGAACCTCATGGACTGACCATGGTGATGGAGCCTTTGAGTGACAATCCTGATCTCTTTTTGCGACATGCTGATCAGACATTTATGATTTGCCAGGCTGTAGGGAGTCCTTCCTGCAAAATCCTTTACGATATCTATCACATGCAAAGAAACGAGGGGAATCTCATCGCTACCATGGAAAAAACTTGGGATGAAATCGCTTACATTCAAATCGGAGATAATCCAGGTAGAAAAGAACCGGGGACTGGTGAGATAAACTACCAAAATGTATTTGAATATATCCATAAAAAAGGATTCAAGGGGATTTTGGGTATGGAGCATGGGAATGCTCAAGCGGGTAAAGAGGGCGAATTAGCATTGATTGATGCCTATCGAAAAGTAGATGTTAAAAGTTAAAAAAGCCTTAATCATCTTACTGGAAATTGGATTTCTGGTTGGGGCCTTTTCTTGCCAAAGTCAAAAAGAAGCCGAAGTTACTTCCAAGCCAACAGATTGGAAGATTTTTAATACCCCCACTGAAGCATCGCTCAGAGGGCTTAGCCCTGTCTCGGATGAAGTTGCTTGGGCTAGCGGTTCTGGAGGAACTTGGTTAAGGACTGTAGACGGAGGAGAGACTTGGGAAACCGGAGTAATCGGAGGAATGGATACGGTTGATTTCCGTTCTATTCATGCCTTCGATGCTGAAAATGCAATCGCCGTTACAGCTGGGCAGCCTGCCCAAATCTATAAAACTTCAGATGGAGGTAAGAACTGGGAATTGAAACTTGCAGAATCTGAACAGGCATTTTTTGATGGGATCAGTTTTGCAGATGAAAACCGAGGCTATGTTTTTGGCGATCCAGTAGACGGGTTATGGATGATCTATGAAACTTTGGATCAAGGAAATACTTGGACATTATTAGATTCCTTGCCGAAAGCAGAAGAGGGAGAGGCTGGTTTTGCAGCTTCGGCTAGCTCACTTTCTGCAAGGGGGGATGATATTTGGTTGGGGACTGGTGGAAGTTATTCCTTTCTACATCATTCTCCAGACCGTGGTAAAACTTGGTTTCGGTATTCCACACCAATTATTCAGGGTGAATCATCACAAGGAATATTTTCGCTTGTAGAGGTTGATAATGAGGAAATAGTGGTTGTTGGTGGGGATTATTTGAAGCCTGAGGATACTGATAAGAATTGGGGAGTTTTTGATAAAAATACAAAGGCTTGGAAGGAGAAAAAGGATACTTCACCAAGAGGATATAGATCTGGAATAACCTACTTCTCGAAAAACTCTTGGTTGATTGCAGTTGGACCATCTGGATCGGATTATTCTGAAAATGGAGGAGGTTTCTGGCAAAAGTTTTCATCGGAAGGTTTTCACGCAGTTTTCAAAAGTAGGAATGGAGAAAGTGTCTGGGCTTCCGGAGCTAAAGGGAAAGTGGCAAAATTGATATTTTGAAAAATAATAGATGACTAGGTAAGGAAATCCTATAATTCGGGGCTTTTTGTTTAAAAAAATGTAAAGTTTTGAGGAAGATTTTGGAAGGGTAGCCTACTTGTGTATTATCTTTAGGATTCAAATTTTTAATGCTTAAATTATAAATCACCTCAATAACAACTAATTATGTTTGAAATAATACCATCTATTTGGTTGATCAATGGCAAATGTGTGCGCCTAGAGCGCGGGGATTTTGCTACCGAGGAGGTGGTATCATCCAATCCTTTGGGAATTGCCCAAGAATTTGAATCCATTGGAATTAAAAGGCTTCACCTTGTTGACTTGGATGGAGCGAGACGAGGAGAACCCAAGAATTACCACATACTGGAAGCGATAGCAGGATATACCAATCTCAAAGTTGATTTCACTGGAGGGGTTTCCACCGATGGAGATGTAATCAAATGCTTTGAGTTTGGAGCTAAAACAGTAACCATCTCTTCAGCTGCAGCCAATTATCCAGAGCGATTTGCTCAATTCATCCTTTCTTATGGACGGGAAAAAATAAACCTGGCGGCAGATACCAATCCTACAGACCATAAAATCAAAATCAGAGGTTGGCTGAAGAAAACCAGTATTGACCTTTACGATCATATTCAATTCTTCTATGATCGTGGATTGAAGTACCTCAAAGTATCAGATGTGACACGGGATGGCGTAATGGAAGGGCCTAATTTTGATTTGTATAAAAGTATTCTGGAGAAATTCTCCTCTATTCAGTTAGCAGCAAGTGGGGGAGTTCGAGGAATCGATGATTTTAGAGCACTTCGGGATATGGGAGTTCATTCGGCTGTATTTGGAAGAGCCTATTTCGAAGGGAAAATCTCTCTAAATGATTTAGAAAAGTTCCTACAAGAAGGATGATTTTTATTCATTAGAGAGGCAAAGCATTAGCCGAAATATCTAACCAAATTGCATAAAAAAGGGACCGTATAAGAAGGTCCCTTTTTATTTATTAAGAAAACACAAATTAATTCGCTTTGAATTTTTCCAATACGTATAGGAAAATATTAAATGACAAGGTAGAAGGAGTTTCTGTTTTCTTTCCTTCTGGTCCGATCACGACTTCCCTTCGGATAGGCGTAGAAGGGATAAGAGGTGAGATGTTTTTTGACTCCTGATTAGGCTTGGCTGCATTTGGAGTGATTAAAGGCTCGTGATGCAGTCCCAAATCCTCTTCGAGAATTACCTTGTCTTGGGGACGACTATTTTCCATAATTGGCTTATCTTGTTCCGTCTGAGCCATAGATTTTTCTGACAAAAGACAGAAACCCAAAAGGGAACAGAGGAAGAATCCAACTTTGGAAAAAGAAAATATTGATTTTCTTGACATCTTTAAGTAGAGCTTACCTGTTTTAAACTGAGAGTTTTGTAAAAGGTTTCTAAAATTAATAAAAAAATTGTCTATGCAAACGATTGACTACGAAGATTTCGCCAAATTAGAGTTTCGCGCGGGTACCATAATTCGAGTTGAAAATTTTGAAAAAGCCAGAAAACCGGCGTATAAAATTTGGGTTGATTTGGGTGCCGAACTAGAGATTAAAAAATCCTCTGCTCAGATCACAGACCTTTATTCCCCTGAAGAATTAATAGGGCGCCAAGTGGTTTGTGTAGTAAATTTTAAACCTCGACAAATTGCAGACTTTATGTCTGAAGTTTTGATTACTGGATTTCCTGATGAACAAGGTCGGGTAGTCCTTATTACTGTTGAACGAAAAATCCCAAATGGGGCCAAATTATTTTAAGTCATGAGAAAAATTTTACCGATTTTCCTACTTCTGTTTTTGTCTTTTGCAGAACTCAGCTTCGCTCAAGATTCAGCTACTATTCAGCGAAGTCCTCGGTTTTTTGAGCGAAACCATACGGGTGTTTTCAATGGAGAGCGAATTAATTATAAATCCGTGGTTAAAGAAACTTTCCTCAAAAATTCCAAAGATGAAGTCACTGCTTCTTTTTGGAGTACGAGTTATATCAAAGAGGGAGCCGATCAATCTCGGCCTGTGATTTTTATCTTTAATGGTGGACCGGGCTCCGCTTCCATTTGGTTGCATATGGGATTTTTTGGGCCGAAGGTGGTCCGTGTTGACTCGGATGCCAAAGAAGATGATGGAGCGGCTCCTTACACTACGGAGTCAAACTCGATGGCCTTATTGGATTTGGCTGATTTGGTTTTTTTAGATCCGATTGGTACGGGCTTTAGCCGAGTTACTGAAAAAGGGAAAGTTGAAGATTATTGGGGATTGGTGGAGGATGCTCAATCTGTTGCTGATTTTATTCGGATTTGGATTCGTGAAAATAATCGCTGGCAGGCGCCTAAGTTTTTGGCAGGAGAAAGTTTTGGAACGACTCGAGCTGCCAAGGTTGCCGAAGTTTTGGAAGGGGATGGACAGCATGTGGCTCTAAATGGATTAATCCTAATTTCCCAAGCTTTGGATTACGGAGGATCTTCCTCATGGCAGGATAATTTGACCTCTTTCTTCACCTATTTGCCTTCCATGGCCGTGACAGCCAAATATCATGGAAAAGCTGGGGAAGGGAAAAGTCTGGAGGAATTTGCTCAGGAAGCGCGGGATTTTGCTTATCGGGAATACCTGCCTGCTCTTTTTGAAGGTCAAAATCTACCGAAAGATAAACAGGAGCAAATTGCTGAGAAGCTAGCTTATTTTACCGGATTGGATAAAGAATACATTCTTCGATCAGATAACCAAGTTTTGATGCATCGCTTCAAAAAAGAACTTCTCCGAGAGGAGGGGATGGCTATTGGAACCTTGGATGGTCGCTTTGCTGCAGAGGAGACTGACCAAGTTGCAGAAGGTCCTGTATTAGGTGATCCAAGCGATTACATGACTGAGGGAGCCTATACTGCCGCATTCAATGCTTATTTGCTCAATGATTTAGGGGTGGATATGGAAACTCCCTATTTGTCATCTAATGGAGAAATCGGTGGGAAATGGCGTTGGAGGCCTGTTCCTGATGGAAGTTATTGGGAACCGAGCTTTGTGAGTACTGCAAGAGGATTGAGTGAAGTGATGCATCGAAACACCAAAATGAGAGTCATGGTTGCCAATGGCTATTATGATCTAATTACTCCTTTTTTCGATGCGGAATTTACATTTGCAAGGCATGATTTTCCACAGGAAAGAATCGAAATGAAATATTACGAGGCGGGACACATGATGTATAACCGAAGAGAAGATTTTGAGGCCTTGGCAAAGGATATTCGATCTTTTGTGGAGGATATATTATCCAGCCAATAATTTATTTCATCAACTTCAAAAGCTCATCCAGATACTCCCGGTTATTCGAAAGTCTAGGCACCTTATTCTGTCCTCCCAATTTTCCTTTTTGGCTTAGCCAATTTTGGAAAAGTCCTTCTTCTGCAACATGAATAATGGGTTTGACTAAAGCTAGGTCTTTGTGCCGCTTGGCATCATAATCTGAATTGATTTCTCGCAGGTGCTGATCTAACAGCTCAGTAAAGCGATCAATATCTGATGGTTGTTTGGCGAATTCAATGATCCATTCGTGGGCTCCTTTTTCGCCTGAATTTCCAAAATAGGCGGGTGCCGCAGTAAAGTTTTCAATGCTAGCAGTGGTATGCTCTGCTGCATAAGCAATTGCCTTTTCGGCATTTTCCACAATCACTTCTTCTCCGAATGCATTGATAAAATGCTTGGTTCGGCCTGAGATTTTAAAGCGATAAGGTTTGATAGAGGTAAAGCGGATGGTGTCCCCGATTTTGTATCGCCATAGTCCTCCATTGGTTGAAATGACCACTGCATAATTTTTACCAACTTCAACATCTTCCAATGGAATAGCCTCAGGATTTTCATCATCCCAATGGTCCATAGGGATAAACTCATAAAAAATCCCATAATCCAACAAAAGCAAAAGCTCATCGGAATGAGGCTGATCCTGAAGCCCAAAAAATCCCTCAGAAGCATTATAGGTCTCCATGTATCGCATTTTCTCGGAAGGAATTAATTCCTCGAAAAGACCTTTGTAAGGGCCAAATGCAACTGCTCCATGAAAAAATACTTCCAAATTCGGCCATACTTCTAGAATGTGTTTGGCTTTTTTGATTTCCAAAATCTTTCGAAGGAGGACAATTGTCCAAGTTGGAACTCCAGCAATACTGACCACGTTTTCATGCATGGTCTCCCGGGCCATTTTTTCAATCTTGGCTTCCCATTCACCCATAAGTGCAACCTCTAAAGAGGGAGTCCGGGCAAATTGAGCCCAGATGGGTAGATTCTTCATGATGACGGCTGAGATGTCTCCAGCCTTGGTGCTGCCATAAGGATTTAAGGGATTTTTCTCTAGCGAACCTCCTATAGAAAGACTTTTTCCCGAGAAAAGCTTCGAGTCAGGATAGTTATTCACATAGAGGGTCACCATGTCTTTTCCGCCTTTGAAATGACAGTCTTCCAGGCTTTCTTCGGTGACTGGGATGTATTTACTTCTGCTGGAAGTGGTACCGGAGGATTTGGAAAACCATTCTACTTCCGTATTCCAAAGTACCTCTTGCTCTCCTTTCATTACCCGGTCTATGTAGGGTTTTAGGCCTTCATAGTCAAAAAGAGGGACTTGCTTTGAAAAATCAGTGTAGGTTCGGATGGAAGAGAACCCGAATTCTCTACCAAATTTAGTTTGCTTGCCAGCTTCAATTAATTCTCTAAAAACTTCCCCTTGGATAGAATCCGGATCCTGTTTAAAGCTTTCGATTTGACCCAATCGGCTCCTGAAGATCCAGGTCATGAAACTGTTAATGACCTCCATTAATTCTTAAAAATTTTGCGTTTCAACTCGAATTGGCTTCCTAGATAGACCTTTCGGACTTGCTCATCAGCTGCTAGTTCTTCTGCCGTACCGGCCTTGAGAAGTCTTCCTTCGAACATCAAATAGGCACGATCGGTAATGGAAAGGGTTTCATTCACATTGTGGTCAGTGATCAGAATTCCGATATTCTTGGTCTTGAGTTTGGCTACTATTGTTTGAATTTCCTCCACTGCAATAGGATCCACACCTGCAAAAGGCTCATCAAGCAATACGAATTTCGGATCTACAGCCAATGCCCTTGCAATCTCAGTTCGCCTACGCTCACCCCCGGAAAGTACCATCCCTAGGTTTTTCCGAACATGGGTAAGGCTGAATTCCTCCAGCAGACTCTCCATTTTTTCTTTTTGAGCCTGCTTGGGAAGGTCCGTCATTTCCAAAACCGCCATGATATTTTCTTCGACGGAAAGTTTTCGAAAAACAGAAGCTTCCTGAGCCAAATAGCCGATTCCTTGTTGTGCCCGCTTATACATGGGAAGCCCGGTAATGTCTTCTTGTTCCAAAAAAATCTTTCCTTCATTCGGTTGAATCAAACCTACAATCATGTAAAAGGAAGTGGTTTTTCCGGCTCCATTTGGACCTAAAAGTCCAACGATTTCTCCCTGACTCACTTCCACAGATATATCATTGACGACTCTTCGTCCTTTGTATATTTTGACCAAATGTTCGGCTTTCAGTATCATCTTAGTCGAATTTGATATCTTTCACGTAGAGTTGCAAGCTACTTTTATCCCGGAAGAAATTTTCACGCATTTCCGCTACCAAATCAAAGCGCATTTTGGAACGAAGAAAATTCACCGTCGTCAAATCTGGATCTTTGGCTCGGTCAGCCATGCCAAAACCTAGACAAACAGGTGTAGTTTCCTGACCATCCTGCTTTATTTTGAAGCGGAGGTGCTTTTCTTTCAAAACCACCACATCCTCAGCATAGACATTTGAAATTCGGAAAATTGGTTCTGGATTTCCCGGGCCAAAAGGCGCCATCTGCTTAAGAATATTATAAAAGCGGTAGTTGATTTGATCCAAGAGCAATTCATCGTCAATTTCAATGACTGGTTTGCGATGAACTTCCTCAATTCTGCTTTTGACGACTTCTTCGAATTTTGCTTGGAAAGCCGGAACCTTATCCACAGACAAAGTCAATCCTGCCGCATATTTATGTCCTCCGAATTGATCCAACAAATCACTACACTGGGATATTGCTTCATAAATGTCAAAATCCACAACTGATCGTGCGCTTCCCGTGGCTTTAGAATTCGATTCAGTTAGAATAATCGTAGGTCGGTAATACTTTTCTATACATCGGCTGGCTACAATCCCAATCACTCCCTTATGCCAATCTTCCTTGAACAGGACCGTTGTATTCCAGACTTGTTCCTGTTCGCGAGCGGCGATCATCTCAAAGGCCTCTTTGGTGATGTTTTCGTCAAAATTCCGCCGAGTCGCATTGACTTCATCTACCACTTTTGCCCGCTCCAATGCTTCATCCAAATCGGTAGAAATCAACAATTCCACTGAAGCTTTGGCATGCTCCAAGCGACCGGAGGCATTGATCCGCGGTCCAATTTTGAAGACGATATCTGAAATCCCTATTTCCTTTTCGATTTTGGATCGCAATATCAAAGCCTTAAGACCAGGTCTTGGGGTATTGTTGATTCGGTCCAATCCGTAATAGGCCAAAATTCGATTTTCACCAGAAATGGGGACAATATCAGCAGCAATGCTAACTACCAAAAGATCCAGGTAGGAGTAGAGGCTTGATTCATCCATTCCCCGCTTTTTCGCAAATGCCTGAATCAATTTAAAGCCAACTCCACATCCACTCAACTCTTTGTAAGGGTAAGGGCAATCTTCTTGCTTGGCATCCAAAACAGCCACCGCTTCAGGAAGGGTTTCGCCAGGGGTATGATGGTCGCAAATAATAAAATCCACTCCTAGCTCTTTGGCGAGTGCAACTTTATCAATGGCTTTGATACCACAGTCTAGGGCGATTACCAAGGAGAAATTCTCCTCAGCAGCATATCGAACTCCTCGTTCAGAAATACCATATCCTTCTTTGTAGCGATCAGGGATGTAAAAATCCACTTGGGGATAAAATCCTTTCAAAAAACTAAAAACCAGTGCTACAGCTGTGGTGCCATCCACATCGTAATCTCCATAAACAAGGATTTTTTCCCCAGAGCTAATAGCTTGTTCTATGCGCTCTACGGCATTGCTCATTCCCTTCATTAGAAAGGGATTATGCAATTGGCTCAAGCTTGGGCGGAAAAAATCCTTGGCCTGATCAAAGCTTTCAACTCCTCGATTGATAAGCACATTCGCCAGGGTAGGATTCACATTGATTTCCTTACTCAGCTTTTCCAGTGCAGCCTGAGAGGCTTTAGGCTTCGTTTTCCAGACGTACTCCATGGGTGTAAATTACGAAAGTTCTTCAGTTTCGATCGAACTGATTTTTTGATTAGGAATTTGAATTAACGGATTTTAGGAAGCTTTGTGTTGACTTTTTTGGTATTGAAACCAAAAATATCCGGGGAAAATCAAAGCTTTTAGCTTCCAATCATTCTTTTCCTGAATAGTCAATTTGGGATTTTCATGAACCTTCCGGTACATTTTCCCAGCTAAAAGTGTGTGTCCAATCAAAAGCAAAAAAAGGACAGCATATAGAATCAGTTCCTCCATATTATTGTTTAGTGAAGACCAATGCAGCCCAATTATCCCGTGTCGATTGTTTGATCAATTCCAGGTCTAAAGCCTTGCAATGATTAACCAAATCCGGAATATCCTCTGAATAAAACCCGCTTAGTAAAAGAAATGCATCTGGCTTCATCAGTTGGGCATAAATTTCCAATTCGTCCAGCAAAACATTCTTATTGATATTGGCTAGGATAATGTCATAAGGCCCTTTTGGATTGACATCGCGGATAGTTCCCAATCCCATCTGAGCAGGTACCTGATTGAGTTGGAAATTTTCATTTCCATTATCCACACACCAATCATCAATATCAAATGCTTCTACGGATTCAGCCCCCAGAAGATGAGCCATGATTGCCAAAATTCCTGTTCCTGAACCTACATCCAATACTCTTTTTCCTTGATGATCGATTTGCCCCTGAAGTTGGAGCATTTGAAATGTGGTAGCATGGTGTCCAGTCCCAAAGGACATTTTGGGATTGATCACGATTTCATATCGGAAGCCCTCTTTTGGGGGATGAAAAGATGCCCGGACATAGACCAAATTGTCAACTGCAATGGGATCGTAGTTTTTTTCCCATTCCTCATTCCAGTTGACTTTTTGGGTAATGCTTTCTTTGACTTGAATTTGTGCAGGCTCCTGATAGCGATCAATAATTTCTCCGAAAGTTGCTTCATCAAATCCTTCCAAAGGAGAATAGCAATCAAAGCCTTCTTCTGTTTCCAAGAAAGCATCAAAGCCTATTTCAGATAATTCTGCGATCAGAATTTCGCGGAAGTCCTCCGAGCAGGTGAACTTAAATTCCCGATAGTCCATCCTAATTAGTAGGATTTGGCAATGTCAATAAAGTCCCGTGATTTCAAGGAAGCTCCTCCGATGAGTCCGCCATCCACATCTGGCTTGGAAAGTAACTCAGCTGCATTGGAAGGCTTCATACTTCCGCCATAAAGGATGGAAATAGAGTTTGCCACTTCTTTTCCGTACTTGGAAGCAAGATGTTTTCTCAATGCATAGTGCATTTCCTGAGCTTGCTCGGCAGTTGCAGTTTTACCCGTTCCGATAGCCCAAATAGGTTCATAGGCAATCACAACTTTTGAAATCTCTTCAGCCGAAAGATCAAAAAGGCTGTCAGTTAATTGGTATTTGACATTAGGCTCATGCGTGCCTGCTTCCCGAATATCCAATGACTCCCCACAGCAAAAAATTGGAGTCAAACCAGCGGCTAACGCTTGCTTCACCTTAGTAGCGAGCAGTTCATTGCTTTCCTTGAAATATTCTCTTCGCTCAGAGTGCCCGATGATCACATAGTCAACGCCAAAAGAAGCCAAGATTGGGGCTGAAACCTCACCGGTATAGGCACCGGATTCTTTATCCGAACAGTTTTGTGCGCCCACGAAGATATTTGAAGTTCCTCCGATCAATTTTTTTACCACATAGAGGTGAGGAAAAGGAGGATTAAGAACCAGTGTCACTCCCTCCAAATTTTCGTCCTTGGCCATTTGTACAATTTCGGAGGTGAGTTTTTGACCTTCTTCATAGGTCATGTTCATTTTCCAGTTCCCGGCTATGATTTTCTTTCGCATCGTCAGTTAAAATTTTGTTAGGTTTGAGAGAAACTTGAGTAGAAATTTTCTCTAAAATTAATCAAAATGTCCGGTTGGGGAAGGAATAACCCGCAGCATACGCGAAAAACCACATGGACCGCTGAAGAGGCCAAGGAAAAAATCGCTGCCTTTTGTGCTTATCAGGAGCGATGCATTTGGGATGTTCGCAGAAAGCTGTTTGAAAAAGGCATTTCTGGTGAAAAGGAGGAAGAGTTGATCAATTTTTTGCTGAAGGAAAAATTTTTGGATGAGGAGCGCTTTGCAAGAGCATTTGCTCGAGGGAAATTTCGGCTGAAGAAGTGGGGGAGAAACCGAATCCGAATGGAAATGAAAATGCGCCAAATCCCAGAGACTTTAATTCGAAAAGGTTTGGCCGAAATTGATCCGGTGGAATACTACGATACCTTATTGGGTGAGGCGGAGAAGAAGTGGGAAAAAACCAAGGAACCTGACCCTTACAAGAAGCGCTTCAAAGTCGTGGGATATTTGATGCAAAGGGGATTCGAGCAAGACCTGATTCAGGAAGCGATAGAATCACTTTTGTGATTTACGATTGACGAAGTAGGACTTACGATGGGCAGAGTAGGGTTGGAAGTGAAGCTTAGAGTCTTTGCCCGAACTTTTCCACATTTCCACTTTCCAACCTATGGCTAAAGAACTGCTCCTGCTCATGACGACAAATTTCCAATTTTCTAATTTTTCAATTTTGAAATCATCTCGCTCATAATCTTGGCCGAGAGCAGACTCAGCGGGATTCCGCCACCAGGATGGACTGAGCCCCCGCAGAAATAGAGATTCTTGATGTCAGAGGAATAATTGGCGTGACGAAGGAAGGCAGCAAAGCGGTTATTGGAGCTGTTGCCATACAAAGCACCATTGGCACTTGAGGTTTTGAACTCTATACTTCTAGGCTCAAGGACATCCTCTACTTCGATTAACGATTCCAAATCGGTTTTTAGAATTCGGTTAATCTTAGCGATCATATTTTTTCGGGCTTCCGCTATCAAGCTATCCCAATCCTGCCCTTGGTTGTTTGGTACATTGATCATGGTAAACCAGTTCATGCAGCCATCTGGAGCATCATCAGGTTTGCAAACAGAAGTGATATTGATGTAAACCGTTGGGTCATGGTAAATCGAACCCTTTTTGAATATATGTTCGAATTCGGTTTGGTAATGATCCGAAAAGAGGATGTTGTGCAGACCCAATTCTGGAAAATTCTTTTTGATCCCCCAATAGAAAATCAAGGCTGAACTGGATTTAGGCTGGCTGAGCAATTTTTCAGGCTGTTTTTGCTTTCGCAAAATGGTTTTGTAAGCATTCACCATATCCATGTTGTTGACTACCACATCCGCAGGATGAGTTTTGCCATTGACCTGAATACCGACTGCTTTTCCTTTTTCCACCAGAATTTCTTCCACTTTGGAATTGAAGTGAAATTTTACTCCCAAATCCAAGGCAAGTTGATAAAGGCTAAACGTGATATCATGCATGCCTTTTTTGGGAAAGTAGGCTCCGATATTAAACTCCAAGTGCGGAATGATATTCAAAGTGGCGGGAGTCTGATAAGGGTCCGAACCGTTGTAGGTGGCGTAGCGATTGAATAGCTGAACTAGCTTCGGATTTTGGAATTGATTCTCATTTGCTTGGTTCATGGTGGAAAAAATCCCCAACTTCCCCATTTTCAAATAGGATTTGATGGCTTGTGCATTCGTCCATGTGCTAAGCTGATGCAAGGATCTATGCATAAAAAGCGGTGCCAAATGCTCATAGATATAGGCGGAGTTTTTCAGTGCTTGTCGAATATGCTGGGCAGGTTCTCCCAACTTAGTCTCCACCTCCTCAGCAAATCGATTAATATCAGCCCAAGCCTTGATTTTTTTTCCGTCTTCCCAGAAATAATGACAGGCCACATCCAGTTTCTCATAATCGAAATGTTCCTGTGGGTCTTTGCCTGCCAGTTTAAAAAGTTCCTCAACTTGCTCAGGTAGCGTAAAAAGCGAAGGGCCCGCATCAAATCGATAACCCCCTAATTGAATTTCAGAAAGCTTTCCTCCGGGGTAGGCATTGGCTTCGAAGACTTCAACTTGATAGCCTTTGATAGCTAAGCGGATGGATGAAGCAATACCGGCGATACCGGAACCGATTATGATGGCAGTTTTCTTCATAATGACAATAAAAACAAGGAAGCAAGCCCCTTGTTTAGAAGCTTTTTAAGTAATTGAAGATAGTGTAGAATATCTGAAGATGGAATTTTATTATTCTAAAGAACAATTTTAATTTTTATGAAAAAATTTTTTCAAAAGCATTTTTTTGTATTTAAAAAACACTTAATATTACATTAGAATAACTTATGTTCACTATGAAGAAAACTTTTACATCAGGCTTTTTGGGGTTGGTGATCTCAGGCCTTTTACTCAGTGCTTGTAGCCAGGTGGCTACTTATGAAAGCGAAGATTTGACTTTGGAGCAAGCCAAGGCAGACAAGGAGGGATTCAAATTGAGTCCTTATGGTAATACATATGGAAATGAGAATGCAAGGGAATATGAAGTTGCAGATTGTTCCGTAGACTGTATCGAGCCTGGATCAGGGGAATATTTTATTAAGTCGGCCTCTGAGACTGGATCAGCAGGACCAAATACCAAAGAAGTAACCTATAGAGCCTATAACACAGAAACAGATTTTGTGGTTGAAGTTGACTATAACAAATTGAGTGGTAACTCTAATGCTGAGGCGGACATTTCAATAACAATTGAAGGTGATGAATTGCTAATTGAAGATGTTCCTTTTGGAAGTACTGTTTCTCATAGCATTCCCCTTCCTGAGGGTTGGGAGGCCTGTGATTTAATTGAATTTTCTGTATTGCAAGAAGCACTTGGGAACCCTATTGAATGGAATGAGACATATTCACTTTTTGAGGTATGTTCTGTGGAGTGCTTGATTGTTGAAGAAACTGGATATGTAGGAAATACAAAAGGCGAAAATAGTGGCACTCCTGGAAATGGATTCAATAATGCTTGGTGGTATGCTTTTGATACCGAAGGAGATGAAATTCAAAATGTATATGAGAATGAAAATGTAATAGGCTCTGCGACCTATGATGAAGTAGAAGGAACCATTACCATTTCATTAAATTCTGATTATTCCCTTGAAGAGGGAGAAGATGAATCGGTTAAATGGTACAGTTACGCTGATGGTCAATTACCTACTGCTGGTAGACCAACTCCTGGTCAAGCACCAAATAAGGGAACAAGTCTAGTGATAGATACCAATGGTGATCGATATTATGTTATACATCTGGATGTACAAACATGTGTATCCGAAGAGGAGGAAGATTAATGGTTTAATTCCTCAGTTTGAAAGTACTTTCTAAATAGAAAAAAGGGACGATCAATCGTCCCTTTTTTGTTTGTGTTTAGATTTAAATCCTCTCAAAAACTCTTCTAAAACTCGTCGCCTCAGCAATTCTAGCATGGAGTTCAGAGATAGGCACTCGCTCCTGTTCGGTGGTGTCCCGATGACGGATGGTGACGGTATTGTCTTCCAAGGTCTGATGATCCACTGCGATACAGAATGGCGTTCCGATTAGATCCTGACGGGTATATCGTTTACCGATGGATGCTGCCTCTTCGTAAATGATATTGAAATCATACTTCAAAAGTTCTACGATTTCCTGAGCTTTTTCCGGCAAGCCATCCTTTTTGGTCAAAGGAAGAATAGCTGCTTTTACCGGAGCAACTGCTGGGTGGAACTTCAAGTATACGCGAGTCTTGTCCTCGGTTTTTTCCTCTGTATAGGCATTGCAAAGGGTAAGCAAGAACAAGCGATCTGCTCCGATTGAAGTCTCAATCACATACGGAATATAGTTCTGATTGACCTCCGGATCGAAGTATTGCTGCTTTTTCTTGGAGTATTCTTGATGGGATTTCAAGTCGAAATCAGTTCGGGAGTGAATCCCTTCCACTTCTTTGAAACCAAAAGGGAACTCGTATTCGATATCCATGGCAGCATTGGCATAGTGGGCCAATTTTTCATGGTCATGCTTTCTAAGCTTTTCGGCTGGGGTACCCAAGGCCAAGTGCCATCTCATCCGAACATCTGCCCATTTCTGATACCAGTCTAGCTCGGTGCCAGGGCGAACGAAGAACTGCATCTCCATCTGCTCAAATTCCCGCATACGGAAGATAAACTGACGGGCGACGATCTCATTTCGGAAGGCTTTCCCGATTTGGGCAATCCCGAAAGGAACTTTCATCCGGGCTGTTTTCTGCACATTTAGGAAGTTGACAAAAATCCCCTGTGCAGTCTCAGGACGCAGGTAAATGGTCGAAGCATCGTCAGCTACTGAACCTACCTGAGTAGAAAACATCAGGTTAAACTGGCGTACATCGGTCCAGTTGGAGGTGCCACTGATAGGACAGGTAATGCCTTCATTGATGATCAAATCACGGACACCTGCCAAGTCTTCCGCTTCCAGTAAGCGGGCTAAAGCAGCAGTGAGCTGCTTGGCTTCTTCTACTTTCCCATCATTTTCCAATTTGGCAGCATGCTCCTCCACCAAGACATCGGCACGGTAGCGCTTTTTGCTGTCCTTGTTGTCGATCATAGGATCATTGAAGGAATCCACGTGACCGGAAGCCTTCCAAGTCGTAGGATGCATAAAAATAGCCGCATCAATCCCCACGATATTTTCGTGGACACGGGTCATGGTTTCCCACCAGAGACGCTTCAAGTTGTTTTTCAACTCAACCCCATAAGCCCCATAGTCATAGACCGCTTGAAGGCCATCGTAGATTTCCGAACTTGGGTACACAAACCCATACTCCTTGGCATGGGCAATTATATCTTTCAATTGGGCGTTTTCCGCCGAATTCGCTGTCTTTGCCATAGGGCGCAAAATTAAGGAAACAAATTGATTTGGAGGATGAAGGGAATGAAATTGATAATTCATGTTTTATTTGGTAAAAAATAAAAAAGCCCAAATCTCTCGACTTGGGCCATTCTTAGTTCTACATTTTTAATTTATCATTTCTGACTTTCTGCTACAGCATGGTGTGCTGCTCTCGCAGCAAAGGCCATGTAGGTTAGAGATGGATTCTGTGTAGACGTAGATGTCATAGAAGCTCCATCCGTCACATAGACATTCGGCACGGCATGCAGCTGATGATTTGCATTGAGAAGGGAAGTCTTTGGATCCTTACCCATTCGAACGCCACCCATTTCGTGGATATCCAAACCAGGAGCCTGCTTACTGTCATTTGACCGGATATTGGTGAAGCCTGCTTTGGTAAACATCTCCGTCATCTGCTCAATGTAGTCCTTGACCATTTTTTCATCATTATCATCGTAATCCACATTGATTTTAAGTTGAGGCATACCCCACTCATCTTTCAAGTTCGGATCGAGCGCTACATAGTTGCTTTCCTTCGGGATGGTTTCGCCCATCATATGCGAACCTACCCGCCAAGGGCCATATTGATCTGGATTGAGAATGCTATTTTTCAAATCCATACCGATTCCGCTTGTATCCGTACCTGTCCATCGACTAGCAGAGAATCCAGCTGCATATCCTCGGAGAAAATCGGTCTCCTGTTTGTACACATTTCGGAATCTAGGGAAATAGCCGCTCGTTGGTCTTCCTCCTGAAGTAGTATATTCTGAATGACCTTCGTATTCTGCTGAAACTCGGGCTCTGTAGTTGTGGAAAGCCACATATTTTCCAAGCAAACCATTGTCATTGCCGAGACCATTCGGGAATCGGCTTGAGGTAGAATTCAATAAGATTAGGTTGGAGTTTAAGGCCGCAGCATTGAGGAAAATTACATCAGCATAGAACTCTTCCATTTCTTTGGTTAGGCGGTCAATGATTCGAACGCCGGTGGCTTTTCCTTTTTCTTCATCATAAATAATCGAATGAACGATGGAATCCGGCCGAAGTGTCAAGTTGCCAGTTTTAAGTGCCCATGGAATGGTGGAGGAATTGGAACTGAAATATCCACCAAATGGACATCCACGCTGACATAGATTTCGGTTTTGACAAAGCGCTCTTCCTTGCTGAGCATAGAATTCCGCATTGCCATGAATATGTGCACATCGGGCAGAAATCATATGTCTATCATTGCCATAATGCTTTTTCAACTGCTCTGCGAAGTACTTTTCCACGACATTCAGCTCATAGCCCGGTAAAAACTCCCCATCTGGCAGGTGTGGTATTCCATCCTTATTTCCGGATACCCCAGCGAATTTTTCCACATGACTATACCAAGGTGCAATATCCTTGTAGCGAATTGGCCAGTCCACAGCGAAGCCATCTCTAGCAGGACCCTCGAAGTCAAAATCAGACCAGCGCTGTACCTGTCTTGCCCAAAGAAGGGATTTTCCCCCGACCTGATAGCCCCGAATCCAGTCAAAAGGCTTTTCCTGCACATAGGGATGCTCCGTGTCTTTTACGAAAAAATGCATGGCATCTTCCCGAAAGGCATAGCAACGGCTCACCACCGGATTTTCCTGTTTGATCTTCTCCGGAATCTGCCCCCGATGTGGAAATTCATAAGGAAGCATGTTCGTCGTAGGGTAATCTTTGATATGCTCCACATTGCGGCCACGCTCGAGCATGAGGGTTTTGACACCCAAGTCACATAGTTCTTTGGCAGCCCAGCCACCGCTGATTCCCGAACCGATCACGATGGCCTGATAAGTTCGCTCTTGTTTGCTTCGAATATTGAGATTAGCCATTGACACGAGGTTTTTGAAGGTCAGAAATCAATACAGCGCCATTGTATTCTCCTGGGATAAGGGAATAAGGCACCACTTCAGTTTGGATATACTCGGAGGCCATGTAGCCTTGTATGGTGAAGCGCTTGGCTGAATTCACAAAATAGGAAATGTTGCTATTTCTTTTGCCAGCTTCTGTTTCATCTCCTTCCAATTTGGCACTATCCAAAATAAGTTGTTCCCGCTCTTTTGTGCTTAGGGCATCGAATTTTTTACCGCTTTGCTCCTGTACAAAATCCGGGAAAGCATTTAGCCCGGCGGAGAATTTTTCCTGATTTTCGGAGGTAAAGCAGTCATTCACCATCACCAAGATGAAATCATGAACCTCTAGGTCTAAGGCTCCTTTAATTTCTCCGGCAGGAATTATAGTGTCTGAAATAGCTCCCAAAAGTGCTTTTTGGGAAGGGGTGATTTTTAAATTGTCGTATGCGGCTAGAATATCTTCTTGGCTGAAATCACAGGAAGGAATCAGGGCAAGTCCTCCGGAAATCAAAGCAATATGCCGCAAAGCATGTCTTCTGTTCATTAGGTATTGGGTTTAAAGCAATCGTTTTAAAAAGTAGGGATTTTTCAAGCAAAATCCCAGATCATCACCATTACTGGCAGAATTCATTTTTTATCGGGTTAAAACACCTAACTCCCCAACCGTAGCTGAGTTGCCATCGGCTGTCTTCAAAGCCTGGAGTTTGATAAACTTGGCTTCTGTTGGATCAAATCGGATAAACTGTTCGATAGGGCTATTGACTACATTTGAAAATTCACCGCTGCTGATTTTCTGCCAATTTTTTCCATCCAAACTTACCCAAAAGGTATATTCAGTAATATGACCACTTGGGTAGCGGGCTTGCATGGGTAGGTAAGTGAAACCTTCAATCGTTAATTTTTCCCCCAAATCGACGATTAGCTCATTGTCAGAACTTGTAAAATAAGTGGCTGGGTTTTCATCAATGGCTCGCTCTCCGGAACTTTCCCATTTGGCTTTGGGTACTTCCATGTCTTTTCGTGATATCTCACTTTTTTGTCCTGAATTAGGATCGGCAGAAAGGACTTGAAGGGTAGTGGCCTTTTCCACGAGGAAGGGCTCCTGATAGGTTTGGCTAGGTTCAGAACCATCCAATGAATACCGAATTTCCAAGCCTTCGTCTGGTGATACCAAAGTAACCAATCCGGATTTTTCCCGCTTGATTTCTGGAGCCAAAAGTAATTTGGGAGCAGAATAGACACCCAATTCAGAGATGACTGGAATGTCTTTCCCATCCTCGAAACGGATTCGGATTTTTTGAGCGTTTACATCGGGAAACCGCAAAATCCGCTTGTAACCGATGGTGGTTCCCGAGGCGATTTTTACCCAGGCTCCATCTTTTTCAACTTCCAAAGAGAAGCTTTTTACTCGCTGACCTAGCGGAGTAAATTCCTGCAAGAGCAGTCGATTAAAGTTGATTTCATTACCAAAGTCTAATTCCAGCTGTGATTCAATTTGTCCACCTGGGACAGTCCAATAAGTATTGTAATCCCCATCGATGGTTAATTCTGCCTCATAGCCTTTTCCAAGTTCCAAGCTTGCCGAAATCTCAGCATCTTGAGCAAGATTCGTTTCAAAATCTTCCCGGACTTTAGCAGCGAATTGAAGGATGGCTTTTTCATCATTTTCATGAATCAGCCCTCGGGTATCTACAGGAAAGTTGATCAAAAGTGAAGAGTTTCTGCCTATGCTTTTGTAGAAAATCTCCATCAATTGGGGTAGAGTTTTTACTTTATGATCTTCATAGGCATGATAATACCAACCCGGCCGAATACTGACATCGGACTCGGCAGGAACCCAATGTGTGCCATTTTCCTGACCCGAGGCCCATTTATCCGAATACTCGGGCATACCGGCATAGACGGAGTCTCGCATCAGGTTGGACCAGGTGCTTTCGTAAGCGAATCCATGTTCATTACCCACCCAACGCACATCCGGTCCGGCATCACTGAAGAGCATGGCTCCAGGCTGCAGGTCGCGAACCAATTGATGGGTAGTAGGCCAGTCATAGTAGGTGAGTTTATCAACTTTACGCTCCTCATTTGCGCCGCCGTACCAGCCTGTACCCCCATTAGCTCCATCAAACCAGACCTCGAAAATATCCCCGTAATTCGTCAGTAATTCGGTCAGCTGATTCCGCATGTAGGTAATGTATTCGGGCTTGCCGTAATCGGGGTGATTTCGATCCCAAGGAGAATAATAGATGCCAACTTTTAATCCGTATTCTCGACAGGCATCCGCAAACTCCCGGATCAAATCTCCTTTTCCATCTCTCCAAGGACTATTTTTCACGGAGTGCTCGGTGTAGGCCGATGGCCATAGGCAAAACCCGTCGTGATGCTTGGCGGTAATGATCAGCCCTTTCATTCCGGCTTCGGAGGCGATTCTAGCCCACTGTCTTGCATCAAGAGCAGTGGGATTAAATTGCTCCGGTTTTTCATCTCCGAATCCCCATTCCCGATCTGAAAAGGTATTCATATTGAAATGGATGAATCCATAATATTCCAATTTCTGCCAGGCGATTTGTCGCTCATCCGGGATTGGAGAGATAGGGTTTGGTGGTGCAGCTTTTTCTTGGCAAAAAGTAAATAGTAGAAGGACAAGAGGAAGCAGTTGTTTTTTCATGGTCTGGATTTAAGGAAGCATTCTAAGAAATTTCGAAGGATTTGGAAAGGAAAAGCATTGATTCAAACGGCCTTTTCTGCCATTTGGCAAATTCTATGAAACTTATGCTATCCATTCCTTGTATTTTCAGGGTATGAAAAAGTTGCTACCTCTTCTGTTGGTTTTTGTTTCATGGTCAGCCTGGGCTCAAGTTTCTCTTACAGTTCGGGATGGTTTGACATTTAGTCCAATTCCAGAAGTTTTGGTTCGTTTGAAGTCTGGAGATGAATTTCGAACGGATCGACTGGGACAGGTTACTTTGGATCAATCGACTCCACTAGAGGTTACACTTTTTAAGGAAGGCTATGAATCATTATCAGTAAATATCACCGAAAATGAGAAGAGCATTTTCCTTTTCCCTCTCAGTATTTCACTTTCAGGGGTCACTGTAAATGCTTTCGAAACGGAACGGCCGCTTTTGGAGCAATCCGCTTCGATCAGCCTAATCGGGGAATCAGATTTCTTTCGATTCAATGAAACCTCAATCGTCAACGCCTTCAATACCAAGCCGGGCGTGCGGATAGAAGAAAGAGCACCGGCCAGTTATCGGGTTTCTATCCGGGGAAGTTCGCTTCGGGCACCTTTTGGGGTTCGGAATGTGAAAGTCTATTGGAATGAAGTGCCGATCACTGCCCCCGATGGGACTACAGCTTTGAATCTGTTCGACTTGAGTAATATTCGCACAGCCGAAGTGATTAAAGGTCCTTCGGGTAGCATCTATGGAGCTGGAAATGGCGGGGTAATCAATTTGCAAAGTCCAGCAAATCCTCAAACAGGATTACTCACTTCAGAATGGCTTTCCGGGTCTTTTGGACTGAATAAGGGCCGATTTGCTATAGCCCAACCGATCGGCAAAGGTGGCTTGGAGGTTTCAATTGTTAATCAGGAAAGCGAAGGTTATCGGGAGCATTCGGCAGTGGATCGTACAGTCTTTCAAGCAGGGGGATTATTTCCAATCAATGAAAAACAAGAGATCCGAACCCAGTTGTTGATTTCGGATTTGGATTACCAGATTCCAGGTGCCCTCAATGCCGATCAACTGGCAGAAAATCCAAAGCAAGCCCGTCCCGGTTCGGTAGCCCAAAACAGCTCCATTTCTCAACAGTCCGTATTAGCCACTTTTGGTCATAAATACCATTTCTCAGAAAAGGCCGAAAACAACACCACCCTCTATTTGAACACCAATGATTTTGAGAATCCTTTCATTTTGGATTACAAAAAGGAATTGGGTTTTGGCTATGGCGGAAGAACTCGTTTTACCTTTGATTGGGATTTGGCAGGGAAGCCTTTTCGGCTAATTGCGGGAGCTGAGTATCAGCAAAGCTTGACTGATGCGCAGAATTTTGGCAATCGGGATGGAGTGGCGGATACCATCCGATTTGCTGATAAGTTGAAAGCAACGCAGGGATTTTTATTTCAGCAAGCTGAATGGGAATTGACTGAAAAATTCCTGTTGACACTAGGACTCAGTCAAAACTTCTCTTCCTTTGAAATTGACAGGCAGATTGATGCCAGTGGAGGAGCTACTGGATTACAGAAGCGGACTTTTGATCCTATTTTGGTTCCCCGATTGGCGATGAGCTACAGTTTGAATGAGTTTTCCGCCCTGAGAGCTTCCATCAGTAGCGGCTTCTCTCCGCCTACAATTGATGAAGTTCGAACCAATGAGGGAAGTTTGAATCTAGATTTGGAAGCAGAAAAAGGAACCAATTTCGAAGTCGGATATCGATTGGGGAAAGATCGCTTAAATCTGGACTTGACGGCTTTCTATTTTAGGTTAAATGAAACTATCACCACCTATACGAATGAACAAGGAGTGGTGCTTTTCCGAAATGCTGGATCCACTGACCAAAAAGGAATCGAGGCCGCTATAGATTATCAAATTTTTCAGCAAAGAAATGCTGGCTTCGTCCGGGGAATCAAATGGGGATCAGCTTTTACAGGACATTATTTCAAATTCAAGGATTATCAAAAAAGGGAAACTGATTACTCTGGTAACCAATTGACTGGCGTCGCTCCGAATACCTTGGTCAGTACTTTGGATTTTCGCTTTTCTGGAAACGTTTATCTGAATTTGACCCATCAGTTTACCGATGAGATTCCTCTGAATGATGCAAACACGGTTTATCAGGATGCATTTCATCTGATGAATTTGCGCACGGGATTCATCGAGCCGATTTCCAAAAAGATTGATGTAGAAATCTATTTCGGGGTGGAGAATTTGTTGGATGAACTTTACTCCTTGGGAAATGACCTGAATCCATTTGGAGGGCGTTACTATCAGCCTGCTCCAGAGCGGAATTTTTACTTTGGCGCCAAAGTCAACTTCCGATATTAAATAGAGATCAATAATCCTTCTTCTGTTAATTGAGCAGGGTAGATGGGTAAATCTGGGCAAAGCCCTGCTTTCACCTGTCCTGTCTTCAGCTCAAAGCGATATTCATGTAAAGGACAGATTATTTCTCCGCTTCCATTGATTCGACCTTGTAGGAGGGAAGCACCTCGATGGGGACATGAAGGATCAAAAGCAAAAAATTCCTCCTCAATTCGGATTACTCCTATTTCCTTTTCCCCTAAGCGAACGCGTTTGATAGTCCGATTTGGGAAGAGTGAAAGAGCTGAATCACGAGAAGAACCGAGTTGATAGTTTTTCATACTTGAGTCTATACAAAATTGAAAGAATTCCAACCGCTGAAAAGAAAAGGTTGGAATTCCAGTGTTTGTTTTGGTAATTTTCTACAAACAGAGATAAAAATCATGAGAAAATACCTTTTAATCGCTTTGACAATGCTCTTTGGCTGGGTAAAAGCTCAGTCCATAGAGGGATCTTGGAAAATGACCCATCAAGATGGTCAGCCTGTGGAAGATGTGGAATACATCAAAATTTATCAAGACGGTTATTTCGCTTTTGGAGCTAAGCAGGTGGCAGACAATCATTTCGTAGGTGCCGGAGGAGGGCCTTTTGAATTGAATGGAAATGATTACACTGAAACCTTGGATTTTTTCACCTTGGATCCATTTCAAGTAGGGACTGTCAATAAATATACCTTGGATTGGGTAGATGGAAAGATGGTAATATCCAGCGAGATCAATGGTAAAATGCTGGTTGAAATCTGGGAAAGGGTTTCTGATGAGAAGGATGATTTGACCGGAAACTGGGTGATCACAGGAAGAAAGCGGGATGATGAAATCCGTCGATCAACTCCTGGCGCTAGAAGAACGATCAAAATCCTATCAGGAGGAAGATTTCAGTGGGTGGCTTTTAATTCCGAAACCAAAGAGTTTAGTGGCTCGGGTGGAGGAACCTACACAGCTGTTGATGGAAAGTACACAGAGAATATTACTTTCTTCTCCCGAGATGATTCCCGAGTAGGAGCTAGTTTGAGCTTCAATTATGAGGTGATCGATGGAGAGTGGCATCATAGCGGATTAAGCTCAACCGGAAATCCGATCTATGAGATTTGGACTCCGTATGCAATCGGATATCCAGGAGCGAAAAAGTAAAAAATCTCGAGTTTTCTCCCACAGGTTTTCACGGATTTGTTACAAAGATATTTCCAGATTTTTGAACTCAAAGGTTTATAAATCCTGATCAAATTTCTGTTCTAATCTGTGACCTTTTCAGTGGATATCTGTGGGAGAAAATATTTAGTGTAAAAATTGGGTTAAGAACTAAACTCAATCCAACTATTTTTTAAATTTATTCATGCATGAAAATGAATTAACATTTTTGATCAGGGGAGCGATTTTTAAAGTTTATAATTCATTGGGACCGGGACTTTTGGAATCAAGTTATGAGGCGGCTTTAGGATATGAATTGGTCCAAGAGGGGCTATTGGTGGAGCATCAAGTTGGTCTTCCTTTGATTTATGAAGAGTTAAAACTGAATGTGGGGTATCGTATTGATTTATTAGTAGAGAAAAAAGTAATTGTGGAGATCAAATCTCTTGAAAATCTCCATGAAGTTCATCACAAGCAATTACTAACCTATTTGAGACTTTCAGGGTTAAAAGTTGGGTTGCTCGTCAATTTTAACACTACAAAAATTGATAAGGAGATCCATCGAAAGATTAATGGTTACCTTTAGTCTTATTTAATTTCCCACAGATTTTCACAGATTTTGAGCACAGATTTTATGAGCAAAAAAGATTAAGCATTCTCATCATATATCCGTGTTAATCTGTGATTTTTTCCGTGGATATCTGTGGGAGAATATGAAAATAAAAAAGAGCCTCGAAGGCTCTTTTTTTTATGCTTCTACTGCGTAGAGTTCTTTTAGTTTCTCTATGGTGTAGTCAACCTCTTCAATTGTATTGAATCGGCTGAAAGAGAAACGAACAGAGTCTCTTTCAGGATTGTGGTTTAAAGCCCGCAAAACATGAGATCCCACAGTAGCACCAGAACTGCATGCAGATCCTCCAGAGGCAGAGATTCCCGCCAAGTCCAAGTTGAATAGCAGCATTCCGGAATTTGCTTCCGACGGAGGCATGCTGACATTCAATACGGTATAAAGTGATTTATCAGTTTGCCCGGAAAGCCCATTGAATTCTACTCCAGGGATTTCAGCTTTCAACTTTTCGATAAAGTGCTTCTTAAGTGCTTTGATATGGGCTTCATGACCTGCCATGTCCTCATAGGCAAGTTCCAAAGCCTTTGCGATTCCGATAATTCCAATCACATTTTCAGTTCCACCCCGCATGTTTCGTTCCTGAGCACCCCCATGAATAAATGGATGGATTTTTTTGTCCTTGCGTACATATAAAAAGCCTGAACCTTTCGGGCCATGGAATTTATGTCCTCCTGCTACAATCGCATCCACAGGAAGATTTTTTAGATCATGTGTATAATGTCCCATGGTCTGCACCGTATCCGAATGGAAAAATGCTCCATATTCCTGAGCCAAAGATCCGATTTTCTGCAAATCATTGAGGTTGCCGATCTCATTGTTTGCATGCATTAAAGAAACCAAAGCATTCGGATACTTTTTCAAAAGCTCCTCTAATTGGTTCAGATCAATTTCACCTTTTGCATTGACATCCAAAGTGTGAAGTTGGATGTTTCCTTTTTGCTCACATACTTCCAAAGTATGTAATACTGCATGGTGTTCAAGAGGCGAAGTGATCGCATGCTTTATGCCATGTGTTTCAATCCCACAAACCAAAGCTGTATTATCAGCTTCTGTTCCCCCTGAGGTAAAGAAGATTTCAGAAGGTGTTGCATTGAGTAATTCTGCCACTTTTTTACGAGCTCTTTCAATTGCAGTACGCACTTCTCGGCCATGACTGTGAACTGAAGATGGATTTCCGTAATGATTTTTCATAAAAGGCAGCATGGCTTCGATTACTCGATCATCCATGGCCGTAGTGGCGGCATTGTCAAAATAGACCTTCATCTTTTCTTCGTTAATTGGGTTTAATTAAATCAGGGAGGCGCTGATTACCTCTTTGATATCTAATATGATTTTTTTGGCTAAGTGCTCGGCTTTGGCTTCAGAATCGGATTCGGCATAGATCCGAATGATCGGTTCCGTATTGGATTTCCGAAGGTGAACCCACTCTTTGTCAAATTCGATTTTTACCCCATCAATATCGTTGATAGGCTGTTTTTTATACTTCTCTCTGATTTCATCGAGGATTTTATCCACATTGATTTCAGGAGTCAGTTCAATTTTATTTTTCGAAATGTAGTAGTTCGGATAGGTCGCCCGAAGACGGGAAATGGATTTTCCGAATTTTGCTAAATGTGTTAAAAACAAGCCGATACCAACCAAAGCATCCCGACCATAGTGGGAGGCAGGATAGATGATTCCACCATTTCCTTCACCACCAATTACAGCATCAACAGCTTTCATTTGATTGACTACATTCACTTCTCCCACAGCAGCAGCGGTGTAATTTCCTCCTCGTTTTTCAGTCACATCTCGAAGTGCTCGAGTGGAAGAAAGGTTGGAAACGGTATTTCCGGGAGTTTTGGAAAGCACATAATCCGCCACAGCTACTAAGGTATATTCCTCCCCAAAAGGAGAACCATCTTCATTGATCAAGGCCAAGCGGTCTACATCCGGATCAACAACGATTCCCAAGTCGAAATTTCCCTTTTCAAGTTTTTGGGAAATGTCCCGTAGGTTTTCGGGAAGAGGCTCAGGATTATGAGGGAAATGTCCATCTGGAGTGCAATACATTTCTTCTACTACTTCCACTCCTAGTGCTTTCAAAAGTTTGGGTACCACAATACCACCCGTTGAATTCACCGCGTCCACCACGATTTTGAAACCTCTGGCTCGGATTGCTTCCACATCCACCAATTCCAAGTCCAAAACATGCTGAATATGGCGATCCAAGTAATCGTCAATAGCCGTGTAGTCTCCCAGTTTTTTCACCTCAGCAAAGGAAAAATCCTCATTCTCGGCTTTTTCCAAGACATCTTTTCCTTCTGCATCAGAAATGAATTCACCCTTTGCATTCAAAAGCTTCAAGGCATTCCATTGAATAGGATTGTGGCTAGCTGTAAGGATGATTCCTCCGCCTGCCTTTTCCATAGGGACAGCCAATTCGACAGTAGGCGTAGTGCTTAGCCCCAAGTCGATCACATGGATTCCTAAGCCTTGTAGAGTAGCCGAAACTAATCGGGAAACCATATCACCGGAGATTCGTGCATCTCTTCCGATGACGACCTTCGGGTTTCCTGTTTTTTCCAATACCCAAGCGCCATAAGCCGCTGTAAATTTCACGACATCAATAGGAGTCAGACCTTCTCCGGCTTTCCCTCCTATTGTCCCCCGGATTCCGGAAATTGATTTGATCAGTGACACGTACAGTAAATGTTTTTAGTGAAAAATCGTAAAAAATCCTGCCAGAGGCAGGAGTGTGTTTTTATTTGAATTTGGCTAGAACTTTATCCACTTCATTGTCGGGATTACCGCAGGAGCTATTTGCATCCACGGTTTTTCCGCAGTAGCTACAAGTTCCTCCATCTTTATTGAGGTAAGGGTTTTGAGAGGCACAAGTGCCTTTAAATTCTCCGTTTTTCAAGAATAGGAGCCTTACAGACATCAATACAAAGAACAATGCCACAAAGCCCAGCGTGATTAATACAGTTGTCATAACCGATAAATTTGCACAAATTTAAAGCTTTACTTCGAAAACGACTACCAAATCATCTTAGTTTCCCAAATCATGTCAAATTTCAGTAACCGGGCCGAGCAATTGGCTGCATTTGACCGACTATTGACCATCATGGATGAGCTTCGAGCCCAATGCCCTTGGGATAGAAAGCAGACTACGGAAAGCCTTCGCCATCTTACCATTGAGGAAACATTCGAGTTGTCGGATGCGATTTTGGAGGGAAATCCAGAGGAAATCAAAAAGGAACTGGGAGATTTGCTCTTGCACATAGTTTTTTATGCGAAGATCGGTTCGGAGGAAGGTAATTTTGACATTGCATCCCTGACCCATTCTCTTTGTGAAAAACTGATTCGCCGGCATCCACATATTTATGGAGATACTCAAGCCAATGACGCAGATACAGTCAGTCAGAATTGGGAGAAAATCAAACTTAAAGAAAAGGGAAATCAGTCTGTCTTGGGAGGAGTGCCCAAATCTCTGCCTGCATTGATCAAAGCGATGCGAATTCAGGAGAAGGCTAGAGGTGTTGGATTTGATTGGGAAGAAAAACATCAAGTTTGGGAAAAAGTCGAGGAGGAAATGCAAGAATTCAAAAATGAATTCAATGCAGCTTCCAATGAAGAAATTGACAAAGAGAAAGCCACAGCCGAATTTGGAGACTTGCTTTTTTCTCTAATTAATTACGCGCGCTTCATTGATATCAATCCCGAGGAGGCTCTAGAGCGAACGAATTTGAAATTCATCAAGCGATTCCAGTATTTGGAAAAAGCTGCTAAGGATGCCGGGAAAAATCTCAGTGATATGACTTTGGCTGAAATGGATGTGTTTTGGAATGAAGCGAAGAAACTCTAAATAGAAACTGAATTTTTTAATAAAACCAGCTCTTTTTCCAGCCTAAATCCTGGGAAGAATAAATGCTTCCTTTTCCACTGAAAACATAGGCAATCCCACAGGATAAGGCTAAAAATACACCAGCCTCTACCCCAAATAATTCCATCCCCATTACGGTGCAAGCCATTGGTGTGTTGGTGGCTCCAGAAAAAACTCCCACAAATCCACATCCAGCTAATAATGCTAAGGGGAGAGGAATCAATCCATGTAAGGCATTGCCTAAGGTGGCCCCCGTAAAGAATAAGGGAGTGACTTCTCCTCCCTTGAAGCCCGCTCCAAGGGTAAATCCTGTCAAACCTGTTTTTGCCAACCAATCATACCAAGGAAGTGGGTTTTCGAAGGCCTCTACTATCCTCGGCACACCCAATCCTAAGTAAGTCGTACTGTCCGAAATCCATACAAACAAAGCGATCATCAGTCCGCCTACGACCGGACGAAGTGGAGGGTATGAAATGGTGTTTGAAAAAATTTTTGAAAAAAAATGACTGGTCTCTCCAAAGAGTCTGCCGGACAAACCAAAAGCAATACCTGCGGGAATTATCCAAAATAAGTTGGTAAGGGTGTGACTCGGAACTTCTGAAATATGATAAGCCGTATGACCAACTCCCCACATCGATTCGCAGACCCAATGGGCCACCCAGCCTGCCCAAAATGCGGGATAAATGGACTTCCAGCGAAGCTGTCTTGAATGCATCCATTCCAAAGCGAAAATTGCCCCAGCTAGGGGTGTTCCAAATACAGAAGCAAATCCCCCTGCAACGCCTCCTATGAGAATTAGACGACGATTTTCTGGTTCAAATCCAATGATTCGTGTAAGTTGATCAGCTAGAGAACCACCCATTTGGACGGCAGTACCTTCTCTTCCGGCCGAACCACCAAATAAATGTGTCAAAATCGTCCCAAGAAGCACTAATGGGGTCATTCGAAGCGGAATTGGGCTTTTATGCTCATAAAGTTCGTCGAGTAGTAGGTTATTTCCTTTGACAGAATTTTGGCCGATTTTATAGTAAGACCAACCAATCAAAAATCCAGCAATCGGTAACAAGGCAATTATCCAGATATGGCTTTCGCGGAAATTGGTTGCCCAGTCCAAAGCGATAAGAAAAAAGGCTGATGCACTGCCAGCCAGAAGCCCAATTACCAGCCCTCCTATGAGCCATTGAAAAAAGTAAAGAGCAAATGATTTGTTAGCCAAAGCAGGTTTTCTTTCTTGCAGCAGACAAATTAGGAATAGAAATTGAATTTTTAGAAATCAAATGGTCGGTTTCAACCAAAGCTTGACCAAATTGGTTATCAACACAAATCATCAAAATGAAAAATATTCTCATCACCGGAGGCTCAGGGCTGATTGGTCGTAGAATCACCCAATTGCTTGAAAAAAAAGGGTTGGAAGTGGCTTGGCTTAGCCGTTCATCTCAAGTTCGGAAATCGTTCCAGTGGGATATTTCTAAACAAAAGCTCGATCCTGAGGCGATGGAATGGGCTGATGCAGTCATTCATTTAGCAGGGGCAGGAGTAGCCGATAAGCGATGGACACCTGAGCGAAAAAAGGAGATTTTGGACTCCCGAGTGAAAAGCACCCAATTGCTATATAGTGCAATCGAGAAGGCTGAAAATAAACCAACTACCTTTATTTCTGCCTCTGCGGTAGGGTATTATGGTTTCAATACTGGAGCTGCTTTGGTAGATGAAAATTCTCCTGCTGGCCATGATTTTTTGGCCGAAGTAGTAGTGGCTTGGGAGCAGGAGGTGAAAAAAATCGAAAATCTAAATCTTCGTACGGTTTTACTTCGAATCGGTATCGTCCTGGATGCAGAAGGAGGAGCCTTGGGTGAAATGCTTAAGCCGCCCGTTGCCGCGCCTTTGGGAAATGGCGATCAGTGGATGAGTTGGATTCATATCGAAGATTTGGCTCGGATGTTTGTTTTTGCTTTGGACAAGACCACCCTGCAAGGAGTTTATAATGCGGTAGGACCTCAGCCGGCAACTAACCAATTATTAACCCAAGAAGCCGCTCGAGCAAAAGGAAAACCTTATTTGGGAATCGGAGTTCCGGGATTTTTACTCAGGCTGGTATCAGGAGAAATGGCCGCCATGGTTTTGGGGGGAAACCGAGTTTCTTGCCAAAAGATCCAAAAAGCTGGATTTGAGTTTGAGTTTGACCAATTACAAGATGCCTTGAAGGATTTGTTTAGTCGATGAATTTGAAGGGGGCGAGATTAAAGCCGTTTTTCCCTTCCAATAACAAACCAAAGCACCGTTCCCAAAAATGGGACGAGCACTACGATCAAAAGCCAAATCAGCTTATCTGTTTCATTGGCGAATTTGCTCACAACCACGTCATATATGGTGTAAGCGTAGATGATTAGCCCTATAAATCCCAGTCCAAACATCAGAAGGAATATTTTTTACCATTGTTTCCTATCAAGATGTAGATGATGGGCCCTAATCCTTGCGCAAAAATTAAGATCAATACCCAAATCAATTTCATATTTGGATCTTTGAATTCTGAGCGTAGGACATCTACCAGGCAATACACCCAGAAAATGAAGTAGAAAATGCTGATAAGAAATAGGATTAAAAATCCACCTCCCATATTTTGAACAAAAGCCATGTTAGAATTTTAGTTTAAGGTTCGATTTGAAAAATTAGGTTGAAACTTTCGCTTCTCTTTAGTACCTCTTGCCATAGAGAGATAGATGAAGACACCAAAAGGTTGTGCGAATAGGATGATGAGTAACCAGATTAACTTGTCATGTGGGCTTCTGAAATCACTTTTTACCAAATCAATCAAGCCATAAAACCAGAAAGCGAGGTATCCAAATGCGATTATAAAGCCCGATACCTGCCAAATCAGAAGTCCATTTCCAGGTGTGACTAAATCCATTACGTTTCTTCAGTTATTTTTACCACTGTTCCAAAATAGCTTTTTTTGCGAAAAATAAGTAAGAATTTAGTCGGAAGTTTAATCGTCATCCCATGAAAAGAATTGTATTTCTTCTTTCTCTTTGCTTTCTGAGTACTTGGGTAAGTGCTCAAGTAGATTTGTCTTATTATTTGCCTGAAGGATATACCTATAATCCTGATATTCCGACTCCAAAGGAGGTTTTGGGATATGAAGTAGGTGAATGGCACGTGACTCATGATCAGTTGGTCATGTATATGAAAGCTGTAGCTGCTGCATCTGATCGTGTTATTTTTGAAGAGACCGGTCGTAGTTATGAAAAACGCCCTCAGACTTTATTGACCATTAGTTCGCCAGCCAATTTGGCAAGATTGGATCAAATCAAATCCGACCGAAAAAAATTAAGAGATCCCAATGCTAGCGTTTCCATTGAGTCCATGCCTGTGGTAATGTTCATGGGCTATTCTGTTCATGGAAACGAACCAAGTGGCGCCAATGCATCCCTTTTGGCGGCCTATCATTTTGTTGCTGCCAATGAAATCGAAGCGGATCTTGAAAATATTGTTCTCCTTTTGGATCCAGCTATCAATCCTGATGGACTCAATCGATTTGCTTCTTGGGTAAACTCACATAAGGCTTACAACTTAAATGGTGATCCAAATGGTCGAGAATATAATGAGGCTTGGCCAAGAGGTCGTACTAATCATTATTGGTTTGACTTGAATCGGGATTGGTTGCCTGTTCAGCATCCTGAATCAAGAAATCGCGTTCGAGTTTTCCAAAGTTGGTTACCGAATATTCATCTGGATTTCCATGAAATGGGAACTAATAGCACCTTCTTCTTCCAGCCAGGTGTTCCTTCCCGAACCCATCCACTTACTCCAACAAAGAATTTTGAATTGACCGAGAAGATCGGAACCTATCATGCCAAAGCTTTGGATAAAATTGGGTCCTTGTACTATAATCAAGAAAACTACGATGACTTTTACTATGGAAAAGGGTCAACCTATCCGGACGTACAGGGATCGATAGGAATTCTTTTCGAGCAGGCAAGTTCTCGAGGACACCTTCAGGAGTCGGCGAATGGTATGTTGAGTTTTCCTTTTACTATTCGAAATCAATTCACTGCAAACCTTTCTTCTTTCCAAGCGGCAAAGGAAATGCGGGTAGAGTTAAATCAGTGGATGCGCGATTTCTATCAAGGAATTGCTGAAGAAACAGCTGCTGATGTAAACAAGGCCTATATTTTCGGAAGTGCAGAGGATGATGCGAGAAGCTATCATTTGGCGGATCTGATTTTGCAGCATGATATCAAAGTCTTCAGCCTTCAGGAAGACATCACAGTGAATGGCAAGGAATTTAAAAGTGAAAATTCCTACATCGTACCTGCAGATCAACCGCAGTACCGATTAATAAAGGCAATGTTTGAGACGAGGACTACTTTTCAGGATTCCTTATTTTATGACATTTCTGCTTGGACTTATCCTATGGCTTTCGGCTTGGATTACATGGCTTTGAATAGCCGTATCCTCAACTTGGCCAATGTGAAAGAAATCAATAAGAATGACTTCAGCTTAAAGCAAGGACAAGTAGTTGGTGGAGCTGGTGCCTATCAATATGCTTTGGAATGGACGGATTACTATGCGCCAAAAGCGGCTTATAAGCTGATGAAAGAAGGTTATCGAGTACGAGTAGCCAATGCGGAATTTAGCACGCCAGAAGGAAAGAGTTTTGGTCGAGGAACTATCCTAGTGGATAAAGGAGAATCAGGTCAGTCAGATCAGCAGTTCTTCCAAAAACTTCAGGAGATCGCCGCTGCATCCACAGTAGATATTCATGCGATCAGTACAGGTTACACTTCAGGAATCAATATGGGGTCTACTTTTATCACTCCATTGGAAATTCCAAAAGTTGCCCTTTTAGTTGATGGAGGAGTGGACAGCTATGAGGCCGGTGAAATATGGCATTTAATGGATCAGCGAATAGAAATGCCAATTACCTTATTGCCAGTAGATCGGGTAAGCAGCTCTGTGATTGAGCGATACAATGTGATTATCATGCCTGATGGTTCCTATGGTAGTTTAGGGTCTTCCGGTGCGAATGCCTTGCGAGGTTGGGTTTCTCGAGGCAATACTCTACTTGCAAAAGGTAGAGCGCTACGTTGGTTGGCACAAAATGAAGTGACCGATGTTAAATTCAGAAATCTTGATACATCAGACAAAGGACTGCAGCTACCATATGGAGATTACCAGAATGCAACCGGAGCTAAGGTTACTGGTGGAGCTATCTTCAATGCAAAATTGGATTTGACTCATCCGATCGGTTATGGTTATACCGGAGCGGATATCCACACCTTCCGAAATGATAATTTATTCTTAGAGCCAGCTGAAAATCCTTATGCCAACCCATTGGTATATACTGATAATCCACTCGCTTCTGGATACCTGCATCCAAGCAATTTGCCGGGTATTCAAAATGGATCTGTGATTCAGGTTCGTGGTGTTGGGCGAGGCCGAGTAGTGGCTTTCGCTGACAACATGAACTTCCGAGCTTTCTGGTTTGGTACGAATAAGTTGTTCTTGAATGCGATTTTCTTTGGACAAGTAATTAACGGCGGAACAAGCCGATAATAGTTCAAGAGGCTGTCTCAATTTCAATATTTCTGTCAGCCTGAGCGGAGTCGAAGGCCATTCAATGGCATTTTGATAACATTTCGACTTCGCTCAATGTGATAACTAATATTTCATAGACAGCCTGTTTTGTTTCAACCCTTTTTCCAAATTCATGAAAAACCTTCTAACTATTGCTTCTGCTGCCTGCATATTCTTCGGATATCAATTGTCGGCTGTTGCGCAGGAAATGAGCTTCGAGGAATACAATCCTCCTTCGACTCTTAAAGTCCCAGAAAACCCAGTTACCCGAGCTAAATATCCTTTTGTGGATATACATAGCCATCAGGGAGGAATCAATCAGGAGAAAATTGAAAAGCTTCTCTCTGAAATGGAGGAGTTGAATATGGGGGTCTTGGTCAATCTCAGTGGGAGAGGTTTCGGTAGAGGAGATTCTAATAGTCAGCAAGAATATATCCGAGGTATGCTCAAAGAATTTGAGGCACATGCTCCGGGAAGGTTTATGGTGTTTACCAATTTGAATTTTGCGGGTTTCGGGGATGAAAATTGGAGTAGAATTGCGGTGAAGGAATTAGAGGAAGACGTGCAAGCTGGAGCTGTAGGACTTAAAATTTACAAGAGCTTAGGTCTTTCTGTAAAAGATATAAATGGGAACCGTGTTCCTGTTGATCATCCTGATTTGGATCCTGTCTGGGCAAAGGCCGGTGAATTGGGGATCCCTGTCATTATCCATTCGGCGGATCCTGCACAATTTTGGCAACCTATGGATGCCAACAACGAGCGCTGGCTGGAACTGAAAACTCACCCAAATAGACAACGTTCCGAAACGGATCCTGCTCCTTTTGAGCAAATCATTGCCGAGCAGCATCATGTGTTTGAAAAGCACCCAAATACAACCTTTATCAATGCACACATGGGTTGGATGGCCAATGATTTGGATAAGGCCGAAGCGCATTTGGAGCGCTATCCGAATGTGAATTTTGGGATTGGAGCCGTGATTGCAGAGTTTGGAAGACAGCCTCGAAGAGCTCGCGAATTTTTCATTAAATATCAAGACCGTCTGCTTTTCGGGAAGGATGCCTACAATCCTGAGGAGTTTCATACCTACTTCCGAGTTTTGGAGACAGCCGATGAATATTTTCCTTATTACAAAAAATACCATGCCTTTTGGCGAATGTACGGGCTGGATTTGCCTGATGAGGTGTTGAAGAAAGTTTACTATAAAAATGCCCTCCGAATCGTTCCAGGCATGGACAAAACCCTTTTTCCAGAGTAGGCCAGCAGCCTACTCTTTTTTTTGAGTTTCCAATTTTGACAGTTCAGTCGCTGATTTCTACACTTCAGTCAGGTTCAATTTTTTAAAAGGCTAAGGCTCTTCAATTTTGATTCAAATACGAATCGAAATGAAAACCCGAGTTCTCTTATTCTTCTACTTTTTCCTCAGCCAATTCATGGCTTTTGGCCAGACCCTACTAACGGGGCGAGTTTTGGATGAGCAAGGAAAAGGACTTCCTGGGGTCAATGTTTATATCAAAGGCTCTTATGATGGCACCACTTCTGGAACAGAAGGTGACTTTTCATTTCAAACCACCCAGGAGGGAACTCAAATTTTGGTTTTCCGAATGATGGGGTTTAAAAGCCAAGAGCAAAGTATTACCTGTAATGGAGGAGAAATCAAGCTTGAGGATTTTGAATTGGTGGAGCTAATTACGGAGATGAATGGAGTGACGATTTCAGCAGGTGCTATGGAAGCATCTGATGAGAAAAAATCAGTCATTCTTCGGCCTTTGGATATCGTAACCACTCCAAGTGCCATGGGTGATATTGTAGGGGCTTTGCAGACACTTCCTGGAACCAGCACGGTTGGAAATGACGGAAGACTTTTTGTTCGCGGAGGAGATGCGAGTGAAGTTGGGATATACATTGATGGAATGCGTGTAGGCAATGCTTATGGAACTACCGCTGGAAATGTTCCCACCCGCACCAGATTTAACCCCAATCTTTTTAAGGGCACCTTCTTTTCAACCGGGGGCTATTCTGCCGAATATGGACAGGCACTTTCTTCTGCGCTCGCTTTAAATACCAAGGATCTTTCAGTTAGAAAACAAGGTGATTTAAGCCTGATGTCAGTGGGTGGTGGCTATTCTCAAACATGGGCATCAGAAAAGCAAAGTCTGACTTTGACAGGTAATTATTTTGATCTGAGTCCCTACCAGCAAATCATCCCACAGGATTTTGATTTTGAACGGGCTCCATTTGGATGGGATTTGGAATTAGCTGCTCAAAAAAAGCTCAAAAATGGAGGCCTTTGGAAAGTACTTGCCAGAACCGAATCCGGAGGAATGAAACTCTGGGATGTTCAGCCTGGCTCTGAAAACAGGGGAGCATTAATTGACTTGAAGAACTACTATAGCTACGCCCAAACTAATTGGAGTAAAGCTGGAAAGAAGGGCTGGACTTGGTTTGCTGGTGCAGCTATTTCCTCCAATTTGGATGAAGTGGATTTTGATACTTTGCAAACAGAGCGGGAGAACAAATTGGCGCATCTGAAAGCATCAGCTATAAAGGATTTTTCAGACCGTATTTCCATGAAAGTCGGAGTGGAGCATTTTATTCATCGCTATGCGGAAGGATTACCTCAGATCAATCAGGAGCGGGATTTTCTTGATAATCAAAGTTTTTTCTATACTGAATGGGATTGGTATCTCAGCCGAAAATTAGTGCTAAGAGGGGGGCTTCGAGCAGGGAAAAGCAGCTTGAGTTCTGAGGATTGGTTAGATCCGCGTTTTTCTCTGGCTTATAAACTTTCACCAAAAGGTCAGTTAAGTCTCGCTGCTGGAAAATTTTCTCAATTACCTATTGAAAGGTATCGAGTACAGGCCCAAAACCTAGACAATACAGAATCCAACCATTTGATTTTAAACTACCTCTGGCAGGGTGAAGGGATTACTTTTCGGGCAGAAGCTTTTTATAAAAGCTATCAAGGCTTGATACGATTTGATGGGACTGTACAAAACCCTGAAAACCTCCGAAATGAAGGGCAAGGCTTTGCTCGAGGTTTGGATTTCTTCTTTCGGAATCAAAAATCCATCAAAAACACGGACTACTGGATTACCTACAGCTTTGTGGACAGTAAGCGAAGCTTTGAGCAGTATTCTTCTCAGGTTCAGCCAGGATTCGCCCCTCGACATAATTTCTCAGTGGTTGTCAAGCATTTTATAGTTCCGCTAAAGTCTCAACTGGGAGCGAGTTTTTCACTAAATGATGGCTATGCCTACACGGACCCCAACTTTCCGGGAGAAATGAATCGCAAGACTTCAGGCTTTCAAAATCTAAGTCTAAGCTGGAGTTACCTACCCAAACCAAATTTGATCATCCATGCTGGTGTGACCAATGTACTGGGAAGAGAAAATGTATTCGGTTATGACTTTACGACCGAGCCAAATTCCCAGGGTGTCTACGAATCAAGAGCCATTGGGCAGCCGGCTCCTAGGTTTCTTTTCCTCGGGATCTTCTTGACCCTTTCCAAAGACAAAAACGCAAATCAATTAAATAACCTCTAAAATCAATAAATCATGAAAAAGTATCTCTTTATCATCGTATTTCTTGCAGTGAATGTATCACTTGTAGCACAAGCTAATCCAGCTTTTCAATCCGCAATGAAGTCTCAGATTCAAGCTATGAATCAAATTTCCGACACCCAAGCAAGTGCGGAAGTTGCCAATGCTTTCTTGCGCATAGCTGAAGCAAATTCTGATGAATGGCTTCCACTTTACTATGCCGCTTTGACTAAAATCGAAGGTGCTTTCCGCTTCGATGTCAACAAGGATCTGGAATTTGACTCCGCTATTGAGTTGATCCAACAAGCATCTGAAATTTCACCAAACAACTCAGAGCTTACTGCCTTGCATGGTTATGCTTTGATGGGGAAATTATCTTTGGATCCGGTTTCTAGAGGACAGAGCATGAGTCCTCAGGTAATGCAGTTATTCGGTCTTGCTATCAATCAGGATCGCGAAAATCCCCGTGCAGTGACTCTCATGGCGCAGATGGAATTAGGAATGGCGGAGTTTTTCGGTTCTGGCCCTCAAAAAGCTTGCGGCATGGCACGAATTGCTTTGGATTTGTACAAGAGTGAAAGTGCTAAAATTGATGAAAACTATATTCACCCTACTTGGGGCGTAGAGACAGCCGAAGAGTTGTCAAAAAGATGTCTATAATTAATCTTTAAAAAGCCAAAGGCCAATGAATCTGATTTTAAGGTTCATTGGTTTGGCTTTTATTCTTAATTTCCATCGATGCAATCTGAAATAGACAAAACCCCTACCTACGAAGTCCTATTCAAAAAGATTGGGCCCTTCATTCTGTTGAACTTGGGGATTGCCTTGATTATTTCATTTAGCATTTGTCCAAGTTGTTTTTTGTCTTTCGATGGTTTCATCAAACTAATTCCCGATTTTATTTTTTCATTTCTGGTCTCCTGTTCTTTGAGTTTTGGAGGAAGTGTAATTACCGATTGGCTTGATCGCCGAATTTCTTGGATTGACAAACCCATCCCTCGACTTTTTGCCACAATTGGAATTTATCTAGGCTATTCCTTCTTAGTGTCCTACATATTGGTGTTTTTTCATGCCTGGTTTTTGGGACAGTTTTCATTGGATAATATCCCGTGGCTTGAAATCACCAAATACACCATTATGCCAATGCAAGTTGCTGTGGTGGTGATGGCCATCTTTACTACTTGGTCTTGGCTGGGTGAGTGGCGAAAATCGGCTGTGGAGGCTGAGCGGCTAAAAACCGAGCAATTTGCCAGTCAATATCAAAGCTTAAAAGATCAGCTCAATCCGCATTTTCTCTTCAATTCCCTCAATGTCTTGACCAATTTGGTATATGAGGATGCGGATCGATCGGCGGCATTTATTCAGAAGCTCTCACGGATTTATCGCTATGTATTGGAAGTACAGCAGGAGGAATTAGTATCGCTGGAGAAGGAGCTTGATTTTGCTAAGAACTTTCTGGAATTGCAGAAAATCCGCTTCGAAGACAAGCTGGAATTCCGGGTTCAAGTTGAGGATAAGAAAGAATATTTTCTTCCTCCGCTATCCCTTCAATTGCTTTTGGAAAATGCCATCAAACATAATGTGGCTTCCAAAGACAATCCTCTTTTTATCCATATTCAACAGAAAAACGGAGAGCTTTGGGTAACCAATACGCTTCAGTTGAAAAATCAATCCGAGACCTATTCCACGGGCGTTGGGTTGAAAAATATTTCAAAAAGGTATCAATTGTTAAAAGCTCCCACTCCTACGGCAAAGCAGGGAGTGGATGAGTTTTTGGTTATTTTGCCTCTAATCCAAATTGAGTCATGAGAATTTTACTGATTGAGGATGAAAATCCGGCAGCAAAAAGATTATTGACACTTTTGAAACCTCATTTTTCGGAAGCCGAGTTTTTTGGAAATTTGGACTCGGTTAAGTCAGCAATTCATTGGCTGGAGACAAACCCAGAGCCGGATTTGATCTTCTGTGATATCCAATTAGCAGATGGGTTGAGTTTCGAGATCTTTCAAAAACGCCCGATTCAAGCACCTGTCATTTTCACGACAGCCTTTGATCAATATGCCATCAAGGCCTTTCAAGTTAATGCTGTGGATTATTTGCTGAAGCCCATTGATCCCGAAGAATTGGAAAGAGCTGTAGATAAGTTCAAGAAAAATCAGCTTCGGAAGGAATTGGATATTCACTTGTTGGAACAATTACTCAAGCCACAAACAAAAACTTACAAGTCTCGATTTTTGGTGCGATTTGGGGAGAAAATCCAGAGCATTCCGGTAGAAGAAGTCGCCTTTTTCTTCAGCGAAGAGCGTGTCACATTTTTACAAACTCAAGCAGGGAAAAAGTACGTGTTGGACCAAACTTTGGAGCAAACAGAATCTCAAGTGGACCCGCTGAATTTTTTTCGAATCAATCGAAAGTATTTGGTTTCCCATCCATCTATTGAGGAAGTCCTTACTTATTCCAACAGTCGGCTGAAAGTCAAATTGGTAAATTGTACAGACTCAGATATCCTGATAAGCCGTGAAAAGGTATCGGATTTCAAGTCTTGGTTGGATCAATGATTCGGAATTCAGCATTCTTTCTTCTATTTTTTCAGAATGAATTTAAAACCAGACAGTTCTAGAAAAAGCGATGAGCTAAGTTGGCTTGAGAATCTTCAGAGAAACAGTTGGGAACCGGAGGTAATTATTTCGGGTATTATCCTGGCCTTTTTATTTGCCTTCCCTTCGAAGATTTATACTTTTTCTGCCATGCTTGTTCAGGAACTTGGGCTCCATTATGCTGGCGCGATGCTGGTGCTTTTTTATCTGGCGGCAGTAATCAGTGTATTTAAAATCTTCTTTGTGGTACACTTAACACTGCGGTTTATATGGGCTGGGTTTTTAGGATTAAGTTATGCTTTTCCTGATGGGGTTATTAAGGAAAAGCTTTTTAAAATGTCTCAGCATTACGAATACCAAAAGCCAGGTGATATGGTGCTAGCGATGGAGCGAATCTGTAGCATGACTTTCGGTTATCCTATTTCCTTGGTATTTACCATTTTAGTTTCTACCGTTTATTTGGTACTTCTTCTGTTTCTTTATTATTGGCTCAATATCAGCTTTTTCATAATTTATCTGATCTTCCTTGTGAGTCTTCTTGTTTTTGCCCTCTTTATGTTGATCAATAAAAATGCAAAATGGAGGGCAAAACTTGCTAAAACCATGATGGCTTCAGTAGGGGCAATCTACCAAAGTAATTTGGGGAAGTGGTTTAGTGTATTTTATGGGATGGGAATATTTCTCCTTGCCATGCCTCTGATTTACAATGATGTTCGGGATTTTTCAATGTTTTTTAATGAGGCGGATCTATTGGAGAATGAATTAAGATGGCCAACAAAAGAACTTTCTTATGCGGAATTTCATCAAGAGGGCAAGCGATATCCGAGAGCATTTTTGTCTACTGAGACGGTGAGTGGAGATTACCTTAAACTAGGAATCGCTCGCTATGCTGGAGACGATAAATATTTAATTGACCTGAGGGAAAATTTCAAAAAGGAATTGGATTCTTTGGGCTGGCATGAGATGGAGGATACTCCGGATTTGTATCGATTTACGATAGGGGATAAGGTTATTAGAGCTGGTTCCTGGAAAAGAAATCGACTTCACGTGACAAATCAAAAAGTATATGAAACGATGTTGCCCATTGGAGATTTAGCCCCTGGGATTTATACCCTAAAAATTGAAAAGCTTTTGGTGCGCTATAATTTATTCTCGAATAAACCTGAGGAAATTCGGCTTCGAAAACAATGGGATGAAATTGATTTTATAAAGGAGTGAGTTTGATTCTTTGGTCCCATTACAGGAAAAATGACGGTATAAAAAAAGCGAGACTTACTCAGTCTCGCTTTTTACTTTTAGCTCTATTTCCTCACCAGATTCATCTTCGAATCTGTATTCCGTCACCGGTAGGGAAGAGTCTTTGATCAGTTTAATCCATTTGAAATATTTGAAAAACCACTTCACCTGACGGCTAATCAAACCGACAGTAAAGTAGGCATGCAAGTAGGGATGCAGTCCGATTTGGACTTTGGCAATGTTTTGCATGGTCAACAGATGCTCCAGATCTTTTTCAAGTTTGTCTGCTATCAAAATGGAGGCCTGGATTTTCCCGGTTCCGTTACAAGCTGGACAAACTTCTTTGGTTACAATGTTGACTTCTGGCCGTACTCGCTGCCGGGTGATTTGCATCAATCCAAACTTGCTCAGCGGTAATACGGTGTGTTTTGATCGGTCAGCCTTTAGCTCATTTTTCACCGCATCGTAAATAGCCTTTTTGTTTTCGGCTCTTTTCATATCGATAAAATCGACTACGATGATACCTCCCATATCCCGGAGGCGGAGCTGGCGAGCGACCTCTTTGGCTGCGACCAAATTGGTCTTCAAAGCCGTAGATTCTTGATCGCTTTCCTGATTGGATTTATTGCCACTATTGACGTCGATGACGTGGAGCGCTTCTGTATGCTCAATTATCAAATAGCCACCTTGTGGTAAACTAACCGTTTGTCCAAACAGACTTTTGATCTGTTTTTCAATCCCAAAACTTTCAAATAATTTAACTTTACCGTTGTAAAGTTTTACAATTTTTTCCTTTTCAGGTGCAATAGACCTGATGTAGGATTTAATCTGATCGTAAGTAGATTCTTCTTCTACGGTGATTGCATCGAAAGATTCATTGAGTAGGTCTCTCACTAAGGAGGAGGCCATACTCATCTCTCCAATAATTTTGTCGCGGCTTTTTGCCTTCATCAACTTTTTCATTCCTTCTTCCCACTTGAAGAGAAGATTACGAAGGTCTTTGTCAAGTTCAGTCACTGACTGACCTTCGGCCACAGTTCGGATGATTACTCCGAAATTGGCAGGCTTGATGGAAGTGATGAGTCTAAGAAGCCTTTTACGCTCGTCATTGCTACGGATTTTTTTCGAAACGTTGACACTGTCCGAAAAAGGCACCAAAACGAGGTAGCGACCTGGAAGAGAGAGCTCACAGGATAGTCGGGGGCCTTTGGTTGAGATAGGTTCTTTCACTACCTGAACCAGCACCTGATTATTTTTTGACAAAATGGAAGAAATCTTCCCGATTTTGTCAATCTCAGGTTCGTTTTCAAAGCCCTTCAGGTTGTAATTACTGTAGTTGTTGTTGCGCACCATTTTGGTGAACTTCTGTAGGCTTTGGATATTGGGACCCAAATCTTGGTAGTGCAAAAAGGCGTCTTTTTCGTAGCCTACGTCAATAAATGCAGCATTGAGGCCGTTGACGATTTTTCTGACTGTACCTAGATAGATGTCCCCAACCTTAAACTGGTTTTCCAAACCCTCAGAATGCAATTCTACGAGGCTTTTGTCCTGAAGGAGGGCAATCCGACTTCCGTCCTGAGCAGAATCAATTAACAATTCCGTACTCAAAACCTAGTCTAATAAATATGTAAATGAACGTGTGGTTTTCTTAAAAACAGGAAAAGAAGAAGTGTATTACTTCTTCTTATGTCTGTTCTTTCTTAGTCTCTTTTTACGCTTGTGCGTAGCGATCTTATGTCTCTTTCTTTTCTTTCCGCAAGGCATAGTCTTGTTTGTTTAGATGTGATACAATTTTATTTAGAGCCTATCAAGGTAGCTTTGGATACTTTCCAGGATCATAGGATCTTGGGTCATTTCTTTCACTGCCTCAAATTGGGCTTTCGCTTTATTCTTTTGGTCTGACTCAAAATAGCTAACTCCCAGATAAAACTGACCTTGCAGATTATCAGGATGATAGCTGACCAATTCTTCAAAGCGCTCCACCGCCCGCTTATACTGTCCGGACTGCATGGACAAAATGCCCATATTGAAAAGGGCATCTTCATTTTGAGGATCCTCTTCCAAAATTTCGCGGAGCATCATGATGCCCTGCATAGGGTTGGCTGAGGACACATAGGTCATCGCAATTTTTGATTTCAAGTCAGAGCGGCTTGGATCGTTTTCCAACACCTTTCCGAGATATTCCCGGGTTTTTTCAGCAGTTGCTTCAACTTTCTGAGGATCGAGAGCAAAAGTGAAAGCCTCAAAGTAGGCATTTCCTGTTTTTTCATCCCAGATCAAATCCTCAGATTGTTCCGCAGCTACTGATAGAAAATAGGCCGCACTGTCGTAAACAGCCTTTTCCTGATACAAATTCGCCAAATTTTCTAATTCTTCTAGAGAAATGCTTGATTCAGCGGCTTTGTTTCGCAACTGTGAAAGAAGGTTTTCCTGCTCTTCACTCAATTCGGCAGCGTGCATTTCCACTGCATTTTGAGAAGAAGCTTCTGTTTCCTGACCCACAGATGCCCCAGCTTGAGCCTCATTATCCACGACGATCTTGGGTAAGGAGTATAATCCCACAATAGCCAATACGCCGACGATAATGAGGATTAGCTGAGTTTTTTTCATGTTAATTCTCCCTAAGACTTATTCTTGTGGAGCTAGTTCTTTGATCTTGTTACTGTTTTTGATCTTTTCGATAAACACTTTGGATGGCTTGAAAGCCGGGATATAGTGCTCGTCGATGACAATGGCAGTATTTTTGGAAATGTTTCGAGCGATTTTCTTTGCTCTTTTCTTGTTGATAAAGCTACCAAACCCTCTTACATAAATGTTTTCGCCTTCTGACATGGACTCTTTGACCACGCTGAAGAAAGCTTCTACTGTTTGGGTAACATCATCCTTTTGGATCCCGGTCATATCCGAGATTTTGGTGATTACTTCTGCTTTTGTCACGGTGATTTAAATTTAGAAATTATTAAATAAGCTTAACAACCTATTAACCAAGTGTTTTTGGGACTGCAAATGTACGAGAACCAACTCAATTAAAAAACAAATCCATAAAAATTAACCAGTTTTGTATTGGAGAATTTTCAATCCCATGAATCATAAATCCATTGATAATCAAGCATTTTCTAATTCAATCTTAAGTTGGTATCGCTCCAATCCTCGCGAATTACCCTGGAGAGGAACGCAGAATCCTTACAAAATTTGGCTCTCTGAAATTATCTTACAGCAGACTCGGGTCGCTCAGGGATTACCTTATTATTATAAGTTCGTCACCCAATATCCCACCGTCAAGGATTTGGCAGAGGCCCCTGAAGAGGAGGTGCTACGCTTGTGGCAAGGGTTGGGCTATTACAGTCGAGCCAGAAATCTTCATTTCTGTGCCAAACAAATCTGGTTTGACCGGGCTGGCGAATTTCCAAATTCTTATGAGGAATTGATAAAGTTAAAAGGTGTGGGTAGTTATACCGCTGCGGCGATTGCAAGTTTTGCTTTTGGTGAGTGTAAGGCGGTGGTTGATGGAAATGTTTTTCGGGTATTGGCAAGGGTTTTTGGGATTGAGACGGATATTGCTAGTGGAAAAGGTAAGCGCCAATTCCAGGAATTGGCAGATCAACTTATCTCCAAAGATGAGCCGGGGGAGTACAATCAAGCGATCATGGATTTTGGAGCCCGGCTTTGTGTTCCTGCAAAACCTGATTGTGAATCCTGCCCATTTAATGGTAGCTGTTTTGCTTATACCCACAATCTAGTTGATTCCTTACCAGTCAAAATCAACAAGACCAAGGTTAAGGATCGCCACCTTCATTATTTTGTAATCCGGTGTGGAGGCTCTTGGGTGTGGAAAAGGAGAAATTCCGGAGATATTTGGGAAGGTTTATTTGATTTTCCATTAGCCGAAAAAGCAAATCAGGAGGAAGAACATCAGTTGAATATTCCGGTGGAATCTCAGGAAGTCCGAAAATTCCCCAAAAAGTACCGACACATTTTGTCACATCAGCGGCTCCATGCAGAATTTTCCGAAATAGAGATTGATGTCAGATATCAGGAAAAACTTGAGAAATGGGCATATGAGGAAGGTTTTATGATGGTGGAAGAGGAACGAATCGAAGAGCTAGCCAAACCAAAGTTGATTGTAAATTTTTTGAACGATCAGGGCTTTTGATTACCTTCAATCTTCTGTTTTAATTAATGAATTCTTAAAAAATGGCTGGAGTTAATAAAGTGATCCTAGTTGGGAATCTGGGAGCAGATCCCGAAGTAAAATATTTAGAAGGTGATAATGTGGTGGCCAACCTACGTCTTGCAACCACAGAGGCATATAAGGATCGCAATGGAAATCGGGTTGAGCAAACCGAGTGGCATGATCTGGAGCTTTGGGGAGGTCAGGCAAAAATTGCCGAACAGTACCTTAAAAAAGGAATGCAGATTTATGTTGAAGGGAAAATCAAATCCGATACTTGGCAGGATCAAGAGGGAAATAATAGAAAGCGCACTAAAATCCGTGTGTTAAGTTTTACCATGCTGGGTTCTCGTTCAGAAAATCCTGGTGGAGGGCCGAGTGAAGGGAATTATCAGCGGCCTGCCTCGGCTCCTGGGAGTGCAACTTCTCAACCTGCATCCAATTCGATGGACTTGGCTCCATCAACTGATGAGGATGATGATCTTCCGTTTTAAATCAAGTCCCCTGAATTTTTCAGGGGATTTTGTAATTTTGTAGCAACCATCGTGTTTAGTCAATGGACGACCCATACCCGAGTACCGAATTACTCGCTCAAATAGCTGAACCTGGAGCAGCTTATTTATTGCTCAATTCAGTACTTTTTATTCTGCTTTTGATCGGTTCCGCCTTGGTTTCCGGATCAGAGGTTGCATTTTTTTCTCTGAGCAATGATGAGTTGGATCAGCTCTACGAAAAGGATACTTCCAAAAGCAAAGCTGTAGTAGAATTATTGCAGCGTCCCAAAGAGTTGCTCAGTACCATTCTTATCCTTAATAATCTAATCAACATCGCCATCGTCACATTGACGACCTTTGTGGCATGGAGTATTTTTGGGATGAATGCTACAGGAATCATGGTCATCCTGATTCAAACTGTTGGAATAACTTTCGCAATTGTATTCTTCGGAGAGATTGTTCCAAAGGTGTACGCAAATAAGGCCAAGATGGAATTTAGTCAGGCGATGGCTCCTACCATGAAGTTTTTCGCTTCCATTTTGCGGCCATTTTCTTTTCTTTTAATGTCTATCAGCAACTTAATTGAGAGGAGAATTGAGAAAAGAGGCTATTCGCTTTCGGTGGAAGAGCTCAACCAAGCGCTTGAATTGACAACGGAGGATACTCCTGATGAAGAACGGGAAATTCTAAAAGGGATCGTGAATTTTGGGACCCTGACCGTACGGCAGGTGATGCGAAGTCGAATGGAAATTACCGCCGTAGATACGGAGATGGATTTCCATGAACTGATGGATAAAATCAATAAAAGTGGCTATTCCCGAATTCCTGTCTTTGAGGAAACTATCGATAATATTCAAGGAATTCTCTACATAAAAGACCTTTTGCCGTACATCGAACGGGATGAAAACTTTGCTTGGCAGGAGTTGATTCGCAAGAGCTTTTATGTACCTGAAAACAAAAAGGTAGATACACTTTTAAAAGACTTTCAGCAGAAAAGAGTCCACATGGCTATTGTGGTGGATGAATATGGCGGTACCTCAGGTTTGGTGACTTTGGAAGATTTGATTGAGGAAATTATCGGAGAAATCAACGACGAATTTGATGATGCTGATGGCTTCTATTTCAAGGAGTTGGATAGTCAGACTTTTATTTTTGAGGGGAAAATTTCACTCAATGATTTCTGTAAAAAATTGGAACTCGATGCCCAGATTTTCGATGAGGTAAAAGGTGAAAATGAATCCTTGGGAGGTCTATTGTTAGAGCTGAACAGTAAACTGCCTAAGAATGGCACAAGAATTACCTTCCAAAGCTTTGAATTTACCATCCTAGCTGTCGATCTAAGAAAGATTAAAAAGGTAAAAGTCCATATCAAGTCGCCTGATGAAGAGGCTGGCCGTGTATTTACTGATTAATGGATTCTGTCTTTTTGTGTAAAACCCAAATTTTCCATTGAGTTGTATTTTTTGAGATAGTTTCTATTCTGCTATTTTTAAAAACTCGATTAAAAAAAATTAGCATTTCTTTAAAAGAATTTTCTGAAAACCAATTTTCAGGAAATTCACATCTTTTTTTTCAAAAGGCCCTCGTTTTGAAGTCAGCTTTTCAAAAAGTGATGAGATTAATCTCGATTTAGGGTATTTTTTTCTCAAAAAATCAAATTATAAAAAAATAAAAAATCTGCATTTTTCTGTAAAATCTGTTATTAGAAAAGGCTATTTATTGTATTAATTTTAATAGAAGTAATTTTTTTGGTAATTTTTGGAAATTTTGAACCTATTAAATCTTAATTATATGCATCATGGATTATACCGTCCCGAGCTGGAGCATGATTCCTGCGGGATTGGAGCAGTGGTGGATTTGACTGCAGAAGCCTCTCACGAGACGATCAGCGACGCCCTCTTCATGCTAAGTAATATGGAGCATCGTGGAGGAAGAGGAGCTGACCCCAAAACAGGAGATGGTGCGGGAATTTTGATCCAGATTCCCCATGAGTTTTTAAAAGATATTACAGCCCGAACCGAAATCGAACTTCCAGAAAAGGGTTCCTATGGGGTTGGAATGACCTTTTTTCCCAAAAACAAACAGTTATTTCAAAAGTCAAAAGCTCTTCTGAATCAAATTATAGAGGAACTAGACTTTGAGTTGATTGGCTATAGGCCTGTGCCGGTGGATGAAACTGTTCCAGGCTCCGGGGCTTTGGAAGTAATGCCCAATATTGAACAATTGTTTGTTCGACATAAGAAGGGATTGACTGGGATTGAATTGGAGCGCAAATTATATGTGCTTCGAAATCATGCATCGACTCAGATCAACAATCAGATTCCTGGGGTCAATCAGTCCTTTTATTTTGCTTCTCTAAGCAGTCGTACACTTATATATAAAGGACAGCTTCGAACCGATCAGGTTCTTCCTTTCTATAAGGACCTTCAAAACAGCAAGATCGAGTCAGCTTTTGCCATCGTGCATTCCCGATTTTCTACCAATACCTTTCCAAATTGGAGATTAGCTCAGCCTTTCCGTTGTCTTTCCCACAATGGAGAGATTAATACTATCCGGGGTAACCTCAACAAAATGAAGTCTAAGGAGACACTGATGCAATCCAAGTACTTCTCCGATGAGGAACTTCAGATGCTGATGCCAATCACCAATAAATTGAATTCCGATTCCGCAAATTTGGATGCGATGGTGGAATTGCTGTCACTTTCAGGTCGATCTATTTCTCATGCAATGATGATGTTGGTGCCGGAAGCTTGGCAGGATAATGAGGTGATGGATAGAGACAGAAAAGCTTTCTATAAATTCCACGCTTCCTTGGTTGAACCTTGGGATGGACCTGCTGCCCTTTTATTTACTGATGGAGAAAATGTGGGTGCAACTTTGGACCGAAATGGCCTTCGACCTTTGAGATATTTTATCACCAAAGATGAACGTTTGGTATTGTCTTCAGAGGCTGGTGCTTTGCCGATTCGAGAAGCTACTATCGTTCAAAAAGGCCGAATCAGTCCAGGAAAGATGATTTTGGCTGATTTGGGTAAAGGGAAGGTTCTTTTTGATGAGGAAATCAAGTCAGAAATCTGCAGAAGTCAGCCTTATGAGAAATGGGTAAATGAGCAGCGAATTAAATTGCGTTTGGAGCCCGATCCGGAGGTTTTGACTCACCCGTATACCACCGAAAATATCCATAAATCCCAAACGATTTTTGGATATACGTCGGAAGAGTTGAAAGTGGTTTTGGCACCAATTGGAGCCAATGGTCAAGAGGCGATCGGTTCTATGGGGGCGGATACGCCGTTGGCAGTTCTTTCAAAGCAGAGTCAGCATATTTCAAATTATTTCAAGCAGCTTTTTGCTCAGGTAAGTAATCCGCCTATCGATCCTATTCGGGAGCGGTTGGTGATGTCCCTTTTTACCAGAATTGGTGAAGGACATAATATCTTGGAAGAAAGCCCTCAGCATACCCGTCAAATTCATATTTCACAACCGGTGCTTTTGAATGAATCCTTGGAAAAGATCCAAAACATGGAATCTCAGGGATACCGTGCTGTGAAATTAACTTCTCATTTTAAGGCAGATCATCAGCCAGGTCGATTGTTGGAAGCCTTGGATACCTTGTGTAAAGAGGCAGAAGAGGCTGTGAATGCACGGAAAAATATTCTGATCATTTCCGATCGAAATAGTAATGAAGAATGGGCTCCGATTCCTTCATTGTTGGCTATTGGCGCAGTTCATCACCACTTGGTGAAGAAAAATATGCGAACCAAAGCGGGCTTGGTTTTGGAGTCTGGAGACATTCGAGAAACTCATCATTTCGCAACAGCGATTGGCTATGGTGCTTCGGCGATTAACCCATATTTGGCATTGGAATCCCTTTTGGATCAATATGAAAGAGGGATGTTCCCTGCGATTAAGGATCGCAAAACGCTTTTCTCCAATTACCAAAAAGCGATTGGAAAAGGATTGTTGAAAGTACTTTCCAAAATGGGTATTTCTACCCTTCAATCTTACCAAGGGGCGCAGATTTTCGAAGCAATCGGATTGGGACCTGAAGTAATCGATCGATGCTTCAAGGGGACTGTTTCCCGAATTTCGGGAATCTCATTTGATGAGTTGGCAGAAGAGGTGCTGATTCGTCACCGTGCTGCATACCATACGCATAGCCCAACTTTAGAAACGGGGGGCGTTTATCAGTGGAAGAGAAGAGGAGAAAAGCACCTTTTCAATCCTGAAACAATTCATTTGCTTCAGAAATCAACCCGCCTTAATGATTTTGAGCTTTATAAAAAATTTGCTTCAAAAATTAATGAGCAAAGCCGAGATGCTTTGACTCTGCGCGGTTTGTTTGAATTCAAAAAGCGGATTTCTATTCCAATCGAAGAAGTTGAGCCTGCCAAATCCATTTTAAAGCGATTTGCTACAGGAGCCATGTCCTTTGGGTCTATTTCCCATGAAGCCCACACTACTTTGGCGATTGCTATGAACCGTATTGGTGCAAAAAGTAACTCCGGAGAGGGTGGAGAGGATGAAATCCGATTTGAAAGAAAAGAAAATGGAGATTGGGAACGCTCCGCGATCAAGCAGGTTGCTTCCGGTCGTTTTGGGGTGACTAGTAATTACCTCAGTAATGCAGAGGAATTGCAGATTAAAATGGCTCAAGGTGCAAAGCCGGGTGAAGGCGGTCAGTTGCCTGGTCATAAAGTGGATGATTGGATTGGTCGAGTAAGACATTCCACGCCGGGGGTAGGATTGATTTCTCCACCTCCTCACCATGATATTTATTCAATCGAGGATTTGGCTCAGTTGATTTTTGATTTGAAAAATGCCAATCGCAAAGCTCGAATCAATGTAAAGTTGGTTTCTCAAGCGGGGGTTGGTACCGTTGCTGCTGGTGTAGCAAAGGCCATGGCTGATGTGATTTTGATTTCAGGTGCCGACGGAGGAACAGGAGCATCTCCGCTTTCATCTATTCGTCATGCAGGTTTGCCATGGGAATTGGGTTTGTCGGAAGCACATCAGACTTTAGTGAAAAATAATCTGCGAAGTCGTGTAGTTCTTCAGACAGACGGACAATTGCGAACAGGAAGAGATATTGCCATTGCCACTCTTTTGGGTGCAGAAGAATGGGGTATTTCAACCGCAGCTCTAGTTGTGGAAGGATGTATTATGATGCGAAAGTGTCATTTGAACACCTGTCCTGTGGGTATTGCTACTCAAAATCCTGAGCTTCGAAAGCTCTTCACCGGTGACCCTGATCATGTGGTGAATTATTTCAATTTCCTCGTTCAGGACTTGCGGGAAATCATGGCTTCTCTTGGTTTCAGTACGGTGGATGAAATGGTGGGACAAAGCCATGTTCTACAATCAACCGGTCATTTAAATCACTGGAAATGGGATAAAGTGGATTTATCTCCAATTTTCCACAAAGTTGAAGTTCCGGACCATGTTGGAATTCATAAGCAAATCGACCAAGAGTGGGATTTGTCTGAGGTATTGGATACCAAATTGATCGAAGCGGCAAAACCTGCCTTGGAACAGGAAATCCCTGTTACTGGCTCTTTCCAGATTAAGAATACAGATCGGGCAGTTGGGGCTATGCTTTCCAATGAGATTTCCAAGATTTATGGAAGCAAAGGCCTACAGGAAGATACCATTCAAATCAAGTTTACCGGTTCGGCAGGCCAAACATTCGGAGGATTCCTGACTAAAGGAGTAAGCTTCGAGTTGGAAGGAGAAGCCAATGATTATTTTGGAAAGGGACTTTCCGGAGGAAGGTTAACCGTATATCCAAGCCGAAATGCTCGGTTCAAGCCTGAGGAAAATATCATCATCGGAAACGTGGCCTTCTATGGAGCGACTTCAGGAGAGGCATTTATCAATGGAAAAGGAGGGGAGCGATTCTGCGTGCGTAATTCGGGAGTAAAAACCGTCGTGGAAGGCATTGGAGATCACGGATGTGAATACATGACCGGTGGATTGATGATCAATTTGGGCGAGGTCGGGCGAAATTTTGCTGCGGGAATGAGTGGCGGTATCGCTTATATTCTTCAGGATTACATCACCGAGATCAATCCTGAATTAGTGGATGTGGATCCATTGACCAAAGAAGATCTCAGCACGATTCAGTCCTATTTAAGAAGGCACGTCAAATTGACGGGGAGTAGTCTTGCACAATCGTTTTTGGATGATTGGGAGAAAAACAGTCAGAAATTCATAAAGGTGATTCCGAGAGACTACAAAGCAGTTTTGGAAAAGAGAGCAAAAGAACAATCAAAAACATTGGCTTAAGATGGGAGCGAAAGAAGGATTTTTACAGTTTAAAAGAGAAACTCCGGTAAGTCGCGATCCAAAGGAAAGGATTGGCGATTACCGGGAAATATATGAGCCTTTTTCAGCCGAAAAGCTGAATCATCAGGCAGCACGATGTATGGATTGTGGGGTTCCCTTTTGTCATCAGGGTTGTCCATTGGGTAATGTGATTCCTGAATTCAATGATGCTGTTTATCAGGAAAATTGGCAGGAGGCAATTCAGATTCTGAGAAGCACAAATAATTTTCCTGAGTTTACGGGTAGAATTTGCCCTGCACCTTGCGAGGCAAGTTGTGTTTTGGGCATTAATAAAGACCCTGTTACCATTGAGTTAATTGAGAAAAACATTGCCGAGAAGGCTTATGAGTTGGGATTGATTCAGCCGAATCCACCTCAAACTCGAACTGGGAAGCATGTGGCGGTTATTGGTTCAGGGCCTGCAGGACTTGCAGTTGCTGATCAGTTAAATCAGGCTGGACATGAAGTAACCGTTTTTGAAAAGGATGCTAAGCCAGGAGGTTTGCTGCGATATGGAATTCCTGATTTCAAATTGGAAAAATGGGTAATTGACCGGCGAATCGAATTCATGAAGCAGGAGGGAGTGATTTTCATCTGCAATTCTGACGTAGGCTTCAATATCAAGGCCGAGAATATCCTCCGTAATTTTGATGCGGTTGTTCTGGCAACAGGAGCCCAACAGCCGAGAGCATTAAAAATCAAAGGGTCTGATCTAAAAGGTGTCCATTTTGCCATGGAATTCCTTGGAAAGCAAAATCAAGTGGTTGGAGGAGAGATTGAAGAAAATCCAATTTCTGCCAAGGGAAAAAATGTCATCGTAATTGGTGGGGGAGATACAGGGAGTGACTGTATCGGAACTTCCAATCGTCATGGGGCAGCTTCCATTACTCAGTTGGAATTGCTTCCAAAGCCACCAAAGCAGCGTACAGTTTTGAATCCTTGGCCAGAATGGCCGATGACTTTAAAGACTTCCAGTTCCCATGAGGAAGGAGCCGAGCGTATTTTCTCCATCTTAACCAAGGAGTTTATTGGAAACGAAGAGGGTGAAGTAACTGGGCTAAAGCTTGTAGATATTGAGTGGCTGGAAAAAGATGGGCGAATGACCTTTGAAGAAGTGGAAGGAACCGATCGGACCATCCCATGTGATCTGGCATTTATTGCAATTGGATACATGGGGCCTGCTCAAAATGGCCTTTTGGAAGCCTTTGGAGTAGAAGTAATGGAAAATACCCTTCCAAAATCAAAGAAATACCAAAGCACCAATTCTAAAGTTTTCCTTGCTGGAGATATGCGCCGTGGCCAATCATTGGTTGTATGGGCGATTTCGGAGGGAAGAGAGGCGGCCGTTCAGGTGGATGAATTCTTAATGGGTGATTCCAATCTGCCTCAGAAGGATGAATCCTATTTTCAGGTGGAAGATGAAATTCATGGGATGGATTAGGAGAAATCTTCTTCTAGAAATAAAAAATGCCACCGAATTCGGTGGCATTTTTTGTTGAGTCCTTATTGGCCTCCTCCTCGTCTTTTTCTAAACTCTTCACGATCGCGGATTTCGCCTCCCCGTGGTCCTCTCGGTCCACGCTCTCTTCTGGCTTCTTTGAGCTCTTCCCATTTTTGTCTTTGCTCTTCAGTAAGAACTGACTTTATTTCTTCTTCCTGAGCTTTGGCTTCTGCTCTTCTCGCTTCTGCTTCGGCTTTTCTCGCTTCTGCCTCTGCTTGTCGTTTTTTAGCATTCTCTAAATTGATGGCAAGAATTTTTGCTTTCTGTTCTTCTGAAAGTCCCAGTTGTTCTGCCATTCGATCAGTCATCATTTTGGCTCTGGTTTCGGGATCTGGCATTTCTCTTTGAGGGCCTCTTTGGGCGAATGCACCAAGGGAAAGTAGAAAAACTAGTCCGGCGCTAAATAAGATCTTTTTCATTGTCTTTGTGGTTTTGTTTGCTCCTTTGACTTGAGTAAATGAAGAAGGTTTATTCATTAAAATGGAATTAACATTTATTTACTTTTCATTTTTTCTTAAGAAAGGAAAAGCTTGAAACCACTTTTGGATTCAGAGTCAAGGAGTTCTCCTCAAAACCAAAAGATTTGCTAATTTTGGCAGCAAATCGAGCAAATCCATGGGAAGAGCATTTGAATTTAGAAAAGAGCGAAAATTTAAAAGATGGGCAAAGATGTCCAAGGTCTTTACCAAACTAGGTAAAGAAATCGTCATGGCAGTAAAAGCAGGAGGTCCTGATCCCGACAGCAATGCCAAACTTCGGACTATCATCCAAAATGCTAAGGGAGCCCAAATGCCAAAAGATCGAATTGAAGCAGCGATCAAGCGGGCTACTAATAAGGACGAAAAGGACTACGAAGAAGTAGTATACGAAGGCTATGGACCGCATGGTATAGCAGTCATCGTAGAAACTTCCACCGATAATACCAATCGAACTGTAGCTAATGTCCGTTCCTATTTCACCAAATATGGCGGTTCATTGGGTACTACAGGCTCTGTGAGCTTTATGTTTGATCACAAGGCAGTATTTCGATTTGCCAAAGACGATTGGGACATGGAGGAGTTGGAGCTCGAACTCATCGATTATGGATTGACAGATATCGATGAAAACGAAGGTGAAATTTTCGTTTACACCGAATTTGGAGATTTCGGTGCCATGCAAAAAGCTCTTGAAGAGAAGGGCATCGACATCATTTCTGCAGACTTCCAGCGTTTCCCAACTACTTTGGTGGAGCTTACCGAAGAGCAGGAAGAAATCATCAACAAGCTAATCGATAAACTTGAAGAGGACGACGACGTCAATAACGTATATACCAACATGGCCTAAGCTCTCAGCTTAGGCTTTTTTCTATGAACTTTCCAAAAAGAGAAAACCTGACCGGCTACTCCAACGAGTTGATCGTGGTGGGTAGCACCAATCCTGTTAAAATAAAGAGTGCCGAAGAAGCATTTAATCTTGCTTTCGATCAGCCATTTCGTGTTAGTGGTATCAATGTCCCTTCTGGAGTTTCTGACCAACCCATGAATGCTGAGGAAACATGGGAGGGTGCGCGAAATAGAGCTAGAAATGCCAAAAAAGCATTTCCTGAGGCCGACTTTTGGGTTGGAATAGAAGGCGGAGTAGATGAAGATGAACATGGATTATTTGCTTTTGCCTGGATATATATTGAGGATAAAAAGGGAAAAAGCGGACAAGCTCAAACCGGGACTTTTTACCTTCCAGAGCCTATTGCAAACTTGGTGAAGCAAGGTGTGGAATTGGGGAAGGCTGATGATCAGTTTTTTTCTCAGGAAAATTCCAAGCAACAAGGAGGTTCTGTAGGGATTTTGACGAAAGGAAAACTGGATCGTAAGAACTATTATTCACAAGCGGTTTTGTTGGCTTTAATCCCATTCCTTCAAAAAGATTTGTATAAATAGGATAGAACCCATAAAAATTTTAAAAAAGCCAATTTTAATCGAAAAACTTTTTTTAAAATTTAGGATGTTATAACTTTTTTTATTTCTTTAGGGAAAAGAATCGTTCATATACATAAAAGAACTTTTCATCACAGGAATTACAAGTAGAAGTTGCTTTAATCACCCCTAATTCAGTCAAGCAACAAGACCTCCCTTCGGGGAGGTTTACTTTTTTAGGTTCCTGAGGAAATTTCGAAGTGCTACTCTCCAATCTGGGTCTGCATCCCATTCCGGTCCAATGTAAAGTTCATCCCGAACAATCAGCTTGATATAGTATTTAACCACCGTTTCTGTTTCGGTTTGTGGGTCAGCAGCTAAGCCCATACTTTTCTTCAAATCAGCCTCGCGTCCCTCTACGCGAATCAATAAAAATTGAACTCGATCCCGAATCAATTCCTCGTTGGTTTGGGGCTCTGTAAGCCAAACGAATTCATAGGGATATTCCGATGTTAAGATTGATTCGAGTTGGTTTTTTTGAGTAGCCTGTTCAGCTAGGATTGTCTCTTGGGATTTTCCATATAGGTCATAGCGGAAGAAACTCAAAAATCCTGTCGCAGCGCTACTTCCCTCCAAAGGAATCCCTAGCTTAAAAACTTCCAAGTTGAGTGGATTTCTTGGTAAAAATTTGGAAGCTGCTAGGCTGGTATTACTTTCTATTCCTGTCAAGCTTGGGAATTCAGGAACATCGATAACCAATAAATTTTTGCTAGGGGTGGTTTTTGCAGCATTAGCAAGCTGCTGTCCAGCTTCAGAGAGATCTGAGGCAGATGAGCCGTACAACGCCGTACTTGAGATTACTTTTCCATCTCCGCTGAATTCCCCGATATGAATGCTGGATTGATTTTTTTGTCTAGTAATCAGAATGATATTCTTGACCAATCTCTGCTCAAAGGCTTTTGCATAAGCAGCCTGTACTTCTTCAGAAAGCACCAATTGCTCCAATTCATAATAGGCTACCGGGTCACCCCCAGCCTCAACCAAATAGTGATGCACTGTGTCCGCTGCAGTTTTCCAATCCATTACAGGCCTGGCACCAGGATCTACGGAAACCAAGACGACAGACTTGCCCTCATAAAAACTTTGAGGCAATCCATTCTGCGGAAATGCCTTCAAGGAAATGAAACCGAGAAGTAAAACGAAAAAGAAATATTTCATGAATGAAGGTTTCTGACTGCTTCCTTTTAAATTTCGACTTTAAATAACGAAAAAATTACCAGCTCATGAGATGGAATCTTCAAGTATTCGCTACAATTCTATTGTTTTTTACCATCCATTTTTCTTTTTCACAGAAACTTCAAGAAAAAAACCTGATCAAGCATTTGGTTTATTTGTCCTCAGATGAGCTGAAAGGAAGAGAATCGGGGACTGCTGAAAACCGTGAAGCTCGGGATTATATCCAAAAAGAATTTGTGGAAATGGGACTCGACTCTCAATACCCGGATTTTTTACAGGAATTCCGATTTACAAGTAGAAGAGAAAATAAGACCATCACTGGATATAATGTGGTTGGCTTTGTGCCCGGGACAGAAAGCAAAAAAATCATTGTAGTCACTGCACATTTTGACCATGTGGGAATTGGTAGGGCTTCGGCATCGGAAGATTCAATCTATAATGGCGCGGATGATAATGCTTCAGGAACAGCCGCTTTGATTGAGTTGGCCAGATACTTTTCTCAAAATCCACCTCAGCTCTCCATGATTTTTGCTGCTTTGGATGCAGAGGAAAAAGGCTTGCAGGGAGCTAAGGCTCTGGTTGAGGATTTTCCTTTTGAATTGGATCAAATCCTGCTCAATGTCAATATGGATATGATATCCAGGAATGAGTCCGGCGAGCTTTATGTTTCGGGTACCCATTATTATCCTGAATTCAAGGATTTATTGGAGGAAGCAGCTTCCGAAGGAAGACCTTTGTTGAAATTTGGTCATGATGTTCCCGGAACTGGTAAGGATGACTGGACGCGCTCTTCTGATCATGGCGCTTTTTTCGCAAAAAAGATCCCTCACCTCTATTTTGGAGTGGAGGATCATGAGGATTATCATCAGCCAAGTGATGAATACCGAAATGTTGATCCTCAGTTTTTTGTTGATTCTTGCAATCTAATATTGGCTTGTATCAAAAAAATCGATGAGGAACCCATAATTCCTTGAAGCTTTCTTTTCCTTTGATGGGGAGCTTAGTTACTTTGCTTTCTGGAACAAAGCTCCTCTGTTTTGGCAAAGAATGATTTCATTGCACGTCTGCTCATTTGGAGACTTCGTCATATGAGCAATCAGAATTTTATCCTGATCCTCAGTGGGATAATCGGGATACTTTCTGGGCTTGCTGCAGTGATTTTGAAAGAAGGGGTACACTTCATTCAGAACTTTTTGACTGAAGATTTTTATGTGCAGTATGCTAATTTTCTTTATATCATTTATCCCATCATTGGTATTTCAGCGGCTTTCATACTGAGTAAATATCTATTTAAAGACTTTGGGGGGCATGGCATTCCGGATGTATTGTTTACCATTTCCAAAAAGCAAAGCCTAATCCCTAGGGTTAAAACCTATAGCCGAGTAATTACTTCTGCTTTAACCGTAGGTTTTGGTGGGTCGGTAGGATTAGAAGCTCCAATGCTGGTAACGGGGTCCGCGATTGGATCCAATATTGGTGTCTTGGTGCATCTCAATTCAAAAAAGCGGGCCTTATTGATCGGGTGTGGCGCAGCAGGTGCTATCTCTGCCATCTTTGGAGCTCCTATTGGTGCGGTGATTTTTGCCATTGAGGTAATTTTGATGGAGATCAGCACCGCTAGTTTCATTCCCCTGCTAATTGCTTCAGTTACTGGTTCTTTGACTTCCATGATTCTCATAGGAAGAGATCGTGTCTTTTACTTCGATCTTCAAGATTCCTTTGAAGCTTCTCACATGCCTTATTATTTGGTGCTTGGGATACTTTGCGGGATAACTTCCTTGTATTTCAGCAAGGCTGTGATGCAAACGGAAAAGATCATGGAAGGGTTCGAAAGTCAGCTACTTCGGATTTTGTATGGTGGTGCTTTGTTAGGTTTTGTCCTGTTCTTTTTCCCACCCATTTATGGGGAGGGATATGATACACTGAATATGTTGATTCGAGGAGAATCCAGTCAATTATTGGATAAATCTCCTTTCTTCTCAGCGATTGAGAATCCCTACATGATTTTGTTCTTCTTGGCTTTCGTCATACTAATTAAACCTGTCGCATCCGCATTGACACTTAGTGCTGGAGGCGCTGGGGGTATTTTTGCACCTTCTCTTTATGTAGGAGGTATTTTGGGATTTCTTTTTGCTTTTGGGAAAAATATGATTGATTTCCATATCCCCCTTCCATTGGCCCATTTTACGTTGGTAGCCATGTGTGGGGTGATGGCTGGGGTTCAACATGCGCCGCTTTCTGCAATATTCTTGATTGCTGAGATTACGGGAGGATACGAACTCTTTGTTCCACTTATGTTTGTTTCGGCTATTTCATTTGTCACCAAGACTTATTACCAAAAGGATAGCCTTTATACCCTGCAATTGAAGGAGAAAGGACGCTATCTTCCAGAGACACCAGATCAGGAATTGCTGGATATGATCTCGATCCATCAAGTGATCGAACGGGATCTGTTGCCTATCCATCCGAATGCCCGATTGAAAGACTTGATTGATTTGGTGAAAATTTCCAAGCGAAATATTTTCCCGGTGGTGGACGAAAAGAGACACCTGAGGGGAATCATCACGCTCGATGATATTCGGGATATTATGTTCGATGCAGAGAAGCAGGAAACGGTTCAGATTCAGTCCCTCATGCATAGTCCTCCAGAAATCCTATCCGCTGATGAAAATATGCAAAAGGCAATGGAGAAATTTGAGAAATCCGGGGCCTGGAATTTACCTGTAGTGGAGGATGGACGCTATATAGGCTTTGTTTCTAAGTCAAGAATCTTTAATTCTTACCGTAAAAGATTGATCCGGAAAAAGCACGAATAATTTCTTTTTAGAATAAAATTTGGATTTTGGAATTATCCACGATTTTCCGAAAATTTTGATTCATCAATTTTAAGTTAGCTACAATTATCCACAAATTCGGGCTTTTTGAAATCAACTTAATTGATTGAAAATCAGCAATATGTATGATTAATGTGGAGAACTGTGGATAAATTATTGAAAATGTGGATAAAAAATTCTTGACTTTTTTAATCCTCAAATACGTGGCGTATAGGGCGATTTTTAACCTTCGGTTAACCTAGACATAATATCTACCTATCCTAAAGAAAAATAATTTCAAACAAATTTTATTCTGAATCGTTTGCCAAGGATTCAATTGGGTTGATCATTTAAATAGCTCAAAATTCAGCTTATTGAAATAAGTCAAAATTGAAGTGGAATAATTCTATTTACTTTCCGTATGGAAGTGCCTCTAGATTTCCCATCTGTCTCATTATCCAGCTTTGTCTTTGTCGGATATAATTGGTTGGATTCTTTGGGGACCAGCGACGCGGGTTTGGAAGACATGCGGCGATCAAAGCAGCTTCACTTTTGGTAAGTCGGGCGGCGGGTTTTCCAAAATATTTCTGCGAAGCAGCCTCGATTCCATAAATACCAGGCCCCATTTCGATCACATTTAGGTAAACCTCCATGATTCGCTCCTTCCCCCAAATGAATTCAATAAGCAAAGTAAAATAGGCTTCGAGACCTTTGCGAACATAATTTCTTCCTGGCCAAAGGAAGACATTTTTGGCTGTTTGTTGGGTGATTGTGCTGGCACCCCGGACTCTTCTTCCTTTTTGGTTTTCTTCCCAAGCAGTTTTCATGGCCTCCCAATCAAAACCTGAATGATTCAGGAAATTTTGGTCTTCCGAGGCATAGACTGCCTGAAATGCTTCCTGAGCGATTTCTTCCTCCGGCACCCAATCCTTCTCAAAAGAAGGATTCGATTCTTCGTCCTGAAGGTTTTCTACCCAACGGATAACCATCAAAGGAGTAAGAGGCACAGGAACGTACTTATAAAAAATAACTGAAGTCAAAGAGAGAATCAGAAATCCTAGGAATAGCTTAATCAAAAATCTTCCTATCCACTTTAGTAACTTTTTCATGGCTTAATGGCTTTTGCCTGTATAAACTGGTAGAAAAAAACGCCATTTGGATCGTTTGAAATCTTATCCAAATCTGACTCCATCTCTTTAACCAAATGATTTTCTATCAAGCCTGAAGCTACCATTTCAGATGCAGAACTCAACATTAGTTTTTTCCAATATTCTGTCATCAATTTAAATCTCTCAGGTTGGGATTGGTCAAGAAGGAATCCGCCCGGTTTGACTTGAATATTTTCAAAGCCTGCCTGATGCAATAAATTTCCAAGTTGAAGACCAATGTCCGGATTTCCTCCATTTTTGACTTGATAGGCATTGTAAGCTTGATAATAGTCTCTGAGCCCGGGTAATTTGGGAAAGAAATGAAAACTGGAATTAAATACCTCTGTTATATAAATGATCCCGTTCGATTCCAGGTGAGCGGAAACTCCCTCCAAGACTTTTTGAGGATCTGAAGTATGCTCTAAAACCCAACAAATGAAGGCTGAGTCAAATTTCTGTTCCAGTTGAAGCTTAGTAGCATCCTGATGGATAAATTCAATATTTCTGTTTTGAAAAGCCTGTAAGTTTTTTTTTGCTTGTGCTAATTGGCTAGCTTCTATTTCAACACAGGTGATGGAAAGGTTGGGATAGAGCTTTAGAAGAATTTCTGTTTGACCGCCTACACCAGAGCCAAGTTCCAGTAAATTTTTATTTCGGTTAAGATCAATCCAAGGATAGATCAATCCCTCCAAAAAACCTGCCTGCTCATAAAGGCGGCGTTGTTCTTCTTCCTGGTAGCCGTGGAGGTATTTGGTCATGGTTGAGGATAAAATTTCCCAAAAATTAGGTGCAATTTTTTTGAAACGGTTAAAGGTTAAATAATTTTTTTAGCGTATTCAGATTTTAGACTTTTCAGATAATCTAATTACCTGGATTCGTACCTTTATTTTGCATATAAAAAATAAACATTGCTAATTAGCTCAAGGCAATAATTATCCTTTCAATTATGACAAATCCTATTCGCATCGGCAGTTTCGAAGACTTTGAAGTTTACAATGGAAAAGAACTCGGAAGTTCTGATTTTTTCAAAATCACCCAAGACCAGATTAATCTATTTGCGGATGCGACCCATGATCATCAATGGATTCACACTGATCCTGAGCGAGCAAAAGTGGAAGGAGCTTTTGGAAATACCATTGCGCATGGTTACCTGACTTTAAGCATTGTGCCTTATTTGTGGGAGCAGATTGTTCAGGTAGAAAACCTGAAAATGATGATTAACTACGGGATTGAAAATCTGCGATTTGCACAAGCTGTCACGGTAGAAAGTGAAGTAAGGCTAGTCGCGAAGCTTCGGAATGTGGCAAATCTTCGGGGAACAGTAAAAGCTGAAGTAGAGGTAAAGCTGGAAATAAAGGATCAGAAAAAACCGGCTTTCACCGGTGTTTTGATTTTCTTATATCACTTCCAAAATTAAGATTTCAATAAATCATTGATGACTGTAGCTGCGCAGGAGCATCCAAAAGCCGCAGGTAGGAAGGACATGGTGCCATAAGCCGACTTTTTGAAGTTGGTTCCATCGGTCATCATGAGGCTTTCCCGAATTACTCGTTCTGTGGAAAAAACCGCTTTGAAGCCAGAGTAGATTTTTCGGTTTCTTAGTCGCTTTCGAACCAATCTTGCCAATTTACATTCGTAAGTTTCAGAAATATCGACTACGCGGATTTTGGTGGGGTCTACCTTTCCACCGGCTCCCATGGAACTTACAAGTGGGAATTTTCTTCGAAAAGCTCCTTCGATGAGGTGCAATTTTGGAGTGAAGCTATCGATGCAATCAACCACGTAATCAAACTCATTTTCTTCCAATAATTGGGTCATGGCATCAGGTCGTAGAAATTCCCGAATGGCATGGACCTTCATCTTTGGATTGATCGCAAGAAGCCGCTCTTCCATCCACTCGGCTTTCGACTGGCCTACATTTTTCTGCGTGGCTGGTAGTTGCCGATTGACATTGCTGATATCCACTGTATCGCCATCGATGATGGTCATTTCGCCAACTCCGGATCTGGCGATGAATTCCGCTGCAAAGGATCCAACACCTCCCAAACCTACCACCAAAACATGTTTTTTGGAAAGTTTTTCTAATCCTTCTCTTCCAGTAATTAGCTCAGTCCGGCTCAGCCAGGCAAAGTCACTCATTTGATTTTTCTACTTGAGATTTGATTCCAGTTTTCTAAGACCTGCTTTCTAAGATCTTCCACAGGCCGGGCCAAAATTACGGAAGCAGCTTCATATATGGAATCAATTCTCATGGCTGAATCATCAGTTTCAAAAAAAATCCGATCTGAAGGACAGGCTTTTAGCCAATGCATGGCATTTGAATCTGGTTGAAGCAAAGCTCTTCCAAAGGAAAAATATACTTGGAAATCCAGTAACTGACTTGCTAAATGGGGCTTCAAATTCCAACCATGCCAGATAATGGAAGGGATTTGTGTGTTGTTTTTCAAATAAGCCATCAAAAGGTCATGGGCTTTGACACAGTGTAGGATGAGTGGGATATTTTTTTCCATTGCCAACAAACACTGCCTTTCGAATGCCTGCTGCTGAATAGAAAGTTCTGGACCTTTTAGTCTATCAAACCCGCATTCTCCAATTGCCAAGCAATTTTCTTGGTCCGCATGGGTTTTGACTTTTTGAAATTGATATTTCCAATCGTCTTCTAAAAACCAAGGATGAATACCTGCTGAAAAATATCCGCTTGATTTTGGGGTATCATCGAGAGGAAGATTCCAAACTCCTGGAGAATCAGGATTGTGAGTATGAAAGTCAAAAGACTGCATATCCCAAAGATCAAAAAAAGCCGGAAAATCCGGCTTCTTCTTTATGGCTTTTTGGAGTAATAGTTTTTTCAAAAAGGAAAAATCAAAGGAAGACTAAGTTTCGCTTGAGTAAGAATTTTAAATAAAAAGCTCCCAACAAATATCTTTGCTGGGAGCTGATTTTCAAGGTGTTAAGTTTTAATCTAATCGGTTTCTTTCTTCAGAGCTACCTGTGCTGGATCTTACACGGAAGCTTTCACCCTGTGCAAATCTCCATCGAAGGGTAAATCGTACCCCTTGGTTGCTTCGGTACTGTCTGAATCCTGTGTTGATATCTGCAAAATCAACATTAGCTCTGATCACTTGGCTTCGGAAAAGGTCCGTACCATTGACAGCTAATGTTACTTTATCTTTCATTAAGCTTTTGGTAATACCGGCATCCATCCAGGCAAACCCTTCAATTGTTCCCTGACCCCAAATTTGAGGGCCAACGTACATACCGACTAATTCGAGTTTAAATCCTTTTGGCAATTGAAGGTTGTGCTGGGTTCTAGCCATAAAGGATACTTGATCGACGTCTAGGAAGTCCTGTCCGATTTGAGATTTAAATTGGTTGTAATTCACCTGAACCATATTCGAAGTATTCCACCATTTGGTGATTTCTACCGGCACAATCCCTCTGAAATTCAAGTTTCGGGTCTTGTCGAAATTATCGGTGAAAGTGGTCGTTGTTCTTTCTTCCTGATCCTGAATGAATACTTGCATAAAGGCATCTTCAGTCTCCGAATATCCAAGCGTGAATTGATAAGCACCGTTGATCACGTGATTCATCTCAATATTGTTGGAGTATTGAGGGCGGAGATTTGGATTTCCTCTTTCCGAAGTCAATGGATCGATGTAATAGACAAATGGATTCAATAATCGGTAATTCGGACGGGTGATTCGTCTATTGACATTGTAGATCACCTGGTATTTTTCGCTCACTTGATGCTGTACAAAGAAGCTTGGGAACAAGTTGAAATACTCTTGCTTGTTCTGCTGATCCAAGGTCACAGAATTACCCAAAATGTCTGAGTATTCCCCTCTCAAGCCAAATTGGTAATTAACCTTTGGACTGAAAGAGCCTTTCAGAGATGCATAAGCTGCCAATACATTTTCATTGTAAATGAATCGGTTGGAATTCGGATCTGGCTCAAATGGTCCTTCATCAATAGATCGACTTAAGTCCAAATCATTGTCAGATTGTACCCAGCTACCCTTCACACCGGTTTCTAATACTTTTCCATTTTTAAGCGGTTTAGTGAAGTCCACCTTGGCTGTGAAAATGGTGTAGTACATATCATTTAATGTCTGAATTCGGTCCGTGTAAAAGTTGGACTGCTGCTCTCCTGTCCAATATTCATTGGAAAGTATGGAGGTAGAATTGGCGTCCATAATGGTGTAATCTATATCGGAAGAAATTTTGGTTCCTAGCGTATCCAATTTCCCATCATAGTGAAGGTTACCGAATATCCGGGTTCTGGATCCGTCCTCTTCATTATTGGAGTTTAGAAAATTAAATTCTGATGAACCGGGGATGCTGATTTCTGTAAATGAATTTGTATTTGAACCACCATTGGATTGAGAAGCTTGAAGATTTATGCCCAAATTATGATTTGGGTTGATTTCATAGTTAGCGGATCCAGTAAAGTTAGGAGTACGGAATCGTGTCTTAATTCTAGAATCCTGAGTAAATCTGGAAGTTCCTTCCTCTAGTTCGAAGTTTCGAATGATATCTAGGTCATTGTAAATAGCATATTCATTGTAATTCAAATTCGCATTGGTGGACCATTTTCCTTTTTTCACGTTGATGGTAGCACCTCCAATTGGAGCAGTCAAGCCATTGTATTGGGCACCGACTTGGATATTTCCGAATACTCCGTCTACGGTATTTTTCTTCAATACAATATTGATCACACCAGCTGCACCTTCGGCATCAAATCGTGCAGATGGATTGTTGATCACTTCAATGCTTTTGATATTTTCGGCGGGCATGGATCGTAAGTAGTTGGCAAGATCCGTTGCGCTCATGTAAGTTGGGCGATCATTGATCATGACGGTCACACCACCACGTCCATTCAGGATGATATTTCCATCCTGATCTACATAGACGCCTGGAGATCTTCCGATTACATCCAAGGTATTTGATCCCTCAGCCATGACCGTTCCTTCCACATTGACGATGGTTTTATCCGGTTCGATGATGATCTCAGGTCTTGAAGACTTAACCGTCACTTCATCCAATCCGGTCATTTCATCATTGATGGTGATGGTTCCGAAATCCCGAGTCATTCCAGGAACTAAATCGAACTTTTCAGAAGTATAAGTTGCATAGCCAATGGAGGAAATGACTAATTGGACTTTTGCGGATTTTACAGATTCGATGAAGAATATTCCTTCTTCATCCGATACCGCTCCATCTACCAGTCCGCCTCCTTCACTATTCACAAGGGCTACATTGGCAAAGGGAACAGGGCTTCCTGTTTGGTCTATCACTTTGCCCGATAATTTGCTGATGTCTTTCGCTGCTAGGGAGCTTAGCCCCATGAGATACAGTAAGAAAGAAAGAAAAATCAAGTTGGCAGTTTTCATTTTGGTTGGTTTGAATTGTTTTCATACCACACTATGAAAAACAAATGCCATTTGATCAAAAAGCCTAAGAAAAGACTGTATGGGCCATTTTTAAAATCTGTTAAAAATTGACGTTGTACGAAAACGAACAGTTTTTAGTATCAGGCCGAACAAAAAAATCCCCGGATCGGACACCCGGGGATTTTGAAATTCTAAATATTTTCTTTGAATTAAAGAGCTGCTTGATAGCGCTTTTCTACTTCTGCCCAGTTAACTACATTCCAGAAAGCAGAGATGTAATCAGGTCTTCTGTTTTGATAATTCAAGTAATAGGCATGCTCCCATACGTCTAGCCCAAGGATTGGAGTTCCTTTGATTTCAGCAATGTCCATCAAAGGATTGTCTTGGTTTGGAGTAGAAGCGACAGCAAGTCCATTTTCTGTCACAACCAACCAAGCCCAGCCTGAACCGAATCGAGTAGCGGCAGCTTTGTTGAAAGTATCTTTGAACTCAGCAAAAGTTCCAAACTTGGTGTTGATTGCTTCAGCTAATGCACCACTTGGTTCGCCACCACCATTAGGGCTTAGGACTGTCCAAAACAAAGAGTGGTTGAAGTGACCGCCACCGTTGTTACGAACTGCAGTGTGAGCACCTGCTACTTGCATCAATTCCTCAAGGGATTTGCCTTCCAAGTCAGTACCTGCTACAGCATTGTTCAAATTAGTTACGTATCCATTGTGGTGCTTACCATAGTGGATTTCCATAGTTCTTGCATCGATATGCGGTTCAAGGGCATCAAATGCATAAGGTAAAGATGGTAGTTCAAAAGCCATTTTTTCTCTAAAATTTATGGTTAAACATCTAATAAAATTTTCTACAGAATCTGCTTGGTAAACTCTTATCGTAGATAAAAGGTTCTTTTCTGTCAAAAAACATCCTATTTCCGGAGTTTTTCGAAAAATCTAAGTATCAAATCACCGCATTCTTGCTCTAAAAGGCCTCCGATAATCTTTGTCTTGGGATGAAGAATTTTCGGATTTGTTTGTCTAAACCCTCTTTTCGGATCAGAAGCTCCATAAAAGACCTGAGAGATTTGGGACCAAAACAACGCACCTCCGCACATAGTGCAAGGTTCCAAGGTCACATAAAGTCGACAGTCTGTAAGATATTTGGCACCGAGGGTATTGGCTGCAGCAGTAATAGCAATCATTTCCGCATGAGCGGTCACGTCCTGCAGTTTTTCAGTTTGATTGTATGCTTTGGCGATAATTCGGTTTTTCGAAACGATGACAGCCCCTACAGGAATTTCACCTTCTTCGAAGGCAATTTGTGCCTGCTTGAGCGCCTCATTCATGAAATATTCATCAGAATAGAGCTCCATTATCTGAAGAAATCCAATATTTCATTTCGAATACCTTCATTGATTACGATGGCCAAAATCAGTGATACAACTAATCCGATTGTGGCTTTAGAAAGATCGCTACTTGCAAGTTTCAAGGCTTTAAATCTCCAAGCTTGTTTGTTTTTAGCTTTACCATGTTTTCCTATTGCAATGGCAAGTTCTCTACCTCCCAATAGTCCAATGAAGACCCAGGTGGTACTCATCGGTACATTGTTGTACAGCTTGAAGTAGAAAAGTATAATTGCATAGACGAAGTCTACAATAGTTGCTGCCCTTACGTCTGTTACATTGGTTTTTTCGTTTACGATGCCTTGGATTTTATCTCCTTTCATGTAGAAAAGAAATCCAAGTCCAATAAATACAAATCCTGCGTATGCTATAAACTCAAAGGTTCCCAATTGACGTGGTAGAAAAACCGCAATGTTGGCCGCATCTTGCATAATCCAAACTGACCAAAGTGTTCCGGATGTTATCCATTGCAATACAGTCCAGTAAGGCTTAGGTTTTCCCTTGAGATAATTTTTAACAAATCGTTCTAGTAAAAACCAAACAATAATGGCTACCACAAATGCCAGGATATATCCAAAGAAACTCTTTACCATTACGCTTGCAATGGTTCCTGCTTTGTAGGTGAAAACATTGAGAAGTAAGAAGGTGGTTGAAACTGGCATTCTCAATCGAGTCATTACCAGCAAGACAATAGGGGCGGCTAATTGCAAAAAGACGAAATTCTCAGGTGCCTTTTCCAATCCTGGAACAGATAGACGCTGATGACTCACATCTCCATCATAGACTACCCAACTGTAAGTGACTGTAGCCACAAAAATCATCCCCATGAAAATCCAAAGCCAATACCATTTTCGATGTTGGTTAGAAGCGATGAATGTTCCGATGGTCTGAATACTGTCATTGGCGATCGCAGAATAGGCTGCCAGGAAAAATCCAAACCACATGGCAGGATAGGTATAGGGTGCAATGATTGCCGCAATCGAAATCAAAATACAGATGACTATCAAAAAAGTTTTTTCTTTTTTGGTAAAGTCAAATAATGAATATGCTGTTTTGGAAAGGTTTTCCTGATTGATGTTTTGGTCAATGACTTTTTTCTTGGCCATGGTTTCTTTTGGTAGGAGATTGAGCAAAATTAAGTAAGTTATTTTAGCTCATAGTGTTAAGAAATTGTTAAGTCCAAAATATTACCTCGAATATTAGCTTTTTTGATATTGTTAATCCTAAAAAAATTTCAAATTTTGCCCTGTAATCAAATGAAATTTTGGATACTACCTGATTAATCTTCGCGTACTTTTCCAATTCAAAAAGTCTAATTTAATACAAGACGTCCCCGATCGAGATACATGGAAAACTGGGAAATTGAGCCAAAAAGAAATAAAAAATGGAAGAGCTATGTAATCGGTCTGATTGCCCTGCTCTTATTCATTTTTGCTATCGATTTACTCACGTTATCCATGGGGGATTTAAATAGTGGAGTAGCAAAAGACCTGTTTTCTGCTACCCAAAACCCATTTATCAGCTTGTTCATCGGATTGTTAATGACTGCGCTTCTACAAAGCAGTTCTACGGTAACTTCAAGCGTAGTGGCTGTAGTAGCCGCAGGCACAATGACTTTGGATCAAGCGGTTCCTTTGGTGATGGGGGCAAATATTGGTACGACTCTGACAAGTACCTTGGTTTCTTTCTCCTATATCATGAAAAAGAAACAATTTAAAAGAGCGCTATCGGCCGGTATAATTCATGATATATTCAATATCATCACGGTTATTATTCTGCTTCCGCTAGAATTATATTTTAAGCCTTTAACCAAACTGGCTATCTATTTTGCTCATTGGTTCGCACCTTCCGAAGAGTTCACAGGGCCAATGATTTACCATACACTATTTACTCGACCCGTCACCCAATGGCTAGTCGATATTATTGACATTCCTTTTTTGACCACCATTCTTGCTGTCTTTTTGGTGTTTGCTGCTATCAAATTATTGGCGACCTCTGTTTACCGTACCTTTGTCAAGGATAGTTTCCAAGAGATCAATAATGTGATCTTTAAAAATCCAAATTTGGCTTTCCTTTATGGGACCTTTTTTACAGCCGCAGTTCAGTCCAGTACGGTGACCACTTCCTTGATTGTACCCTTGGTTGCTACCAAAAAAGTAACCTTGAGAAAGGTTTTTCCATTTATTGTAGGTGCGAATATTGGTACGACCATTACGGCAGGAATTGCAGCATTCTATAAAAGTGAAGCTGCTATTGCATTGGCCATTGTCCACTTTTTATTCAATACTTTCGGGGCTTTAATCATCCTGGGTATTCCAAGGTTGCGCGAAATTCCATTGAATCTCGCCAATTACATGGGAAAGAAATCCGTTAAATCGCGGGTTTGGGGATTTGCTTACCTCTTGCTGACTTTCTTTATTATCCCCTTTTTATTGATTTACCTAAGCTCAGATTAAGCTTGGGTTTCTTTCCAAGCTTGAAAAAGTGCCTTCGCGCTGCTTGCACCGATTCGGTCTGCACCTGCCTGAATTAATTCCAGAGCAAAATCCAAGGTTTTGATTCCGCCACTTGCTTTGATTCCGGTATTGGAGGAAAGGGTTTCCCGCATTAATTGAATATCCTCTACCTTAGCTCCAGAGGGAGCATATCCTGTGGAGGTTTTGACAAAATCAGCGCCGGCATCCTGACAAATCAAACAGGCTTCCTTGATTTGGGCTTTATCCAAATAAGCTGTTTCAATGATTACTTTTAGAATTTTGCCCTCCTCATGACATAGTTTCGCGATTTGGGCGATTTCAATTTTTGGCCAGTTCATGCCGGAATGGTAAGCTGTCTGGGACCAAACCAAATCTAGTTCATCAGCCCCATTCATAATTGCTTCCTGCGTTTGAGCAACTTTGCTGGCTGTATCCTCAAAGCCAAATGGGAAGCCTATCACGGTCACGGTTTGGATATCCTCTTTTTCTAATTCCCTGCTTACTTTCTTCACCCAAAATGGAGGGACGCAAACTCCTATAAATTGTGATTCGATAGCTTCTCGAATTAAAACATCCACCTCTTCCAACTTCATTGTTGGCTTTAGTAGTGTGGATTCTAAAAACCGGTTGAAGTTATTCATTCCCTTTTACGTAGTCAGTTAGATACATATATTCCAAAGTCAAATCCCCATCACGAGCAATCGTCGCTCTCTCTAGAATCGGGGAATTTTCTTCCAATAAGGCAGGGATTATCCATTCTGACAATTGACTACCAAAGTCCTGAGTCGCTTCACGCGGTAGCTCACAAGGCAAATTGTCAATAGCCATCATGGAAATACTGTTTTGCTTTCCAAAGGCAGGGAGCTCTTGACCACTTTCTCGATCTACATCAAATACGGGAGAAGCAATGGTTGAAGGTCGTAGTGTAGTAGGGATGTATCCATTGATATCGCAAGTGATATCTGCAATCACCGAAATTGAGAAATCCGGCGAGGAAATCTCATTGATTTGGAAAAGCTGCGGCGCTTTTGGATCCCAAAAAACTGCCCCAATAAGGATTTCGCCCTGTTCGGCATATTTGGAAAAATGACTCTCATAAAGAGATGGATTATCATAAAACTCCTGCTTATCGAATCCTCCGTCTGTTTTTCGGCGATTGTAGTCTCCTACATCCAATTGAACGTAGACAGGTTCCTCGAAATACTGGTTCAAAAATTCCTCAGGACTGACTTGACGGATTTTCATGCTGTCCAGAATTTCTTTGGCTCCTTTTCCCACTCTACCTGTGCCTGTCAAAATAATTCGAACAGGAGGGAGTTGAATTTTCTGGAGTTCTGCTTTTAATTCTTTGAGGTCAAAACACTCATGAGCCCGTTTGATATGGAATAGGTCAGTTTTTTGTCCATAAGTCCAAAAGGCATTATACGCCCCTACGACGCCAGCCCATCTACCAAAGGCAACAACCCGATTCCCGGTCTCATCCGTTAGCACTTCATAATCGATCAAGCGGATGTTTTTTTCCAAAATGGCTTGAAGCAGCTTTCTATTGTAGGGCTGTTTTTTGATGGTATGAGAAAAAAAGAAATAGGTCTTGTTCGGTATCAGATTGTCTATCGGAACTTCCTTTACTCCAAATAACACATCGCATCCCGATATATCTTCCAGAACCTCAATTCCAGCCTCTTGATACTCTTCATCCGAAAAACCCCGGATAGGACTTGATTCTACATAAAACTGAAGTTCTCCAGCATATTTCTCACTCAAGCTTTTGAGTTGCTCAGGTGAAAAAGGAGCTCTTTTGTCTGGGGGATTTTTTCCCTCACGGATAATTCCGATTTTCATACAGCGTAAATCTTTACTGGATAAATTTAAGAAATGAATTACCTCTATTTGATCCTTTTATGGGCTTTGTTCTATGCCTTGCATAGTATTCTCGCGGCAGGCAAGTTAAAAAGAATTTTGAAGGAAAAATTAGGACAAGCCTATAAATGGTACAGGCTGTTTTATTCTCTTTTTTCCCTCTTTTTATTTATTCTGTTGGTTTTGTTTACGCTAAAAATCCCTCCTCAGCCGGTTTTTTATCCGGAAGGCTTAGCAGAATATTTTGGGTATATGTTGGCTGCTTTTGGGACTATCATTATGGTGCAGAGTTCTAAGGCTTGGTCGCTTAGTAAGTTTATTGGGCTAAAGCCTCAGGATGATTCGAAGTCGGAGCACCTTATTGTATCGGGTTGGTATAAACGCATTCGGCATCCGCTATATGCTGGTTTGGTTTTAATTTTTATTGGATACTTTTTGGTATCCGGTACTTACACCTCATTGGTACATTTGGGGTGTCTGATCATTTATCTTCCCATCGGGATATATTTTGAAGAGAAAAACTTGATCGCGCAATTCGGTCAAGATTACCTGAATTATCGAAAGGAAGTTCCTGCTATAATCCCGAAGTTTAGGCGATAGTAAAAATAGAAAAAGCCACTTCAAATGGTATTGAAGTGGCTTCTTGATAGTGTTTTTGATTTTAATCGAGTCCGTAGAAATCAATGTCAAATCGAAGGACCGAGTTGGGTGGGATTCGTGCATTGCTGGTTTGATCCCGGTAAGCATAAGGTGAAGGAATGATGAATATTGCCTTCGAACCTGGTCTCAATCTTCTAAACCCGATATCCCAACCTGTAATTACAGCTCCAGAACCCACGACAAAGTTGAAAATGGTATAGACCCGGTTCTCAACCCAAATATCATTATCAATTGCCACTTGTTCGATGGTAGTATCGAAAACAGATCCGTCTGTAATCAAGGATCCAACATAGTCTGAATAGACTACATTGCCACTGCTTGGGCGTGAACCTTGACCTTCTTCTTGGACAATAACTACCACTCCTGATGGATCATGAATTCTGTACAAACTGTCAATTCGGGCAGTGTCCAAGTAGGCATCGATTTTTTCCCGATCAATAGCCAGATTTCCTTCCACGTCGTAGGAAGGGCCTACCACAAATGGATTGTTAGGTTCACAGGCCATCATCAGAAAGATACCTACGATAGCAAAGACCGGAATCTTTAAAAATTTGATCATTGTTGAGGTCCTTTTTTGATTTCAATCAAATGAAGCTCAAATATCAAAGGAGAGTTTGGTGGAATATTTCCTTGAGAAGCATTTCCGTAACCATAGAGCGAAGGCATCAGCACTGTGGCTTTGTCTCCTGCTTCCATAACAGCGATAGCTGCTTCAAATCCTTCGATTAGTTGGCCTCTTCCCAATACAAATTTGATGGGAATGTAATTTCTATTTTCTGAGTAAATGTTGTTTTCCCGAGCCACAGATTCGATGGAAGTATCGAATACTCGATTGGTCAGTAATTTTCCAGTGTAATTTACCCGAACGGTATCCCCAGGGACTGGCAATTGGCCACTGTTTGACATTTCTTGCCAGATCACCCGGAAGCCAGTAATTTCATCTACGAAATCCTTTGGACCGGTAATTGGATTGGCAGCCAAATATTCTTCAATGGCTTTTTTATCTCTTTCCAGGATGGTTTCTACTGTAGACTCAGGATCTACACAGGCAGAAAACGAAATTCCAATTAGAATAAGTGCAAGAAAGGATACAAAAGGTTGTAATCTCATGGGGTTCTAGTTGATTTATTTTTGAACGTCTTTCACTTCAACGTCAAAGATCAAAATAGAGTTAGGTCCGATCAAGCTTCCAGCTCCATTCTCGCCATAGGCTAGTGGAGAAGGAATAAGGAATTTTGCCTTAGAGCCGTTTTTCAAAAGCATCAAACCTTCATCCCAACCTGGAATTACCTGTCCCATTCCTACGTTTACAGGAAGTGGCTCATAAGGTCTTGAAGCATTATAAATTCCTTTTTCTTGAGCAAGAGACTCAATGGAAGTATCGAATATGGTTCCATCTAGCAAATAACCAGCGTAATCTACATACATGGTAGTCCCAGGTGTAGTTTCTGGTCCTGTACCTTCTTGCTCGATCACATAGTACAAGCCATTTTCTGTCTTTTGAACGTCCAAGCCATTAGCTTGAGCATATTCCTCAATTTTTTGTCCGTCCTCAACCATCAGGACTTTAGCTCTTTCAGCGCGTTTTTCATTTTCGATTCTTGATGCTTCCATGAAAAACTGGCTCAAAGAATCTTGAGAGATGATGTCAAACACTCCCAAATTACATTCTAGCTGATCTTCGGCATTTAGAAATGGAGGGAAGTTAGGGCCAAAAATTGTTTGCACGCTTGATTTGAAGGTAATGCTATCACCTTTGCGCAAAGCCATGAAGATTTCGTCCATTCCGTTGTTTACAGGAATAGTATCATTGGCCATTAGATAACCTGGTACTGGCTGATCTAAGGTAGAATAGATTACAGAATCGTCAGCATTTTTGATCTGAAGGTGATATAAGTAAATGTCTCCGTTATCAGCTTTCTCTGATCCTTCTTCGATATAGGTGTATTCGATCCCGTCTTTCTGGGTGACTTTGGTTTTTTGACAGGAAGTAATGGTGCCTGCAATAAGAAACAAAGCAATAATTGCTTTTAGGCTAAGGGTGTTTTTCATAAGTGTTGTAAGGTTTCTAATTTTTTGGGATCAATTGGCAGATACAGCATTCTCATGGAAAAGTTCTTCTTGATGCTCTTCCACAAGCTTCTCAAACCGTTCGATGGTGTCTTTGAGGCTTTGATCTGATTTTCCACCAGCTGCATTTTTATGCCCTCCTCCATTGAAATAGTCCGCTGCAAATTTATTAACAGCTACGTCTACAGAAGAACGGAAGGATATCTTGATTCCATCTTCTCGCTCTGAAAACAATGCCGCCAATTTAATTCCGTCCAAAGATAGTGCATAATTCACCAAGCCTTCTGTATCTCCTGTGCGGCTTTGATATTTTTTAAGATCTTTTTTGCTGATGACAAAGTAGGCGGTGTGTAGGTCTTCCCGTATAATCAAACGTCGAGTGATTGCGAAGCCAATAAATTTGAGTCGATTGACTGAATTTGAATCATAAATCCAATTGGAAATCTGCGAAACGTTTGCTCCCAAATCGATCAACTCGGCTACGACTAGGTGGACGTTTTTAGTGGTGTTGGGATGCCTGAAGCCTCCCGTGTCGGTCAAGATTCCGGCATAAAGGCATTCTGCAATATCTTTGTCGATCAAATCTCGATCACCCAACTTGACGATGAGTTCATAGACCAATTCACAAGTGGCTGCAGCTTCAGTACTCCAATAACGGAAATCTGCAAAATCTTCTGGATCTTGATGATGGTCAATATTTACAATATAAGCATCCGAATTACGGATGAGCTCTCCCAATTCATTTACCCGATTCAATACTGAAAAGTCCAGGCAAATCACCATGTCAGCTTTTTTGAGTGCTTCCTTGGCTAATTTCTGATCCTCTTCTTTGCTGAAGTCTAGCACCAAGTCATTTCCTTCCATCCAATGTAGAAAGGAAGGATAGTCAGTTGGAGTCACTACGGTCACCTGATGACCTTTTTTCTTCAGGTAATTTGCCATACCCAAGGAAGATCCCAATGCATCAGCATCAGGCTTAACATGGGTAGTGATAAATATATTTTTGGGGGAGGAGATTTCTTTTTTAAACGAGGCTAATGCTTCCATTATCTAATTCTCTACGGCACAAAGGCACTAGTAGTGCGCAAAGGTCAGGATTTTTTTCGCAAATGCCAAAGCGCTCAGTCTGTTGAAGATGAGAACAATAAAGGATAAATATCTTGGGGAGTTCGGATTCTCTACCCTTTTCTACTATTTTTGCGCCCGAATTAAACCAATGTAAACTCAAATAAACATGGCAGGAAACAGAACATTCACCATGATCAAGCCTGATGCTTTTGGAGCAGGCAATTCAGGAGCAATCTTGAAAATGATCGAAGAGGCAGGCTTCAAAATCGTGGCAATGAAAGCTACCCGTTTGACTCCAGAAATGGCTGGCAAATTTTATGAAGTACATAAGGAAAGACCTTTTTACAAGGATCTTTGCGCGTACATGTCTTCCGGACCAATCATCGCAGCGATCTTGGAAAAAGATAATGCAGTTGAAGACTTTAGAAAATTGATCGGTGCTACCAATCCAGAGCAAGCTGCTGAAGGTACAATCCGAAAGATTTTTGCTAAATCAATCGAAGCCAATGCTGTTCACGGTTCTGACTCCGACGAAAATGCAATGATTGAAGGAAACTTCTACTTCTCTCAAATCGAAAGAGTAGGTTAATTCCTCCTAAATCTCAACATTAATAGAAGGCCTAAGGGAAAATTTCCTTGGGCTTTTTTATTTCAAATAGGTCAAATAAGATTCAAATGAAAATTCAACAAGGGAAAGCCTCAATCGACTTGTTTCTTACAATTCCCCTCCACATTTTTTACAAAACTTATCGTCAATTCCCAGCCCTTCTGCTCCGCAGGAATGACAGGTTTTGCTGTGAATAAGATCGTGGGGATTTCGGCGCTTGGCCATTTCCGAACTTACGATTCCAGTGGGTACAGCAATGATCGCATAACCCAAAAGCATAATCAAAGAAGCAATAAACTGTCCTAGAGGGGTGGAAGGCGTAATATCTCCAAATCCAACTGTGGTAAGGGTCACGATAGCCCAGTACATTCCGCGTGGTATTGAAGTAAAACCTGAAGATGGCCCCTCTACCAAATACATGAGTGTGCCCATGATAAGCACCACGGTCAAAACCGTGAAAAGGAATATTTGAATCTTGGCCATGCTGGCCTTCAAAGACTGACTAATAAAGTCAGCTTCGGATAAATATCGGCCCAACTTCAAGATTCTGACAACCCGTAGCAAGCGAAGGGCTCGGACTACGGTCAATAGCTGCACATCCGCCACGAAAAAGCTCAAATAAAAAGGTAAAATGGCTAGTAAATCGACTATGCCGTAAAAGCTCGTCACATATCGTAAAGTTTTCCCGGTCAACCAAACTCGGAGAATATATTCGATGGTAAATAAAACCGTGAAAACTACCTCAAGAATGTAAAATGTGGTACCAAATCTACTTCTCAATTCGGCAACAGAATCCAAAGTAGCCACGATGACCGAACCAAAAATCAAGACCAATAGGACCACATCGAAGGTGCGGGATGCCCAATCGTTGTGGTCAAAGACAATTTCAGCAATTCTCTTTTTGGTAAGTTTCATGATGGAAGATATAAAAAAGCACCCATCAACAAGCGTTTTTAATCTAGAAAATAGATTCGCTTGACCCGGCTACTGATATGAGTCAGTAATTCGTAGGGTATTGTTCCGATTTCTTTTGCTAATGGAGCCAAAGGGATTTCTTCTCCATAAATAATAGCTTCATCCCCTGCTTCAACCTCCATTTCGCTGACATTTACCATGACCATATCCATGCAAACATTTCCAATCACAGGCGCTTTTTTTCCATGGATGAGTACAAAGCCTTTTCCGTTGCTGAAGCGTCGGTCATACCCATCTGCATAGCCAATAGGAAGGGTGGCAATTTTTCCGCCCTCTGGTAGTTTACCCCTTCTGGAATACCCGATCGTTGCCCCGGCAGGCAAGGTTTTAACCTGAGATACCGTTGTCTTAAGTTGGCTGACAGGCAATAAATCAGAGGCATAATTTCCAGTGACCTCAACACCATACAAGCCGATACCTAATCGAACCATGTCAAATTGAAATTCTGGGAATGCTACAATCCCTGCTGAATTCAATGCATGTAATATTGGCTTGTAAGGAAGTAGTGGCAGAAATTCTTCTGTCATCTGTTTAAAGTCTTCAAGCTGTTGAATAGTATAGTTGTTCTCCTCTGATTCATCAGCAGCCGCAAGATGGGTGAAAATGGAGGTTATTTTGAGCTGCGGATTTTCTTGAATAAGCCTTTTCAACTCTTCCAAATGCTGACTTTCAAAACCCAATCGATGCATCCCGGTATCAAGATCGAGATGAATCTTCATCGTTTCGGAATGAGTTTTTGTCCAGCCGGCTAGATTTTCAAAAAACTCGGGACTAAAGACTACAGGTTCCAGCTTATATTCCAAACAACTGGCAAAGGATTCCTCCGACGGATTCAAAACCATGATCGGAAGATGAATTCCTTGCTGACGGAGCGCAACACCTTCATCCGTGAAGGCAACAGCTAGGTAGTCTGCTCCCATAGTTTGAATGTGATTGGCGATCTCAGGAGCTCCTCCTCCGTAGGCAAATGCCTTCACCATCACCATCACTTTGGTTTCTGCTTTTAGAAGTCTTTTGTAAAAATTGAAATTATGGGTCAGTGCATTGAGGTTTATTTCCAAGGTGGTTCCGTGGACTCGCTGCTGAAGTTGTTGGACGACTTTTTCAAGTTCAAAAGGCCGAGCACCAGTAACCAGAATCAAATCATCCTGCAATTGAAAATCTTTCAAGTGAGCTAAAAGATCTTCGGTTTTTTCCCAAGTGTAAAGGTTCTGAACTCCTGATTCTGCTAGTTGACTGAGTTCTCTCCCAACACCCAAAATCAGATCTAATTGATGATTTTGTATAAGTTGAGCGGCTTCAGGGTAGATCCACTCGGGTTTTCCTTGTTGGAGAAAATCGGATAAAATCAGAATTTTTCGTCTTTTAGGTCGCTGCTGCTTCATGAAATCCAAAGCCACTCGCAAACCTGCCAAGTCATGATTGTAGGTATCATCGATCAACAGACAATCCTTCAACCCGGCTTTCAAAGTTAATCGCATATCCACAGGGCGAAGTTGATCCAAACCTTGTTGGATTTTTTGAGCTGAAAGACCTAAAGTCAAAGCAGCTACGATAGCATGGGTAATATTTTCGAGTGATGCTGCATCCCGTAGTTGAGTGCGAAAAGTCAAGGTGCTCAAATCCTTTTTGATCAGAAGAATCCGGTTTTCATCCTCTTTGGGTTTAACTGCTCGAGTGTAATCTGCACCCGGTTGATCTGACCATGAGATGAGTTTTTCGGTCGGAAAAAGATATTCAATTTCCTCCGAGACAATCCCCTGATCCTTGCAATAAATTAAGAATTTAGAGTCCTGAAATAAGCTGAGTTTTTCCCGGAGTTTGCTCAAGCGATCCGAAAATCCCGCATCATGAGCGGACCCTATATTCGTCAAAATCCCTAAATCAGGCCGAATAATTCGTTCCAAACTTGCCATTTCACCGGCTTTGGAAATTCCTGCTTCTAAAATGGCAACTTGATGAAATGGCTTGATTTCGAAAACTGAAAGTGGAACCCCAACTTGGGAATTATAACTTTTTGGACTTTTTGCTACAGAAAATTCCTGACCGAGTAATTGACCCAGCCATTCTTTGACGATGGTTTTTCCATTGGAGCCAGTGATTCCTATAACTGGACCATCAAAGCGACTGCGAAGAGCTGCTGCCAAATCTTGAAGGGCAGCCCGAGGGTTATCCACTTGGATAAAGTTTCCTCGCTCAAAAGTAGGAGAGTAGGTCGTGGGTATGATGAAATTCCTTACCCCTTTTTGAATCAGCTCCGGGATAAAATCCACCCCATTTGCTTTAGCGCCCTTCATGGCTACAAAAAGACAGCTGCTTGGAGAAAGAGTTTGGCGGGAATCAATAGCGACATGATCGACTACCGACTCAGGGGAATCGGCTATTAGCTTTCCTTTACAGATTTTAGCAATCTCTTGGTTGGTAAATGAATTAATCATGGCTTATTTCGCCTGTCTTTTTCTTTTTGAAAAACACCTGTTTGATCCATCTCGGCAGAAAAATCGCCCCTAAAATCAAGTAAGGATAATAGGAGAGAAGACGCCATAGAATGCTGGTTACAAAGGTGTATCCATCTAAAAATTGAGCAAAAAACTGTCCAAAAAAGAATTCGGCAGTTCCCGAACTTCCAGGAGTTGGAGAAATCATCATGACAATCCACATGATGACTTGTCGTGCAAAAACGATGACGTGATTTTCTATACTTAATGGGACAAAAGCCGAAATCAAGGCATTAAGCATTAAGTAGCGAGAGCTCCAAATAAAAATGGTAGCCAGGATGATCGGAATCCAGTACCTCCAGTTTTTTCCGCTGAGCTCTTTAGAGGCTTCAATGATTTGATTGCCATACTCCTGTGCATCGTGTTTCCACTTTCGGAGCCATTTCAGAGAAAATATTTTGATCAGAACCCATTTAAAAACCCGAGGTCTGTAGAATAATGCTGCCGCCATAATCAAGCTATAAATAGCGTAAAGGCCATAGCTGATCCAGAAAATTGCTTGCAGGCTATTTTCGAGTTGGCTTTCCAGTACTTGGCTTTCAGGGAAAATATTTCCCTTCGCAAAAAATAGAATTATAGGAGCACCAATTACAAAGAATAAATTGTCCAGGATGGCTGTGACCATGACAAAGGAAATCGCTCGGCCTAATTTGATTCCTTCCTTGTTTAAAATGAAGATGGCGACGGCTGTTCCTCCCACGACCGAAGGAGTCACGGCGGATGCAAATTCCCAGAGGATAATCACATAGATAGCTCGAGTCCAGCTAAGTTCTTGTTGGGTGATTTCTCGAATCCGATAGACATAGCCGGCATCTCGAAAAATAATAACCAAAATAGCCAGAAATATATAAGGGAGGGAAGCATCAAAAACGCCTTTTAAAGTCTGTGCATTGACATTGGGATCCAGATAAAACATGGCGAAGACAATCCCCAGACCGATCAAAATCGGAACCCAAACCTTATTGGGATTCAGTGTTTTGAAAATCTTCTTATTGTCGAGCTTCATATTAGGCTGCAGCGATAGGCTCAGTCTTTTCTACCCAAAAATTATTATAGCCTTCCCCAATGACAATTGTAACCTGTGAAAGTTGCAGCAGCTCCAAAATTGCCAAGAAGGTGTAGATCACAAAAATCTTGTCGGGTTTGTATTCGATGAATTCTGAGAAGGGAACCTGCTTTTTGAAGCTAATTTTTTCCAAAACAAAATCTTTTTGTTGCTCAATGGTATAGGGATACTGGATAACGGTGTGTTTTGTTTCGTCACCGCGTGCAGCCATTTTGGCCATGCACTTTTGAAATACCTTGAGGAGTTTATAGAGATCGACATTCTGAAGCTCCGCGTCTACGTCGTCGATCTTGCTTAGGCTTTTTATTTCCGCTGCAATATTACCTCTTTTTTCTTTGGAAAGGCGATCAGACTCAAGCGTGGCCAAATCCTGAATAACGGATTTGTATTTTTTGTATTCGAGAAGATTCCGAATTAGCTCTTCCCGAGGATCTATTTCCTCTCCATGTTCATTAAGTTCCGGGCGAGGTAAAAGCATCCGGGACTTGATTTTCATCAGCGTGGCCGCAAAAAGGATAAATTCGCTCGCCACCTCAATTTCCATTTGCTCGAGGTGATGAATGTAATCCAGAAAATCATTGGTGATTTTGGAGATCGGAATGTCATAAATATCCAGTTCGTCCCGTTCAATGAAGAACAGCATCAAATCGAATGGTCCTTCGAAAAGCGGTAATTTGATTTCGAAACTCAAGGGATATTTAGATTATTGGTTAATTTTGCGAACTTATAGTCAAAGATATTCAATTAAAGTAAATTAATTGATTTGGTTGAGAAAGGGATGGGTTGATTTTAGTTGCTATGCTAACTAAAAAACAATCGAAATCTTCCCTTGTTTATCAATCTTGACCACCTAATGTAAAGCTTCATGTTGATTCAACCAGGAGAATTGCTCGCTCAAATAAACAGCCCGGCTGACCTTAAAAAATTCCCGAAAGACAAGCTTGTCCAAATCTGCGATGAGTTACGTCATTTCATTGTTGATAATGTATCCGTTTACGGAGGGCATTTCGGTGCGAGTTTGGGTGTAGTAGAATTGACCGTTGCCTTACATTATGTATTAAATACGCCTGAGGACGAGTTGGTTTGGGACGTAGGTCATCAAGCTTATGGTCATAAAATTTTAACTGGTCGTAGAGACCAATTCCACACAAATCGAATTTTTGGAGGAATCTCAGGTTTTCCAAAGCGTAAAGAAAGCGAATATGATTCCTTCGGTGTAGGTCACTCCAGTACTTCCATTTCGGCGGCTTTAGGTATGGCAATGGCTTCCAAATATAAGGGAGTCAACAAACAACATATTGCAGTTATCGGAGACGGTGCCTTGACAGGAGGAATGGCTTTTGAAGCTATGAATCATGCAGGAGTTAGCGATAGCAATATCTTGATTATCCTGAATGACAATTGCATGGCCATTGACCCCAATGTCGGTGCATTAAAGGATTATTTGACAGATATCACTACTTCTCATACCTACAATAAGGTAAAGGATGAAGTATGGAAAATATTGGGCAAACTGAGCAAGTTTGGAACATCGGCGCAGGAAGTCATTTCAAAAGTGGAGGGTGCTATCAAATCAGCTGTGCTTCAGCAAAGCAACCTATTTGAATCTTTAAACCTTCGCTATTTCGGTCCGGTTGATGGGCATGATGTTAATCATTTGGTAGAAATCCTTCGTGACCTACGGGATATCCCAGGTCCAAAAATTCTTCACTGTGTAACGGTGAAAGGAAAAGGTTATGAACCTGCTGAAAAAGGAAATCATACTACTTGGCATGCACCCGGTACCTTTGATAAGGTAACTGGAGAAATTTTCAAAAAGTCTCCAGCCACACCACAACCTCCAAAATATCAAGATGTCTTCGGTCATACTATTGTAGAATTGGCTGAGCAAGATGAACGAATCATGGGGGTTACACCCGCCATGCCTTCCGGTTCTTCTCTCAATATTATGATGAAGGAAATGCCTGATCGAGCATTCGATGTGGGAATTGCTGAACAGCATGCGGTGACTTTATCCGCCGGTATGGCAACCCAAGGTTTGAAGCCTTTCTGTAATATTTATTCCACCTTTATGCAGCGGGCATACGATCAGGTAATCCATGATGTTTGTCTTCAAAATTTACCTGTAGTCTTCTGTTTAGACCGAGCTGGTTTTGCAGGAGCGGATGGTCCTACGCACCATGGAGCTTATGATATTGCTTATTTTCGTTGTATCCCTAATCTTGTGGTGGCAGCGCCAATGAATGAGGAAGAACTCCGAAATATGATGTATTCCTCTCTAAGTCATGAAGGTCCTTATTCCATCCGTTACCCAAGAGGTAATGGTGTGATGCCTGATTGGAGAAAGCCATTCCAGCAAATTCCATTGGGACAAGGCCGAATCGTCAAGGAAGGTGATGATGTTGCTATTTTGACCATCGGACATATTGGAAACTATGCAGTTCAAGCCAGTCAAGAGTTAGCTGAAGAGGGTCTCAATCCTGCGCATTATGATATGCGATTTGTGAAGCCTTTGGATGAGGACTTGTTGCATGAGATTTTTGGCAAGTTTAAGAAGGTTGTCACCGTAGAGGATGGCTGCCTCATGGGAGGTTTTGGATCTGCAGTGGTCGAGTGGATGATTGATCATGGCTATTCAGCTCAGGTGAAACGTTTGGGAATTCCAGATGAAATCATCGAGCATGGAGACCAGTTACAATTGCATAGGCTTTGTGGCTTTGATCCAGCAGGAATTGCAGATGCAGTCCGCTCTCTCGCAGAAGTCGAAAAAGTCAGCTAAAATTTCATGTCTTCTATTCATTTTTTTGAAAAAGGCTTCGGTCAACCCGTGGTTCTAATCCATGGATTTTGTGAAATCGGAGCTATGTGGGAAGATTTTGCTCAGGAGTTATCTAAGGAGTTTCGGGTTCTTTGTCCCGATTTACCCGGATTTGGGAAAACTCCACTTCAAAAAGATCATATCACCTTAGAAGAGGTTGCTGTCTTTTTGGAGGAGTGGCTGGAGGAGAATTCTGTAGAAAGTCCCGTCCTAATCGGGCATTCTTTGGGAGGCTATGTGTCTTTGGCTATGCTGGAGTTAATGGGAAACCGTGTCAAAGGAATCGGTTTATTTCATTCGACGGCTTTTGCGGATGATTCGGAGAAAAAGGCCATGCGGAATCGCACGATTCAGTTTTTGAAGAAATTTGGAGCAGAAAAATTTGTCAACTCTTTTGTTCCGCCACTTTTTTCGGAGAAACACCGTATTGAATTTGCCTCCGAAATCGAAAAGGCTACTGAACAGGCTGGGCAGTCTAGCTTGGAAGGATTGATTGCCTTTACCGAAGCCATGCGAGACAGAAAAGACCGGTTTGAGGTTTTGAAGAATTTTCACGGTCCGAAGCTGATGATCGCTGGTACCGAAGATGGAGCGGTAAAAATCGAAGCAAGCCGTCAACAAAAAGAAGCCTTCACAGACTATTTTGAATTGTCGGGAACTGGTCATATGGGGATGATCGAAGATAAGGAAAAGACTTTCGAGATCGTTCGGGGTTTTTGTATGAGATTTTAGATATCATTTTTAGGCATTGATACCTAAGAAATGGGTTTATAAAAATATATTAGGTAATATTTTCTTTTTAATTAAAATTAATTTATATTTTGGATAAGTTTTTGGCCAAAGCTTTTTAATTATTCTTAAACTTTTAAATTTTAAAATCATGAAAAATTTATTGAAAACAGCTTTTTCAGGGCTTTTTGCTTCAATTTTGTTATCCCTGCCACTTCAATCATTTGCAGGTTGGGAGTTTAAATCAGTGGAAAGCATTGATAGGATGGATGGTAGGACTTATATAGTCACACATTGTGAAAATAAGATAGGTGATGACTGTACTACCCCAGGTAGTGCTACTCGTATGGATATAACTCCTGTAGTGGAGTTGTTAGAAGGTTATGGGTTAATTCGAAAGCTTTAAAATGGATTTGAAGCTTAGTTTATATCAGGGATGTCTATTGACATCTCTGATTCTTTATTTCATTTCTTGTTCAGAAAAAAAGAAAGAATTTTTTTACTCCGAATTCAAGAGTGTAGATAGTTTAGAGGTATTGTTACCACTTAATTATATTTCTCATACTTATTGGACAACCTATTCAAAAGGGGATCAATCTTACCTTATTGAGTATGGATTAAATTCCAATGGGGATTTAATGATTCACAGGGTTAATTTTTGGAAAGGAAGTTATTTAGAACCTATTTTAATCCCTCGAGAAGGGCCAATGGGATTTAATTCCACTGATGCATCAGTTTACTTTCATTCTTTTGATTCAATTTTTGTCTTTCCTGCAAGTCAAGAGTCATTTTTTCTTTTTAATTCTAAAGCTAAGAAAGTCGATGAATTCGATTATAATGGAAGCGATTTTGTAAACTATTACCGCAGTGGCTTTTATTCTAATGCTGTATTTTTTGATCAGATTTTAGGGATCCCAACTGTGAGTGATATTCGTTATGATGATAAAGATTATTTCGAAAAAGAAATTCCCTTTCGAGTATATGATTTAAAAAAGGAAGAATTTAATAGTACGTTTGAGTTTCCGGATTTTATAAAAGAAAGTTTCTTACCAAGTGAATTGACTGGTCCCATTTTAGAAAAAATGGGAAAAGATAGAATGATAGTTAATTACAGGTTTTCTGATTCACTTTATATATTTAATTTTTCAGATAAAACAATTCAATCGATTTATTGTGGTTTAATAGGCAGGGATTCCGCGCCACTTCTATCTCGATATCCTAGTAGAACACAAGAATTGGAATATAAAATAAAGGAGCCTGATTTTGAAAGTGTATTTTTTAGAAATGATAAGGTATATAGAATTGTTTCACATTTGAAAGAGGAAAAATTTCGAGACTACACAGGTTTTGAAATTTTAGAAAAAAACCTTAGGGGAGTAACTCTAATTGAATTGGATATTGAAACAAAAGAACAGCGCTTTTTTGACCTGCCAATAGCTAAATACTTCGTCTTTGATGGTAAATACTTAATAGCAGGTGGTGTCTCTTCAAGGGAAGAAAACGGTGATATTTACAGGAAGTTTTATAGGTATACTTTTTAGCCTAATTCATGCAGGCCCTCACAATTCTATCCTTCCCATTTAAATCCTGAATTATTTCGGCTTTTGAATAATTCATTTCCAAAAGCAAGTCTTTGACTGCTTTTCCGAAGTTTTCATGGATTTCGAAATACAGTCTTCCCCCGTGTTTTATTGCTTTTTTTCCAGCTTCGGCAATTTTCCGATAGAATAAAAGCGGGTCTTCATTGGGTACAAAAAGTGCCAACCCAGGCTCAAAATCCACTACGTTGGTGTGCATACTGGATTTTTCATGTATGGGAATATAGGGAGGATTAGATACCAAAATATCCAAACCCTCTATTGGAATTTCCTCATTCAATATATCAGATTTGACGAACTGGACGGATGTGTGAAGTTCTTGTGCGTTTTTACGTGCTATTTCCAATGCCGCCTCGGAAATATCCGTAGCAAAGACTTCTGCATTTTTCATCTCCAAAGACAAAGTGATTGGAATACAACCTGTCCCCGTACCAATATCCAAAATCTTCAAACCGATTTGTGGGTTTTCCTTTATGATTAAATGAACCAATTCTTCGGTTTCATTTCGGGGTATCAAAGTATCTTTACTAACAAAAAATTCTCGTCCATAAAAAGGTGCCTTTCCAATAATTTGCTGAATAGGCTCACCAGTTTTCAATCGGGAAAAATCATCTATTAGTGCCTTCGGCAAGTCTTTTTCATCCAAAAAATGCATCATATCCACTCTTCGAAGACCTAAATGATGCTCCAATAGCCATTCTACTAAATTTTGAGCTTCTTGGATTTCATATAGATCAAGTTCATCGGCCCATTTTTTTACCAAGCTATTGTAATTAATCATGAGTAGCGATTTGGATTTTGCGTGCGTAAAGGTAAGCACTAATGACGCTACCTAGGGAAAAGGTTAGCATTATCAATTTATGCGTATGAAAAAAACTATCCTACTGCTCTTTTTTGCCCTTCTTCCTCTTTTGGTTTATTCTCAGGAGAAGCAGGCTATTTTCTTCGAAATGGATGGGAATTATTGGGAAAAATCCCAGAGTTACCCGCAAGTTTTTGCCCCAGAAAAGGAAAGGTTCGGGAGTACCCGATTATTTTTTGGTTTACCCATGGGAGAAAAATGGTCCATTGGTTTGATGGGTAGTTATCAAGCATATTACGAAGCACAGGAAAATGGTTCTTACAATCGGGAAGTATATGGACCAGAACCTGACGAAAATGGAAATCCAATCATTATCGGTACGACCCGTGTAGAAATGCCTGTAGGCCTTCAAAATGATTTGTTTGGTTTTGGTCTTTTTCTTCAGCGCAAAGTTTCTCTCGGAAAAAGGACAGCACTTGCCTTTAATCTCTATGGAATTCGGGAATCAGGAAAAGGACAATTAGAGATTTTTCCGGATTACTCCTACTTATATTTTCCTTATTGGCCTTGTCCCAATTGCCTATCTATTGCTCCGGGGCCCATTATCCGGGAAATGGAGGAGAAAAATTGGAAAGCTGGAATTGATGTCTCATTTGCTTGGTCACTCAATGATTGGATGGATTTAGGAATCCGCGCCAATTTTCTAGAATTCCGCAAGCGGACGCTTTCTAACAATTCGGATATTATCAACACACTTGTTTATGACCCGCTTTGGGCTTTGGCTGATGGATATACGGGAGACCGATATGATTTTGGTTCAGCTGTATCCCGGGAAGGAATAAGGCTTTCATTGACCTTCCGGCTCTTTTGATATTGGGGATTAAGAAGACAAGGAAAGAAAGGCTACCTTTGTGTAGAATTTCTCACTAATGAAGCTACATAATAATACCATTCGCGGAGTGCATTCGGCGCTTGATGCTATTTTCGAACAAGGACAATATGCCGATAAAGTAATAGAGCGTACCCTCAAGTCCAATCCAAAATGGGGAGCCCGGGATCGTTCTTTTATTGCCGAAACTACCTATGAGATGGTCCGCTGGTGGAGACTGATCAACTATCTCAGTCCTTCCAACGATTATTGGGATCTTTTTGGAACTTATTGGTTGATGCAGGGAAATGAGCTTCCTAACTGGGAAGAGTTTTCGAAGATCAATCCTGAAAAAATCAAGGAGAAATACGAGAAGCTGGAAAATCCGGCCATTTTGGAATCTGTTCCGGATTGGTTGTACCAGCTAGGGAAAAAAGAGTTGGGGGAAGAATGGGAAACTGAGCTGCATAGTCTCAATGAGGAAGCGGAAGTCGTTTTGCGTGTAAATACGCTTAAAACTACCCGAGAGCGATTGAAGGCTCAGTTGATGGAAGAAGGAATCCGAACGTATCAGATCAAAGGATATCCAGATGCTTTGATTTTGGAAGAAAGACAAAACGTCTTCCGTACGGCTGCATTTAAAGCAGGACTTTTTGAAGTCCAGGATGCATCTTCCCAATTAGTTGCGGCAGCCTTGGGAGTGGAACCTGGAATGCGGGTGATCGATGCCTGCGCAGGTGCAGGAGGGAAAACGCTTCACTTAGCTGCTTTGATGGAAAATAAGGGCAAAATCCTATCCATGGATTTGGAAGAATGGAAGCTTCAGCAAACCAAATTGAGGGCTCGAAGAAATGGGATTGACATCATCGAAAGAAAGGTGATTGAAGGTTCCAAAACTATCAAGCGATTAAAAGAATCTGCAGATCGATTATTGCTTGATGTGCCTTGTTCCGGTTTGGGTGTTTTGCGAAGAAATCCAGATACCAAATGGAAACTGAGCCCCGGGTCCATCCAGAAAGTGGAGGAAACCCAAGCAGAAATTCTCCAAACATACCCTTCCATGGTAAAAAAGGGAGGGCAAATGGTTTATGCAACTTGTAGTATTCTTCCTTCAGAAAATGAAAAGCAGGTTCAGAAGTTTTTGGCCTCTGAAGCTGGGAAAGATTTTGAATTGATAGAAGAGAAAAAAGTATTTGCACATCAAAGTGGCTTTGATGGATTTTATATAGCCCGATTACAAAAGAAATAATTCTCTATTCCAAGCAGATTGATAAAATCGGGAAGTTGTGAGCTCGAACCAAGTTTTCTGTCAAGCTTGGCGTGAAGAATTTGGTGATTCCTGACTTCTCGGATTTTGCTAATACCAATATATCCGGATGATTTCGCTCCGCGTAATACATTACTCCGTTCTCCGGATTTTCAGCATTGGTTAGGAATTGCTGAATGGAGGAATCCCCGTCTTTCATATCCTCAAATCGTTCGTCAGATTCTTGATCCTCATAAAAATTATAAGGTGTATTGACAAAAATCAGATCGATCTGAGCTCCAAGTAAGCTCGAAAGGATCTGTAATTTTTTGAGAACTGGTTTTTGATTTTCCTCTAGGGTAGTCAGAAAAGCAATCTTTTTGATCTCCGGTCTTATAGGGGCATCCTTTACGATAAGCAATGGGATTTTGATATTCCGGAGCATTTTTTGAGCATAGGACCCCATGTAGAAAGGTTTCCTTGATCCCCGACCTTCAGAACCCATTATAACCATGTCAGGCTTGGAGTTAATCACATGTTCAAATACAGTTTCGGAGCCGTAACTGTAAACCAGAGATGAAGTAGCCAAAATTCCCAAATGCTCGAACTCACCTACCAAGGCAAATAATTTGGCATTAGCAGTAGCAATTTCCTGTAAAGTTTCAGGGTAAAACTGTTCCTTTTCCTTTTCTAAATTAACCCAGTCCACCGGAGTGGTCAGGATATGCATTACTTCTACTGTTCCTTGGACTTTTTTGGCGATTTCTTTTGCGAAGAAAGTGGCATAACCAGCTACCTCCGAAAAATCGGTCATTAGAAGAATTTTGGCTCCAGTCTTCATCTCATAGGGATGTTTGGTAATGCCCTAAATTACAAAACTACATCAGGTTTGGGCGTGAGGAAAGTGAGTTGAAAAGTTGATTTTTATCAGCTAAAACCCCGTTTATCAAGAGATTTCATTCTTGAGCTAAATCCAAAAAGTATAGCCGATTTCATTCCTTGAATTGTTCCTAAGTATCCGTGCTGGTACGGATAAAAAACCCGCATTTTTTGGTATTTCCTTCGAATAAAAAGTAGGTCAACTTGCAAGCTGTATTTCTTTATAATCTTATGAAAAGTCTATTACTAATTTTCCTGCTTCTATTTGTAGAATTTATGCCTGGGTCTGTTTTTAGTGACAAGGACCTTAAAATCACCAGTTACAATAAGAAAAAACAAGGGAGCAAAGCTCCTAAAAAAGTTTTTATCCGATCCTTTAACGCATATTTTGAAGTATTTGAAGAGGCTTCAGCCAAAACCTCCGGATCTAAGAAAGAGCGAGCAAATCGTACCACATTCACCTCTGGAACTTCTACCAGAATGGGAGTTCAGATACAGGGAGTTGATGTGCCAGATTTTCAACAAATGATTGATGAAGCCTATGAATCTTTTGTCAGTCAATTGAAAAGTGAGGGTTTTGAGATTATGACAGCAGATGAAGTAAGCCAATTTGAATACTATCAAGGATGGACTAAGGTGAAAGGTGGCGCTTCTTCAGATTCCCAAGTTGAAGGTTATATCATGGTGACTCCGACTGGATATGAATATTTGGTGAAATCAGTAACCAAAGGAGGAAAAGAGAAAAAAGGTGGAGGGCTTGTGGATCCTACTCCAAAAATTTCCAAGGAATTGGAAAATGCTTTTATCGCAGATGTCACTTTTGCCTTTCCTTTTGTAAATCTTGATGCAGATGCTTCTGTATGGACCAATTCTTCATCAGTAAAAGCAACAATCGGGTATCGAATAGATCCATTTCTAGACCCAAGTGAAAATAACAGGTCGATCTCCAACTTTGGATCCTCTGTGATTCCTACTCAAGTTCGATTCGTTTCCGGCTTGGATATAGGAAGTAATCCACTGTTCAACGCTAAAGTCGAACCTAAAAAAGCAGTGTTTGCAGAAGGGGTATTTAAAGACAAAAAAATAAAGGAAGTCACCCAAGCACAAACAGATATGTTTTCCAAAACAAGCTATACGCAACTCGTTATGACTTCCGGAGATCAGGCTACTGTTGCTTCCCATTTTGCCGATTGTGACCGAGATGCTTATGTTCAGTTTGCCTCGGGAGCTATGAAGGACATGATTGATACAGGTATTGCTAATTTCTTCGAGTTGACTCAGGAATAGGCACTAGACCATGCCTCACACGAGGTTATTTTCCAGGGCAAATTTCAAAAGACCAACCAAGGTGTTGGTCTTTGTTTTTTGGTAGATGTTTTTTCTGTGGGTCTCTACTGTACGCTCAGAGATATGGAGTTTTTCACCGATTTCTTTATTCGAATACTCCTCAAAAATCAATCTGAGTACTTCTTTTTCGCGATCAGTCAAGATTCGCTCATCTTCTGGAAAGCGCATTCGCTGAATCAGGATTTTCTGGATTTCTGTACTGAAATACAAACCTCCCTCTGCTACTTCCCTCACGGCTTTAAGCAATTCCTCGTGAGCAGCTTTTTTCAAAACATACCCTTCTGCATTTGTGGAAAGGGCTTCTTTTACCCGATAAGGTTCTTCGTGCATGCTCAGAAAAATCAATTTAGTTTGAGGAAAGAGAGCCTTGACTTTTTGCGCAAAAACAATCCCCCCAATTTCTGGAATAGAAATATCCGAGACGATCAAGTCCGGTACCTCTGATTGGATCTGAATTAGCGCATGCTCCACGGTGGAAGCGACATGTACCTGCTTAACGAAGGATTGGTTTTGAAGCAAGAACTTCAGGCCGTCCAATAGAATTTGATGGTCGTCAACAAGTAGAATTTTCATAGAAAAAAATCAAATTAATTTGGGTGTTGAACATACGGAAAAGTAACTAAAAGTTCTGTCCCCTGCTGTCCCGGCTGGGTAAATAGTTCCAGTTTTCCATTAAGCAGCTCTGTGCGCGTGGTGATATTTCTCCAGCCGTTTCGCTTGCTTTGTTTGAAAATACCTGCATCAAAACCATTCCCATCATCCAAGATTTGAAGTTGGGCAGTTCCATGATTTTGAGAGATTCTGAGAGAGATTTGATGGGCTTGGGCGTACTTGAGCACATTATTGATCCATTCTTGACAAATTCTGAAAAGATTGATTTCGACCAATTCATCCATTCGATTGGGAAGGTTTTCTGTCAAAATATCGAGGTGGACTTTTTGACCTGCATTGATGCGATGAGCTAAATCCTCCAAAGCCGGGATCAACCCAAAGCGGATTAATGTAGCCGGCATGAGGTCATAGACCACATTGCTGATTTCCTTGGACATTTCATCCAAAACTAAATCCGTTCGGCTGACGAGTTCAGTTTTTAATTCTTCCTGAGCCTGATTGCTTTTGAGTTGGGAGACATACATCCGAAGGGCTGAAATATATTGTCCAAATCCATCATGAAGGTCTTGAGCCATTCGCCGGCGTTCCTGTTCCTGAGATTCGATTGAGGCTTGGATATAGGCTTCCTTGACTTTCAGCTTCCGGTCTTTTAAAAGGAGATCTTGCTTTCGTTTGTTTTGTTTTTGATAGAAAACAAAAGTACCACCCAACATAAGCAAGAGTAAGCCCAAGGCGGCAAAGCCAAAATAATTTCTTTGAAGGATAGCACTTTGCTCTAAGATTTCAGATTGTTGCAAAGCAATTTGATTTTCCTTTTTTTCTAGATCATATCGTACTTGCAAATCTGTCAGAAGTTTGGCGTTTTCCTCATTGAAAACTTTCTTGTTCAATTCTACATATTCCTCCAAGTAGGCATTTCCTTTCTCAAAGTCTCCTTTTCTGAAATAGATTTTTGCTAAGGCATTTTTCAGGGTTAAGGAGTAATTAACTAGCTCCGGGTTTTCATCCAATACCTGAAGCCCTCGGTTGGCAAATTCCAGTGCCTTATCTGTTTGCCCCAAATCAATGTGCCCTGAGGCCGCATTACTTACGATGCTGAGTTCCATTTTGGGGTCAGGAGTAAAGCCGTCCGAGTCATCCAAGGCGATAGTTAGCATCAGTAGTCCCTTTTCATAGTTTTTTTGTCCTATATAAAGAGCTCCGAGGTTGTCATGCACTCGGTGAAAAAGGACCTTATTTTCAGCAGTTTTGGCATTTTCAATGGCTTGTCGATAGTATTTTTCAGCCCGCTCCTCTTCTCCCATAAGCCTGTAGCAAATACCCAGATTTGCAGATGAAATTGCAATTCCGTTTGGATCCTTTAATCGCTCCCGGATTTCCAAAGCTTCCAGATGATACTTGATAGCTTGGTCGTAAAGTTCGAGTTCCTGATTGGCAAGCCCAAGATTCGAAATACTGCTCACAAAATTAGCTTCGAGGGCATTGGGATCATTTCGGCTGATCTCCAGAGACTTGGAGAAATAATCAATGGCTGATTTGTAGTCCGAAGAGTTGAGCCGATTCATCCCTAAATTATTGAATGACCGCTGTTCCAAAGCTTTCCATCCTTGTTTTTGGCTCTCTTCCAATATCTCCGAAAAAATAAGTAAGGAACTGTCGGTTTGTTGATTCACATCATAATAGATTCCGAGGTTTTGCAACATGTTAAAGTAAATCTTGGTTTTGCCGACTTCCTTTTCGGCAGTTTTGAGGACTTCTTTAATTTTTATTTTAGCTAGTTCACCTTCCCTGAAAATCATCGAAAAGGTAAGCTGTTGCATCGCACGGTAGCGGATTGAATCAGATAAGTTTTTGTTTTGAAAGATTAGCTCTAAACTGTCTGTTTTCGAATCATCAAAAGCGAATGTTTTTGCCTCTAAAAAAGAAAAAAGGAGGAAAAAAAGGAGGAAGTAAGATCGTCTCAAAGTTAAGTGGTTAGCTATTCAAGGTAAATTCATTCTACTTTTTTAATCACAATTTTTTCGTTGGTTATTTCTGTTTAATTGGGTGCTCGCAACTAATATTTATGCATTCTAAGTAGAGTTTCGAAAGGGGATTTTTAAGCAAAGAAAAAAGGAATCTGTCTCCGATTTTTATATTCTGTATTTCTAAATCAACTTTTTTTTCTCCAAAATCTTTTTAATTCGATCATGTTGCTCCCAGAATTTGTCCTCAATTTTCTGCATGGTTGATTGGAAATCGGAGCGGGATTTTAAAGGTGCAAAAACCGGTTCATCCTTCAGGTATAAAAACCAAAATTGATTATTTTCTTCGTCTGCAAAGGCTTTTAGATGATTCATGACCTTTTCCCAGTCTTTTAGGATCGCATATTTGTTTGCTAAGGCAATATTTCGATAGATGGATTCATCAGACTCAGCAAAGTCAGAAAATTCTTGGAATAGACTTTTTGCCTCTTCATCTCTTCCCATTTTCTCATAAACCAAGGAGATTTTGGCATTTTCCAACTCGTAAATCCGCAACCCATTGGCTTTTCGTGCTTCTACAAATTGTAGATAATAGAAAAAAGCACTGTCATACATCTCATCCAAATAGTAGAATTTGCCAATGTCCTGTAAAATATCCAATCGACTTTTATCATTTTCCCATGCCTGAATCAGGCGCCGACGCATTTTGGAGTTGTCCTTCTCTTCGGCAAAAAGGATGTAAGCTCTCAGGTGCGGGGCATAGTAATTAGTGGAATCATAAACGAGTGAACGATCGATAAACTCCCTAGCCTGCTCCACAAATCCAGCTGTCATCAGGGCATTGGCGAGCTGTAGAAAGCTGTAGCTTTGGGTAGTGGAGTCACCGCTTGCGACTTGGAGCTGGACTGCTTTCAGGGCATATTCCAAGTACTTTTCCGTATCGGGGGCCAAGCGAAAATAGAAATCTGCTAGCATTTGAATTGCCAAGGAAGAATTAGGATTGTACTCCAGGGCCTTCTGTAGATAAGGAAGAGCTAAAGAAAAATCCTCACTTTGGATATAATAAAAAGCCTTTGCAGTCAGGCTTTCAGCAGATTTTGAGTCGTAAAGCAAAGCTTTGTCGGCATTGAAATTGATTTTTTCGGTGTAAAGCTTTTCCGACCGAAACATCTCCAGTAAATAGTAACTAATAGCCACGTGGGCATAAGCCAGGGAAAATTCAGGGTCTTGCTCAATCGCCTTTTCGAAGAGTTCGATTCCTCTTTGAAGCCCCTCATCGGTCCTAGAGTGATAGGGCTCTAATGCCTGCAAGTAATAGTCATAGGCTAGAAGATTTTCCGTTGGCCGCTTTTCAATTTGTTGGAGTTCGGTCGGCGTCACGATTACCTTGATCGCATCGGTGATTTGGGTGGCGATTTCATTTTGAAGAGAAAAGATATCAGCCAGCCTACGGTTGTATTGTTCAGCCCAGATTTGGCGCTCATTTGTGGCATCGATGAGCTGAATACTTAGCAAAACCTGCTCACCGACTTTCTGCCCACTGCCCGTGACAAAGTAGCTCACGCCCAGTTCCTCAGCCATTTCAGGGATGCTTTTGTTGGTATTTCGGTATTTCTCTACCGATGAGCGGCTGATAACCCTGAGATTTTTGATTTTCTGAAGATTATTGAGGGTGGACTCCATCAGTCCGTTCACGAAGTACAGATTGGTCGAATCAGCACTTTCATTTTTGAAGGGGAGGACTGCTATGGATTTTTCTTCCTGAGATGGTTCTTCGTTGTTTTTGGGCCAAAAGAAGTAGGCCAAAGCTATTAACAGGATCACTGCTAAACCTGTGAAAACCCAATATTGATGTCGATTTCTTGCTGTATATTTTGAAATTGGATTTTCAGCTTTTTGGAGTTCTTCCACCTTTTTATTTCCTACTTCACCGGGGGAAAATCCATAGTGCTCCCGAAAGCATTTGATGAAATAAGAAGGGCTTCCAAAACCGACTCGGTAGGAAACTTCAGAAACGCTCAGATTTCCTTCCTTCAACAATTCCATGGCAATTTCCAATCGTACCTGACGGATAAATAGGCTGGCAGAGAGATTGGTTGCCGATTTCACTTTTCGAAGCAGGTTGGAGCGACTCATATTCATCGCTTCGGCCAGCTCGGACACTCCAAATTGCTCGTCTGAAGCTCGCTCAACCACGATCGCAGTGGCCTGCGTGAGAAAGTCTTCCATATGTTTTTGGGGCTCCGCCATGCTAAAAATAAGAATTCAAGGTAGGGAAATTTACTGAAAGCCAAAGCCTGTTTTTCCGAAGATTCTCCTGCTTTCCTATCAAGGATGCGCCATAGTTTATAAGGATGCGTCATAATTTTTATGGCTGCTCAATACTTTATGCTTTTGGCATCCTGCCTATTACATCCGCCCCTTAGGTCTGTGCGAACTTTGTCTCAAACAAAAATCAAAAAGTTCTCACACAAAAAACAAGATCATGAAAACGTTAAAATTCAACTCGCTCAAAGTCATCCTTGGCCTTTTATTGGTGGCAGCCTTATTCCCCGCCTGTACCAAAGCCCAAGAAAAAACCGTGCAAAGCCAACAAGTCGAGAAGCCACAACTTGATATTCATACTGCCGTCATGACCAATAATTTAGAGGTAGTCAAGCAGCATATTGCCGCAGGCTCGGATATCAATGAAAAGGAGCCATTTAGTGGATCCACTCCTTTGGTTTCTGCCATAACGTTTGGAAAAACTGAAATCGCTAAATCCCTCATCGAAGCAGGAGCAGACCTTTCGCTCGTCAATAATGATGGAGCTACGCCACTTCACGTCGCTGCATTCTTCGGCAGAGTAGAAATCGTCCAAATGCTTCTCGATGCCGATGCGGATAAGACCCTAAAGAATAATTTCGGATTTACTCCTCGGGAAACAGTGATGGGTTCCTTTGAAGAAGTCAAGCCAATCTATGAGATGATGAAGCAGCAATTAGGTCCATTGGGATTGGAATTGGATATGGAACAACTGGAAAAGACCCGTCCAGTCATCGCGATGATGCTTCAATAGTTTATCATTTCTTGATTTACGATCATGACTACTCAAAGAAGATACGATATTGATTGGCTGCGGGTGATTGCAATCGCCCTGCTGCTGATCTACCACATTGCGATTGTGTTTCAGCCATGGGCCATGTTTTTGGGCTTTATAAAAAGCAATGAGCTCATGGAAGGACTTTGGAAACCTATGTCCTTGCTCAATGTTTGGCGAATTCCATTTCTATTTTATGTTTCTGGAATGGGCGTTTACTTTGCTATCCGAAAGAGAAATTGGAAGCAACTACTAATGGAGCGCAGCAAACGAATCCTGCTTCCTTTCCTTTTTGGGATGGTTGCGATTGTACCCCTGCATTTCCTGATTTTCCAGGCCTACTACCATTTGCCCTTAGGATATGTGCCGCATCCAGCACATTTATGGTTTTTAGGAAATATTTTCGCTTATGTTCTGCTATTGACACCTCTTTTCTTTTTCCTTAAAAAAAACGAAAGTGGACGGTTTAAGCGCAAATTGGAAGCCTTTATGGGGAATCCCTTTGGTCCGCTTTCGCTTTCTTTGTTGTTTGTACTGGAAGTGTTGTTGGTCAAGCCTCAAGTCTTTGAAATGTATGCCTTGACATGGCACGGCTTTTTTCTTGGTCTATTGGCCTTCTTTTGTGGGTTTCTACTCGTCTACAGTGGAAAGGCCTTTTGGGAAACAATCCTAAAATGGCGCTGGGCTTATCTAGCTTTGGCATTAGGGTTTTATCTAACTCGTTTGCTGGTATTTGATTTAGCTGCTCCGGGCTATCTGCTGGCCATCGAGTCCAATACTTGGATATTTGCAATTTTCGGATTTGGATATAAATATTTGAATAAGCCCAGCGCTTTGCTTAGCTATTTGAGTCAGGCAGCTTATCCAGTTTATATCATCCATATGGTGGCCCTTCATGCAGCAGCCTGGGTGATTTTGCCATTTAACTTACCAGTTTTGCTTAAATTCATTGGCATCGTCGGATTTACCGCAGGATTCTGTTTTGTCGTTTTTGAATTCTTAATCAGAAGAATTCCTTTCCTCAGGCCTTTATTTGGGCTTTCTTGGGATTTTAAAAAAGCAGCAACAAAAAGTATTTCTGTTAGTGCTTCAACTCAAAAGATTTAAAAGAGGCTAAACTCATTCTTGCTAAAGATTTGTCAAGGCTTTCAAATGAATCCAAAACGCAAATGAAAACCAAAACGATTTTCCGAATACTCATGCCTCTGATTGCTATTGCTAGTACTATTTACTTTACGCCTTGGCTTATTCTTCGGGCCTGGTTGGCTCCACTTCCCGATACGGTACAAGAGCAGGTGGATAAGGCGATAGATTATAAATTGGATGGAATCATTGTTTATGTAGACCAAGGGGGAAAAGAGCCTCAATTCTATTCCGCAGGCTGGAAAGATCGGGATCAGAAAATCCCAGCTGACCCAAATTCGCTCTTCAAGATTGCCAGTATCAGTAAGCTCTATATCGCCGCAGCAGTAAGCAAAATGGTTGCTAGTGGAAAGCTTTCTTTGGATGATACCTTGGCTGATTTGCTTCCTGAAATATCTAAACATATTAAGAATTCAGATCGAATCACGCTTCGCATGCTCGTTCAGCATCGCTCTGGGATTCCAAATTTTTCTGATCAACCTGACTATCCCTGGGGCGATCCTTTTACCGAAAACAGTCAGGCTTTAGAGCTGATTTATGGTTTGCCTGCTGATTTCGAGCCGGGAGCTGACTATGCCTATTGTAATACCAATTATGTCCTGATTGGGGAGATTTTGGACAAGACTTTGGGTTATTCCCATCATGACTTTATCCGAACAGAGATTTTGGAGCCATTGGGTCTAAAGCGAACCTATAGTCTCCTATCGGAAATTAATCCCGAGGAACTGATGAGTGGGTACTTTATCGGATATCCTTTGGACATCAAAGGAAATGATTTTATCCATCCCGGAGGATCGATGATTTCAACTGCAGAGGAAGTCGGAATTTTCCTCCGAGCCTTAAATGATGGGAGTTTGTTGACCGAAGAAGAGCAGGAGATTTATTCCTCCATTTATGTGTATGAACATACAGGCCTGGTGCCCGGCTACCAAAGCATTGCGAAATACCATCCGGATATCGATGCAGTTGTGGTGCAGTTTGTCAATACCAATGGGGGATATGCTTGGAACATTCACGAGATTGTTTACAATCGGGTAGTTAAGATTTTGAAGGAACAATCAGAGTAAAAAAGGGAGGTTTACTTTTCTTCTGCCCCAGTGAGTGTCTTCACTGACCGGATATTAAATAGGCACTTTCCGTTTATTACCTCACGTATTAAGGCGATTGATTTTCAGAGAAGAGGGGAAAAGAAGGCTCAATAGGTTATTGTCTTCTTAGATCCTGATTTTTCTTAATTCGGCATCATCCATTTGACTTCCAGCGAATTCCAAAAGGTATTCGCATTTTCTTTCCCCAAAAAGCCCAATTCTGCTATCTTTGTGCCTTGTTTTGAGCGGCATAGGCCCGCGTGAGGGATAGAAGCGGTATCCATCCTGCATAGCAGGTGGATAAGAGCGGATAGCCCGACCCCAGCAAGCTGGGGTCACGCCAAAAATCCATTCAAAAAGGAATTCGATAAGCAGGAAGCAGTGAAAACGTATCAGGAATTTAAGCAGGTAGATTATCCGCATATCGGAGAGTCTGTACTGGCCTATTGGAAAGAGAATCAGATCTTCGAAAAGTCCATCGCCAACCGGGAAGGGGCTCAGACCTTTACCTTTTATGAGGGACCGCCTTCGGCTAATGGAACTCCCGGAATTCACCATGTCATGGCCCGGACGCTCAAGGATATTTTTTGTCGATACAAAACCCTTCGCGGCTTTCAAGTGAAGCGTAAAGGCGGATGGGATACGCATGGCCTTCCTGTAGAATTGCAAGTTGAAAAGGAGCTTGGTATCACCAAGGAAGATATCGGTAAGAAAATCTCCGTGGAGGAATACAATAAGCGATGTCGGGAAACGGTCATGCGCTATAAAAATGAATGGGATGACCTGACCGAGAAAATCGGCTATTGGGTAGACCTGGATGATCCTTACATTACTTTTGACAGCAAGTACATCGAGACCCTTTGGTATCTCTTGAAGCGGCTTTATGAAAAAGGCCTTTTATACAAAGGCTACACGATTCAGCCGTATTCTCCGGCAGCGGGAACGGGTCTTTCTTCTCACGAACTGAATCAGCCGGGAACTTACAAAGACGTTAAGGATACTTCCATTACGGCTCAGTTTAAGCTCAAAAATCAGGATAATACTTACATCCTGGCTTGGACTACTACGCCTTGGACTTTGCCATCCAACTCGGCTTTGGCGATTGGGGAAAAGCTTGATTATGTAAAGGTTAAGACTTTTAATCCTTACACTTTTGAGCCTGTCAACGTGATTTTGGCGAAGGCTCGAATGGGAGCATATCTCAACCCAAAGGCTGCTGATCTGAAATTGGAGGATTATAAGCCGGGCGACAAGTTGATCCCTTTTGAAATCATAGAAGAGTTCAAAGGGAAAGATATGCTCGGCTGGGAATATGAGCAACTTTTCCCGATCGAAGGGTTGGCGCTACCGTATCCTGCCTTTACCGTTGTTGCTGGAGATTATGTCACTACTGAAGATGGTACTGGTATCGTGCACTTGGCTAAAGCCTTTGGTGCGGATGACTTCCGAACTTTGGTTCAGAATAATGTTCCCGGAGTATTTGTAAAGGACGAATTGGGCAATGACATCCCGGTGGTGGATAAGCAAGGGAAATTCCTTCCTGTAGTAGGTGAATATCTGGCTGCTAAAATGAAGGAACATGGAATCACGGCTCATAAAGAATTTGGCCCAGATGATTTCTTTGTGAAGAATTACACGGAAGATGATGAAGGTGCTTCGGATTATAAAAACACCGATATTATTATCTCCATCATTCTGAAAAATGAAAATAAAGCCTTTAAGGTTGAGAAATACGAACACAGCTATCCACACTGCTGGCGTACAGATAAACCGGTGCTTTACTATCCATTAGAAAGCTGGTTTATCAAAACAACCGCTTACAAAGATCAACTGGTAGCACTTAATAAAACTATCAACTGGAAGCCTGAGGCGACTGGAACTGGTCGTTTTGGTAACTGGTTGGAAAATCTGGTGGATTGGAACCTGAGCCGCTCCCGTTTCTGGGGGACTCCACTTCCGATCTGGAGAACAAGTGACGGTTCGGAAGAAAAATGCATCGGTTCGATCTCTGAACTCAACACTGAAATCGAAAAATCCATCGCGGCCGGTTTCATGGAAAAATCTCCTTATGAAGGAAAAGAACTCGACTTACACCGACCTTATGTGGACGATGTGATCTTGGTTTCTTCCAAGGGAGAAAAGATGTTCCGTGAGCCTGATTTGATTGACGTTTGGTTTGATTCCGGAGCCATGCCGTATGCGCAATGGCATTTTCCTTTTGAAAATCAATCCATTTTCAAGCATAATTTTCCTGCCGATTACATCGCTGAAGGGGTGGATCAAACGCGAGGTTGGTTCTTCACCTTGCATGCAATCGCGGTGATGCTGTTTGATTCCGTAGCATTCAAAAATGTAATCGCTAATGGTCTGGTTTTGGATAAAAACGGAAACAAAATGTCCAAGCGATTAGGCAATGCCGTTGACCCATTCAAGACCCTAAAAGAATACGGTCCAGATGCACTTCGCTGGTACATGCTTAGCAATGCTAATCCTTGGGACAATTTGAAATTCAATTTGGATGGTGTGACTGAAGTGCAGCGTCGCTTCTTTGGAACCCTTCAAAATACCTATAATTTCTTCGCGCTTTATGCCAATTTGGATGCATTTATCTATGATCCATCCAAGGCTATTGCAGTGAAAGATCGTGCTGAACTCGATCAGTGGATTATCTCCAAATTGCAGTCTTTGATCGCGGAAGTGGAGGAAGCAATGGATCAATACGATGCTACCCGAGCTACCCGAGCGATCATGAATTTTACTGTGGACCAACTGTCCAACTGGTACGTTCGTCTGGCTCGAAAGCGATTCTGGAGAGGAGAGATGAATGCGGATAAGCAGGCAGCTTACGAAACCTTATACGAGTGCTTGCTTTCCTTGACTCAGTTGATGTCTTCTTTTGCGCCTTTTTATTCAGATTGGTTATACAAAAACTTGACTGAAGCAGGAGAAGGTGGTAAAGAATCCGTGCATTTGACCGATTGGGTTTCGGCAAATCAATCCTTGATCGATGAAGACTTGGAGAGAAGCATGGAATTGGCTCAAACTATTTCTTCCTTGGTGCATTCACTTCGAAAGAAGGAAAAGCTAAAAGTGAGACAGCCTTTGCAGCGTATTTTGATTCCTGTGCTCAGCAAAAAGACGCAGGAGCAAATCGAACACGTAGCCGAATTGATCAAAACAGAAGTAAACATCAAGCAAATTGAATTCTTGGATGATGCTTCCGGTATTTTGGTGAAAGAAGTGAAGCCGAACTTGCCTGTTTTGGGTAAAAAGTATGGTCCAAAGATGCGCTTTGTGGTTGCTGCTATCAAATCTTGGGGTCAGGATGAGATCAATCAGATAGAACGAGAAGGTAAATTATCCATCGATGTAGATGGGGAAGCAGTGGATTTACTTTTGGAAGAAGTCTTGATTTCTTCACAAGACATTCCTGGCTGGTCGGTAGCTTCTGATGGAGGCGTAACGGTAGCTCTAGATGTGACAGTGACTGAGGAATTGAAGCAGGAGGGAGTCGCCCGTGATCTAGTCAATCGAATCCAAAATCTTCGAAAGGAGATGGGGCTGGAAGTACAGGATAAAATTCACATTCAAATCGCTGATGGTAATACATTGGTGGATGCTTCCGTAGAAAATTTCGGTTCTTACATTCAATCTGAAACCCAAGCGCTGAGTTTGCGTGTGACAGAAGAAGCTAAAGGAGGAACTCTTTTGGACATGGATGATTTCGAAATCGCTGTTATAGTCCAAAAGGCGGAAGGCAACTAATAAGATGAATAAATACCTTAAATATTTTGGAATCACGCTTTTGGTAATCGCCATTGATCAGGCGGTCAAAATGCTGGTTCACTTCCAAATGGATTTTGGTACCCCAGGTCAGATCATAATTTTCGGAGACTGGTTTAAGCTGCATTACACCACGAATCCAGGAATGGCTTTTGGGATGGAGCTTGGGACAGAATACGGGAAATTGATCCTTACTTCTTTCCGATTATTCGCCATGTTTGGTATAGGATATTATCTATACTATATCATAAAAAAGAAACAACATCCGGTATATATCATATGTATTGCTATGATATTGGGAGGTGCTATAGGCAATTTGGTAGACTCTATATTTTATGGAGTTTGGTTAAGAAATGCTCCATATGATGCACCGACACCTTGGCTACATGGGCAAGTAGTGGATATGTTTTATTTTGATATTTGGGAAGGATATATACCTGAATGGGTGCCTATTTGGGGTGGTTCCTATACTGCCCTTTGGCCAATTTTTAATGTTGCCGATGCGGCCATATTTATTGGAGTGGCTATTATTTTGATTTTTCAGGGAAAATTTTTCCCGGAGAAACCGAAGGAAAATCACCATCAGGAAAGCGCTCCTTTAGAACAATAGAACTATTTCTACAAGAAATGATCAATAAAAACCCTTTTGACAGCGATGCAAAAGGGTTTTTTTATTATTTTTCGAGCTATTACCCTTTCTAAATTAGCCGAAGCTTGCACTCTTTAAAGCCTTGGTTCTTTTGATAAAATAATATTTAGATGATTGTAGATCCCAGCAAGCCATTTCAAATAGTATATTCTATTTTCAGTCATGAGTATTTAGGATTATTGTTTGAATCTTTTGTAGTCCAGTTGGATGAGCAAGGCAGGCTTTCGCTGGCATATCAAAATATCAGTTCGGCTAATGCTCAGGAATTTGATGCAGGACTAGATGAGCGCGACTATGAGTTGATTAAACTCATGGATGCCATGCAACCTGAGGAGGTAATCAAAGTTTATTTGCCGCAGAAGAAAAAAGTCCGGCCCAAGGATTACCTGCAGCAGATTTATGACCCAAAAACAGAAAACAAACAGGTTCAAGAACTTGTAGAAATTCGCTTAGAACGTCAACGTTCTGCCATTCTGCCCAAATTAATCGGAAGAAGATTGTTTGAAATGGGTTCGGATGGAAGCCCTACTTGGAAGGAAATTGAGGTCATGCCAGAGCCTGCTTCCATCATTTTTCATTTTCATAAAAACCCGGATAATACTCACTACTATCCCACAATCAAATACAAGGGCGAGTCGGTCCTGATTCATGGCAGAGGAGGTTATTTATTGGCGAAAGATCCCGCTTGGTTTACGGTGGAACAAAAGCTATATCATTTTCACAAGCATGTGGATGGAATGAAGCTTCTTCCTTTTTTGAAGAAGAAATTTATTCTGATTGAGAAGAAAATGGAGCCTGTGTATTTCCGGAAATTCATGGCCCCTATGATGACTCAATATGAGGTCGATGCCAGGGGTTTTGAAGTTTCAAGGGAGCATGGAAAACCCGAACCGATTATCCGAATTCATACTTTAGCCGGAACAGATCAGGGTCTTTTTGAAGGTGCTGCAGAAAACGGAGAAGAGGCTAAAATCGTCTTTGAGATGCGTTTCCAATACGGAGACGAAAACTATCCTTTGGGGAAGGCGGATGATGCCGCTTCCAGTCAGCCGGTTACTCTGATTGAAAAGGATGGAGAATTCATGTTTAAGCAGACCATTCGGGCTGTTCAAAAGGAAAAATCCATCGTCTCCTATATCAAGAAATTAGGTCTGAATTTGAGCCATGGAAAGGTTGAGCTTCCGAAAACACAGGCTTTTGAATGGATAGGGGAAAATGAGGAATTGTTGTCTGAGAAGAATATTAAAATCCAACAGCGATCCAATCCCGATGGAAAAATCTACCACATCGGAAAAGCTCAGATCAGCATTGAGGTCAATGAGGGCATTGATTGGTTTGACGTGAAAGCCATGATCAAATTCGGTGTATACTTGGTTCCTTTTGCTAAAATCCGAAAGATGGTGATGAAAGGGCAGACCGAATTTGAGTTGCCAAATGGTGAAATGGCTGTAATCCCAGCTTCTTGGTTTGTGAATTATTCCGAGCTTTTCTCCTTCATGGAAGAAGGTACCGTCGATGGCCAAGTCATCATGCGAAAGCATCACCTAGCCTTGGCGAAGCAGTTGGAGGAAGGGAATTTGGTGCAGCTAAGCTTGAGTCGAAAACTTGAAAAACTTCGGGATTTTGATAGTATCGATGATTATGAGATGCCGAGAGGCTTTGAAGGCACGCTGCGTCCTTATCAAAAAGCAGGATATAATTGGTTGCGTTTTTTAAATGAGTTTCGATTCGGAGGCTGCTTAGCCGATGATATGGGTTTGGGAAAAACCGTTCAAACCCTGGCTCTTTTGGCTTATGAAAAGGAAGAAAATCCAGGGTTCTGTTCTTTGTTGGTGATGCCTACTTCCCTGATATACAACTGGGAATTAGAAGCTAGAAAGTTTTGTCCGGATCTGAAGATTTTGGTTTACTCCGGAACTCAACGTATCAAAGACCCCTGGAAATTCCGTGAGTATGATTTGGTGTTGACGTCCTATGGGATTACCCGTTTGGACATTCATATATTGAAGGATTTTTATTTCAATTATGTGATTTTGGATGAGTCCCAAGCAATCAAAAATCCAAGCAGTAACATCGCCAATGCGGTCAATAAGCTGAAAAGTAAGCAGAAGCTTATCTTGACGGGTACTCCGGTAGAAAATGGAACCATGGATTTGTGGTCTCAGATGAATTTTGTGAACCCAGGACTTTTGGGCTCTCAGAATAGTTTCAAGAAACAGTTTTTGCAGCCCATTGAAAAGCAAAATGACAAGGACAAATCAGCTAAGCTTCATGCGCTGATTAAGCCTTTTATTCTTCGAAGACTGAAATCCCAAGTTGCGACTGACCTGCCAGAGAAGATTACCAATGTGAAGTTCTCTGCGATGACTGCTGAGCAGGAGAAAGTCTACGAGGAGGTAAAGACCTATTATCGAGAGAAAATCATCGGCGAAAATCCAATTGCCAACTTGGGAAGACAGCAATTCACCTTACTTCGAGGTCTAACTCAACTCCGCCAAATTGCCAATCACCCCAAGTTAGTTCGAGATGACTATGAGGGGAATTCAGGGAAATTGGAGGATGTGACCTACATGCTGCAATCGACCATTTCGGAAGATCACAAGGTCTTGGTGTTTAGCCAATTTGTAAGGCATTTGTCCATTGTTCGGGAATATTTAGATTCAGAAAACATCGATTACTGCTATTTGGATGGTTCGACTAAAGACAGACAAGCGCAGGTGGAACGGTTCCAGCAAGATGACAAAGTGAAAGTATTTTTAATTTCCCTGAAGGCGGGTGGGGTTGGTTTGAACTTGACCAAAGCGGAATATGTGTTCCTTTTGGATCCTTGGTGGAATCCAGCCGTAGAGTCACAGGCGATCGACCGGGCACATCGGATTGGTCAGGAAAACAAGGTCATTATTTACAAATTCATCAGTAGAGGATCTGTCGAAGAAAAAATCATGGCTCTCCAGGATAGAAAATTGGCCTTGGCGGGTGAATTGATTGGAAGCGAAGAAAGCTTTATGAAAAGCCTCGACAATGAGGATATTAGGGCTTTATTGGATTAAAGTTGAAATGTTGTAAAGTGATAATGTTGCTAAGTGAGTGCTCAGCCTTTTCACTTTGCAACTTTACAAGCTTGGAACTCATTTTTATCATTTTGATTCTCAGTAAGATGACTTTTAAGTTCAAGGTTTAACCATAATTTATTGTTAAATCATGTACAAGGGTTCTGATATTTTTCTAAATTATTACAACGATTACCACTAACATTTTCCTGCACATGCCTAGAGCCAAATCCGATAAAGATCGGAAAATCTTTGTGCTAGACACTTCTGTGATTCTTTACGCACACAACTCCATCATGAATTTTGCCGAGCACGACGTGGTGATTCCAATCACGGTGCTGGAGGAACTTGATCAGTTCAAAAAAGGCAATGACACCAAAAACTTTGAAGCCCGGGAATTTATTCGATTGCTGGATAAGCTTTCACAGGATCACATGATCCACGAATGGACTCCGCTTAATGGAAAGACCAAGGGGAACTTCAAGGTTCTGATGAATCCCGACAATAAGTTGAATGCCAATGTGATTTTCGGGGAAGAAAAGAATGATCACAAAATTCTCAACGCAGCTTTATACCTCAAGGAGCATGAGAAAAATCGACGGGTGATTCTTGTTTCCAAGGATATTAACCTTCGACTTAAGGCGAAATCCCTGGAAATCCATGCGGAAGACTACGAAACCGGTAAAATCAAGAATATTGATGAACTGGAAAATACCGGAAAGTACATTCTCGAAGATGTAAATGTTGACGCGATCAATACCCTTTATGAGGTAGGTTTTGTGGAGGCAAAATCAGTTTTGGGTACCAGAAAGCGAAAGGCCAATGCCTATTACATTCTTCGAAACAATAAGAATTCCGTCCTTACCTATTACAATCCAGAAGAAAATATTCTAGAGAGGGTAGATAAGAAGTTGGCCTATAATATCAAGCCAAAAAATGCTGAGCAGACCTTTGCCCTGCATGCCATCATGAACCCCAATATCAAGTTGGTTTCCATTCAAGGAGTGGCTGGTACAGGTAAAACCTTATTGGCTTTGGCAGGTGCTCTCGAGCAAAGACGCTTTTATAAGCAGATATTTCTGGCAAGACCTATTGTTCCGTTATCCAACAAAGACATCGGATATCTACCTGGAGACATTAAGTCTAAGTTGAACCCTTATATGGAGCCACTTTGGGATAACTTAAAGTTTATCCAAAATCAATACAAGGAGACTGATAAGGAATACCAGAAAATTACCGAACTCGTCAATCAGGAAAAATTGGTGATTCAGCCTTTGGCTTATATTCGAGGTCGATCGCTTTCCAATATTTTCTTTATCGTAGATGAAGCTCAAAACTTAACTCCACATGAGATTAAGACAATCATTTCCCGAGCAGGTGAAAACACCAAGATTGTCTTTACCGGTGATGTACATCAAATTGATACGCCTTATTTGGATTCTCAATCCAATGGCCTTTCTTACTTGATTGATCGGGTGAAAGATCATCCACTCTATGCCCATATCAAGCTGGAAAAAGGTGAGAGATCCGAGTTGGCCAACCTAGCGAATGAGTTATTGTAGAAAAACCGGAAAAAAGATAAAGCCCATCGAGAAGTCGATGGGCTTTTTTATTTCCTTAAATCTCCTAAAAAGTGAAAGCTGAAATTTGTACAGTTTCTGTCCGTCCGTGGTAGAACACTGTCCGAAATCGTACAAGCTTTTCCTTTAAAACCTTGATTTTAGCTCATTTTAAGCCTTTTTTGACTTTGGTAGTCTTTTGGCATATAGGGTAGTCACGAAAACAAACCAATTATTAAAAGCCATGAATACTACATTCTTTACCCAAAAAAATATCTGTGCTGCACTGGGATTTGCCATGGCTTTGACGATTGTTATCAAAGCAAAAGTGGAAGCCGATCAGCTGCAACATACTGCCCGATTTGAAACTACTAAACCAACACCACAAGTCGGAATTGAAAGTGCCAAAGGTCCTGAAGTCCTTCAGGTAACTATTTACAAAACAGAAAAGCCCCAGTTAACTGAGGCTTCTTAAAGACAAACTCGTAAGGGTTAATTTGGTTGATTGTTTGGTTACTAGAAAGAGGTGAGCTTTGCTCACCTTTTTTTTGTTTAAAACCGACTTTATTTAGCTATTTACTTTTTATTTCAATTAATAAATATCTCGGAAATCAATAAGGGTATGGACCATGAAATCCATAAGTAAGAAGCTCCCGATATGCTAACACAAAAAGATTCAATTATAGGGGAGTCACTTAATATTCGGAAAGTAACAAATGCGAATGTTACCACATAACGGTTTGCAGCTATACTAACGCCGCATCCTTAAAGGTAAACGAATTCTGGAAATAGTTAACGCGGTGGAGTATAGGTGCTGTTATGTGTGGGTTATTTTATAATAGGTTAGCCGAATAACTAATGAAGAAAAAATAGATCCCCCAAGTAGATAAGATGATAAGTTGATAAAACAGCTTTCCTGAATACTTGTCAGACAGGTAAAATGCATGAAACATGATAAAGATCACTAAGCTAAAAACTCCAATAACGTTTAATTCATTTGGGTCATCCAACAAATTGACAAAAGTTACAATCAATAGGGGTTGTATCCCCGAATCTACCAGCGCCTTTCTAATGTTCGGAAGCACGACAGAAATTCTGTCCGTTTTTTTATCACCAGGATTTCGTCCATCTTCATTACGTCCTTGAACATTCTTTATAGTATCAATAGTTGCAGCTAGAAACCAAGCGCATACTCCTCCTATGAATAGAATGGCAATATCATGATTGTAAAAGTTTTCGAACATCTCTATTTTCTATTTATTGGTTCTTTGCTTTATTGCACATAACTTATTTATTTACGCCATAAAATGGCGGATAGCGTTCTGTTTTGGGTGGCTAAGCGCCATAAAGCCCTAAGAATTGTGGCGTTTATTTTTCCATAATTTGTCAAATGAAGATTTGACCTACGGGAAAGGTGTACGCCCTTAGGGATCAATTAGTTTTCGACAGGCTGCTTGCGGTGGTTTTACTTCTAGGCTAATCTTGATCCAATAAGATCATGGTTTGTATTACAGTTGCAATTCACCTAAATAGCCTTCCCTACTTTAAATTTGTATAACCAATTGATACGCTTTTTACCCAAAAGTCCCACTAAATTTTATTTTTACAATAAAAGATATTCTTGGGAGATGTCAAATGCCTTGCTTAGGGTATTTTCATTAAAATTGATCTATTTTCCGAGTAAAGGGAGTTTAATCCAGAGCGGGTTCGGTTTTGTTCTTCTTTTTAAAAAGTCTTGGACGGTGATTTCCTTTTGTTGATTTAACCCTCCTATAGCGTGAGTTAAACCATAATACTGCAAAAAAATCCTGCTTCTCTCGAGGCAGGATTCTTTATTCGTTAATTGGGTGATTAATTAACTTTCCGTAATGGTATTCAATTTCGCCAAGAAACTGTTGTAGTATTGTCTTCCGACCTGAACCACGGCTCCTGACTTGAGATTGATGTCTTTGGTATTGAAGCTTTCGATCTGTCCTAAGTGAACGATAAAGGATTTTTGAACTCGCAAAAACAAATGGGAAGGTAAGATCTCCTCGATTTCTTTCATGGATTTCCGGATACTGTAATCCCGATTTTTGGTATAAATAGTGACCATATTTCCATTAGCCTCTACATAATAAATTTCATCATAAGGCACCCGCTCGAAAGCATTATCGGCTTTGATAAAGACTGCATCAGTTACCAAGAATGGACTTTCATTTCCGTTTTTGACCACTGCCGCCTCCACAGCAGGTTTCGTCCGCTTATTGTAGAGGACGATTTCTACAATGGCATGAATATCATTCGTATTGAAAGGCTTTACGATAAAGCCGGCAGGGGCGATTCGCTTGGCTCGCTCGATGATAGTGGGGTCACTGTAGGAGGTCACAAAAACCAATGGTGCATCTACCATTTGTTTGACGATTTCGCCCAATTCAATACCATCTTTGTCGCCCTTTAACTTGATATCCATGAATATCAGGTCGGGGCGGTATTTCTTGATGACCTTGATACACTGATTGGCCGAGTTGGCGATATCTATGTTGACATATCCAAGGAGCTCAAGTATTTCCTGGATATTCTCTGCGATACTGGGATCGTCTTCGACGATGAGAATCCGCTCTTCTTTCATAGCTTGATTAGCAAACTTTAGTGAACAAAATAGAAGGTTTCTATCACATCAAAACCTTGATGTTCCTAAGTTCAGTAATAAAATTCGGAAATCAAATGCTTTTTTTTGTCTATGAAATATTTTTAGAGGCTCATCATTTCCTTAAATCGGGCTGCTTGGCGTCGGCTGACTTCGATTCTGTCTCCTCCTCTGAGAGTTACGACCAATCCTCCGTTAAACCAAGGTTCGATTCCTTCGACCCAACCTAAATTGATGATATGCTTTCGGCTCGCTCTAAAAAATGACTTTTCATCCAAGCGCTCATCCAAAGCATTCAGGGATTTGTGAATCATCGGTTTGAAATTGTCGAAATAAACCTTGATGTAGTTTCCGTCAGATTCAAAGAGTCTGACATTAGCAAGGCGAACAAACCAGCATCGGTCACCATCCTTCACAAATACCTGATCGTCCAAAGTTAGTTTCTTGGAGTTGGTGCTTTGAGCCTCTGCTTCAGCTTTTTGCTGTTTTTCGATTTTCCCGGTAAGCTTGGCGATCGCTTCTTCCAAGCGCTTCGGCTCGATCGGTTTCAAAAGGTAATCCAGGGCATTGACTTGAAAAGCCTTCAGGGCATATTCATCATAGGCCGTCGTGAAAATCACGTAAGGAACAGCATCCAATTCTTCTAAGAGATCAAAACCTGTTTTTTCCGGCATTTGGATGTCCAGGAAAATCACATCCGGCTGGAGTTGTTCAATCTTTTCTTTGGCATCCTCTACGTTTACTGCTTCCCCTACTACTTCCACTGTTTCCAGTTGGTTGAGAAGGTTGATCAGCTCTTTTCTCGCCAATCTTTCATCATCGATTACAATGGCTCGCATAGTTTGTTTTTTTATTGTTCTAAGGTAACCCTTTGTTTGGGTATTTTGATTTCTGTGATTACAAATTCGTTTTCGGAGTTAAATATCCGAAAACTGGCCCGATCTCCATAGATCAGCTTGAGGCGTTGTACTGTATTGCTCAGTCCGTGGCCTCCATCGGCAGTAGGCTTCAAGCTAGGTGGTACAGCCAAGTGTCCGCTGTTTTTCACCTGAATATACAAATCATCTTCCAGTCCTTCCCGGCATTTGATTTCAATGATGCCGCCTTTAACCAGATTGGAGATGCCGTGCTTGATCGCATTTTCCACAATAGTTTGAAGCATCATGGGAGGGATTTTATAGGAAAAAGCCTCATCCTCTATCCTATAAATGACTTTTAGGCGCTCCTCAAAGCGGATGGATTCCAGCATGAGGTAATCCTTTACCGTATTAAGCTCGTCCTCAAAATCAATGGTTTGTTTTTTATCCATCATCAAGGAAAAGCGGAGAATGTTGGATATACGGGTGATGGCGTTTTTTGCCTTAGTTGGATCCTCATCTACCAATGCTCTTACGGAGTTAAGGGCATTAAAGATAAAGTGGGGATTCAGTTGACTTTTTAAATGATTGAGTCGGATTTGGTTGATTTTGGCCTCATACTTTAAAGAGGTGTTGTAATTGTCCAAAAAGTGGAAAAGGAAATAGAGCAAAAACCACATCACATAGAAAAGGAATGCGATGAATAGGTTTGCCAGAATTACAAGTATTTGAAAGTCCTCTTCAGGGTTTAGGGTGCCAAAAGCCAAGTTGATTAGAATCTGAGCGCCGATATTCACAAAGCTCAGAGCCAACATGGCCAAAATGGATTGGAATAGTAACTGGGGAATCTTCAGCTTAAACCAATTGTAGCGCTTGACGATAAAGCGAAGGAAATGAGTGGCCCCTAAATTGAACTGGGCCAAAACAATCAGGGCCCAAATTTGGACAGGGGCAATGCCCGTAGGAGAAAGCGAAGCCAGTGCGATCTGCACCAAAGCAATACTTCCCCATCCGAGAATTTGTAAGAGCCAGTATAATTGATTGCGGTTCATCGAACCTTAAATATAAAGGAAGAGGCTGAAGCTACTTTTTAGATTTTGATAAAAGGACATTTCTACTGATTGTCACCCCTTTCGCGGATTTAATTCCATCTTCAGGAATTTTCCAGTGTGACTTTTGGAATTAGCGGCGACTTTTTCTGGAGTTCCTTCTATTATAATTTGTCCGCCTTGATCTCCGCCTTCCGGCCCCAAATCCACGATATAGTCAGCCACTTTGATCACGTCTAGATTGTGCTCGATAATTAGGACAGTATTTCCCTTGTCCACTAGCTTTTGCAAGACATTCATCAGGAGCTCGATATCTTGGAAGTGAAGTCCAGTGGTCGGCTCATCCAAAATATAGAAGGTTTTCCCGGTATCCTTTTTGGACAATTCGGTAGCTAATTTCACCCGCTGAGCCTCTCCTCCGGAAAGGGTGGTCGCATGCTGACCTAAGGTGATGTACCCCAGGCCCACATCGTTCAGGGTTTTGATTTTCCGAAGGATTTTAGGTTGGTTTTCGAAGAATTCCACTGCCTGTTCCACGGTCATTTCCAAGACATCAGAAATAGACTTTCCTTTAAATCGAACTTCCAAGGTTTCCCGATTGTAGCGTTTGCCCTTACAGGTTTCGCAGGGAATATGCACATCCGGAAGGAAATCCATTTCGATGAGTTTCATGCCGGCTCCTTCACAGTCCTCACAGCGTCCTCCTTTCACATTGAAGGAAAAGCGACCCGGTTTGTATCCCCTAATTTTTGCTTCCGGCAATTCTGTAAAGAGTGCCCGAATATCTGAGAAAACGCCTGTATAGGTAGCTGGATTGGATCGTGGAGTTCGTCCAATCGGAGATTGATCTACTTCGATCACTTTATCCAAATGTTCCAAGCCAGAAATCTTGGAGTATGGCATAGGTTCTTTTTTGGAACTGTAAAAATGTTGCCTTAGGATCGGATATAAGGTTTCATGGATCAGGGTACTTTTTCCACTTCCAGAAACACCTGTAATCAAGGTCAAGGTCCCAAGCGGGATGCTTAAATTGACATTTTTAAGATTGTTTCCAGTTGCCCCTTCCAATTCTAAGGAAAGACCCTTTCCTTTTCTTCGTTCCTCCGGAATAGGTAAGCCTAGTTTACCTTTGAGGTAATCGGCTGTGACGCCACCCTGTTTCAAGATATCTTTTGGATGGCCTTGAGCCACTACATGTCCGCCGTGTCGGCCAGCGCCTGGCCCCATATCCAAGACGAAATCTGATTCCAGCATCATGTCCTTGTCATGCTCCACTACGAGGACAGAATTTCCCAAGTCACGCAAGCTTTGGAGGGCCTTGATCAATTTGACATTATCTCGCTGATGTAACCCGATGCTAGGCTCATCCAATATGTAAAGAACTCCGACTAGTTGCGTTCCGATCTGCGTAGCCAAACGAATTCGTTGTGCTTCTCCTCCGGAAAGAGTCCTCAAAGGACGATTTAGTGTCAAATAATCCAACCCTATATCGAGCAAGAAACCGATTCGCTTACGGATTTCCTTCAAAACCTCGGCAGCGATAACCTGCTGTTTTTCATTTAGCCTTTCCTCGAGTCCTTCAAACCATCTACCCAAGTCCCGGATATTCGTCATGGCCAATTCCCCGATGTGAGTATCGTCAATCTTGAAGTGCAGAGCCTCCTTTTTTAGGCGATATCCTTCACAATCTGGACAGGTTTTGGTAACAGTAAATTCAGAAACCCATTCCTGAACTTTTTCAGAGCTTCCTTCTTGATGTTTTTGCAGGAAATTGATGATTCCTTCAAAAGTAGTATGCCACTTAGTTCCCGGATATTTGACAGAATCTACTGCCACTTCCACCTGCGAACCGTACAGAAGCACATCGACAACCTTTTCGGGAAGTTTTCCGATAGGGGTACTCATGCTGCACTTATAGTGCTTGAGAATCGCATCGATTTTTTTGAAGATCCAAATATCACGGTACTCCCCAAGTGGAGCGATCCCCCCACGGGTAATGCTTAAACTAGGATCAGGAATGATGCTTTCTTTGGTGATCTCCTCGGTGATACCTAAGCCATTACAAGTTGGGCAGGCTCCATAGGGACTATTGAAAGAAAAAAGATTGGGAGCTGGCTCATCATAGGAAAGCCCTGTCTCCGGATCCATCAGGTATTTGGAAAAATGATGAATCTGGCCTTCCTCATCGCGGACCATCATAACGCCTTTTCCGTGCTGCAAAGCAGATTTGATGGATTGGGTAATCCTATAACGGTCTGCTTCATCAGCCACAATTCGGTCAATGACGATTTCAATGTCGTGGATTTTATATCGGTCCACTTGCATTTTGGGGACCATCTCCATTACCACACCATCTATCCGAACTTTCGAAAATCCCATCTTTCGGATTTGCTCAAAAAGTTCACGATAATGCCCTTTTCTACCTTTTACGACTGGAGCGAGAAGGTAAAGTTTCTTACCGGAGAATTTTGAAAAAAGCTGCTCGATAATCTGATCTTCCGTCTGACGGATCATTTTATTCCCTGTCAGATAGGAAAAAGCTTCCCCTGCTCGAGCATAGAGCAAGCGCATAAAGTCATAAATCTCCGTAACCGTACCCACGGTAGACCGCGGGTTTTTAGAGGTAGTCTTTTGCTCAATGGCAATAACAGGAGAAAGTCCATTGATTTTATCTACATCAGGACGCTCCATTCCGCCCAAAAATGACCGGGCGTAAGCAGAGAAGCTCTCCAGGTAGCGTCGCTGACCTTCTGCATAGATGGTGTCAAAAGCCAAGGAGCTTTTTCCGCTTCCACTTAATCCTGTGACAACCACCAATTGATTGCGTGGGATCCTCACATCCAAATTCTTTAGGTTGTGCTCCCGTGCTCCAAAAATTTCAATGAATTCTTCCTGCGAGGCAGTGACTTGGCTCATAAACTAGACTTGGCAATTTTAAATGGCGAAGGTAAGAAATTATTCAACCAAAAGGGATTGAAGTGCCAATAGGAACAACAAGCCAAGGAAGGATTGGTTCAGAATTTTTTGATGATGTTGATCAGTTCCTAGCGAATCAAAACCGGGAGGAGGAATTGCCGGAAAATTCAATAGTAATTTTTATAAACTATCAAATTAAAAAAATATAAGATTGAAATTCTTTAAAAAATATTAATAATATTCTGAAAAGGATTCTGAATTAGTTTTTGTTCAAAATATAATTACGAATCGCAAAATGACAGAACACCAGTTTCATATGTGATAAAAGTCACTTTTTGGGTTAACTCTTGTCACGACTCGCTAAGCTTTTGTCCTCTACTTTTGAATCATCCAAAGCGGATAAAACCTTTTAATCTTATGAAAAAACTAAGCACATTATCAGTAATTCTAGCCTTCCTACTAGGATTTAATTTGAGCCAATCGATGGCTCAGCAAACTTTCAAAGTTAGTGATGTAGCCGAATTGAAAGTTTCAGGGACATCCACCTTACATGACTGGGATATGGTTGCGGAAAATGGAGTTGCAGGACAGGCAATCTTGAAAGTGGAAAATGGAAAAATCGCAGAAATCCAGTCACTTAATTTAATTCTGGAAACAAAAGCCCTTAAAAGTGGCAAGTCTTCCATGGACAAGAATGCCTATGAAGCGATCAAGGCAGATGATTTTCCAAAAATCACTTTCCAACTCACAAAAGTAGAGCAATTGACTCCTACAGGAATCAAGGCGAGAGGTAAATTAAATCTTGCTGGAAATGTTCGGGAAATCACTCTTGATGTGTCCTATACAGTTAAAGGAGATAATGTCATTTTCCTAGGAAAACAAGATATCACATTTGAACAATTTTCCTTGGAACCACCCACAGCAGTGTTTGGAACCATCAAAACTGGTAACGAGCTCACCTTGAGCTTTAATACCACTTACTCATTGAAAAATTAACCCTTTTAATCCTTTTTACTATGAAAAAGCTACTTACTTGGTTGCATGTGGGCATCTTTGCTCTCGCAGCCGTATCAACAACTCTTGCTCAAGAAAGTGAATCTGATAAGCTTCAGTATTTCAGAGCAAATGACAAGAGAGGACTGAATGTCTTTGAAACGCCAAAGGAAACTACTAGCACATTCGAAAAAGTGAAGGTGTTTGTTGGTGGAGACTTCGCTCTTCAATTCCAGTCATTGAATCAGTCTAATTCCTTGAATAATTTGGTTGATCTTGGATCTAATGTCAACTTACCTACTGCCAACTTGAACATCAACACTCAATTGGCGGATGGTCTTCGCTTGCACTTGAGAACATACCTTTCCTCCAAGCACCACAATGAAGCTTGGGTAAAAGGTGGTCACATGCAGATTGACAAATTGGACTTCATCAGCCCTGGATTCTTGGAAGGATTCATGAGCGTAGCCACAATTACGGTAGGTTTGGATGAGTTCAACTATGGTGACGCACACTTCCGGAGATCCGATAACGCACGCGTGATTTTCAACCCTTTCATTGGTAACTATATCATGGATGCGTTTTCAACTGAAGCCTTTGGAGAATTGACTATCCAAAAAAACGGGTTCATTGGTGTGATCGGTCTTACTAACGGTAAATTGAATCAAAGTGTAGTCGTTAACAACAATTCTGACAATAAGGCATCATTCTACGGAAAGTTAGGTTTCGACAAGCAGTTTAATGATGATGTACGCTTCCGTTTGACAGGTTCTTGGTATATAAATAATGGTACAACTACCGGTACTTATCTCTTCGGTGGTGACCGGGCTGGATCTCGCTACTACAAAATCATGGAAGAAGTGGATGCAAGTAGAGTAAGTGACTTCGAAGGTCGGTTCAACCCACGATTCAAGCAAGTGTCTGCGATTCAGTTCAACCCATTCTTGAAAGTTTCCGGGTTTGAGTTCTTTGGTATCTATGAAATCGCTAATAACTCTGAAGACCAAGGAAATGGTCAATTTACCCAAGTAGCAGGGGAAGCCTTGTATCGATTCGGAGCTATGGAACAGTTCTACCTAGGTGCTCGATACAATTCTGTAACAGGAAATGCAACAGAGGATGCTGCCGACTTGAAAATTACCCGTACTAATATCGGTGGAGGCTGGTTTATGACCAACAATGTCCTTATCAAATTGGAATATGTGAATCAGCAATATAAGTCTGGATTTGCAACTGATGACAAGTACAATGGTGGTCAGTTTAAGGGAGTTAACCTTGAAGCGGCTATTAGCTTCTAATTGATAGAAAGTCAAAATTAGGTATATTTAAGGCTGGCACTGATGAAAGGTGCCAGCTTTTCAACTTGCTTTTGATATGAAAACCTTACTATATATTTTTCTCGGATTGGTAGTTTACTTGGGAAGTATGCCCAAGGAAACTATGGAAGAAAATCAGTGGAAGGTTGCGTCAGAAAGTGAAGTTGTCATAGTTGGGAAAACCAATATTAATACCTTCGAATGTCAGTCATTTAAATATTCAGGAAAAGATGTGTTGACTGAGATTCTCTTCCCTGAACAGAAATATGCGGTATGGTCCGGGGAGGTTGTGTTATCCTCTGATAGCTTCGATTGTTTCAACCGCATCATGACCAAGGATTTTCACGAGACTGTTCGAGCCGAAGAGCATCCGGAAATCCGCGTTCGATTTTTAGATTTAGTCCGAAAGAATCTCGGAACTCCACAGGAAAGCTTAACTGGTAATGTGGAAATCACCCTTGCCGGAGTGTGCAGAAGATTCCCTATTTCCTGCAAATTATTCAAAGAAGAAGACGGCAAAACGCTACTAAAGGGATCCCAAGAGGTTACGTTTAAAGATTTTCAAATCGATCCTCCTGTTAAATTTTTGGGAGCTGTGAAGGTACAAAACTCGATCAGCGTCAATTTTGGGTTAGTATTAGAAAAGATCTAATTTTTTTAGAGTTATTTTCCTTTATGGAGGGAACTTTCGGAAAAAGTCAAAAAAGGCATCAAAAATTTCAATTTTTTAGCGAGTACAATCAAAAAATTTTAATTTGATTGTTTAATAAATATTTGATGTATGAAAAGAGTTTTATGGCTTTTCGTCGGAGTTTTTCTGATTTTTTCATGTGGTGAAAAATCCGAGTCACAGACAGCATTACCAGCTCCAAAAATCAAGGTTGTAAAGGTTAAAGCCCAAAATGTCCAACTTGAAAAAGACTTTGTAGCTCAGGTTTACGGGAAAGTGGATATTCCTATTCGTGCTAGGACAGAGGGGTATTTGGAGGGAGTTCATTTCCAAGAGGGGAAATTGGTTAAAAAAGGCGAATTACTTTACACAGTAGATCAGGATCCTTTTAGAGAAGCTGTCAACGCTGCAACAAGTCAGTTGGCAGAGGCAAAAGTTGCGCTTACTCAAGCGGAAAATGACCTCGCTCGATATCAACCGCTTGCAGAAATCAATGCGGTTTCCCAGAAAGATCTGGATGCAGCAATTGCAAAAAAAGATGCTGCAGAGGCCGCAGTAAATGCAGCACAGGCTAGCTTGAATTTTCAGCAAATCCAATTGGGTTATACCCAAATCAAATCTCCAATAGATGGACTGATAGGCAAGACCAATGCTAAAGTGGGTGAATTTGTGGGAAGGAATCCAAATCCGGTCATTTTGAATACGGTTTCTTTGATTGATTCAGTGAGAGTAGAATTTTTCTTATCGGAGAATGATTATCTCAGTCTTTTCAGAGAATACCAAGAACATCCAGAGCAAGCAAAAGCTCAATTACCCTTGCAGTTGGTGCTATCCGATGGAAGTATTTTTGACCAGGTTGGCTATGTGGATTTTATCGATCGGCAGATTGATGCATCAACGGGTACCATTTTGATTCAGGCTACTTTTCCCAATCCTGATCGCCTAATCCGACCAGGACAGTTTGCCCGAGTCAGAGCTATCATACAGGAAGTTGAAAATGGATTGATTGTGCCTCAGCGAACAGTTAGTGAATTTCAAGGTCGATTTTTTGTGTTCAAGGTAGATTCCAATAATGTGATATCCCGTTATGAGGTTGAGATTTTAGGGAAATACAAAGACTATTTTTTGATAAAATCAGGGGTTTCAGATGGAGATCGTGTAGTCTTAGAAGGTTTACAAATGGTCCGAAATGGAATGACTATAGAACCTGAGGAAGTGGAGTTCCAATCTCAATTCAACCAGTAATTCCATGAGTCAGATCGAAGACCAAAAGCATATCTTTTTCGTCAGAAGACCCATTGTGGCAATAGTAATTGCTCTATTCATGGTCATTATTGGTGGGGTTTCTATTCTAGGATTGGCCATTGAGCAATATCCAGCAATTACTCCTCCAGTGGTTCGAGTTAGTACCGCTTTTACAGGGGCTAACGCAATCAGTGTAGAGCAATCCGTAGCTTCTCCGCTCGAGCAGGAGATCAATGGAGTAGAAAACATGCTTTACATGAAATCCACCAATGCCAATGATGGAACCTTGGCACTGGATATCACTTTTGATTTGGGGACGGATCCGGATATGAATACGGTATTTACCCAAACTAGGGCTGCTGCTGCCACTCCAAAACTGCCAGAAGAAGTAAAAAGGCTTGGTGTCAAGACACAAAAATCCATGCCGAATATTTTGATGCTTATCGCATTGACTTCTCCGGATGGTACCTATGATCAGTCATTTTTGGGAAATTATGGATTAATCAATGTACAGGACAAATTGGCTCGAATTCGTGGAGTGGGTCGTGTGCAGGTAATGGGCTCCAGTGATTATTCCATGCGGATTTGGGTGAAACCTGACCGCTTAGCTCGATTGGGAATTACTGTACCGGAGATCATGAACGCGATTCGGCAGCAAAGCGTCGTCGCTCCAGGTGGAAAATTTGGAGCCGAGCCAGCTCCTCCAGGCACAGAATTCACCTACACTGTAAGGCTCCCCGATCGTCTTGTTACGGAAGAGCAGTTTGGTAACGTGGTCATCCGATCAGAGGCTGATGGAAGCCAAGTAAAAATCAAAGATATTGCCCGGGTGGAATTGGGCGTTGAATCCTATAATTCCTTTTCCAGATTAAATGGAAGTGAGAGTGCCATCATTGCTATCTATCAATCTCCCGGATCTAATGCGGTAGAACTTTCCCAACAAATTATCTCAACGATGGATGAGTTGAAGCAAAACTTTCCAGATGGGATAGATTATGAAGTTTCTTTAGATTCTACCAAACCAATCACTGCTGGTATAGCTGAAATTATCGAAACACTAGTCATAGCGCTTGTCTTGGTTATTTTGGTGGTTTTTCTCTTTATCCAAGACTGGCGAGCAACCCTTATTCCTACTCTTGCCATCCCGGTCTCTCTGGTTGCTGCCTTTATGGTTTTCCCGCTCTTGGGTTTTTCAATTAACACACTTTCTCTTTTGGGCCTCGTTTTGGCAATTGGTATTGTGGTGGATGATGCTATTGTGGTGGTAGAGGCAGTTCAGGTGAATATGCAAAAAGGGATGAGTCCCAAGGATGCTACTACAGCTGCAATGAAGGAGGTTAGTGCACCAGTAATTGCGACTACATTGGTAATGGTTGCGGTTTTTGTTCCGGTTGCTGCGATGGTAGGGATTACGGGCAAGCTCTACCAGCAATTTGCGATTACTATTGCGATTTCTGTGATTTTTTCATCCATCAACGCCTTGAGTCTCAGCCCGGCACTTTGTTCTCTATTGCTCAAAGATTCCACCGGTCCGCAAAAAGGTCCTTTGGGGAAGTTTTTTGGAGGCTTCAATCGTTGGTTTGATACCAATACGGATCGATATACAGGAGTAGCAAAGCTTTTTGCAGGAAAATTAAAGCGTGGGGCCGTGTATGTGATAATCACTTTGGTAGCAGCAGGTATTTTTGGCAGGATGGTTCCAGGCGGATTCCTTCCAGAAGAAGATCAGGGATACTTATATGTCAATATTCAACTCCCAAATGCCGCCTCCATGCAGCGTACAGACGAGGTCATGCGCCAAGTAGAAGAGATCGTGATGGCCCAGGAAGAAACCGAATTTGCTACTGCTATCTCTGGATTCAGTTTGCTGGCAGGGTCTTTTATTCCCAATACTGGATTTATGTTTGTCACCTTGAAAGACTGGGATGACCGGGAAGCTACCGCAGCTGAAATGATGAGTCGTCTGAACAGGATTTTTGCTACTCAAATAAAGGGAGGTCAAGTCGTGTCCTTTGGTCCACCGGCAATTCCTGGACTAGGAAATGGGTCAGGATTCAGCATCATGATTCAGGATAAGGAAGGCAAGGATCCAGCTTATTTAGCTCAACACACATACGCGTTTATTGAAGCAGCAAAAAGCCGTCCCGAAATTGCTTCAGCTTTTACGACATATCAGGCGACTGTACCCCAGCGTTTTATCGAAATTGATGAGGAAAAAGTGCTGAAAGCAGGACTGCAACTCTCGGATGTGTATAACACCTTCGCAGCCTATTTAGGAGGTGCTTATGTCAATGACTTCAATCGTTTTGGCAGGCTGTACAAAGCCTATATTCAAGCTGAACCTGAATATCGGCAAGGAGAAGAAGGATTGGAGCTCTTTTACATTAAAAACAGAGAAGGGAAATCTGTTCCTATTTCGAGTTTTGTCACGGTTAAACCCATTGTCGGACCTGATTACACCAATAGATTTAACCTGTTCCGTTCTGCTGAAGTTACAGGGGCTCCAGCTCCGGGCTATTCTTCCACACAAGCGTTGGATGCTTTGGAAGAGGTAGCTTCTGAAGTCTTACCGGATGATATGACTTTTAGCTGGAATGCAATGAGCTATCAAGAGCGGGCCGCTTCCGGGCAGGCTGGAGTTGTTTTTGCCTTCTCACTCTTCTTTGTTTTCTTGATTTTGGCGGCACAATATGAATCCTGGTCCATGCCTTTTGCGATTTTGCTGGGAACACCATTTGCACTTTTTGGAGCCTTCTTGTTTCTCTATGTCGCCAGACTATTCGATGAGCTTTACCTGAATAATATTTTCGCTCAGATTTCCTTGGTGATGCTCATTGCTATGGCTGCCAAAAATGCCATTTTGATTGTGGAGTTTGCCAAAATCAAATTCGATGAAGGATTGAGTTTGTTTGATGCTGCTGTAGAATCGGCAAAGCTTCGGTTCCGACCGATTTTGATGACGGTATTTTCATTTATTCTAGGGGTTTTGCCTTTGATTTTGGCAAGTGGTTCAGGAGCTATTGCTCGTAAAGTCATGGGAATGGCCCTCTTGGGAGGAATTGGCATAGCTACGCTCCTTGGTTTGTTTTTATATCCCATGCTGTTTGTGTTGGTAGGAAAACTTGCTCGCTATGAGCAAAAACGTGAATTGACCCTAAAATCAGATACGAAATGAGAAGATTACTGGGAATAGCACTTATTGTTTTTGGGCTTTGGTCCTGTAAATCGGGGCAAAATTACCAAGGGGCAGAAGTCTTGACTTATGAGACCTATCGAACTGATGATTTGACTAGAACTTTGGATTCTTTTCCGGTAAATGTGGACACGCTTTTTATTGATTCAGCGGTTAATATCAATTGGTATTCTCTTTTCCCCGATGAGGTTTTACAAGACTTGATTCAGGAGGCCTTAGAGAATAATCAGGATCTTCAAATCGCTGCAGAATCCATTCAGCAAGCTCAAGCGGCCTTGGTTATTCAACGCTCCCAAATGCTGCCTAGCATTGGTTATTCTGCCGGGGCTCAAAGGGGGAATTTTGCAGGGTTAAATCTTGGTTCAACCCAGAATATTTTCACGGGTTTTGGCTCTGTTAGCTGGGAAATTGATTTCTGGGGAAAATACCGTCGCTTAAATGAAGCCGCTCAAGCGGCAATTCTTGCCTCAGAGGAAGGTCATCGGGCAGTCAAATTAAGTCTTGTCAATACTGTCGCTACGACCTATTTCCGACTCTTGGAATATAAAATGCGACTTGAGATTTCCGAACAAACGCTATCGCTTCGAGATAGTATGCTCTCCATCATCGAGCAGCGATTTGATAAGGGGATTATTGCAGAGATCGATCTAAATCAAGCCCAAATCCAAGCGGCCATTGCTGCTGGAAGCATTCCGATTTGGGAGCGATTGATTGTCTCCTCCGAGAATCTTCTCAGTCGCTTGATTGGTCAATTGCCTGATCAAAAGGAAACTGGAATTTCTCTTCTTGAGCAACCTGAGGATATTGTATTTCCAGAAATTTTACCGGGTGAATTACTGGTACGCCGTCCGGATATTTTGATTGCTGAGCAGGATTTAATTGCTGCCAATGCACTTCTTGGCTCAGCAAAAGCCAGTCGTTTGCCCAATATTTCGCTTTCAGGTTTGTTGGGAGTAACAGGAAGCCAATTTTCTTCTTTGGGAAGTGATGGGGCTTCTTGGAATATAGGGGCGAGTATTTTAGGGCCTTTGTTCAATTGGGGCGCACTCCAAAGGCAAGTAGACATCGAAGAAAGCCGAACAAGACAAGCGGTTTTGAACTATGAACGGACCGTGTTGAGTGCCTATGAGGAAGTTGAAAACCTCTTGTATTCCATCGAGTCTCTGAAAAAAGAACTTATCGCCAGAAAAGCCCATGTGGAGGCGGCGGTAAAAGCACAATTCCTTTCTCAAGAGCGATACAACCAAGGGGTTACTTCTTATTTGGAATATTTGGAATCACAGAGACAAGCCTTTGATGCACAGCTTAATTTGGCTGGAACCAAGCAAGAATTGTTGAGTGCTTATTCCAATCTTTATGCTGCTTTGGGTGGAGGCTGGTAGTCAGACAGTTAGTTCAATCCAGTTTCCTTCAGGATCTGCTATAATACTTTCATAGTATCCATCTCCAGTCCTCCGAGGCTCACCGATGATTGGAGTCCCTGCAGATCGGAGCACCTCTGTGAGCTGATCAACTCTTTCTTCTGAGCCAAGTGATATTGCGAAATGAGCCAAGCCGATTCGCTTTCCCCGGATCGTGCCATGATCCATAATATCAGCTTGACTCATGAGTTCTAGCCTTGCTCCCTCCGATCCTGATAAGAAATATGAATAAAACCCCCGCTTAGGGTTATGATAAAGCTCATTTGACTGGAATCCCAGCTGATTACAATAAAACTCCCTCATGGTTTCCAGATCTGATGCCCAAATAGCCAAGTGTTCAATTTTCATATTTCCTTGTATTTATCACCATTCTCGGCCGACTGGAATCACTTTCCAGTTTTGGTCGAAATAGGGAGTCTTTTCATAAAACCAGCGATAGATTCGCCTTGGGTTTTTGGCAAACTCAGGGTCTGAGCTCATTTTCTCCTCAAAGGCTGCTTTTAAATTGGCATCCTTTTCCAGCATTTGTGCAATCATGGGCTCCATGATATAGGTTTCCATATACTCTGTCTGAGCAAAAATAGTGTTGAAAAAGCCCCACTGGAAAAAGCTATCAACCGATTCGGGCTCTAAAAGGATTACTATCAATTCACCCAAATCTTGATCCGTTTTGATTCGAACAGAACCGGGAAGAAAGGTCTGCGACCGATATATTTTTTCTGAGGCAAACTCCTGGACACGCATCAATCCTTCATAGGGTTGACTGCCCATTTTGAAATCCGTCACCTTTGAATACTCTAATTTGACCTCCCGGGGCTGATCTAAGATTTCCATTTCAACCCCATGGTTTTGCAGTTTTTCAATTACTTCTCCCCATTCAGAAGATATCCAATAGGCTTTTGGAATGGGTACCGTCTGAACAGGTACATCCATGAGAAGCGAAGGTACCTGCTGATTAATTGCTTTTCCTTCCCAGACCACATACTCAGCCCCGGTAATTTCAGACCTCACTTTTTTGGAAGCTATTCCAAGAAAATCCATGGTATCTGCAGGAGCTTCCCGGAATTTGAACTTCACTGCAATGGACTCTTTTTCTTGGTTTTGATCAGAAATGATCGCGTTCTGGACAGCCGGATAATGCTTTGCTATTGTCCGAATAGCTTGCTCCAAAAACGCATAAGTGCCTAGAACCCGCTGCCGAAATGGCTTGAGTGAGTGATTTTCTATCAAAATGGATGGGATATGCCTGGCATCTCCATAGGTATGGGAAAATCTCGGACTGAATGAAAAAGCGATATTCCCTTCAGAAAAATCATCCCCATTGGCAGCAAAAAGCAAAGGTCCCGGAATATGTCCCCAATCTTTCAGCGCTTGATCAACTTCAGGTTGGAAAGTTTCAGAAAGAAATTGGCTGATAGCCGGAGAGTAGCCACCTGTTTTTACATAGCCATAAGTGACATCATATTGATAATCGGCTCCATCAGTCACATGGACATCTACATACAGATCCGGCTGATACGAGTTCAACACATCGATAACAGCTTTTACTCCCGCAGTTTCGATCTTGGTAAAATCACGGTTTAGATTCAGATTTCTAGCATTAGTTCGCCAACCCATTTCTTTGGGCCCTCGTTGATTCACCCGACCAAATTCACTCCTTCTTTCGTGCCCATCTACATTGAGAATGGGGATAAATAGAATATTAGCCTCATCCAAAAGCTGCATTTTTTCTCCATGCAGAATATCTCTGAGAAGCATCATGCCTACATCTTTCCCATCGATTTCCCCTGCATGAATTCCTCCATGGAAAAAGAGAGTGGCCTTATTTTCCTGCGCTAGATCTTCGGGCGAAAATTTTTGGCTCTTAGAGGCAACTAAAAGATAGATATCGCGTCCCTGTTCACTTTTCCCCAAGGATTTCATCTCTAAATAAGGCGATGAGTTGGCAAGTTTTCGTAGCCAATCCATAGTTTCCGTATAGGTAGGAGACTCGGTTAAATCCGTCAATTCCCCTGGAGTGACCCATGGATTTGAATCTTCAACGATCAATGATTCAGACTTTCCTGACCAAGGTAAAAGAGGCGGCATAAGTTCTTGTGCTAGAAGAGGAAAGGAAGAAAATAGGAGGATTAAGCTTAGGAGTCGTTTCATTTTGATTGGGATTAGATCAGAAAAATAAAAGCTCAGCTTGGAAAATCCTCGCTGAGCTTTGTGTATGGTCAAATTTAAATTCAGGAATTATGCATTATACATGATTTCGTAGTATTCCTTGGCCATTCGGTTGCTTTCGAAGAAGTCTATCACGTCTTTCATTCCTCTTTGAACTAGCTTTCTCCAAGCTTCCCGGTCATCGTAGTAGAGTGGAAGGATTTCATTTTCCAACACCTCATACAACTTCTCCAAATCGTAATCATCCTGATCTTCCACATGCATATTGGAATAATCAGCAGGAGGAACGATGAAGCTATTCTTTCCATGCTCGGCAAATTCGCAGATCCAGCCATCATAGGTAGAGAAATTCACTCCTCCATTCATGGAAGCCGTCATACCGGAAGTACCTGAAGCCTCTCTCGGTACACGTGGATTATTCAACCAAATGTCGGAAGCCTGCTTCAAGCGCTTGCTCAGGGTAAGTTCGTATCCTGTGCAAACAGCCATATTTGGATAGTTTTTGCTTAAATGGACTAGCTGATTGAAAACTGAAATGGCATTGTAATCCAATGGGTAAGGCTTACCAGCCCAAATGATCTGAACAGGGAATTTGGTGTTTCGCATCAAAGCATCGAATCGGCGGACATCTCTAGTGATTAATTCCGCTCGCTTATAGCTTGCAAATCGACGAGCCCACACGATGGTCAATACATTTGGGTTGAATAATTTTCCGGTCTGATCGGCTACGATTTCAAAGGCCCGTTTTTTCAAATACCATTTGCGGTCATCAAAGCCTGCCTCATCTTCTTCATCCATAAATCTGTACAACTGCTTGTCAGACCAGTATTTGAAGTTTTGGGAATTGGTGATGTGAGTGATTTCGGGAATATTTGGATAGAATTTCCACATCTCACGGCTGACTTCTCCATGCAGTTTGGAGACTCCATTTGCTTTTCTGGCAAATCGAAGTGCTGCCAAGCTATGATTGAAAATATCCCCAGTAAAGCCAACCATTTCCTTTACTTCATCAATGGAATAGCCATTGAAGAAGCTCATTTTGTTTAGCAAATGGATATCATGTTTTTCATTTCCAGCTTCTTCCGGAGTGTGGGTAGTGAATACCAAACGCTTTTTGACCTCTTCCTTTTTGCTAAATTTTCGCATCAGGTGGAAAACCGCGCTAACTCCATGAGCCTCATTCAAATGATATACATCCGGGTTGAAGTTCAACTCATCCAGTAATTTTGCTCCACCGATTCCCAAAAGTAGACATTGAGCAACTTTGGCTGCGGTGTCGGAGTCATATAGTTTGTGAGTGATAGTTTGACTGAGGTAGTCATTTTCAGGCAAATCGGTACTCAACAAAAAAAGAGGAGCGGATTTGAAGGTGTCAGGTGGCAGATACCAAGCCTTTACCCAAACGGGCACATCATGGACAGTTACCCGAAATTTGATTCCCGTGTCTACTAAGAAACTATAGGTCTTTTCGTACCACTCAGGCTTCAAAGTTTGATCCTGATTTCGGGACTGATCGTAGTAACCATATTTCCATAAAATCCCTATTCCGATCAGATTTTGTCCTAATTCATAAGCACTTCGAAGGTGGGAACCGGAAAGGAATCCCAAGCCTCCTGAATAGATTTTTAGGGGTTGGTGAATAGCAAACTCCATTGAGAAGTAAGCCACTTTTTTAGAATATTCAGGAGCGATCTCATAAGGAACGCTGAAATTTTTAAAGTCGGTCATAGTCTTTGATTTGAGAGCGCCTAATTTATGGGAAAAGGAATGGGAAATGGTGCCCTCTTGGATAAAAAATCAAGGAAAAATCTTGGAAACCGTTTGAAATAAAGAAAAAAGCTGCTCCCTCTCAGGAACAGCTTTTTAATATTTTAAGCGTTCAAAGCGGCAAGCCCATTTCCGTCAGGTTTGTTTTTGACCTGACAGGTATCATTCAGGATCATAGTCTCCCCATTTGATGCTGAATAGCTTGGCCATTCCGGAAGAGCTCCTGCATTCGGATTGCCTGTTCGCATAAAGGCTAGGAGTGAAGCAGACATCTTATCAGATAGATTTCGCGGTCTTGCTCCACCACCTGTATGCGTGTACATGCGGTCTGTGTTTTGGTACCAGAAACAAATATCAATACAGTGGAATGCCTTCATTCTACCATCGTACAAATTAGGTTCCCATCCAAACCAAGCCAGGTAAACCGGAGCGTTTTGTTTGGACTTGGCATTGGCAGTATTGATGGCTCCTTGGCGATTCGATAAAATCATCGCCCAAAGATCAGCAGGTGAAGCTTCTGGGAAATCTTTCCTATAGGCTGTTAGGATTTCTTCGGATTTATCCCCAAATCTGCCTTTTAGTTGTTCAACTACCCCAGCCCAATCGATTTTTTCAAGTTCTGCATTGGTTCGGGTTGGATTCCACTCATGGAAAGTCGTACAAATCATCAAAGGCATATTGGATGCATGAGCGGAAGTTTCACTGAAAAACTCACCCTTTGGAATGTGCAGCCCATCAGCCACTGGGCCAAATCCTCCCCGGAATCCCGGTTGAGGGAATTCTTTCCGCATCCGCTCCAATGCAACGTAGGCCACATCTAGATATTCCCTCCAGCTTAAATCATGAAGTTTGTCGAGTGTTGCAGGTGTTAAGCCTGCCGCTTCCATCACATATTTTCCAAGTGTTTGTGCGTATTCTTTATCATTTGCAGAAAGCATACTTCCACTTAGCGCTACTCCCTTGTGAACGATTCCTTGGGAAGCAGGCATGGCCATGATACAGGTTACTTTAGCACCTCCACCTGATTGTCCCATGATAGTTACATTCTCAGGATCACCGCCAAAGTTTGCAATATTGTCCCGAACCCATTCCAAGGCAAAAATGATGTCGAGCATCCCTACATTTCCGGAGTCTTTATACTTATCACCTCCTACACCAGAAAGGTCCGTAAACCCAATTGGTCCTAATCGGTGATTGATAGAAACGAATACGATATCTCCGTTTTTAGCAATGTTTTCTCCATGGTAGCCATCTTGCTCAATTCCGTTTCCGTTAGTGAATCCTCCTCCATGAAGCCAAACCATAACCGGGCGCTTTTTGCCTCCTGCCAAGCCATTGGTCCAAACATTTAATCGAAGACAATCCTCGCTTACATCATCATAATTCCAATGGTCGGCAAATGAATAGTGGACATTGGCATAGCGGTTATCCATGATCTGAGGAGCTGTATTTCCCCACCATAGAGTGGGTCTTATTTCTGTCCAAGGCTCTGGCTTTTTAGGGGCCATGAATCGGTTTGCGCCAGAGGTATCTGCTCCATAGGGGATACCCAAAAAGGTATAAACCCCATTAAGAATAAAGCCTCTAACTTTTCCAAAGTCGGTGTCCGTGATGGCAATATTGTCTCCTATTTGAAGAAACTGATCATCAGATGATTGGGACTGTGCGGAACGAGCCTGAGCGGAATGGACAAAAGGCACCGAAGCAGCTAAAGTGCCTACGCCTACTTTTTTGAAAAATTCTCTACGATTGGTATTCATATGGTCAAGGGTTAGGTTTATTGTATCATTTTGAAAAAATAGGGAAAAATCTTGAAAATCAATAGGTAGGAGTGAAATTTGGCCGAAATCCTTTTCTAACAAAAAATAAAAAAGCCGACCCTGATAAATCGGAGCCGGCTTCTTGATACTAGATACCAGATACTTGCTACTAAAACCTATTGTCCTACCATAAAGATGGCATTGCTAAGGACTAATTTTCCTGATTCCCAGAATCCTCGGAAAATCGGATTATCTACAAAGTAAATGAGCTCTCCTCTTCCTTTGGGTTCCACACCAATAGCCATGGATTCACCCATTTGAGATTTGATTTTGTAGCCTATATAACCTGTTCGATAGGAATCGTTAGAGCTGATTTTACCGGCATTAACCCCATCTGTCAGGTATGCATATTTATTGGAATTGTTTTTCAGGGTATAGTATTTCCCAAGCGTGCCATATCCTAATGGATGGGTTTCATCCATATCTACTTGATAAATGGCTCCAGCTGTTCCTCCTGCAATTGCCAAGCGTTCTTCCTGTAAGTAAGGAGCAAGTCGTTCTTCTTTGGCGAGGTTTTCAGCCGCTTTTTTGGCTTCTTTTTCTTCCTCTTCAGAATCGAAGGTTTTCAGATCAAATCCTTCTTTGTTCGCGAAAAGATTCAAGGCTCCATCGATAGCGATTAGCTTTCCTCCGGCACGTACCCAATCAAGGACTCTTTCTTCTGCAGCTTTGCTGAGACCGCCACCCCAAGTAGAAGGTAGAATCAACACATCATACTTGCTGAGATCATAACGACCCAGATTTTGCATTTCCAAATTGACCAAAGGATAATCCAACTCCTTTTCGAAAAAGTGCCAGATTTCCCCGTAGTTCAAGGAAGAAGTTCCTTCACCTCCAGCCAAAGCCACTTTCGGTGCTTGGATTACTCGGATATTTGGAGAACCGAAATCTTTTCCTTCTTCCATATAGCCGGTCATAGTAGTTCCCAGCTTGATACCAAATTTGTTGGCTGTTTCGGTCACTTTTTTATCAAAATCAGCGATATATTCATTTCCACCTTTGGTAATTAAAAGGGTTCCAGCTGGAAAGCTTTTTCCTTCGGTTTTAAATGGAAATTCAGGGTATTTTACTCGGATTCCTTCCTTCAACAAGGCCGCCAAAAATGCCGCATCTCGTGTTCCTTCCCATGATGCAATGTAGGCTACCGGAGTTTTTCCAGCGGTATTTGGTGAAAATGCTGCTGCTTCAAATTCCTTCGACGGATCCAAGCGAGTTTCCAAAGCATAGGCTTTTACATTGTAGGCATAAGGCAGCGCCCAACTGGTGATATCGTAGGTAATACTGTCATTCAACTGAGGGTTAGGCTCGAAGAACACCTGCGTCAAAACGGCTTTTGGCTGATAAGCAGACACGACAATATCTTCCTCGCTGGTGGAGAAAGTGGTGTTTTTTCCGCTTTGGTATTCATAGCCACGAAGACCTGATCTGCTTCCTGCTTGTCCATAGTGGATTCCATTTTTATCCAGTAATTCGAGCAACTTAGAAACTTGCGCTGGGTTGCTGTCACCCTTAATCACAAAGCTTTTGTATTTGCCTTTTGGATTGCTTGAATTTTCCTGAAAATACTGACTATACTCCTCCAAAAGCCGATCTGCATGCGAGCTGGTAACTTCCACTGCAGACATGGCTGCGGTGTAGTGACCTTCGATTCGATAGCTGAGGGTAACCGTATCTCCAATCGCATTGAAGCCTCCGCGTCCTGCTCGGCCACCGCCTCCCTGCTCGATGGTCATACCGATGGCGCCGTTATACATAGGATAAGTGTCGCCATAAGATGGATAGAGCAAGTCAAAACGCTCCTTCGTGAAATAGAATCGCCCCATTTCATCAAAATATTTCGCGGTATTCTTTCCGAAAATATCCTGAAACTCATGCTGCCATTCCGTCAATTGCTCATGCAAAGGTTCGGCAGCTGGAGCCATATAGAAAGGATTATTGATTCCCTGCTCATGGAAATCCAAATGCAACTGAGGCATCCATTGCTGATAGATTTTTAAGCGTTGCTGAGATTCCACTTGTACCTGCCAGGCCCAGTCACGGTTTAGATCGAAAAGGTAGTGGTTTGCACGACCACCTGGCCAAGGCTCGTTGTGCTCCACTGACTGAAGATCAGGCTGAAGAATAGTGTTCATTTTTTGATTGTACCACATGGCGTAGCGATCCCGACCATCTGGATTGATACAAGGATCAATGATCACCACTTGGTTTTTCAACCATTCTTGTGACTTACTATTAGTTGGATTAGCTAGGGTATAGATGGTTGAAATGGCAGCTTCCATTCCCACGGATTCATTTCCGTGCACGTTGAAGGACATCCAATTGATAGGTATTGAAGTGCTTGGGGTGCCATCCATGATTCCGGCTCTTTTCAGATTGTCCTCGCGGATTTCTTCCAACTTTGCCATGTTTTCAGGGCTGGAAAGAATTGCCACGAAAAGCGGTCTTTTTTCATTGGTTTCGCCGTACTGCACCAATTTTACATTAGGATTATTGGCTGCGATATGCTCGAAATAATCCACCATGCGGTGATGAGGGGTGAAGCGATCGCCGGGTTTGTAGCCAAGAAACTGCTCGGGAGTCTGGATTTGGGCTTGGACAAAAGTCCAGCTTACCAAGCTGAGTAGCGTGAAGAGTAATCTTTTTTGCATAAGAATTTATTTCATTGAATGCCGAATTTAGTGTTAAAACCCTAGCTGTGGAAATCAACTGTGTAAAAGGCTCTGGTGCACCAATAAAAATCCACCGTCTCAATTCAATTTACCATGAAAAACGTAAATTATACTTTCGAATTTCATGGTAAAAATATTTGAATTCTAGATTTATATATTTACTTTTACCATGAAAAATGTAAGTCAAGTATTCGATTTTCATGGTGAAGAACCGAAAAATTGTTTCGCTTTTACAGGAGTATCTTTCGATTTTCCCCGCTGTAGGGCTTTTGGGGCCTCGGCAGGTGGGGAAGACTACCTTAGTCAAACCCCTGGATTTTGAAAAGGAAAGCCTATATCTCGATCTTGAAAAAGCTTCTGATCGTGCTAAATTGATGGACCCTGAACTATTTTTAAAAACACATGCAGAAAAAACAGTCATTTTGGATGAGATCCAACTTATGCCTGAGCTTTTTTCAGAGTTGCGAAGCTTAATTGATGAGCGACGTGTTCCGGGTCGATTTATTATCCTGGGTTCGGCATCTCCTGATTTAATTCGAAAGAGTGCTGATTCTTTAGCAGGGAGAATTGGTTATTTGGAACTAACGCCCTTTTTTCTTGATGAAGTAGAACAAGATGAGGATGAGAAGCTCTGGATACGGGGTGGCTTTCCGCTTTCATTTTTAGCAAAGAGCGAAAGGGAGTCTCAGCTCTGGAGGCAAAATTACATCAAGACTTATCTGGAGCGAGACTTGGCTCAGATTGGATTGAGTACTGATCCGAGACTGGTAGAGCGTTTTTGGAGAATGTTGGCTCATGCACAAGGAGGAATTTGGAATGGGGAAAGTTTTGCAAGGGCTTTAGGAGTTACTCGTCCAACTGTCAATCGTTATTTAGAATATTTGGAGGGTTCGTTTATGATTCGAGTTCTTCGCCCATTTCACCAAAATATTAAAAAAAGGTTAGTTAAATCACCCAAGGTTTATATTCGAGATACCGGGCTACTTCATTCCCTAATCGGTATTGATTCCATGGTTCAATTGCAAAATCGAATTGAAATTGGATCTTCTTGGGAAGGATTTGTAATTGAGCAAATTATTGCATCAAAAGGAGAGGAGTACGAGTATTTTTTTTATCGTACTCATCAAGGTGCAGAATGTGATCTCTTACTTGTTAAAAATGGGGAAGTACAACGCGCAATTGAAATCAAAAACACACTTTCTCCGAAATTGACCAAAGGCTTAAGAATATCTATGGAGGATACTGGGGCTCGGGAAGGCTTTGTTATTTGTCGAATTGAAGGAGAATTTCCGATTTCTGAGAATGTTTTGGCAATTGGACTGAAGGAGTTTCTTTCAGAGTAATTTAAAATATTAGGTTAACCCCTAATCTCCTTTTGAAAAACTGATATCCACCAATATCCCATTTATTCATCCAAGCAGGTTAGGGAAGGAGGTTAATTTATCTGGGTTTTTAATTAAAATTCGCTTTCTTAGTTTTTCTTGACTTGAGCCCCCACCATATAGCGATAGGGATTGAGTCTTAAAAAATAAAATGAAAAAAAGTCAACCCGAAATCGGCCTTTTTATCCCCTGCTATGTGGATCAATTTTTTCCCCAAGTGGCGATCGCTACCTTGGAATTATTGGAAAAATTGGGCTGCAAGGTGAGCTATCCCTTGGGTCAAACCTGCTGTGGGCAGCCATTGGCCAACTCTGGATATGAGCGGGATACAGAAGGATCTAGCCGTCATTTCTTGGAATTATTCAAACAGTTTGACTACATCGTCGCTCCTTCCGGAAGTTGCGTTTTGCATGTAAAAGAGCATTTCCCAAAGCTTTCCGACATGGAGCACGAGCAAAGTCGAGTAAATGATCGAATCTATGAATTGACAGAATTCTTGACGGATGTTCTAAAAGTAGATTCCTTGAAAGGATCTTTTCCAAAGAAAGTTGGATTTCATTCTTCTTGCCATGGATTGCGGGGACTTCGCTTGGCTTCCAGTTCTGAGATGAACGTTACTCCTTTCAATAAGGCCAAACAACTTCTACAAAACCTAGAAGGACTGGAGTGGGTTGAACTAAGCCGAGTTGATGAGTGCTGCGGTTTCGGAGGTACTTTTTCCGTGACAGAGGAAGCACTTTCCGTGCAAATGGGAAGGGATCGCTTACAAGATCATCAATCTCATCAAGTGGAAATAGTGACTGGAGGGGATATGTCCTGTCTGATGCATCTCCAAGGAATTGCAGATAGAGAAGGGAGCAGCCTGAAATTTATGCATGTGGCAGAAATTCTAAACCAAGCCATCTCATGAGTCATCCTAAAGCCGCAAGCCAGTTTCTGAAGGATCAAGCTAATTCCCTTTGGCATGATGAGACGCTTTGGATGGTTCGTGAAAAGCGGGATGCCATCAGTAAGACTATCCCAGAATGGGAAGAATTACGAAACCTTGCCTCCCAAATCAAGGATAAGGTCCTTTCCAATCTCGATGTCTATTTAGAGAATTTTGAGGCAAATGCTCAAAAAAATGGTATTAAGGTCCATTGGGCCAAGGACGCTGAGGAACATAATCAAATTGTCTTAGGAATTCTTCAGGAAAAGAATTGCCAGGCTATCGTCAAGAGTAAATCCATTCTTACCGAGGAATGTCACTTGAATCCTTATTTGGAAAAGAATGGGGTGGAGGTAGTAGATACGGATTTGGGAGAGCGAATAGTCCAATTTCTTCAGCAACCCCCGAGTCATATCGTCATGCCGGCAATTCACTTGAAAAAGCGGGATATTTCAGCACTTTTTCATGAGAAATTGCAAACCGAAAAAGGAAATGAAGATCCTTCTTACCTAACCAATGCTGCTAGGCTTCATTTGAGAGAAAAGTTTTTGGGTTCCAAAGTCGCCATTACTGGGGTGAATTTCGGCGTTGCAGAGACGGGTGAATTTGTAGTATGCACCAACGAGGGGAATGCTGATATGGGAGTGCATCTGGCAGATGTACACATCGCTTGTATGGGAATCGAGAAGATCATTCCGAGAAGAAAGGATTTGGGAGTTTTCCTACGCTTATTAGCTCGGTCAGCAACTGGACAACCCATTACCAACTACAATTCGCATTTTAGAAGCCCTGCCAAAGGAAAAGAAATCCATTTGGTGCTTGTCGATAATGGAAGAAGTCTTCAATTAGCCCGTGAGAAATTCAGGAATTCGCTGAAGTGTATACGCTGCGGAGCCTGTATGAATACCTGCCCTATCTATCGAAGAAGTGGAGGCTACAGCTATGGAAGCACTGTTCCGGGGCCGATTGGATCCATCCTTTCTCCTGGCTTGGATATGAAAAAATACAGTACGCTTCCATTTGCTTCTACTCTTTGCGGAAGTTGTTCGGATGTCTGTCCTGTCAAGATCAATATCCACGAACAGCTCTATGAGTGGAGACAGGAAATCACCAAGCATCACGGGGAATTTGGCAAGGGACTTTCAATGAAATTGGCCAGTGGAATTTTCAAAAGCCCTTTGGCTTATAAGATTTCAGGGTCTACTATGAGAAAAGCGATCAAGCTTCTTCCGAAAGGATTGATTTATAATCCTCTGAATGTATGGGGTAAAAACAGGGATCTACCCGAAGCTCCAAAGGAATCTTTTCAGGAATGGTATAAGAAAAATAGAGGATGAGCAGTAGGGAAAATATATTGAAAGCAATCCGTGGTATTCAACGGGAAAGGAAAGAATTACCAACTCTTCCTGATTTCAAATTGGAAGGTGATTTGGTGGATTTATTTATCCGAGCCATCCAAGCCAATAAAGGAGAGGTGATGGGCGAGGAAGAATTCAATAATTGGGTTTCCTCATGCGACTTTCATTCGATTATTTCTTTGTCTGAGCCCTTCCAATCTTTGTCAACCTTCGAACTTTCCGAAGACCCGCATAACCTGAATCATTTGCAACTGGCTATCATTCAAGGGCAATTTGGAGTTGCAGAAAATGGCGCTATTTGGTTGGATGATTCCCAGCTGCCGCATCGGGTACTTCCGTTTATCACCGAGCATTTGGTGATTGTGCTGTCAAAAGAAAACTTGGTGGATACCTTACATCAAGCCTATGAACGAATTGGGGAAGAACACTCGGGCTTTGGATTATTTGTAGCCGGACCTTCCAAAACCGCAGATATAGAGCAATCCCTGGTGGTAGGTGCACATGGTGCGAAAAGTTTGAGAGTTGTACTTATGTGATTTTTGAAATCAAAAAACCTGCCCAATAGGCTAGTTATTGTGAAATCTATGTGATTCAAGCCCCTGTGTAACGGCGGTCAGGCAAGAACTCCGCCCTGTCAAGAGGGCGCTCAAAACCAGTTGAGCTAAGATTTCAATACTTTTTAGAGGCTCTGATTTTTGATGGTTTTATTCTCCTTCCAGCAATTTCTTGTGAATAGCCAAAACCTGAGGGATCAAGAGCATATTGTCCTTGTTTTTGATGACGAAATCGGCTTTCTCATTTTTAATTTCGTCTGGTAACTGCTGATTGATGATGTGGTTTACTTGATCTTCCGTTCGGTGAGGATCACGCATTAAAACCCGGGCCATTCGAACACGTAGTGGAGAACTGACATTAATTACAGCATCCAGTTTTTTCTCCCCCTCTGTCTCAAAAATCAAGGCTGCCTCCTTCAATACATAAGGGCTTTTTTGTTTAGCAGCCCAATTTTTGAAATCCTCGGCTACTGCCGGATGAACCAAACTATTGATTTTTTTAACCTTTTCCGGGTCAGCAAAGACGGTTTTGGCCAAAAATTCCCGATTGAGTGATCCATCTTCCAGATAACTGCTTTCTCCAAATGCATTGATTATTTCCTGCTTTAATGGATTTTGAAGCATGAGGCTTTTGGCTCGGTCATCCGCATAGTAAACTGGGATGCCTAAAATTTCGAAAAGCTGGGCTACAGTGGATTTGCCAGAACCTATGCCTCCTGTAAGACCAATCAGTTTGGGATTAGTTGCCATAGCTCAACTTAAGAGTAGCGGGTTCTACGCGAACTTGATCTAAAAATGGAGGCATAGGATTAACCTGAACAGCAATGGTTGAGTCTTGCCTGTTTCGCTGCGAGTAGTTCAATACCGCTTCAAATTCCAGATCTTTCAATTCATCTGTATAGCGCTCATCCACCAAATAATACATCATGATAGAAGGGTCTTCCTCGACTAGATGGACGGTTCTTGGAAAATTGACTTTCTTAAGCTTCATGCGCTTGTTCCCTTCCAAGAAAGCAACTACATCGATATGGACAGAAATGCTACTTTCTTCGATGGAAATGAATTCTGAAAGTTCTTTCGAAATTTCAATTTTCACATTTTTGGTCAGATCTCGGTCTAGGCGCCTTTCATCCAGATTCACAGGAAATTTCCCATCATAAATTTCCAAAATCGATTCAGCACCCGTCACTGTTATTTCCTTTGGGTCAAATTCTGGTTCTGTCAACATTCGGATGTTTTTTCCCAAACTATAGCTCATTGAGTCCAAGACAGGTCTCATTTTTACAGATCGAATTCTATCAATTTCGATTTTCAAGGTATCATTGGAGAGCGAGAGGATTTGCGTTGGGCTGAGAAATTCTGAAAGCTCCCTTCTCAATTCTGAAGGAATCAAATAATCTCTGGAAGAAGGTTGATCTAGATTTACAATAAATGGTTGGGTATTGAAGTTGAAATACTTTCTCAAAAGATCCCATCCATTCCCATTAATTTCGATCTCAAGGGTAGGAGGTAGCGGTTCGACAGGGATATACCGCTCCTGGTCAAATTGAAATTCAATTGGATAATCGACAATAGTCGTATAGTCGTCCTTGTTCAGGGCGTTTAAAATCCAAAAAGTGGTAGCCGCTGCTACGCAGAGGACTACCACTTTTAGGTTAGAGAGTTTTTTTGGAGAAATCCCCCTAGGGGACTTTTTAGTGTCCGGCAAAATTCAACTTATTTAGAAGTCTTTTTGGAGAAATCTAAAGAGATGGCCGACTTTTCGACCGTGACTTTAAAGCCTCGGTCAAGCTCCAAAACAACCGTATCTCCTTCTACAGAGAATACTTTTCCATGGAGGCCACCTATGGTGACTACGGGATCTCCTTTTTTAATTTCTTCGATAAATTTCTTGGTTTCTTTTTGCTTTTTCTGCTGGGGCCTGATCATGAAGAAATACATGATCAAAATGATGGATCCAAACAGAAAAACCTGACCCATGATACCCGCTCCACCTGCTGGAGCTTGTGCCAAAATGCTTGTTATCATTCGAAATTATCGCTTAACAGGTCCTACAGGTGCTGGTCCTCCTGTTTTAGGAGTTACATTTCCACGCAATCTTAATCTGGTCACAGTAGGATTGGTGTTAGCCTGAATAGTAACAGTAGGTGCCTGCGCTCCAGACTTAGCAGTTGAGTTGAATACTACCTTCACAAAACCAGTCTCACCTGGATTAACAGGAGTTTTGGTCCAGTCAGGGCTAGTACATCCACAAGAAGCAGTAATGTTAGAGATTACCAAAGGAGCTTCGCCATTATTGGTGAAGTTGAATACTCTTTCCACTACCTCACCTTCATTGATGGTGCCGAAGTTGTATTCCATTTCTTCAAATTGGAAGGCACCCAAAGTAGAAGGATCTGCTGCTTGAGTAGTTTGTGCATTAACTGGAGTGATGGAAGAACCTTTTGCCTCCAACTGTGCGATTTTTTCCTCCAATGCTTGGATTTTTTGCTCTTGCTCAGAGCTTTGATTACAAGCTGTAGTAAATGAGAGCGCTGCAAACACTCCCACTAAACCTAGGGTTCTTGCTTTCATATTAGTTGTCTTTATTTATTTGATCGATTAGTTTATTTACGTCTTGAAGAAGGTTTTCAGCCTTGCTTTTTGCTTCGTTGATTACTCGCTTTCCTTCGCTCTTGGCCTCATTCAGGTGAAGTTCTTTTCCTTCTACCAATTCTTCAATAAGGTCTTCCAATTCCTTTTTGTATTTGGAAAGTCTGTAAGAAAGCTTGTCTCTTGTATTGCTGCCGCTGTCCGGGGCAAAAAGAACCCCCAATGCGGTACCAATGCCTGCGCCTACAATGAATGCTAAAAGTGAATTACTGTTCTTGCTCATACTGTTTTTATTTATTGTCTAAAAGCCCTCTACCACTCTTACGGATTTTTCCCTGTTCCGTTAATTCACGAGACATCACATCCAAAAGACCATTTACAAACTGCTTGCTCTTTGGCGTGCTGTAGGTCTTCGAAATATCAATGTACTCGTTGATACTTACCTTCACAGGAATACTTGGGAAAAGCTGCATCTCGGTAATCGCCATGGAGATGATTACCTTATCCGTAAATGCCAATCTATCAATATCCCAATTTTTCGTTTTTTGGGCGATTAATTCCCGGTTTTCCTGATCTTTTTCAATGGTGAAGTTAAAGATATTTTGAAAAAACTCCTTATCCTCTTCCCAGTTCATGGCAATTTCCGGAAGCCCTCCTTCTCCAGATTCTTCTGCCTGTACGGCATTTTTCAAAACCTTGGCAGCCAGACTTCTCACGACGGACTTGTTCTCTGTCCAATTAAGGTCTTTTTCAGAGAAGTAGTTCAAAATCACCTCGTTTTTGAACAAAATCTTTTTCAGAAGGTCTTCCGCAGCTTCCAAGTCTTGCTCCAAACTTGGATTCGAGATCTTCAAATATGCCTGATATTCTTCGGAAGGTTTGATATAATCTCGGAACCATTCCTTGATTTCAAGTTCTACATCATCCAAATTGACATTATTCTTTGCCAAGGCTGCTTGATAGGAAGGTGAATTCCGAAGCTTTTTGAGAACTTGGTTGTTATATAAATTCAGTTCACCTGCGAATTCTACGGAGCTTTCACCTGCTAATTTCCGCTTTTTCTCATGCTCTCGACCCACATGGGCCGCAAAAGCCTGAAGCAGCTCGATAGCCAATAAATAAAGTTGCGGAATACGTTCCGCAGAAGTGACCATATTTTTCAAAAGAAACTCCTGATCTTTTTTATTGGCGTTTCGGTATTGAACGATCGCTTCCTTTACTACCTGCTTGACTTTTGGACTTGCATCCGCAGCATCGATTGCTTTCGTATTGTCCAGATTTTTTTCAAAAATCGACAGCGCCAATTCGGCTTCCCTATTCAGAGCGGCCTTATCCTGAACCTCCATACTATTGAGGTCCGGTTGAAAGGATTCTTTGATAAAATCTCGGGAAAGATTATAGTTGGAAGCTTTACACTGCTCAAAGGCGTAAAGGTTTTGAAAAGCTTTGACCCTGAGGATTCTTCGATTTAACATAATTGTTCAAACAAGCCGTAAATATAGGGATTTTAGGCGGGCTTCCCCCAGCAGATTTTTCATAAAAAAACCACCGGATGCCTGTTCCGGTGGTTCCAAATTTATGGATGTGATTCCTTAAAAAGGAAGTTTAACTCTTCCGATTGCTTCAATCCGCTCTTTGGCAGCTCTGATTGCTGCTTCTTGTGCTGGAATCTCTTCTTTTTCGGATTTTTCCAAGATATGAAGACAGGTATCGTAAATCTTTTCTGTTTGCTTATAAACAGTCTCTTCTTGGTAGTCACCATAATATTCAGCGCCTACATTAATAACACCACCAGCATTGATTAGGAAGTCAGGAGCATAGATAATTCCTTTTTCCAACAAGATTTTACCATGCTTAGCTTCGTCTTTCAACTGGTTGTTGGCTCCTCCTGCGATTACAGCACACTTTAATCGATCAATGGTATCATCATTGATAGTTGCGCCCAAAGCACAAGGGGCATAAATATCCATATCCAAATCGTAAATGCTATTTGGGTCAACGGCTACTGCACCGGTTTCTAAGGCTACTTTCTTCAGCTTATCCTCGAAAATATCTGTGATCAATACTTCAGCATTTTCTTTTACCAAGTGCTGGATGAGATATTTTCCGACCTGACCAACGCCCTGAACGACGATTCTTTTTCCAGAAAGATCATCCGAACCAAAAGCTTTTTGCGCAGCGGCTTTCATCCCTACATACACACCATAGGCAGTAACAGGAGATGGGTCACCTGCTCCCCCTTTGATCTGAGGGAGTCCGGTCACATGTGTGGTCTCCATGGCGATGTACTCCATATCGGCCGTACTCATGTTGACATCTTCAGCAGTGACATAGCGACCGCCAAGGCTTTCTACAAAGCGACCAAATCTTCTTAGGAAGGCTTCACTTTTCAATTTTGGATCTCCAATAATGACCGCCTTTCCCCCTCCTAGATTCAATCCGGCAAGGGCGTTTTTGAAAGTCATACCTCTCGAAAGTCTAAGCACATCCGTAATTGCTTCGGCTTCCGTGGCGTAAGGCCACATGCGGGTACCTCCCAAGGCAGGACCAAGGGTAGTGTTGTGAATTCCGATCAAGGCTTTTAGACCGGTAGCTTGGTCATGGCAAATCACGAGCTGCTCGTGATCCATGGTGGTAATTTGTCCAAAGATGGACCCTTCTTGCAAGGTTTCGGAAGCTTTCGTTTCTAACATGTGAACTTCGCAGTTTAGATTGTGTTATATTTGGGTTGTTCCTTTCCCACGAGAGATAGGCCGATACAAAATTAAATACTTTTATCGGCCAGCAAAGGAATAATTTACCCAAGTTTCCTTAATCAATTTCTAATTTCAAAAGTTTTTATTTGGTGAAGCCGCTCTGGAGACTCAATAAATATTTATACAAATACAAGGGCTTATTGCTTTTGGGTATCTTTTTTACCGTCATTTCGAACATATTCGTAATTATTCCTGCCCAATTGGTGCGATTAGCCATAGATTATGTGGTTGAAAGTTTTTCCATTTTTAAGCCAATTCAGGTAGGTGGAATGGGGGATTTGGCCCAAGAAGTTTTTTTAAAATTCGTCTTAGTCTTCGGTGTTTTAATCCTGATAATGGCCCTTTTACGTGGCTTTTTTCTCTTCCTAATCCGGCAGACTATCATCATCATGTCCCGTCGGGTTGAATATGATTTGAAAAATGAGATTTTCGAAAAGTATCAGAATTTACCGCTGAGTTTCTATCGGAAAAATAGTACCGGTGATTTGATGGCTCGGATTACAGAGGATGTCAGTCGGGTGCGAATGTATTTGGGACCGGCTATCATGTATGGGCTTAATTTGTTGATTTTGTTCCCCTTGGTGATCAGCTATATGGTCATGGTGAATCCTCAATTGACGCTCTATTCCCTACTTCCGCTGCCGGTACTTTCGATCAGTATTTATTTCGTCAATAACCTTATCAATGAACGCTCCGAAAAAATTCAGCGAAGCCTCTCAGGCTTGAGCACCTTTGTTCAAGAAGCTTTCTCTGGAATCCGGGTGTTGAAGGCTTTTGTGAGAGAAAAGGATAGTGTCCGGGACTTTGCCACAGCGAGTGAGGATTACAAGGATAAATCCATTCGGCTGACCAAGGTCAATGCCTTATTTTTTCCATTGATCATGGCATTAGTCGGGATTTCTACCATTCTGACGGTTTATATTGGTGGTCTTCAGGTGATCAATGGTGAAATTGGCTATGGAGTCATTGCAGAATTTATTCTCTATGTCAACATGCTTACCTGGCCGGTTACTTCTTTAGGTTGGGTTACTAGTATTGTACAGCGCGCTGCGGCTTCTCAGACTCGAATCAATGAGTTTTTGGATGAGAAAAATGATATCCAAAGTGCCAAGGATTTAGAGGTGCCTATTCATGGAAAAATCACTGTCCGCGAGGTTACCTTTATTTATCCTGATTCCGGAGTAAAAGCCTTGGATCATGTAAGCTTTGAAATTCAAGCAGGGCAGACGCTTGGTATTATCGGAACAACTGGCTCCGGAAAATCCACTATTGCCAATCTTCTTATGCGTATGTATGACCCGACTTCAGGAGAAATTTTGATAGACGATAAACCGATTCAGGATTTTAATATTTCATTCCTCCGAAAAAACATAGGATATGTTCCTCAGGATGTCTTCCTATTTTCGGACACCATTGCGAATAATATCTCCTTTGGAGTGGATCAGCCTAATGATGAGCTGATTCAGCAAGCGGCTCGGGATGCGGATGTTTACCAGAATATTGTGGACTTTCCGAAAGGCTTTGACACCATGTTGGGAGAACGCGGCATTACACTTTCCGGAGGTCAAAAACAGCGTGTTTCTATTGCAAGAGCCATAGCCAAAGAACCGCAAATCCTGATTTTGGATGACTGTCTTTCAGCAGTAGATACCAAGACCGAAAATTCCATTCTCAATGCGCTTAAAAAGATCATGAAAGATCGGACTTCAGTAATTATTTCCCACCGGGTCTCTTCAGCCAAGCTAGCCGATCATATCATTGTATTGGATGATGGAAAGGTGATCGAGCATGGAAACCATCAAACCCTGATGGACCAAAAAGGAACCTATGCAGAGCTGTATGAAAAACAAACTCAGGCAGGAGAATCTGTAGAGACAGAACTGGAATAAGCGATTGATTTCCTGTATTTAAGGATAATTTTTTCTAACTTATTGTTCTCAACCAACGAATATTTTTAGCTATGGAAAAGGAAAAAAAAGGTATACAGGAAATCGAGAAAACCCTTCAGGAAATCGGTCATAAAATCGAAGAACTGATTCAAAAAGGTGCCGATGCCAGCGCCGATGTGAAAGAGGAAATCGAAAAGAAGATCGCAGCTTTAAAGGAAAATAAAACCACCTTGGAAGAAGAGCTGCGAAAGGGAAAAGCCTTACTGGAGAAGGAATTCAAAGAAAAAAGGGAGGAATATGAGCCCCGAATTCAAGAGTCTAAGGGATTTCTCAAAGAAGGCTTGAAGCAATTTGGAATGGCATTTAAAACGCTCTTCTCTGGAAAATGAGTTCTTTTTCAAATGAAAATGGCCGGTTGAAAGACCGGCCATTTTTTTATCGTTCGCTGAGTGCATTACATCGATCATAGGATGGATCGATGTCTATAAACACATCTTCTTTGGCTGTGACAAACCACACGCCAAGCAGCTCATCTTCTTTCTTTCGTAAGGCTGCAGCCTTCATTTTCTCATAGTCATCGTTCAGATTTGCCCGGTGAGCAGGATACCTTGCCTGATAGTATAATATTCGCAGCTTGGTTCCTTCACGTGGATCTTCAAATCGGATAGGTTTGGTGATAGACCCGACTTCCATACTATCAATGGTAAAATAAAGTACCGGGTCTTCTAAAGTCCGCAGGGTTAAGCGATTGGAGCTAGTTCCTGGGTCAGTAAAGAAACCGCCATTATCGGAAGTGGCTCGATCTTCTGAATAATCTTTTGCTGCTTTGGCAAATTCAATGTTCCCCTCCAAGATTTCTGTTCGCAAGCTGTCCAAATATCGTTCTGTTCGTTGGATATCTTCCTCGCTTGCTTGAGGGATGCGAAGAATGTGACGGGTATTGTAAGTGTTTCCACGAATTTCGAGAAGCTGAATCATGTGGAACCCAAATTGAGTTTCTACCGGGTCACTGATTTCACCTTGACGAAGCCCCAAGGCCGTAGCCTCGTATTCTGGTGCTAATTGCCCTCTACCAAAAAAGCCTAAATCACCGCCTTGAGCAGCAGAGCCAGGGTCCTCAGAATATTGTCTTGCGAGAGAGGCAAAATCAGCTTTTCCAGCCAAAATATCCTCTTTAAACTTTAATAGCTGATCGTAGATTTCCTGTTTAGTCCTTTCGTTGACTTCTGGCTTTCTTACAATTTGACCTACTGTCACTTCTGCCGAAAAGAAGGGTAAGGAATCGGTAGGAATACTCTCGAAAAAGGCTTTTACCTCAGCCGGAGAAACGGTTACTCCCTCGGTGATTTTATCCCGCATTCGCTGAACGATCAATTGCTCCTGTATAGCGTCGTACATTTCGGATTTCAACTGATCCGCCGTCTTACCGTACATCTGCAAAATCAGGTTTTCGTCGCCACCGATTTGTTGGAGTACCATTTGGAAGCGGTTTTCTGTTTGCAATTCCACTTCCGCATCGGTTACTACCACGGAGTCGATTTCTGCTTTTGCAAGCATTAGCTTATTGATTACCAAAGACTCAAACACCTCGCATCGTGTTGGTGGAGTTATCCCCTGTTGGGATTGGGCAATGGCTTCAATAAAGGTGCGCTGAACATCAGATTCCAAAATGATGTTGTTGTCGACTTTTGCTACAATTTTGTCCAATACCTGGCCGGTAGTCACGGTCTCTTCTTGGGCCATGGCTGATTGGAAAATAAAGACAAAACTGATTGCTACTAGAATTTGGTTTAGTTTACTCATTGTAGGTATGAAAAGGCTAAGCCAGGGTGATTATTGATTCAAAGCGATAAATGCTTCTTCTTTGACTTCTTCGTTGATTTCTACAGGATATTTTTCCCGTAGTGTTTGGATTAATTTTTCGTCCAAATATTCCTGATAGTCTCGAATAACGAGGCCTCGAGTTTCTTCAAACTTTTTAGGACCTGCTGGATAGGAATCGCCTAAGAGAACTAAATGCAGATGTCCATCAATTTCCACTTCCTGATATTTCTGATTCATATCCACTTGGGAAAGAACAGGATTACTAGGAATCTCCAATGTTCCTGATTGGACTTGAAAGGCAAGTGGAGCATTTTCCTCAAACTTACTCTTGAATTCATTGGCCAATTCATTGGAATAGCTTTGATCTCTGAGGAGATTGCGTGCTTCGTTAAGTTGGTTCATATCCAATACCTTGACGATAAGTGCCTCAGTTCGATTTTTCCATTGATATTGATTCAAGTTATTTTTAAAATATTCAATTTGACCCAATGAATCCTGAATACCTTTTTGCCAAACCTCTTGGTTCATCAAAGAAAATAATAAGATTCCGTCACGATATTCTTTGAGGAGCATTTGATACTCGAGGTTATTGGATGCCAAATCTTTCTCTTCCAGATCTGCTAGGACGAAAGAAGCGAAGCGGTCATACCAAAGGTCAAAATTTTGCCCATTTGAGCTCAATCTCTGTTCTTGATCCTCGATAAATTTCAAGAAATCATCTACTTGATAGCTGTTTGATCCTGCTTCAAATAGAAATTCTGATCCCCAATCATTAGTCTCGATTACACCTTTGAAATTGGGGGCGGAAATTGGATTGAGCGCTTGTTCTAATCTTCCCACCAACTCTTCATTTTCCTTAAATCCATAGCGGGATTTTTGGATGGCCAATTCCTGAGAATGAATCATAGAAGAGCGAGAGTCTCGAAGAATTCTGGAGCGAATCATAGGCTCAAGTTCCTCAAAGGAATCCAAAGGCTTTTTGCCTTCCAATCGAAGGATATGATAACCATAGCGGGTTTTGACCGGAGGAGAAACCTCACCTTCCTCAGAAAGAGAAAAAGCCGCCATTTCAAATTCCGGAATCATATTACCCACAGAAAACCAAGGTAGTAGACCGCCTTTTTGACTGGTGCCAGGATCCTCAGAATAGTTCTTTACGATATCTTCCCACAAGGTTGTGGGTTTTTGAATTTCAGTGTAGATATCCGAGATTTTTCTTCTTGCACGGTCCTCGGATAAGGTGTCGGACTCATCTACTCTTACCAAAATGTGAGAAACCTGTACTTGGCCGGGATTAGGTCGACGATCCTGTACCTGAATAATATGGTAGCCAAAGCTTGTTAACACCGGATCTGATACTTGACCTGTTTGCAACATGTAAGCGGCATCCTCAAAAGGCTGAACCATCTGAAGTGCAGAAAAATATCCTAAATCACCACGGTTGGTTTGTGCTGAGGGATCTTCGGAGTATTCCACTGCCAAATCATTGATCGAAGCTCCATTTTGTATATCCTCTTTAAGCTTCAGCGCCATTTTCAAAACGGCGATGGAATCATCTGAACTTGCATTGGGTGGAAACCGAAGCAAAATATGACTGGCTCGAATGATTTCTTGCATTCTGGAGTAGGCTTTTCGCAATTCTCCTTCTTCCAGAGAATTTTTAATCAAATAGGGAGCCTTTAGTTGATCCTTGAATGAATCAAATTCTCGCTGGAATTCAGTGGTTTGATGAAGTCCTTGAGCTTCAGCTTCCGCTACTTTCAATTTGTAATTGATGAAAAGCTCCAAATTGTCTTCGAATTCCTCTCTGGAAAGTGCAGCTGAAGTACCTTCCGAATTCATACCTTTTCCAACTAAATAGATGAATTCGTTTAGTGTAACTTCCTGGTTTCCTACCGTCAATAAAGGCTTTTTCTGACCCATAACGGGCTGAATAGCAGCCCCGATCAGAGTAAAAGCAACCAATAGGTTAAAGGTAAGGGCCGAAAAAGATCGGTAGATCATGAATTGTTGTGCTTTCTATTTCACTGCAATGTTACAAAAATATGAGGATTTTGGGTGAAATGCCCGAGCTTCCAGGTATTTAACAAGAATTAGGAGCCAAAAAATTTAATCAGCCGGCAGGTATTGGTCCCACCTTGAGATTCAAATTCAATTTCATCCATAATTTTTTTCACCAAAATCAGCCCTAAACCACCCTTTCTCTTTTCTGAAATCACTGTTTTGAGGTCCGGAGCTTTATAGTCCAACAGATTAAACGCCTTTCCTTTATCCTTTATTTCAAAAATCAGACGGCCATCTTCCTGTCTCAGGTTCAACAAAATATGATCGCTTCCATTACAGTGATGAGAATGGATAATCAGATTGGCACATACTTCCTCAACAGCCAAGGTGACCTGATGCTTATCTTTTTCAGAAAGCATAATCTGAGAAAGATTCTTGTCTAGAAACTTCCTCAGCTCCGACAGGGCAGTAGTTTGGCAGATTAGCTGTATTGTATGCTCCATGATTTATTAGGCGTTCAAGGCAGCTTCTTTTTCAGGGAAAATAGGAATCAATTGATCCAGTCCTAGAATTTGAAATACTTCCAAAACGCGGGGACTCAGAGAAAAGATTTTCAGGGTGATTCCTTGCTCCTGAAAATCCTCCAAATAGGACATAAATACACCCAATCCGGCAGAGGAAATGTAATCAATTGCAGAACCGTCCACGAGTATGGATTTTGCTCCTTTTTCTGCTAAGCTTCGAATCGATTCATCCAATTGCACCGAGTTACTAGCGTCTATTTCACCTTTCGGCTGTAAAATGTAATGTTGGTTTTCCTGTTGGGTTTCTATGGAAAGCATAATTTTTAATTAATTGAATTTGACTACCAAAAGTGAATAATCATCATCGATCAATCCGTCTCCCCCCACGAAATCATGGAGTGTGTCGATCAGTTTGGTTTGAATCTCTTTGGGTGAAAGATGATGATTGATTTCTACTAGGGCTCGGATTCTTTCAAATCCAAATTGTTGGGATTTTTGATTTTTAGCCTCAACAATTCCATCAGTGAAAAGAACCAGAATATCCCCTGAATGGTATGTAAACTCTTTTTCCTCAACGTGTTTTTCGTACTGCATGTTTCTTAAAATTCCCAATCCCAAACCACCGATTCCGAGGTATTCGGCATTTTGGTTTCCGGATCGGTAAAAAAGCGTAGGAACATGCCCCGCCCGGGCATGACACACCTGATGGTTGAGCGTGTCAATGATAAAAATAGATGCAGTTATAAAGTGATTTCGTTCAAGACAGCGACTTAGAGCTGCATTTGAGCGAATCAAAAATTCTTTGGGACTAAGGTTAAGTTGAATCAAACTCTGGAAGACTCCTTTCATTTGAGCCATGTGAAAAGCAGCAGAGGTTCCTTTTCCAGATACATCTCCGATAATTAATGCATAGCGATGCTGATCCAATTGAAATGTATCATAATAATCACCTCCTACCTCATCGGCTGCATTGGAGTAAGCGCAAATTTCAAAGCTCTGATTGTGCTCCAGATTATTAGGTAATAGGGCTTTTTGAACCCGTTGTGCAATTTTCAATTCCTCTTGATAGCGCTCGTTTTGAATGGCTTGATTCAAGAGTCGATGATTTTCAACAGAAATGCTTGCTTGCCGGGCAAATGTCTCAATGATGGAAACCATTTCTTTATTAAAGCCATCTTTGAGTTCCTTGCAAAGTACCATTCGTCCGATGACAGATTTATTGATAACCAATGGTACTAGAAGTAGGGAGCCGAATTTGGGATGGGAAATTTTTAAAGCAAGTGGATTCAATAAATCCGCTTTGGATTCCTTAGCCCAATTTTGTGCTACCGAATTGGATTCGATCAATTGCGAAAGTTCCTCTTTCTCTTTTTCTTCAATCCATCTGGTCTGAATAATGGTTTGATTTCGGTCGGTTTGGTACATTTCCAGCCATGCCCCGTCCGCAAAGGAGGCGCTCATACAAGAGTCCATCAGGATGTCCAGAACTTTTTCTTCATCCTCATCCGGCTGAATGGATTGACTCAGACGCTGAAAGTTGATGGCTTCGGTAAGTTTTTGCTCAAAAACTGAAGATGTTGGCAAATTGAAAAGGGTCACCAAAAAACTAAACAGCGCATAGATCAAGATGAAGACATATAAGGAAATCAGAAACAGATTATCCAGTAAGTTGATAGGATAGGTCTGTTGTGCACTGGAATAGGCATTTGTCTGAAGGAATAGGTATACCGAACAAACAATGATGATGGCCAAAAAGAGAAGAGATTTCCACTTTTCTTTGAATGTCAGGTAAGGAATCCATTTCAGATTTACTGAAAGAAAACCTCCCAATACGGTCAAAATAACAAAACCAAAAATGAAGCTATAGCCGAAGGTGTCTTGGCTGAAAAAGACAAAAAACATCGCAATCAGCAGCCCGATTTCGTAGGTTTTCCATTGCTGTACAACTTGCTTGGTTTTTTGATAGAGGATAAGTTTTTTCCAAAGTAAGGTGGTAGACACCAAGAAAATCGAAATCAAAGCAAAATGCACATGGTAGAAAAAGTTTCGAAGAAACGGTTCCTGTCCCAGTTTGCTGTCTCCAAGAAATTCATAGAAAATCTGAATAACCAAGAATGCCGCCGATGCAAAAATACCTGTAGATGCGGCTCTCCATAAAAGGTTGAGAAATTCGTTTTGGGCATTTTTTTGAAGATTGTAATTATAAAAGGAGTAGACAGTTAAGAAGAATAGAATCTCTAAAACCCAAGTGAATTCAGGTACGATTCCAGAATTCAGGTTGTTGATCACCCCAAAAAGTCGGACCAAATCCACAAATAGTAGGGCCAGCCATACCAAAATGGACAGCAATAGACTCAGTCTTCCGATATGTATGGTGGGAAGTTTGATCATGGATTATATATCCCAATATTACTCAAAGGGATTGGAAAAATCGGGAGCTGACCCATTTTGCTAACTTTTTGAATGTTAAAAAATTTTAATCCGAAAGGATTTTATTTACAGGCAAACCAAATCTGTCACCACATCCTTACCAAACCGATCTTCGATAAGTTGGAGGATTTTGCTTTTGTTCATCTGAATTTCCCGTTTGATAGGGCCCGAGGTAAGCTTGACAAATAGTTTTTTGTCCTTAATAAACACCGATTGCGTCCGATCTGCAATGGTTTTTCCAACCAAATCTCCCCATTCATGGATGAGCGATTTTTCACGGAACTTTCCTTCCAGGCGATAAGCCTTCAGTAATTCCTGAAAAGCTTCCTCTAATGGAGCTGCTTCTTTTTTACGTTCAGAAAATGAGGCCATAGGTTAGTAAAATAAAGCTTGGGCAATGCTATCCGCTAGTAGCATTCCTGATTTAGTCAAAGATAGGTTTTTCTTTTCCCTTTGTATCCATCCTGCTTGTTCAAATTCCTGGATCTTGGAGGATTTTTCTTCCAAAAGATTCTTTTCGAAATTTTTCTGAAGGAGCTCCAAGTCTATTCCCCATTTGGTTCGAAGAGCTGTAAGCAAATACTCATTTAAGCGATCAACTTCCTCCAAGGGGTCAGATATCAAGGGAAGGGAATCCTGTAATAAGGCTTTGATATACTTGGGGTTATGGCTAGGATTTAGATAGCGTTGCTCCCCATCAAAAGAGTGTGCTCCTGGCCCCAAGCCCAAATACGAATGCCCTTTCCAGTATAATGAATTGTGTAGAGATTCCTGTCCGGGCTGAGCAAAATTGGAAATTTCATATTGAATATATCCGGCTTTCTCTGAAAGCTCCTGAAGGATTTCAAATTGTTCTGCAACAAAATCTTCATCTGCAGGATTGAATTTCCCTTTTTGGGTCCAATTGCCTAATGCAGTCCCTTCTTCAACGGTCAAAGCATAGCAGGAAAGGTGTCCTGGATTTTGTGATAGGGCGGTTTTCAAGTCTTGAATCCAAAGCGAATGGTCTTGATGAGGAAACCCGTAAATTAAATCCATGGAGAATTTTTTGAAGCCTTCAGCCCTGGCTATTTCAATGGCTTTTAGAGATTCATTTGAATTATGGGCCCGATTGTAGAATTGAAGAATTTCATCTTGGAAACTTTGAATTCCCAAACTGAGCCGGTCAATCCCTAGTTTTTTCCATTCAGCTAATTTTTTTGGACTGAGGTCATCAGGGTTTGCTTCTAGGGTGACTTCCTGAAGGTCCAATTTGTAGTTCGCGTGTATGACCGATAAAATTTCTTCTAACCATTCAGGATTTGCAAGAGATGGAGTCCCTCCCCCAAAATATATGGTAGATATAGTTTCTCCCCTCAAAAAGTCCTTGCGCAAGACTGCTTCCCGAGCGATTAGGGAAGTCATGTTTTGAAATTGGCTGGTATTCGTGCTGAAATGAAAATCGCAATAATGACAAGCCTGCTTGCAAAAAGGGATATGAATATAAATTCCAGCCAATTTGAATTCTTTAATTTGCAAATATAAGTATTAGCCTTTCGTCCGTGTTCCAAAAGTTCCTTTCGGTCTTTTTTCTGTTTTTTATTTTGAGCAATTCTGCCTTCTCACAGCATAGCTATTGGCTAGGTTGGAGAGACAGCATAGATCGGGATACTTCAGGTAAATGGAAGGTTTTTGAAGATTCGTTACAGCGGAATTTCTATCTCGATTCTTTGGTGCAAAAAGCTTGGGAGGAAGGATATTTAGGCGCCGCAGTTGACCGTTTGGAAGAGCAAGGAGATTCCCTCTTGGTAAAATTCTATCAAGGCCCGAAGATTGAACAAATCCACCTAAAACAGGGGAATCTGTCGGAAGATTTGGTAATGATTCCTTCTGATCCCCTGAGTTTCACGGAAGTTAACCAAATCTTTATCGATGTCCTGGAAAAAGCTGAGAATACAGGTTTTCCTTTTGCTTATGTCCGTTTGGATAGTTTAGAACGAGTAGAAGAAGGATTAAGAGCAAATTTAAAGCTCAATCTAGGCCCACAAATTAGCTGGGATACGCTTCAAATTGAAGGCAACTCAGTGACCAAGGGAAATTATCTTCAACGATTATCAAGATTGGAAATTGGGACTCCTTTTTCTCAAAAGGAGCTCGAGCAAGCCACAAAACGAATAGGAAGAAGTCCTTATTTCCGATTAGCGAGTCCTCCTCAAATTAATTTTCGCTTACAAAAAGCAAGTCCGGTTTTTCAATTAAGCGACCGAAACTCGAATGTGCTGGATGGGATTTTAGGGGTTTTGCCCAATGAAAATCAGCCCGGTAAAGTCCTGATTACTGGTCAATTGGATTTGGAATTATATCACTTAGGCGGCAAGGGTAGGGATGTGTCTGTTCATTGGCAGCGATTTAATGAATTGACACAGCGGTTGGAATTGGAAGTAAAAGAGTCGTTTGTTTTCGGTTCGGGATTGGATGTGTCTGGTGAATTCAGCTTGCTTAAGCAGGATACGAGTTTTATCAATCGAAGGATAGGAGTCCATTTTGGCTATCAATCGAAAGGTCCCCTTTATTTTGATTTTTTCCTGAGAAGGCAGGCAGGTGACTTAATTTCAACTACAGCATACTCTGAGGTAACAGAACTTCCGGAAACAGCAGATTTTCGATGGTCTGAATATGGGTTACATGTAACTTTAGATCTTTTGGATGATGTGATTGCGCCAAGGAAAGGAGCAAAAATAGAATTGGGTCTATCAGCAGGGAATAAGGAAATTTTACAAAACACAGGAATTCCCGAAGAGGCTTATCAAGGTTTGGATCTTCGAACACCTCAATATTCCATTGCCGGCAAGGTTGAAAAGCATTTCTATCTCAAAAGGAATTGGGGAATCTATTGGGGTGCAGCTGCAGGGCTGATTCGAAATGAAAATTTGCTTCAAAATGATTTGTACCGGCTCGGAGGCTTACAGAGCATCCGTGGGTTTAATGAAAATTTCTTCTTTGCAAGGGACTATTTTTACATGAACTTGGAACCAAGGCTATTTTTTGGAGAAAATTCCTTTCTCTTTCTTTTTTCTGACCTAGGCTTATTGGAAAACCCGTATTTTGCGGACTCGATTGAGCAGGCTTTCTCTTTTGGTTCCGGGATTAGTTTTGAGACGGATTCTGGTGTTTTTCGATTTGTGTATGCTGTTGGAAAAACCAAGGAACAGCCACTTTCACTACAATTTTCGAAAATCCATTTTGGATATTTAGTTCGGTTTTGATTTATGAAGTTTAGGTTTTCAGTTTTACTTCTTCTTCTTTTTTTCAGTTCGGGATTGATGCTTCTTCGAGCCCAAGTCCTAGAGGATATGACCGATGCATGGAAGCGAGAGGAGGTCAAAAACTGGTTTTCTTCATCCAATCGTCTCGATCAATGGGTGGATTTGGAGCAGTTTCCCGAGGCTTATTTGGTGATGGAAGTGCCTCAACAAACCTTGGTTTTTGAAGGGGAAAGACTTTGGTTTTTTTCAAAAAGCGACACTTTTTTGGTTCGTCAAGTCAAGGATTTAAGGCAGGAATTTGGAAAGGATTCCATTCAGTTGACTTATTTCAAGAAGCGATTGGGAAGTGTCCGTCCTATGCTTCAAAAGACCGTGAAAGCTCAAAATCTAGAATTATCTAGCGAGGGAGAAGCACAAAATGAGTCGAGTTCAAGTCAGGTTTTTTCCCGACAAGAGGTTCGAGATTTCTTCTTGATCGCTTTTTTGATTGCCTTATTTCTAATGGCTGGGTATAGGCAAGTCTATCCTTATATTTTCTTTTCGATTTTGAGTCCTAGAGGATTGGTCACGGATGAGGATTTCTCAGAAAGCGGAAGCCTTCAAAAGTTTTTCTCTCTGGATATTTTACTCTTCGTCTTTTTGGTGAATATTTTAACTTCTCTAGGTGCAGTTATGGGCCTGATTTTCTTCCAACAGGACTTTCTTTTGGAATGGGGGATAAATTCTTCAGATCGCCTATTGGGATTTTGGATCGTTGGCGCCGTTGCTTTATTGCTGCTTACCATTCTAAAATTTATAGGGATTCGAATTACTGCCACCCTGTTTGATTTGACGAGATTAGAGTTCCCTCATTTTTTCTATCTCTTAAGGTTAATTGTCTGGTCTAATTTATTATTCATACTGGTCGGATTCGTCTATTTGATGAATGCTTATTACGAGCTTGAAATATTCCTTTCACTATCCTATGAGGTGTTTTTTTGGATGTATTTGCTAGGGATAGGATTTTTGTTCTTGACAATGATGAATCGCCTGTCTTTTAAGAAATATCATTTATTTACTTACCTTTGCATCGCAGAATTGGTGCCTTTTCTCATCTTGGTTAAGGGTATCATGGTTTTCGGACAATACTAAAAGTAAAACGCATTATTCAAGCATGACTGCATCGACAAAGGACAGGCTCAGACCCGTTAAAAGTATTCTTGTCTCCCAGCCAAAACCAGCTAACGAAAATTCCCCTTACTTTCAATTAGCGGAGAAATATAACCTGAAAGTGGACTTCAGACAGTTTATCGAAGTTCAGCCAGTTTCTCCCAAGGATTTTCGAAAGCAAAAGATCGATATCCTAAAGCATACTGCTGTGATTTTCACCAGTAGAAATGCGATCGATCACTTTTTTAATATTTGCAAGGAGTTCAAGATCGAGATGCCTCCTGACATGAAATACTTCTGTATTTCTGATCAGACTGCTCATTATCTTCAGAAGTACATTGTAATCCGAAAAAGAAAGCTTTTTGTGGGTACAAAGACTGCTCAGGATCTTTTTGACTATTTCAAAAAGCATAAGAATGAAAAGTATTTGTTCCCATGCTCTGATATTCGAAAGGATGATATTCCAGAATATTTAGAAAAGAACAATATAGATTTTACTGAAGCAATTATTTATCATACTGTTGCTGCTGATCTCTCTGATTTGGCAGACGTTAAATATGATATTTTGGCTTTTTTCAGTCCTTCAGGTATCAAATCCTTGAAAGTTAATTTCCCGGATTTTGTGCAGGGGCCCACAAGAATCGCTGCTTTTGGTCCTACAACAGCAGAGGCTGTACGTGAACAAGGCTTGATTTTGGATATCGAAGCACCTCTGCCAAACGCCCCAAGTATGACGGGTGCTTTGGAGCTTTATATAAAAAAGGCCAATAATTTGTAAGAATAGAAATCAAAATCAGTGGTTTTTCAGTTAAAATCCTTACAATAGTCCTTTAATCTGTAAAAGCCACTTTGGTTATGATTTTGAGCTTACGCTGGAAATATATTTTTGCTTTTGCGATTTCGATCAATTTGCTGTTTATCGGCGAGGTCTTTTCCCAGCAGGATGCGCAGTTTACTCAATACATGTTTAATGGCATGTATTATAATCCTGCGTTTGCTGGAAAAGAAGGTGGATATCGCTTTTCTGCTTTGCATCGTTCCCAGTGGTTTAATTATGCGACCTCTACAGGTGGAGGTGGAGCACCAGTAACGCAGCTATTGACTGCACAAGGCAGATTAGAAGGTAAAAATATTGGCTATGGACTTACCCTAGTCAATGATCAGATTGGTGCAACAGGCAATTTGGAGATTAATCTTCAGGGTGCCTATCATAAGCAAATTAACCGAACCACACTTAGCTTTGGGGCTTATGTGGGGATGTTTTCCAGTTCTTTAGATTACGGCGAATTAATTGTGGTCAACCCCGAACCCAATCTGCCGACCTCAGGGAAGGAGAATTCTATGAATATCAACTTTGGGGCAGGTCTTTTGGTTGATAGGGGTAATTATTATGTAGGCTTAAGTAGCAGACATATTAATAGACCAAGTTTTGATTTTGGAGATGGAGGAATCTCGAATCCTTTAGAAAATCATTCCTATCTTTTGTTTGGATATAGGTTCAGACCAGTGGGGCAATTTCGAGTGGAGCCAAGTTTTCTCTTAAAATCTGTCTCCTTTAATAATTTTTCCTTTGATCTCAGCGTTATTGGTACCTACCAAAACCGGATTACTGGTGGATTGGCTTTTCGGGGAGAGGAATCTCTTTCAGTCATTTTCGGATATTCGCTTTTGCCAGACAATTCCTTGACCTTAGGTTATGCATTTGACTTGGTCATCAGCGGTCTTGAAGCAAAGTCTCCGACCAGTCATGAGCTCCTCTTACGATATAATCTATCAGGAGTAACTCGGGAGGTACAGCGGGTGATTCAGCGGACCCCGAGGTTTAGGTTTTAGACTTTAGTTTTAAAATTTCAGCGCAAAAGAATAATAATTTATTGATTTTAAAGTTGGCAGGTTATTTGCATAAATGTCAAAAATTCCGCTAAATTTCGCTGAATGAGAAGATTTTAAACTGGAAAATCATTTGATGATATAAAAAATGTCATTTATGTATAATAAAATTAACCTACGCTTAGCGAGCATAACTTTAGGTCTTGCGATCGCTACAATTCTTCCGGGTTGTGGACTTTTTAGTAAGAAAGGTTCAGCCAGTGAAAAGTTGAACAGAAGAGGCGAAGTGACTGGTGTTCCTAAGCGGGCTCAGTGGCAGCAAAATCTCCCTTACGATATGGTGCCTGTGAAGGCCGGTACTTTTTGGATGGGACAGTCTGATGAGGACATCGCTTTTTCTCAATCATCCATGAACAAACAGATTACTGTATCTGAATTTTTTATGGATAAATATGAGGTCTCTAATAATAAGTATCGACAGTTTTTGGAGTCGGTAAAAAATGGAGAACTCACTTATGGTACTCCAACCACCTTAAAAGAAGAACCTCAATTTAATTTAGAAGAGTTGAAGCCGGATACCACAGTGTGGTCAACGAGCTTTACTTTCCATTATGGTGATCCATTAATGGAATTCTATTTTGATCATCCGGCATTTGATGATTATCCGGTTGTGGGTATTACTTGGGATCAAGCCAAGCAGTACTGCGAATGGAGAACATATTATATGAATGCCAACGATGAATTCGAATTTGACCTTCCAAGTTTCCGACTACCAACTGAAGCAGAATGGGAATACGCAGCAAAAGGAGGAAAAGATGTCGCTAAATATCCTTGGGGTGGTCCTTATTTGAAGAACAAGAGAGGTTGCTTGATGGCAAATTTTAAACCTGGTAGAGGTAATTACATTGATGATGGATTTGCCTATACAGCTCCTGTAGACGTATTCGCTCCAAATGGCTTTGGTCTGCATAATATGTCTGGAAATGTCGCTGAGTGGGTAATGGATGCTTATTCTCCTACTTCAAGAACTCTAACTTGGGACTTGGATCCAGTATATGATGTGGAAACTGAGCCACGCAAAGTAATCCGTGGAGGTAGCTGGAAAGATATTGCACACTATCTAGAAACTTCTACTAGAACTTATGAATACCAAGATGTAGCTCAAGCGCACATTGGATTCCGTACCGTGATGACCTTTATCGGAAGATCTGGTTCCATGGACGTAAAATCAAATAAGCGTAGAAGACGATAAGAAAAACTCAATCCTTTTTAATAAAAAACCAAACACCTTAATTCTAACAACAAAAATGGCTAGCAACAGCAACTTCTTTTATTCCAACGTCATGCCGAAGATCTATGGTATCGGCGCGGCTGTCGTAATTCTCGGTGCGATGTTCAAAATTTTGGACTGGCAAGGTGCTAACTGGATGATCGGTATCGGTTTGAGTACTGAGGCCGTAATCTTCTTCCTATCAGCTTTTGAGCCTAGACCTCAAGAAGTAGATTGGACGAAAGTATATCCTGAGCTAGCCGGAGGTGAGGGAGCAGGTAGAGCAGCAAGAACCAAAGCAGCTGCTTCTGATGGTGTAACTCAAAAATTGGACGATATGCTTTCTAAAGCGAAAGTTGGTCCAGAACTAATTGAAAGTTTGGGCAAGGGAATGCAAAACCTAGCTTCCTCTGCTGAAAAAATGGGCAACCTAGCAGATGCTGCTGTTGCTACTAATGAATATGCTACAAACGTAAAATCCGCAGCCAAGACATTGGTTGATATGAATGCTTCCTATGGAAAGACTGCAGCAGCTCTTACTGAAATGTCCGCAGCTTCTCAAGATGCTAAAGAATATCACAACCAAGTAAAGGCGGTAACTCAAAATCTTTCTGCTCTTAATGCAGTCTATGAATTGGAATTGCAAGATGCTAATAGTCATGTGAAGGCTTTGAACAAGTTCTACTCCAATATGACTACTGCTATGGAGGGCATTACTGCAGCAGGTAAGGAAACCGAAGCATTCAAAAATGAACTAGCGAAATTGAATGCTAACGTAAGCTCCCTAAATAAAATCTATGGTGGTATGCTTTCAGCTATGAAAGGGTAATCAATTCCATTCATCCAAACTGACAAACCAAACCAATGGCAGGAGTAAAAGAGACACCTAGACAGCGGATGATCGGGATGATGTACCTGGTATTGACGGCCTTGTTGGCCCTCCAGGTAAGTAATCAGATCCTCCAGAAATTTATCCTCATCAATGATGGGATGGAGCGAACCTCCCGCAATTACATTTTAGACAATCAAAATGCGGTTAGTTCGATCGAATATACTGTAGAGCAGCAGGGGAATAATGAACGAGACGTTCCTAAAGTTGCTGCGGCTCAGCAAATTCGTGCAGCTTCCAAAGAGATTTATGATTATTTGGAAGTTCTTAAAAGAGACTTGATAGAGCAATCCAATGCGAAAAATGAAGAAGGAAACTTCGTCAATGCCGCATTGAAAAATACAGAAGTTGCCGGTAACATGTTTGTAAACTCCGGTAAAGGCGAAGAATTGAAAGAAACTTTGAATGCTTATCCAACAAAAGTTGAAGAGATTCTTTCAAGTGTAGGAATTACAGATTTGAAATTTGAGCGAATTGCCTTAGATGCTTCTGAAATTCCACTTTTTGCAAATAACAATGAGGTAAATGGAAAAAGCTTTGTTGCTCTGAATTTTGTAAAGTCTCCAGTTGGTGCTGTAATAGCTTTGCTGTCTCAGTATCAAAATGAAGTGTTAAATATTGAAAGTGAAGCTCTTACAAACATTGCAAATACTATCGGTTCTTTCTATTTCAAAGCTGATATTACTGAAGCTCAGATTTCTGCTGTTTCCAATATCGTAGCGGCAGGTACTAAGTTTGAAGCAACCATGTTTATTGCTTCTTCTTCTTCCTCTTCTCGTCCTTCTATGTCTTTAGACGGTCGCCAAATCGAAGTTGACGAAAAAGGATTCGGTAGAATTGAATTTACCGCTACTCCTGCTTCTGAATATGATGATAGAGGATTGGCAAGAAGAGTACTTCAAGGTGAAATCATTACCAATATTGGTGGTGAAGATCAAGTTCTACCAGTTGAATACGAATATTTTGTTGCCCAGCCAGTTGTGAAGGTTTCTTCAGAAGTGGTTCAGCAGTTGTATGCAGATTGTGCCAACGAACTCCTAATTGAAGTTCCAGCACTTGGTAATACCTATGCTCCTGAATTCAATGTAAGTAATGGTCAGGCTATCAAAGGAAACTCTCCTGGTCAAGTGACTATTATTCCAGGCGCAACCGGTAAAGTTACAATCGGTGTAAGTTCAGGTGGAAATAAAATTGATGACGTAACGTTTGATATTAAGCCTGTTCCAGCTCCATCACTTGTTCCTACCATGTCTAATGGAACTCCAGTTGATATCGCACAAGCTCAGGCTATCGGTTCATTGACTGGTTTGCAATTGCAAGCAGTTCCAGAACCAACATTCGGTAGAACAATGGCTAAAGACGCAAACTTTGAAGTAACTGGAGGTGAACTTCGATTGCTTCGAAATGAGGTTCCTAGACAGACTGTACGAATTACTTCTGGAAACAACCTTGCTATGCGTCAATTGCTTGAAAGTGCCCGACCTGGGGACGATATCGTGATCGAAGTAAACCAAGTAACACGGACCAACTTTAGAGGGAATAAAATCCCGTCTGAGTTGAGACAGATTATTCGTATCGCGATCAAATAATTAGCGTCGAAAAGTTTAAAGATTATGAAAAAGATCCTTCAATATTCCTTCGTTATCATCTTGATGGCAGCAGTGTCTTGGACATTTGAAGCCCAAGCACAGGTAGCTACGAGTGTCAATCCTTCTGGATTTGGAGACCGTCAATTCAAGATGGACACTATTTTTTCGTCCAAGCGAATCCGCGAAGACGATAAAATGTATCAAATCGGTGTTTGGAGGAGAATTGATCTTCGTGAGAAGTATAATCTTTCACTCTATGGTTCTGGTGATACCAAATCAAATGGAATCATCAATCAGATTTACAAGGCCGTAGTTGAAGAAAATGCTTTGGAGGTTTTTGGTGATGAAGATTTCACGCAGCCACTTTCAATAGCTGAATTCCAGGAAAATTTCTGGTTGAATGCCTTGGGAGATAGCATTTTCGTGAAGCAATTGTATTACTTGGATTTCAAAGAGGATTTTGTGTTTGACAAACATCACTCTGATATGGTCTTCGACGTGAAGTTCTTGCACTTGGTAATGCCTTCTCAAACGAATTCCAATGCGGGTGAAAAGACCATTGGTTACATCCGATACAAGGATTTCTACAATTACTTCAAGGACCATCCTGAAGCACGTTGGATTAACTTCCAAAATCTATCTAAAAGCTTAACTTATGATCAGGCTTTCGATACCCGTCTATTTAGATCTGTGGTTCGTGAATTTACCAACCCTGATGAAGCTTTGATTGCTGATATGGTCAATCCAGAACATCCGAATCCAGAAATGCAGGCATACTTAGATGCTTTGGCCTTTGAGTACAAACTACTAGAATTTGAAAATTCCCTCTGGGAATGGTAATAAAAAAGGGAGCTTAATTGCTCCCTTTATTTTTTTCCATCCATTCTAATAAATCCTTCGCTCGGCTTTTTCCAATTACTTCCTCAATCTCCTGTTCTGAAGCTTCTTTGATTTTTTTCACAGATTTGAAATGCTTTAATAACTTATTAGCCGTGGATTCTCCAATTCCGGGAATAGCTGTCAGCTGGGTTCCGAAAGCATTTTTACTTCTAACTTTTCGGTGAAAAGTAATGGCAAAGCGGTGAGCTTCATCCCGAATCCTTTGTAAAAGTCTGAGACTTTCCGATTTTTTATCGATATGAATAGGGTACATGTCACCGGGGAAATAAATTTCCTCTAGACGTTTCGCAATACCTATAATGGGCATTTTGCCATAGATACCTAATTCTTGTAAAGCTTCTACAGCAGCCGAAAGCTGACCTTTTCCTCCATCGATCACAATGAGTTTTGGCAGGCTTTTTCCTTCTTCCAATAAGCGCTTGTAGCGCCTTCCTACGATCTCCTTCATACTTGCGAAATCGTTAGCCCCTTTGACGGTTTTGATATGAAAGTGTCGATATTCCTTTACGGCCGGCTTCCCATTCAGAAAGCAAACCATACTGGCTACTGGACTTGTGCCTTGAATATTTGAGTTATCAAAGCATTCGATATGGTCTGGAATTTCGGGCAAACTCAAGTCCTCCTGTAATTGTCGGATAACCCGATCTTTTTTATCCTTATTTAATCCCTGAAGCAATGCTTTCTCTTGTTTGTAGAATCGTGCATTTTTCAAGGATAGCTCAATCAGTTTCTTTTTATCCCCGATTTTTGGATTTACAAGATTCAAACCTTCGATTGGATTTTCGATTTCAAAGGGAACCAATACTTCTTCAGCATCACTTTGGAATTGGTCCTGTAGGCGAATTAAAGCCGTCAAAAGAAGCTCTTCATCCGTTTCGTCGAGTTTCTTTTTCAGTTCTACGTTTTTCGAGACAATCAGAGCTCCATTTTTAACTCGCATGTAATTGACATAAGCATACTTTTCATCAGCAACCAAAGTACAGATGTCATGATTGTGAATAGTAGGGTTTGCGACCAAGGATTTGGCTTGATATTTCTCTAGTAAGTCAAGTTTTTCCTTTGCTCGCTGGGCTTTTTCAAATTCCAGGTTTTCTGCAAATTTCTGCATCTCCTGCTTGAAATAGGATTTGGGTAAACCCAGATTTCCTTTTAGAATATGCTTCGCCTGATCCAAGTCTTTGAGATAGTCGGATTCTTTTTGCAGACCGACGCAAGGCCCTTGACAATTGCCAATATGGTATTCAAGACAAACCTTATATTTTCCTTCTTGGATTTTATAGGGTGAAAGATCCAGCTTACAGGTTCGGATGGTAAATAGCGAACGAATCAAATCCAATACGTTATTCATGGCCTTCACACTTGCAAAAGGACCATAATAGGTGCCTCTTCCCGGGATCATTTTTCGTGTTTGAAAAATGCGGGGAAAGGGTTCCTGAGTTACCAATAAATAAGGATAGGTCTTATCATCCCGAAGAAGAATATTGTACTTCGGTTGAGATTTTTTGATCAGGTTGTTTTCGAGGAGCAGAGCGTCAAACTCCGAATTGACTAGGGTGATTTCAATCCGTTCAATTTCCCGAACCATGCGTCGGGTTTTGAGATTTACCCCTGTGTTTTTGTTGAAATAACTACTGACACGCTTTTTCAGGCTTTTGGCTTTTCCTACATAAATTAATTCCCCAGTAGCATTGAAATACTTATACACGCCAGGATGGTCTGGTAGTAAGTTGTACTCGTTGGGGCTATATGAAGAGGATTCCATAGGGCTAAATTAAAAAAACAGCTTTGATGGAAAGCTGTTTTTAGGAGTGAGTGGTTATATTGATTTAAAAGTCATTCTTTTTGGCATCGTAATCAAAATCTACGAATCGCTGACTTTCTTGCTCATAAACGTCACAGTCAATTTCAATACTCAATGGCCGTTCAGGTCTAGGGAAAGGTCCTTTGGTGTAGCCAAGGTCTTTATCTGCATAAACTTTCTCCATGTATTTTACCCAAACAGGTCTCGCTGTTCTGCTACCTTGACCTGCTATCCAACTTCTGAAGTGAATAGCTCGGTCATCTCCTCCTACCCAAACCCCAGAAACCAAATCCTTGCTGATTCCCATATACCATCCATCGGATGCATTTTGAGTAGTACCGGTTTTTCCACCAAGCTCATTGCCTTCGCGAAGACTCCATGGTACACCTTGACTAGTTCCCGATTCCTCTTCAAATCCTCCTCGAAGCATGTAAGTCATGAGATAGGCATGCTCTTCACTCATGGCAGGTCGTTTCTTGGGTGTGAACTGCTGAATTACATTTCCGTTTTTGTCCTCGATCCGATCAATATAAAATGGTGTAGTGTATTCTCCTTTGTTCACAAAGGTGCCAAAAGCTCCTACCATTTCGAAAATGGAAACATCATTCACACCCAAAGCCAAGGCAGGAACTTCTTCCAAATCACTGGTAACCCCAATTCTCCTGGCAGTTTCCACCACCACTTTTGGGCTAAGCTTTTTCATCATATAAGCAGTTACCGAATTGACTGATTGAGCCATAGCCTTTCGGATGGTCATTTTTTCGTAGGTAAACTCCCCATTCGCATTGGAAGGACTCCATGCAGGTTGGCCAGGAATGAAAACTTCTACAGGCTGATCGATCACAGAATAGCATGGGCTGTATCCATTCTCGATAGCTGCAGCATAAACAAAAGGCTTGAAGGTAGAACCCGGCTGACGTTTACCCTGCTTCACATGATCAAATTTGAAGTACTTATGATCGATTCCACCAACCCAAGCTTTGATATGGCCGGTGTGTGGATCCATACTCATAAAGCCTGCTTGAAGAAACTTCTTGTAATAGCGCAGAGAATCCATCGTGCTCATCAGCGTGTCGATTTCTCCTTCCCAAGAAAAGACCTTCATCGGCTTTTTCTCATTGAGCTTAATATTGATGGAGTCCTCATCGCTTTTGTAGCGAAGCTTTAGCAATCGATAAGCTTCCGTCCGCTTGACGGCATTTTCTATGAAATTTGGGATCACCCGGTTTTCACTATCCACCCAAGGATCTCTCCCGTTCATTTCCTTATAAAATGCTTTTTGAAGTTCCTTCATATGCTCAGCTACCGCTTCCTCTGCGTAGCGTTGCATGCGACTATCAATAGTGGTATAGATCTTTAACCCATCTCCAAACAAGTCATAAGAGCTTCCGTCAGGCTTCAGGTTTTCTTTACTCCATTTCAATAAATCAGCTTTTAGGATTTCCCGGAAATAGGTAGCTAAACCTTTGTTATGGTTGGCGACATTGTAATCCAAATCAATGGGTAATTGCGCTAGAGAATCATATTCAGCCTCAGTCAATACGTCATTTTTCACCATTTGGCTCAAAACGGTATTCCTTCTGCGCAAAGAATTATCCGGATTATAAACCGGGGAGTAATAAGTTGGCGCTTTGAACAAGCCCACCAAAACTGCAGCTTCCTGAACATTTAGCTCGGAAGGTTCTTTGTTGAAAAAAGTCTCAGCCGCAGTTTTAATACCATAGGCATTTGATCCGAATTCGGAAGTGTTTAAGTATAATGTTAGGATTTCCTTTTTGGTATATGCCTTTTCCAGTTGAGTGGCTACAATCCATTCTTTGGTTTTGATGATGAGCATTCTCAGCCCAGGCACCGAACTCAAAAGTCCCTGATTGGCATCCGTTCGAGTTTTAAATAGGTTTTTAGCTGTCTGCTGACTCAAGGTAGAACCACCACCAGCATCTTGTCCCAATAAGATGGATTTGACAAATACACGAATCATTGCTTTCAGGTCTATCCCGGAATGGTCTTCAAATCGAACGTCCTCTGTAGCAATCAAGGCATTCACTAGATTGGGAGAGAGTTCATTAAAGGTAACCGGACTTCGGTTTTCCCGATAGTAGGTCCCTAGCAATACCCCATCAGCTGAGTACAGCTCAGAAGCTACTTCAGTATCAGGATTTTCGAGGGCTTTGAAATCGGGTAGGGGACCAAACAGCCCCAAGAAATTCACACTGACCATCCACACAAAAACGATGAATCCCAAAACGCCGGCGGCGAAGGCAATCCATAGAAATTTGATGGTTTTATTGACCCAAGTTGGGGTAGTTGGTTTTTTAGACTTACTCATATGATTAATAGGCGACCTTAAAGAAGGTTCGATACTCTTCGATATTTTTTGTTCGGTTTAATGTCTGGAAGTTTTCAATAGAAATGAAGAAGGCATTTTCCTTGATCTTGTCAGTAATATTTGGCGACTCGAAATCTTCCATGAATTTCTGGTAATACTCTTTTGCTTTTTCTGCATTGTTGAATGGGCTAATGATGAAAATGGCATTTTCCCTATTCATGTTCATGTTTCCAGTCCGTAGTCTCGCATTGGAGAAGTTTTTAGCATGGAAATTTTCCAAGTCTCCGATGACTCCCTGGAATTGCTCAGCTTCTTCCGGATTCATCACCAAAACCATGATATGAGTCTGACTTTCATTGAGTTTAAAAGGCGAATCAATCAGATTTGGTTTCGTGGTTGTAGAATCTGCTTCTGCAAGCACTTGATTGGTTGAATCCAAGGCTGTGGAATCAACTGGATTCAATGCAGCCAATTCTTCTGCCGACAGCAAGGGTTTTAGCATATTCCTTGCCAATTCCACCAATTGTTCATCTTGGGAATTTTCGATGTAGGCTTCCAATCGTTCCCTAAACCTTGCCTTACTCTCAATTTTTCCCGTCACCATAATGTCAAGTAACAAAAGGCGTTCGGTATTTCGGGTAAGTGGATATTCTTCTAATGTCCGCTGAATCAATTGTCTAGCCTGTCTGTATTGTCCAGCGTAATACATATCATAAGCTTGCTCGTAATTTTTGGAGGAAGCCATGTAGGCAAGATTGCCCGAAGCAGCATCCGGATTATTTACTGAGAAAGTGTATTGAGATTCCGGGAATTCCCGATTAAGGCGACTGACATATTGTTGAAAATTCCCCCCTCGATCTTTTTGTGCTAGGTAAAGCAAGTAATAAGCTTCGGGTTTTCGGCTGCTACTTGGATATTCTCGAACCAAAATCTCCAAATTGTCGATACTTGCCTCATCCTCTTCCAAATCAAAATAGAGGAGTTTACCCAATTCAAAATAAGATTCCTCTAATTCATCATTCAAGGTTGCGATCTCTTCTTCGCTTTGTGGGATTTGAGCCAAAAGGCTTTCGATATCGGGTAATTGGCTGAGTGGGTTCTCTTCACTGTTACTCAAGGAATCTTGCTCGGATTCTGGAGCGGTAGTTGTATTGCTTTGAAAGATTGCTGCGCTTCTCCGCCAATTGTCTTGAAGTGGACGATTTCCCCAAACTCGTCGGAAATCAATCGCTCCCTGCTGCATAGCTACAGCATTGTCGAAGTAGAAAGTTGAGCCGGTACCGCGATCTGAAAAGGCAAGTAGGTTATCAAAAATGCTGGTATTCTTAGGTTGCTCTTTCTCCCTTGCCTCTGCCAATAGCCGCTCTTCTTCCTTTTTGATGAATTGTTCTGCAATTAACCGCTGCTCTTCTTCACTGAGTCCGCTCAATCGTACCAAGCTGTCATTGCTTTGAATTCGCTCTACATGAAATACATATTGATCCAAAACTTCCTTTTGGTCAGCAATCTGAGCAGCTACGGGGTCTGTTTCTCTAATAAATGTGAGCGCTGAGTCCAAATAGTATTTGGTTGCTCGGTAGTCGCTGTATTCTTCAAGATAAATATCAGCCAACTTTTGATAGATGTAGCCTTTCAATCTGGGATTGCTTCCCGGCTCTTTCGCCGCCTGATGCAGTAAGTCCACTGTTAAAGGAAGGTCTCCTTGCTTCTCTTCGAACAGTGCTCTTTCATATACCACCACATCCTTTAGATCCTTGTTTTTAGGGTCTTTGTAGAGAGCTTCATAATAGTTGCGAACTTTTCGCAAGTCCTTCGTGGCATTGAGTTCAGCTACTTGCTGCGCAAAAAGCTGTGCGAAAAATGCCCGCTCGTAAGGTGGATTCCCTTCCAATGTCTTTTTGTAAAAATCATAAGCCAAATTATCCAAGCCTTCACGCTGATAGCGTTGTGCTAAGATGAAGTAAATGCGGGACGCTTCTTTTTTGTTTTTGGAATATTCTACAGCCCGGTCCAAAGCACCGATGACCCCATTTTGATCATTTCGCTTTTCGTAATAATAGGCTAAGGTTTTGTATAGCTCGAAGCGATTGTCTTCCGAGATCTTTTGCTCCTTGGAAAGGTAGTCAATGGTGAAATTGGCGTTTTCGATTTCTCCCAAATCCACATAAATGCGAAGCAGCCCAATGAGAGCCTGATGGCGAAGGTCCCGATCCTTACTTTCTACATTGACATACTTCAGCGTGTTTTTAGCGTCATCAAAGTCAGCTTGCAGATAATCTATTTTTCCCAAAAGAAAATAGCTGTCGTCTACCCATTTGGAGATGCGATGCCATTCGATGGCTTTGGATGCTAGTTCACGGGCTGATTCCAACTTCTCCTGATTTGCCTGAATGACGCCGGAATCAATTGGAATAAAAACCGGTAGTATCTGCGTGTAGTCTTCTTTGTAATCTGACCTGTTTTCGTCCAAAACCTCCTCAATTTTCACATCTGCCAAGTAATAAGCATTATAGTGAGAAGTGAGATTGTGGAAAGCCCGATTGGTGAAGGTGTCCCGCTCGGATGAGCAAGCCGCCAAGAGTAGGAGGAAAAGGAAAAGAACTCTATTTAAAAAACGCATGCAGACTTTCAGAATTGATTAGCAAAATAGTCTTTTTGGACAAAAGAGGAACGATTCGGGATTTCTATTTATTTCAAAACAAAGGCCACACCTTTCTGATGGGAAAATTTTTTACCTAATTTAAGAGAATGAATCCCTCCCAAAAGTCTTCGGATACAAAAGAAAAGAAGCCTGTTCCAAATCCTCCGACTTTCGTGAAGTACATCGGACTCTCTTTTCAACTTTTTGCCATCATCGGGGCAGGCACTTGGTTTGGTTGGTGGGTTCAGCAGAAATCAGACATGAAGTTCCCTGTTTGGCTGCTTCTGTTTAGCTTTTTATCGGTTTTTGTAGCCTTTTATCAACTTTGGCTATCTATGAAGCAGGACCGATAGTTTGAGAGAAATGGGCTACCTTTGCCCAAAATTCACCTTCATGAAGATTCTCAACAATTTACAGTTCAAATTCTTTTTGTTATCAGCAGTTCTTGCACTTTTGATTTTGGGGCTCCAAGTAATCTTCCCCGCAATCATTCATGAACGCATCTGGGATATCTATTTTTTCCTCTTAATTCTCTCATTTTTAATAGGATTACTCCATGGAGCACTACTTAAAGCACTTTCTGAAAATTTCTTTCAAATTTCAGTTTTGGCTATGATACTAAGGTTGATTGCCTCTTTGGTTTTCATTGGAGTGGAAGTTTGGCCCGGAATGGAAAATATTATTTTGTTTATCGCGGATTTCTTTGTGATTTTTTTGTTCTACTTAATATTTGATATATACGCCTTTCTATCTAACTTGCGCCCGATTTCGAAGTAGCCCTCAAAAAGAAGAGTTGATGACGCGCAAATTTCTGGTCCTAAGTCTTTTATTTTCAGCTTTTTTGCTGTTCAATGCCCCTCAGTCCTTCGCAGCAGGTTCTGAGGAAGATAAAACAAGCTTCATCATGCATCACGTGAAGGATTCGCATGAGTGGCATATTGCGACTTTTGGACATACTCACGTAACCCTTCCACTTCCTGTAATTGTCTATTCTTCAGACCGTGGATTGGAATTTTTCAGTTCAACTGATTTCCAAAATCACGAGACTCATGCTTTTGGAAAAGAGTATGCGCACGAAGGCTATTACATTGATGAGCATGATCATTTGGGAAGAGTGGATGGTGCAAGCTTTATCGAGCTTTCCATCACCAAAAACGTGGTCATGATGTTTATCGTGATGATTCTTTTGGCTTGGGTGGCTTTGTCTGCTGCTAATCATTACAAAAAGAACGGTGCTGTTGCTCCAAAGGGTGCCGCGGCGATCATCGAGCCAATTGTGATTTTCGTTCGCGACGAGATCGCTCAAAAATCCATCGGTCCGAAATACAAAAAATTCGTTCCTTATCTCCTGACTTTATTCTTGTTCATCTGGTTTGGTAACCTGCTAGGTCTACTTCCAGGTGCAGCTAACATGACTGGTAACATAGCTGTTACCATGACGTTGGCGGTGTTGACATTCATCATTACCAATGTAAATGGAAATAAGGATTACTGGAAGCACGTGTTTGCAACGCCTGGAGTTCCGATTCCAATGTTGCTGATCATCGTTCCGGTTGAAATCATTGGTTTGTTTACGAAGCCTTTTGCCTTGATGGTCCGATTGTTTGTGGCGATCACGGCAGGTCACATTGTAATCCTTGGTTTCATTGCCTTGGCATTCATCTTTGAATCATACACGATCGGGGTAGTAAGTACCTTGATGGTGACCTTTATCAATATCATCGAATTGCTTGTTGCGACTATTCAAGCCTATGTATTTACGCTGTTTACAGCGATGTACATCGGAAGTGCAGTTGCTGAACATGCACATGATGATCATCATTAATTAGGAATTTCTTTGTTCAATTTATAAATACAACTACTATGTTAATGTCTATCTTGTTGACTGCTGGTTACGCTCTTATGGGAGCTGGTATCGGTGCGGGTATTGTTGCGATTGGCGCAGGACTTGGTATCGGTCGTATCGGTGGTCAGGCAATGGAATCTATTGCTCGTCAGCCTGAAGCTGCTGGTAAGATCCAAGGTGCTATGTTGATCATCGCAGCCTTGATCGAGGTGGTTTCCCTGTTCGCAGCGGTAATCTGTTTGTTGATTGCTTTGAATATCGCAGGCATCAGCTAAAAAATCTGATTGGGGAATGGCGTTAGGCCTTTCCCCTTTCTTTCTCTCTATTGAACAAACTGAATTAAATCATACATCATGGATTTGATAACCCCTGGTTCCGGTCTTATTTTCTGGCAGCTTTTTGGCTTCCTGGGATTGCTTTTCATTCTGATCAAATTTGCTTGGAAGCCTATGTTGGCAGCCTTGGAAGAGCGTGAAAGCAGCATTGAAAATGCATTGAAGTCAGCTGAAATCGCTCGAAACGAAATGGCTAACCTAAAGGCTGAGAACGAAAAGCTTTTAGCTGAAGCTCGTTTGGAAAGAGATACCATCCTGAAGAAAGCTCAGGAAGCTTCTAACAAGATGATTGAAGAAGCTAAAACCGAAGCTCAGAAACAAGGAGCTCAGTTGATCGAAAATGCGAAAGCGGTAATTGAAACTGAGAAAAAAGCTGCTCTTGCTGATGTCAAGAACCAAGTGGCTGCTTTGACCCTTGAAGTAACAGAGAAATTATTGAAGAAAAACTTGTCTGATGATGCTTCTCAGAAAGCATTGGTGGATGAGTTTGTAAAAGATTTGAAGCTTAACTAACCCGACCTCCATGTCAAACCATCGAGTAGCCTCCCGCTATGCCAAGTCCATTTTGGAACTGGCCCTTGAAAAGGGTAATCTGGAGGAAGTACATGCAGATTTTCAGAAGCTTTCAGCTATCGAGAAGGCTAATAAAGAATTGGGCTTTTTGTTGAAGAATCCTGTGGTGACTTCTGACAAAAAGTTGAAAGTCTTGAAGGCTTTGTTTGCTGATAGTGCTCAAAAAATGACGATGAGCTTTTTTGAGATTATTTCCCGAAAAAATAGGGAGGAAATTTTGCTTGATGTAGCCCGGGAGTTTGAAAATCAGTACAACAAGCATAAGTCTATTCAAGTCGCTCAGTTGACGACCACTTTCCCGATCGATGCAAAACTTCGTGAGGAATTTGTGAAAATCGTCAAGGAGATTTCCGGTTTGAAGACTGTAATTCTTGAAGAGAAAGTTAATCCGAACCTTATCGGCGGATTTATATTGAAGGTCAATGACCGGCAGCTTGATGAATCATTGAGCAGCAAATTGAGAATTCTAAAGTCAGAATTCTTGCAAAACCATTACGAAAGTAAAATCTAATCAAAAAGCATTAATCAATCGATATCATGGCAGAAGTAAGACCAGATGAAGTTTCGGCAATCCTAAGAGAGCAACTCGCAGGTGCCAGAACAGAGGCCGAACTCGAAGAAGTGGGTACAGTCCTTCAAGTAGGGGACGGTGTAGCCCGTATCTATGGACTTTCTAAGGCTCAGGCCGGTGAATTGCTGGAATTCGACAATGGTCTGAAAGCAATGGTGCTGAACCTTGAAGAGGACAATGTCGGTGCGGTATTGTTTGGTGACTCCAAAGCAATCAAAGAAGGTGATACTGTAAAGCGTACCAAGAAGATTGCCTCCATCCAAGTAGGTGAAGGTATGTTGGGACGTGTAGTAGATACTTTGGGTAACCCTATCGACGGTAAAGGTCCTATCACAGGTGATTTGTACGAAATGCCTTTGGAGCGTAAAGCACCTGGGGTAATCTATCGTCAGCCTGTAACTGAGCCTCTTCAAACTGGTATCAAGTCTATCGATGCCATGATTCCAATCGGTAGAGGACAGCGGGAATTGGTAATCGGTGACCGTCAGACTGGTAAGACTGCGGTAGTAATCGATACCATCCTAAATCAAAAAGAATTTTATGACAGAGGCGAGCCTGTATTCTGTATCTACGTGGCAGTAGGTCAGAAAGCATCCACTGTTGCCGGTGTGGTAGCAGCTTTGGAAAAAGGTGGCGCTCTTCCATATACAGTAGTTGTTTCTGCAGCTGCTTCTGACCCTGCTCCAATGCAGTTCTTTGCTCCGTTTACCGGTGCGGCGATCGGAGAATTCTTCCGTGACACAGGACGTCCTGCTTTGGTGGTTTATGATGACTTGTCTAAGCAAGCCGTCGCTTACCGTGAAGTTTCTCTATTGTTGAGAAGACCTCCGGGACGTGAAGCATATCCTGGTGACGTATTCTACCTACACTCAAGATTGCTGGAAAGAGCTGCAAAAATCAACAAGTCTGATGAGATCGCACAGCAAATGAACGATCTTCCTGAGTCTATCAAGCCTTTGGTGAAAGGTGGAGGATCTTTGACCGCTCTTCCAATCATCGAAACTCAGGCAGGTGACGTTTCTGCCTATATCCCGACTAACGTAATTTCCATTACTGATGGTCAGATCTTCTTGGAGACCAACCTATTCAACTCCGGTATCCGTCCTGCGATCAACGTAGGTATCTCCGTATCCCGAGTAGGTGGTAACGCACAGATCAAATCCATGAAGAAAGTAGCTGGTACTTTGAAATTGGATCAAGCGCAGTTCCGCGAATTGGAAGCTTTCGCAAAATTCGGATCTGACTTGGATGCTACTACCAAGCGTACTATCGAAAGAGGTCGTCGTAACCAGGAAATCCTTAAGCAGCCTCAATACGCTCCTGTTTCTGTGGCGCATCAGGTTGCCATCATCTACGCTTCTACTAGAGGTTTGATGGATTCTGTTCCTGTAGAGAAAGCTCGTGCATTCGAGAAGGAATTCTACACCTTGTTGGATACTTCTTATCCTGAGGCTTTGGAATTCATCTTGAAAGGAGACATCGACGGTGCAGGTGAAGTGTTGAAAAAAGCAGCCGCTGAATTGGCTCCTAAATTTGCAAAGTAATATTTGAATCTATTCCGGAGGTGAAAGCCTCCGGAGATTATACCACGTAGTAGAAAAACGCAAGGATGGCTAACCTGAAGGAAGTAAAGCAGCGAATCAACTCGGTAGTTTCTACCCAGCAGATCACCAAAGCGATGAAAATGGTGTCCGCTGCGAAACTGCGTAGAGCACAGGACCGCATTGTGCAAATGCGTCCATATTCCCAAAAGCTGACCAATATCCTAACCAATGTATCTGCCGCTTCTGACGGAGCTGCGGATATCATTTATGCCCAAAAGCGAGAAGTAAACAAGGTCTTGATTGTACCTGTGACTTCTGATAAGGGGCTTTGTGGCGCATTCAACTCCAACATTGTAAAGGCTACGAATGCGGCCATCCGTGAGCAATTTGCCGGGAAAGAAATCACCATTCTTCCATTGGGAAAGAAAGCTTTTGAAACCTTCAAAAAGCGGGAATTCCCAATTATAGATCAGTTTTTCGGAGTATTCTCTGATCTTTCTTTTGATACCGTTCGAGAAGCTGCTGAATTTGCCATGAATGGATTTGCTGCAGGAGAGTATGATCAGGTAGTGTTGGTGTACAACGAATTCAAAAACGTAGCTACCCAAATTATCCGAACTGAGCAGTTTTTGCCGATGGCAAAAGAGGAAAATGCGCAGGAGGAAAAAGCTACTGAAACTGATTATATCCTAGAACCATCCCGTAGCTACATCATCGAAGAATTGGTGCCTACTTCCTTGAAGATTCAGTTCTACAAGGCAGTCTTGGAAAGCAATGCTTCTGAGCATGGTGCTCGTATGACAGCGATGGATAAGGCGACTGAAAACGCGGGAGAATTGTTGAAAGAATTGCGTTTGATGTACAACCGTACACGTCAGGCGGCGATCACCAACGAAATCTTGGAGATTGTTGCTGGTGCAAACGCTCTCGAAGGAAGTTAATTATCAATCAACCCATATTCAAAACCACAGCTCTAAAGGCTGTGGTTTTTTGTTTTGCCTTTTTGAAATCTTGAGTTATTTTAGTTCAATTATATTCTTTTTATGAATAAAGAGATTTTTTCAAATATCAGTAAGATCATTGAACGGGATAGTAAAAGTACTACCTATAAGTTCGCGCTCTTGAGAGGTACAATAGACTTGATTCAGGAGAATAGCCCTTTTTTAGAATTTAAGGATGGTCGAGTACACTTTCCAACTGGACTATTGATCGAGAAATGGATGGTTTATTATTTTCCTATTTTTGATTCCCTTCACCGAATTCCCCAAATAAACGGAGTCGCTAACCTTGCTTTTGAAACTTTACTAATCAAAGTAGTCAACTACTATAAAAAGAAAAATAGGTTATCTGGGTTTTACAATGACTTGAAAAGAAATGGGATCCCTCAGGAGTTGGCTCCAACGATAAAAAGTCTTGCAAATAAACTGCACTCTACTTTGATTAGAATGCCTATGCACTATATCGGTAGATCTATTTCTTCCGATTATCATTCTATTTACAGGCCAGAAAAACCTAAAAATGTATCTAGAGGAGAAAGAATAGACAGTGAATTTTTGGTGTCTAATTATGGTACATTTTCCATTCCTAAGGAATATTATGATGCTTTTCAAATCTTGGGAAGTTTTATTGGGGGGCAAGATTCAATTTTGATAAAATGGGCTGAATTTTCTGTCAGTGCATCTGGAAATGAACTGCCGATTGAAAGAGTTCTTGGGAATCTGATGGAGTCACCTGTATCTGAAAGAGACGTGAATAATTCAAAGACTCTTTTTCAAACTTTATTAAAAGAGCATGGGGAAACAGCTTGTGTTTGGACTGGAAGGATGACAAATAGAATTGAAGTTGACCACATAATTCCCTTTGCTATTTGGAAGAATAATGATCTTTGGAATTTACTTCCTGCAGTTCCAAGTGTTAATAATTCTAAGAGAGATAAAATTCCAACTCCTAGATTAATTGAAAATCAAAAAGATTTAATTCTTCATTATTGGGATATTTTGGATGAAAAACATCATTTGAGGTTTCAAAAGGAATTGAAAATAAGTCTCCTTGGAAATGAACAAAGTACCATGTGGAGAAAATTGGCAATCAATCAAATGAAGGAGTCTTGCCGATTTTTAATTGAACAAAGAGGGTTTGATCCATGGGAGCCTTAAATAGTTTTTCTCACCTCACAGCGAAAGAACGGACATCGCTGTCATTTCCAGCCAGAATAGTAAAGGAAAGAGGTTTACTAAAGGGTGAAATTTTGGATTTTGGATGCGGTTTTGGGAAAGACGTTGAAATTCTTTCAAACCAAGGCTATTTAATTGAAGGATATGATAAACATTATCAACCTAACTATCCTGAAAAGCGATTTGATACAATTATCTGCTTTTATGTGTTGAATGTCTTGATGCCTGAAGAACAATCCTTGGTTTTAATGGAGATTTCGGCATTACTTAAGCCTTCTGGAAAAGCATACTTTGCAGTTCGTCGAGATTTGGTTTATGAGGGATTTCGAACCCACAAAATCCACCAAAAGCCTACTTACCAAACAAAGGTTATTCTTCCTTTCAAATCAATCTTCAAAAATGATAATTGTGAGATTTACGAATACCAGCATTTCAATCAAGTAAAAAACAAAGATTCCGATTGTCCTTTTTGTAATCCAAGTTCAGAGTTGGAATTAATCCTTGAATCTGCACAAGCCTTTTCAATTTTTGATAAGTACCCAGTCAGCCCAGGGCATGTTTTGATTATTCCCAAAAGACACGTTTCCAATTATTTTGACTTGAGTTTTAAAGAGCAATCTTCTTGCATCTTTATGCTCAATGAGGTGAAAAAGAACCTTCAAAAACGCTTTAAACCTGATGGATATAATGTAGGGATCAATATTGGGGAAAAAGCTGGACAAACAGTTCCTCACGTGCATATCCATCTAATTCCCCGATATTCTGGAGATGTAGAAAATCCTAGAGGTGGGATTAGAGGCGTAATCCCAGATAAAAAGGATTATTAAATCGTTCTTCTTGAGGAAATCGCCCCATCAATCGAAAACTTTCCGCCTCCAAATACTGCCAAGCCTAAGAAGGTGAGGAAAAACATGAGGGGAAGTTCTTTTCTTGAAAAAGGGTCATCCCAATGCGCATAGAAAGCAGCAGTCAGCATGGTAATCATCAAGGGGATAGTAGCTAAGCGCACCTTAAATCCAATGATGACCAACACCGCACAAACTACTTCGGCAAAGGTGGCTAAAGCCAAGGAAACGGTAGGGCCTAGACCAAAGGGATCAGCAAATTTCACTTCATCCGCCATTAGGCGACCAATTTTTGGGATGCCGTGAGTCATTATCATAGCTCCTGCACCTAGGCGAATAATTAATAAGACGAGGCTTTTTTCAATGGTTTCACGCATAAGATTAAAAGGGTTAGTTGGTTGAGTAATTCAAAAATAGAACGAGTGTCCAAAGACAGAAGTTAAATTTTATTGGCTTGAAATTACTTAGGATGATTGGTTTAAGCCTTTTTTGTTTTGACTTGTTTTCACACAGATATACTCATAAAAAGTCACAAATAAACTCATATCTGTTTCTGTTCATGAAAAATAAGGACTTTATCAATTAAACCTTCCTACTTCAAATCCAGCCAATTCCATCGCTGTTTCTTTTTGCTGATGAAGTTCTGATAAAAGTTTACCTGTGGCAGGGGCCATTGAAATTCCCATCATGGAATGGCCGCTTCCCACTAAGACATTGGAATAGCCGGGAGCGTAGCCGATGTAGGGAAGTCCATCAGGCGAGCAGGGACGCAATCCTTTCCAAATGTCTTCCTGCTTGGGGAATTTGGCTTGGAAAGTAGGGTAGTAGCGATTGATGGATTCAAAAATCCCCTGCACACGCTTCATATCGATTTTTTGGTTGGTGCCTGCAATTTCCAGGGTACCTCCAAATCGAATCTGATTTCCATAGGGACTGACGGCGACTTTTCGCTCCGTCAAAATGGTAGCTTGTTTGATTTCGGGCCTATTTTCCTGTAAAAAAGAGTAGCCTTTTCCACCCATCATGGGTAGAGAGAATCCGAGCATTTTTGCCAATTCTCCCGACCAAGAACCTCCGCATAGTAGGACCTTTTCTGCCTCCAACTTTCCTTTGTCAGTCAGTACGACCTCTATTTTCTCGTTCTTTTTCTCAAAACCCAAAACCTGTGTTTCAGTAAGGAATTGAACGCCTTTTTCTTCCAAATAACTTTTCAAAAAGCTATAAAGCGCACCTGGATCCAAATGGGCATCACCCGGAAAAAGTACTGCTCCTCTTGCCTTAACCTCTAAGTTGGGTTCCACTTTTTGGATATCGGTAGGGCTTAGGATTTCTGCCTCCAAACCATACTTTCTCGCCAAATGCGCAAATTCCACTTCCTCCTTTTCCACCGCTTCCGTTTGATACAGCATCATGAGCCCTTTTTCCTGAAAGGCTAGCCTTGCTTCTGTATGTTCATCGCGAAATTGTAGGTAAAGGGATTTGGAAAGCAGACTGATGGTTTTGAGATAAGGGATGGCTTTTTCTACCTGCTTCTGATTGGCAGATTTGAAAAAAAGCAGACTCCATTGCAATAATTTATAGTCAAATCGAGGATGAATGTAAAAGGGGCTTTTAGAAGAAAACATCCAAGAAATCCCTTTGGCAACCATTCCCGGAGCGGCAAGTGGAATGATATGTGATGGGACAATCATACCCGCATTGCCTGTGGAGCAATTGTCTTTTAAATCTGTCCGATCTACAACAACAACTTCGATTCCTTCTTTTAGAAGGAAATAGGCAGAAAACAATCCGACGATGCCTCCGCCGATGATGATGGTTGGTTTCATATAATTTGTACTAAGTACTAGGTACAAAGTACCAAGAAGCTAAACCTTAAAGGTCTTTGTACTTGGTACTTTTTACTTTGTACAATTAAATAACTTGAAATCCGTGTACATATGGGTCATCATCGTCCAAGATGATGGTGTTGTAGCCATAGATTTTTGCCCAGCCTTCAATACTTGGAATGATAGCTGGCTTTCCTGCAATTTCCGTGACTTCTTCAATTCTTCCGATAAATTTTGAACCTATAAAGCTTTCATGGATAAATTCATCTCCGGGCTTCAGCCAGCCTTTGGCATACCACTGCGCCATGCGGGCCGATGTTCCGGTGCCACAGGGTGATCTATCAATAGCCTTGTCTCCGTAGAATACTGCATTCCTGGCTGTGCTGTTTTCATCCAAGGGTTTTCCAGTCCACATCACATGGGAGAGACCTCGGATTTTTTCATATTCTGGATGAACAAAATCGTAGATTTCATTCATTTTGCTCCGAAGGTTTCTAGCCATGCTGATCAATTGCTCAGCTTTAAAATGCTCTAATCCCGGGAAGTTTTCCTGTGGATCCACTATGCAATAGAAGTTACCGCCATAAGCGACATCTACGGTGAGTTTTCCAAGTTCCTCGATCTCGATTTCCAGATTTTCAGCTGCCAAATAACTTTTGACATTGGTCAGTTTGACAGATTTGACCTTTTTTCCTTCCTGTTTATATTCCACCAATACCAATCCTGCAGGAGCTTCCATTCGCAGGAATCCCGGTGTTTTTGCGTAGATCAAACCTTCCTCAATGGCAATCGTGATTGTACCGATCGTGCCATGTCCACACATTGGAAGGCAGCCTGAAGTCTCAATAAATAGAATGGCGAAATCATTTTCCGGATCGTGTGGAGGGAAAAGCATGGAACCCGACATCATATCATGACCTCGAGGTTCGAACATCAGCCCGGTACGAATCCAGTCATAATGCTCCAGAAAATACTGTCGTTTTTCGAGCATATTTTTCCCCTTCAGAAAGGGGACTCCTCCGGAAACCACCCGGACAGGATTACCACAGGTATGTGCATCGATGCAAGAGAAGGTGTGACGTGATGGCATTATGGAAGGTTTGGGGATTTTATGTTTGATAAAATAAAGTTGAGATCAAGTTTTTTAATCAAGAAGATAGCTACGCAGATATGTAAGATATGTCTGCTGAAGCAGACAAGATAGCATTGAGATTGGATGCTATCTAGGCCGAGTTTTTCAGCCATATCTTGCGAAGCATATCTTTATGAATATCTTACTTTTTAAATTCCCCATCCACCATTCTCCAAATCCCCAAAGGATTTCCGTCTTTCAAGGCATCAGGAAGTAATTCTTGTGGCATGTCTTGGAAAGCGATCGGGCGGGCAAAGCGCTTGATGGCATATACTCCCACAGAAGTACTTCTAGCGTTAGTGGTAGATGGATAAGGACCTCCGTGCTGCATGGCATAACCCACTTCCACTCCGGTAGGAACTCCCTTGAATAGAAGTCTCCCGCATTTCTCTTCGAGGAGATTCAAAAGGAATAATTGATCTTGAAGTTCCTCCTGTTCAGCCCAAATCGTCACTGTCAGCTGTCCATGAAGATGCTTGGCAATTTCGATCAATTCATCCCCATTTTCATACACGACCATCATAGCAAAGGCTCCGAAAACTTCTTTTTGGAACACCGTATCCTGCAACCAATCGCTTGCTTTAATCTCCGCCAAAGCGGTACTTCCGTTGATGAGATGCTGGGCATCCGCAACTTTTAACCATCGTAATTCCTCGCGAGATTGGAGATATTGAATGGAATTGTAATAGGCTTCTGCGATTCCAGGATGCAGCATGGGAGCCGAAGCAATATCATTCAATTCGTCGGAAATTGCTTTTTCAAAGTCCTTAGCCTGAGATTTGGGCACAAAGATTAATCCCGGATTGGTACAAAACTGTCCCACTCCTAAAGTCAGGGAAGCCACGAAAGCTTTTGCAAGAGCATCGTTTTCTTTTTGAAGCTTTTTAGAAAAGCAGAATATCGGATTAACAGAACCCATCTCTGCATAGACTGGAATAGGCTCTTCCCGCTGATTGGCTAGGTCAAACAATGCCTTTCCGCCTGCATGGGAACCGGTGAAGGCTACTGCTTTTGCCAAAGGATGCTTCACCAAGGCTTGACCTTCGGGTATTCCTCCTTCCACATGGGTGAAAAGGGCTGAAGGCATATTGGTTTTCAAAATCGCTTCATGGATGCACTCGGCAACTTTTTGAGAGGTCTTGGGGTGAGCAGGGTGAGCCTTGTAAATGACCGGACAACCTGCGGCTAAAGCCGAAATGGTATCCCCGCCAGCAGTGGAAAATGCCAAAGGGAAATTACTCGCACCAAAAACAACTACGGGCCCAAGCGGAGTAAGCATTCGTCGGATATCGGCCCGCGGCAGAGGAGTTCTATCCGGAATAGCAGGGTCGATGGTGGCTTCTATCCAAGAACCTTCCTTGACCACTTTCGCAAAAAGACGGATTTGTCCGACTGTCCGTCCTAATTCCCCGTTGATTCTGCCTTCCGGCAAATTGGATTCTATGACAGCGAGAGATACGATTTCATCGCGGTTTGATTCAAGTGTATCTGCAAGCTTTTCCAAAAAGGCTCCCTTTTCCTGTCCTGAGACATTTTTATAGAAAAGAAAAGCTTCTTGTGCGGCGTTGAAAAGGTTGTCTAGGTTCATGGTTTATTAATTTTTGGAAATACTATAGAAATACATGGAAATACTTTTCGCTACGCTCAGAGAAATATTTCATCCCGCTTGCGGGATTTATTTCAATTGGATTTCCACTGTATTTCAATCTTATAATAACGGCCGATTTTGGATCCCATCCAAAATGATTTTCTCAATTCTTTCCCGCTCTTCCCCAATTAAAGTCAATCTCGGGGCGCGGACATATTCTGACCCGATTCCACAGTGATGTTCAGCCAGTTTAATATACTGAACCAATTTTGGATGAATGTCCAATTCCAAAAGTGGTAAAAACCATCGGTAGATTTCCCGAGCTTCTTCGATTTTACCTTCTTGGACTAAATTATAGATGGCTACAGTTTCCTTTGGAAATGCACAGACCAAACCTGCGACCCAACCAACAGCCCCCATCAGTAATTCTTCCATGGCCAAAGTGTCTACTCCACAGAGAATTTGGAATCGATCCCCAAATCGGTTGATCATGCGGGTGACATTGGAAATATCCCGTGTAGATTCTTTGATGGCTTGGATATTTGGGCATTCCGCCAATTCGGCAAACATGTCTATGGTTACCAAAGTCTTGTAGTCTACCGGATTATTGTAAATCATCATGGGTAGGCTCGTGGAATTTGCTACAGCCTTAAAGTAAGTCACCACTTCCCGGGCATCCGCTGCGTAGCGCATAGGAGGCAAAATCATCAAGCCGGAAGCTCCCAATTCCTCTGCTTTTTTTGCCCAAAACAGCGCATCTTGAGTAGCTCCTTCTGCGATATTGAGGATTACAGGAACTTTTCCGTTGATATGTTTGACTGTCTCGCGAGTTAGGGTGATTTTCTCTTCCTGCGATAAAACAGAGCTTTCTCCCAAAGTACCACCCAAAATAATTCCATGGACTCCGGACTCTAGTTGAAAGTCAAGATTTTTGAAGAATAAGTCCATATCCAAACTTCCATCTGCGTGAAATTTGGTTGTGACAGCCGGGAATACGCCTTTCCAATTCATGGTTTTTCGTTTTTAACACAGAAGGTTCTGTGAGTTGGATGAATAAATAATTTCCATCAAAGGTACCTTTTACCGGTTCTCGAATCTTTTACAGAATTAATACTTTATGGTACTATTTTGATAATAAGTAAAAGGTATAGCTTTGAATTGATGTAATTTGATACCATTTTTATCAAATGGCTAAAGTAATTTCATTTCAGGTTCCCAAGTCGAAAAAGGAGTTTGTCCGCTATCAGGAGGATAGGGGAAAATATTTCTATGATAAACTGCATCAGCACCCTCAATTGCAATTAACAGTTATTTTGGAAGGGAAAGGTCAATTCCTAAGTGGGGATTATGTAGGTCGCTTTCAGCCTGGAGATGTGTTTTTTTTAGGAGAAAATGCACCTCATGTGTTTCGAAGTGATTCGGAATATTTTGATGTTGGAAGTTCTCTTCGAGTAGCTGGAAATACGATTTTTTTTGACTTTGAAGCGATTCAAGTATTGGGGGAATTGGAGGATTTGGAGGGCTTGAATCACTTCCGGGATTTCTCTGGAGGTTGCTTTCAGATTAAAGGGGAGACACAGGAGGAAATTAAGCAAGAGATGGAGCGATTTGACAGACTAAAAGGACTTGATCGCTTTCAATCGGCCTTTCGACTCTTGGCAATTCTTGATCAGTCGGGAGAGGAAATGGTTTCTTTAAATCGGTCGGTTTTGAGTCGGGGATTTACCGAACGGGATGGCTCTAGGATGAATCAGGTAATGCAGTTTTTATTGGAAAAACGTTTTGAAAAAATCGCCTTAGAGGAAGCTGCCGCAGTTGCTAATTTGTCCAAAGAGGCTTTTTGTCGATTTTTTAAACTCCGAACCCGAAAGACCTTTACCCAATATCTCTTGGAACTCCGAATCAATGAGGCTCAAAAGCTCCTTCGAGAAACCGATTTGGGAATTGCTGAGATCGCCTATCAGGTCGGATTTGAAAACCTTTCTTATTTCAATCGGGGTTTTAAGAAAATTACCGGACTCACGCCCAAAGAATGGAGAAAGCTCAATTCCTAGCTTACTTTTTCAGGACCAAAAACTTTGAGTCCATGACATTTCCCAAAAACAAATAGTCTCCAAAAGGAATGGCGACAGAAGTAGCAGAAAGTGTTTTCCCATCATCGAGCCAAACGGATTCAATTTTTGATTGGCCCTCGTTATATGAAATTTTCAAAATCTCAGAAGGAGCAAATTCTTTTTTGCCTGCTGCATAGGCTGAAAAGGTCATCAAATCAGGATGTGCGCCAGTCCATATAGTGCCCGAATCATCGATTTCTAAATTGTCTACGCCCGTATCAACTGAAATATCCTCTGACCTCGTCAAATCCCCATTTCTCTGAATGTCATACGCCCGAATCAGGAATCCTCGAGAGGAGGCTACAAATAATTTTTCTCCGGATTGGTCAGGAACAAGTCCATTGGGATAGGCTAAATCTTCCGCTACAATTCGGAAATTTTCTCCATCAAAATAACCCACATTGGCAGCAGCCACACCCAAATAGTTTTCGGCAAATACCCCCAATTTTGATGTATTTCCATGATCATTGGAATAATAGAATTTGTCTTTGCCTACCAAAACCAAATCATTGGGAGAGATGAGTAGTGGATCCCGAAGTGTTCGATCGTATAGTACTTCGCTATCCTGAATAGTGAAAAGTTCAATGGAATGCTTCCCTTCCACATGGTTGATAACTGCCAGTTGATATTGATTTGGGCCTATTTCAAAAAGACTGATTCCATGAGGAAAGAGTGTCAAATTAGTCGGAAGTGGGATTGCTTTTGTTTCAAAGGGAGTTTGCCTCAAATCCAACCAATAAAGCCCATGCAAACCTTCTTCTCCAGCTCTTCTTTTTGCTCGGTCATCTACTGACAAAATCAGAAAGCTGTCCTTTCTTGCCAATGCCATATCCTCCACTCCCGGAAGATTAATGGTTTGGAATATTTCCCCAAAATCATGTTTGGGTTCAATATCTCGAAAATACCCTGTGGAAGAAAAAGTGTGAAAGATAAATGCTATCAATCCTACTATCAGGATTAGTACAAATAGGGCGATTTTCTTCATAAGGCTGGAAAGTTTAGGAAAGGACAATATACTTTCATTCTATTTTTCAACAACAAAAGAGGTAATGAAAAAGCAGAAAGGCGTGGAAAAACCCACGCCTTTAAAGTTTACTTTTCCCAGAAGGTAGCCTAGTTTTCCTTGATCACTTTGGCGGCGTCTTTGGTATTAATATCAATTATAGGATTTCCCTTATAAATAATTTTGGCTGCATCTGAAGCTTTTCCCTGCAGAATATCCAAGACTTCAATTTCAAGCTTGGAAGCATCTTTTAAGCTAACATTGGCTGTGTTCGCAAGGAAGCCGAAGCCAAATAGTTTACTTGCATCTGAAAGTTCGATATTGAGGATACTGGAATTGCCATTCAAATTAAGTTTGCTCGCATCCTGCATTTCTATTGATAGCATATCGGAGATCATAAATAATTCCCCTTCCGCAGCATCTTTGAACTTGAGCTTTTTTAAATCTGGAATCTGAATATCCAAGATGAAGGTGGAGTTTTTGTAAGAACCATTCTTCAGGGAGATTTTAAGCGTATTGTCTTCTACTTTTGTGATTAGGTTCTCAGTCATATTTGTATTGGTAGTCGCCAAAATCTGCTGAATTGGACCCTGTGTGATTTTCACTGTTATGTTTTCTCCTGCGATAATATTTTGGAAAGAATTGAGATCTCTTTCGATAGTGACGAGATCCTCAGAACCTAAGAAATCATTGGTCAAATCGCAGCCCATTAGCATGGAAAAGCCGATGAGGAAAAGACTGGTTTTAAAGATGTAGTTTTTCATAGTTTTTGGGGTTTAGTTTTTTAAAAGAATCGGATACCGGCTTTCATTCCATACCAGAATTGACTGCCAATATTTCCATTATCATAAGTTCGTTCATGACGGATTTTTGGATCTCCATAAGCAAAGAGCTTGGGATGGTTTTCAATACCTGTTTCAAATACTCGGAAGTTCATAGTAGGTCCACCGAAAACAGCAATTTTAGAACTGATTTGATATTCAAAGCCTAGATAAATTCTATTGATCAAGTTTAGGTCGACCACCTCTCCCTTGCTTACTTGCTCTGAGGTTGCTTCTATATTCAAGAAAATCTTGTTCCCTAGCCTTGGTGAGGTACCGATACCATATCCAAAGGACCAAGTAACCTCGTCATCAATTTCTGGTCGTATACCCGCATAGAGAATATTGTAGAAAGGTCTGACACCTGTTCGCCATGCCATATTGAAAGGCATAACTTCATTTGTGCTAAGCTCCAGCGTATGGTAACCTGATTTCACTACGCTTATCAACCCGATGGGAACTCCAGCGATACTGTCAGCATAGTTAAAAAGGGCAATTTGCGCTCCGTTTACCTTTCTGGCAAAATTGAGGACGCCACTGACCTGTGTGCCATTTACATCGCCGATAGAAAAGTTACTAACTCCAGCAAGTTGAGTTCCTTTCAAGCTTCCAACGGCAAAGTTCATCACTCCAGCTCCTTGAAACCCTTCTACACTTTTTGTGGTTAAATTGATAACCCCTGCAAGTTGAGCTCCCTTTACCGACCCGGTCGTGAAATTTGTTACACCTGCTGCTTGAAAGCCATCAACGGAATCCAAGTTTGAGTTGATTACTCCTGCGAATTGAGCTCCTTTCACCTTGCCATTTACTTGGTTAAAAACACCTGCAAACTGGGCATAACTCACATCGCTCCGATTGATATTGAATAATCCAGCCAATTCCAACTTGTTGGCACCGGCAGAAAATCCTCCTAATACATTGATAGAGTAGTCATTGATGGTAATCCCTGAGTTGATTCCATTGGTACCGACAAAAGGGACAAATGAAATCTGGAAATCTTGGTGGAAATACACCTTAGAATTTTCTTCCTTTTCTGTTTGAGCTTGGAGGGGATTCAAGGCAAAAAGGAAGATTACAGCAATAATCAATTTTAAATTTTTCATTGGTTTAGGTTTGTTTCGCCTATATGACAAGCGAAGAAGCCCTAACCCCTATGAGAGATTCAAAATTTTTTGAAAAAATGTAAAATCCTTCCCTGAAGCCTAAAAAAAGCGAATTCCTGCCCTGAATCCCCACCAAATTTCCTGTCCCAGATTCAGGTTTTCAATGCTTTTTCTACCAAAAACTCTTGGAGCAGAATAAGCAAATGTTTCTGGGTGATCATCAAAACTGGTATCAAAAATCCGAATGTTGAAAGAAGGTCCTCCATATAAGGCTACTCCTTTGGCTACCTGATAGTCAAATCCTAGATATATGCGGTTGATTAGATTCGTAGCGAGCACTTTCCCTTTATTCATTTGGGATGTGTTCAATTCAAAATTGAGATAGGTCTTTTTCCCTAGCCTTGGGGAGGTACCTATTCCATATCCAAATGACCATGTTGTAGAATCAGCCTTTTCGGGGCGGATGCCTGCAGAAAGGATATTATAAAACCCTCTCGTTCCCGTTCGCAGACCAATGTTCAATGGATAAATTTCATCAGCGCCAATTTCTATGGTATGGTATCCTTTTCTTACAAAACTCAATAAACCAATGGAAGCTCCCTTGACACTATCAGCATAATTGAAAAGGCCAAATTGAAATCCTTCCACATATCCTCCTGCTATATTTCCTAGGATGCCAGCCTGAACTCCTTTGACATGTTTGTGGGTATAGTTTGCTAAAACAGAGGCCTGAAAGCCATTTATACTTCCTCCGGAAATATTCAATAATGGCGAAGCTTGAACTCCCTTGACATCTCGAAGCGTAAAATTGGTAAGACCTGCACCCTGAAATCCCGATAATGAATCTAAGTTTACATTTGCTAATCCGGCAATTTGAAAACCTTTTACTGATCCACCCACCTGATTTATGAGCCCTGCTATTTGGATTCCACTGACCTGACCCCGATCTAAATTAAACAAACCTCCAAGCTCGAGTTTATTGGTTCCAGCGGAATAGCCTCCAAACAGATTGATGGAATAGTCATTTACCACACTTCCGGAAAGTTTTTGATTGGTGCCCACAAAAGGCACTATTGAAAACTGGAATTTACGTGTAAGTGTGTCCCTTACGTTTTTACTGTTTTTGACTCCGATCGATTCTTTAGCCCATAGGAGAAAATCCTTCATTGGTTTGGTAAGCGTCTCGGCAGTCTCTTTCCTCAGAAAAATCCGTTTAAATGAAGACCGTTTTTGATCCACCAGAAGTGTATCAGTATATCTCTCCTGATTGATGATCAATTCAAAATCTTCGCCTGTGGGATTTTTTAAAGCAATTTCGAAGAACCCAAACTCATCAGTCGTAGAGGATTTGAGCGTGATGGGGTCATAAACTGTAGCGTTTCGTATTCTTTCTCCTGAACTTTCATCAACGAGGTATCCGCTAATCGTAATTTCTTTTTCAGGAGCAGGGGCGGGCGAAAGAATGATATAATTCCCTTTTTGCTTGTATTTAATTCTTCCCTGGAAGACTGCTTCAAGAATCTCTCTGCAGGATTTATTGGTAAATTCTCCAGTAATTCTTTGGCTTATATCAATGGCAGAAGGGCTGTAGGAAAAAATCCCTCCGACCTCCTGGGAAAGCCTGTTTAGAAAGTCATCTAACCGTTCATTTTCTACATGAATACTTACTTCCTTTTCCAGTAGACGATTTTCTTCAGAATGAATGACAAAGCTGAAAAGGAGAAAAGTGGAGATATAAAAAAGGGTTTTTCTCATTGATCAAAGTCTAAAAGCATCCCTCACCTGAAAGTGTGATTCCCTCTTCCGTTTGCCTTATTTCCAATCCCAAAGTTTCGGCAATGATGGAAATAACTTCCTCCAATTCCTCATTTTCAAAATTCACGGTCAATGTGCAATTGCCGATATCCCCATCAAGAAAAATAGGGATTTGATAGACCTCGCTTAGTTGAGTGACTATTTTCTCAAGGGGCTGATTCTCATAAGAGAAAACTTTTGATTGATAGGCAGCGACATTTCGGTCTGCCTCATCGACCTGAAATTCTCCGGTAGTCTTATTAAAACTAGCTTTTTCCCCTGCCGAGATGTTAATCCCTTCCGTGCCAAGCTTGTAGATGTGAACTTCTCCGGAAAGAACAGAAACTTCCACTTCGTCGCTTTGAGGATAAGCTTTTACATTGAATTCTGTTCCAATATCTTCAATGACAAGTTCTTCTACTTTGACTTGCCAGATTACTTTTTTGTCCTCAGGAATAGATATCAAAGCCTCACCACTTAGTTCGATTGTTCCGGTATTCTTTCGTTCGTTGTACGTTACTTTTGATACCGATTCACGGTTTAAAGCGATTGTGGTTTGATCAGGTAGGGTATGGATTTGTACTTCTGATTCACTCGTAAAGTTGAATTCTTCTTTTAAGCCCAAACTCTGAAAGAAAAGATAAGAAAGGGCTGCTATCAGGATTAAACCTGCTGCTGCTTTCCAGAAGCCGATGAATGCAGTTCCTCCCTTTGGTTTGGTATCTATTCTTGCTGAGACTTTTTTCCAAGCTTCCGTGGAGTCAAACTTTTCATCAACAGCAAATTTTGCACGCTCAAAAATTTTCAATGCGTCTGCCACATATTTTTCATTTTCTTCGGATTGAGAACGCCAATTTTCAAGCTGCTCAATTTCAGCCTGATTGCATTCTTCCGTAATGAATTTTGCGATTAGGGTCTCTATGTCAAATTCTTCTTTTTCGCTCATGGATCAAGAAAATTTTTCAATAGCAAAAGGATTAGCGGAAGGTATTCTTTGAGTTCTTCACGCATTATTTTCAGGGCCTTGCCCATTTGATTCTCTACAGTTTTGATGGAAATATTCAGTTGATCAGCGATTTCCTTGTATTTCAATTCTTCAAATCGACTCAAAGAAAAAATCAATCGACACTGCTCAGGCAATTTCTGCATGGCTTCTTTGATTTTCTGTTCAAGTTCACCTCGAATAGCCATAGTGTCAGAGGCCAATTCCAATCTGTCGCTGTCCATTTTACTCCATTCCTGATGTTGAATTTTGACCTTTTGGTGTTTGATTTCATTCAAACAGGAATTTCGAACTACACGATATAAATAGGCTTTGGCAGAAGTCTGAATTGAGATATCTTTCCGCTTTTCCCATATTCGAACAAAGGAATTCTGAACTACTTCTTCTGCCTCCTCCCGATCGTTTAGAATGGAGAAAGCATATTGGCAAAGTGGTTGGTAATATTCATGAAACAACATTTCCAGAACTTTCTCGTCACCAAGTTTGATAGAATTAAAAATCTCCTGATCTATGTTCTGCATGGAAATGAATTGTTCCTTCAAGTTAACACAATAGGGGATTTATTGATAGGACAAATGAAATCGCTTTTACCCCTATTCAAAAATTAAAGAATGGTGGAAGGAGCTAAAGAAGAGATTTATGATTGCTGTATTTTAAAGCTGAAAATTCTTTAATTATTAGCTCCTACTAAATGAATTCGATTAAAAGAGAGAAATAAAGATTATAAGCTTCCGTGGATTAATTGAAGTTCTTGATCAATTGATAGGAAAACTGAATGATCTCCTTGTAATTCTCCTTGCTGATTTTTTCATCAATCCCATGGAATCGCTCCATGGATTTCGGGTCGAGTCGAACAGGATAGAAGCGGTAAACATCCTCAGAAATATCGATGAAATAGCGCGAATCAGTAGCACCTCCCAACAGTCCCGGTACGACAACTGTCTCAGGAAACATGCTTCGGATGGTTTTTTCAAGAATCTTGTAAGACTCCGAATCAGCACTAGATACAGCTGGAGGATTTGTCAAAAATCCAACAGGCTCAACCTGTACTTTGTTTGACACAATGCTTTCAATATGAGCTTGAACGGTCTCTATGCTTTCTCCCGGAAGGATTCGGAAGTTGATGGTTGCTTCAGCTACGGTAGGAATTACATTGTTTTTAACTCCTCCTTCTATGATAGTTGGGGCAGTAGTGGTGTGTGCATTTAGTCCCTCCAAGAGTTGTTTTTTGAAAAGCCAAGGGTTTGCAAAAGCTACTCTGGTCAGGAAGGGAAGTTCGGGACCGAGGTATTCCAATTGCGAATCAATTGGAGGAATTAGCTTATAGGGTAATTGGTTGTTTTCCAGATCCACTATGGCTTTTGCAAGGATACCGATGGTGTTCTCCTTGGGAGGTGCAGAACTGTGACCTCCATTGGTGCGCACAATTAATCGGAAGGATGCAAAACCCTTTTCTCCCAGATTAATCATGGCAACAGGGGCTTCCACACCGGGAACCATTCCCTCCGCAATATAACCGCCCTCGTCTATGGTCATCGCAGCCTGAACGCCCTGTGACTTGAGGTATTCCGCAATTTTGGCAGCACCTTTAGGACCACCCACTTCTTCATCATGACCTGAAGCAATGTAGATCGTTCTGGCAGGCTGATAATTTTCCTCCAGGAGTTTTTCGATCGCTTCCATCACTGCAATCAAGGTGCTTTTATCATCCATTGTCCCTCTTCCGATGATATGCGTATCGGTGATTTTCCCTTCAAAAGGGCCTGCTTCCCATTGCTCTAAGGTAGGTTCGTCTACAGGAACCACATCCTGATGAGACATGAGAATGATGGGTTTTAGAGATTCATCGGCCCCTTGCCATTTGTACAAGAGACTGTAGGTGTTGATTTTTTCTAAACTGAGGTTTGCATGGAGTAGAGGAAATGTTTCTTCCAAAAATCGGTGGAATCCAAAAAACTCCGCCGAATCAGGAATTGCATCCTCATTGAATGAAATGGTTTTGTATTGGATAGCCTTGGAAAGTTTTTGATAAACCTCATCGGAAATGGCTACTCTTTCAATGGGTTCGGGATCAACTTGCTTGGAGCTTAATCGAAAGGTGTTGATCAATAAAATAGTTACAATCACTACAAGAGCGATGAGTATAGCAAAAATTAATTTCTTCATAGTAGATGGTTTTGCTAGGAAAATCTAACATATGAAAGTAATCAAAAAAGATTTGACAATAGGTTCAGTATGATTGATTTAAATCAGGCTAAGGTTAAAAAATGATTTTCAGCGAACGGTGATGTGAAAGCAATTCTGCTTTCGTTCCTTGATCACGAAAATTTTATTTTCTTCTTGGAAGTGACTGAGCACTTTCTCCAATTGCTTTTGCATCTTCCAGTTGAAAGCCTTTTTACCATTGAATCGGATGTAGGAAATATCGAAGGAAAGTCCATAGGAGTGAGAACTAGTTCCTTTAGTTGCATTTCGATTTCTACGGGTCAGTTTCTCTTGCTGCTCGATGGTGCGTGTACCTGAGGTGACTGTAAAAAAGCTTTCGCCTCCGACCAAGTTCTGAAAAGTCAGACCTAGCTCCTCCAGAACTTTTTTTGACTCAGGCGTGAGATAAGGATGGCTATGGGTGAGTTTTTCGACCTGATAGCCGATTCCCGAATTGATTTCCACTAATGCTCCATTTTCCACGAGTTGGAAAAGCTGCTTTTCGTCCAAGATAAGTGCACCGCTTAATTCTGCAGCAGAAAGGTGATTGGAATAGGAGTCTTTTCGTAGTTTGGTTTTGTAATCCTTTAAGTCAGGTATGATGAAAATTTCCTCCGGTTCGGGTATCTCTACGGGTTGCGACTCATTGTCGGAACTCGAATCACCCAAAAGACTGGTATAGGTTTCGGTGAGTTGCGCTTTAAGTGTGGTCGGGTAAGTGACCATAGCAAGGGTGCCTAATGAGAAGAGTGTAATAAAAAGAATTACGAAGAATAGGGTGGGTTTCTTCATGAGAAATAGAATCGTACTTTTTCAGGGTGACACTTGAAGTTAAGAAATGGGGGTAATTGAGCCAAATTTTAATTTTTGAACGGCGCTGATTCCTGCTTTATTGTAAAATCAGCTTTTCAAAAAAATGGCCCTGTCCATTGGAGCAGGGCCAGTTTATATTATTCTATTTCCACATCCATCGTATTGTCATCCGGGATACGGTCGATCAGCTTATTATATGGGTCAATTCCAGCCATAACGGGCTCACCTTTCACCCTTACGGTGATGGTGCTTTGACCCGGTTTGATCTTGTGTTTTTGGATGTACAAAGGATTCACCCGGGTTCGACCATTTTCGTCTGTATCCTCTTCGGCAAATACTCCAATGTCGATATAATCTCCCTCATACTGAGCTTCAGATTCTCTACCCGTTTCGTCAGCATAAAGTTTTTGAGACCGGATGTTTAGCGTGATTTCATATTCATCATCAGAAACTTTTGTAGCGGTAACCTCCTCAGCTCTGTTGTCATAGAGTGTGATTTTGTTCCAAGTATCATCCAAATAATACTGAATGCTATCAGGGGTAACTGCTTGAAGATGTCGATAGAGATCAGAGCTTCCAGGGAAAGGAGGACTTTCTCGCAGGCCAAATTCCTGATTAAAGGAATAGAGGGCTGAGTCCATGGCATGAGCTCCTATCAAATCCCGAAGGCCATATAAAATCAAACTTCCCTTATTGTACCACTGATAAGGACGGTTACAATTGATAAAGACATTTTCCTTTTTACTTTCATTGGATCTGCCTCTCAGATAATCATCCAATTCATCTTTTAGGAAGCGCTTCATATTGTCTTTTCCGTACCTTCTTTCGGTCAAAATCAGGGCGGAAAATTCTGCCAAGGCTTCCGAAATCAAATTGGACCCACGGGTATAATTCGGTGTAATCTGATGGCCCCACCACTGATGTGCCAGCTCATGGGCCGTCACATAATACACATAGTCAAAATCATTTGGATCGCTGAATTTGGCTACCCAACCGAAGCTTTCTGAGAAAGGAACCGTATTCGGGAAAGACTGTGCAAAACCAGCATAACGTGGAAACTCAAGGAGCCGCATTTGTCTAAATTGGAAGTTTCCGTAGGTTTCTGAGAAATAGGTCAAACCATCCTTGTAAGCCTGTAAGAACCGATCCAAGTTGTAAGGATGCTGCTCATCGTAAAAGATTTCGATGTTAACTTTTTGCCCATCCGGAAGGGTTGCTTCATCGCGTAGAACTTCATAATCAGCCGAAACAAAGGTGAAGAAGGACTGAATAGGCGTATCCTGTATGTAATGGAAATAACGTCTTCCATTTTCTTCCCATTCTCGCTGCAAGTAGCCCGGAGCAACTGCAATCTGAGAAGGAACTGTACTTACCACTGCTTCGAATTGAATGAAATCTGCGTCATCTACAAAGAGAAGTGTGCTTTTTCCTTTTGGGTCATCATGTGGAGGAAGGTCTTCGGGTTTTTCCGGAAGATCATATTTTCGTCTATCCTCATCCGAAGAAATTTCCGCTTGGGCACTATACCCTATTTCTGGAATTCCTCCAGAAAAGAAGGTTCCGTTGTAAACGATTTGTCTTCCAAATCCTGAATTTGGGAAACCATTATAACCTGCTTCACTGATGATAGTGAAATGTAGTGTGTCTCCCGGCATCATGGTTTCCGGAAGTGCTGTGATTTTGTACCATTCTCGCTCGGCTTTCTTTCCAAAAATTTGGAATTTGCTCGGTTCATAAACTAACGGGAATCGATGGCTCAAGGTATCTCCATTCAATACGACTTTGAAATCACTTAAATCGGTGGAGTTAAAGTGAATGGAGTCAATTGGACTGTCCGTTTTATTGACCATCTCAACTTCGGCTTCGAAATAAGCCTGACGCTCCTTGGGATAGAGGTCTGCTTGAATGTTCACCTTTGTGTATTTCGGTTGAGGAATGCCTTCATATTTTTTCAGTTGCTTTTCATATGCTACCATTCGTAGTGTGCCCTCATCCGGAGTGCGATAATTATTCTTATAGACCACATTGTTGAAAATGTATCCTCCTGAAATCAAGGCAACCAACAAGAACAGGAAGGAAAGTCTTGGTGCGGGCTTTGAGAGTCGGGATTTGGCAACTTGCCAACGGCTTTTCCAGGAACTTTCGGTTCCTCTACTGAAGAAAATACTGAAGAAAAGCACCAAAAATATTCCCCATGCCGTCCAATAGAGATTGAACCAAAATAGAGGTTCACCGAAATGTCCCAACCCATTCATGTCACTCCAAGTATATCCCGGCTTGTAGCTGTAGAAGAAGAGATTGAAGTTATAGTCGGCAAAATTTCTCAAAATCAACATCACCAACCAGATGGCAATGGCAGTCGCGTGACCGGCAAATTTGTTATTCACCACTACATGCACTGCAAATACCAGCATTACCATTTGAAGGTAATCCGGTAAGGAAATCAGGTAGCTGTCAATAAGGTAAACTGGAAGGTCAAAATTGAAATAGCCTTTGAGACTTTGAATAAGAATCCCAACGAAAATCGGAACAGTAGTCAAGACCAAACAAATGAAGGCCATTCCCAAAAACTTGGACGCGATGATCACGCTGTCCTTTACCGGGAAGGTATCATTAATGACTGAATATCCTGTGGACTGATCTCGATGAAGTGCCTCTCCTGTGAAAAACACGATAATGATGAATACAAAAAGGTTATAGTCAAAGGTTTTGTATTCCATCAAAAAGGAAGTGGATGGATAGTTGGGTACGCTGTAGAGCGTCATCCCAATCCAGAAATCCAAAACAAGGAATATCAAACCACCCAATAGGATGGAGCGGAAATAGACATCTTTGGTGATATTTTGAACTTCGATCCGAGTCAAAGTCTTCAGGCTATTCCATTGATATTTCTTTGAGAAATCTGGAATTACTGAAATCACTTTTTGAACGATTCCCGTGGACTCTTCTTGCTTAGCTTTGCTCTTTTTCTGGGCAGTTTGGAAGAAATAACTAAAGCTAAAGCGGAAATAAGAGGCGATAAAAAGAACCAGTCCAACGCTTACCCAAAGGACTCGATTGAGTAATAAATTTCCCTCCAAAGGAAGGAAAAAACTATTTTGCTCATAAGGAGTGAGATATCGGGTTTGGAAGCTGAAGGAGTTTAATCCAAAGGGATCTATCAGCTGAACCAAGTCTTTGTTTTCAATATCCTGGGAAAGGAAATTGGCAAGTAGGTAGATGATAAATACCACAATACCTCCCGAATAAATGGAGCGAATATTTCTAGTGAAGATGATGAGTGCAAAAAACAAGGCGCTTGCTAGCCAAAGGTTGGGAAGCAGAAGTGTAAACCAAGGCTGGAAATAGTTGACCAATAAATTGGGGCCATACCGCTCGGCTTCCGTTCCAAAAGCTGGACCAAGCAAACTTCCTAGATAAATCCCCAAGAGTGCTCCAAGGGAAATGAAGAGTAAGGTGACGAAAGAACCCCAAAACCTTCCCATAAAATACCCGAATTTGGTGATGGGATAGCTGAAAAGAAAGGTTCCAGTTTTATGCTCTAAATCACGATATAACGGCACTCCCATAACAGCGGAGGCGATCAAGATTCCAAAAATGGAAATCAACAAAAGCAGGTTGGCAATGACAATTGGGGCATTGTGAAAGACTTTTTCAGATGCCGGAGTATTACCAAAACCAATCAACAATAAGGCTACTAATAGCAAGAGAAAGAAATAAATCCAGGTAGCCGGCCGACTGAATCGGTATTTGAGTTCGAATAAAAAGATGTCTTTAAACATAGCCAGCGATTAAATAGTGATCGGATCTACTTTCTTCGAAATAAAGCTGAAGTACACATCTTCCAAATCTGCTACAGCAGGTTCAAATCCATTGCCTGGATCAGATTCACTTTCAATTCGTAGGCTTAATTTTCCAGAAATCAATTTGGTGGAAATGACATGAAAGTCTTTTCGATAATGATCCAATTCTGATTTTTCAATGGTCTTTTGATAGATTTTTCCATTTACTAGTGCCAAGCCCTCTTTTGGTGTTCCCTGCATCAAAACCTCGCCTGTGCAGATAATGGCCATATTGGAACAAAGGGTATTAACATCTTCTACAATATGTGTCGAAAGGATAACGATGGTGTTTTCACCGATTTCAGAAAGTAAGTTGTAAAAACGATTTCTTTCCGATGGGTCAAGTCCTGCCGTAGGCTCATCCACAATAATTAAACTAGGATTTCCCACCAATGCTTGAGCGATTCCAAAACGTTGTCTCATTCCTCCGGAATAAGTCCCTAGTGCTTTTTTTCTGTCTTTAAATAGGTTTACTCGATTCAAAAGAGAAGCAACAACCTCCTTTCGTTCTGACTTATTGCCGATCCCTTTCATTTGAGCGATATGATCGAGCATGGTCTCTGCATTGATTCGAGGATAAAGTCCAAAATCCTGAGGCAAGTAGCCCAATCTTTCCCGAACTGCCTGTTTATCATGGAGTACGTCAATTCCATCTAATTGAATACTGCCAGAATCTGCTTCTTGAAGCGTGGCGATTGTCCGCATGAGAGTAGATTTTCCGGCTCCGTTTGGCCCTAATAAACCAAACATGCCTTGGGGAATGGTAAGTGAAACCCCATTTAATGCTTTGACACCATTGGGATACGTTTTGGAAAGGTTGTTAATGATGAGTTCCATAGAAAATTTGTTAAGGAAGGCTATGTGATAAAATTTAGATTAATAAAGTAAGCTAGCTCAATATAACGATTTGATTTTTCGGAACTTAGAAAAATTAAAATTTGAATCAGCTGTCAAAGAGATGCATAATTTGGATGAATGGCTGCTTAGACTTCAGGAAAAATCTTTAATTCGGTATCTTCAATTTCAAAAGCTCAATATTTCATGAGATTTAAAATTCAGGTTCTTTTTGTTTTAGGATGGCTTGTTGTTGCCTGTCAATCCAAAAGTTTTGAAAAGGAATCCGGCCAAGTTGAATCCTTTGCTGAAATGGTAGCTACCGGGGTCAAACCAATCGCTTTAGTGCCTCCTATGACCTCCGCGGAGCTTGATCTTTTTATGCCTGAGGCAGAACGATTGGCGGAAAAATATGGAATTCAGCTTTATAGAGAATCGGACTTATTAAAAACCCATCTTTTTCCTACTGAGGCAAGTGAAGGGAAAGAAGTGCTTATTCTCTATCAGGATTCAATTTATATACAGGCATATCAAGATTTGAAAAATGAAATAGAATCCGCAAAAACTGAGGAATTGCAGGAGTTGAGTAGGAGGTTTGGGCGGCTTTTGGGCTATCCGGTATGGAAAATCAACGAACTCCTAGAAGCTAATTCAAATTTCAGGGATTTGGAGGATTTTGGAATTCAGGGGCAGGAGCTGAACTGGTACTATCGTGATTTGCCAAAGGCAAAAGCATTTTACCAAGATAAGCTTGGGCTAACACTTTTGAATGAGACAGAAAGTGAGGTGACCTTTCAAATCGCAGGCGATTCACGATTGGTTCTTCATGATTTGAAAAGCTCGGGCTATAATGGTGCTGAACCAAAGTCTGTTGCCTTGGCCTTACTGTCAGATGATTTGGATGCTTGGTATTCCCACATTCAAAAGGAGAGCATACCTGTGAAATACTCCCTCAAGAGGAATCCAGGTGGTCCACACGATGGATTTGTAGCGGTTGATACGGAGGGTTATTTATTGGAATTTGAGACTTTTTACCAGCATCCTGAAAATGAGCGATTGATTCCAGAATTGTATCAATTAGCGGAGGAGGCTACAAGTCTGGGGGAACCACTTTCTTTCAAAGGTTCAATTACCTGGCTGTATTACAAAGATATGCTCCCTGCTCAGCAATTTGTGGAGGAAAAGCTCGGACTCCGGCTTAGTGCTGATCAAGGTTGGGCGAAAATATATAAACTATCCTCCAATTCTTACCTTGGGCTGGTTGATGGACTTCGGGGAATGAATTCCTTTTCTGGAGAAAAGTTGGTGGATTTGAAAATCAGCTTGAAAAACCCGGAAGGCTGGGAGGAATATTTGAAATCAAAAGGGCTTGAAAGTGAATTGTTTGAAAATGCTCTTCTAGATTCTGGTTTTTATTTATTCAAGTATTGAATATTTTATTTGTTTAAAACTAAGAATAGTCTTTTTAGACAGATTCAATAAAATTATTTACCACATAGAATCATAGAGAACATAGTTTTTTGGAAAAAAGGATACTTTCCTTTTGCTCTGAATAATTCTCCTTAATATCGAAAACGAAGGTTTTTTGACCCTGATGAAAGAGATTTAAAACATTGAAGTTTATTTAAAACTCCCATGTGTTTTCAAGATGTTTGGTAAATGAAAACCAAATTCTAAATACCTTCCTTACAATAGCGTTTCTCTATGTATTCTATGAGACTATGTGGTTCAACAATAAAATGATCATTATTCATAAGCGTTTCCGGTAAACCACTAATTTTCAGAATCTTATTTTTCGATTATGTTCTTTTAAATAATAAAGGGTGATCAATGGTAATTTGAAATTCTTAGATTTCAAGTAAATTATCGATCTTCTTTATTAAAATGCTATGCTTAAAAATCTCCTATTTTCAATCCTAGTTATTATTATTTGCTTTCAAGCAAAGGCCACAGAGCTTGCTAACATGATTCAAACCTATCAAGCGGATCGTGGAGCTTTAAGCCGCTTGTATACCAATCCGCTTTCTGACGAATACTTCAATCGAATGGAAGCATTCAACAAAGAGTATTTGCAAACTCTTGAAAGCTTCAATTATGATTCTTTTTCCGAAGATGGCAAGATCGATTATGTGCTTTTCCGAAATTACTTAGAGAAGGAATTAGCGGAATTGAATCTAGAGCGAAGAGCTTTTGACGAAGTCAAATCGGTAGTTGCTTTTGGGGGACCCTTGCATGATTTTGTGGTTGGCAGAAGGCGAGCTAAGCAACCTCGATCAAAGGATTTGGCGGCGGAATGGAATCAGGTAGCCAAGGAAGTTGATAGTCAATTGGCGGAACTTCCTTCCAAGCCTAAGTATAATTCTTGGCAAAAGGCAGATTTGGCAGCTTCTGCTGTAGAAAGCCTTCAACGGACCGTCAAAGAGGCTTATGATTTTTATTTTGATTACGATCCGGAATTTACCTGGTGGATGCCCGAGCCATGGGAAAAACTAAATTCAAGTTTAAGTGCTTATGCCAAAGCACTTCGTGAGCACTACACGAATTCGGTCAAGGATGATGGAAGCGGAATTATTGGCAAACCCATAGGAAGAGAAGCTCTTCTGAATCAATTGGCTTTTGAAATGATCGCCTACAGCCCTGAAGAATTGATTGCAGAAGCTGAGCGTCAGTTTGAATGGTGTGAAAAAGAAATGCTTAAAGCGTCCAATGAATTGGGTTTTGGGGATGATTGGAAAGCGGCTTTGGAAATGGTAAAGGAAACCTATTTGCCTGCAGGCGCTTGGCCGGAAGAGGTGGTTCGATTGGGGAATGAGGCGATTGAGATTATGGAGAAAAATGACTGGATTACTGTACCGGAATTAGCAAAGGAAACTTGGCGAACCAGTATGATTTCTGCAGAGCGGCAGCGGGTAAGTCCATTCTTTTTGGGAGGGGAGGTAATACAGATTTCCTATCCCACTTCTGAAATGAGTCATGAAGAAAAAATGATGTCCATGCGGGGAAATAATCCTCATTTTTCCCGAGCAACTGTTCAGCATGAATTGATTCCCGGGCATCACTTGCAGCAGTTTATGAATCAGCGCTACATGACCCATCGCCGATTGTTCCGCACCCCTTTCTGGACAGAAGGATGGGCTTTGTATTGGGAGTTTGTACTTTGGGATCGGGATTTCCCTAGAGATGCCAAAGACAAAATCGGAATGCTTTTCTGGAGAATGCATCGCTGTGCCCGAATTATTTTCTCCCTAAACTATCATTTGGAGAAAATGACGCCGCAAGAATGCATTGATTTGTTGGTCGATCGAGTGGGGCATGAATATGCCAATGCAGAGGCGGAAGTTCGTCGATCTTTTGAGGGACGGTATGGTCCGCTTTATCAAATTGCCTATATGATTGGGGCTTTGGAATTTTACTCTTTGCGTCAGGAAATGGTCGATTCAGGTAAAATGGAGGAGAAAGCCTTTCATGACTTAATCATGCAACAAAACACCATGCCGGTAGAAATTCTTCGAGCAAAGGTGACCGGAAATACTTTGGATAAAAATCACCGGGCAAGCTGGCGATTTTTGGATTAAATTGAACTCTAAAATTATTGACAAATGAACAAGTTTCTAATACCCTTTCTATTTATCGGGACGATGGCTTATGCCCAGTCTCCGCTTCGCTCCCAAATCGATCAAAAGGCAGCAGAAGTTGAATCTCAAGTGATCGAATGGAGAAGGGATTTTCACAAGTATCCCGAACTCGGAAATCAAGAATTCCGAACGGCAAAGATCATTGCGGATCATCTTCGTTCTCTTGGAATGGAAGTTACAGAAGAGGTCGCAGTGACTGGTGTCGTTGGAGTTTTGAAAGGAGGAAAGCCAGGTCCTATGGTAGCTCTTCGGGCAGATATGGATGCTTTGCCAGTAACCGAGCGAAATGATCTGCCTTTCAAATCGGTCAATACTGCTGTGTACAATGGTCAAGAAACGGGAGTCATGCATGCTTGTGGTCACGATTCTCATGTGGCTATTTTGATGGGGGTAGCGGAAGTATTGGCTGGGATGAAGGACCAATTGAAAGGTTCTGTGAAGTTTATTTTCCAACCTGCGGAAGAAGGGGTTTATGATGTGGATATCGCCGGTGCTGAGCTAATGGTTAAAGAAGGAGTGATGGAAGATGTGGATGCTATTTTTGGCTTGCATATTTGGTCACAAATTGAGGCTGGTAAAATCGGCTATCGATCAGGCCCTTTTTTGGCTGCGGTGGATAATTTGGAAGTGACCATCACAGGTACACAGGCCCATGGAGCTGCTCCTTGGTCCAGTGTGGATCCCATTGTAACTTCGGCTCAGGCGATTATGGGATTACAAACTATCCTTTCCCGAAATGTCAATATCACCGAGAATCCTGCTGTAGTCACGGTGGGTGCTATTCATGGTGGTATTCGTCATAATATCATTCCAGAAAAGGTGGAGATGATCGGGACTATCCGAACTTTTGGAGATGAGCAGCAAGCTTTGGTTCATAAGCGGATTACCGAAATCATCACCAATATTGCGGAAAGTGCTGGGGCAAAAGCAGATGTCAACATCGGGAAACTCTATCCATCCACGGTTAACCCGCCTGAGCTTACCGCTCAGATGATGCCTTCCATGGAAGCTGCCGCTGGAAAAGGAAATGTAATTGCGATGCCTCCGGTTACTGGAGCAGAGGATTTCAGCTTTTTCCAACGGGAGAAACCGGGCTTCTTTATTTTCCTCGGAGGAATGAAAAAAGGAGGAGACCCTTTGACTACGCCTTCCCACCATACCCCGGACTTTTTTATCGATGAAAGCGGATTTATCCTAGGGGTAAAGGCCTTAAGTTACTTTACAGTAGATTTTATGGAAAGTGTGGAGTAGGCGGTGAACAGTTTGAAGAAGAGTATAAAAAAAATGGAGCTTGTAATTTCACATGCTCCATTTTTTTTCATTGAAAGGAATTTTAGCTTCCTACCAAAAAATACAAACCAGCTGCCAATGCTGCTCCGGCAATTGGCCCGAAAATCGGGATCCAGGCATAGGCCCAATCAGAACTTCCTTTTCCGCTAATAGGTAATAATTGATGAACGATTCTTGGCCCCAAATCTCGGGCTGGATTGATGGCATATCCTGTTGTTCCTCCCAAAGCCATACCGATGACCCACACCAAAAAAGCTACAGGCAAGGCTCCTACAGATCCAAGGCCGATAGGCGTTTGATTACTGTCTTCGATCTTTGCCCCTTTGATATATAGAATCACAAAAATCAAGACAAAAGTCCCAATGACTTCTGAGATAAAATTATTTTTCAAATTTCGTATTGCTGGACTTGTCCCGAATGGCGCCGCTATTTCTCCAGGGTCCTGGGTAACTTTAAAATGGTCAATATGAACTATATAAGATAAAAATGCGCCCAAGGAAGCACCGACGACTTGGGCTCCGATGTAGCCGGGAACCATTCCCCACTCGAATTTTCCAGCCAATGCCAATCCAATAGTTACAGCCGGATTTAGATGAGCTCCGCTGTAAGGCCCTGCCACCACCACTCCGACAAATACGGCCAAAGCCCATGCTGTTGTAATCACTAGCCAGCCTGAATTATTTCCTTTGGTTTGTGGTAAGACCACATTGGCGACCACCCCTGAACCTAAAAGAAGCAAGAGCCCGGTTCCTATAATTTCTGCGATGTATGGATTCATGTTATTCTACCCAGTTTTTAGATCGTTCGACTGCTTTGTGCCAAAAGTGCAATAAATTTTCCTGCTTCTCTTTTCCCATTTCAGGTTGGAAGCTTTTATCTGCCTGCCAAAGTGCTTGAATTTCGGATTGGTCCTTCCAAAATCCAACCGCCAATCCGGCCAAGAATGCTGCTCCAATGGCTGTGGTTTCAATGATTTGAGGCCGTTTAATTTCACAATCCAATAGGTCAGACTGAAACTGCATTAGGAAATTATTGGCCGTAGCACCTCCATCAACTCGAAGTTCTTTTGTCTTTTCACCGGCATCTTTTTCCATGGCCTTGATGACATCATAGACTTGATAGGCAATAGCCTCCAAAGCGGCTCGAGTAAAATGTGCAGTAGTCGTTCCTCGTGTAATCCCAAAAAATGCGCCTCTTGCATTTTGATCCCAATGAGGAGCTCCCAGTCCCGCTAATGCCGGAACAAAATAGACACCTTCATTATCTTCTAAGCTCGTAGCTAGTTTTTCAGATTCTTTGGCGTGCTTAAATAATTCCAAACCATCACGTAGCCATTGGATGGCAGCCCCGCCAATAAAGACAGAGCCTTCCAAGGCATAATTTATCTCATTCCCGATTTTCCAGGCTACGGTAGTTAGCAATTGATTTTTGGATTGAACAGCCTCTTTTCCGGTATTCATGACCAGGAAGCATCCTGTTCCGTAGGTTGTTTTGGCCATGCCTGGTTCGGTGCAAAGTTGACCGAAAAGGGCAGCTTGCTGATCTCCTGCGATTCCTGCAATAGGGATCTTGCTTCGCAAAACATCGCCGGCTGTTTCGCAGTACACTTCGGAGCAACTTTTGACTTCTGGAAGCATGGTTTTGGGTATCCCAAAAAGGGAAAGTAATTCTTCATCCCATTGCTGAGTGTGAATATTGAACAACATGGTACGGCTGGCATTGGTGATGTCTGTCAAATGATGCTGACCCTTTGTCAATTTCCAAACAAGCCAAGAATCCACCGTTCCAAAAGCCAATTCTCCAGCCTCGGCTTTTTCTCGAGCTCCTTCTACATTGTCTAGAATCCAGCGGATTTTGGTGGCTGAAAAATAGGCATCGATGATCAAGCCGGTCTTGGAAGCAACAAGCTCAGAATGACCTTTTTCTTTCAATTCGTAACAAAAGGCAGCTGTTCTCCGGTCTTGCCATACAATAGCTTTATAAATTGCTTTTCCGGTTTTTCGATCCCAAACAAGGGTAGTTTCCCTCTGATTGGTAATTCCGATTCCCGCGATATCATCCACAGCTATTCCCTGATTGACCAAGACTTCGATCATCACCGAAGATTGGGAAGTCCAAATCTCCTCCGGGTCATGTTCTACCCAGCCTTGTTTGGGAAAATACTGCTTGAATTCTTTTTGGGCGACAGAAATGATTTGCCCTTGCTTGTCAAAAATGATGGCTCTCGAACTAGTGGTTCCTTGGTCCAAGGCCATGATATAGGGTTTTGTTTGGGTCATTTTGGGTTATTTCGATTTATCCTTTATGAAAAGAATTAGGGTTATTGTCAGGCTTTAATTAAATACTTTTCAGCCACTTTTCTAAAATCTTCCAGTTCCCGTTCTATCCAATTCTCATCCTTTTGCATTTCCTTGGCCATTAGTTTGGCTACTTTTTCAGCCGAATCCAATGCAGCTTGAGCATTAAGAATCAGCATTCGAATTCGCCTTGATAGAATATCTTCGACTTTGACGGCCATTTCTTCCCGAACAGACCAAACTACTTCAGCCAAAATATTGGGGAAGTCGGGATGAACCCTTTCAGTGAGTTCGGGATGCTCTTTTGACAGTTTTTGAATATAGGCCGCATCTGAACCATAAACTGTCCAATGTCCACCGGGAATTTTATTGGTGTATCCATGAAGTTTCATTTCAAAGGATTCACTCGGAGCCAATAATTCTTTTGTGATTTCTTGATAATGATCCACGGTATCTTCACCCATTTTTCGAAAGGTCGTCCATTTTCCTCCTGTCAGGGTGACCAGATTGCTTTCTGAAATAATGACTTTATGTGATCGGGAAATTTCCTTGGTTTTTGCCCCTTCCTCTTTTGGACGGGCTAAAGGGCGAAGGCCTGCAAATACAGATTTGACATCCGCTCGAGTGGGAGCTTTTGTCAAGTAGCCATCGGCTGTTTCAAGGACAAAGTCGATTTCCTTTTGAAGAGCTTGAGGTTCCAGTTTGGCTTTTTCGCGGAGCGTATCAGTGGTCCCTACAACTAGTTTTCCATGCCATGGCACAGCGAAGAGAACTCTTCCATCTTTTGTTTTTGGAATTAGTAATGCATCTTTTCCACCTAAAAAATCCAAATCCATCACTAGATGAATTCCCTGGCTCGGTTGGATCATTTTTTCCGCATTGGGGTTATCCATTTGGAGAATTTTATCGGCAAAAACTCCCGTAGCATTTACAATCATTTTGGCTTTTAGCGTGTATTTCGTCTTGTCCAGTTCATCCCGAACTTTTAAGCCAATGAGTTTGCCGTTTTCATCTTTAATTAAGCCACGGACTGAGGCATAATTGAGGATGCAAGCACCGGCATCATCTGCTGTCATTGCAATTGCCAAGGCTAGCCGTGCATCGTCAAATTGTCCGTCGTAGTAAACCACACCTCCTAATAATTCTTTGGATTTGATCCCGGGAAGCCTATTGAGCGTTTCATCTTTAGAGATAAATCGACTTTTCCCGATTCGAAGTTTTCCAGCCATCCAATCATAGACTTTGAGTCCTGCGCTATATTGAATGCGGTCAAACCAAGAATAAATGGGGATAATAAATGGCTGATTGGAGGTTAGATGTGGGGCGTTTTGTAAAAGTTTTCCTCTTTCCTTTAAGGCTTCCAATACCAATCCAATATCACCTTGGGCCAAATACCGGACCCCACCATGAACCAATTTGGTACTACGGCTCGAAGTCCCTTTTGCGAAATCCGCCTTCTCTAAAAGTACTACGGAAAGTCCCCGAGAAATTGCATCCAAGGCTACTCCCAATCCTGAAGAACCTCCACCTATTACAGCGATATCCCAAGTTTTGGAAGAATCGGAGATTTGTTTGATGTTTTCTTCCCTATTCATAGTATTTAAAAATAGGGGAATTGGACGGAAGGGAAAAAAACAAAGCGATTATTCTACTAAAAGAATAACCGCTTCTGAAGAGGTTTTATTTCTGAATTAATAATCCTTATAGAGCTTCCGTGTGACAGAACTCCCATTTTTCTCTAAGCTGACCTCGTAAATAAAGTCATATTCGATATCTTCTAAATCTTTGAATTTTTCTCCATCACCCACAAAATAATTTGCCAATTGACTAACTGTATTGCTGTGACCTACAACTAGAATATTTCCTTCTAAGCTCCGTAGCTGCTCTACAAGCGCATCTTGATTTCTTGGATCGTAGGATTGGATACTTAATCCAAATTGCTCAGCTGTTGGCTGGGCTGTTTGACGGGTTCTCTTATAGTCAGAGCTGAAAATGTGTTTGATTTCTTGATCCTCAAGAATCTGTGCAAGCTTTTTTGCCCGAACCTGTCCCACTTGCGCCAAATCAGGATCAGGATTATCCACGAGTTGCTTCTCGGCATGCCGTACGATGAAGATTGTTTTGGGGGAATTTTGGGAGGTGCAGGAAAAGAAAATTAAGACAAGAATGAAAAGGGTGAGTAGATTTTTCATGGTTTCAAAAGATATGCTTTATAAGATATGCCTTCGGCAAAGAAATACCTCACTTCGTTCGGTTAGATAAGCCTTCGGCAAGATATAGCCTCGTTCCTCGGCTGAAATATGGCTTCGCCGAAATATAATGGAAATAGGCCTTCGGCGAAATATGTTCGGCTGTGCCTTACGAAATATACCTCACTTTGTTCGTGCCTGCCTGCCGTGGCAGGAAATATACTTCGCTACGCTTAGTGAAATAGGACTATGCCGAAATACATCTCACTTCGTTCGATGAAATATGCCTTCGGTAAGATATTTCGCTCGACGAAGGAGGGCTTATTTCAATTGTATTTCAACCGTATTTCAATTTCCTTCTTTCCTACTTGTCGGGAGATTTAATTACCCTGAGAAGGAATTATCAATATGCTGATCCTTGGCCTTTACAGCTTCAAATTCATAAAACTGCTCCCAAAATTCAGTTTCAGGAAGGGCAGCTCGTAGATATAGTTTTTCCTTTTTGATCGGGTGAACAAACACCAAATGAAATGCATGAAGATTGATGCTCGCATCCGGGTTAGGCTTGGGGAAACCATACTTCAAATCTCCCCGAATCGGGCAACCCATAGAAGCCAATTGTACACGAATCTGATGAGGGCGACCGGAAACAGGACGGACTTCGAGTAGCCAATGATCATTAAGTTTGCCAAGTGTTTTGTAGTTGAGTTCGGCTTTTTGCGAACCAGGAACTTCCCGCTCATGGGCTGTTACAATATTTTTTTTCTCATCCTTGGTCAGCCAATGGGTTAGTTTGCCTGCTTCTTCCCTTGGACGTTTTTTCACTACAGCCCAATAAACTTTGTGAATATCCCGCTTTCGGAAGAGCTCCATCATGCGTTCCAAACCCTTGCTGGTACGTGCAAAAACCACCAATCCGCTCACAGGTCTATCCAATCGGTGCACAGGATGCAAAAAGACTGCTCCTGGCTTGTTGTATTTTTCGGCAATGTACTCCTTGCAGTAGTCGGTGAGGGTCTTGTCCCCGGTTTTGTCACCTTGAACGAGAATTCCTGCAGCCTTATTGACTACAAGTAAGTGATTGTCTTCGTAAACGACGTTGAAAGGCTTCTTTTTCATAAGTTTTGCAAAGGTAGCCAATATAAATGAGCTTGTTTAAGAAAGGTTTCCCTTGATATCCTTCATAATCGATTCGGCGTGCACGATTGAGTTTTCGATAAAAAACTCCCGGGTATTTAATCCACCACATACGACTCCTGCAAGATAAACGCCCGGTACATTGGATTCCTGATTGGCTTGATCGTAGCAAGGTTGGCGCTTTTCATCGAGTGATAATTCCACTCCCAACTGATCCAAAAGAGCAAAATTGGGTTTGTATCCTGTCATGGCTAACACGAAGTCATTTTCAATAATGACTTCACCATCAGGGGTGGAGATCACTACTTCATGCTCTCGAATCTCCTTGACTTTGGATCGGGTGAATGCCTTGATGGAGCCTTCTTTGATTCGGTTCATGATATCGGGTCTAACCCAATATTTCACATTTTCATCCACTTCATCACCGAGTAATACCATGCTGACTTCGGCTCCTTTTCTCCAGCATTCCAAAGCTGCATCCACCGCAGAGTTGGCTCCGCCTACTACAAGTACTTTTTGAGCGACAAATGGCCAAGGCTCTTTGTAATAGTGCATGACTTTGGGAAGTTCTTCGCCTGGTACATTCATCAAGTTTGGTAAATCGTAGAAGCCGGTTGCTAATACGATTTTTCGGGTGTGATAAACCGCCTTGGAAGTAGTAATTTTAAAATGTTCCTCTTCCTTCTCTAAGGTTTGTACAGCCTCATATAGGTTGACTTTGAGCTTGAAGTGGAAATAAATCCGTCTATAATATTCCAAGGCCTCCGTTCGGGTAGGCTTATTACCAATGGACATAAATGGGATTCCCGCCATCTCCAATCGATCGGATGTCGAGAAAAAAGTCATGTTGACAGGGTAATTGTAAATGGAATTGGTCAGGGCTCCCTTTTCGAGAATCAGGTAGTCCAAGCCATTTTTCTGTGCTTCGACCCCACAAGCCAAGCCAATTGGTCCTCCTCCTACAATGATGACGTCGAATAGGTGATTCATAAAAGTTTGATGTTTAATTAGGTTTGAAGAAGCGCTTTTGTATCTGTAAAATTAGCATAATCCCATTCAAAGCGACGCTCTTGGATTTCAATCTGACCTTTTTGGTTTTGAATGACTGCGCTAGAAGAAATGGTTCCATAATTTCCTTCCGTTCGAATTAATTGAGCCGAAAGTGCTTTTTCTAGGCTTTGCGGTGCTCCCGTATCTGGGAGTTTTTCGATAGGGTAGGTTTCTATTGATTTGAGGATTTGGAGCAAATTGTCATGCTCGATTTTTTCATTTATCGTTTCCTCTAACTGTCTTTTTGCTAATTCTACTTTTGGCCAAGGTTCATTGATTAAACCATTGCTCAGCCCATGGATTCCCGGTTCAATTTCCTGAATTCCTTTTCCATAGTTACTCAAGTAAAAAAGCGAATTCCCATCTGAAACCAATAGATTAAACCCTTCATAGCGGTCTTGATCTTTTTGGATTTCCTGAAGGTAATCTTTAGGAGAAATGCTGTTTTCCAGAAAGTCCAGAACTAGTTTTCCACGGCTGATTTGACTCTGACCCATGTTTCGGAAATCCCGATAATTCGTCAAAAGAGACCATCTACCATTCGGATTAAAACCCATCCAAGTACCGCCACTTCGTAGATCTTTTCCTGCTAAAATTCCACTTTCCCATTGATGTAGGGGAGCAGTTGGCCGATCGAAAAACTCATCTCGATTAGCAGAAATGATTAGAGGGAAATCAATATGTTGCTTCCAGGAAAATGCTACTAAGCACATGGATTTTTGAGTATAATGCTTCAACTAGCTTGAGCTGTAGCAGGTTCAAAAAAAAGACCGCTTTTATGGAAAAGCGGTCTAAAAAAATTGGGAAAAGGAATATTAGAAACTTACTGTGACATCTGCAGAGCAAGCGCCTTCAGCATCGCAGACTTTAAACGTCATGCTTCCGCCACCGCGTTCGTCAGTTTGATAGGTATAGCTAGATCCGGAAATATTCGAGGCAATCAAATTTCCATCTCTATAAATATCAACTGAACCGGTATTTCCTGACCAACTTAGATTGACTCCTTTTCTACCTTTCACTTTAAAGCCTTCTGCTGAAAGCACGATGCCAGTAGGATCACTAGGATCGCCTCCTCCACCGTTATCAGGTGTTCCCAAGGTGTAAACCAAGTCGTTATTGACACTTAGGGAATTTGAAACAACAGATTTTGCTGCAGTGCTTGAAAGGTAATCATAGACTTCTTGTGCAGAGGCACTAGGACTAGATTCCAAATACAAGGCTGCAGCACCTGCTACATGAGGTGATGCCATTGAGGTACCACTCATAGTTGCTGTTGCAGTGCTACTAGAGTAATAGGCTGCCCGGATAGAAGAACCTGGAGCAAAAATATCCACACAATCTCCATAATTAGAAAATGAGGATCGAGTGTCACTGCTTGTGGTTGCTCCTACAGTGTATGCATTGGGAGCACTGGCTGGGGAATAATTGCAGGCATTGGCATTACTATTTCCGGCAGCCACCATTACTGCTACACCAGCATTATACATTCTGTTCACGGCATCATTAATGGAATTACTTTTTCCACCTCCCAGTGACATATTTGCTACCGAAGGTCCAGAAGCATTAGCTGCTACCCAATCCATACCGGCTATAACGCCACTCCAAGATCCGGAACCGCCGCAATCTAAGACTCTAACGGCAACCAATGATACATTTTTGGCCACACCATAGATAGAGCCACCAACAGTTCCTGCTACGTGCGTTCCATGGCCATGACAATCTTCGGAGTCTCCTCCAAAGGCATCAAACCCCTGAGAAGCTCTTCCTCCAAATTCAGCATGGTCAGTACGAATGCCTGTGTCAAGTATGTATGCAGTTACACCCTGTCCTGAGTAGTCATAAGTATAAGTTCCATCAAGTGGAAGAGAAGCTTGATCAATCCGATCAATTCCCCAAGTAGCATTAGATTGCGTAGTGGTGGTGTACACATAGCCGTCTGGCTCTACATAACGCACTGAAGGGTCATTCTCAAGGTCTGAAAGTTGGGCAAGAGTTAATTCTGCCGAAAAGCCTGGAAGAAGATTTCCATACACGCGTTCAATTTTTTCCTCTTGGATATTGTGTCGAGCCGCGATAGAGTTAGCAACTACTCGCATACCGGCCTGAACAGATTCATAATCATCAGTTCTTCTGAACCGGACCGTTTGATCATTGAGTACCACAATGTATTTTCCGGGAATAAATTCCGGCTCACCTGTTTGCGCAACTTCGTCCAGGGCAGTAAGTTGAACTTCCTGCTCTATTTCAGAGCAGGCACCTAGGATCAAAATCAAACCCAAAAGGAATCCACCACTGGGTTTTAGATATGATTTGATTGATGAAAACATAGCTTGATGTATTGATGGTTAGGAGACTAAATAGCAAAAAATATTTTGAAAATAACAATAACTAAAACATAAAATTTTGTTTAATACCTATATGTCAAAATCAAACAGAATTTTATCCCGAAAAAATAGTATTTTGTGTTTTGAAACTTGTATTTGGAATAAATAAATGGGTGAAAAAAAATTTATAATAATCACTGGTGCTGCCAGCGGAATTGGCTTAAATCTCGCTCAAACCCTTAAAGAACAGGGAGAAAGATTGGTATTGGTTGACTTCAATAAGGAAGCGCTTCTTGGGAATTTTAAACCTTCGGATCGAGTGAAATTGGTAGTAGGTGACGTTTCTCAAAAGAAAGTTTGGGAAGAAGTGATTGGCCTCTCTCGGAACGAATCCAGTTCTATTTCTCATCTAATAAATAGTGCGGGAGTGATTCGCCCTGGGTTTGTAACTGATTTTGAGATTTCGGATATCGATTTTCACCTCGATGTGAATACCAAAGGAAGTATTTTGGGAACTACCTTGATTGGAAGGTTGATGAAACAGCAAGGCTTTGGTCATATTATCAATATTTCCTCATTAGCTGGCTTAGCGCCAGTTTCGGGTTTGAGTCTTTACACTGCATCAAAGTTTGCAATACGTGGTTTTTCTTTGGCAGTAGCTGCTGAATTGAAAAAATTCGGGGTTCAGGTTTCGGTAGTTTGTCCCGATTTGGTCAATACGCCCATGCTGGACCTGCAGCTGGATTATCCGGAGGAAGCCGTATTAACTTTTAGTGGCCCGAAAAAGATTCTTCAACCTGAAGATCTTACTCAGTCAATCCTCAACTTGATGAAGAAACCAAAACTATTGGTCTGTATTCCAGAGAATCGAGGGTTTCTCGCAAAAATTGCCGGTGCATGGCCTTCTTTAGCAGAGGTTTTTAGAAAAGGATTGGAGAAAAAAGGAAAAGAGACTATCAAAAGATTAAAATAAATCCCTGATATCCGGTGGTTTAACACTTTTTAATACGACTATTGTCGTACTTTTTTGGATATTACGATTCCTTTCGTATAACTTTGTACGAAAGCTATCGTATAATTCGCCATGAGTAAACCTACAGAAGCAGAACTTGAGATTCTTTCCCTGCTTTGGGAAATGAAAGAAGCCAGTGTTCGTCAGATTCACGAGCGACTATCGGAAACCAAGGAGACTGGCTACACCACTACTTTAAAAATCATGCAGATCATGCATGCAAAAGGGATGGTGACGCGCGATGAAAAAAGTCGGACGCACATTTACAGAGCTGCGATCAAACAAGGAGACACGCAAAAGTCCTTGTTGAAAAATTTGATGAATTCTGCTTTTGGAGGTTCTGCCAAATCGCTCGTGATGCAAGCACTTGGTCAAGAGGAACCCAGCAAAGAAGAGCTGGATGAAATTCGGGCATTTTTAGATCAACTTGAAAACAAAAAATCATGAACCTTTTAAATGATTGGATTCCAGATCAGTTGTTACAGGCTTTGGGTTGGACTTTAGTGCATTCCATTTGGCAATGGATTCTAGTAGCAGGATTACTTTGGGGAGCATTGCGGATTTTTTCCAAAAAATCTCCTCAATTCAAATATAAACTTTCCATGGCTTCGTTGGGAATTGGGCTTCTTGTGGCACTTTCAACCCTGTTTTATGAATGGTCAATGCTAACTAAGCCCGGTGTGCAATCCAATATCGTTTGGGCTGCATTTGAATCTCAGAATGCTGTAAATCAGGAAGTAGGTTTGTTGGAAACTTGGGTAATTTGGATTGAATCTCAGCTTCCATTTCTAGTAAATGTTTGGTTCTTGGGGGCAGTTCTATTCCTCTTTCGATTATTTAATAATCTTTCAGCTGTCAGAGGTCTGCGTTTGAGTAGTAAGCCTTCTTCTGATTCAAGATTGGATGGATATCTAGAAGAGTTGTCCAGGCGATTGAATATTTCCAGAAATGTATCTTTAAAAATTTCTTCAGAGGGTTTATCTCCCATGGCTTTTGGAATATTCAAACCGATGATTTTGATCCCTGCTGGTTTGATATTTCAACTTTCACCCAAGCAAATAGAAGCTATCCTTGCGCACGAACTAGCACATATCAAGCGGAATGATTACCTGCTTAACCTGATTCAATCTGTTTTAGAAGTTGTCTTCTTTTTCCATCCTTGCTTCTGGTGGATAAATCAAACAGCGAAAGAGCTTCGGGAAAATGCCACAGATGACTTGGCGATCTCTACTGGAATTGAGCCGCAGACTCTTGCAAAAGCTCTCGCCGAGGTGCTCAATTATTCTCAACAGCATGTACCGGATTTGGCTTTGGCAGCATCCAAACGCAGAAATCCAACCCTTCATCGAATCAAAAGAATGCTGGGTTTCCCGGCACAGAACTATCCACAAAACCCTATTATTTCACTACCCATGTTATTTACCTTATTACTTACCGCTGGAATCCTTGCTAATGCAAGTCAGCATGATTCCCCTGAGAAGAGGGAGGTACTTCCTCTAGTCTCAATTGAAAACCCTGAGTTGGATTTTATTGCTCAAAATCAACTAGTTGAGCCAATTATGATTTCGGTTAAGGATACCACCGATCAGGAGAAAAAAGTGATTGTTATCCCTGAAAAAGGAGAGCAATCATGGACTAATGAAAATGGCGACACATACGTTTTTCGACAAAAGAATGGAAACCAAAAATTCCAGTATGAAATCAAGGGAGATACTTTGATTGTAGACGGTGATACCATTGTCAAAGGCGGAAAAAGTGTCTTTATAATTCAGGGAATGCCTGAACCTGAATTTGATTTTGAATCCATGCCAAAGCTAGAATTGGATGAAATGATAGCTATGCCTGCCATGCCTCCAATGCCGGAATTTCCAGGTGAATTTTCTTTTGAATTTTTCGGGGATATGAAGCCATTTGTTTTTGAGTCAGGTGAGCCTATGATTTTCGATTTTGATGGTGAAATGTTTTTCTTTCCTGATACTGCCGAAATGACAAAGGAAGAACTCAAGAATTGGGAAAAAGATCGCGAGCGTAAAATGAAGGAATATGAAGAAAAGCAGAAGGAATATGAGGAGCGAGTAAAAGACTGGTCCAAAATGGTGGAGGAGCGCGCAAAGGAGTTTGAAAAGCAATGGAAGGAAAATGAAAAAGAGCGGGAAGAACAGCTGAAAATGTGGGAAAAACAAATTGCCCCAAAGCTTGAAGCTTGGGAAAAGGAAATGCAAGCTTGGCAACAACAATGGAAAGAAACTCAGGCTCCTAAAATGGAAGAATTTCAGCAAAAACTGAAAGAGTGGGAGAAAAGCCAAGCTCCAAAGATTGAGGAGTTTCAGCGAAAAATGGAGGAGTGGAAAAAGGAAAACGAAGCTAAACTTCAGGAGTTTCACCGAGCTATGGAAGAGAAAATGCAAAAACTAAAAGAAACAGAAAAAGACAATTAATTTGTGTGTTGATACCTATTGAAAAGCAGTGGCTCTTAGTCACTGCTTTTTTTTATTCATTGGGAAATTCTCCCACTTTTTTGGATGTACTACAAAAATTTTCAGGGTTTGGGATTTCCTATTTTTAGAAAATCGGCCAATTTGGCCTAAAAATGAGCTTTTTAAACAAAATTTCAATTCTGAGATAACCGACTGATAACCAATTAAAATTCCTCGATTTTTTTTCAAAAATATTGGGATGGATAAAACTTTTAGCTACTTTTAAGTCAAAGTGGGAAAAAGTGGAAGAAAGTGGTAGAATGTGAAAATCATTTTATTACTTTTGTTTTTACTAAAAACTCGTCCAAAGCGCTAAAAGGAAATGTTTAATAGCCATTACGATTGTAAGCTAGATCCGAAAGGTCGTCTGGCGCTGCCTTCTAAGATAAAGGCAGCGATTCCGGAGGCTAATGGATCCACTTTGATGCTTCGTATGGCAGAGGATCGATGTCTGGCTTTGTATCCGATGGTGGAATTCAAGAAGCTGGAAAATCAAATCAAATCCCTCAACATCAACAATCCTGAGCAGCGCGCATTGCAACGGGCATTTTTCAACTCGGTGGTGGATGTGGAGCTCGATAGTGCAGGCCGAGTTTTGATCCCAAAGCAATTTCAGGCTTATGCAGGTCTAGAAAAAGAAGTAGTAGTCGCTGGTAATGGGATACGCATTGAGATATGGAATCCAGAGAATCATGCGAAACATGTCATCCCTGATCCTGCTGACTTGTCGGCACTGATGGAAAAATATCTCTCCTAAGTCATGACAACTTCTGTGTACCATATTCCAGTGATGCTCGCCCAATGCACTGAAGGCTTGGCTATTAACCCGAACGGGGTATATGTCGATGTTACCTTCGGTGGAGGTGGTCATTCCCGTGAAATTCTCAAGCATTTGGACAATGGGCACCTTTATGGATTTGATCAAGACCCTGATGCAGAGGCAAATGCGATAGATGATGATCGCTTCACTTTTGTGGCTGCCAATTTCCGGGATATCAAAAAGTTTCTTCGACTTTATGGTGTCCGTGAGGTAGATGGGATTTTGGCGGATTTGGGAATTTCTTCTCATCAAATTGATGAACCTTCACGAGGTTTTTCTACGCGCTTTGAAGGGGAGTTGGATATGCGGATGAACCCTAGCCAAGGATTGAGTGCTAAAGATATCCTCAATACTTATGAGGAATCAAAGCTTCATCGGATTCTGGGGATGTATGGGGAAGTCAAAAATGCAAAGACTCTGGCGCAAGGAATTGTGTCGGAGCGTATGGATAGACCATTTGAAACGACAGAAGGCTTTACCGCTTTTTTGAAAAAATATGCTCCGAAAGGGAGAGAGTTTAAATATTTCGCGCAGGTATTTCAGGCTTTGCGAATTGAAGTGAATGATGAATTGGGTGCTTTGGAAGAATTTCTTCTAAACGCCGTTGATCTTTTGAAGCCTGAGGGGAGATTGGTAGTGATGAGTTACCACAGTTTGGAAGACAGATTGGTCAAGAATCTCATTACAAAAGGGAAGTTTCAAGGGGAATTGGAAAAGGATTTTTTCGGCAACCCTATTCGGCCACTAGAGCCTGTCAGCAGAGGTGCAATTACCGCTGACGCGAAAGAAATAGCTGCAAACCCTCGGGCAAGAAGTGCGAAACTCAGAATAGCAAAGAAAGTAGGCAAATGAGTCAAAACACATTTAGGAAAAAATTGAAATCAGGAAACAGGTCGAAGTCGACCCGTTCTGGGAAGACAATTTTCTCCTGGATGGAGGAAAAACTGAATGTGACCCGGATTCTTGGTGAAGGAGTTCCGGTACAGTTGGTTCCCCCGGTTGGCTTTGTTGTTTTATTGGCTTTGATCTATATCTGGAGCAATCATCGGGCTGAAAATATGGTCCGAAAAATTGAGAAAGTGCAGCAGGAAGTGGAAGACATTCGCGCTGATGTGACAACGCTGGAAGCAGAGTACATGCTCAGCAGCATGCAGTCTGAATTGGCAAAAAAAGTAGCAAATAAAGGAATCATAGAACTTAAAGAACCACCTGTCAAAATAGAAGTAGAAGAGTGAATATCAAGCGTTCCATAGTGCTTCGAGTGAGGATTGTATTTATCCTCATAGCGCTCGTTACGACGGCGATTCCTCTTCGTATTGCCAAAATTCAATTTGAGCAGGGTGATAAATGGCGGGAAAAAGCACAAACGATCAATTTTCAATATCGGGAAGTGCCAGCCACTCGGGGAAATATTTACGCGGGGGATGGAAGTCTTTTGGCTACCAGTTTACCTTTTTATAGAGTAGCCTTGGATCCTACCATGTCCAAAAATTCCACTTTTGAAGAAGGGATTGATTCTTTGGCTCAATTGCTCTCAGGATTTTATAAAGACAAATCAGCCAAAGCTTATAAGCGTATGATTACTGATGCTCGCTTGGATAAAAAGCGCTACATCGTTCTAAACAGAAGACAAATTGGCTATCAAGACATGCAAAAGATGTCTCAGTGGCCCATCTTCCGAGAAGGTCGACTCGGGGGAGGAGTACTTTTTGAGAAAGTTGAAAAACGATATCGACCATTTAATTCTTTGGCTAGCAGAACGGTTGGCTTTATCAATGAAGATGAATATGGAGCGGGTATTGAATACAGTTTCAATAATTATTTAAAGGGTAAAGACGGGAAAGCTCTATTTCAGCGATTAGCTGGAGGAAGCTGGAAGCCTGTTTTTGATGCAGAAGATATCAAGCCCGAAGACGGATATGACGTAATCACCACCTTGGATGTCAACATTCAGGATGTGGCAGAGACAGCTTTGCTTCGACAGCTAGAAGCTCGAGATGCAGCTTTTGGTTCGGTGATCGTCATGGAGGTTAAAACCGGAAAAATCAAAGCTATCGCTAACCTGCAAAAAAATAAAAGCGGTCGCGGTTATGGCGAAAACTACAATTTCGCAATTGGTGATCAGGGAAATACTGAGCCGGGTTCGACCTTCAAGTTGTTTTCCATGCTCACCCTTTTGGAGGAAAATAAGATTTCTCTTGATGAAAAAGTCGATACCGGAAATGGTGCTCAACGATTTTACAATCAAATAATGCGTGATGCTAAAAACGGTGGTTACGGAACGCTAACTATTCGGGAAGCTTTCGAGAAATCATCCAATGTTGCCATCTCCAAATTAGTAGATGAGCATTTTGGCTCAAGTCCATCCAAATTTATGGGCTACCTAGAAAAGGTTGGCTTAAACGAACCATTTGATTTCCAACTTGCCGGAGAAGGAAAGCCATTTTTCAAAAAGCCCGGAGAAAAGGATTGGTATGGCACATCACTGCCTTGGATCTCTATTGGCTACGAAAGCAAGCTAAATCCAATCCATACCTTGGCGCTCTACAATGCCGTGGCCAATGATGGAAAGATGGTCAAACCCTATTTGGTGCAGGCTATTGTAAAAGGAAATACCATTGAAAAAGAGTACGGGACAGAAATTATCCGAAAGCAAATCGCATCTGAGAAAACCATCAAGCAACTGCAGGAGCTCTTAGAAGGAGTGGTCGTGAGAGGTACTGCCAAAAATATTTCCGACGCTGAATATTCCATAGCAGGGAAGACGGGTACTGCCCAGAAATTAGAAAATGGTCAATATACGAAGAGGTATTACACCAGCTTTGCAGGGTATTTCCCCGCGGACCGCCCTAAATACTCCATGATTGTCGTGATCGATAGTCCTTCAGGATTTGCGGCTTATGGAGGTGATGTTTCAGCACCAGTTTTCAAAGAAATTGCTGATAAAATTTATGCCTTGGATTTGGAGTTGAATCCAAACTCACAAGCTCAAATTGCTTCAGCGCAGCCGAATGCAGCCCTTCCCTATGTCCGAGCTGGAAAGGCAGAAGAAATCCATCAGATTTTTGAAAAGCTAGGAATTAAAGCTTCGCCCACACAACCTGAAGAATGGGTGAAAGTGGTGGCAAATGACAATAAGATTGATTGGCGAATCAATGAAAGTGACCCGAATACGGTACCGGATGTTTCCGGACTCCCATTGCGGGATGCACTATTTATTCTTGAAAACAAAGGCATTAGAGTGAATTACCAAGGAAAGGGGTTGGTGAAGAGTCAGTCGCTTATTCCTGGTAGCAAATTGGAACCAAATACGACTATAAATCTGGAGCTCGGATAAGTGAAAGTTTTAAAGGACATATTATACAAAGTATCTCTTCTCACTACCCAAGGTGACATGGAAGTGAAGGTGAAAGATCTGGTTTTTGATAGCCGAAAGGTATCAAAAGGGTCTGCCTTTGTTGCTGTCGCTGGGACTCAAGTGGATGGACATGATTTTATCCCTAAGGCAATTGAGCAGGGAGCTAGAGTGGTTGTCTGCGAAAAATTACCAGAAAACTTAGCGGAAGATGTCACTTGGGTTCAGGTGACTGACTCTGCAAAGGCTTTGGGAATCATGGCTTCCAATTACTATGACAATCCTTCCCATAAGATCAAGGTAGTTGCCGTTACTGGGACCAATGGTAAAACTACCACGGTTACCTTGCTGCATCAGCTCTTCATGGCTATGGGTTATAGTACGGGCCTTCTTTCTACGGTTGAGAATAAAATCAATGAGGAAGTAATCCCCGCTACTCACACAACTCCGGATGCGGTCAGCATTCAAGCCTTGCTCCGCAAAATGGTAGATGAGGGCTGTACCCATTGTTTTATGGAAGCGAGCTCCCATGCCATAGTACAGGAGCGTATTGCAGGGTTGCAATTGGCTGGAGCAATTTTCACCAATATCAGTCATGACCATCTGGATTACCATAAAACCTTTGATGAATACATCAAAGCCAAAAAGAAGCTATTTGATGACTTACAAAAAGATGCTTTTGCCTTAGTCAATGGAGATGATAAGCGTGGGCTGGTTATGCTTCAAAACTGTAAGGCTACTCATCAAATCTATGCGTTAAAATCAGCTGCTGACTTTAAAGCAAAAATCATTTCCAATACCATCGAAGGTCTTGAATTAGACTTGAATGGGAAGCAGGTATGGTTTAGGCTGATTGGTGCATTCAATGCTTACAACTTGCTTGCTGTTTTTGGGGCTGCAGTGCTTTTGGGAGAAGATGAGGAAGAGGTTTTACAGCATCTTTCTGCTATTCCTGGCGCTAAGGGTCGCTTTGATCGCATTTCTAAAGCTGGAATTACGGCTATCGTAGATTATGCACATACTCCTGATGCGCTTGAAAATGTATTGAGAACCATCAATGGGGTACGGACAGGAGGAGAGCAGGTGATCACAGTAGTAGGTTGTGGAGGAAACCGAGATAAAGCTAAGCGTCCTATGATGGCAAAAATCGCTGTGCAGGAAAGTGACAAAGTCATTTTGACTTCTGATAATCCACGATTTGAAGATCCTGAAGCTATTCTGGATGATATGCAGCAGGGTGTTGGTCCATCTGATCTTCGAAAAGTACTTCGCATTGTCGATCGAAAAGAAGCAATTCGAACAGCCTGCATGCTTTCTCAAAAAGGAGACATCATTCTGATTGCCGGGAAAGGGCATGAAGACTATCAGGAAATCCAGGGCGTCAAGCATCATTTTGATGATGCTGAAGTGGTAAATGAAATTTTAGATCAATTGAGTCAAAACTGATATGCTATATCCGATTTTTGAATATTTAGACCAAGTATTGGATTTTCCGGGAGCGGGAGTGTTCCGCTATATTTCTTTCCGGGCTGGCATGGCAGCATTAGTTTCCCTGATCATCACGATCACCTTTGGAAATCACATCATCAATTGGATCCGAAATAAGCAAATCGGCGAGACCGTCCGAGACTTAGGATTGGAAGGTCAGGCTCAGAAAAAAGGAACTCCTACTATGGGGGGCTTGATGATAATCGCCGCTATTGTAATTCCAACATTGCTTTTCGGTGATTTAGATAACATCTACATAATTCTGCTGCTGGTGACCACTGTTTGGTTGGGAGGAATTGGATTTGTGGATGACTATATCAAGGTTTTCAAGAAAAATAAGGAAGGCTTAAAGGGTCGCTTCAAAATCGTTGGCCAAATCGGTATTGGTGTGATTGTAGGGGCTACACTTTATTTCCATGAGGATGTGGTAATCCGTGAGTTTTCTACACCTGTTTCAGTAGAAAGTGGGGTAGTTGAAACTCCAGCATTTCAGGATGTGAAGGCCTTGAAAACCACAATTCCTTTTGTTAAAAACAATGAGTTGGATTACGAAAGATTACTTGGGTTTTTGGGTGAGTCAGTTACTCCAATTCTCTACATTTTGGTAGTGATTTTCATCATCACAGCGGTATCAAATGGGGCGAATATTACTGATGGAATCGATGGGCTTGCGGCCGGTACTTCGGCCATTATTGGTCTGACTATCGCCATTTTCGCATATCTCAGCGGTAATGCCATTTTCTCTCAATATCTGAATATCATGTATATCCCCAACTCAGGGGAGCTGGTAATTTTTGCATCTGCCTTTATTGGAGCCTGTATCGGGTTTCTTTGGTACAATGCCTATCCGGCCCAAGTTTTTATGGGAGATACAGGATCCTTGATGTTGGGAGGGGCGATTGCGGTCATGGCCTTGACACTTCGAAAAGAACTCTTGATTCCTATCATGTGCGGGATTTTTGTCATCGAAAATCTCAGCGTAGTTCTTCAAGTCAGCTACTTCAAATACACAAAAAAGAAATATGGGGAAGGGCGTCGGATTTTCCTGATGTCTCCTTTGCACCACCATTATCAAAAGAAAAATATTCCTGAAGCAAAAATCGTCACCCGTTTTTGGATCGTGGGGATTTTACTGGCAGTCATTACACTAGCAACCTTGAAATTGAGATAAACCTTGAAAAACGTAGCCATCATAGGAGCAGGAGAAAGCGGACTGGGAGCAGCATTGCTAGCACAGCGGATGGGCTATGGGGTTTTCGTTAGTGATGCCGGTCAGATTAATTCGGAAAGAAAACAACGATTACTGGAAGCAGGAATTGAATTTGAAGAGGGTCAGCATTCAGAAGAAAGGATTCTTGATGTGGATTTGATCATCAAAAGTCCAGGTATTTCATTCAAAGTTCCCATCATTCAAAAAGCATTGGATCAGGGCTTGGCAGTAGTGGATGAATTGGAATTGGCGCATCATTTTTCTAATGGAAAAGTAATAGCGATCACTGGAACAAATGGTAAAACCACAACTACCTTATTGACTTATCATTTGCTGAAAGAAACAGGGCTAAATGTCGGTTTGGCAGGGAATGTTGGTCATAGTTGGGCTGCTCAACTATTAGAGTCTGATAAAGATTGGTGGGTGATTGAAACCAGTAGTTTCCAGATTGATGGTCTTCAGACTTTCCATCCGCATATAGCCATGCTTACGAATATCACTCCAGATCATCTGGATAGATATGAGTACAAAATCGAAAATTACATCGCTTCCAAGTTTAGGCTTTTCATCAATCAGAAAAAGCAGGATTATGCATTATTCCTTAGTGAAGATTCACTTAGCCAAAAGGGATTGGCTTCTTCTAAAATCCGAGCTAAAAAGGTTTTCATTTCTCTTAATGAAAAGGATGCAAGCAGCTTTTTAGATGGAGAAATGCTGCATATAGGAATTGGTGAAGAGCCGATTCAGATTGCCACAAAGCTGCTTCCTATTCAAGGAAAGCATAATATTCTCAATGCCCTGTTTGCAATTACTGCAGCCCGATTGGTGGGCTTGAGTAAAGAGCAAATTGAGAAGGGAATAAAGACCTTCCAAAATGCCCCTCACCGAATGGAAAAAGTGGCGGAATTGGACGGCGTAGTCTATGTGAATGACAGTAAGGGAACGAATGTAGAGGCAACCGCCTATGCACTTGAAAGCTACCCTTCAGGTGTTATCTGGATAGCCGGAGGAGTGGATAAAGGAAATGATTATTCCACGATTCTCCCTTTAATCCAAGGGAGAGTGAAAGCTTTGGTTTGCCTAGGTAAGGACAATGAAAAGCTTCTTAAAGAATTTAACGGGGTCATTCCTGTCATACGGGAAACTCAAAATATACTAGAAGCAATCGACTGGGGAAGGGAATTATCCCAGCCTGGGGATGTGGTATTGCTTTCGCCTGCCTGTGCGAGTTTCGATTTATTCCGAAACTATGAGGATCGTGGCAATCAGTTTAGAGAAGGAGTGTTGAACCTTAAAATGAAAATCAGCGCATGAGCCAATTTAAGTCATGGATCGATGAGCATTTCAAGGGAGACCCTATCATTTGGGGGATCGTGATACTGCTATCTCTATTCAGTATTCTGGTAGTGTATTCTGCTACTGGCTCTTTGGCATACAAATATGCGGGAGGAAATACAGAGTTGTATTTAGTTCGTCATTCTGTTTTGGTATTTGTCTCCTTGGCAGTGATGTGGTTAGCTCACAAGGTGCCTTATAGAAATTATGCCCTTTATGCAAGGCTAGCGATGTACTTGTCCATGCCTTTGCTTTTGATTACGTATTTGTTTGGTTCCAATATTAATGAAGCAAATCGCTGGTTAACTATTCCGGTTATTAACCAAGCCTTCCAGCCTTCTGACTTGGCCAAGTTGGCTTTGATTGCTGCTTTGGCAGCTATGTTGGCAAGACGTCAGAATAATATCACAGACTTCAAAAGTACCTTTTTGCCCATCATCATTGCGATAGGAATTATATGCGCTTTGATCGGTTTGGCAAATATGTCAACAGCCATCTTGTTGCTATCTACCTGCCTCTTGATCATGTTTATCGGTCGGGTGCCGCTCAAATACCTTATGATCGTTGTGATGGTCGGGATTTTAGGTTTGACATCCGCCATTTTCTTAGGACAACGAGGAGAAACATTTAAGTCCCGAATTCAGGACTTTGTAGAATCGTCTACTGATGAAAGCAAGATCCCATTCCAGGCAGAACAGTCTTACATCGCCATTGCAACGGGAGGGATTACCGGAAAAGGTCCTGGAAATTCTGAGCAAAGAAATTCGCTTCCTCACCCGTATTCCGATTTCATCTATGCGATCATAATAGAAGAATATGGGATGATAGGTGGGATTTCCGTCCTCTTCCTCTATTTGGCTTTGCTTTATCGGGGAATGCGGATCGTAGCCAATTCCAATAAGGCCTTCGGTGGATTATTGTCCGCCGGATTAAGCTTTGCACTGGTAATCCAGGCATTGGTGAACATGGCCGTTGCTGTGGGCTTAGGACCTATTACTGGTTTGCCTTTGCCTCTACTCAGTATGGGAGGGACTTCCTTGGTATTTACAGGGATTTCTTTGGGAATTATTCTATCTGTAAGCCGTGGCGACCATCAGGATGAAATGCAGACTGGTAGCGCCATGAATAGACCAAAACTTAAAACTGCTTAACCATTACTACTACACCTACATATCGCCTAATGATTAGCGGAGGAGGCACCGGAGGACATATCTATCCGGCGATCGCCATTGCTAATGCCTGGATGGAAAAACATCCGGACAGTGAGGTGCTTTTTGTGGGTGCTTTGGGGAAAATGGAAATGCAAAAAGTACCGGAAGCTGGCTACAAAATCATTGGACTTCCAGTAGCCGGTCTTCAGCGAAAATTGACTTTGGCTAACCTCAGTTTCCCGATCAAATTGTTGAAAAGCTTAACTCAAGCTAAGCGAATCGTGAAGGAATTTGATCCTCAGGTAGTAGTAGGAGTGGGAGGCTATGCAAGCGGTCCGGTACTCTATGCCGCTCAAGGCAAAAAAATACCAACGCTGATTCAGGAACAGAATTCTTATGCAGGATTGACCAATAAGATTTTATCCAAAAAAGCGAGAAAAATCTGTGTGGCCTATCCGGGTATGGAAAAGTTTTTTCCAGCTGACAGAATTGTCAATACTGGAAATCCAGTGAGAAAGGATTTACTAAATCTAGAAGGAAAGCGAGAAAAGGCTTTGGATCACTTCGGACTGGATAGCAATCGCAAAACTGTTTTGGTTCTTGGGGGATCCTTAGGAGCTCGAACCCTAAATCAAGGGGTGTTGAAGGATATGGAGCAGTTTGAAAAAGATGGATACCAAGTCCTTTGGCAGTGCGGTAAGTTTTATTTCAAAGAGATGGCGGAGCTAACCGAGCAGTCCGGGTTGAAGCATATTCATGTACGGGAATTTATCCGAGAAATGGATTTGGCATATGCTGCTGCTGATGTGATTGTTTCACGAGCTGGTGCTTTGTCAGTATCCGAACTTTCATTGGTTGGGAAGCCAGTGATTTTTATTCCATCACCCAATGTGGCTGAAGACCATCAAACCAAAAATGCGATGGCTTATGTGACGCATCATGCAGCGGTTTTATTAAAAGATGGTGAAGCTATTGGGAATATGAAGAAGGAGATTGATCAGATTTTGAATAATCCTGACTTGGTAGAAAGTCTAGGTGAAAACATAAAAAAATTGGCAAAACCACATGCCACAGAAACAATAGTAAATGAAATCGAAAAACTGGTAGCGTGAAATTGGAAGGCATACATAGCGTCTATTTCCTAGGAATCGGTGGTATTGGCATGAGTGCCCTTGCCCGCTGGTTCCATCAGGCTGGCTATGCTGTAGCCGGATATGACCGCACGCCTTCTCCTTTGACCGATCAATTATTCGATGAGGGAATTGCCATAAGTTTTGAAGATCAAACTTCTGCTATCCCGGAAAATTTCATGCAGGATAAAGAAGATATGCTGGTTGTTTGGACTCCAGCTATTCCAAAAGACTCTGTCTTGTATCAGTTCTTTACTTCAGGGGGATTTGCGATGAAGAAAAGGTCTGAGGTTTTGGGAATGATTACAGCAGATCATTACACGATTGCTGTAGCAGGCACGCATGGAAAGACAACTACTTCTTCACTCATTGCCCATTTGCTCAAGTCAGCTGGGAAGCCTGTTACTGCATTTTTGGGAGGGATTACCCAAAACTACCAGAGCAATCTGATTTTAAATACAACAAAAGATGCCACTATCATGGTGGTGGAGGCTGATGAGTTTGATCGGTCCTTCTTAAGACTACATCCGGATGTAGAGGTGGTCACTAGCGCTGACCCTGACCATTTGGATATCTATGGTGATGAGGAAACTATTTTGGAAGGTTTCAGGGAGTTTATCAAGCTTTTGCAGAAAAAAGGAAAACTCCTGATTCAGGATAAAGCTGCTACTAAAATCGGAACGGAAAACCTTCCACAAAAAGGTGTAAAGATTTATGGACTGCGATCTGCCTCTGGTATTCATGCAGAAAATGTGCAGGCTAGACCAGGTTCTTTTGTCTTCGATTATGAAGATGGAAAGGTTCAAATCAAGAATTTGGAATTGTTCATTCCTGGCTTCCATAATGTTGAAAATGCGCTTTCAGCTATTGCTGTAGCCTTGGATCATGGTCTTTCACCTGTTGAAATCAAGGCTGGACTAGCCTCATTCCGAGGTGTGAAAAGACGATTTGAAATATTGGTTCAGGAAGGTGGAAAGGTGTATATCGATGATTACGCTCATCACCCTGAAGAGATTAGAGCATGCTTAAGTTCGGTACGTGCTATGTATCCGGGAAAGAAATTGACGGTGGTATTTCAGCCGCACCTTTTCTCAAGAACAAGGGATTTTGCTGAAGGCTTTTCAGAAAGCCTTTCACTCGCCGATCAGGTACTCTTGTTGGATATCTATCCTGCTCGAGAATTACCAATACCGGGAGTTAGTTCGGAGATGCTGTTTGAGGACATCCATACTTCGGATAAGATGATTGTTTCCAAGGAACAGCTATTTGAAGTGCTGGAAAAATGGGATCCTGAACTCTTGGTGACCATGGGTGCTGGAGATATCGATAGGCTGGTTCCTAAAGTACAGGATTGGATGCGTTCACGATTAAAACCTGAGTTGCTATGAAAAAGATGCGGATTCGAAAGTTTATCGGCTTCTTGATTCTGAGCGTGATTTTGCTTGGGTTTATCGGCTTTGTTGAGAAGCAAAGTCAATACAAGACTTATCAAGGATTGGAGGTTCAGATTGAAGGAGTCAGTGGCCTTTACTTCGTGGATTCGAAAGAAATCGTACCCCTGATTCAGGAAGGCTTTCCGAATCTGAAGGCAGGAATGATGCTGGAAGAAGTGCCTCTGAAAGAAATCGAAGATAGACTGAAAGGACATCCTTTCGTGAAAAATGCGGATGCAAGTCTGGGTCAAAAAGGGATTCTTCAGCTTTGGATTGAGCAACATCAACCCATCGCGAGAATTGCAAGACCTCTTGCTGCAGATGCTTATATCACTACAGAAGGAAAAATTATCCCAACCTCTCCAAGTTATACCAGTCGGGTGCTGATCCTTTATGGACCACAACTGGAGAAGCTGTTAGATCAGGGAGAAGTCATGACCGAAATGCCTGAATTGATGGATTTGATCACATTCATTAATGGGGATGAGTTTTGGAAAGCTCAGATTACCGAAGTAGAAGTGAATAGCAAAACGGATATCCGCCTTTATCAGCAGGTGGGTAGACAGGTGATTGAACTGGGAGATGCTGGTAATCTGGACGATAAGTTTGAGCGGATCCAGATTTTCTACAGTGAAATTTTACCCAGAAAAGGTTGGGATGCCTACGAGAGAGTCAGTGTGAAATTTAAAGAACAAATAGTCTGTGAATAATAGCTTGGGTATGGAAAATGAAAAATTAATCGTCGGACTGGATATCGGTACCACAAAAATTTGTGCCATCGTCGGTCGCAAAAATGAGTATGGAAAGCTCGAAGTGCTCGGAATGGGCAAAGCTGTCTCTGATGGAGTAGAGCGAGGTGTTGTCACCAATATTGACAAGACTGTTCATGCCATCGAAAAGGCCGTAGAGGAAGCATCCGATATGGCTGAGGTGGAGATTGGCGAAGTAATCGTCGGGATTGCTGGCCAACACATCCAAAGTAAAATTCAAAGTGGCAGCATCATGCGTCAGCCTACTGAGGATGAAATTACTGTAGAGGATGTACGTCGACTTTCATCCGAAATGGAAAATATACTTGTACCGCCGGGGAATAAAATCATCCACGTCATGCCACAGGATTATACCGTGGACTATGAAGGTGGGATTAAGGATCCAGTGGGTATGTCAGGAACTCGCCTTGAAGCGGATTTCCATATCATCACTGCCCAGACTACGGCTATCAACAATATCAACCGATGTGTTCGCAGAGCTAATCTTTCTTCCAAGCAATTGATTTTGGAACCTTTGGCGAGCTCGCTTGCAGTACTCAGTGATGAGGAAAAAGAAGCAGGCGTTTGCTTGGTGGACATTGGTGGGGGAACCACAGATGTTGCCATTTTTTATGAAAATATCATTCGCCATACAGCCGTGATTCCTTTGGGAGGTAATATCATCACCAAGGACATTAAAGAAGGTTGCATGGTTATGCAAAACCAAGCTGAGTTGCTGAAAACTCGATTTGGAAAAGCAATCGCTGAGGAGGCTAACCCAAATGAGATCGTTTCCATACCGGGTCTCAGAAATCGGCCTCCAAAGGAAATTTCGATTCGAAATCTTGCCTCTATTATCCAAGCTAGAATGGAAGAGATCATCGAGATCGTCCAAAATGAAATTATGCAAAGCGGATACTACAAAAAGTTAGCTGGAGGAATTGTCATCACAGGTGGTGGATCCCAGCTTCAATTTGTAGCGCAGCTATTTGAATACATGACCGGTTTGGATACCCGGATTGGTCATCCAAATGAGCATTTGGGTAAGACAGCCATTGAAGAAGTCAAGAGTCCTATGTACGCGACTTCAGTAGGCTTGGTATTGGCCGGGTTCAAATCCTTGGATGATCGGGAGGAACTCTACAATCAGCGGATTGCAAATGCTGGTGGGACGACCAAAGCCATCAAAAGAGAATTTAATGCAAAAGATATTTTCCGAAACATCGGTGAAAAGCTGAAAAGCATCATTCACGATGACATCGGAGACGACAGTAATTACTAGGGCTTATGATTGGGGGGAGATCAAGGATTCTGTCCTTGATTTCCCCGATTTAACCTCAAAAAACAAAAGAAAATAACTAGTTCACCAATTCAATAAATATGTCAGATAACATGAAAGATTACAGATTTGATCTTCCAAAGAATCAAAAATCGATTATCAAAGTAATCGGTGTCGGAGGTGGCGGTTCGAATGCCGTCAACCACATGTACAATCAAGGAATTAAAGACGTGGAGTTTGTGGTAGTCAATACCGACGCACAAGCTTTGAAGTCTAGCCCGGTTCCTTTGAGGCTTCAATTAGGCGCCAACCTAACCGAAGGTCTCGGTGCGGGTGCCAATCCTGAGCAAGGCCGAAATGCTGCTCTTGAATCACAGGAGGAAATCCGTGAGTTGCTTGCGGACAATACCAAGATGGTCTTTATCACTGCCGGAATGGGTGGTGGAACAGGTACTGGTGCAGCTCCAATTCTTGCTAAAATTGCCAAGGAATTAAATATTCTGACGGTAGGTATTGTGACCGCTCCATTTATGTTTGAAGGTCGCAAGAAAATGGCTGTTGCTCAAGCAGGTATCGAAGCTCTTCGCGAAAATTGCGACACTGTTTTGGTAATCTTGAATGATAAGCTTCGTGAGATTTATGGAAACTTGGCTATTCGTACCGCTTTTGGCAAAGCAGATGATATTTTGACTACTGCTGCCAAGTCTATTGCAGAAATAATTACTGTCCATCAGGATGTCAACGTGGACTTCGAGGATGTGAAGACTGTAATGAAAGAAGCTGGTGCTGCAGTAATGGGGTCATCAACTGAAGAAGGAGAGGGTCGAGCTATTCGGGCTGCAGGTGCTGCAATTTCTTCTCCACTTTTGAACAATGTCGATATCAAAGGAGCGCAGAAAATCCTTCTTTCCATCATGTCTGGAGAGGAAGAGGAACTTTCTATGGATGAATTGAGCGAGATTACCGAATACATTCAGGAAAAAGCCGGTGATAATGCAGAAGTGATCTTCGGTCAAGGGATTGATCCAGAATTAGGTAAAGCTATTCGAGTGACCGTGATTGCAACGGGCTTTGAAATGGATAAACTGGATAAAAGTTCTTCCTCAACCGTAGCAGCAAAAGTTCAGCCTGCTCCAGCCGTTTCTACTCCAACAGCCACTCCTGAAGTTCAGGATGAGGATGTGAAGACCGTCATTAATTTGGAAAGCGGGAAGTCTGAAAAAGTAAAGGAAGAGCCTATTTCTAATGGAAGCACCTTTGTGTTTTCAACACCAAAGACTCCTATTCAAAGTACTGAAGGTCCGGTAAAAGAGGAACCAAAGCAGGAAAGTTTCAAATTTGATTTTCCATCAGCTAAAGAGAAAACAGCCGAGGTAAAACCTACTCCTGAGCCTGAGAAAATCGTGCATGATCTTTATGAGGAGGAAGAAGAAAATCCGAAGAAGGAAAATCCTACTGAAGAAGCTTCATCCGAGCCAGCTAAGCCTGTATTTGCCAATGATTATTATGAGCAAATGAAGCAGAAGGCTATCCAAAGAGCGCATGAGCGATTTGAAAAGTTGAAGGGAAGCCGTTCCTTGAATCCAAGTCCAGAAGAGCTGAAAGAGAAGTTGGAAGTTCCGGCTTACCTTCGAAAGAATGTGACATTGAACGAACCTGAGCACAGTTCTGAAAACTCTATCAGCAAGTTCAATATCAATGATGAGAATGAAATTTTAGGAAATAATAGATTCCTTCACGACAACGTGGATTAATCCTAAAATTCCAAAAGCATTTCCGCTTGGGTATGTAGTAGTTCCAAATAAAGCTTGTTGGTGAGCAAGTTATCTGACATATTCTGCTCTATTTTCGCCAGTTTTGGTTTTAGAGCAAGGACATGCATTCCCAAGTAGTGAAATATATCAGTGAGGTGGCTCAATGCGATGCCACCTCCTCCTATTCCAGAAGAAAGGCCGACCAGTGCGGCCTTTTTGTTTCTAAAATTATTGGGATAAGTCATCCCATCAATGAATGTTTTTAGGACTCCAGGGAAGGAGCCATTGTATTCCGGAACGATAAAGACAAACTTTTTACCTTGTGAAACACGCTGATGGAATTGATTGAACTCCTCGTTTTTGCCATTATTCTCATAGAGTGCTGATTCTATAAAATCAGCTGGTAAATCTTCCAATTCCAAGATCTCAGAATCAGCTCCCTTTTCCTTTAATATCTGCTGGTATTGCAAGGCAATCAGCTTAGAAACAGAGTTTTTTCGGTTTGTGCCTAGGATGATTTTTATCATAGCAAGAATCAAATATGATAGCAATACAAGCTTAGGCCCTCAAAAGTTCGAGGAATGGTGGAGATTCCTATCTTTGAGCTAAAATTTTCCTTTATGAACAATCTATCTCAAATTCACGAAGCAGCTCAATTTTTGAAAAACCTTTGTCCCGAACCTGTTGAAAATTTGATCATTTTAGGGACTGGTCTTGGCAAGTTGGGAGAGGATATTGATCCGATCTTGGAGGTGGATTATGCGGATATTCCTCATTTTCCGGTTTCTACTGTCGAGACTCATTCTGGGAAATTAGTGATGGGAACCTTGGCAGGAAAAAAGGTTTTGGCTATGAAAGGACGCTTTCATTACTATGAGGGATACTCCATGAAACAAGTGACGTTTCCAGTGCGGGTTCTCAAGCATTTGGGAGTGAAGCGATTGTTGGTTTCTAATGCTTCGGGCGGCTTAAACCCTGAGCAGGAAGTAGGTGATGTGATGATTTTGACAGACCATATTGATCTTTTTCCGGATAATCCACTTAGAGGAGAGAATCCTGCTGAATTTGGGCCGAGATTTCCTGATATGAGTGATGCGTATTCCGAGCGCTTGGTAAAATTAGCTCTGGAAATCGCCAAAGAAAATGGTATGACAGTTCATACAGGAGTATATGCAGGAGTGGCTGGTCCAAATTTGGAAACACCTTCAGAGTATAAATACCTACGGATTATTGGAGCAGATGCGGTAGGGATGAGTACGGTGCCAGAGGTTTTGGTTGCCCGTCAATCTGGAATGGAGGTCTTTGGTATTTCTGCAATTACGGATTTAGGAGTTCCCGGGAAAATCCACAAAATCACCCTTCAGGACGTGGTGAACGCAGCATCAAAGGCTGAACCCGTTTTGAGTAAGATAATTTACCATTTGGTGGAGCGGCTTTAGTCCTGCGGAAGTTGATCTATTGCCTGAAGGACAGATTCCATATATGATTTTATACCCTCAGGCCAGGTGGCTGGATCTGTATCAATCTGCCAGTAAAGTGCTCCTGATGCATTTTCAAAAGCAAGATAAATTGCTCCTTGATCATAGCAATCGGGGCATCCAACTACCGCAAATTGATTATCCAATAAATATTGAGGGAAATTGGCTTCTAAGTTTTCAGCAATTGGGACCCATTGAGCATCTAGCGGTTGGGAGCGATAGGTAATAAGAGCAGCCTCTCGAAAACTATTCAAATTGTCTACATAGAGCTTCCCATTTTCTAGTTTGTAGATCTTAATGCAGTTACCTGTACATATTGCAGACCACCAACCAAAAATGAATGCGTCCTTTTGAGGCTCTTCGTCTTCTTGCTTACAACCAGCGAAGAGAAGTAAAATCATCAGACCATAAACATAAATTCGGTTCATAGTAATGACTTTTTTATGGAGTTTTACGTAGTGAAATTGAGACAAGTTTTTCAAATTAGAAAGTATATAATTTTCAAAACTAAGTTTTGACTCATGAGATTTCCTTTATTTTTCATTCTTTTTTTTCTGCTATCCTCTTTATCCTTTGCCCAAGCTATTCCCGATTCTTTGAGGTTTAATTTTGGTGACTCCAAAGGGCCACATGCGGCTACTTATATTTTGACGGGTAAAATTCTAGATCAAGATTCAGGAGAGCCTATAGAGGGTGTGGGTTTACATATCGATGGATTTTACACCGGAACGAATACCGATCGATTCGGGACTTATTTAGTCAATTTGACTCCAGGTCTTCACCGGGTGACTTTTAGACATTTGTCTAAGGTTCCTGTTTTTACGGAAGTCACCTTGTTTGAAAATGGAGTAGTAAACCTTCAAATGGTAGACAAAAACTATGAACTGGAAGGTGTTGTGGTATTATCGGATGAACCGGATAGGAATGTTCGGAATCCGATAACTGGAATTACTAAACTCACTACCCGTGAATTGCAAGCCATCCCGGCCTTTTTGGGAGAGGCTGATATTTTTAAAGGTTTACAACTATTACCCGGAGTTAGTTCGGTAGGGGAGGGAACTTCAGGAATCAATGTCAGAGGTGCAAAAACCGATCAAAACTTACTTTTAATGGACGAAGCAATTGTTTTAAGTTCCAATCATGCACTTGGTTTCCTTTCGGCCTTTAATACGGATGTGACAGAGACTTTCACGCTTTACAAGGGAAATTTGCCTGCAACTTTTGGAGGTCGTGCAGGCTCCGCTTTGAATATTCAAATGAGGCCTGGATCAGATGAAAACTGGCAAGGGCAAGTAGGGTTAGGCACTTCAAACGGGAAATTGGTTCTCGAAGGCCCTCTCAAAAAAGATAAGGCAAGTCTGATTTTTGGTGGGCGGATTTCGAATGCCAATTGGTTGCTTGGACAAGCTCGCGATTTTGATATTCAAAATTCCAAACTGAATTTCTACGACGGATATCTTGGTCTGTCTTGGAATATTTCACCCGGACATGATATTGAAGCCAAGACCTTGCTAACTGGGGATTACTTTAAGTTTTCCAATGAATTTGGCTATGATTGGTCCAATCGGGTAAGCAGTATTAATTATCGAGGGGTTTTGGGTGAAAATCTATCCATTCGAGCCCTTTTAGCAGACGGAGATTTTTCTAATGCGTTTTTTGATCCGGAAGGACTTGATGCTGCCGAGGTTCGGAATGGAATGCGCTATCAGCAAGGCAAAGTGACTTTGACTTGGGCAAATGAAAAATTAGCGATCAGTACAGGATTGGAAGGTGTCGCCTATTCCAGTAAGGACGAAGAACTGAACCCATTTTCCTCAGAATCCAATATCAGCCCTGAAAAAGTAGGAAAAGAACAAGGACTTGAGTTGGGTGCTTTTTCAAGTTTGGAATTGGATATAAGTGAAAAAACAGGTCTCGTCGCCGGATTGAGATATTCCTTCTACAATCAATTGGGACCCGACACCGTGTACCAATACAATGAAATTGGTCCGATATCGGAAGATAGAATAACGGGTGAAGAAGTGTTTGGAAAGGGGGTTATTCAAAGCTATTCAGGTTTCGAACCTCGATTGTCCATTAGGCATAATTTGGCTGAAAATACATCGGTAAAGGGAAGTTATGCTCGATTATACCAATACATTCAGTCGGTGAGTAATACTTTTGGGCCGTCTCCGATTGATCTTTGGCAACTCAGTACGCGCTACATTCCTCCTCAGCAGTCAGACAATTTTTCCTTGGGAATTTTCAGAAACAGCAAAGACAACAAATGGGAGTTTTCAGTCGATGGCTTTTATAGAACTACCCAAAATCAAGTCGAATACCGAGATTTTGCTCAGATTTTCCTGAACCCTCATTTAGAGACAGAGATTGTATTGGGAGAAGGGAAAGCATTCGGGATGGAGTTTTTAATTAAAAAAAATCTAGGAATCGTGACCGGATGGGTGGCTTATACCTATTCTCGCTCGTTTTTTAGAAGTTCTGGGCAGTTTGAAGAAACCCAAATTAACCGGGGAGAATGGTTTCCGAGTAATTATGACAAGCCTCATGAGGTGAATTTTATTTTTAGCCGAAAGATGTATCCCAGAGGTTTGTTTAATCTCAGTATCAATTATGCTACAGGACGGCCTGTAAGTGCTGTGAACGCCAGCTATGTAATTAATTCATTGATAATCCCTGAGTACAGCGATAGGAATCAATATCGAATACCAGATTATTTCCGAGTAGATGTTTCCTATACTCTGGAAAAAGTCTTTTCGAAAAAAGGAGATAGCTTGAATTTTAGTATTTACAATTTACTAGGGAGGAGAAATGCCTATTCTGTTTTTTGGCAAAAAGATGGAGACAGTCGTCAATTGAGGCCATATCGCTTGGCGGTATTGGGATCGATTTTTCCTTCTATTACCTATAGTGTTCAATTCGGAGGAGGTGAAGATGAATAATTGGAGACGTTTTTCGATTCTGGCTTTGATTTTTCTAGTATTCAACTCCTGTGTGGATCAAATCAGTTTCCCTCTGGATCGAGGTGTGGAAAAACTGATTGTCTATGGTCAATTGAGCAATCTGAATGAAGATAAGTTTGTCTTTCTTTCAGAAACCACCTCAGCGGATCGGGAGCCCTTATTTGCTGGGCAATATTTGGTCTTGAATGACCTGCCTAGACCTGTTACTACTGCACAGGTTTTTGTAGTCAATTCAGATAATCAGCGCTTTTCTCTAAATCAAATTGAACCCGGGAAGTATATGCTTCCAAGGAATGTAGAGATCAGAGAAGATGTCCCCTATTTTGTGGAAATTTTTATAGAGGGGAGGGTATATCGATCCGAACCCGAACAAATGCCTCAAGTTGTAGGAGAAGATGAGTTGGGATATACCTTCTCAAGAGGCAATTTTAAAGGAGCTCCAGAGACCGCCTTTATTTCCATAGTTTCGGATGTACAATTGCCGGCTGTCGACTTTCCGTATTTTCTTCGTTGGGATGTAGATGAGGCTTATTATTGGAATTTGACCTTTTTCCCCAACCCTTTCAACAAGGCACCACCGGATTGCTATGTTTTTGGTTTTCCGGATCCTGAGAGAATTACGCTATTCAACGGAGAAAATGCTCCTGCTTCAGGACAAGGAGGTTCTCAGATTGTCGCTGAACGGATCGTTGATGAATCATTCTTAAGCAGGCATTATTTCAATGTACGCCAAGTTAGCACTAGCCGTGGTTCCCATGATTATTGGAGAAGAATTCGAGAATTGGTGAATAATTCTGGATCCGTATTTGACACTCCACCTGCACCGGTTCGAGGGAATGTATATAATGCTTCAAATCCAGATGAGGTCGTTCTTGGATACTTTGAGGTGGTTCGTGTTTCACAAAAACGGATTTACACTACACGGGCTGATGTTCCGTTTTTTATTCCGGAAGTCTGCACTTATGATCCTGCCAGGCCATTGGATAAATATCCTCGAACCTGCCTTCGATGCAGTGAATTTCCGAACAGCACTTCACAAACTCCGCATTGGTGGTTTGACCAATAATTGCCTTTTTGCCAATTGTCAAAATTTCGCTGAATTGAATTGTTGATTTTGTATTTTGGGAAAAATCAAACCCAAAAAACCTATGAAAATCAGATTTTCAATCCTTGCCATTTTAATTTTCCTTATTGGATTTTCATTTGCTGAAGCCCAACAATTCCGAGCTTTGGTTTTCAGCAAAACTGCTGGATTTCGCCACCAATCTGTTCCGGTTGGGGTTGTGGCGATTCAAAACCTTGGGCGATCCAATGTTTTTTCTGTTCACGCAACGGAAGACGCTGCCTATTTCACCGATGAGAATTTAGAGAAGTTTGATGTGATCATCCTGCTGAGCACCACAGGAACGATTTTCAATGATGAACAAAAAGCCGCTTTTCAGCGATTTGTCCGAAGTGGAAAAGGGGTGGTTGGTGTCCACGCCGCTACAGATACGGAGTACCAGTGGCCATGGTATAATCAAATGATGGGAGCTTATTTCTTGGCCCATCCAAGGCAGCAAACCCTTCGATTGGAAGTAGTAGATTCAGATCATCCATCAACTTGGCATCTCCCTAAAAACTGGCTTTGGACAGATGAATTGTATGAATTCAGAGATATCAATCCAAACATTAAAGTCCTGGTCAATGCTGACGAATCCACCTATTCACCTGCAAAGCCAATGGGTGAAAAGCATCCTATGGCTTGGTATCATGAATTTGATGGAGGAAGAGTGTTCTACACAGCATTAGGACATGTGGAGTCTGCTTATGAAGATCCTGATTTCTTGAAGCATTTGTATGGAGGAATTTGGTATGCTGCGACTGGAGAGCCTTTTAAATAAATAGAATCAAAGATTTTGGAACTTATCCCCATAGAATGGGTTTAACTTTACAAAAAAATCAGAATCCTATGCTAAAAGCCCAGTCAAGGCCTGTCCATCTGTATATGGAGGCAAATCCAAATCCAAATTCTTTAAAGTTTGTGGCCAATTTCATGTTGGTGGATGACGGCTTGAGTTTTGATTATCCATCCGCAGAACAGGTAACTAACAGTCCGCTTGCTCAGGAATTGTTCAATTTTGCTGCTGTTGAGCGGGTTTTTATCGCCTCCAATTTTGTGACAGTGACTAAATCAGAATCTGTAGAATGGCCTGAAATTCAAACGATCATTCGGGATCATATTAAATCCTATCTAGAAGCTGGTAAAAAACCTGTTCAGGCAGAATTCGATAAAGATCCGTTGTTTGATGAAAATGACTCTGAAATCGTCAAAAAAATCAAGGGTATTCTCGATGAATATATTCGTCCTGCTGTAGAACAAGACGGCGGAGCGATTGTATTTCACTCATTTCAAGATGGAGTAGTGAAGGTATTGCTTCAAGGTTCTTGTTCAGGTTGCCCTTCCAGTACTATCACACTAAAGGCGGGAATTCAAAATCTTCTGACCCGTATGCTTCCTGAAGTGAAGGAAGTAGAGGCAGAAGGTATCTAATTTTATTAAATGGGAATAAAAAAATGGGCTTGGGCACTGTTAGGAGTAGCTTCCCTTGGTTTTCGTTGGGTTGCGTCTAATTCTCCTGAATGGACTGAGCACTATTATTCTCGAGGATTATTTTTATTTATTCGACAAGCATTTGATAAGACGCTGGGGAATTTGCCTTTTCCCAGCGTCTTTTTATTTATCCTTCTGATTGGATTTCTATTTCTATGGTTTCTTAGAAAATTGGTCCAAATCCCAAAGGGAAAGCCGAGATGGATTTTTAGTCTTCGATCGCTTCTCAATTTTTCGGGTGCATTGATTTTCTTTTTTTTGATTCTCTGGGGTTTTAATTATCAGCGAACATTCATCATTCAGCAATTAGGGATTGAAGTAAAGCCTTTGAATTTGGAGCAACTGGAACATGAAATTGAGGAGAGCCATCATCAATTAGTCAGCTTGCGAAAGAAAATAAAAGCTGATACTTCGGCGATAGAAGAAATCGTCGATTATAGAAGTTTGGAAAGTCAAGTAAGGAAAAACCTTTCTCAAAATTTAGAATTGGTGAAGCTTGAATATTTCGGGAATCCCCGAACTCGGATGTTCCCACCCCCAGGCTTTATGCGGAAAATGGGAATTCTAGGAATCTATTTTCCTTACACAGGTGAGAGCTACATCGATCCGACTTTGCACCCCCTAGAGCAACCTTTTACAATTGCTCATGAAATGGCTCATAGTTTTGGGGTCACAGATGAAGGAGAGGCGAATTTTGTGGCTTGGGTTGTTGGTACGCGTTCTTCGGATCCTTTACTAAAGTACACTGCTTATTTGCGATTGTTCTTGTATCAGGCTCGGGATTATTATCGGATGGACCCTGATGGATATAGAGTTTGGTTAGAAAAATTAGATCGAGGGGTACTTCAGGATATTCGCTCTATTCAAGACAGAAATGCGCAATACCCTCCTTTTTCCATCGAATTGAGCCGAAAAACAAATGATTTATTCTTAAAATCTCAGGGTGTAAAAGCGGGGGTTTTGAGCTATCAGCAGTTGCCTATGTTGGTATACGCCTGGAAACAAAAAGCCGGTAATTAATTACTCGGTCGATTGACCTTTTTACGATTCCCAATCCATACTCCCAAAATCACGGCTGCAAATCCTAAATAGTGTCCTAAAAGCAAAACTTCTCCATCCCAAACTCCCCAAAGTATGGCCACTATAGGAATTAGATAAGTTACCGAACTGGCAAAAACAGGACTAGCGGTTTTGACCATCATATTGAAAATTATCAATGCTAGGGCAGTGCCTACAATCCCCAAAATAGCCACGTAACCGAGTGCCCGCCATGCTCCATCAACAGAGGAGAGTTTGTAGGCGAATTGGGTTCCAGCCATTAAATAAATCAGGGCAACAGGTAATACCAGCAAAAGTGAAATGGCTGTAATTTCTACAGGCCGAAGGGTGACGAATCGATATTTGATCAAATTGAGGTTAAACCCATAACAAGTACAGGCCAGGATCACAAAAAAAGCATATGCATTTATTTCGCTGAAGGCTCCAAATCCGCTTCCTTCTTTAACCAAAACCAAAACGGTAACTCCAATAAAGGCGATTGCTAAACCAAGGGCATTTTGTCGGGTAATTTTGGATTTGAAAAAAATAGCACCAACCAAAACAACAAACAAAGGAGTCAAGGCATTCAAAACCCCAGTCAAAGAACTGCTCAGTTGAGTTTGGGCTTTTGCAAAAAGAAAAGCTGGAATAAAACTCCCTACTAGCCCAACCAGAATCAAATTCTGAATCTGAGTGCTATTCAAACGACGCACTCCCGGCAGCGAAATCGGTAATAAAAAACTAGCGGCAGCTACTATACGAAAAGCGCCTAATTCTCCCGGAGAGAAAATTTCCAGCCCTCTTTTGATCAAAATAAAAGAGCTTCCCCAGACCAAAGCCAATACGATGAGGAATCCCCAGTTTGTTAACGTGTTTTCAGAAGAGTGATCGGACATGGAAAGGATGAACTATTCTACCGGAAAAGAAGCAATTCCATTCAGGAATTGTTTGAGAAAATTACAAGATTGGACAAAATAGATTGGAAATTCCTAGAAAACGTAATCAGCGTAAACTTCACCAACCTTATCTAGAATCTCACAAACTTCCTCATAGGATTCAGCAGTTACCATCTCAGTTCGATAGCTTTTGAAGTTGGGCATACCTCGGAAATAATTGGTGTAATGTCTTCGCATTTCAAGGATTCCAAGTTTTTCACCTTTCCATTTAACAGAGAAATCCAGATGTTTTTTGGCCACATTAAGGCGCTCTGCTAAATCTGGCTGTGGGAGTTTTTCACCGGTTTGCAGGTAGTGCTTGATTTCGTTAAAAACCCAAGGATATCCTATGGAAGCACGGCCAATCATCATGCCATCCACATTGTATTTGGCCTTGTATTCAGCTGCCTTCTCCGGAGAATCAATATCGCCATTTCCAAAAACCGGAATGCTCAGACGAGGATTGTCCTTTACTAGGTTCAAATAGGACCAATCTGCCTCTCCCTTGTACATTTGCTGACGGGTGCGGGCATGAATTGAAATAGCTTGGATTCCTACATCTTGAAGCCGTTCTGCCACTTCGACGATACGGATGGTTTCATGGTTCCAGCCTAGTCGTGTTTTTACAGTTACAGGAATTTTGACAGCTTTTACGATTTCGGCTGTCATGGATACCATTTTGTCGATGTCTAGAAGAATTCCCGCCCCCGCACCTTTACAGGCTACTTTGTGTACCGGACAGCCGTAATTGATATCCAAAATATCAGGTCCTGCGGCCTCCGCAATCTCTGCAGCTTCCCTCATGGACTCAATTTCATTTCCGAAAATCTGAATTCCGATAGGACGCTCATATTCAAAAATATCCAGCTTTTGGACGCTTTTCGCGGCATCACGGATAAGTCCTTCCGAACTGATAAATTCAGTATACATCAAATCAGCGCCGTTTTCCTTGCAAACCGCACGGAATGGGGGATCGCTGACATCTTCCATGGGTGCCAGTAACAAAGGGAATTCTCCCAGCTCTAACTTTCCTATCTTTACCACTGCTTATTCTAAATTTGGCGTAAATTTACGGCCAATTATGGAGATTTACGAAACTCAGCGAGAAATAGCACAGCGCAAAAGCTGGCTTTTGTCCTTGGTAGTCATTGTTTTAGTGTCATTTGGGGTGCTGATTGTACTTCAGGGCATTGCATTAGGATTGGTTCCTTTTCTTTTTGGGATCGGTTTAGAGGATATTGTTGCCCTTTTATCTGGTGATTTTTCAGTTCCGAATGGTCGAATGGCCTTGTATTTTGTTCAGGGTTTAGGTTCTGGAATTGGTTTTATGGTAGCTGGTTACATTATCTCAAATTGGATTGATAAAGCTAATTTGAGGTGGGATATTCAGCTGAGTAGAACACAAGGAAAAAAAGTTCTGATCACAGTTTTCTTGACATTTGGAGCCATGCTGTTCAATGCCCTTTTGGTTTATTTAAATGCTCAAATGGAACTTCCTTCCGCTCTTTCAGGGCTTGAAAGCTGGATGAAGGAAATGGAAAAAGACTTGATGGAAATGACCATGTTCCTGACCGATTTCCAAAATATTTCAGAGTTATTGATGGGAATTCTGGTAATCGGAGTCTTTGCGGGTTTGGGTGAGGAACTGTTCTTCAGAGGAGTACTTCAGCCAAAAATGCATTTATATACTGGTTCTTATCATTGGGGGATTTGGTTGACAGCAGCAATTTTTTCAGCTATCCATATGCAATTTTATGGATTCCTTCCTCGCTTGTTTTTAGGGGCTCTGTTTGGTTACCTGTATGTTTATTCAGGAAGCTTAGTTTATCCAATTTTAGCTCATATTTTCAATAATTCCTTCACGGTATTGCTGGTTTATGCTTCCAGTCAGGGATTGATTGAGTTTGATTTGGAGTCTACAGATACCGTATCTTATCCGGCTGCCATACTTGGATTATTGGTTCTTTCGGCAGGATTCTATTACTTTAAAAAAACGAAGCCCTCCGAATATGAAGGAATGGATCAAAGTATTTGAAACTCCACAGCAAATCCGAGCTGAAATCGTCAAAGGTGTTTTGGAAGAAAATGATATTCCCGCGGTGGTCTTGAATAAAAAAGAAACGGTTTATCAAGTGTTTGGTCTATATGAGGTTCATGTCAACCGTACCGATGCTTTGAGAGCCACTACCCTGATCAATAATGAGATCTCGTTTTAATATTAACAATTACAGCAATCTTGGCCAGCGAGCCATTACAGCCGTTGTGGGAGCTGCGATTGTCATTTCTTCGATTATCTATTCAGATTGGACCTATTTTTTAGTGTTTGCTTTCATTCTGGGCTTTTCACAAATGGAGTTCTATAAGTTGTGTGGACTGGACGGGATGTTACCTTTGAAAAGTTTTGGGACTTTTTTGGGGCTGATGATATTCACACTCACTTTCATGATTGAGAAAGAGCAATTACCCAATGAATACCTCTATCTCATTTTCCCGATCATCTCTTTGACTTTCTTTATCAAGCTTTATAAAAAGACTGACAAAAAACCGTTTACAGGCGTAGCATTTACTTATTTGGGTATTTTTTATGTTGCAGTGCCCTTTTCATTATTGAATTTGGCGGTGTTTTCGGTGGATAAAGTCTATCACTTTGAAATTATTCTAGGCTGTTTGCTAATCCTTTGGGCTAGTGATACGGGAGCCTATTTTGCGGGGACCAAATTCGGGAAAACGAAGTTGTTTGAGCGAGTATCTCCCAAAAAGTCTTGGGAAGGATTTCTTGGAGGTGCATTCTCGGCTATTGCCGTCGCATTTTTATTGGCCCGATATTTTCAGTCAATTCAGGACTGGAAATGGTTGGTGATTTCAGGAATTATCATCATTGCTGGTACGTATGGAGATTTGATTGAATCTCTTTTCAAGCGTTCAATTGAAATCAAGGATTCAGGTCATGGTTTACCTGGACATGGTGGTTTTATGGATCGGTTTGACGGTTTGCTTTTGTCAGCCCCTTTTATTACTGCTTTTTTGAAAATCTTCTGATCGTTCGGAAGGGCTAATCTGAAAAACTACGTAATATTGTATTGCATTTCACTACTCTAATTTAAACCCAATATGGCTTACATTGAACCGGCTCCAATTAAGGATAGAGAGAATCCTTTGGAGTCAATGATGGAAAGATTCAACATCGCTGCTGAAAAGCTTGGTCTTTCCGATGAAGTTTACAATGTCTTAAAAAATCCCGCCCGACAGGTAATTGTTTCCCTTCCCATCACTATGGATAATGGGAAAATTCAGGTTTTCGAAGGAATGCGTGTGGTTCACTCCAATATCCTGGGACCTGCAAAAGGGGGAATCCGCTTTGCTCCGGATGTACATCTGGATGAAGTAAAAGCACTTGCTGCCTGGATGACCTGGAAGTGTGCGGTAGTGGATATTCCTTATGGAGGTGGTAAAGGAGGGGTTCGCTGCAATCCTCGAGAAATGTCAAAAGGAGAAATTGAACGCTTAATGCGTGCCTATACCATGGCCATGATTGATGTTTTTGGTCCGGATAAGGATATTCCTGCTCCAGATATGGGTACAGGGCCAAGAGAAATGGCCTGGTTGATGGACGAATACTCCAAGGCTCACGGTATGACCGTAAACTCTGTAGTAACAGGTAAGCCTCTTGTTTTGGGAGGTTCATTGGGTCGAACTGAAGCGACTGGACGTGGTGTAATGGTGTCGGCTTTGGCAGCCATGCAAAAATTGAAAATCAATCCTTTCCAGGCTACTTGTGCCGTTCAGGGATTCGGAAACGTAGGTTCTTGGGCTGCTCGATTATTGGAAGAGAGAGGCTTGAAGGTAGTAGCTATATCTGATCATACTGGCGCATTTTATGATGAAAAGGGGATTGATATCGTGAAAGCGATTGAATTCCGTGATTCAAATGGAGGTCATTTAGAAGGATTCAAAGGTGGAGATAAACTGGAAGATCCAATGGATCTTTTGACCTTGGATGTAGATGTGTTGGTTCCAGCTGCTGTGGAGGATGTGATTACTGCGAAAAACGTGGATCAAATCAAGGCAAAATTGATTGTTGAAGGTGCTAACGGACCTACTTCTGCTAAGGCGGATGCGATTATTAATGAAAAAGGAATCATGGCTGTACCTGATATTTTGGCGAATGCCGGTGGAGTTACGGTTTCTTACTTCGAATGGGTTCAAAACCGTCTAGGATATAAATGGACTGCTGACCGTGTAAACAGACGTTCTGATCGGATTATGAAGGATGCGTTTGAACATGTATATGAAGCTTCAAAAAAATATGATGTTCCTATGCGGATTGCAGCTTACATTGTGGCAATCGATAAGGTAGCAAAGACATATACATTCCGAGGAGGATTTTAAAGATTCCAACTATCTTCAGAATGATGTATCTTTACGGCGCAGGACTTCCTGCGCCTTTTATTTTGAAAAAATATGACCATACACCGAGAAGGACGCGTACTCTTGTTTTGGCTGTTGATCATTTTGGTTGCCGGCAATTACCTTCTGTATTATTTCTATCCTGATGCCCGTTTTTGGTTAAACGTCAGCATATTGGGGAGCTTAATACTGTACTTGTTGATTTTGCAGTTTTTCCGAAATCCAATCTTTACGCTTCCTCAAGAAGAAGGTGTTGTATTTGCTCCAGCTGATGGCAAGGTCGTGGTGATTGAAGAAACCGAAGAGACAGAATATTTAAAGGAAAAACGAATTCAGGTTTCCATTTTCATGTCTCCTTTGAATGTTCATATAAACCGATCTCCGATCAAAGGAGTGGTGGAATTTTTTAAATATCATCCAGGGAAATATTTGGTGGCTTGGCATCCAAAATCCAGTACTGAAAATGAGCGAACAACAATGGTGGTTCGTGCAGAATCTGGTACAAAAATCTTGGTTCGACAAATTGCCGGAGCCCTAGCAAGACGCATCAAATGGTATATAAAGGAAGGTGATACGCTTCCTCAATGCGGAGAATTTGGATTTATAAAGTTTGGATCTCGAGTGGATGTGTTTTTGCCTCTTGGTACAGAAATTTTGGTTTCTTTGGAGCAAAAAACCAAAGGAGGAAGAACACCGATCGCTAGACTTAAATCATAAAAAAAGGTAGAGTTTACTCTGCCTTTTTCCATGCTCTGGTCATTTCTTTTTTTCCTGGAGGTCCTGGAGGAGTCTCTACTTCTAATCCCAATTCCTTTAAGTCCCGCTTCAATTGTCCTTTTGCACTGTATGTTGTAAATACCGCTCCGGGACGCATGCTATTTATTACTTTTTCAAGCATTTCTTTTTCCCAAAGTTCCGGTTGCTTGCTAGGAGCAAAAGCATCAAAAAATACCACATCTGTGGGGTAAAGTTGAGCTTCTTGCAAACTCACTTTATCTTTTTTGAAATTAAAATACTCTGAAATAGGGCCTCCCTCATTCCATGGGGCGTCATGAAGTGCTTCAAAATATTTGTGATAATGCCAGATGGCATCATTCTGATGAATGAAGTTCAGTTGGGAGTAAATTTCTTTTTCAAGAGGATAAGGCTCAACTGTATGATAAAGAACCGGTATTTGGTATTGTTCTGCCCAAACCAAAGTCAACCAAGCATTTAATCCGGTTCCAAAACCCACTTCGAAAATACGAATCGGGTATTTTTTGGGATTCATGGCAACCCAAGAATCCAATCCATAAATCATGAAAACATGCAAAGATTCCCGGTAAGCCCCATGAAAGCTGTGGTAGGTTTCTTTGAGTTCTTCATGATAGAGCGAATGAGAACCATCTTCTGTTGTAATGATTTTTATTTTTTCACTCATACTTCATAAATCAAAGCCACACAATAAGCTGAAACTCCTTCTTCTCTTCCGACAAAGCCTAGCCATTCAGTGGTGGTAGCTTTGATGGAAATATCTCCCTCATCCACAGCCATCACTTCGGAAAGGCAGGTTTTCATAGCTGGAATATGTGGGTTGATTTTAGGGTTTTGAAGACAAATCGTCATATCCAAGTTACCAATCTCATATCCAGCTTCCCGAAGGAGTTTTAAAACTTCCTTAAGCAAGATTTTGCTGTCAATACCTTTGTATTTAGGGTCTTTGTCTGAAAAATGGTATCCAATATCTCGCAAATTGGCTGCGCCAAGCAAAGCATCACAAATGACATGAATCAAAACATCTGCGTCTGAGTGTCCCACCGCGCCTTTGGTATGAGGGATTTTTATTCCTCCCAACCAAAAATCTTGTCCTTCTTTTAATTGATGGACGTCATAGCCAAATCCTATTCGAAACTTGCTCATTTTTTAGTCGATTGATAGTGTAAAACTGTGGACTTTTCGGGTCTAATCAAAGCATGGGCCCAGTCCATGACCTGGTTAGGAGTGATAGCCGATTTTCGCTCGAATTCATCCCAATACATATCCGGATGCCCCAAATTGGCATTAAATGCCAGATTCATTACGCGATTGATCAATTGGATAGACTCATAGGTTTTCATGGCTTCACCTTGATTCTTGACCTTTTGGAGTGTTTGTTCATCCACCCCTTTTTGAAGAAAATCTTCTATGAATTTATCCAATTTGGCTTCGGCATCTTGACTGCTAATTCCTGCTTCCATTTTCCCTGAAAAAACCAATAATCCCGGATCTAAGCTCCCCAAAATATAGGCTCCTCCAGAAGCGAATTCTTTTCCTCCTCGGACTAATTCTTGCTCTATTGGAGAGGATTTTCCAAAGCCTAAAATATCTGTAATCAAATCTGCTTCTAGATATCCTGGTTCCCCTTTTCCGGGCATTTTAAACGTTTTAATAAGCAGGTCTGTAGGAACAGCTGCTGTATGAATCTTTTCTCGATTTTCTTTTTGCTCTGGCTCTTGAAAGGTCTTTTCTTGTGGCTGTGAGGCAGGTGGTATATCGCCAAACCATTTATCAGCCAACTTTATGATTTCGCTTGGTTTCACATCTCCACCTACTACCAATATGGCATGGTTGGGAGCGTAATTCTTTTTATAAAAATCCCAAACATCTTCCTCAGTATAGTTGACGATATCCTCTGTCGTAGCTCCAATAGTGGGCCAGCGATATGGATGAACCTCAAACGCCAAAGGGCGGAGTAAATGCCAAATATCACCATAAGGTTGGTTGAGGTAGCGCTGTTTGAATTCCTCTAGGACAACTTTCCGCTGGGTTTCAATGGTTTTTTCTACCAAAGAAACATGCAGCATCCGGTCCGATTCCAACCAAAAAGCTGTTTCTAAATTACTGACCGGAAGAGTCATGTAATAGTTGGTGATGTCTGGGCTAGTGAAAGCATTGCAATTTCCTCCTACTCGCTCCAAGGCCCGATCGAAGACAGGTACATTTTGAGAGCTGCCAAACATCAGATGTTCAAAGAAATGAGCCAAACCCGTTTTTCCGGGCTTTTCATTTCTAGACCCTACCTTATAGAGTAAGTTGAAAACAGCAATTTTGGAATGAGGATCAGGATGGATAATCACCTCAAGCCCATTGTCCAGGAAATGTCTTTCGTAGGGGAATTTCATCGGGAGGCAAAGCTACACTTTTTTGAGTTTGACCACTTCTATGGGTAAAACCAATTTTAGACAAATAGTTCTACAAATCAATTGATGAATGATAGCGTCCGTCCATGTAAGAGTCTGGTGATTTTCCCAAAAAAGCCGAACTTTGGATAAACATCAGTAGTTTGCCTTCGAAAACCTACCATCCTTTGACCCATGAAGCATCATTGTATTGAGCTGAAAAAAACTGGACAATTCTCGAATTTTTTTCTGGATTACCTTGATGGGAAAGCTGATTTGCGACCATTTTACAATCATGCCCCAAAAATCGAAAGCTTTCATAATGCTATTAAGGAAAAACGGTTTTCTGAAGCTCATCGGCAAGTCTTGGTAGAGAGTCTTCAAAACCAATACGCCGATATTTCCCTGTTTGAAGAGGAAGAAGCACAAATTCAAAAACTCGCATTCTCAAATACATTCACGGTGACAACTGGTCATCAGCTGAATCTATATTCCGGACCATTATATTTCATATATAAGATTGTGTCCACGATTCGCTTAGCAGAAGAGTTGAAAAAAGCCTATCCGGATTATGATTTTGTGCCAATTTATTGGATGGCTACCGAGGATCACGACTTTGATGAAATCAACTATTTCAAACTGGATGGCAAAAAATACCAATGGCATTCGGATCAAACTGGGGCGGTTGGAAATTTTGAGCTAGACAAGAGTTTCAGGGAGTTTGAAAAAACTGTTCCTTTTGCAGCTGATGTTTTCAAGGAGGTATATAGGAATGCTAAAACCTTAAAAGAAGCAGTCTTGAATTATGTCCATGAGTTATTTGGGAAAAAGGGTCTGTTGGTTGTGGATGCACAAGTGCCAGCTTTAAAAGGTTTGTTCCGTCAAGTAATGTTCGAGGATATTTTTTCGCATACACCGCATAAGGAAGCAGTCCTGAAGACTGAATCTTTAGAATCCTTGGGCTACTCCGGCCAGATATTTCCAAGAGAAATCAATTTCTTCTACATGGATCACGGGATCCGGGAGAGAATCGAGCAGCATGGAGATGAGTTTGTGGTATTAAATTCTGAACTTCGATTTTCAAAATCTGAGATAGAAGAATTAATCGAGGCTCATCCCGAGCGATTCAGTCCAAATGTCGTTTTGAGACCTTTATACCAAGAGACTATTCTTCCAAACTTAGCATATTTGGGCGGACCTGCTGAGGTTGTTTATTGGTTGCAGCTTAAAGGTGTATTTGATCACTTTTCTGTTCATTTTCCTGTTTTACTTCCAAGAAATTTCGCTTTGGTGCTAGAACCTTTGATAGTTCAGAAAATGGAGCAATTAGGTTGGTCTGAAAAAGATTTATTTCAGGATTTTGATGCTTGGAAAAAAGAGTTTGTGGCTTCTCAGGCATCTGTGAATTTTGAATTGAAGGAGGAGAAGGAGTGTCTTTCTGATATTTTTGACAAAAAAGGACAAGAAGCTGAGAGGCTAGAAAAAAGTCTTGGTGAGTCTTTCGAGGCGGCAAAAGTTCGAGCTTTAAAAATCTTGGATCATATGGGGAAGAAAGTCCGAAAGGCTGAAGAGCGGAGATTGGAAGTGCAGATCAAGCGGGCTGAGGATATTTTTGATTATATAAAGCCGGGTGGTAGCCCACAGGAGCGAGTGGTGAATGTAATGCAGTTTCTCTTAGCTGATCCAGAGTTCATCGAAAAGCTGTATCCTGTATTTGATCCACTTGATTTTTGTATGAATGTCATTGAGGCATGATTTCCATAAAGGCCGCGATAAGAAAAGAGTACAAGCGGAAAAGGGCTGCTCTCTCTGAGGATGAAAAGGAGAGAAGGTCCGGTGCTATTTTTACAGAACTGTTAGCTTGGTTGGGAAATTGGTCTTCATCGAAGTCAGTCCACCTTTATTTTCCGATCAAAAGGCAAGGGGAGGTAAATACCTTTCCCATGCTACATTGGTTTTGGGAAAATGATTGGCGAGTTTTTGGATCTATAATCGATGAAGAAACAGGGACAATGGTTTCTGTCCGGATTCCTCCAAACACCCACTTTTTCGAGGATTCTTGGGGAATCCCAATTCCTCAAGGTGTTGAAAGAGCAAGTGGTGAAAAGTTTGATTTGATTTTGGTGCCTTTGCTTGCCTACGATTTGGAAGGCTGGAGAATTGGATTTGGGAAGGGTTACTATGATCAATTTCTTTCGAGCCTGGATTTTAATCCCGTGAAAGTAGGATTGAGTTTTTTTGAGCCAGAAGAAAAGCTGGAACATGAGCCGCATGATATTCCGTTAGATTTTTGCATTACACCGGAAAAAGTCATTAGATTTTGAGTCAAATTATTTAGTCATGAAAAAAGCCATATTACTTTTTTTCTTTTTGGGACTATTTGTTTTTGCAGCAAATGCACAAGTAGGCGCCTATAATACCATGGTGGGTGTAACAGGGGGCACGAATGTCGGTGGGACAGTAAAGCAGTTTATTTCTGAAACCGGTGCTGTTGATTTACTCGTGTACAATCGCTGGAGAGGTTGGGTAGGAGCATTGTTATATGAGCATCACTGGGATATCCGGGAGTTTGATGGTTTGGAATGGTATGTAGGGGCTGGAGCTCATTACGGAATCTGGAAAGACGGAAAAGGTGAGCCTCCTTGGGTCTATAAAATTGATCAGGACTACAATGTTTTTGGAGTAGATGCGATTGTAGGTTTAGAGTACAATATCAACCACAGCAATTTCTACATTGGGCTCTATTGGAAGCCGGCTTACAACTTTGAAGAGTTTACTAAACTCTGGGAGGACGAAGCAGCCTTTACTTTGAGATATTCATTTTAAAATTTCTGATATCTATAAAAAACAGAACCCACTTTTAAGGATTTTTCAAAAAAATCTATTCAAAGCTGTCTTTTTGAACCCTCAAGTCAAAAAAAATTAATTTTTGGAAAAAAATATTTCTACGATTATTGGTCTTCAAAATTTTATTTCAAAAATACACCCAAAGAGAATTATTAATTTTTAGAGAATCGATTTTGACAAAAGTCAAGGTGATTTTTTTCATGATTTTCCACAAAAAATTTTTTCAATTTTTATTACCCCTGAGAGATAGGCCAAATTTTGTTTTGTTAAAGTCAAAATATCTCAATCGAACAGTTAATATTTCTTAAATGAGGGCTACTAGCCAAATAATCATTTTTTCTAGCCGTTCAAACAAAATTTTCACCGTTTATTTTCAAAATTTCTGTTAAAATTTACCTATTCAAAGAATTCATTTAAAAAATGAATGAAAATATAGAAAAATTATATTTTTTACTTTTTAAGTATAATTATATAAATATTAAAATCAGGCTTTCCGTATTTTGATTTTCCACAGAAAGGAATTTTCTTTACGCATCAACTAAACTAAAATACCTTATGAGAAAAGCTTTACTCTTTGTTGTTGCGCTTTTCACCATGATGCTCAGTTATGAAGTATCGGCGCAACAGCGGGTAATTACCGGACAGGTAATTTCCGACGAAGATGGCCTTGGCTTGCCAGGTGCTACCGTTCTCGTGAAGGGTACAACTGTAGGTACTACCACCGATTTGGATGGTAATTACTCTATTAGTGTACCAGAGGGCGGTGAGATCCTGATTTTCTCTTTTGTAGGTCTTGAGACCAAAGAGGAAGTCATCGGCAACCGGACCGTGATCAACGTGACCCTGACGACTGACGCAGCCCAGCTATCCGAGGTGGTAGTTACTGCAATCGGTATCGAAAGGGAGAAAAAAGCCTTGGGTTATGCAGTTACCTCCGTAGGTAACGAGCAACTCGAAAACCGTCCTGAGCAAGACGTTGCCCGCGTTTTGCAAGGTAAAGTACCGGGTGTGAACATTACTTCCACCAACGGTATGTCAGGTTCTGGTACCAACATGGTAATCCGTGGTTATTCTTCTGCGACTGGTTCTAACCAGCCATTGTTCGTAGTAGATGGTGTTCCTTTCAACACCAGCACTAACAACCAAAACGGATTTACTACTGGTGGTGCAACCACTTCTTCCAGATTCTTGGATATCGACCCTAACAACATCGAGTCTATTTCCGTGTTGAAAGGTCTTTCTGCAACCGTACTTTACGGTGATCAGGGACGAAATGGTGTAATCTTGATTACAACCAAATCTGGAGCTTCTAAGCGTAAAGCTGCTGAAGTAACTATCAATCAGTCCGTATTTACTAATGAGGCGGCTTCTTTGCCAACTTATGGTACTACTTATGGTAATGGTTTCCAGCAAGCCCCAGGATTCTTTTTCTCTAACTTCGGTCCAAGACTTGATGCGGGAATAGTTGTACAACACCCTTATGCAAGATCTTCTGTTCAGAAAGTTAGGGAAGCATTCCCTGAATTTTGGGTGGATGGTATTGTAGGTGGTACTCCTGTTGATTATGAGTACAAAGCATATGCAGATCCTTCTGAAATCTTCTTCCAGACTGGTTTGATCTCTAATACTTCCGTACAAATTGCGGGTGGTTCTGATCGTACTGGATTCAATGCTAGCTTCGGTTACACTGACGAAGAAGGTTTTACTCCTGGTAACAACTTGAAGAAATATAACTTCGGTTTGGGTATCAACTCTGCTGTAAATGATAAGCTTTCTGTGAAGTCTTCTTTCACTTTCGCTATCACCGACTTGGAGTCTCCTCCAGTTAACGCAGCATTCGGTTCTGGTCCTTCTGGAGGTATCCCTTCCGTATTTGCTCACGTATTGTATACTCCTCGTTCTGTGGATTTGGGTGGTCTTCCATTTGAAAATCCAATTGACAGAAGCTCTGTATACTACCGAGGCGGTAATGACATCGTAAACCCGAACTGGTTGGTGAAATATTATCAGAATACTTCTGATGTTCAGCGTTTCTTCAACTCTACTTCCTTGATTTATGATATCAATGACGATTTCTCTGTTACTTATCGTATCGGTTTAGATACTTATACTGAATTGCAAGAATTGAGATACAACAGAGGTGGACCATCTGCTTCTTTGGCAACTACTTCCGGTTACTACAGATCAGTAAACGTACAGAACACAATCTGGAACCAAGATTTGATCATCAACTGGAAGAAGCAATTCTCTGATAAGTTTGGAATGAGTGCTTTGATCGGTGGTAACTCCCGTTATGACTCTTATGCTCAGAATGGTGTTGCTTCTCAAGGTCAGTTGGCTTTCGGATTGTTCCGTCACTCCAACTTCACCAACTCATCTTCTAATGATGCTTACAGCGGAGGTAACTTGAACTTCACTCAGGAAGAAAGAAGAATGGGTGTTTACGCTAACGTAACTTTGGATTATTCCAATTACTTATACTTCAACCTTTCTGCTCGTAATGACTGGACTTCTACTGTAGAGCCTGAAAATAGAAGAATTCTATATCCAGGTGCTTCCGTGTCCTTCATTCCAAGTACTGCTTTCAACTGGAACAGCAGCACAGTTAATGACTTGAAACTTCGTTTAGGTTATGGTACTTCTGCAGGTTTCCCTGCACCTTATAGAACTCGAAACGTATTGGTTCAAAGTGCACGTGCATTTGACAGAGACGGATCTGTAACTCAGACTCACTCTGTATCCAATACCTTGGGTAACCCTAACTTGAAGCCTGAGCTTCACGAAGAAATTGAATTCGGTGTTGAAGGTGTGATGTTCAACAACAAATTGAGATTCGATCTTTCTTTGTATCAAAAGAACACCAGAGACTTGATCACTCAGTCTCCAATTGACCCATCTACTGGATTTACTTCAACAGCTATTAACATTGGTAAGATCAGAACTCGTGGTATTGAATTCCAAGCAACCGTAACTCCAGTTTCTACTGCTTCCGGATTTGAGTGGAACTCAACTATCAACTGGGGATTGTATCGATCTGTAACTGTTGAGTTGGGTGCAGGTCTTGATGAAATCGTTGTAGCTGGATTTACTACTTTGGGTAACTTCGCTATTCCGGGAGAGCCATTCAATATTATCAAGGGTGTAGGCTTTGAAAGAGATGAGCAAACTGGTCAGCCTATTGTACTTTCTAATGGTATCTATAAGCCTGCTGCCGATCTTCAAATCTTGGGTGATCCTAACCCACGATGGAATGGTTCTTGGATCAACAGCTTTACATTCAAAGGATTCACTTTGAACGCAATGCTTGAGTATCGTCACAAAGGTGCTGTATTCTCGAATACAGTAACTGCGACTCTTGCTCGTGGTGTGACCAAAGATCCGGTTGTTGATCGTGAATTTGCTTTCATCATGCCAGGTGTTAAAGAAGACGGAACTCCAAACGATATTATGATTACCGCTTCTGATTACTTCTTCTCTGGATATCAGGGTGCAACAGATGAGCCTAACGTATTTGATGGTTCTATGATCCGATTGAGAGAAGTATCCTTGGGATATGAGTTGCCTTCTACTTTGATGGCTAAGACTCCATTCAAAAGAGCTTCTATTGCCTTGAGTGGTACTAACCTTTGGTTCCTTGCCTTGAACTTCCCACCAAACATGAATTACGATGTTGACGTGTTGGGTACAGGTGTAGGTAACGGTTTGGGCTTTGACTTTGTAACAGGTCCTAGCTCTCGAAGATTCGGTGGAACTGTAACCCTTACATTCTAATCCCAAACAGAATCAATTATGAAAAAGAGAATATATAGTTTATTGTTGGCTGCGAGTACTTTGTTTGCGGTTTCCTGTGATCTTGATCTATTGGAAAACCCAAATGCTGTAAATGCTGACACAGCAGATGCCAGCTTTCTGTTAAACAGAATTCAGTTGGATTATCGAAACCTATTCAATACAATAGGGGATGACGGAATGAGATTGACCCGAATTATCAATCAGGGATCAGCTCAGTACGAAGGTGCATATACTCCTGTTACTACTAATGGTTATTGGAGTAATGCATATGCTAATATCTTAGCAGATATTCAGTTTTTGGAGCCTTTGGCAGAAGAAGCTGATTTCCAAAGACACCTAGGAATTGCAAAGACCATCAAAGCATTGGTTCTTTTCCACCTAGTGGATTCTTATGGAGATGTGCCTTATTCTCAGGCTTTGGATCCAAGTGAGTTTAATCCTGCGGTAGATTCAGGAGAATCAGTATACGATGCTGCGTTTGCCGCATTGAATGAAGCTGCCGCTCATTTTACGGCTCCTTCTTCTGGTGCACCGAATGACTATTACTATGGAGGTAGCTATACTAAGTGGATTCGCTTAGTGAATACATTGAAGCTTCGTTATTTCTTGAATAGAAAGTTGGTTGATCCTTCTGGCTCTACTTCCGGAATTAACGCATTGATCGCCGAAGACAATATGTTGAAGGAAGGAGATGACTTTGTTTTCCAATTTGGAACAACTGCTGCTGACCCTGATTCTCGTCATCCAAGATTTGCTGGTCAGTACACTTCAGGCGGTGGTGACTATCAGTCCACTTACTACATGTGGCACTTGACTGAAGCAAAGGGATTCGATGATCCAAGAGCTAGATTCTACTTCTATCGTCAGGTTTTGGTTAACTCTACCAATCCGGATGAAATTGAGTGTATTACACAGCTTCCTCCTCCTCAGTACCTTGTAGGTGGTTTCATTTACTGTCTACCGGGTGAGCGTGGATACTGGGGTCGAGATCACCTTGATCCAGATGGTATTCCACCAGATGGATTGAAGAGAACTGCATGGGGTGTATATCCTGCAGGTGGTAGATTTGATGATGACTCTGCCTCTCCTGTGAACAACCCGTCTTTGGGTGCTCAAGGAGCTGGTATCCACCCAATCATGTTGGCTTCTTATGTGGACTTTATGTTGGCTGAAGCCGCCTTGACTTTGGGTACTTCTGGAAATGCGAAAGACTACATGCTTTCAGGTATTGAAAAGCATATGAATTTCGTGTTCGATTGGAGTTTGGGTACTTCCCAGGCTGGTGCAATTTCTTCTTTCCTAGGTGATGAAGGTATCGATCTGGATGATGAAATTGATAATTACCTTGCCTACGTAGGAGATGAGTACGATGCAGCTGCTTCTGCTGATGATCGTATGGACATCATTGGTCGTGAGTACTGGTTGTCTCTATTCGGTAGCGGTATTGAGGCATTCAACTTGTACAGAAGAACTGGTAAGCCTGATAATATGCAGCCAGGATTGGAGCCAAACCCAGGTACTTTCCCTCGGTCATTCTTCTATCCAAACAACTACATGGTTACTAACAACAAGGCTGTTCAGAAAGCAGATCAATCCGTACAGGTGTTCTGGGATACAAATCCTGCTGGTAACGCTTGGGTTTATTAACCAAAAATTCTAGAAAAATATGAAAATGTTAAAATATAGTTTCGGTTTGCTAGCGAGTGTGCTGATTTTGTTCAGCTCTTGTAGAGACTTCGTTGAGCCGAATATCCCTTATACCGATTTCGATACAGGGGCATATTTGAGAACGATCGCGCGGACTAGTACAACCTTCAATTTCTTCGATTTGGCTAATTCCAAGTTAGCGTTGACTTTGGAAGCTGTTGATGCTGAAGACGGAAATACCGTAGAAACGGTTGAGATTTATGTTCGTCACAGACGATTGATCCCAGGTGTAGGGTTGGAGTTTACTCCATCTTCAGGCGATAATTTGGTTAAGACTCTTCAGAAGTCTGATTTCGCTCCAAACTCAGAGTCTAGATTTCTTCGAACTTCTTTCGAGATTTCTGCTCTTGATGCGATTCAGGCGGTGGGATTAACTCCAGCTGATGTTGAAGGCGCAGATGTATTTGAATTCCGCTTGGTATTGAATGATCGCTTCGGTCGTTCTTTCACCAACACATCTGTTAACAACAACGTTGCAGGTGCACCATTCTATGCATCTCCATTCCAGTACAATGTTAGTGTGATCTGTCCATCTGATTTGGCTGGAACATATGACTTCGAACAATCCAATATGGAATCTATTTATGGTTCTTGTGCAGGCACTATTACTGGTACAACTACTTGGACTGCTGTAGCTAGTACTCCTGGTGCTTATACAGTTTCTGATGGTACTTTCGGGTTCTGGGATTGCTATGGTGATTCTTGGGGCAATGGAAATGCTCGTATTAGTGATGCCTGTGGTAAGTTGAGCATGTCAGGTTCTGATAAGTACGGCGCTTCTTACTCTATGACTGTAGTAAGTGCTGATGCAGACAATTTAGTATTCCAGTGGTTGAATACTGATGGTGAAACAGGTTTGGTAACTGTGAAATCAAATGCTGGAAAGCCTTGGCCTGCAGGTTTGAGATAATCATCTATAATTATTTGAATAATAGCGGTGTTCAACACCGCTATTATTTTTTATGCTAATATTTGGATAAGCAAATATCCAATTTTTTTTAACAATATATTCAGGTTAGTTTTGTTGTGCATAGACAAAATAACCATGGATAAATTTTCCTTCATTGCAAACGCTCACTTATCATACATCGATGAGTTGTACGCATCCTATAAATCTGATCCTGAATCTATTGACCAAAGTTGGAAAGAGTTTTTTGAGGGTTTCGATTTTGCTTTAACCCAATATGGGGAAAGCGAAGACGGGCCTTCAGCGGTAGCTGTTTCTGCTCCATCTCCTTCCAAGAATGGCGCTTTGGCAACTCCTGGAACCATCATGGACATGGAGCAATTGCCGAAGGAGATTAAAGTTAGAGCTTTGATTCATGCTCATCGATCTAGAGCACATTTACGCTCTAAAACCAACCCTGTTCGGGAAAGAAGAGATAGAAAAGCCTTAATTGATCCGCAGGATTTCGGATTAGGACCGGAGGATATGTCCACTGAATTTCAAGCAGGTAAGGAAATAGGAATTGGTCCAGCAAAACTTTCAGATATTATTGCTGCCCTCAAAACTATTTATGAGGGATCTATGGGATTTGAATATCTCAATATTCGGGACCCGGAAATGTTGGATTGGTTTAAAACCAAGGTAGAGAAAGAAGCCTTGGCATTTAATCCTTCTCCAGAAGAGAAAAAGCGGATTCTTTTCAAATTAAATCAGGCCGTTGTTTTCGAAAACTTCTTGCATACCAAATACTTGGGACAAAAGCGTTTTTCACTAGAAGGGGGAGAAAGTACTATTCCATTCTTGGATGCTGTTATTAATGCCGCTGCAAATTTGGGAGCAGAGGAAGTTATGATTGGTATGGCTCACCGAGGACGATTGAATGTCCTGGCCAATATCATGGGTAAAACCTACGAACAAATTTTCTCTGAATTTGAAGGGACGGCGAAGCCTGATCTAACAATGGGTGACGGAGACGTAAAATATCATATGGGATATTCCTCTGATATTGTTACTCCTGATGACAATAAAATTCACCTGAAATTAGCTCCAAACCCATCTCACTTAGAAGCTGTTAACCCGGTAGTAGAAGGATTCATTCGAGCCAAAATTGATTCTGAGCATCAAGGAGATGCTAAGAAAGCGCTTCCTATTTTGATTCATGGTGATGCAGCTGTTGCAGGCCAAGGAATAGTCTATGAGGTCACTCAGATGGCAGGTTTGAAAGGCTACAATACCGGTGGAACCATTCATTTTGTCATCAATAATCAGGTTGGTTTTACTACTGATTTTGATGATGCCCGATCTTCAATTTATTGTACAGACGTAGCTAAAATCATTGATGCCCCGGTAATCCACGTAAATGGGGATGATGCTGAAGCTGTAGTGTTTGCCGCGAAATTGGCTGCTGAATTTAGACAAAAATTCGGGAGGGATATTTTCGTTGATATGGTTTGTTATCGTCGTCATGGACATAATGAATCTGACGAACCGAAATTCACGCAACCGGAACTTTATAATATTATTTCGAAGCATCCAAACCCAAGAGAGGTTTACATTAAGAAGTTGACCGAGCGTGGGGATATTGACGCTAAGATTGCGAAGCAAATGGATAAGGAGTTTAGAAAGCTCCTTCAGGATCGCTTGAATATGGTGAAGGAAAAACCACTTCCTTACCACTTGACAAAATTTGAAAGAGAATGGGGAAATCTCCGTCACTCTAATCCGGAGGATTTTGAAAAATCTCCTGAAACAGGCATTTCTACTGAGGCAATCGATACTGTTGCGCAGGCCTTGACTACCATACCAAAAGGCTTCAAAGCGATCAAGCAGATCGAGGTTCAGATGAAGCAACGCAAAGAAATGTTCTTTGAGTCAAAGAGCTTGAACTGGGCCGCTGCAGAACTTTTGGCTTATGGGTCACTTCTTTTGGAAGGAAAAACAGTTCGATTGACCGGACAAGATGTACAAAGAGGTACTTTCTCTCACCGACATGCTGTCATCCATGATGCGAATACGAATCAGCCTTACAATTCGCTTCGTGAAATGCCAGAGCGAAAAGGGCAATTCTACATTTATAATTCCTTGCTTTCAGAATATGCTGTTCTAGGATTTGAATATGGATATGCCATGGCAAATCCAAATTCCTTAACTATTTGGGAAGCACAGTTCGGAGACTTCGCAAATGGTGCCCAAACCATGATTGACCAGTTTATTTCTTCCGGCGAATCAAAATGGAGAAAGCAAAACGGTATCGTCATGCTTCTTCCTCATGGATATGAAGGACAGGGTCCTGAGCACTCCAATGCAAGACCAGAGCGTTTCTTACAACTTTCTGCTGAATACAACATGGTGGTAGCAAATATTACGACCCCATCCAACTTCTTCCACTTGTTGAGAAGACAGTTGACTTGGGAATTTAGAAAGCCATGTGTTGTCATGTCTCCAAAATCTCTCTTGCGTCATCCTAAGGTTATGTCTCCAATTGAGGAATTTACTTCAGGAAACTTCAGAGAAATCATTACCGATTCTTCCGCCGATCCGAAGAAGGTTAAGCGTGTTATCCTGTGTACAGGTAAGATTTACTATGATCTTGAAGAGGTAAGAGAAAAGGAGAAAATCGATAATGTAGCCATCATCCGGATCGAGCAAATTTATCCACTTCCTAAGAAGCAAATCATGGAGGCTTTGAAGCCTTACAAGAACGCAGAATTGGTTTGGGTACAGGAAGAACCTGAAAATATGGGCTATTGGACTTACCTACTTCGCTTACTTTACAAGGAGTTGAACTTGGAGTTAATTGCTAGAAAAGTTTCTGCCTCTCCAGCTACAGGTTACAATAAAGTCCATGTGGAGGAACAAAAAAATATTGTATCCCGAGCACTTAAATTTTAAATCAATCCAGAATAATCATAGTGATGCTTTGACCGAAAGGTAAAAGCTTAAACAAAAATCTCATGAGCAAAGAAATCAAAGTTCCGGCCGTTGGAGAATCCATCACAGAAGTGACAGTGGGTCAATGGTTTAAAAAGGACGGTGACCAAGTCGAAATGGACGAAGTGCTGTGTGAATTAGAATCTGATAAAGCAACATTTGAACTACCGGCGGAAGCCGCGGGAACACTCCGAATTAAGGCTGAGGAAGGTGATGCACTGGAAATTGGTGCGGTGATTTGTGTCATCGAGGAGTCTACTAGTGGTGTTGCTACTGAAAAGCCAAGTGCTGCTGCTCCATCAGAAGCAGGTTCTGGATCTGCTGCTCCAAAAGCTACAGGAGAGGTGAAAGAAATGGTAGTTCCTACAGTTGGAGAATCCATAACTGAAGTGACCTTGGCCAACTGGCTAAAGGCAGATGGAGACTTTGTGGAATTGGATGATATCATTGCTGAGGTTGATTCTGACAAAGCAACATTTGAATTGCCTGCAGAAGCAACCGGAATTTTGAGACATGTAGCTCAAGAGGGTGAGACTCTCGAGATTGGTGGATTGATTTGTAAAATTGAGGTGATGGAAGGAAAGCCAGCAGCTACTAGCTCTGAAGCTCCATCTACCACTCCGGCTGCTGCTTCAACTTCTTCTATGGAATCTTACGCCACAGGCCATGCTTCACCAGCTGCTTCTAAGATTTTGGCGGAAAAAGGAATCAATCCAGAGGAAGTGAAGGGAAGTGGAAAAGACGGTCGTATCACAAAAGAAGATGCTCAAGCTGCTCAAAAACAAGCTCCAGCTGTTGCAAAACAAGAGAAAAAAGAGGAGCCTGCAGCTCAATCAGCTATTCGAGTAGCTGGCTCACGAGATGAAAAGCGTGAGAAGATGTCTTCACTTCGCCGAACAGTTTCCCGACGTTTGGTTGCTGTGAAAAATGAAACGGCTATGTTGACTACTTTCAACGAAGTTAACATGAAGCCGATCATGGATCTTCGATCTAAATACAAGGAGCTATTTAAGGAAAAGCACGGTGTCGGACTGGGCTTTATGTCATTCTTTACCAAGGCTGTTTGCGTAGCCTTGCAGGAATGGCCAGCAGTAAATGCGAAAATTGACGGTAACGAGATTGTTTATCACGATTACTGTGATATTTCTATTGCAGTATCTGCTCCAAAAGGATTGGTTGTTCCTGTAATTCGCAATGCAGAAGGATTGAGTTTCGACCAAATCGAGAAGGAAGTGGTTAGGCTTGCGACTAAAGCCCGTGACAATAAATTGTCCATCGAGGAAATGACAGGTGGAACCTTCACGATTACAAACGGAGGTGTATTCGGTTCTATGATGTCTACTCCGATCATTAATGCTCCTCAGTCTGCGATTTTGGGTATGCACAATATTGTACAGCGTCCTATGGCTGTAAATGGAGAAGTGAAAATTCTACCGATGATGTATGTGGCTTTATCTTATGATCACCGCATCATTGATGGAAGAGAATCCGTGAGCTTCTTGGTACGAGTGAAGCAGCTTCTTGAAGAGCCTGAGCGGCTTCTTTTTGGAGTGTAAGAAGAAATACGATTGACGAATTACGAAATACGAGGGTAAAAAAATATCAAGCCCATTTATTTAGCTGGAAGCCAGATCTTGTTTCTAGTGTCTTAAATCTATAAAAAATGTACGACTTAATAGTAATTGGCTCAGGACCCGGTGGATATGTAGCGGCTATCAGAGGTGCTCAGTTGGGGATGAAAACTGCCATTATTGAAAAATATCCAACCCTTGGAGGTACTTGTCTAAATGTGGGCTGTATTCCTTCTAAGGCTCTATTGGATTCTTCCGAGCATTACCACAATGCCCTGCATACATTTAAAACCCACGGTATCAATCTTTCAAACCTCAAAGTTGATTTGAAGCAAATGATCGCTCGAAAGGAGGATGTGGTTAAGCAAAATGTGGATGGGATTCAATATTTGATGAAGAAGAATAAAATTGATGTTCATCAAGGAGTTGGTTCATTTGTCGATGCGAATACCATTAAGGTGACTAAAGCAGATGGTAGCGAGGAGCAAATCCAAGGAAAGAATATCATCATTGCTACTGGTTCGAAACCTGCTTCATTACCTTTTATTAAAATCGATAAGGAACGAATTATTACCTCTACTGAAGCATTAAAGCTGAAAGAGATTCCTAAGCATTTGATCGTGATCGGTGGGGGAGTAATTGGAATGGAATTGGGTTCTGTTTATGGCCGAATGGGAGCTAAGGTTTCAGTGGTAGAATATTTGGATTCCTTGATCCCTTCTATGGATAAAACCATGGGTAAGGAATTGCAAAAGTCACTTAAGAAACTTGGTTTTGATTTTTATCTCAAGCACAAAGTCACTGCGGTTGAAAATAAAGGCAAGGAGGTAGTTGTCACTGCTGAAAATAGTAAAGGTGAGAATGTTGAATTGAAAGGGGATTATGTTTTGGTTTCCATCGGTCGCAGACCTTATACAGATGGATTGAATGCTGAAGCAGCAGGAGTAAAAATCAATGAAAGAGGCCAGGTAGAAGTTAATGACCATCTTCAGACTTCTGTCCCACATATCTATGCGATTGGAGATGTGATTAAGGGGGCTATGTTGGCTCATAAAGCTGAAGAGGAAGGCGTATTTGTAGCTGAAACTATCGCAGGTCAAAAGCCTCATATCAATTATCTCCTTATTCCTGGAGTAGTTTACACTTGGCCAGAAGTAGCATCAGTCGGATATACCGAAGAGCAGTTAAAAGAAAGTGGTCGAAAATATAAAGTTGGTAAATTCCCATTCATGGCATCTGGTCGTGCTAGAGCATCTATGGATACCGATGGATTGGTGAAGGTGCTGGCAGATGCAGAAACTGATGAAATTCTAGGTGTGCACATGATTGGTCCAAGAACAGCTGATATGATTGCGGAAGCGGTCGTAGCTATGGAGTATCGTGCATCAGCAGAAGATATCGCTCGCATGTCTCACGCCCATCCAACCTATACAGAAGCATTTAAAGAAGCTTGTTTGGCTGCGACAGAAAATCGAGCCCTGCATATTTAAATTGATGTTTTCTATAAATTGAAAGCCATTTCCATTACCGGATTTGGCTTTTTTATTTTCTACCAAAAATGATTTAATTCATTCATGACTTATAAGATAGCATTTTTGGGAGCTGGTAATGTCGCATGGCATTTGGCTCCTGCTTTGGAGAATGCCGGACATCAAATCACAGAGGTCTATTCTCGCAATATAGATCATGCAAAAAGGGTGACGGAGCGACTTTATACAGCCAACCCCAAGGATGATTTAGATTTTTCTGAAAGCGAAGCTCAGATTTTCATATTAGCTGTTAAAGATGATGCGATTCCAGAGGTTGCTGATGCGGTAATATTACCTGATGAGAGTATTTTGGTGCATACATCCGGATCTCTTCCTTTGGATATTTTGAACTATAGCTCGGCTACTTATACAGGCATTTTTTATCCCCTCCAATCTTTTACTGCAGGGCAAAAAATGGATATTTCGGAAGTGTCTTTTTTATTGGAATCTGATGATCAGGAAATCTTGAAAATCCTTAAAAAATTAGCCAAAAGCCTTTCTCATCATATTTATACTGTTCGATCCAAAGACAGAAAGGCAGTGCATATCGCAGCCGTTTTTGCAAGCAATTTTACGAATCATATGATTCGAATTGCTGAGGAATTGATGCAAAGGCAAGGTTTGGACTTCGAAATGTTGAAACCCCTGATCGTGGAAACAATTTCAAAAAGTTTGCAGATTGGAGCGAAAAAAGCTCAAACAGGTCCCGCAATCCGAGAAGATTACGAGACCTTGGAAGAGCATCACCGTTTTCTAAATTATAATGAACAGCTTGCCGAAATTTATAGGCAGATTTCTCAGGATATTATCGATTCTTAACCATTCCACGAACCGAATTTCCCGGTTTGATAGTCTTGGTAAGCTTCATAAATCTGCTGCTCGGTATTCATGACAAATGGTCCTTGAGCAACTACAGGCTCATTGAATGGTAGTGCATGACCTAGAATCACCACAGAATCTTCCTCTGCTTTCACTTTCAACGTTGAACCTTCATTTGAGAATTCAACCAAGTTTCGGAAAGGAACGCTTTGTCCATTCACATTTATTTTTCCTCGGACAATGTAAAAGAAGATATTCTCAGCCGCAGGGATTTCCTTTTCGAATTTTCCTCCCTCATCGAGATAGATAGTACTTAAGCTAACAGGGAAATTTCCTTCAAATGCTCCAGAAACTCCATTCCATTCTCCAAATAGGTGCTGAATTTTTACTTTACCTTCATCCAGTTCCAATGTTGGAATTTCTTCTTTTTGCAAACCCAAATAGTGGGGAGCAACCATTTTCTTAGCTGCTGGCAAATTCAACCAAAGCTGCAAAATTTCAAGATCTCCTCCCTTCTTTTTGAATTCTGAGCTAGAAACTTCTGCATGGATGAGACCTTTTCCAGCTGTCATGTATTGAACTCCTCCTGCCTCGATCACAGATTCATGACCAGAAGAATCTTTATGCATAATGTCTCCCTCTAAAATGAAAGTGACGGTTTCCATTCCTCGATGAGGATGGGGGCCAAAAGGTAAGCCTCTATTATTAGCAGGATAGGTTTGGAACCCATGATGATTCAGAAATAGAAAAGGATCGATCATATCTAAGCTCCGGGTAGGCATCGGGCTGTAAGTGATCAAATCAGCTATTGGGCGATATTCTGCGCCATGTATTTTTTTTATGGATCGAAGAGTCATAAGCATTAGATCTTAATTCGTGTATAGACATGTAATCCTGAAATATCATAGAAAGTTCAGCTTTTGTGACAGAAAATTCAGGGAAATTTTTGGTCTAGTGTCAAAATGGTATTCAAAAGGACATTGGCGCCATTGGCAATATCTTCTTTGGTAGAAAACTCCTGAGGAGAATGGCTTATGCCATCTTTGCTTGGAATAAAAATCATTCCCATCGGGGCGATTCGAGCTATTTCTTGAGCATCATGTCCTGCTCCACTTGGAAGACTGAGAGTTGATAAGCCTAAAGACTCAGCGCTAGATTGAATGACTTTCCGAACTTCTGGATCTGCCAAAGCTGGTGTGGATGCTACATCAATGTGACGGATATCTAGCTCCACATTGTATTCTTCAGCGAATTGGAAGGCTTGCTTTTCAAGACTCCGATAAATGTCCCAAATCTTTTCAGATGACAAATCCCGCATTTCCAGATTCAATTTTACCTCTGCAGGAATCACATTTCCTGCTCCGGGGAATGCTTCAATTTTTCCAACTGTTCCTACTTGGCGACCTTCAATGGCTCGGATGGTTTCATTCACGGCAAGAATGAATTTGGCTGCAGGAAGCATGGGGTCTTGCCGTAGATTCATGGGGGTAGTTCCCGCATGGTTGGCAAATCCTTTAAAAGTGAATTCCCACCATTCGATGGCAACAATTCCTTCGACTACGCCAATATCAAGCTTTTCATTGTATAGATTGGCTCCTTGTTCAATATGTAGCTCCAAAAATACTGCAAGATCACCGGCTTTCCGGGCTACTTCTTGAATTCGATCTGGATCTCCTCCTAGTTTTTTGATTCCTTCATATTGGGTGATCCCTGCATTACTTACTACTTGAAGAGCTTCCTCGCTTAGTGAACCAACCAAAGCTCTGCTTCCGATTACACCGCCTTCCTCATTGGTGAAGATGATCACTTCCAAGGGATGCTGGGTTGTGATGGAGTTTTCTTGTAATGTTTTGATCACTTCAATCGCACTCAATGATCCAACGGGGCCGTCGTAGTCACCCCCGTTAGGCACCTCATCAATATGAGAACCAAAGGCGATTGGCTTGAGATTTGGGTTCTGACCAGCTCTTTTTCCAATAATATTTCCTGCAAAATCAATAGAAATATCTAGCCCTGCTTCCTTCATCAAGCCCATGACGTATTCCCGTCCTTGAATATCAAATTCTGAGAAAGCTACCCGATCAGAACCTCCTTGTGCATTTTTGCCAAAGGTGGATAGCGTCATCAAGCTTTCATGAAGTCTATCAGCGTTGACTTTTAATTGCTGAGCAATTGATTGAAATGAAATGAGTAAGGAAAAAGTAAATCCTAGGATTAATAATTTTTTCATAAGAAGGATAATTTGGAATAAAAAAGTCCTTCCCTAAAAGGAAGGACCGTGGTTTATTTTAACCAAGCAAGTTGGACTTCATCAGGAGCTTTCATCCTGTCAGCCAAGCGCATGTAGCGGTCAGCTAGGTTGGATAAATAATCCTGGGCTTTTGCGGCCACATCATTAAGTCCTGTCAATGCTTCGATTTTCCAATGGTCAACCAAGTGTTGGATAATTCTTGCATAATCCCAACCTGTATAAATCCCAACCTTTTGGGTAATAGCAGAGAATTGTTCGAAAAGAGAAGGGTTACTTCCACCTTGGCCCATCAAAACGGCTGGCATTACGATTTGCTTTCGCATCATTTTTTCAAAAGCTAGAATAGCACCACTAGGGTCGATTTCGAAAATCTTTGACATGAAAGTTTTATAGGCTTTTTCATGTCTTGCTTCGTCGCCTGCAATGGTTTTACAGATTTTTGAAAGTACATGATCTCCAGCTTTATCAGCCAATTTCCCCGTATTCACATGGGAAATCTTGGTGGCTCTTTCCTGAAAACTTGTATAAATCATGGCCTGATATGGATCTGATTCTGATTTCGGATCAAAACCATTCGTGATCAATCGGTGGATAGTGCGTTCTACAGCGTTCATATCCACCCGGCCTGTGAGGTATAGGTATTTGTTCAGCAAATCCCCATGTCTGTTTTCTTCAGCAGTCCATGATTTTGACCAACGCACCCAGCCTGAAGGATTGAGCAATGATCTTTCATCATTGATGCCTTCCAAAAGGTTGAAGTAAGTCTGATAGGAAGGAAGTGCTTCTTCCGTGATCATATTTCCGATTAGGGAAGTCAAAACCGTGTCAGGGATTCCTTCTGCTCTTTTTTGAAGTAATTTTACTTCTTCGAAAACTTCTGGGTTTTGAAAATCTGGAAGAAAATCTGAAGGTTGCCAACAGTCATCGGGATCAACAAGAATGGTATCTACCGCTTCACCGACGATGTCATCCAACTGGGAGATTACTTCCATATTTTTCTCCAGTTCGTGATTGATTGGCTTTGATGTACTCATAAAATAGCGTTAATGCTGGTTTGAGAAATTATTATTCCTACAAGTTAAGCACTAATAGGCAGAAATAGTATTAAAAAAGCTAAATCACACTTTTGCTTCCACCAAAGGATGTTTTTGGTGATATAAAAAAAGCCTGCAATAATTGCAGGCTTTGAAGCTAAATTCTTTGACTGATTAATAGTCTAATTTATACGCAGCTACCTTGTTTTTAAAGAAGGTTGGAACGTAAACGATGTTTTCAGAAGGATTGAATCCGATATCAGCTGTGTTGGATTCAGCTTCTTTGGTGTCGAGCATCTTAGTAGCGCCATCAGGTGATACAAACCAGATTTCACCAGCCCATCTGGAAGCCACAAAATTGTCATTTCCCAAAATCACCAATCCGTCTCCTCCAGTTACTTCATCATTTACAATCGTAGTGCTTCCGTCAGCATTCCATTTCTTCAAGCCGCTTTCATCCAAACCATAGATGGTGCCATCATTCGCAACAGCGATTCCATTGATAGAAGTATGACCTTCAGAAACAGTGGAAATGCTTCCATTTTGGTAGCTATGGACCTTTCCGGTATTCATGTCTGTGAAATAAACCACTCCATCATGAGCTGCTACATCATTTAGGAATTGAGCTCCTTCCACCGCCCATTTGTTCGTGATTTCGCCTGATTCAAGGTTGATCTCGACCAATTCATCAATATCAGTCACATACAAATGACCATTTGAAATGGCCATCCCTTTAGGAGCATTTAAGCCAGTTACCCAGTCTTGCTCGATGATACTTCCATCAGTTCCGATGATAGAAATAGAACCCTTTCCATCCTTTTCCAAAGGATCTTGACCGATGATATTGGAAGTGTAGATTTTCCCAGTGGATTCGTCAAATAATACTGACTCCACAGTTTCCAAAGTAGCAGGTGTTTCCCAAACCAAGGTTAGGCTGGGAGTTTTAATTTCTTCTACGATGACCGATTCCTCTGTTTCAGTAGATTTTTGAGGAGTACATTGAGCAAAAACTACTCCAGCAGCTAATCCCAAAAGGCTAAATTTTATTCCAGTTTTCATATTCATGAGGTTTAGATTTTTCAAACTTTCTTTCAAAGTTCGTAAATATCTTTCACCAAATAAAATCCTGTTTCTAGTGTTTTGTTTAAGTTCTATCCAAATTTTTTAAAAGTGAAAAAAGACAGCTACGGGAAATGTTCGGAATCTATATTTTAAGTTATTACCGTTTGTGGATTTCTAATTCTTGTGTGCGCTAAAGCTGTTATATTCAAGACGATAATTATCCGCATCTATGAAAAAATTTTTGATTCCAGGTCTTTTTCTAGGATTACTAATCGCCTGTAATTCCCCTGAAGAGGCTATTGATTACACTCAAATGAGTGATGAAGAGCGCTTGGCAGCAGCAAAAGAAATCGCTCATCAAACTATTATGGTGGATGGTCACGTTGACCTTCCTTATCGAATGAAGGTTGGAGGGTTTACCCTTCAACGAGAAATTTTGGATGTATCAGTCCGTACGCCTGATGGAAACTTCGATTATCCAAGATCGAAAGAAGGTGGATTGGATGCGCCTTTTATGTCCATTTATATTCCTGCTGGCAATCAGCAAATTCCCGGTGCCTCAAAAGCGCTTGCTGATTCCTTGATTATGATGACTGAACGATTGGCAAATACATTCCCTGATAAGTTTGCTATGGCCTACAGCCCGGCAGATATCGAGGCGAACTTTGCCAAAGGATTGATTTCTCTTCCAATGGGAATGGAAAATGGAGCTGGTCTCGAGGATGATATCAAGAATGTGGAATACTTTCATCAACGAGGTATCCGATACATAACACTTACACATGGAAAAGCTAATCTGATCGGAGACAGTAGTTATGATTCATTGAGGCCATATGGAGGATTGAGTGAGTACGGGGAGCAAGTGGTGAAGGAAATGAATCGGGTAGGGATTATGGTTGATTTAAGCCATGTTTCTGATGAAACTTTTAAAGATGCATTGGCTATCACCCAGGTACCGGTTATTGCTTCTCACTCTTCAGCTAGAAAATTCACCCCTGGTTTTGAGCGAAATATGAGCGATGAACTGATCAAAGCTATGGCTGAAAATGGGGGAGTAATGATGATTAACTTCGGAGGAAGTTTTATCGATTCTACCTATGCTGCAGGTCAAGCAAAAGTTCGAGAGCATATTGTGAATTGGCTTGCAGAAAATAATCTGAGCCGAAGAGACTCAGCTGCTCAAGCTTATATAGCTGAATATGCAGCAGCAAATAATCCATTTCCAACTGTACAAAAAGTTGCCGATCATATTGACCATGTGGTTAGTATAGTTGGAATTGATCACGTGGGCTTTGGATCTGATTTTGATGGAGTAGGGGATTCATTACCCACAGGCTTAAAGGATGTGTCCATGTTCCCGAATTTGATCGCTGAGCTTTTAAAGCGTGGATATTCTCGGGAGGATATTGAGAAAATATGTTACAAAAACATTTTCCGAGTTTGGAAGGCAGTGGAGGATTTTGCTGCCAACGCCAATTAGAATTTTTATTCTAAAGGAATGAAAGAAATCCAGACTTTTTGAAGTCTGGATTTTTTGTTTTTCGGAGATTGGGAGCAATAAAAAATTGTATTTTTTGAAGGAAAGTATTTGGCTTAAAATCAGCACTTTACATATAAATCCCTATATTTAGTATAAATATTTTTTTATGAACTTTAACTATAACCCACTTAATTGGTCTACTGCTTGTATTTCCACTTTAATACTCTTTGGACTCCTTTTTACAGTCGCTTGTCAACCTTCACTTCCAGAAGAAGTCGAAATAGCTTACGCTGATCTTCCAGATCAAATCGATTACAATTTTCATGTCAAACCCATATTAGCGGATAGATGCTATGCTTGTCATGGGCCTGATGAAGGTTCTCGAAAAGCCGGATTGAGATTGGATATTGAAGAAGAGGCTTTTTTGAAATTGGCATCGGGTAAAAAAGCCTTTGTCAAAGGAAATCTAAATTCTAGTGAAGTCTTTCATCGGATGATTAGCATGGATCCAGAGACGATTATGCCACCGCCTGAATCCAATCTTTCTTTAAGTCCAAAAGAAATTGCAACAATCGCTAAATGGGTTCAGCAAGGGGCCGAATGGAAAGATCATTGGTCTTTTATTCCGGTGGAATCTCCTGAAGTACCAAGTGTGGATTCGGATTGGGAAAGAAATAATCCAATCGACCATTTTATTCAAAAAGAACTGCAGCAGCAAAATCTCACCCCTAATCCAATTGCAGATAAAGAAAGACTCTTGCGAAGAGTCACCATGGATTTGACGGGACTTCCCCCAACTATCCAAGAAATGGATGATTTTTTAAATGATGAAACCCCCGATGCTTATGAAAAAGTAGTCGATAAACTTTTAGCTTCTCAAGCACATGCGGAGCGTCTGGCTATGGAATGGTTGGATGTGGCCCGGTATTCAGATTCTCATGGTGTTTCTTTTGACGGGTATCGAGAGATGTGGCCTTACCGTGATTGGGTGATAGAAGCTTTCAAAAGTAACATGTCTCATAGGGATTTCATCACGAAACAGGTTGCAGGAGATTTATTGCCCAACGCTTCAAGAGATGACAGACTAGCCACAGCATTTTACAGATTGAATCCTATGGAGGCTTCTGCAGGTTCGGTTTCGGAAGAATATCGGGTAGAATATGTGGCTGAGAGAACTTCTACTACCGGGACAGCATTTTTGGGTTTGACCATGGGTTGTGCCAGATGCCACGATCATAAATTTGATCCTATTAGCCAAAAGAATTTCTTTCAGCTTTCTGCATTTTTCAATAGCATCGATGAATATGGCTTGGGCCCTACAGATCTCAATCGACCTCCTACACTTCTACTTTTTGAAGATTCCCAAAAAAATTCCTTGGATTCTCTGGATCAATTAATTCTGGAAAAGGAAAATGAGTTAAAGAGGATTCAAGCCTCCGAAATCAAGGATTATGTTGCTGAAATCGGCCAAATAAAAAAGATAGAAAATGAAGTTGGGGCTTTTTCATTTGAGTCTTTCGAAAAAATAAAACGGCCCGAAAAGCGGATGAATCCATTTGCGGAGGAAGAAGCTGAAGAGTATAAGAAAAAGTCACCAAAGGAAAAGGCTAAGATTGACTCAATCAAAAAGGCAAAGAAAAAGAAAGTCGAATTTGAGGAAGTATTAATTCTGGATAAGAATAAAATATCTGAGGCAACTTTGGGGGTTGAATTAGTTGAAGGGAAAATAGGGAAAGCAGTTTCTTTCGATGATGACTATGATTATGTCAGTCTAAATAAGTCAGGATTTTATGATCTCTATGATCCATTCAGTGTGAGCCTTTGGATCAATCCAAAAAAAGAAGAAACAAAGCATATCCAAAATATTATAGGGAATACCGGAAATTTCGCCAGTTTTTATCGGGGATGGGAAATGTTTCTCGATTCGATGAATCATCTAAACCTACGCCTAATTCACCGGCTTCCGGATGATTACATTGAAGTGACTACAAAGAGTCAGGTAGAATTTGATCGCTGGTCTCAAGTTGGATTTACCTATGATGGGACAGGAATGGCTTCAGGAATTTCAATCTTTATCGATGGAGGAAAGCAAGAACTATCCATTTTATCCGATAAGTTAAGCCGAAGTATTCTTCCAATTCATGAATACACATCCAAGTTGGATACGCTTCCGGTTAGACTTGGGAAAAGTTACAGACTCTTTTCGTTTGACCCTGGTATTTACAGGGGAGCAATGGATGAAGTGAAGTTGTATGATAGGGAATTATCCCCAATTGAAATGGCCACTTTAGGCGGTTTGGAAGAAAGTTCTTTTTCAAAGTTTTTAGCACTAGAACATCTAATTTCAAAAGAGAAATCAGCAATTGATCTTCGAAATGAAATTAGAGTCTTGCGAAAAAAGAAGACAGATTTGTTGGGGTCTGTGCGGGAAGTAATGGTAATGGAAGATATGCCAAAACCTCGGCCGACTTATATTTTGAGTCGAGGGATTTACAATCAATATCTTGAAGAAGTTCAGCCTAGTACCCCAGAATATATTTTACCTTTTCCTGAAGATTATCCCCGAAATCGATTAGGGCTTGCTAAATGGCTTGTCAATTCAGAAAACCCGCTCACTTCTCGCGTAATTATCAATCGCTATTGGCAGATGATTTTTGGAAAAGGGATTGTCAAAACTTCGGAGGATTTTGGAATCCAAGGTGATTTACCAACTCATCCTGAACTTTTGGATTGGTTGGCTTATGAGTTCATGGAGAACGATTGGGATTTGAGAAAAATGCTGAAGCTAATGGTAATGTCAGCCACTTATCAGCAGTCCTCCTTTGCTAATCAAGAAAAATACGAGACAGATCCAGAAAACAAGTATTATGCAAGAGCTAGCAGTTACCGTCTACCAGCAGAATTTATACGGGATAATGCTTTGGCTTCAAGTGGAATTTTAAATAAAGAGGTGGGAGGCCCTAGTGTGAAACCTTACCAGCCAGAAGGCCTTTGGGCAGAGTTGGGAGATTTTTCTTTCAAACTCCACAAATACAAACAAGATACTAGCGCGAATCTGTACAGAAGGAGCTTGTACACCTTCTCAAGGAGATTTTCTCCGGCACCATTTATGGTCACTTTTGATGCCGGAAATCGGGAAATTTGTATTACAAGAAGAGAAAACACCAATACTCCTTTGCAGGCTTTGAACTTGCTCAATGCACCTCAATTTGTGGAGGCGTCGAGATTTTTGTCTGAGCGTGTCATCAAAGAAAAGGAATCATTGGAAGAAAGGCTTGCGCTGAGTTTTAGGCTATCGACAGGGGTAACTCCAAATGATCAGCTTTTGAATACTTTGAAAGAGCATTATGAAAGTGCTTTCAAATATTTCCAAGAAAACCCTGCTCGAGCCGATTCATTACTAGCTGTAGGGGAAAGACCAAGAGACCCAAAGTTGGATAAAATCCAAACTGCTGCATTGGCAGTGGTGGCAAATTCCATTTATAATTTCGATGAAACTTACATGAAAAGGTAATCATGGGACATAATCATATACATACGCCTTTGACAAGGAGAGAATTTTTGACTAGAACTTCACTGGGGATTGGTGCGGTATCTTTGGCTTCTTTGCTCAATCCAACCACACTTTTTGCCTCTACTACCGGACCTCATTTTGTCCCAAAAGCAAAGAGAATCATTTACCTCTACATGGCTGGAGCTCCTTCCCAATTAGATCTGTTCGATTTTAAACCTCAGCTCGTCAAAATGAATGGGCAGGATCTTCCGGGTAGCGTTTTAGGGGATAGAGTGACTGGGACTGTATCGGCTCAGAATTCTCTTCCGTTAGTTGGTACTCGTTGGAATTTCAAACAGCATGGTCAAAGTGGGATGTGGATGAGTGATTTGATGCCTCACATGTCAAAGATTACCGATGAACTCTGCAAGATTCAATCCATGTATACTGCATCAGTTCAACATGAACCGGCGCAAATGTTTACAAATACTGGATCAGAGCTTCCTGGGCGGCCATCTTTTGGTTCTTGGATAAGTTATGGCTTGGGGTCTGATAATGAAAACCTTCCTGCATTCATTGTTCTCAAAACTGAAGGCTTGGAGGGAGGGTTTGCAGGATTGTATTCGAGTGCTTTTTTGCCTGCAGAACATCAAGGGGTTCGCTTTCGTGGTGGAAAAGATCCGGTTTTGTTTTTGACCAATCCTCCGGGAGTTTCTGAATCGGCTCGGAGAGAGCAGCTAGATTATTTGAAAAAAATGCAAGAAGGAGCTTACGAATTTTGGGAAGATCCTGCGATCAAAGCAAAGATGGCCCAATACGAAATGGCTTTCCGAATGCAGACCTCAGTTCCTGAAGTAGTCGATACAAAAGGAGAGCCTGACTATATCTATGAACAATATGGAGAGGATAGTAAAAAGCCTGGAACCTTTGCAAGTAATTGTCTTCTAGCGAGAAGGCTAGCCGAGCGTGGTGTGAAATTTATTCAGGTTTATCATGGTGGTTGGGATCATCATAGTGATTTGCCTAAGGAAATTGGAAAGAGAGCCAAAGAAGTAGACCAAGCAAGTGCAGCACTTATCATGGATTTGAAACAGCGTGGATTGTTAGAAGACACCCTGGTTGTATGGGGTGGAGAATTTGGAAGAACATGCTTTTCACAGGGTCAATTAACCAAGGATAATTTTGGTCGAGACCATCACCCTGATGCCTATACCATGTTGCTGGCAGGTGCAGGGGTTAAAGCTGGGTTAACTTATGGGAGAACCGATGAGTTTGGCTACCACGTTGTGGAGGATCCGGTTCATGTTCATGATTTGAATGCGACTTTGCTTCATTTGATGGGGTTAGATCATGAGCGTCTCACATACAAATTCCAAGGAAGAAGATTCAGGCTAACAGATGTGGAAGGAAGGGTAGTAAAGGATATATTAAGCTAAATAACCTGATTATTGGATCTTCAGGCATGTCTGATTTCCGCTTGCATCAGTTGCGCATATTTCAATACTTTCGTCTTTTTCTCCATTTTGGAATTGAGCCCTCCATAAATATTCGCCGTACCAATACATGGGGATTATTTCTGAATTAACTTTTACAAATACAGATTCCCAATCTTCGGAATCACTCGGGCTTTTATTGTCATTGATTCTGGCTCTAATCTCAGATTTTTCCTGATTTAAGCCTTTCAGTTCAAAATGGGAGATGATGGGTTTTGCAGAGTCCTTGTTTATTCCTTTTCCTATAAATATTCGCTCTTCAATATCCTTTTCACCTTCGCCTTGTCCCATTACTAGATCCATTTTCTGGTCATTATTTATGTCCGCAAATACTAGAGAAAGGGTATGTGGGGTGTCCTCTCCGGAAAGTACTTTTTGCCTTAATTGAAATTTACCTGTTCCATCATTGACCAAAAGCCGGTCTTCTCCGGTAAGACTACTTAAAATAAAATCAGGGTCCCCATCCGAATCAAAATCCAAGAAGGCCACATTATTATCGTCTTCACCGATATTATCCAGGTCTTCCCAAAGCAGAGCGGTGGCATCAATGAATTGCTTAGCACTGTCATTCAAAAAAACATGCTCTTTTCTTGACCAGGAAATTTGATTTACTATTTCCCCGTCGTTGACTGTTACCAGATCCAAAAACCCATCTTGGTTGATGTCCATTGCTTCGAATTCATAATTATTCGTGTAGGCTGGGAACATTCGTTTATCCTCGAATTTTCCGTTTCCATCATTTACGAATAGCCGGCTTGTTCCACATCTTTTGCAGGAAATAGCAATATCCAAGTCGAAGTCATTGTCGAAATCAATAAACTCCAAATCCCATGAAAACTGGATTAGAATATCAGGCATTTGAGAGGAAGTGACATCTTCAAATTTCCCGTTTCCATCATTTAACCAAAGCATGGTTCTTCCTCCTTTATTTTCCATGTTGGATCCAGGTCCCCAATCAGCCAAAATGATGTCGAGATCCCCGTCACTATCCACATCTCCAAATTCAAGATCACCAACACTTGCTAAGATTGCGGGAAGGCGTGTGGAAGTTTTTCGAATAAAATCACCCTCTTCTGTTCCAAAATAAATTTCGCTTTGTGATTGAAAGGTGTTCCCAATTACCAGATCTAAATATCCGTCCTTGTTCAAATCTTGGGCTTTAATTACCCGAGCATAGAATTTTGCATCTCCAAAAACCTGTTCAGTAATTTCAAGGAATTGTTTATCCGGTCCCTGATTTAAGAACACTCGGCTTGACTCGAGCTCACCCGGCTCAGAATAATTGCCTCCATTGGCAAAAATCAGATCTATCAACCCGTCTTTATTCAAATCTGCAACTTCTACTCGATTGGTCCATTCAGCAGTTTCGGGGAGATAAACCGCCGTTTGATCTTCCCAGAGATAAATGTCAGATTCTTGCGATTGAGGGTTTTCATCGGCCTTTTTACAGGAAAAAATCAAAAGGAGAATTGCGAAAAGTAAAGTGTTAAACCTTAAAAATTTGGAATTCATTGAGCTTGATGTTATTGAACTTTAATAATAAGTCTTTGTAATACAGTAAGGTAAGGTACAAAATTGTTATCTTTAAATAAGTCAATTTTACTCTTATGTATATCCTTTTACAATCCGAGACTACACTTTTTTTGGGTCGGTTTCATTCTCTTTTGGTTCATTTACCAATTGGTTTTCTTCTTTTAGCAGCCATTCTTTTTTTGCTTTCCTTTTCAAAAAGATTTCGGTTTCTTCTCAATGCTTTACCACTAACACTTTTTCTTGGAGCACTTTCTGCAATGGTATCTGTTATTTTAGGTTTCTTTTTAGCGGAAGAAGGGGGTTATCCTTCTGATAATCTTTTTTGGCACCGGATAATGGGAATTGCAGTATCGGTACTTTCGGTAGGTGCTGTTTTGTTAATGTTGGGATTTTTCAAAAAAAGTGAGAAAGGCCTTCCCTTCACTTCAAGATTGAAAATTGATCGAATGGAGAGAGCAATTCTTGAGCGAAAATCATCATTTGGGATACTTATGGGTGCTATTGTGATCAGCGTCTCGATTACTGGTCATTTGGGAGGAGGCTTGACCCATGGAGAAAATTACCTGTATACTTATGCTCCAGAATTTGTCCAGGACCTTTTTCTAAGTGCAAATCATGAGCAGGATTCTTTGGCCTTTCCAGCTGATTCTGATTCTACCTTACTTTTTGAGCATATTCTAGGCCCCACAATTCAACAAAAATGTGCGAATTGCCATAATGCAGAGTCTCCTAAAGGAGGATTGAATGTCACTTCGCTTGACGATCTCATAAGAGGAGGAGATAGCGGACCTGCCTTTGAGAGCGGTGCTCCCGAATCAAGTGAGCTTTTTGTTAGAGTTACTTTAGATCCAAAAAGTCGAAAATACATGCCTCCTAAAGGTGCTGGGCTTTCTTATGGAGAAATCATGCTCTTGAATTTTTGGATAGAAAACGGAATGTCTCCTGAGCTTGCTATTACGGATGAAAGTATACCGGAAGAAATTCAGGCTTTCTTGGAGAATACTTATGGGTTATCAACTAGAAGGAAGGCTCATTATGAAAAATTTCAAGTGGCTCAGCTCTCTGAAGAAGATTTAAGAAAGTTGCAGGAGCAAGGATTTAGGGTCTCTACACTTTCTGGGGGAAACAATTTTTTGGATGTAGTTGGAAATGGAAAGCTTGCCAAGGAAAATATTCAAGTTTTGGATTTGGCGAAGGAACAAATCACTTGGTTAGACTTGGGTGGTTCTGGGGCAGAAGATTCTTGGCTAGAAATCATAGGCGGTTTCCCTAATCTGACCAGATTGATGCTGGATAATAATGAAATCACAGATAAAGGCACTTCCCATCTTTCTCAATTGGAAAATCTTGAATCTGTCAACCTCTACAATACCTCTGTTGGAGATTCTACCTTGGTTCTTTTGTCACAGATGAAAAGTCTGAAAAGAGTCTATCTCTGGAACACAAAAGTTACTTCTGAACTCGTAAACCGTATCAAAGAGGAGAATCCAAGTTTAGATATAGATAATGGGATGATCTTAGAAAAGAAAGAGGAGAAGGATTGATTTTCGCTTTAAAATTTTTAGCCCCATTTGAATCAGAGGCATAAGATTTTTCATTTTCATTATTGGCTAAACTTATTTTTTGAAGACGTTATTTTTCTGTCAAAATTTCCTGATTGGGTTTTTCCTAGCATATTTTCCAGCCATTCTGACCGAAAAATAGCTTTGGAGGTGGATTTGCTGAATAGGTTAGTGAACACAAAAAGTAACTAAACCACTAGCGATACATGGATTTCAAGCAATTTACTATCAAGTCTCAAGAGGCGATCCAAAAAGCCGTTGAGTTGGCGATGGGTTCAGGGCAACCTACCATCGAGCCGGCTCATTTGCTTAAGGGGATCTTTGCTGAGGATGAAAATGTCACCGATTTTGTCTTTAAAAAACTCGGTGCAAATAAGCAGTTGATTACCCAAAAGCTTGATGAGCAATTGGGGAAACTCCCCAAAGTAAGTGGAGATAATCAGCAGCCATATCTTTCAAGTGCTGCCAACCAAGCTTTGACTAAAGCTAAGGATTATCTCAAAACCTTTGGGGATGAATTTGTCGCCATTGAGCATTTGCTCTTGGGGATTTTGGCAGGTGCAGATGCCACTGCCCAACTCTTGAAAGATCAAGGTATAGCTGAAAAGCCCTTGATTGAAGCAATTAAAGAACTACGAAAAGGAACTAAAGTGACTGACCCTAACGCAGAAAGTAAGTATAGGGCTTTGGAAAAATATTCCAAAAACCTAAATGAGTTGGCCAAAAAGGGCAAAATCGACCCTGTCATTGGCCGAGATGAAGAGATTAGGCGCGTGTTGCAAATCTTGGCAAGACGTACAAAAAATAATCCTATCCTATTGGGAGAGCCTGGGGTAGGTAAAACAGCGATTGTAGAAGGATTGGCTCAGCGAATCGTTTCTGGGGATGTGCCCGAAAACCTAAAATCAAAAACCCTTATCTCTTTGGATTTGGGTTTGTTGGTAGCTGGTGCCAAGTATAAAGGTGAATTTGAAGAGCGACTGAAAGCCGTCATTAAAGAGGTGACCGACTCGGAAGGGGAGATCATTCTTTTTATTGATGAGATTCACACCTTGATCGGAGCAGGCGGTGGAGGTGAAGGGGCCATGGATGCCGCCAACTTACTGAAGCCAGCTTTAGCAAGAGGTGAATTGCATGCTATCGGTGCGACCACTCTTAAAGAATACCAGAAATATATCGAAAAGGATAAAGCCCTCGAGCGAAGATTCCAAGCTGTTATTGTTGATGAACCGGATGTTGCGGATGCGATTTCTATCCTCAGAGGAATCAAGGATAAATATGAATTGCACCATGGGGTTCGGATTAAAGATGATGCGGTAATTGCAGCAGTGGAATTATCCCAACGTTATATCACCGATCGATTCTTGCCTGATAAAGCCATTGACTTGATGGATGAAGCAGCAGCCAAACTGAGAATGGAGATTGATTCTTTGCCTCAGGAATTGGATGAGTTGAATCGTCGAATCATGCAATTGGAAATTGAGCGAGAAGCGATCCGAAGAGAAAAGAACAAGGATAAAGAGGCTTCTTTGAGCAAGGAGATTGCAGAACTTTCCGAAAAGCGTCAGTCTGTAAAGGCGAAATGGGAAAGCGAAAAGGCTGTGATTATGGGCATTCAGCGCGAAAAAGAGAACATTGATAAGTTTAAGCTGGAAGCCGAGCAAGCTGAGCGTGCCGGGGATTTTGGAAAAGTAGCCGAAATCCGATATGGAAAGATTGTAGAATCTGAAAAGAAATTGGAATCCTTCCAAAAGCAACTGGTAGAAATGCAATCTGGCTCACCTCTCCTTAAGGAGGAAGTGGATGCTGAGGACATCGCAGCCGTTGTTTCCAAATGGACTGGAATTCCGGTAAGCAAAATGATTCAATCCGAGCGGGAAAAATTACTCCACTTGGAGGATGAATTGGGAAGACGAGTGGCTGGACAGAAAGAAGCGATCGCCGCCCTTTCCGATGCAGTTCGTCGAAGCCGTGCCGGATTGCAGGATCCAAGACGTCCAATTGGTAGCTTCATCTTCATGGGTACCACCGGTGTGGGTAAGACTGAGTTGGCGAAAGCCCTTGCTGAATATCTCTTCAATGATGAAAATGCCATGGTCCGAATCGACATGTCCGAATACCAAGAAAGACATGCCGTCAGCCGATTGGTAGGAGCACCTCCTGGATATGTGGGATACGATGAAGGTGGACAATTGACCGAAGCAGTTCGAAGAAAGCCTTACTCTGTTATTCTCTTGGATGAGATTGAAAAAGCCCATCCGGATGTATTCAATATCCTATTGCAGGTTTTGGATGATGGACGATTGACTGATAATAAAGGTCGAATCGCCAACTTCAAGAATACGATCATTATCATGACCACCAACATCGGTTCGCACTTGATTCAGGAGCGATTTGCTGAGATGGAGGACTGGAACAAGGAAGAGGTTTTGGAAAAGACCAAGGGAGAGGTTTTCGACCTACTCAAAAAATCTGTTCGACCTGAATTCCTCAACCGGATTGATGAAGTGATCATGTTTGAGCCTCTCAACAAAGAGATAATCCGCAAAATCGTGGATATCCAATGGAGAGAAATTCAGAAGCGATTGTCTGAATCCAATATTGAGATTGAGGCTACTCCAGAGGTATTGGATTACTTGGCGGATGTTGGGTTTGATCCTCAGTTTGGAGCCAGACCGCTTAAGCGAACGATGCAACGATTGATTTTGAATGAGCTTTCCAAGGAAATCTTGGCTGGATACATTGAGAATGATTCAGCAGTAATGGTTGACTTGGATGCTGATAAGCAGGTGTATTTCAAAAATATTGAAACGCCGGTCGTTGTAGAGTAATTTTTGCACCAACTCTTTTATAACCCTCGAGATAAATCCTTCTCGAGGGTTTTTTATGTATGCTGGTGATTTGGATCAGCACACTTTTGAGGCTTTTTTGATTTGAAAACCTGCTTAATCTTTTGCCAAAAAGTTTGTTTTATATAGATAATTTCACCCATTAGGATTGTTTGGTCCTCATAAAGTTCAATTTCACCTAATTGGACGGGTAACTGAGTGTCATATATAATTACTTCTCTCATCTTATAACCAACAAATGAAAGCATCAAAATAATTTTTTGATCTTTGACTGAATCAGGTACCTCAAGCTCAAAGTATCCATCCAGATCAGTAGTAGTTCCTATAGTATAATTTTTGATGCTTATTGTTGCCCCAGGTAGTGGTTGTATATCATTAAAGTATTTGCTAACCGCCTTACCCTTAATTGTTCTTTTGTATAATGAACTAGTATCTGTTTTTAAGATCAAATTCTCCTTAGAAGGAGATTGCTCAAATGAATGAGGAATGGGTGCCTGAGCAAATGCAGGTAATGAAAATCCTAATAATCCCAAAAGTCCAAAAGCCCAAATACTTTGAAATTTTACTTTTCTGTTAGGACTTTCATGTATAGGTATTTGGTTGGGCGAAAAAATACCACATTGTTTGGATGGATTTTTTGATAAAAAAGTAAGGATTTCTCGATTGTCCTTTTCTCTAAAGTCGACTACTTCTTTTTGGCAATTTCGGCAAAACCCACCGTTTGGAGTCTTGGTGAAATTCTTTGGATTCTCAGAACAAGGTTTTGGGATATAAATTTTATCCTTCATTTCGAAATTGAGCAATACTAAAAACTAACTATAAATTTAAATTTTTTCTCAAAACCTAAAAATTGCTATTACATATATTTTCTAAAATTTTAATCCTTAACAAGGATTGGCTGACTATGATGATGAAGTTTTTACTAATTAATGAAGTTTTTCAAAAACCATTTTGTCGATAAATAATAATTCAATTCAAAATGAGTTCAGTCCCTAATTCTCATTAAAGGTGCTTTAGTACTTTTTCTTAAAAATTACCCTTTCCTTTCGTAACTTACCTTTCACCACCAAACCAATCTATCATGCGATTTAAATTCATTCCTATTTTGCTGGGACTGCTTGTGCTTTTTTCACCAGAAATAGCGTTTTCCCAGAAATCTAAAAAGAAAACTGAGCCTGCTCAAACGGCTACTTTTGATACTGCCCTTTACAATGCGATGGAATTTCGCCTTGTTGGACCATTTCGAGGTGGCCGAGCAACGGCAGTTGCTGGGGTTGTACAAGAACCTTTGACCTTTTACATGGGCTCCGTTGGTGGAGTCTGGAAAACCACAGACGCCGGTGAAAGCTGGTTTAATGTCTCTGATGGCTATTTTGGGACGGCTTCAGTTGGAGCGATTACCGTAGCCGAATCCGACCCAAATGTGGTTTATGTGGGAATGGGGGAAGCGCCTGTCCGAGGTGTGATGACATCCCATGGAGACGGGGTCTATAAATCTACTGACGGAGGAAAAACCTGGAAGAACATGGGGCTTTCAGAGATTCGCCAAATTTCAAAGATCGTTGTCCATCCTTCCAATCCTGACTTAGTGATCGTGGGAGGTCAAGGAAGTCCCTATGGAGCCACTGATGCCCGGGGAATTTATCGCTCTGAAGATGGAGGAGAAACTTGGGAGAAAGTTCATTATGTAGATGAAAACTCAGGTGTTTCAGACCTTAGTATGGATATGAAAAACCCCCGAATTGTTTACGCGGCCTATTGGGATCATCGAAGATTTCCATGGAAAGTACAAAGTGGAGGCCCGGGAAGTGGAATTTATAAGTCCACGGACATGGGAAAAACTTGGGAAAAGCTTTCTGAAGGTCTCCCAAAAGGAGTGATGGGTAAAATTGGCGTATCTGTATCCCGAGCAAATCCAAATACAGTTTGGGCAATTATTGAAGCGGAGGACGGTGGTTTATATCGATCTGATGACGCAGGAAAATCTTGGCGCTTGGTAAATGGAGATCGTTTACTTCGGGCAAGATCCTGGTATTACATGCATATTTTGGCTCACCCTACTGAGCCTGAAACGGTGTATATCATGAATGCTCCTCTGGTGGAATCGAAGGATGGAGGAAAAACATTCGTCAATCTTCGCACTAGACATGGAGATAATCATCAGCTTTGGATCAACCCATCTCATCCTCAATACATGGTTAATGCTAATGACGGTGGAGGAAATGTTTCTATTGATGGAGGAAAAACCTGGTCACGACAGGATAATCAGCCTACCGCTCAATTTTATCGGGTGAATGTAGACAAGCAGTTTCCTTATCGGATTTATGGAGGTCAACAGGATAATTCTTCTGTCTCCATTGCTTCACGAGCAAATAGTGGAGGAATTGGTTGGGATGAGTTTTATCCGGTTGGAGGTTGTGAATCAGCCTATTCAGCCTTTGATCCAGAAAATCCGATCTACGTATATTCCGGATGCTATCAAGGAATCATTACTGAGTGGAATTCCCAAACAGAATTGGAAAAAGACGTGATGGCTTATCCTTATCAGGGTTTGGCATCCAAGCCCGCTGAGGTTAAATATCGATTTAATTGGAATGCGCCTATCATCGCCTCTAAGCATGACCCATCTGTGATTTATCATGCCGGAAATGTGGTATTGAAGACCACTAATCGAGGCTTGAGTTGGGAGGAAGTTTCGCCTGATTTGACTAAGAATGATCCAGAACATTTGGATTATGGTGGAGGTCCAATTACCAATGAAGGGGCAGGAGGGGAAGTCTACCACACCATTATGTATTTAGCCGAATCTCCTCATACTCCAGATGTCTTGTATGCTGGAGCTGATGATGGATTGCTTCATGTGACTCAGGATGGTGGTAAAAGCTGGACCAATATCACCATCCTAAATACACCGGATGGAATGGTCAATCAGATTGAAGTTTCACCGCATGACCCGGCAACGGTTTATGTGGCATTTACAAGCTATAAATTCAATGATTTCACGCCTCATATTTTCAAGTCTACGGACTATGGAGCTAGCTGGACTCGTCTTGTTAATGGAATCCCTGATGAAGCTTTTGTTCGGGTAGTTCGAGAAGATCCAAATCAAAAAGATTTGTTGTATGCAGGAACAGAAACTGGCCTTTATGTTTCTTTCAATGGAGGTCAAATGTGGGAGAAATTCCAGTTTAACTTACCTGTAGTTCCTATTAATGACTTGATGATTCAGGACAATGACATGATCATCGCCACTTCAGGAAGAGCGTTTTGGGTGATGGATGATTTGAATCCTCTGTATGAATTGAAGGATGCTGCCTCCTCAGGTTTCTATGTCTATGAGCCAGAGCCAGCTATTCGGGATTATGCGATGCGGGGGAATAATCCTCAATTGGGACAAAATCCATATCCCGGCTTTTCTATTCTATACTATTTGAAGGAGAATGTTGATTCAGTCCTTTTAGAGGCTGAATTTCAGGATATGAATGGGAAAGTGCTTCGAAAATTCACTACAGATTCCAAAGCCAAAACCGGAAAAATCAAGAAAAAAGCTGGGATGAATAGGCTTAACTGGGATTTGAGTTTGGATGCCTTTGAAGGTGTGGAAGGGGTGTTTTCCGGAATCGGTTCCTCTGCTCAGCGAGTGATCCCAGGTGATTATAAACTTGTGATGCGTTATGGTGATCAGGAAATTACCAAGGATCTTACAGTCAAAGCTGATCCTCGATGGACTGCAACTGCTGCGCAGTATCAGGAGCAAGAAAGCCAACTTCTGAACTTGAGAGAAGCCATTATTGATACCCGAAGTATGGCGGAGGACCTTCGAAGTATTCGAAATCAAATCAAGGATTTGCAAAGTAGAATAGATGAAGAAACTTATTCTGATTGGCATGATCAATCAAAAGAAGTACTTACTACTATCGATAAGGCTGAGTCTGAATTGATTCAAACCAAGCAGAAGACTTTTCAGGACGTGATTAATTTCCCGAATAAGTTAGACGCAGATTTACTGCATATCTACGGTGCCATCAACGAGGGAGAGCCTCCTGTTACGGAAGGACAAAAGCAGCGAGTAAAGGATCTACTTGATGTTTATTCAAAGGTTAAGGTCCAAGTGAATCAAGCTTTACAAGATACAAAAGCTTTGGAAAAAGCCATGATCGATCAGAAGATCCCGATTTTGGCTCCGAAAAAGGATTAAATAGGAAAGAGTATCTCGGTAACAATCGTCATTGCGAACGAAGTGAAGCAATCTCATTTAAGCAAGAGATCGCCTGCCCTCCGGTAGGCGGGCTTGGCTTCTCTCGCGATGACGTTTTTTTAAGGGTTCACTCAACTTTTTTGAGCACCACAGGTTTCTACAACATGTTAGAACACTTCTTCCAATGTCCCCATTGCTTTCAGGAGATTTCCATGCTTTTGGATTCCTCTGTATCCAGACAGGAATACATCGAGGATTGTGAAGTTTGCTGCAACCCCATCGAACTTCAGGTGGAGTTTGAGGAAGGAGAATTGGTTTACTTTGAAGTAAATTCGATCGATCAATAATGTTGTTTAAGGAAAGTGATTCCCTAGAAGAAATCTGGCAAGTAGTCAAGCATGAACTACATCGAGGGGCGTTAGATGCTAAGCATCCTTTTCATTGGGTGAATTTGGGAACCCATGGTGCTGATTTTCCTGAAATTCGAAAGGTAGTGCTTCGAAAAATCACAGATACTTTTCATTTTTTGATTTTTACAGACTATCGATCACAAAAAGTGAAGGAGTTAAAGACTAATCCCAAAGCTTCCCTTCATTTTTATCATCCCAAAAAACAGGTGCAGGTAAGGGTAAGAGCAAATACCAAGATTCATTTTAAAAATGATTTCTCTGAAGAGTTCTGGCTTAGTATTTCTGAAAGCAGAAGAAAGGAATATTTGGGCAAATACTCGCCTGGAACTTTTATCCCTGACCATGAAGAAGGATGGGAACGTTTAGATGATGTGAATCATTTCTTCACAGTTCTTGAATTTATCCCCTTAGAAATTGAAGTCCTACAATTGTCTCGAAATGGACATTTAAGAATTTTATTTTCCTCTAAAAAAGAATGGGAAGGAAATTGGTTGGTTCCTTAAATATTCCACCAATAGGTGAATTTCAGCACAATTGACCTGTTTTTGGTATAAAATGGGGCAGGTAAATAATTATCCGTGTAAACAATAAACAGGTCTGATGCAGGCTTAAATCTCCATTGGAAACGGGTATTCAGGTTGATGTTTTTGATTTGCTCATTGTATTGAACAAATGCAGTAAAGAACAGCGTATTGGTCATGGTCACATCCAAGCGAGGACCAACCAACCAAAAATCCGTATTCCCCCAAGGTTCTGGAAGATTGATTCGATTGAAATTCGTACTTAAGGCCAAACTGACATAGGGCTGAAAACGATAACCAAGGTCCGTGGTGAAATTATATCGTTTTCCATCAGCATAATATCCACCAAGTCGAGTAGTGAAGCTGTAGGTAAATAAACTTTGAGGCTTGGAGGTGTATTCTGCTCCTAAGGCAGTCCACGAATGATCTGTGCCGGCTGGTAGTGTCTCTCCTGAAAAGTTGGTTGGATCAAATGGTCTTTGCAGTTTGATGAAGTCATAAGCCGTCCAAAGCAGAAAGGTGCTTTGGCTTCGCCATTTAATACTATAGGCCACATAGGTGGTGTTATCGGTTTTGACTCCTTCCTTGTTGAAGAAGTAGGTTACTCCGATATCGGGTCCATGACTGAGGATTTTTTCACTCACGGGAAACCAACGATAACCAATGGTTGGGTTGATTTTGGTGTAGCCTCGTCGGGGGACATAACCAACTTCTGCAGTGTAGTTTTCAGAAACCAATTCATGTTGCCAATTCCAGGTCAGATTACCGGATGCATATTTTAAATTTGCGGCATGCACAAAGCCATTTGCGAGATTATCCGGCCCGAAGCTTTGAAGAAGCATGGCTTTTCCAGTCCACAAATTGTTAGAAGAAGCCAAGTTATATTCCAGCCCCACATTGCGATTGAATTGAGAGTAAACAGGAGCTTCTGAATCTGGATCCGGATTGTAATTCAGGGATTGTTTATTGATGAAAATTCCTGTGATATTACTTCTAGCTCCTACCTGTCTTTGTAATGCCATCACGGTAAAGTTTTGAGAGGGAAGGCCTTCCTCACTTACTTCCCCGGTCTGCATATTCATAGCTCCAATACGCCAGTCTTTGTTGATTTTCCCGCTGAGTCGGGCCCCAAATTGGATGGGTGCATTAAGACCTATTCTTCTGGAGAAAAAAGGCCGGATTGTGCTATAGCCGAAGTTGGCGAAGAGGTCTCCATTTTCCAGAAAGAATTGCCTTCTTTCTGGGAAAAAGAGTTCAAATCGATCTAAATTGGTCACTTGTCGGTCTACTTCCACTTGGGAAAAATCCGGATTGACAGTGAGGTCCAAGTTCAGGGAAGAAGTCAGGGAGATTTTGGCATCCATCCCGATTTCTCTTCGATAGGAAGTTTCCCCATTATTTTCAAAATCCTTGGAGACCCCTCCCAATAAATAGGGAATGACTGAAATATTGGCTCCCGGGTCAGGAGGTGGATTATCCCAAACAAGAATTCCAGTGTAGGCTAAGGATGCTGAAGGGAACTGTCGAGGTACTGGAGCCCAGCCTGATTTCTCGGTGGTCTTGAGGTCAAGTCTTGAAAAGTTCACCCCCCACTCGGTAATGCCCTTTTTGTATCGAATGGACTTGAAAGGGATAGCTGCCTCAAAAATCCATTTGTCCTCATAGTTTCGGACTTTGGAAGTCCATTTGTTATCCCAGCTTAAATCTACGCTTCCCCCATTGTACATGATACCGTCCCATTGGGCACCGGCTGCATTCGCCCCAAAGGAAAACCCATTTGTCTGATCATCAAAAGGGTCCATGAAAAGAAGAAAGTTGTCATTTTTCCCAAAACTGAAATCTCTACGCAAGGATTCAACCATGTAAGGGCCATCGACTGCATGGTGATTGACTACGATTAGGTATAAGTTTTGGTCGTCATAAGTCATTCGGACATCAGTTTTGACCTGAGCGAAACTCGTGTCCATTGGGGTAATCATAAAAAAGTCAGTTGCCACTTCGGCGTCTAGCCAAGCTTGTTCATCAAGAACTCCATCGATAATGATTTCCGAACTTGCTTTTTGGATAGACAAGCGGTATGCATCATTGATTTTTTGAGCTTTCGCAGAGAAAACAAGCAAAAAGCCAAGAAGAAAGGAAAGTGGGTGTAATCGAGTCATGGGGATAAAGCCCTCAAAATTAGGGTTTTTGGGAGCTGATTTATGTGACTTTTATAGCAAAGGCTGGATGAATGGATTATTGTTTGACTCGGAAGGAGAAAGTCAAATTGATCTGTCTTCGGATGAATTGGGAGTCTCCTTCGGTGTAGAAGTTTACTCCTTCGGTAATGAATCGATTTCTTCTGGAATTGAGAATATCATTTACCGTTAGGATCAATCGGCCACGCTCTTCCAGGATTTGTTTGCTTGCAGAAAGATCCATAAAGAAAATGCCTTTCCTTACGCCTTGAGCCGTTTTTTGTCTTGCATCATAATTGGTTCTAAGCTGCAAGTCCCATCCTCCTTCTAGGGTAAATCTGGAAGTTTGCCTTGCCAGAAAAGAAGTGGTTTTCGCCTGAAAATCTGCTTGAATATTACTTCCGTCAATATCTGCATGGAAGAAATTCAGATTCAAATCCAGTTTCCACCAATTCACGGGTCGATAGTCTGCGCTGAATTCTAAGCCGAATGATTGCTCTCCTGTCAAATTGTAGGGCAGGGTGTTAGCAAAACCCTCTTCATTGACAGTTCGTATCCGTTCGATTTTGTCGACTGTATTCCGAAAATATGCCGTTGAAAATAGGGTTCCTTTTTCGAAATATTTGATGTGACCAAGTTCGAATGCATCCGTAAATTCAGGATCTAAATCTGGATTGCCACTGAAAAAATTCCGCTGATCAGAAAAAGTAACATAGGGGCTAAGGTCATTGTAAACAGGTCTTCTTACCCTTCGGGAATAGCTGAGTTGAAAAGCATTTTCTTCCGAAATATTGTATGTCAAATGTGCACTTGGAAATAGATTGGTGTATTTCCGAGGATTCCGCTCGTTGGTTTCGGCTAAAATCGTCTCCACGTCGGTGTGTTCGGCTCGAAGGCCTGCTTGGTAGCTCCAATTCCCGGTTTTATTCCCCAGAATTCCATAAGCTGCCAGAATATTTTCATTGTAGAGGAAAATATTATCCAATCCTGGTAGTGGTACTAATTCTCCACTTTCATTTTCTTGAGAAACGATAAAGTCGTTTTCCATTTCCCGAAAACTGGTTCGAATTCCTGTTTCAAATTTTCCTTCCGTTCCTATTGGCTTGGTGTAGTCTACTTGAAGCAGGTATTGATTTTCGAATTCATCATTTAGAGAAGTCTGCACCAAATCCTCTTCGGGAATGGCTTGCCCATTTTCATCAAAGCGAAACTCAGTGAAGAGTTGATCTGAATTTTCCCAATAATTCAGATAGGTAAAGGTAGCCGTTAGTTCATGCCCTTTTTCTGCAAAGCTCCGCTTATAATTTACTGCTATTTCCGAGTTGGGCTCTTTTTCTTTTTCGTCTTGTCTTCGCAGGGAGTAGCCTAGAAAATTATCCAAAGAATTTAAATAGTCATCATAGCGGATATCGGTGATTCTTCTACCGTCAGTTCTACGCCATAGGTAGGAAAGCGTCAAAACGCTTTGTTCGGAGAAGAAATAGTCCAAACCTCCACGAATATTATTATTCCAGCCCCGAAGTTCCCCGGAGTTTGCCTGATTTAAAATCAGGGTATTTCCATCTTCGTAGACCTCCTGATATTGCTCACTGACATAAGGCTGATAGCGTCGGGCAAAACCATAATTGATGAACCAGTTGATTCGATTTTTCCGGTAGTTCAGATTGGCAGAGAATCCCAGATTTAAGGGAGTGCCTGCGATTACCTCAAAGGAACCATTGAATCCCTGTTTATTGTCCTTTTTTAGGATAATGTTGATCACGCCGGCCATACCTTCCGCTTCATAGCGGGCAGAGGGATTGGTAATGACTTCTACTCGCTCGACGAGATTGGCCGGGAGCTGACGCAATCCTGAGGAGCCCTTGAAACTGACCAATCCGGAAGGTTTTCCGTCAATCAAAATCCGAACATTCGAGGACCCTCTAAGCCGAACATTACCCTCAGGATCCACGGCTACAGAAGGCAAATTCATCAAAATATCCGTAGCTGTTCCTCCGGCATTGGCCAAGTCTTTACCTACGTTAAAAATTCGCTTATCCAAAGAAAGCTCCATCAAGGTTTTTTCCCCCTGAACGAGAACTTCCTCCAAGTCTTCAGCAGAAGATTGGAGAAAAATGGTACCTAAATCCACTTGACTTCCAGATCGGGAAAGCTCAAAGAGCTCGCTTTTAAAGGACTCAAATCCCATGAATTCTACCAATGCGTAGAACTTCCCAAAAGGCAGATCAATGGAAAAGCTCCCATTTTCTTCAGTAATCCCCCCTCCAACAAGGCTGTCGGAAGGAGAGTAAACTGCTACAGAAGCAAAAGAAAGGGCTTGTTTGGAATTTTGGTCCTGGATTTTTCCCTGCAATTTCCCTTGCGAAAAGGCAGGTAGGCTAAAAAACAGAAAGCAGGTAAACCCGGCTAAAAAAAGCCGAAATGTGAATTTTGGGGTTATCATAGGTTTGTAGGCTGGGCTGGTAAGTGTTTGCTTACCATTTAAGAGTTACAATTTAAAATTCTTGAATTGGAATTATGCTTTAATTTTTATCAATGGTACGAGGGGTTTTGGATTGGGAAAATGAGTAGAAGAAGCTCAAATTATTAGCGACAATTACAGTCAAAAACTATTTTTTAAATTATCAATAGCTTAATTTTATTCTTGTAATCAATTCATTTTCAATTATGTGGATCGCAAGTAAAAATGGGTTTATATCCATAGTACAACATCGAGATATGCCCGATCAGGTATTGTTTCGGGCTCGGGTAAAGAAAGATTTGGAATCACTTTTTCCAAGTGAGGAGATCATTGCTACTCCGGAGGCGGATTATGGTTTTCGGGTTTTTGTGAGTAAAGAAAAGGCTGTAGAAATCATTTCCAGGCTGGTATGGGACATTGATTATCTCAACTTTAAAAATGCTATCGCGAAGACTCCAAATCAACGAGATAAGCTTGATGCCTATCATGATATCTGGGGAGTAATGTGGGACTATGCAAAAAACCGAAAATAAAAATCATGAAAATCACATTTATCATTGGTCCGAGCGGGGTCGGAAAAAGTAGCTACATAGAGCGGGAATATGCCGGAAAAAAAGAGGTTTGCATCTTCAATATTTCAAGAAAAGCTAGAGAGCTCTTTGGAACTTATGAAGCTATGGACGATGGAGATAAAGAATTGCAAGCAATTAATGAGTCCTGCAGCGAAGCATTTATGGCCTTAATGGATGGGAATGAAGTGGTCGTCGAATACTACACTGATGGGTATGATGAAGGCCTTTTTTCTCTTTGTAATAAAGCAAAATCTTTGGGAATCCGAACTGAGGTCATCACGATCACCACAGATGCAGATGTGGCGTGGGAGCGTGTCCAAAAAGCTGGAAGAGATTATTTTCCTTCTTCAAGAATTAAAGAAGATACCGAAATGGTATTGATGGGAGTGCTGGAGGATGTGGAATTCAATTTGGATTTTGAGCGAATCTGTGAAATAGGAGCAGAAGGTGGTACCATTAATTTTTATCGTTTCAAAAAGGGTAATCAGGATCGTTTTTTCTTTACTACGGATGAGAGTGGGTATTTTGACTTTGAGCCTGATTATGACTTTGAGAAAATGTTTGGGGTGAATTACATTGAAGAGTTCGATGATTTCAAAGAAGCTTTTTCTGCATTGTTGGAGAAGTATCCAATTTTTCGTCTTTATCCATTGGGAATTAATGAAAAGTACAAACGGGAATTCAAGGAGGCTTATCAAGACTTTCTCAAACAGGAAGGGACTATAGAGGAGGATCCTACTTGGGATCATCACTTAAATTAAACTAGCCGGTCCAAGCTAGCTATATGATTTTCAGCTAAATCTACCTACCTTTTAACATGCTATAAATTCAAATTTTATGAAAAAGTTAGGCTTTGCTTGCTTGGTGCTATTCATGAGTTTTTCTCTGGAAGCCTTGGCTCAGGATGAAATTCCAGCCCATATCAAAGATCACATCACTTATCCTGTTTTGGATTTTCATCCATTTGTTGGAGTTATGCCTATTCAGGATCCAGCATTGATGTATGATTCTACTTTGGAGTATAAGGTAGTTTTGGATTTGTATGGAAGAATTCGGGATACTACGGCTATTCATCAGACCTTTCTCGAAGTAGCAAGAACCTATAATTTGGGGATTGCTACAGGTGTCCCATCTGAAAAACTTCACATCGCTGCAGTCATTCATGGAGGACTGGTCCAGGCGATCTTGAATGATGAGAAGTATCAGGAGAAGTTTGGGAAAAGCAATCCCAATTTGGAAGCGCTACAAAAATTAAAGGAGGTTGGGGTAGAATTTTATGTTTGTGGGCAAAGTATGGGATTTATGAATATCAAAGAAGAAGATATCTCTGACTTGGTCCACCCCGCGATATCAGCAAAATTTTCCTTTGTAAGCTTAGACCAGCAAGGATACACTTATTTAAATATTAGTAATTAGCAATAGTATTATGCGCCTCCATAAAAAAATCCCCCGATTTTACTTCGGGGGATTTTCATTTTTTAATCTTTTTATCAGAATGCCCTTTCCTTCAAATGATCATCTAGGTCAAGTAATTCCACTCCTTTCTCCAACCATTCAGGAGCAGCTTCTCCCTTTAAATGATGATTGAAAAACTCCATCATTCGAACGCTATAGTCCTTTCGGTTTTCCAGCTTACTCAAACCGTGGTTTTCCCCTTTGTATTGAACCAAAACCACTGGCTTTTTCAATCTTCTCAGGGCAGAATAATACTCGATCCCCTGCGTAAAGTCCACCGCTCCGTCTTTATCATTATGAAGCATCAAAAGAGGAGTCTTGACATTTTTCACATGGTAAACAGGGCTGTTTCGCTCATAAGCTTCCCAGTTTTCCCAAGGTCCTCCTCGGAATCTACCCTGTGAAGCTTCAAAGATGGACATATTTCCACTGCCTGAATTCCAATAGATCAAATCGTACATGGAAATCATATTGGTCAATGGAGCTCCTGCCGCAGCGGCCTTGAACATATCAGTTTGCGTGATCAGGAAGGAAGTTTGATAACCTCCCCAAGAGTGGCCATGAATACCGATGTTGTTTTCATCGATGACACCTGTTTTGATAGCTTCTTTTACCGCAGGGATTACACACCAAACTGAGGACATGCCCGGATCATCCAACTTATATACGATATCTGGAATAAAGACTGCGAAACCATTAGAAGTATACACGTTTGGATTCCAACCTGTTCCGCTGTAGCCAGGATTAGACCAATTGTGACGGGTTTGGGAAAGCTTTTCGTAATAGTACACAACGGTTGGGTACTTTTTGCCCTCCTCGTATCCGGCTGGTAAGAAAAGCGTACCTTGAAGTTTATCCCCTTTGTCAGAGACATAGTCTACTAGCATGGTACCTTCAGACCAAGCATATTTTTTCGCGTCAGGAGCATTTTCCGTTACCTGCTGAAGGGAAGTAATTGAGGCGTCCGTCAAGTAAACTTGGGTAGGCTCATTGAATTTCTCTTTGTATAGGAAATAAGTTTCCGCATTCTTGGCTTTTGATAGGGTTCCGAAATTAGCGTCATCCCAAATCAATACCTTGGCTCCCGCTGTCATTCCACCTTTTTTCGCTGGAGAAAGCTGTGCAATTCCGGATTTTTTCGTCCATTCCCCATACATGCGGATATAGGCAGGTTTGCTCAGATCGATACCTTTTTCCTCAGGATCCAAGGTGAATCGATACTGATAGCGGATTTGATCATCTCTTCCATTTACAGTCAAATTAACAGGGCTTTCTTTAGCAGAAGCCACTGGAACTTGCCAAATATCCCATCCGTCTCGAAGAAGGACGTATTTACTGTCTGAACTCCAGCCCAAAGCGCTGTATAATGGCTTTTCTACATTATGATCGTCTTCCACATTGACGAAAGACACAGGCATTCCTTCGGTGATATTTTTGCTTTGCCCTGAAGGAATATCATAGATGTAGAAATGTCCATCTTGACCATAAATCAACTTCGTTCCATCAGGAGATTCTCTTGGGAAAGAGCCAAAAGAAGGGAGATAGAATTTTTTGAAAAGCTCTTTTCGCTCTCCAGTCTTCAGATCTACGATGTAAAAATCCCGGTAACTTTGACCGTTTAGATTTCCATCCAATTCATAAGCCTGAAAATCCGATCCTAACGCAAAACGCTGCTTATCCAAAATATTCAAGTCTCTCATGCTGCTATCCTGCAATTGGATATGTTTGCCAGCATTGACATCATACATGGACCAGAAACTATAATTTTTGTCCTGATTCTGCATGACCTGTTGTCTGGATTGCAAGCGGGTATCATTCCAGTGCCAGATGGTCATATCAGGCTTTTTCGCATCGTTTTCTTTTTTGCCATTTACTTTACCAGAGTCCAATTTGGCGATAGCTTTTTGTAAATCTGAAATGGATTTGATGGTTGTGTCAGCCATGATTTTCTTCATGGCTTCGGCTTCGGCCTTTTTTACTGAGTCTTGATCTACTTCTTTTTTCTCCTCCTTTTTCTCTGCTAAAACCAAAGGATGGATGCCATAAAATAAGCGAGTCAAATCTTCGGACCACATCGGTCTTCTGTTTGGAGAAATGGTGTAAGCCTGATCAAAATTGACGGAGTCTTTTTCAGGATTATAAACCGTGACCTGAGGAGCAGCAAGATTTTTCACACCCACAACCTGTCCTTTGTCTTGTTTGTATTTCTTGTCTTTGACCATTTTTAAAGCGGCAAAAGCATCGCCTTTTTCCGTCCATGCAAGTGATCTATAGGAAGCCTTATCTGAATCTAAGATCTGCATGCTATTGGCTGATAGATTCATCAAATACAAACCATTCCCTGATTGATTGGCTGCGTCGACTGTATAGGCTAGATAAGTTCCTGCTTTGTTGAAAGCGAAATCTGCCACATTCCCCACATTTTGAGTTTTCTCAGAGGCAAGGTGGTAGATCAATAAATCCGAACCGCGGGCATCTCCACCATTTCCATTTCCTTCTTTTGAAAGGTTGATGACCAGATGGGTAGAGGCTTCTCCATTGAATGAATAGTTGCTGACATTTTCGAATTCCTTCTTGTCATCAGTTCCGAGTTTTACTAGAATAGCCTTGTTCTTCAAAGGCTTTCCCTTGCTTTTTTCATTGGCCTTCTTCTGGGCAAAGGTTGGGTATTCGGTGTAGGCAAACCATTTTCCATCCTCACTAAATTGCATAGATGGGAAGTTGGTCGAACCAATTTTGAAAGTTTTCTTACTGGATTCATCTCCTACTTTTTGGAGAATGATTTCACCGTCACCTTCGAGTTGGACGAGTCCATAAGCCATCCACTGCCCGTCAGGAGAAAGTCGGAAAGCTGAGCCTGGCATGTATTTCCAGGTAGGGATATCTTTCCAGGTGATGGGTTTGGTGTCTTGGGCGATTGCCAAACTGGCAACAAGGAAAAGTGCCCAGAACGCGAGTAAATGTTTTCTTAGCATAATTATCTGTTTTCTAGGATGGGAAAATAGGGAAAAATGCTAGAAACTCCGATTTGATTTACTTGGAGTAGAGGATAATGATTAGGATAATTACAGCTTTCGTATTCTTGAAGTGACTATTGAGACTATACAAAAAAGACCTACCAAGTTTCGAAAACTTGGCAGGTCTAAATTTTTAGAACTTGCTATCTACTGATTGCTGAAAATAATTTTTCCTCCTACTATAGTCATTTCCACCTGAGTTTTCAAAATTTCATCCTCAGGTACTTCCATAATATTTTGATCGAAAACGGTGAAGTCAGCTGCTTTTCCAACTTCGATAGATCCTTTGAAGTCTTCCTCAAACTCGGCAAAAGCTCCGTCTAGGGTATAAGACTTCAATGCCTGCTCACGAGTCATTTTTTGATCGCCTTCATAGCCTCCTTCTGGAAGACCTTCCAAGGTTTTGCGGGTTACAGAAGCATAAAATGAAGGAATTGCATCCACCGGTTCTACAGGAGCATCTGTTCCGTTTGCAATTCGAGCGCCTGTCTGAAATAGTTTCTGCCAAACATACGCTCCGTCAATGATTCGCTTTTCACCCAATCTATCAATGGCCCAAGGACGATCCGAACTCAAATGAATGGCCTGCATGGCCGCTATCACTCCCAGTTCCCCGAATCTTGGAATATCATCTGGATGTAAATGCTGGGCATGCTCGATGCGGAATCGATGATCTTGGATTTCTGGATTTTTGGCAAAAGCTGCTTCGTAGCGATCTAAAATTTCCTGGTTTGCCCTGTCACCTATTGCATGTGAACAAACCTGAAAACCTAGCGGCAAGGCTTTTTCCGATACTTCTGTTACGACAGACATAGGAAGTGTCTCATGTCCGCGATGACCTGGTCTGTCCGCATAGTCTTCCAGTAACCAAGCTCCTCTAGGTCCTAAGGCCCCGTCGCAGTTTAGTTTGATGGAGCGGACTGTTAGCAAGTGATCTTCTGAATCGATCATCGGGCCTTTCTTGTACCACTCTTCCAAAAGCTCCGGCTGACGCCCTGTAAGCATAATATACATTCGAGCGGTGAGTTTGCCTTCATCTTTGAATTTTTGAACCAAATCGATCACATCCTGACCTGATCCTGCATCATGAAAAGAAGTGATTCCCTTTTCTGCTAATTCTTGAAGGGCTAAGGTTAAGGCCTCTTCTGCTCGCTCAGGGGTTTCTTCAGGAACTAATCGTGCCACAAGGCTTGATGCTCTTTCGGTCAAAACGCCTGTAGGGTTTCCCAACTCATCCACGATTATTTCACCTCCTTCTACTTCTCCGGGACGTTCACCTTGTAAATTCGAAATGCCTGCTAGTTCCAGTGCTTTCGAATTGGCAAAAGTAGCATGCCCTGATGCATGGCGAAGAAATACCGGATTGTCTGGAGAAACTTCATTCAAAGCATCATTTGTTTGGAAGCCTTTGACCATTTTCTCAGGTTTTTGGATCCACTTGTCCTGATGCCATCCACGACCCGTAATCCAGTCTCCGGGCTTGGCTTTTGCGACAGCCTTGGCTACTTTTTCCACTAATTCATCATAGGTTTTGACATACATCAGATCAAGCTCCAGCTTGTTGTACCCGATGCCCATCAAGTGGGCATGAGACTCGATAAAACCCGGAGTCATGGTTTTTCCAGCTAAATCAATGACTTCAGTATTTTCTCCAACCAATTCCTGGATTTCGGCAGTGGTTCCCACTGCCTGAATCATTCCGTTTTTGACAGCAACTGCTTCCACTTTGGGATTGGATTCGTCAACTGTATAAATGATTCCGTTGATAAAAACAGAGTCAGCAGGATTTTCGGGGCCTGAGGCACAGGAAAACCCGAAAAATGCCACTAGGGCAAGGATATATAATTTTCTCATAATCGTTGATTTCTAAAACGAAAGCTAGTGTATTTAAACCATCCGAACAAAATCCAGCGATAATTACCGAATCCAGATTTTTTTGGAAATCATGCTTCGGTTCGCAGCCTCTAATTGAAAAATATATAGGCCCGGAGTCAAAAATCCAGCTTGAATTTCCAGTTCTTGTCCTGCATTAATAGAAATATCAGAAAGGAGAACCTGCCCCATGGCTGAAATCAATCTTCCTTTTCCATTTTGATTAGAGATTACTTTTATGTGGCCATCACTGGGATTTGGATACACCAAAACCTGAATTGAGTCGCTTGGAGGTGAGGAAGAAGATCCAGCAGATAGGTAGATCAAGCCTCCTCCTCTTGTTCCCAAAATCAAATCTGGATTTTCGCCGAGCAGATTCGGAACGAGTGCTATCCAAGTATTTCTGCCTAATCGAGTCGGGAAATCTAGGTTACCAATCCGTATTTTAACTTCTCCTCGCTGGCTGTTTTCCATGAAGTTTTCGATAAATACAACAATCCCTCGTTGATCGACTGCATATAGATTAGGTTGCTCTCCTTGTTGTACTGAAATGCTCAGATTCCGATTTGCGGGATTATCCTGAAAACCCAAAAAATCCCTTTCCTCTAGTTGGGCTGAGAAAGAATCCCAATTCATTTCATAAAGATCCAGTCCTCCATTTTGCCGGGCAACCAAGAGGTATTCCTGATTTTCAAAGGAAAAAAATTGAAGGAAATCTCCCCGATTAGGTTCATATCCTGTTAGTGAAGCTTCTTGCCAAGTTCCTTCCAAAAATCTGAACAGTACTTGCTCGGGAATGTTCCCCTCAAATCGAATTCCACTGATTAGTTTATGCGAGTTGTTTTGGAGGTCTGAGTATTCCAAATATTGAATTTCTGTCAAATTCAACTCTCGGAGTTCTTGATTTCGGGAGCTCAAATCAAATTCACCATTTTGAAAAGAAAAAGAAGCCAATTCACCCAAAACTTCTCCTTCACGGGTCACATTGGAAGTGATCCACAATTCTCCACCGTTTTGATTTCCTTTGAAAAAAGGCCGGCTGTTTTCTCCCAGATCCAAAACCTGATCCTGCAAAAACGGGGTGGTATTTCCATTGAAAAGAAAGACTGAGGATTCGTAATCAATTCCGTAAATAGTTGCTGTTTCGTTGGAATTGAGGCTTATCACGAGCTGATCATCCACCCAGGAAGCATTATGAAAGGAAGGAAATTGGGGAAGGGGACCAAAGTCGAGCAAGCTATTCGAAAATTCATCAAAGAGTGGTTCTTCTTCTGTACCTTTATTAGGGAGAAAATAGAGAATCTGACATTCATCTCTGCCCAGTAACATATCAGGAATACCATCTCCTGTAAAATCCTGATAAAGAATGGAATGTCCTCCTGCATGCTGAATTCGTAGATTTTCACTTGGATTTTGGCTTAAATCTAAACCACTACAGGTTTTTCCGAAGGAAATGTCTCCACAGGCACAAAATTCAAAATTCCCCCAATGGGTTTTGGGAAAAGCAAAACCATCTAAGTCAGGAGTTCCTGTTCGGTCTACCGAAGTATTTTCATAAAACTCTAAATAATCACCTGAAGCAAAATTGAAGATCGCAAGGTCCAAATCCCCATCCCGATCCAAATCTCTGATTAGTGGCGTATCCAAATTATTTGCTTGGATATTTGATCCATTATCCAAAGGGAGAAAATTTCGCTCCAATTCCCAGGAAATTTCATTCTGTGTAGATGTGTTTTTATAGACCTTGATTCCTAAAGCTGTGGAGGTGAAAAGGTCTTTTTTTCCATCTAGGTCAAAGTCCGCTAAAACAAGAAAACCACTGATATCGCTTGGGAAATAATAAGCCCATTCGGGACGGAGAGTAAAGCTTTCCCCTGACTTTTCAAACACACTCAATTGTCTGGAATTGATATCCCAAATGATCCACTCTTCAATTTCATCCCCGTTTAGATCGATGGTTTGAATTTGTGCTGAATTGATTCCTCCGCTCCAAGCAGCAGGAAGAGTTTGGCCATTTTCTAGAATGGAAGGTGAATCACTCAGGGAAAAAGTAGTTTGCCCGAAAGCAAGCACAGAATGTAGAAAAAGAAGTAGAAATAGAGTGCTTCGCATGCGTGATTTGAAAACCAAAATTAAATATAAAACGATGTCTGTACTTCCAAGATGCGTTAGATTGGTTTATTTTGGGGAAAATTGATTGGAACCATGAATATTGTTACGCTTTACCAAGCATTTCTGAATAGCACTGGAGTTAGTACCGATACCCGTCAAATTCAAAAGGACAACTTATTTTTTGCCTTAAAAGGTCCCAATTTCAACGCCAATGAGTTTGCTGCCAAAGCTTTGGAAATGGGTGCATCTGCTGTTGTAGTCGATGAGGAGAATTATTTTGTAGAAGAGGATGAACGCTATTTCATTTGTCAGGATGCTTTGGTTTGCTTGCAGAAGCTCGCCAACTACCATCGGCATCAGTTTGATATTCCGGTCATTGGTTTGACAGGTTCTAATGGAAAGACTACATCAAAAGAACTGCTTAATGCGGTATTGAGTAAAAAATTCAAAACCCTAGCCACCAAAGGAAATCTCAACAATCATATCGGAGTTCCCTTGACTTTGCTCCAATTAAATGCCGAACATGAGATTGCCATCATTGAAATGGGAGCCAATAAGCAAGGCGATATTCAGGAACTATGTGAAATCGCCGAGCCGACACATGGATTTATCACCAATATCGGAAAGGCTCATCTGGAAGGAATGGGTGGACCAGAAGGGGTTTTGAAGACAAAAACAGAACTCTATCAGCATCTCCGGGAAAACAAGGGTACCGTTTTTATCAATTCTCAGGATCCTATTCTCTCGAATATGATCAAGCGATTCTCGGATCCAATTCTTTATCCTGCAAAAGGAGATTTCTGTGAAGTAAACTTTTTAGGAGCTGATCCTTATGTGAAATTTTCGGTTGAAGGTGTGGAAGGAGAGCATTTGACATCTCTGATCGGGGGATATAACTTTGGTAATATTGCCACGGCTTTGACTATAGGGAAATATTTTGGAGTGGCGATGCAAGATGCGGTAGAGGCTGTAGTCAATTACAAGCCTGAAAATATGCGTTCTCAAATGATAGAAAAGCGCAGCAACTTGATCATTTTGGATGCTTACAATGCCAATCCTTCTAGCATGGAGGTAGCGATCCGAACTTTTGGGAAGATGACTGGTAAAAAGCATAAAATGATCATTTTGGGAGATATGTTTGAATTGGGTGAGCACGCAGAAGAGGAACACCGAAAGCTTGGGGAAATTGTGAGTGAGTATCCAATTGACAAGGTCTGCTTTACGGGAAAGCTTATCGTTTCGGCATTGGAAAAAGCCCCAAAGGCCTTGTATTTTCCCGATCCTTTTTCATTTAGAAACTGGATTCAGGACAGTAAATTGGAAGATTATCTCATTCTTATCAAAGGAAGCCGAGGAATGAAATTAGAAACCTTGGTGGATTTTATTTAAACTCTCTTTTCTTCAGCTAGTTAAGGAAATAAGGATCCATTAAATCGATAAAATTATGAGGCCATACTTGAAATTCCTTTCTGAGCTTGCGCAAAACAATCATAAAGATTGGATGGATGCGAATAAGCCTTGGTATCAGGAAACCAGGAAGGAATTTTTGGCAGATGTGGAAGTAATGCTCAAAAATCTTTCTGAAATAAATCCGGTTTTTTCCTCATTTCAGGCAAAGGGTTGTGTGTTTCGACAAAATCGAGATGTGCGATTTTCTGCCAATAAAGATCCCTATAAGACAAATTTTGCAGCCTATTTTTCTCCAAAAGGAAAGAAATCCGAAGGGCCAGGTTGGTATTTACATATTCAACCCGGAAAATCTTTCATAGGTGGAGGGATTTGGATGCCTATGTCTGATACCCTCAAAAAAATCCGAAAAGAAATTGATTATTCCGGAGCAGAATTAGAGCAGATTCTTTCCCAGCCAGACTTTAAGAAGTTATTCCCAACAATTGAAGGGGAAAAGCTGAAAACCTCTCCTAGGGAATATGAAGCTGACCATCCTTATATCGAATTCCTTCGAATGAAAAGCTTTGTCGTTTCCAGCCCAATTAAAGATAGGGACGTTGATTCTGGGAATTTCATCAATGAGGCATTTCAAGGATTCCGAACCATGCATCCCTTCCTCCAATTCTTAGAAAGAGCGGTGGAGGAAGTGGAAGATGGAAGCGGGATTTTATAAAAAGGTTTTTTACCAATCCATTTGATCTGAGAAATGGGTAAAAAAGCTTAGGCCCACAATCGAAATGATGATTATTCCGATTGCCAATCCAATCAAACGGATAATCAACTCAGATTTCGCCCAATTTGCCTTGTTCGGTTCGGTGGACTTGTCAATTGCCCAGACGATCAATACGATAAAGCCAATCAGGGGGATTTTTGAAATGATCAAATTGATAATCCAGTCACCCAAGGTTAGGGGTGGTTTTTTGAACTCATCAGGAAAATTCATAGTGTAAAGGGTTTAGGGTTAGAAGAAATCACTCACTTGGAATTCATGCTCTTGGATGGCATAATTTTCCGGTTGATAAGGGTCAGTTTGTACAAATTGAATAATGATTTGATCGTATTCCTGCGCATTGTCAAAATCGCGTAGGTAGATCTCAGCACATTTTCTGGCTAATATTTCAGGTTGGTTTGAAAGCTTTTTGGGATCTCCATTTTCTAGACGGAGGATTATGATTTTTTCAGTTGGTGTATTGGTCAAATTGACTTGCATATTTTCAAATTCCCCTAAAGCTCTGATTTCGTCAGAGGGAATAAACCCATCTCCAATGATGGCTTCGATTCCAGTAAAAGCCACTTTGATAAGATCTTCTGGATTACAGGCACATGAAGAGAAAAGTCCGAAGACTGAAAAGAACAAAAGGCTAAATTGTAAAACCCTTATTTTCATAGGAAAAGCTTTCCAACAAGATACGATTCCTATTCTGTCTTTTCAAGATGAAAAAGCGATTCCCAAATCCCTGGATTTGAAGTTTTGAGCCTAAAATAAAGGATACTTCAAGAGGTAAGGAAAGGAAAAAGAAAAGGCTTGCAGTCAAAGCAAGCCTTTGGTGGAGAATAACGCCTGCCTGCCGGCAATGGCAGGGATTCGAACCGATAGCCTGCCCCGAAGTAATTCGGGGACCTTCCTGACAGGTGTCGGGACGCTCTAGCCAGCTGAGTTAATCAGCCACTCGATATATTTTTTACTTTTCTTTTTTTTGATTTCAAGCTCACGCTTTAGGGCAGAGGATCTATCTGAAAGTTTTTCTAAGTATTTGATTTCCCAGAGAGGTGCTCCAGCTTTAGTTGATGGGGTCGATGCTGAATTATGATGCTTGAGCCTTGCTTCGGGATTATCAGTTGATCCGATATAGAATTTGTCGGTTTTTGAGCTGTAAAGAATATATACAAAGTACATAACTAAAAATAAAAAAGGCTTGTAGTCAAAGCAAGCCTTTGGTGGAGTCCCGAAATTATTCGGGGCGAACCGATGACCTTCCCGACAGGTGTCGGGACGCTCTACCACGCTATTAGTAATTGTAATAGGGCTGAAGAAATGCTTTAAAAAAGAAAAGGCTTGCAGTCAAAGCAAGCCTTTGGTGGAGAATAACGGATTCGAACCGATGACCTCTACACTGCCAGTGTAGCGCTCTAGCCAACTGAGCTAATTCCCCTAAATGGATTGCAAATATAGAACAGGGATTGGTTTCAACCAATAAAAAATTATTGACCTGAGTAATTAACCCGAGTCATAATACTTCTGCCTAATGTCACCTCATCTGTAAACTCCAATTCTCCACCTACAGGGATTCCGCGGGCAATAGTGCTGATATCAACTCCTTTGTCTTTCAGTCTTTTGGAAAGGTAAAATGCTGTGGTATCTCCTTCCATCGTCGCACTAAGAGCCAAGATTATTTCTTTGACAGGTTCCCCTTCTTTAGCTGAATCAATTCGATTGATCAAAGATTCGATGTGTAACTCTTCCGGACCAATTCCCTGAATAGGAGAAATCACACCCCCAAGAACATGATATTTTCCATTAAACTGATTGGTATTCTCAATTGCTAAAACATCCCGAATATCTTCCACCACACAAATAATGGTCCCGTCCCGTCTATGACTTTTACAAATGCTACATTCTTCCTCGTCCGAAATAGTATGGCAGGTTTTGCAATACTTTACCTCCTGTCGCATTCTGGTAATGGCAAGCGCCAAAGCTTCAGTATGCGCTTCGTGTTGTTTTAGGAGGTGTAAGGCAAGTCTTAATGCTGTTTTCTTTCCTATGCCTGGAAGACGGGATATTTCCGTTACAGCATCTTCAATCAATTTGGAGGGAAGATTCACAGATTTGTTGAATTAGGTGATGGTAGCTTGGATTCCGGCATCAAGTATGGCCTCGCACATGGGTTTCAGTTCTTCGAAACTTCCCTTTTTGACGGCGCATTTCCCTTTGTAATGAATGATAAGGGTACATTGTTCGGCCTGTTCTCTGGTGTGTTTACAAACCTTTACCAGAATATTGATGACATGGTCGAAGGTGTTGACGTCATCATTGAATACGACCAAGTCATGTTCCTCGAGATCCAACAGCTCCTCTAATATAATCTCTTCTTCTTCCAACTCAGGAAATGATGTCCTCATATCGATCATGTTGCAAAATTAAGAATTATGGTCAATTTTAGCGATTCACATCCCTTCTCTTTTATGAATCCGCAAATCGTCCTAATTGTTATTTCATTTTACTTTTTGCTGCTTTTTTTGATTTCATGGTTCACCTCACGAAAGGTAACGGCTGAAACCTTTTTTACGGGTGACCGACAATCTCCTTGGTTTTTGGTTGCATTTGGAATGATTGGGGCTTCTTTGTCGGGTGTGACTTTTATATCCGTTCCTGGTGAAGTTGGGAACAGTAACTTCTACTATTTCCAGGTTGTTTTGGGTTATACGCTGGGATATTTCACCATTGCTAAGGTTCTTCTGCCGCTGTATTACCGACTAAATCTAGTATCCATTTATTCTTATCTAGAGGATAGATTTGGATTTTGGTCCTATAAAACAGGCGCTTTCTTTTTTATCCTTTCAAGGACCTTGGGTTCCTCTCTCCGCGTTTTTCTAGTCGCTTCCGTTCTTCAGTTGATTTTATTTGATTCCTTGGGAATTCCGTTTTGGGTGTCAGTTTTGATTACGGTTGCACTGATTTGGATCTATACCCATAGAGGAGGAATCAAAACTGTCGTTTGGACGGATACTTTGCAGACATTCTTCATGCTTGCCTCCGTGGTCGTTTGTATAAAGTTGGTAGGGGATGAATTGGGGTTTTCAGGAGTAATGGATTATTTCCAGCGAGTTTCGGAAGATCCTCGATCCGATATTTTCAATTGGGATTGGAAAGCCGGCACCAATTTCTTCAAGCAATTTATCTCCGGGGCTTTCATCACCATTGTTATGACAGGTCTGGACCAAGACATGATGCAGAAGAATCTTACCTGTCGAAATATTGGGGATGCTCAGAAAAACATGTTTTGGTTTACCATCATTTTGGTGATTGTGAATCTTCTTTTTTTAGGTCTTGGGGTTATGCTTTATCTCTATGCCGAGACGAATGGAATTTCTATTCCAGCAAGAACAGATGAACTTTTTCCAATGCTTGCTACCCAGCATTTTTCAGCCTTTGCAGGGATCATTTTTGTATTGGGAATCACGGCTGCGGCCTATTCCAGTGCAGATTCCACTTTGACCGCCTTGACAACTTCTTTTTGTATTGACTTTTTGGAAATCGAGCGAAAATACCCTCAGGAAAAGAGGGTTGCAATTCGCAAAAAAGTGCATCTCGCTTTTACACTCGTGATGTTTGTAGCTATTTTGATTTTCCACTGGATCAATGATCAAAGTGTAATCAATTCAGTATTTGTGGTAGCTGGCTACACTTATGGGCCACTTTTGGGGCTTTATTCCTTTGGGTTATTTACTAAGTGGAATGTAAAAGATCGAATTGTGCCATACTTGGCAGTGGCAGCTCCGACACTTACTTTTATCATCAGTTCCAATTCGGAAGATTGGTTTTGGGGTTATAAGTTCGGTTTTGAGGCCTTAATTCTTAATGGCTTGCTGATGTTTTTGGGGCTGTATTTGTTCCGTAAAAAATCCTAAAAACCCAATTCTTTCTCAGGGTCCCAAAATAGCTTGTCGAAATTCTGAACCTTATCATTTTGCACAATTACTCCCTCCGCTTCCAATAGCTCTTGCATCAGCGTAGGGGTTTGGAAATGGTACTTTCCTGTCAAAACTCCAATTCGATTGACTACACGATGGGCGGGAACATCAGGAAGTGTATGGGCGGCATTCATGGCATACCCTACCATTCTCGCACCGCTTTTGAGTCCTAAATAATGGGCTATTGTTCCATAAGTGCAGACCCGACCGGGAGGGATTTCCTTGACAACTTGATATACCAAGTCAAAATAATTCACTTTTTCATCGCTCATTTCACTTATAGAGTTTTTGGTGTATTCCTCAAGGATTCGAAAAATAACAGCTAATTTTAGGAATTATCAACCGATAAAATTGAAATGACACGAAATATTATCATCACTGGTGCAGCAGGAAATCTAGGATCAGCAGTTGTTGGGAAATTCAAACGAGAAGGATATAAAGTGATTGCTTTACTCAACCCGGGAATGGACGAGGAAGTGGAAGAAGCAGATGATAGCTATGAAGTGGATGTGACTAATGAAGAAGCCGTTGCAGAATTTGTAAAAGAATACCAATTACAATATCAGGATTTGGATGCGATGGCAATGCTGGTTGGTGGTTTCGCCACAGGAACTATCGAAGAGACTTCTCAGGAGGATCTGGAAAAAATGATTCAACTTAATTTTTTCAGTGCATTTCACCTTGTTAAGGGGTTTCTTCCTGTTATGAAAAAGCAGAGTAAGGGTACATTCCTCTTCGTAGGTGCAAGACCTGCCCTTGAATTAGGAGATGCTTCCTGGGCTGTCGCTTATGCAATGAGTAAGGGGATGGTGATGAATTTGGCGGAGATTGTTGCTGGACTTACTAAAGAGACTTCCATTCGATCCCATGTTTTTGTGCCAAGCATCATCGATACTCCACCGAATAGAGAATCAATGCCGGATTCTGACTTTTCCAAGTGGGTAAGGCCAGAAGAAATTGCAGAAGCAATGCATTATGCTGTCAATAATCAAGCACTTAGAAATATGACATTTAAACTCTATGGCGAAGTATAATATGAAAAACAGGCTTGCCTTTTTGGGATTGATTTCCCTAATGCTTTTCTCCTTTCAGGTTCAGGCTCAAAGTTCTGATAAAGAAGTTCAGGCAGTGATTGAGCAGTTATTTGACGGAATGCGAGCAAAGGATGGTCAAATGGTTGCTGCTACTTTTTTACAGGAAGCTCCAATGCAAACTGTAATAGCTGGAGAAAACGGAAGCAAAGTCGGTAGCAATTCAGTGGCTGATTTTGTATCTAGAATTTCCCAGACTCCAGAGGATGTCCAGCTAGATGAGCGAATTCTGGATTATCAAATTAAGGTGGATGGGGATATGGCTGCCGCTTGGACACCTTACGAATTTTATGTCAATGGCAACTTCAGTCATTGCGGAGTGAATTCCTTCCAATTGGTGCGTACAGAGGAAGGTTGGAAAATTGCTTATATCATCGATACCCGGCGCAAAGAGGGCTGCTAGTATGAATTTGAACAAAGAGGAGATTTTTCAAATGGCGGTGTCCTTTTTGAAAGATAGGCTATCCCAGCTTCAAGAGGAACGAAAAGCTATTTCGGAAGGGATTTTGGAGGATGATAAAAGTAGTGCTGGGGATAAGTTTGAGACGGGAAGAGAAATGCTTACTCAGGACCTTCGACAAGTTGAAGGGCAGATCAAATCCAATTCAGCTTTGCTTGAGGAGCTTTACCGAATTCAAAGCATCAAGGGAATCGGAGAAAAGGTCCGGGAAGGAAGTTTGGTGAAAATCGGAGATGATCACTTCCTAATTTCTGTTGCATTGGGGAAATTAGCTCTTCCTGAAGGAGAGATTTATTTGATAAGTCCTGCCTCTCCTTTAGCCCAGCAGATTTTTGGAAAGAGTAATGGGGACTCAGTTCTTTTTAAAGGCAAGTCTCACCAATTGGAATTGATCGCTTAGATCTCTCTATTCAGTAATAAGGAGATATTCAGAAGTAAAGCCCAATGATTTTAAAATTTTTGGGCTTTATTTTTTTAAAATTTCATCAAATCGATGCTTTTTCTAACAAATTGTAACAAAAAAGGCTTGAGGTTTGGCAAAAAGGAAATAGCTGATTAAACTTGTAGAGTCGTGTGAAAAAGATGAAAAATTCCAACAACACCTTTTTTTATTTTTTCGATAAGGCTTCCATGAGCATGGAAATGCCTGTGATTTTTATGATGACGACTGGTTGGACTACCATTACGGGGTGATCCCGTGCTAGCTAATTGAATTCCGCCCCTTTAGGCTTTTGCCTTTTTTCTCATTAAACCCACCCATTAACTATGAAAATTATCAAGTTTGGAGGTTCGTCCATAGCGAATCCAGATACGATCCAAAAAGTTTTTTCCATCATTCAGGAAAAGCTAAAAAGACAGGATTTGGCTGTTGTTTTTTCTGCTTTTGGAGGAGTGACGGAGACCCTGCTCAGCATCGCCCGAATGGCTCGGGAAGGGGATCAGGTGTACCGGGATTTACTACAAAGTCTGGAAGAAAAGCACTTGGATATGGTTCGGCAGCTCATTTCTGTACAGAATCAATCTACCGTCATGACCTATGTTAAAGTTAGGTTCAATGAGCTAGAAGACCTGTTTCACGGGATTTTTCTTATCAAGGAAAACTCTCCTCGTACGTTGGATTATGTGGTAAGCTTTGGGGAGCGTCTTTCAGCATTTATTTTGGCAGAAGCCTTAGCTGCTAAAGGTCTTAAAACGAAATTTTTGGATGCCCGAGAAGTCATCCGTACCAATGATCGATTTGGACAGGCACGGGTGGATTTTGAGAAAACTAATGCGCTCATCCGAGAATATTTTCTTAACCATGATGGAATCAAAGTGATTACCGGTTTTATCGCGGCCACAGAAAAGGGGGAAACAACCACCCTCGGGAGATCGGGTTCGGATTATACTGCAGCAATTTTTGCTTCCGCTTTGGAGGCGGAGGATTTGGAGATTTGGACAGATGTTTCAGGGGTTTTGACCTCTGACCCCAATCTGGTTTACACTGCTTTTACCATTCCCCAACTCAGCTATAATGAGGCGATGGAGCTTTCCCACTTTGGTGCGAAGGTAATTTTCCCGGCAACCATGCAGCCGGCGATGAAGCGTAGTATTCCGATTCGTATCAAAAATACCTTTGATCCTGCCAATCCAGGAACCTTGATCAATGGGGAGGTGACCAAAGAAGCATTGATCAAGGGGATCAGTTCCATGTCCAATATTTCCATTGTCACTGTGCAGGGGGCTGCTCTATTAGATGGAACAGCGGGAAGTAGGATTTTCAAAGCATTGGCTGAAGCCAAAGTTAATATAGTCCTGATCTCGCAAGCATCCTCGGAACATAGTGTATGCTTGGCAATCAAAACCACCGAGTCCTATCTAGCGAAGGAAGTGGTGGAGCAGGAGTTTTACTATGAAATCAAATCTGGTGAGATGGATGAGGTTTCATTACTTCATGGATTCTCTACTATCGCAGTGGTTGGGGAAAATATGAAGCATAATCCAGGTGCATCTGGCAGAATGTTTCGGGCTTTAGGAAGAAATAATATCAACGTTGCGGCGATTGCTCAGGGAAGTTCAGAGCTTAATATTTCAGCAGTAATTCCTCAAGCTGACCTTCAAAAGGCACTAAATGCCTTGCACGAAGCCTTTTTCTTATCAGAAAACAAAGTTCTTCACGTATTCCTAGTTGGTACAGGCTTGATAGGAAAGGCATTGATCAAGATGATAGCCAATCAGCAGCTAAAGCTTCGGGATGATAGCGAGTTGGATATTCAGATTCATGGCTTAGCCAATAGCCGATACATGGCATTTCATGAGGATGGCTTCAATCTTAAAGAAGGCTATGAACTTTCTGATGCTGATCAAAAAATGGATTTGGGAAAATTCATTCAGCAAATGGAGGACATGAACTTCTCCAACTCGGTTTTCGTGGATTGCACGGCAAGTCAGGAGGTGGCAGATGCCTATTCCAGAATTTTAGAAGCAAAAGTCGCTATCGTTACTCCAAATAAAAAAGCGAACTCGGGCTCTATGGAGCAATATCTATCCCTTAAGCGTCTTGCAAAGAAACGAGGGGTAAGATTCCTATATGAAACTAATGTGGCAGCAGGACTTCCTGTGATCAACACCTTGCAGGATTTGATGCTTTCCGGAGATCGGGTTATTCGAATAGAGGCCGTATTAAGCGGTTCGATGAATTTCATTTTTTCTGAATTGGAAAAAGGAGATCCCTTCTCTGAAGTAGTCCGGGTTGCTCGGGAAAAAGGATATACAGAACCTGACCCTCGAGATGATTTGAGTGGAATGGATGTGGCCCGCAAGATTTTGATCTTGGGAAGAGAAGCCGAGCAGAAGCTTGAATTTGATGATATTTCAATTCAAAGTATGGTTCCCGAGGATTGTCGGGATGCAGCTTCCGTGCATGAGTTTTTTGAAAAACTCAAACATCATGATACCTATTTCAAGAAGCTATTGGAAGAAGCAGAAGCAAAAGGAGAGAAGCTTCGATTTATGGCAACTCTTGAAAATGGAAAGGCAAAAGTCGGCTTGAATTCCCTTCCGAATTCCCATCCCTTTAGCAGCTTAAGTGGTAGCGACAATATGATTCTATTGACCACTGAGCGGTATTTGGATAGGCCGATGATTATCCGAGGACCGGGAGCTGGAGCTGATGTGACTGCTGCTGGAGTTTTTGCAGATGTAATTCGAATCGGTAACTATACTCGGGAATAATGAAATCTGTTCAAGCATTTGCCCCGGCAACTGTAGCCAATGTTTCCTGCGGTTTTGACATTCTAGGTTTTGCCATTGAAGGAATGGGGGATTGGGTGACTTTGCACGAAAAAGAATCTCCCGGTTTGGTTGTGACTTCCATCCAAGGAGATGGAGGGAAACTCCCGAAGGATCCATTGAAAAATACCTGTTCGGTGGCCATTCAGGCTTTGCTTGATGAGTTGGGACGAAATGTTGGAATGGAGATTTTTTTGGAAAAGGGTCTTCCTTTGGGTTCGGGAATGGGTTCGAGTGCAGCAAGTGCGGTAGCGGCTTTGGTAGCTGCCAATCATTTGCTTGGAAATCCATTTGAAAAAAAGGATTTGTTACCCTTTGCTATGGCGGCAGAAAAGGCAGCTTGTGGAGCCGGGCATGCAGATAATGTTGGGCCAAGTTTATTGGGAGGATTTGTTTTAATCCGAGATTATCATCCGCTTGATGTGATCAAACTCCATGTGCCAAAAGACCTTTATTGCACTCTTTTACATCCTCATTTTGAGTTGAATACTGCTGATTCAAGATCCGTTTTGAGGGAAAGTATCCCATTGAAACATGCGACAATCCAATCAGGAAATGTCGCAGGTTTGGTGGCAGGCTTGTATGAAGAAGATTACGAATTGATTTCTCGCTCCTTGAGGGATGTAATTGCGGAGCCGTATCGGGCGGTTTTAATTCCTGGGTTTTATGAGGTTCGAGAAGCAATTAAAGGTGCAGGAGCACTTGGAATGGGGATTTCGGGCAGTGGTCCAACTTTGTTTTGTTTGTCAAGAGGAAAAGAAAAAGCATCTCAAATTGCGGAAGCGGCTAAAGAAGTTTATCAGTCAATTGGATTGGGAGTTGATGTTTACTTTTCAGCAATCAATACTGCTGGGGGGCATGTTTTAGAAAGTTAATTTTATGAAGTACTACAGCACAAATAACCCTTCACACAAAGTTTCTCTTTCTGAGGCAGTAATTAAGGGACTTGCTCCTGATAACGGCTTATATATGCCGGAGCGAATTCCCGCTTTGTCCCCTGAGCTAATTAACCGAATGTCGGAAATGAGTTTTCGGGAAATAGGCTACGAAGTAATTAGCGCTTTATTCTCGGAAGATCTCAACGAAAGTCAGATTCAAGAATTGGTAGATCATACCCTTGCTTTTGATGCGCCAATTGTCAAAGTGGAGGAAGATGTTTACAGTTTGGAACTTTTTCATGGCCCAACCTTAGCATTTAAGGATTTTGGAGCACGCTTTTGCTCCAAATTGATGAGCATGTTGGTGCAGGACAAGGATCAAAAGATCTATGTCCTTGTTGCTACTTCAGGGGATACGGGTAGTGCAGTTGCCAATGGATTTCTTGGAGTAAAAGGGGTAGAAGTTATTATTCTTTTTCCAAGAGGGAAGGTAAGTCCACTACAGGAAAAGCAGTTTACTACTTTGGGACAGAATATTACTGCTTTGGAAGTTGAGGGAGTATTTGATGATTGTCAAACCTTGGTCAAACAGGCTTTTTTGGATGAAGAATTGAATCAAAAGTTGCTTTTAACTTCTGCTAATTCCATCAATATTGCTCGATGGATTCCTCAGTGTCTATACTATTTCTACGCTTATTCAAGATTGCCTAAAAATGGGAAAAAGGTCGTTTTTTCTGTTCCAAGCGGCAATTTTGGAAATATTGGAGCTGGCATTTTAGCAGCGCGAATGGGCCTGCCGATTGATCATTTTGTAGCTGCTACAAACTTGAATAAGGTTGTTCCGGAATACCTTAAAGGTGCTGAGTTTTTAGCACAACCTTCCATTCAAACCTTATCCAATTCCATGGACGTGGGGAACCCGAGTAATTTTCCTCGCTTGAAGGCATTGTTTGGTGAGGATGAGTCATTATTTCGAGAAAAAGTAAAGGGATATTTCTACACCGATGAGGAGACAGTGAGGGCTATTCAAAAAGTCAAAGAGCAGGGTTATATCTTAGATCCTCACGGAGCTGTGGGATATTTGGGCCTGAAGGATTTTATGGCAAAAAATCCAGGATATGTGGGAGTCTTTTTGGAAACGGCCCATCCTGGTAAATTCAAAGATGTAGTGGAAGAAGCCTTAGGTGAAACACTGGTTTTACCGGATCGATTGGCTGCCTTTTTAGAGGGAGATAAAAAGGTGATCCCACTGGGGAAGGAATTTGGGGAGTTTAAGGCTTTTTTGGAGAAACTTTAGTATCAGCTTACTTCTTTCGCTCAATTGAATAACTCACCAAATCTCGTAATGAGGTTTTGTAGTCCGATTCGGGGAATTCATCCAAAAGACTTAAGGCTTCCTGATAAAAGCTGTTCATTTTTTCTTTTGCGTATTCTAACCCACCACTACTTTTCACGAAGTCTATGACCTCTGCTACGGCTTTTTTGTCCTCAGATTTATTTTTGATCAAACTGATGATTCTTCTTTTTTCCAACCAATCGGCATTCCGAAGCGCATAGATAAGCGGTAAGGTCATCTTTTTCTCTTTGATGTCAATACCTACTGGCTTTCCGATTTCATCTTCTCCATAGTCAAACAAATCATCTTTGATCTGGAAAGCCATCCCCACTTTTTCACCGAAATCCCGCATTTTGCTGACTGTCTCCAAATCTCCATTGACGCTAGCAGCTCCCACTGCACAGCAGGATGCAATCAAGCTGGCGGTTTTTTGTCTTATAATTTCATAGTAAACTGACTCGTCCACATCCAATTTTCGGGCTTTGTAACTTTGCAAAAGCTCTCCTTCAGACATTTCCTTGACGGCATTGGAGACTATTTGCAAAAGGTGGAAATCTCCATTGTCGACCGATAATAACAAACCACGGGAAAGAAGGTAATCTCCGACTAAAACCGCGATTTTGTTTTTCCAAAGGGCATTTACCGAAAAAAAGCCTCTGCGATAATTGGCATCGTCGACCACATCGTCATGCACCAAGGTTGCCGTATGGAGCAATTCGATCAAGGCGGCACCTCGATGGGTGGAATCATTTATTTTTCCACAAATACCTGCTGTCAGAAAGACGAACATGGGGCGCATTTGCTTCCCTTTTCGCTTAACAATGTAATTGGTGATGTGATCGAGGAGCTTGACTTTACTCTTCATGAAATCCCGAAACTTCTGCTCGAAAACGAGCATTTCGGAAGCGATAGGGACTTGTATTTTTTTGAGGTCAGGTTTCATCAGAAATTGCTGGCGTAAAAATAACAGGCTTTCACTCTAGGACAAGCGATTCTTACTTCATAACTCACAAACTTGAAATAGAAGGTTTCGTTTCGGGATTTTGTGTATTTTGATCAATTAATTCAAAACCCAAGCCCCCCTGCACTATGAAAAATCTCGGAATTGAAATCAAATGGGCCATCGTTTTTTTGGTGATGACCCTTCTCTGGATGATGTTTGAAAAATCTATGGGCTGGCATGATGAAGGTATTGCTGACCATGCTTCCTACACCAATCTATATGCAATACCTGCAATTATGGTCTATGTTTTAGCTTTACTGGATAAAAAGAAAAATTTTTATGGAGGGCAGATGACTTATAAACAAGGATTTATGACTGGTTTAATCATTACCTTGATTGTAGCGATTTTGAGCCCTTTGAATCAGTATATCATCAGCACTATCATCACTCCTGACTATTTTACCAATGTGATCGAATATTCCGTTTCCAATGGGATAATGGAGCAAACAGAGGCGGAGGCCTATTTCAGTTTGAAAAATTACATGCTAATTTCTGTGATTGGAGCTGTGATGATGGGACTAATCACCACCCTAGTGGTAGCCTTGTTTGTTCGGTCAAAGCGATAGACAAGCGGCCTAATCAAGTTCTCGGAAATTGTAATTCTTTATCTTTGCCTTCTCATTTTAAAATGCAATAGTCCACTTGGAGGAAAAATATATTAAGCACCGGTATGAACCTATCCTTCCCAGTAAGGATGAGTGGCCTGTGGTCAAATTGGCCAGGGAAAGGAAGGATTTTGTAAAAAAAGTATCGGAGAAGGCACAGCGTAGAATTTTAAATCAAACAGGTAATTCTGCGGAGATTTTAAAAGAGGAGCTGGAAACGACCTTGTATCGGGAAAAGCTTAGAATTAAGCAGAACCCTTGGGTAGTTGACCCGGATGATGAAGCAGAGTTTTGGGGAAAAGTAAAGGCTTCCCTTTTGCATGTCAATAGCGAAAACAAGCTGAATGATGCACAACGAATTCAAGAGTACCAGCAAATTCTTGAATCTATCACTTCCCGCTATTCGGAGGAAATTGCCAGTAATTTCAAGCATCAGCATTATAAATTTATCCGAAGTGTTGTAACCTTTGGATTTGCTAGGCTGCTGAATGCAGCTAGGGTTAAAGGCTTCAAATCTATTTTCTCCAACCAATATTCTCTTCAGGATAAGATACAGATTACTGGAGAAACAGATCAGCTCCGTGATTTAGCGACCAAAGGCACGATTGTCATGGTTCCGACACACTTCTCAAATTTAGATAGTATTTTGATTGGCTGGATTATTTCAGTCTTGGGTCTGCCTCCTTTCATCTATGGGGCAGGTTTGAACCTCTTTAATATCTCGATCTTCGCTTACTTCATGGATGCTTTAGGGGCCTACAAGGTGGATCGCCGGAAGAAAAACTTGGTTTATCTGGAAACTCTCAAAACCTACTCCAAAGAAGCGATCCGCTTTGGCTGTCATTCCCTATTTTTTCCGGGAGGTACCCGAAGTAGAAGTGGAATGATCGAGAGCAAATTGAAGTTAGGGCTCCTGAGTACAGCCATTGAAGCTCAGCGAAGTAATTACCAGCATGGCTTAGATGAAATCAATGGGAAGGTTTTTATAGTCCCTGTCACAATCAATTATCATTTCGTGCTGGAGGCTCCTAGTCTTATCCGAGACTATTTGAGTATCACAGGACAGGAGCGCTATTACAAGGAAAATGATGAATTTTCGACCTCTTACAAAATCTCAAAGTTTTTGATAAAGTTTTTTACCAAGGGGTCAGATATTTCTGTTTCCGTTGGGAAGGCGATGGATGTGCTTGGCAATTATGTAGATGAAAATGGGGATAGCCTCGATCAACATGGCCGTGTCATCAATCCGAAGCATTACTTCATGTCAAACGGTGAAGTGAATGTGGATCATCAGCGGGAGGAAGAATATACACAAATGCTTGGGAAGCGGATCGTGGAGGAATTCCATCGAATCAATCGCGTGTTTAGCTCTCATTTAGTGGCATTTACGGCTTTTGAGATGATTCAAGCAAGAAACTCCAAATTGGATTTATTCGATTTGATTCGCTTGCCCGAAGAAGATATTTTCATCGACTACCAGGAATTTAAAGATGCCTGTCAACGAGTGTATGATCAAATTATGCGTTTGCGGGAAGAGGGGAAAATTAAAATTGCTCCCCATATGAAACAGGGAATGGACGAGATCATCGCTCACGGGTTGGATAATGTGGGTATGTATCATGCAAAGAGGCCTTTGATTCAAAATAAACAGGGTCAAATCGTTACCGAGGACATCAGTTTGCTCTACTTTTATCACAATAGATTACATGGCTATGGGCTTGAAAAACTTTTCTAAAGACGCTGTAGTAGGAGTAGTTGGCGTAGGAAGCTTTGGTACGGTCATAGCAAATATGTTGGCTGAAAAAAACCAAGTATTGGTTTATGCCCGGAAGGAGGAGGTAGTTCAGGAAATTAACCAATTTCATCGCGCACAGAATCGGGAATTTAACCCATCCATCCGAGCTACCCATGATCCAGAAAAACTCTGTAATTCCTGCCATACGATCTTTTTTATGGTTCCCAGTTCTGGTTTTCAGGAAGTAGCTAGAAGGTTTTCCCCTTTCCTACAACCTTATCACCTTGTGATCCATGGTACCAAAGGCCTTTGTTTGGATTTGCCCGAAGGAAAGGATTTGGATTCGTTGAAGAGTATAAATCGTAGACGAATTCTAACAATGAGTGAAGTGCTCCAAAAAGAGACGGTTGCTGTTCGAGTTGGCTGTCTGGCAGGCCCAAATATTTCTAAAGAATTGGGTCTTTCTCAACCTGCTGCTACCGTAATCGCATCAAAATTCAATGAAGTAATTTTGGAAGGACAGCGCTTACTTCGATCTGAGAAATTTCAGGTTTATGGAAATTCAGACATCATCGGTGTCGAACTCAGTGGGGTTTTAAAGAATATCATTGCCATCGCCGCTGGAGCTTTGGCAGGCTTAGGCTTGGGTGAGAATGCCAAGGGATTGCTAATTTCCAGAGGAATGGTTGAGATGGTGCATTTGAGCAAAGCCTTGGGAGGAAGTGTTAAGTCGATCTTTGGCTTAGCGGGGGTAGGGGATCTTGTCACTACTTGTAACTCCGTCAATTCCCGAAACTTTACTGTCGGTTACCGACTAGCCAAAGGAGAAAAATTAAGTGAGATTTTAGCGGATATGGAGGAAGTTGCCGAGGGGATAAATACTATAAAAATTATCAAAGGATTTTTGGAATCAGCAGACCTTCGTGCTCCGATCACGGAGAACTTATATCGGGTTTTATTTGAAGAACTTGAAATAGAAGAGGCGCTCCAATTCCTTATGAAATATCCATTCAATGTGGATGTAGACTTTGTATAAAAAAGAAAGCTCTTCAAAACGAAGAGCTTTCCTAATTTTTATTGTACTGGAAGTAATTTCACAAGAAGACCAGTTCCTTCCGTTATTGCATATAAGTAGCCATCAGGGCTTTCGGAAACCTGTCTAACCCGTCCTAAATCTTGGAACATGATTTCCTGAGAAAGAGCTTCAGTTCCTTCCATATCCACTCGGTTGATATGCATTTTAGCCAAAGCCCCAATTAAAATATCTCCTTTCCAGGCGGGATATCGATCCGAGGTGACTATGGTCATGCCACAAGTTGCAATTGAGGGAACATAGTAGGTGACAGGTTGCTCCATTCCTTCTTTTTCGGTGATGTCTGTAATTGGCGTTCCATTATAGTTGATTCCATAAGTGATTACCGGCCAACCGTAATTCTTGCCTTTTTCAATCAAGTTCAATTCATCACCACCCATAGGACCATGTTCTGTTTCCCAAAGTCTATTATTGACTTTGTCGTAATACAATCCTTGAGGATTTCGATTTCCGTATGACCAAATGGAAGCAAAGGCATTGGGGTCATTCACAAAAGGGTTGTCACTAGGAATCCGACCATCATCATGAATTCGATGGATTTTCCCATGAGGACTGGTCAGGTCTTGTGCATTTTCAGGCTTGTTTCCTTTGTCTCCATTTGAAAAATAGAGATAGCCATCATTGTCAAAAACGATTCGGCTTCCAAAGTGTCGTCCGCCTTCCCATTCTGGTAGTGCTACTATTAATTCTTCCCGGTTCACTGCTTGATTATTTTCATCCAGCTTAAATCGCATAATGGTTAAAGCTCCTTTGTTATCAGGGAAAGGTTTTGCGTATGCGATGTAAATCCAGCCATTTTCTTCATAATTTGGATGGGCTGCGACATCAAGAAGACCTGCTTGGTTTACTTCGTGAACTTCAGGAAGACCCTGAACCTTTTGTCCGGTAAATTGATCATTTTCGAAAATCAGAATTTCCCCTTTTCTCTCTGTAACCAACATTTTTCCATCAGAAAGCCAAGTCATTCCCCATGGACTTTCCAATTCGGTGAAAAGGGTGTCAATCTTGATCAAATGTTTCTCAGTTTGCGTAGCAAAAGTCGGATCAATCGGCTTGGGGGCTTCAATTTCCTCCTTTTGGGAACAGGAAAAAAGAAGCAAAGCTGTAACAGCCAAAAGAAATAGATTTAGCGATTTTTTCATGGTTTAGTTTTTTCTAAATGAATCGCAATTTACTATATCTATGGCAATCGGAATTGAGAATTCATTCAAACAGTTTCTTGCTCTTTGGCTAATTGGATATAATTCATGGCATCCTCAACTAATTCAGTAGATCCAATCAAAAGCGGTGTGCGCTGATGTAGAGACTCCGGGACAATGTCAAGAATCCTTTCTTGTCCATCACTTGCTTTGGCACCAGCCTGTTCGGCAATAAAAGCAAGGGCATTTGCTTCATATAAAAGGCGCAGTTTCCCACTAGGATTTTTCTTGGTAGCAGGATATAAATAGATTCCTCCTTTGAGAAGGTTTCGATGAAAATCAGCTACCAAGGAACCAATATATCGGGCGGCGAATCGATTTTCCTTACATTGGTCTACATAGCTTTTTATTCCATCTTGCCAATCCTTTTCCAATCCTTCGTTAATCGAATAAATGCTCCCAGATTTTGGAGCTTGAATTTGTGGATGGGAAAGGAAAAATTCTCCTAAGCTAGTCTCGTAGGTAAATCCGTTGACTCCGAAACCAGTGGTGTAAACAAGCATCGTGGAAGAGCCATAGAGCACATATCCTGCCGCCACCTGTTCCGAGCCTGGCTGCATGATGTCTTCTTGTTGAATTGGGCTGCCAATCGGGGTTTTTCGTCTATAGATAGAAAAAATCGTCCCTATACTGATATTCACATCAATGTTGGAACTTCCATCCAAGGGATCGATGGCTACTACATATTTTCCAGAATTATTCTGCAAATCCACCACCGCATCCTCTTCTTCAGAAACTATGGCACAGACTTCGCCACCTTTACTTAATGCTCGCATAAATCGGATGTTCGCGATGACGTCCAGTTTTTGCTGTTCTTCCCCTTGCACATTGGTTTGGCCAAAGGCTCCTCCGATATTTGCTAGGCCAGCTCGATTGGTTTCGCGATTGACGATCTTTGCGGCAAGTGCAATGTCTCGGAGTAATTGGGATAGTTCGCCTGAAGCAAAGGGAAAATCGCTTTGTTTGAGTTTGATAAAGCGATCTAAGGTGGTCCCAACCGAATAGGCCATGCCTGTTTGGTCAGGTTGGTAAGGATTAATTTTCATTATTAGAAAAGTACAATATTTGGGTTTATATCTTCTCGAAATTAGGAAGAAAATCGAATGACAAAAACAATCATTTTCAAATTTGGCGGTGCATCTGTAAAAGATGCTGATTCTGTCAAAAACTTAGCTGAAATTTTGCGTAATCGATTGCGAAATCGGATGGTTTTAGTGGTTTCTGCTATGGGGAAAACCACAAATGCCCTTGAAAGTCTGATTCGCTTGAAAATGGATAATTTGGATTATTCTAAAGAATGTGCAATTCTTAGAAATTATCATATTGAACTTTGTGAAGAACTTTTTCCAAAGGACCATACCATATTTCCACGTATTGATAATTTATTTATTCAACTCGAGAATCAGCTTCAAACTCAGATCAATCCTAGTAATTATGATGAATCTTACGATCGGATTGTATCCTTTGGAGAATTGATTTCTACTCGAATAATTGCTGAATATTTATGCAGTCAAGGATTGTTGGTGGTTTGGCAGGATGCTAGGGATTTGATTCGGACTTCTTCAGATTTTCGCTTTGCGCAGGTGGATTGGGAAAAGACTCGAAAACAAAGTCAGCGAATTCTTAACCCTGTTTTAGATCAGTTTCCTGTTGTTACTCAAGGATTTATTGGAAGTGATAATAAAGGTCGAAGCACCACATTAGGAAGGGAGGGGTCAGATTTTACCGCCGCTATTTTAGCTTCCTCGCTTGATGCCGGCTCTGTGACTATTTGGAAGGATGTGCCTGGAGTTTTGAATGCTGATCCAAAGATATTTTCAGGAACCCAAAAATTTGATGAATTGGGCTATAAGGAGGCTGCTGAGATGACCTACTTTGGAGCATCTGTAATTCATCCAAAAACCATCAAACCACTTGCAAATAAAGGAATACCACTCTTTGTGAAGTCTTTTTTAAATCCGGATGCTTCTGGAACAAAGATTCATGGACTGGCACCAAATCATGAAATCCCGGCATTTATTCTCAAGAGAAATCAAATATTGATCACGTTTAAAGTGACCGATTTTACCTTCATTGGGGAAGACCATATCCATCAGATTTATGATCAATTGAAGAATTTAAAGCTTCGAGTCAATATGCTTCAATTATCTGCAATTAGCGTCTCTGTAGTGATTGATGATGAACTTTTTAAACTGGAGCGATTGCTCAAAAATTTAAAAAATGACTTTGAAATCAGATTCAATAAAGGGCTGGAGTTGTTGACCATATTAAATCACAAAAGAGTGGATTTTGAACCTTATCTCGAAGGCTATGACCTTTTGTTAGAACAGACCACAAGAAACACCTTTCAGGCCGTGCGTAGGAAAATCACACAGCAAGAAAAAGTTTAGTAACTTATAGAACCAACATAATCTCCAACCCATGCAAACTCGAAGACAATTTATTCAGAAAGCAGGCCTCACTACCTTGGCTGCGGTCAATTTACCATTCGCTGAAAGTTTTTCTGGATCTGTTTTTCCAAAAGAAGATAAAGTTCTTCGGGTAGCCATAATGGGACTTGGAAGCTATGGAACTCGGGTTGCTGAAGCCATGCAGGATTGCAAGCGGGCGAAATTGGTAGGGGTGATAAGTGGTACGCCTTCAAAAATCGAAAGCTGGAAAGAGAAGTATGATATACCCGCCAAGAATTGCTACAACTATGAGAATTTTGACCAAATCAAGGATAATCCGGATATCGATGCGGTCTATGTAATTACTCCTAATTCATTGCACAAGCCTTATTCTATTCGAGTAGCCCAAGCTGGGAAGCACGTCATTTGTGAGAAACCTATGGCTCTTAATGCCGCCGAAGGAAAAGAAATGGTTGATGCCTGTAAAAAGGCTGGAGTTCATTTGCTGATTGGTTATAGGATGCACTTTGAAGCCAAGACTTTGGAAGTAGTAAAAAGGCAAAGAGCTGGGCAATTTGGGAAAACTCTATTTTTTCAGGGCTTAAGTGGATTCATTATTGGTGATCCTAATCAGTGGAGGCTGAAAAAGGAATTATCAGGAGGTGGATCAATGATGGACATTGGTATTTATTCAGTAAATGGAGCACGCTACATGTTAGGAGAAGAACCAACTTGGGTGACTGCTCAGGAGGTGAAAACTGATCCCGTCAAATTTAAAGAAGGGGTGGATGAGACTATCACCTTCCAAATGGGCTTTCCTTCAGGGGCGGTAGCCTCTTGTCTTTCTACTTATTCGCTGAATAATTTGGATAAATTTTTCTTAAACGGAACAAAAGGATTTGCTGAAATGCAACCTTCGACGGGCTATGGCCCCATTCAGGCATGGACGAATCAAGGCCCTATTGAGGCTGAGCATATTACTCATCAAACGACTCAAATGGATGAAATGGCCCAAATTATTTTAGATGGGAAAAAGCCGTTCATTCCTGTGGATGGAGAGGAGGGATTACGGGATATGGTGATTATTGATGCCATTTATGAAGCCGTTCGAACGGGCGAAAAAGTTAAGTTAGCTTAGTCCCTTTAATATCGATTGAAGAGTTTTATTCTAAAATAAGTTGCATAAAGACCAGGGTTAACCACTTGTCGAATTTAAATGCAACTTCTGGAATTCTAGCTACTTCCTTGAAGCCCAAACGTTCATGAAAGCGGTAACTTCCTGTATTTTCAGAGTCCATCCCAGCAATCATAACGTGATATCCTTGGGATTTGGCAATAGTGATTAGGTGTTTCATCAATTCAGTACCAAATCCTTGTCCTTGGGCTTCCGAATTCAGATAGATGGTGTGTTCGAGGCTTCGATTATATCCGGGTTTTGCCCGGAATTTACCATAAGTGGCGTAACCGCAGACTTTGCCCAATAAAGTCCCTACCAATATGGGGTAACCTTCCTTTATTTTATCATCAAAGTTTTTCTGCACTTCTTCCAGTGTTTTTGGGAAATAGTCATAATTGTGAGAAGTGTTTGCTATGGAGTCATTAATGATCGCCCAAATAGCTTCAGAGTCGGCAGTTTGGTAAGGACGGATTTCTAGGCTCATTATTGAAAGCGATTGACGATCTTTTCTATTCCGGGAAGGTAAGCTGTTCCAAATAAATTAAGATGAACTAAAAGCGGATAAAGATTATACACACCTATTCGGTTTTCAAAACCTGGCGCCATTGGAAGTACAGATTCATAGGCTTCATAAAATTGGGAGTCAAACCCTCCAAAAAGTCTGCTGAAAGCCAAATCCATTTCGCGATGGCCAAAATAAACAGCTGGATCTATCAAGCAAGGTTGTCCATCTTCATGAATGATGACATTCCCTGACCACAAATCACCATGAACTAGGGAAGGGGACTCTTCAGGGAAAATATCTTGAAGTTTGGGGTAGATTTCCTGGAATTTTTTAAGAAAATCCAAAGGTATAAGTCGGTCAAAATAGGCTTTTCCAAGAAGTGGTTCTAAGCGCTGTTCAATAAAAAAGTCAAGCCAATTGTCCGAATGTAAGTTCTTTTGGTAGAGAGATGCGATAAAATTATCCTGATCTAAACCAAAGTATTCCTGTTGGGTGAGATGTAGGTGGGCAAGCCCGATTCCTAGATTTTCCCAATAATTTGAGGCCTTTCTACCTCCAGGAATAAACTCCGTAAGCAGGTAATTGTAGTCTTCGACTCTTCCATATCCATATACTTCCGGGACTTTTAAAAAGGTTGATTTTCGGAGTAAATCTAAACCTTGGGCCTCCCGAACCAGAATATCTTTTTCATGATCAAAATTCAGTTTGAGAAAAAAAATTCCTTCTGAACTGCCAATTCTGATACCTTGATTATGATTACCTGCTGCTATAAGATTGGCAGATTTAAATTCTGCCATGGGACCTAGGCTTTCGAAAAGCACTTGTTCATAGATCCCATTTAGGTCAAGCATAAATTTGATGACGCTCCTGAATAGTATTTAAAAAATGATCGATTGCTTCATCAAGGATTCTGTAAATTTCATGAAAACCTTCCTCTCCACCGTAATATGGATCTGGTACAGGATTTCCTTGGCTTCCTTCCACAAAATCCCGAATCAAAAAAATCTCCTTTTGCTCAAAACCATACTTTGATTTCATAAGGTTTAGGTTTTGAAGATTTTGATGGTCCATGGCTAGGATGTAATCAAACTCTCTGAAATCAATCCGGTTAACTTGTCTACCCCGATGGTTGATTTTGATATTGTTCACTTGAGCACATTTAATGGTTCGCTCATCAGGTAATTCTCCTATGTGGTAATCAGAAGTCCCTGCGCTATCACTTTTGAAGTAAGGCCCAATGCCGAGCTTCTTGACTTTGTCATTGAAAATGGCTTCGGCCAAAGGAGATCTGCAGATATTACCTAAACAGACAAATAATACTTTAATCATTCTAAAATTTCGATTCGCGTGGGACTAGTCTAAAACGGTAACTTTGAAAATAGAAATTTTTGAGCTGAATCAACAAATTGTACGCTCATTTTTTGAAAAAAATCTGAGCTTTAACTTTTTAATACATAAGTAGGGTCGTTGTTCCCTTGATAAAAGCTAATTTTAGCCATGGTTTGGATTTACCGATTGGTGCTCTGGATACTTGATGGGCTTCTGCCACTTGCGGCTTTTTTTTCACCAAGGCTGGCTTCTTTTGTCAAAGGGAGAAAGGGTTTGTATACAAATCTCCAAAAATTTAGGGAATCTCATGAAGGGGAATTGGTTTGGATTCATGTCGCTTCCTTAGGGGAGTTTGAGCAGGCAAAACCTTTGATCCATTTATGGAAGCGAAAACAACCCGAGACCAATATTTTGGTTACTTTTTTTTCGCCTTCAGGATACGACCCAGTTGTTAAGCGAAAAGATCAGGATTTAGATGGAGTGGTTTATTTGCCATTAGATAGAGTTAGTCATGTCCGAAAGTTTCTGGATATTGTTCGTCCAAACCTTGTTTTTTTTGTCAAGTATGATCTTTGGTATCAATTCTTAAATGAGATTTCCCATCGTAAAATCCCTCTTTACTTGATTTCTGCCAGTTTTAGGGAGGATCAAGTGTATTTCAAAAGGAAGGGGTTTTTCCGGAAGCCTTTATTCTTTTTCGATCACATATTCACACAAAATGAGAAAAGCGGTGAATTGCTTTACAAAATTGGGTTTACGGACTTCACAAGAGTTGGGGACACCAGATTTGATCGAGTAGCTGCTATAGCAAATTCTCCTCAAGATTTCCCTAGGATAAAATCTTGGATAGGAAACAAAAAAACAATTGTACTTGGGTCTGTTTGGGAAGAAGACATGGAGATTCTTATTCCACTTATCAATTCTCTCCCTGATTATTGTTGGCTGATTGCTCCTCATAGTATGAATCCAGAACCTTTGGAAAAATGGAAAGCAAAAATCAACCTTCCTTCTCAATTCTATACCAGTTGGGACTCAACAAAGTCTTCTTCAGTTTTATTTATCAACACGATTGGGATGCTTTCCTCTCTCTACCAATTTGCTTACATAGCTTATGTAGGAGGGGCTTTTGGTTCAGGTCTTCATAATATTTTAGAGCCCATTGGATTTGGGGTTCCTGTAGTATTTGGGAAAGTAAAAAAAGCCGGGAAATTCCCTGAAGCCTTGGAAGCGATAGAAAAAGGTTGTGGTTTTGAAGTGAAGGATCAAAAGGAATTGGCAGGTGTTTTTGAACGATTATCTTCTTTAGATTTTCATTCCCATTCCCAAAAAGCAGCTCGGGATTGGGTTCAATCCAATCTGGGTGCGGCCGAAAAAATCTATGAATTAACCCGTAAATTGCAGTGAAATGAAAGGCAGGGTCATAAAATCTACTGGAAGTTGGTATACCGTCAAGGTTGATGAAAAATATATTCAGGCCAGGCTGAAAGGGAAATTCAAGCAAGACGATTTGAAATTAACAAACCCGATTGCAGTTGGAGACTGGGTAGAAATGGATGAGGAGGAAGGGCAGTCGACGGCGGTGATTAGCTCTATTCTTCCCAGGGAAAATTACGTCATTCGAAAGTCCACCCGAAAGCAGCATTTTTCACATATCATTGCCAGTAATTTAGATCAAGCTATGCTTCTAGTAACCATGGAGCAGCCTAGAACCTCTTTGGGTTTTATTGATCGCTTTTTGGTCAGTACCGAGAGTTTCCGAATTCCGGCGTTATTGGTGGTCAACAAAATGGACCTTTATGGAGATACTGAGAAAGGGAAGAAATGGCTGAAGGAGTTACATGATATCTATGAGCCTCTAGGGTATCCGGTGATTGAAATTTCTGCAGAGCAGGATAGTGATTTGTCTCAAAAGTTTCGGGATTTACTGAAAGGTAAATCCACCCTGGTGTCAGGTCATTCTGGTGTTGGGAAATCTACTTTACTAAATAAGTTGGTGCCTCAAGCAGCCCAACCTACCAAACAAGTTTCAAAGTTTAGCAGTAAAGGTGTGCATACAACAACTTTTGCCGAACTTTTTGAATTGCCGGAAGGTGGTGATATCATTGACACACCTGGAATTAAGGAGTTTGGGATTTTGGATATTGAGGAGAATGAGCTTTCACATTACATTCCAGAAATGCGAGCTTATCTGGGGCAATGTAAATTCCATAATTGTCGCCATGTAAATGAACCAGGATGTGTGGTTTTACAAAAACTGGAAGAAGGTTTAATTCATCCAAGTCGTTACAACAGTTATTTGAATATTTTAAACGAAGAAGATACCCATCGATAGTTAAGGATTTTGATAGCAAATCAAATAGGCCTAATTTTCAAACTTAATAATTACCCATGAGCGAAGTTCTCAATGACAAACAGATCCGGCAGAAAGTCACCCGAATGGCTTATGAGATTTATGAGCGAAACCTCCATACTTCAGGAGTTGTGTTTGCTGGAATTTCAGGTATGGGTTTGATCCTATCGGAGCTTCTTTCAAAAGAGCTAAAAGCGATTTCGGATCTTTCTGTAGAGGAGTTGGAAGTACAACTTGACAAATCCAATGTCTCCCAGTCCAAAATCACACTTTCAAAAGAACTGGAATTAACTGGTAAGACCTTGATTTTGGTCGATGATGTACTCAATACCGGTAGAACTGTGGCGTATGCCATGAAGCCATTTCTGGAAGAGGATATCAGTAAAATGGAATTGGCAGTATTAGTAAATCGGGAACATGGGCTTTTTCCCCTGAGACCTGATTATACCGGTTATGAACTCGCTACCACACTCAATGAACATATTCGCGTAGATCTTTCCGGTCCGCAATTTTCAGTACACCTTCTCTAAAAAATATGTCTGTTCACGCAACCTCATCAATTAAACGGGTGACTACCCATATCCTTCAGGAAATGAAAGATAGGGGTGAAAAAATATCCATGTTGACGGCCTATGATTATTCTATGTCAACTATTGTGGACCGGGCAGGGATTGATATAGTGTTAGTAGGGGATTCAGCCTCCAATGTAATGGCTGGTCACGAAACCACTTTACCTATTACTTTGGATCAGATGATCTATCATGCTTCATCTGTGGTTCGGGCTGTTCGTCGGGCATTTATTGTGGTGGATATTCCATTTGGACATTATCAAGGCAATAGCTCTGAAGCATTACGATCAGCTATTCGGATTATGAAGGAATCAGGAGCTCATGCAGTGAAAGTAGAAGGAGGCTCCGAAATTAAAGAGTCAGTCAGTCGAATTTTGAGTGCTGGTGTGCCGGTGATGGGACATTTGGGATTGACTCCACAGTCCATCTATAAATTTGGAACATACACCGTCCGTGCAAAGGAGGAGGCTGAAGCTCAAAAATTATTGGAAGACGCTAAGTTGCTCGAGGAATGCGGCTGCTTTGCGATTGTTCTTGAAAAAATCCCTGCTTCTTTAGCCAAAAAAGTTGCTGAAAGTGTACGTATTCCCGTGATTGGAATTGGTGCAGGGCCTGATGTAGATGGTCAGGTTTTGGTGATGCATGATATGCTTGGAATTACTCAAGAATTTAAGCCTAGATTTTTACGTCAATACGCTGATTTGCAGTCTATCATGACCGAGGCGTTTCAAAATTATATAAAAGACGTAAAAGATCGGAAATTCCCGAACGACTCTGAAAGCTACTGATTAGTAGCTTTTTTCATTTTAAGAATAGGAGATTGCTGACTTGGATTAAAGGTTTTCAAATCAAGAAAGAAATGAAAATAAATGAGAAAGCCATCTGGATAGATGGCTTTCTCATTTATACGTTTACGTGACGTTCGGCGTGGTATGAAGAGCGAACTAATGGTCCAGACTCTACATATTTTAATCCTCGTTTTAACCCTTCTTCTCGATAATGCTCAAATAGGTCTGGATGAATAAATTCCGCCACTTCAATGTGCATTTTGGTAGGCTGTAAATACTGCCCCAAAGTCAAGATGTCACATCCGTGTGCTACCAAGTCATCCATTGCCTTGTAGACCTCCTCTTTCGTTTCTCCAAGTCCCAGCATGATTCCGGTTTTGGTTCGCTTACCATATTCCTTTGTAAGCTTGATTTGCTCAAGTGAGCGGGCATATTTGGCTTGCGGTCGAACTCGTCGATAAAGGCTTTCTACTGTTTCCATATTATGAGAAACCACTTCTTGTCCACCGCTGATCATTCTATACAGTGCATCCCAATTTGCTTTTACATCAGGGATTAGCGTTTCTATAGTTGTCTCTGGAGAAAGTTCTTTAGTCTTTACTACAGTTTGATACCAAATTTCCGCGCCTCTATCCTTCAATTCGTCACGGTTTACGGAGGTGATTACCGCATGTTTTACACCCATGAGTTTGATTGCTTCTGCCACTCTTCTTGGCTCATCTTCATCATACTCAGGTGGTCTTCCTGTAGCCACCGCACAAAACGAACAAGAACGAGTACAAACATTTCCCAAAATCATAAAAGTAGCTGTGCCAGCTCCCCAACACTCACCCATATTGGGACAATTTCCGCTTTCGCAGATGGTGTGGAGTTTATGCTGGTCCACCAATTTGCGGACTTTGGCGTATTCTTTACCCACAGGAAGTTTCACTCTCAACCAATCTGGCTTTTTTCTTCGAGTTGCTTCTTCGGATATTACGGGTAATTCTATCATATCTGTAGATTTTTCAGGTCAAAATTAGGTGATATTCTGGGAAAAACCAGTTCTCTATTTTCTGAACCCATAGTAGAAAGTAAAATAAACGGATTGAAAAACCTGTCTATTTTCCGTTGTAGGGATCAGTGGAATTTCTTTGTTGAAACCCTCAATCATGTATCCAAGTTCCAAGCCGGTCACGTTGCTTCGAAATACACCAAATTCTAGGTTGACCGCAGCTTTAGCATTTGCTCCTATTGCCAACTGGGATTGTCCCAGTCCTTCAAACAAACGACCGGTTCCTAAAATATTGAATCGACTTTGATGGATTTCGTGATCATATTGCTCTCGTACAGTCTCCAATCGATTGATGGCATATTCTATATAATAGGGTGCGATTAATCCAATACTTGGCCCTACAGCCGCTAAGGCAGAAACTTGGACTCCTTGGTTTGGTGCCTTTTTGAATAAAATCACTTCACGACCATATTGTGGGCGGATGGAATAGAGGTAATTCGATTTTCCAAAAATGTAGCTATTGCCTAAAACGGTATTATATCTGACTTCTTTTGGATTTTTGACATTTGAAAGTTCAAGAGCAAAGAAACTAAACTGATCATCTGTTATCCTTGTCCCAAGCTTAAATGAGAAGCCTCCAATAAGTCCTCCGTTGGTATTTTTATTTAAGCCAAAAACAAATTCTTTGTCATAGTCGTAGTTTCCAGCATCTTCACGCTGGGCATGAGCTTCCTGTAAAATTAAGGCGCCAGCGATCCCTAAGAGCAATAATGATTTTAGAAACTTCATATGAGGAAATATTAACCTATTTTTGGTTAAAGTATTTAACTGAAATTTAAAAGTAAGAGTTTAGACTCGTGATAAAAAGTACGGCTAATTGAATTTTCGGATAAGATTAGCTTGAATTTATAAACCCAAATAGCCATGTGTTTTTTATTTACCAGTTTCAAGGATTGGAAGTCCTATTGTGAATCTCACGGAGAGAGTCTAGATGAATCCGTCGTTGCATATGAATGTGAGCAAAAAGGAGCTACTCCAGAAAAAATCCAAGAAGGCCTTTTGCATGCATATCAAGTCATGAAGGATGCTGTCCATACTGGACTTGAAAAGGATATGAAGTCTCGATCTGGAATGATTGATAATGGTGCAAAAAAAGTTTTCAATCATCCGCTTACTGTTTTGTCTCCTGAATTTCAAAAGCTGATTTCAAGAGCTTTGGCGGCGAAAGAGGTAAATTCATGCATGGGAAGAGTAGTGGCAGCACCTACTGCAGGTGCTTCTGGAATCCTTCCAGGAACTATGGTAACACTTCAGGAAATTCATGCCCTATCAGATGATCAGATTATCAAAGGTTTGTTGGTTGGAGCTGGGATTGCTTTGATTATTGAGCAAAAAGCAAGTTTGGCAGGTGCAGTTGGAGGCTGTCAGGCTGAAACGGGCTCTGCTGCTGCAATGGCGGCAGGAGCAATTGTTTTTTGTTTGGGTGGAACCATTGACCAGGTATTTAATGCAGTTGCGATTACTATTCAATGTATGTTGGGTTTGGTCTGTGATCCGGTTGCGGGCTTAGTGGAAGTTCCTTGTGTTGTTAGAAACGCAAGTGCTGCAAGTATTGCGTTTAGCTCTGCACAAATAGCCTTAGCCAGCGTGAGTGCAGTGATTCCAGTGGATGAGTGTGTGGAGGCAATGGGAGAAATTGGAGCTTCTATGGAAAGCCGATATAAAGAGACGGCTCTGGGAGGCTTGGCAGCAACTTTGACTGGCCAGGAAATATCTAAGCGGGTTTTAATCCAAGATATTGAAATTCTACCTGATGAGGAATTACCCTAATAGACTGTTTAAAATCGGAATTTGAAGGAGTTTGTCAATCGAAAAGCTAAAAATTGTTGCCCAAAAAAGAGCGCTCCAGAACATGTGGAAGTAGATTCTACGTTTTTTGCTACCAAATGAAACTAATATCAATGTTCCTCCAATAGGCGTCAAAATCAAAGGAGTGAGGAAAGCAATTCCAATTTCACCATACTTTTTCCAAACAGTCACAATTTTTCTATTTCGGGAAGTAAATACGGGTTTTTTCTTCCGAAATCTAAGCAGGAGTTTTTTCTTGAATTTTTTACCGATCAAGGTGAAAATAAAAACGCTTGACATCATGCTGGATACAGTTATAAAAATGGTTGTTCCTACTCCAAACCCTGCTGCAGGAACCAGAATAGGTCCAGCAATAAATTTGAAATAGCCTAAAAAATAAATCCCGATTAAACTGATCAATGATTCATTCATAGTAGGAAGAACATGTATGCAGCGTAGGCTATGAGTAAAATTGAACCTTCAAATTTCGAAATTTGCATTTTGGTTCTCATCAAAGGAAAGAGCAGAACCGTAATCCCAAGCATCCACCAAAAATCCACCTTGAGGAACGCCTCAGCAACTCCTATTGGTTCGATAATGGCAGTCAATCCTATGATAGAAAGGATGTTCATGATATTACTTCCAAGAATATTTCCGAGAGCCATATCAGTTTCTTTGGCTATTGCAGCCATTACAGATGTGATTAATTCCGGGAGACTTGTTCCAATAGCAATGATGGTTACTCCAATAATCCGTTCTGAAACCCCGTAATTTCTGGAGATCAGTACCGCATTTTCAACCAAGAGTTCTGAACCAAAATACAAGCCTACGATTCCTCCAAAGAATAGTCCTAGCGCCATCCACCAAGAGAGCTTTTTTACCTGTTCGATTTCTTCTTCTACTTCTTTGAATTGCTTTGCGGCTCCTTTTTTTTCCAACCAGAAAAGATAAAAATTGAAGACTATAAAAAGGACAAACAAAAGGATTCCTTCCCATCGCTCTACACTTCCGTTCAAGCTTAAAATAAAAAAGAGACCTGTGACCAAAAGTGTAATGAGGTATTCAAAACGTATGTGCCTTCTGTTGATTTTTGTAGGATAAAAAAGCCCACTTAATCCTAGAACTAGACCTATATTGGCAATATTTGAACCTACAACATTTCCAATGGAAATCTCACTGTTTCCTTTGAGAGCAGCATTCACACTTACCAGGAGTTCTGGGGCAGAGGTACCAAAAGCTACAATGGTCAAACCAATTAAGCCAGCACTCATTCCAAGTTTGACAGCAATCCCCGAAGCTCCGTCTACAAGGAATTTTCCGCCGAGCAATAGTACGCCCAAACCAACAGCTAAGAGAAAATACTCAGACATGATTTTTTATAGTTTAGGGCCAAAAGCCAGATCTCCTGCATCGCCTAACCCCGGTAAAATATAGGAATGCTCATTTAATCCATGATCCAATGCTCCTATCCAAAACTGGTGAGGGATTGTAAGGTTAGATTTTATATAATCGATCCCTTCAGGAGCGGCTACCGCACAAGCAATGTGAATCTTTTTCGGGGTTCCGTTTTTCAAAAGATTTTCAATAGAGGTAATGAAAGATTTACCAGTTGCAAGCATGGGGTCAGCCAAAATTAGCGTCTTTCCTTCCAAAGAAGGACTAGCACAATAGCCTAAATGGACTTCAATAGAGTCTTTGGATTCTTCAGCTCGAAATGCACCAATAAATCCATTTTCAGCAGAATCAAAAAAATCCAAAAAGCCTTGATAGAATGGAAGTGACGCCCTCATTACTGCAATTAATACCAATTTTTCATCCAGTTGAAGCACATTTGTCTTCATTAAGGGAGTCTCAATTTCTTGAATTTTATAGGAAAGGTTTTTCGAGATCTCATAGGCAAGTATTTTTCCCAATCGTTGAAGATTGGTTCTGAACCGCATTTGATCTTTTTGAATTGAGACATCCCTAAGTTCTGCCAAAAACTGATTGGCAATAGATGGTGTGTTGGCTAAAACAAACATAAGACGAATTTAATAGAAAAAACCCAGCTTCAGATAAGCTGGGTTTTTCCAAAATCATAGTATCAAAGAATTATTTCACCTCAAAGGAAACTCTTCTGGCAAATTGTCTAGCATCTTGGGATTCTTTATCTACACTTGTGTCTTCTCCATAACCTTTAAAACTAAGTCTGCTAGAATCAATTCCTGAAGCGATGAGTAAATCGTAAACCGCTTTAGCTCTTTTTTCAGAAAGTTTGATGTTGTAGTCTTCTGACCCCAGTTCATCTGCATATCCTTTAACTTCTAGCGAAGTTCCTGGATTTTTTTTCAAGAAATTAGAAACAAATTGAACGGAAGAAACTGAATATTGAAGGGGTTTTGATGAATCGAATGCGAAGTAAACATTCAGATATTGCTCATCAATTGCCTTTCTAATGTATTCAATAGGCTCAGCGATTTCTTCAATTGGACAACCTCCATTGGAGCTTGGCCCTGGTAAGAAAGGACAATTGTCTTCATGATCTGACATGCCGTCCCCATCGGAGTCAAGGGTTACACCTGATGAATTCACTCTAGCACCCGCTGGAGTATTTGGTTCTTTATCCAGATAGTCAGGAATTCCATCTCCATCGGAATCTTTTAGCATGTCCTTAATTTCTCCGATTTGAGACGCTAGCTCTTCTTTTGTGGCATATTTATCAGCTGCAATGTGCCAATCAGCATGCTCTTCTTGGGAACCCAAGTAAAAGTTTAACCCGATAGTTCCGGTCCACCATCCACCAGGTGCATGAATAAATGGATTAGTTGGAGGGTTTGGTTGAACTGGCGCATTATAGCTATTCCCATCGAAAGTGTACGTTTGTCTACCATTATGGATATAAGAAATATCTCCAGTTAAAGCCAAACGATTGGAAAGTTTGTATTGTGTTGTAACCCCAGAAATTATATTGTAAACATAATCGGATTCTTGGTTGTATATAGTTTCTTCATAACTCAATCTTCCAAACCCAACACCGAAATGAGCCAACATCCCCAATCTTCTGGAGATATTTTCAAAATTTAGCATGCGTCCAGCATTCAAAACCATTTGCGCATTTCCTCTAATGTAATTAGTAGTGAATTCTGGGCTCACTCCTTTTACTTCTTTAAAGTTGCCAAAACCAAAATCTCCTTTTAAGCCAAAGTATTCATTCATCATATATCTGGCTCCAAAATCTAAATGACCAATATTTAATGTCGGAGATAAGTAACCAGGAGATAAAGGCCCCATTGATTTATTGAAGCCGGCACTCGCTTCTATTGACCATTGGTTGAATTCCTTTTGAGCATAGATAAATTGGGCTATACCTATTGACAAAAAAGCAGTTAGCAATAATTTTTTCATAATAAGAGTACTTGATTGAAAGGATGATGATTCAAAAGTATTGATTTTATTTTATCCTATCATCAAGCAAAAAAAAATCCCGTTCGGTTAGAACGGGATTTAATTTATCTTAATTGATTTTTATTTCACTTCGAATGAAGCTCTTCTAGCCATTTGTCTTGCATCAGCAGAAGATTTGTCTACGCTAGTATCTTCTCCATAGCCTTTGTAAGAAAGTCTGGAAGCATCTACACCAGCTGCAACCATTAGGTCATAAACTGCTTTCGCTCTTCTTTCAGATAACTTCATGTTGTAATCTTCAGGGCCTAATTCGTCAGCATATCCTTTGATTTCTACGCTAACACCTGGATTTCTCTTCAAGAAGTTTGCTACATAATTTGCAGCGCTCACTGAATAACCAAGTGGTTTGTCGCTATCGAATGCATAGTAAACGTTTACATAGCCATCGTTGATAGCTTTCTTCAAGTAATCAACTTCTTCTCTTTCTTCAACAACTGGGCATCCGTTTGTAGAAGCTGGTCCTGGCTGGAATGGACAGTTATCCATGTGATCAGGAGTTCCATCACCGTCAGAATCTAAAGTAGTACCAGCGGAGTTAACTCGAGCTCCAGCAGGAGTGTTAGGTTCTTTATCTAGGTAATCAGGAACACCGTCTCCGTCGGAATCCTTAAGCATATCTTTGATGCCATTGATCTGAGATGCTAATTCTTCTTTAGTAGCATACTTGTCAGCAGCGATGTACCAATCGGCATGCTCATCGTTAGATCCTAGGTAGAAGTTAAGACCGATAGTACCAGTCCACCAAGTTCCATTAGCTCCATAGAATCCGTTGTCAACAGAAGGGTTGATAAATTCATAACCATCCCAAGTAACAGTCTGACGTCCGTTTAGGATAGTTGAAATGTCACCAACAAGAGCAATGTTTTTAGATAATTTCAATTGTGGAGTAACACCGAACATGATGGTGTATACATTGTCATCGAAATCATTAAAGGTATTCATTTCAGGGTTCACCAAACCAATACCAGCACCACCGTGTAGCAATAGGCCGAAAGAACGAGTGAATGACTCAAAATTCATGATTCGACCAAGGTTAGCAACAGCTTGTAGATTTAATCTGTTGTATTTAGTGTCGAAAGCTGGGCTTTGAGAATCGCCACCTCTAGCTTCTCGCATGGAACCAAATCCATAATCCAACTTAACGCCGAATTTTTCATTGAACATGTAACGAGCACCAAACTCAATGTGGCCGAGATTTAGTGTAGGAGATAAGAAACCTCCTGATAATGGAGCCATTGGCTTGTTAAAACCACCTCCAACTTCAAGAGACCACTTATCGAAGTCTTGTGCGTTTGTACCGATAGCAAGAGCTCCGGCAAGCAGGGATGAGAGTATTAGTTTTTTCATAACAAAAAATTTTTGTCCAAATTTTAAGTGTTTGATTGATGTGAGTACAAATTTATAAACTTTTAACTTACTGCAAATCTAGATGAATTATTTAATTGTCGATTGTACAATTAAAATTTTCCACCGCATTTTTTAAATAATCTTCCAAAATCTAACATAATTTATGCCAGAATGAAAATTTTGTTTGACCTTTTAAATTCACAAAGCGTCTCTGGAGACGAAGGAGAACTTTCTCAATTTCTACTTGAATACATCCAAAAACGGCAAAAACACTGGAAGGTTCGCCCAATTATATATTCGGGAGAGGAATTTCACGATTGCATTCTTTTGAAATTTGGAAAGCCATCAACGGCATTATTCGCCCATATAGACACCATTGGTTTTATGACAAGATATGAAAATCAATTAATTCCTGTGGGTGGTCCAGAATATATAGATGGAGCTTTTTTGGTGGGGAAAGATAGTTTGGGAGATATTCGATGTCGATTGAAAGTCGAAGACGATCAGCTATTTCATGACTTTCCCCGAGCCATTGATCGAGGAACTTATCTCTCATTCGAACAAAATGTTCGTCTAGGCGAGGAATCTATTCAAGCTGCTTATTTAGATAATAGGTTAGGCGTTTTTACAGCTTTGAAAGTATGTGAAACTTTAGAAGATGGCTGGGTGATATTTTCTACCTATGAAGAGCATGGAGGGGGTAGTATGCCTTTTTTATTGAGGTTCATTCAAGAAAATTATCCGATTCAACAAGCTTTGATCGCTGATATTACCTGGGCCACTGAAGGAGTGAGACCACATGAGGGTGTAGTGATTTCTCTTCGGGACAAATACATTCCTAGAAAAAAATTTCTGAATCGAATCCTTGATTTGGCCCAAAAAAGCGAAATTCCCTTCCAATTGGAAGTGGAGGCATATGGAGGGAGTGACGGACGTGAAGTTCAATTTTCATCTTATGCCATCGATTGGTGCTTTGTGGGAGCAGCTGAAGAAAATGTCCATAGCCCGGATGAAAAAGTCTCGCTGCTTGACCTGAACTTAATGATTGAAATGCATCAATACCTAATGAAAAACCTGTAAAAATGAATCAATTCATCCATGATAAAGAGTTTGAACCATTCATTTCTGAATCCAAAATTCAGGAAAGGGTAAAGGTATTAGGTGCACAAATCACTCAGGATTTTCAAGGGAAAAAGCTGGTTTTACTCGGGATTTTGAAAGGCTCATACATGTTTCTTTCTGACCTTTGCAGGGCAATTGAATTACCTCTCGAAATCTCTTTTTTAAGAATTTCTTCTTACGAGGGAACTCAAACAACTGGAGTGGTCAAGCAGGTTGCAGGATTTCATGATGACTTGTCGGGAAAAACAGTCGTTATAGTAGAGGACATTGTGGATACTGGAATAAGTATGGATTACCTATTGAAGGAAATCAAAAAGTATCAACCGGCTGATGTGAAGATTGCTACATTTTTATACAAACCGGATGCTTTTCGCTTTAAATACCCGCTTGATTATGTCGGTTTTGAAATTCCCAATAAATTTGTCGTCGGTTATGGGTTGGATTACAATGACCTAGGTCGTAATCTACCTGAACTATATCAATTAGTGAATTCTCAATAAATCTAAATACGGATGCGTAATATCGTCTTATTTGGCCCTCCGGGTGCAGGCAAAGGTACTCAAAGCGAAAAGTTGATTAAGAAATATGGGCTGACACACCTATCCACCGGTGACCTTTTCCGAAAGCACTTAGGAGAAGGAACGGAGCTTGGAAAACTTGCCCAGAAATACATGGACGAAGGCAGGTTGGTTCCCGATGAAGTTGTTATCGGAATGGTTGAAGATAAAATCGCAGCTACCAAAAATAGTCATGGATTTATTTTTGATGGATTTCCAAGAACTACTGCACAAGCTGAGGCCTTGGATAAAATGTTGGATAGCCATCAAATGGAAATAGCAGGGATGATCGCTTTGGATGTTCCTGAGGATATCTTAAAAGAGCGAATCAAACTGCGAGGAAAAACATCCGGTCGAGTAGATGACCAGGATGATCAAAAAATCCAAACTCGAATTAAAGTTTACTTGGATGAAACTTTGCCGGTTGCGACTTATTATGAAAAGCAGGGAAAGTTCACCAAAATCAATGGGGTAGGAGAGATTGATGAAATCTTTGATGCCATCAGTGAAGTAGTGGATAGTTATTAAGTAGTTGATTTTCCTTACTTTTGCACCAAAATGAGCTAAGCCAAATGCTTAGCTTTTTTGTTTCTATGGCAGAGTCAAATTTCATCGATTACGTAAAATTTTGTTCCCGATCAGGGGCAGGTGGTGCTGGTTCCCTTCATTTTAGAAGAGAAAAGCATGTGCCAAAAGGTGGACCTGATGGGGGAGATGGTGGCCGGGGAGGTCATATCATCCTTCGGGGGAATGCACAATTGTGGACCCTCCTTCACTTGAAATACAAGAAACACGTGATCGCGGAACAGGGAAAACCTGGTGAAGGTGGTAGAAGGACGGGAGCCAATGGGCAGGATGTAATCCTTGATGTCCCATTGGGAACGGTTGCCAAAGATGCAGAAACCGGTGAAAAGCGCTTCGAGATTACGGAAGATGGTCAAGAGGTTGTCTTGACCAAAGGTGGTAGAGGTGGTCTTGGTAATCACCATTTTAAAACATCAACCAATCAAGCTCCTCACTATGCCCAACCTGGTGAGTCAGGGATTGAAGAATGGATCATTTTGGAGCTCAAGCTCTTGGCAGATGTGGGTTTGGTAGGCTTCCCAAATGCTGGGAAATCCACGCTTTTGTCCGCTCTTTCGGCAGCCAAACCAGAAATTGGAGATTACCCTTTTACTACTCTTGTTCCTAACCTTGGAGTTGTAAGCTATCGAGACGACCGATCCTTTGTAATGGCAGATATTCCGGGAATTATAGAAGGAGCCGCGGAAGGTAAAGGGCTTGGGATACGATTTCTTAGACATATTGAGCGAAACTCAATTTTACTATTTCTGATTCCTGCAGATACTGAGCTTATTTCTAAGGAGTACCAGATTTTGTTGGGAGAATTAGAAAAATACAATCCTGAGCTTCTGGACAAAAAGCGACTGCTAGCCATTTCCAAATCTGACCTATTGGATGAGGAGTTGATGAATGAAATGAAATCTGAAATACCGGAAGGAATCCCTTACGTTTTTATTTCATCTGTGACACAATTTAATCTTGAAAAGCTGAAGGACATGATTTGGCAGGCCATTCAGTCAAGTTGAGGTGTCAGATTGTCAGAAATATTCTGATGGCAAAAATATTGTGACTAGAGGCTGGACCAGCTATTGAACTAGATCTATGGAAAATAATAAAGAAGAATTACGCGAAAATGAAGAGGTGCTCGATCAACAAGAGCAAAATCAAGAGAATTCCAAAGAACAAGAATCTGATCAGGAGCAAGTGGCACAAGAAAAAGTAGATCCAATCGCCAAATTGGAAGGCGAGTTGGCAGAAATGAAAGATAAATACCTGCGTCTGTATTCAGATTTCGAAAATTTCCGAAAGCGGAATGCAAAAGAGCGATTGGATTTGATCAAAACTGCTTCTGAGGAAGTTTTGAGAGACTTGCTTCCGGTAGTGGACGATTTTGAGCGGGCATTCAAAGCCAGCGAAAATGAGGGAGATGCTCAAAAGGTTCGAGATGGAAACCAGCTTATTTTCCATAAACTGGTTAAGATTTTGGAATCTAAGGGGCTAAAGGCAATGGATGACTTAATTGGAAAGCCATTTGATGCTGACATGCAGGAGGCAATTACTCAAATTCCATCCCCAAGTGAAGATATGAAAGGAAAAGTGATCGACGTAGTGGAAAAAGGCTACACCTTGGGTGACAAAGTGGTGCGCTACGCTAAGGTCGTAACTGGAGCTTAATTAATATGGCAAAGAAAGATTATTACGAAGTACTAGGTGTCAGTAAATCTGCTACGGCCGAAGAAATAAAGAAGGCCTATCGGAAATTGGCTATTCAGTACCATCCTGATAAAAACCCTGATAACCCCGAAGCGGAAGAAAAATTTAAAGAAGCTGCTGAAGCTTACGAAGTTTTAAGTAATCCGGAAAAGCGTCAGCGTTATGACCAATTTGGCCATCAAGGCTTAGGAGGAAACGGTGGCTTCGGCGGAGGTGGTATGAACATGGAAGATATCTTCGCTCAGTTTGGAGATATTTTCGGTGGGGGAGGTTTTAGTTCTTTCTTTGGCGGAGGAGGCGGAGGCCGACGAACCAAAAAGGGCACTAATCTTCGGGTAAAATTAAAACTCAACCTTCAGGAAATCTCCAATGGTGTTGAGAAGAAAATCAAAGTAAAACGCCATGTCGTCGCACCGGGTGTGACTTTCAAAACTTGTTCTACCTGTCAAGGTACCGGACAGGTGAAGAAGGTTGTAAACACCATGCTGGGTCAGATGGTATCTGCTAGTACCTGTGCAGTCTGTGGAGGTAGTGGTCAAATTGTAGATAAAAAACCAGCTGAAGCAGATTCTCGAGGATTGATCGTTAAAGAAGAAGTAATCACAATCAATATTCCTGGAGGAGTTGCCGAAGGTATGCAGCTCAGCATGTCAGGAAAAGGAAATGAAATTCCTGGTGGAATTCCTGGAGACCTGCTCATAGTAATTGAAGAGATCGAAGACAAGACTTTGCAGCGTGATGGAAACAATGTGATTTATGATTTATATGTTTCTTTTGTCGATGCTGCATTGGGTGCTTCAGTGGAAGTTCCAACCATTGACGGTCGGGTGAAGATTAAAATTGATCCGGGAACTCAAAGTGGAAAAATGCTTCGCCTAAAAGGAAAAGGCATTAAAGATATTAATGGCTATTCCCGAGGGGACCAGTTGATTATGGTAAACGTATGGACACCGACTCAGTTGACCAAGGAAGAAAAACAAGCTTTAGAAGCTTTAAGGGATTCTCCGAATTTCAAACCGGATCCCGGGAAGTCGGAAAAATCCTTTTTTGATAAAATGAAGGAGTTCTTCTAAAAATCACAAGCCAGATGCAATTCTGGCTTTTTTTATATTTTTAAAAACCTTTTGAGATTCCAAGTCGTAACCTATCCGTATGCTGCAAAAATTCTGTCTGCTTCTTCTGGGTGTTTTCAGTGGGATAGGCGTCAGTCAGGCACAATTGGTCAAAGAATTCCGAGCTCCAGAGAGAGATGGCTTCGAAGTTGTCCAACTGGATTTCTCCACTTATAAAAGCACCACTCACCTGAAACGGATGAGAAATTCCGATCCAGTCTATATCCATGGGCATTTGGAAGAGGTAAATATTCTGCCGGTTTTTGACCATAAAGTTGAAAACCAAACCCTTTATACTTCCCTTTCTCATAAGAATATTGAGTCTGATAATTTAGGAAGGAGCATTACTACCAAACTTTTTTCTCCTTCTAAAGATGATTTTGGACATTCTTGGGATGTGGGTTTGGCTTCGAATTACCTTTATCATCTGAATTTTAACTTAGGTATCGGGATGGCAGACTTTGACCTTTCCCAACTTCCCATTGGGCAGCTGAAAGTCCATAGTGCTAGCGCAGACGTTTTAGTGCATTATGGAATCCCAGAACCCAATCAAATCCAGATGGATACACTTTTGGTCACCTTGAATATGGGAACTGTGGAAATCCAAAATGCCAACTTCTCCAACGCTAATCAGATGATCTTTGAGGTGAATTATGGGAAGATTGATTTGAATTTTAGCGATGGAATGTCTTCTTCCTGCCAGGTAATCGCGGCAGTTGGGGCTGGATCTTTATATTTAAAATTACCCTCTGATAATTATCCTATCAAAATCAAAATGAAGACCACCCCGATGTGTAGGACTTCTTTGCCGAATTATTTGAAATCACTGGACAAGGAGACTTTTGTAACCAAAGGATATGCGCCGGATGATCCCAAACTTCTAAGTTTGACCATCGACGTAGGGGTAGGTTCGCTCAAAGTCGAATAAAAAATACATGTTAGAAATTGAGAAATTAAATAAGTCCTATGGGCCCAATAGGGCTCTGACGGATGTTGATCTTTTTGTCCCAAAAGGAGTGATTTTTGGATTGCTGGGACCAAACGGAGCGGGAAAATCAACCTTGATCCGAATCATTAATCAAATTATCGATGCTGATTCCGGTTCGATTCAAATTGAGGGGAGAAAGCTTTCACCTAGTCATATTTCCAAGATTGGATATTTACCTGAAGAAAGAGGGCTTTATAAAAAAATGAAGGTCTGGGATCAGATGCTTTATTTTGCACGGCTAAAGGGACTGAGTCAGACAGAAGCCAAAAAGCGAATTAATCATTGGCTGGAAAAAATGGATATGGGAAGCTGGAGGGAGAAAAAGGTGGAAGATCTTTCCAAAGGAATGGCCCAGAAAGTCCAGTTTATTTCCACCATTCTCCATGAACCAGCCTTATTGATTTTGGATGAGCCTTTTTCAGGATTTGATCCGGTCAATGCAGAAATTATAAAAGACCAAATTCTGGAACTTAAGCAAAAAGGGATCACGGTTATTTTGAGTACGCACCGGATGGAATCAGTTGAGTTACTTTGCGATCAGGTGGCCATGATCAATAAGTCTCGCAAAATTCTTGATGGCAGTATTCGAGAGGTTAAGAATTCTTTTCGGCCGGATATCTTTCATGTTTCCTTGGAGAAAGTCGAGTCTCCTTTGCCGGTTAGTTGGAAGGCTGTAGAAGAGGAAGGTCAATGGCACTTTTCAAAATCATTGGATGGAAAAACTCCGAATGAGTTGCTGGCTGAATTAATGACTTATGGACAGGTGTCAAGATTTCAGGAGCAAGTCCCAAGTATGGAAGAGATTTTTATCCACCAAGTAAAATCAGGCGAACATGAATAAGATTTGGCTAGTCATACAGCGGGAATATCTTTCCCGGGTCAAGAAAAAATCCTTTTTACTTGCGACACTCTTAACCCCTTTGATTTTCCCGGCTATCATGGCAATTTTCATTTGGATTGCCGTAGAGGAAAAGGAGAATCAAGCGCTCCGGATTATTGAGGTGGTGGATGAAAATGACCTGTTTTTTCTCGAAAGCTCAGAACAATATGCTTTTTCCTTTTCAAGCCGGAGTGTGGATGAGGCAAAGGACCTGGTGAAAAATGGGGATAGATACGGCTTTTTGTATATCCCGAAAATCAATCTGGAAAAACCGGAAGGGATAACTTACTATGGGGAGGAAAATCCCAACATGAATCTAATCTCCTATTTAAGAAGCAGTCTCAAAAAGAAAATCGAAGACCAACGACTTTTCGAATCGGGGATTGATCCAGAAATCTTATCTCAAATCCGAACCTCTGTAGATGTAAAAGCAATCACTTTGGATGAAGGTGGTGGAGAGCGGGTTTCTGATGCGACTGTCAATTATGCCATTGGGTTTATTGCCGGGATTCTGATCTATATGTTCATCTTCATTTATGGCAATCAAATCATGCAAGGTGTAATCGAAGAAAAATCCAGCCGTATTGTAGAGATTTTGGTTTCTTCCTTGCGTCCATTTCAATTAATGATGGGGAAAATCGTAGGAATTGCAGCAGTTGGTCTCACCCAACTTCTTATTTGGATCGTGTTGATTGGTACCTTGACGACTTTGGTGACGGGGATTTTGGGAATGCAGATGCCCCAGCAGCAGGCTATGGAATTAGCCCAGGGAGAAATGACTCAAGCTGTTCCTGATACTGAAATGGGTGAGATTTTGGCTGTGATCAACGGAATTGATTTTGTGACATTGGTGGCTTCTTTTGTTTTTTACTTTTTGGGAGGTTACCTATTGTATGGTGCATTATTCGCAGGAATTGGTTCGGCTGTGGAGGCTCCATCCGATGCGCAGCAATTTATGCTTCCGGTGACTATTCCTTTGATTGTAGCTTATATGGGATTATTTGTCTTTGTCCTACAAGACCCAAATAGCACCACGTCTTTCTGGCTATCCATTATTCCGTTTACTTCGCCCATTGCCATGATGGGAAGAATCAGTTATGGAGTTCCTTTTTGGGAATTGGGACTATCAATGGGATTGTTGATTTTAGGATTCTTGGGTACGACTTGGCTGGCGGCAAAAATCTATCGAATAGGAATCCTGATGCATGGAACCAAGCCGAGTTATAAAACGCTTTGGCGATGGATAAAAAGTAGCTACTAAAAAAATGAAGCCGGATCAACATGACCCGGCTTCATTTTTTATCTCAAATAAGCTGATAGCATCCAGACTATCTTTTCCTTAGCGGTTATATAATCACTCATTAGTGTTACTGTACCCTCATCTCCTTGCTCGGAGGCGGTTTCTAAAGCTTCTCTTTCCAAATCCAAAAGCGTGTTGATGTTATCCCGAGTGATGGAAACCATCTCTTTGGAATCATGCACTTCTTTGGCTTCATGAATGGAAGAATTTTCGATGTATTCTCCATAAGAAGAGAAAGGTCTTCCCCCAAGGGTCAAGATCCGTTCTGCTACCTCATCTACGCTTTCATTGGCTGTGGAATACAATTCCTCAAATTTCGCATGCAATTCAAAGAAATTTGGTCCACTGACATTCCAATGGAAGTTTCGTAGGTTTTGGTAATAGACTTGATAATTTGCCAAAAGCTTATTGAGCTTTTCTACCAATACAATGGTGTCTTTTACTTCTAATCCGATATCGTTCGTTTTCATGATTTTCTTCTCGTTTTTGTGTTTCAATTAATAGTATAAATTTACTAAAAAATACCCTCAGAAGCCAACTGAAAATATCAATCCCTATCAGATACTATCTATCGTTTTGAGGAGTTAAAATAGGGATAGGCAACTGAAAAATTCTTCATGAAAAATCGCTTTCAGGATTTGACTTCCATTGATTTCTACCAAAACCGACGCCAAGTAAAATGGCTGGTGGTATTGCTTTCTGTGCTCATTGGAGCAGGGTCAATTTGGTATACCAATCAGTTGGTGGAGGAACTTAAATCAAGAGAGCGCCGTCAAATTGAACTTCTATCCAGCGCCTTGGAATATGCTGCCAGCAATGCAGATAACTTATCCTTCATCAATCAGGAAATCATTCAGCAAAATTACTCCATTCCCATCATTATGGTGGATGCAGAAGGTATTCCTCTGGAGTTTCGAAATATACAGTTTCGGAAAAATGCTACTGCTCAAGACTCGACTAAAACGCTGAATGAGGAGCTGGATGAGATGAAGTCAGAATATGAACCGATTTTGCTCGAGGAGGCGGATATACAGATTTATTATAGGAATTCAGAGCTGCTGACCAATCTTCGGTATTACCCTTATGTGCAATTGGCGGTAATCATGATTTTTGGAGTATTGGCCTATGCGCTTTTTAACCAAAGTAAAATCGCGGAGCAAAATCGAGTTTGGGCTGGTTTGACAAAAGAAACAGCCCATCAATTAGGAACGCCGATAGCCTCGCTGATGGCTTGGATTGATTACTTGCGAAATTCTCCCGTTTGGGAAGAAAATAAAGAGATTATCCAGGAAATGGATAAAGATGTGGTGAAGTTGCGGATGGTGACAGAGCGATTCAGTAGTATTGGAAGCAAGCCGGTCATTCAGTCCGAAAATCTCTATCAGGCAATCGAAGAAACGATTAATTACCTTCGTCCCCGCATTTCCACCAAAGTAGAACTTCATATCAATGCGGATTCACAGGATTTGGATGCGATGATGAATAAACCACTTTTTGAATGGGTGGTGGAAAACATATGCAAAAATGCCGTGGATGCCATGAAAGGGAAGGGGACGATTACCATCGATATCATTCAAGACAGTGACAAGTTCGTAATCGTTGATATCACGGATACTGGAAAAGGAATTGAAAAGCGAAATTTCAAAAAGGTCTTTAATCCAGGTTTTTCAACTCGTCAGCGAGGATGGGGTCTAGGCTTAACCTTAGCAAAACGTATCATTGAGGGCTATCATGGCGGAAGGATTTTTGTCAAGTCATCTGAGCCTGGGGTAGGAACGACTTTTAGAATTATCCTGCATAGCACTGTAGAAGGCGCTGAGCAATTTGTGACAGAAGGAATTTTGGAATACTAAGGGATTTACAGATTCAGATTGGCGATTTTACGAGGTTAATATGGAATTCTAAGCTTTTTCCCTAAGTCCGAACCTTCGGAAGTAACAATGAGGTATGGTGTTGATATCGTAAATCGTATTTCAAAAATCGTAAATCCATTTTCCTTACCTTTGCCCCCTGAATTTTACTACCCATGAGTTTGACTGAGGAAATCAAAAAACGCCGAACCTTTGCTATCATTGCCCACCCGGATGCGGGTAAAACTACCTTGACTGAGAAATTGCTTCTTTTCGGAGGGGCTATTCAGACTGCAGGTGCGGTAAAATCGAATAAAATCGATACCGCTACGAAGTCCGACTGGATGGAAATCGAAAAGCAACGGGGTATCTCTGTGGCGACTTCGGTCATGGGGTTTGAATACAGGGGCATTAAGATCAACCTTTTGGATACTCCGGGTCACCAGGATTTTGCGGAGGATACTTACAGAACTTTGACTGCGGTGGATTCGGTAATCATGGTCATCGACTGCGTGAAAGGGGTAGAGATTCAGACCGAAAAACTCATGGAGGTCTGCCGGATGCGAAATACACCGGTGATCTGTTTTATCAATAAGCTGGACCGAGAAGGACGAGACCCTTACGATTTGCTTGATGAGGTGGAGGAAAAACTCAATATTCAATTGAGACCACTCTCTTGGCCTATCGGAATGGGAAAAAGCTTTAAAGGGGTCTATAATTTGTATGATCAAAAACTCAATCTATTTACCCCATCTCAGCGAAAGTTGAGTGATGATAGAAAGATTTTTGAAAATCTGGAAGATTCCGAATTGGATCAATTGATCGGACAAAGTCCTGCTGACCAACTGCGTGAGGATGTGGAATTGATCGAAGGAGTATATCCTGAATTTGATGTTGCGGAATACTTGGATGGGAAAGTTGCTCCGGTCTTTTTCGGTTCTGCAGTAAATAACTTTGGGGTAAACGAGATGCTGGATACGTTCATTCAAATCGCTCCACCTCCTAAAAGCCGAATGACGGATGTACGGGAAGTAAAACCTGATGAGTCCAAGTTTTCTGGTTTTGTATTTAAGATTCATGCGAATATGGATCCGAACCATCGAAACCGCATTGCCTTTTTACGTATTTGTTCTGGGAAATTTGAGCGAAATAAACCCTACAATCATGTGGGAGGACCTAAGCCACTTCGCTTTTCAAATGTGACGCAGTTTATGGCTCAGGATAAAGAAATTATTGATGAAGCTTTCCCCGGAGATATTATTGGTTTGTATGATACTGGCAACCTGAAAATTGGTGATACGCTGACAGACGGAGAGAATATGGTCTTTACTGGAATCCCGAGTTTCTCACCAGAGATCTTCCGAGAGGTTGTCAATAAAGATGCAATGAAGACCAAACAATTGGAGAAAGGTCTGAAACAGCTCATGGAAGAAGGGGTGGCCCAGCTATTCACTTTTGATATGGGTTCACGAAAAGTGGTTGGTACAGTTGGTCAGCTTCAGTTTGAAGTAATCCAATTCCGATTGAAAAATGAATACAATGCAACGGTAGAATTCCACCCGATGAATCTATACAAAGCCTGCTGGATCAGCAGCAAGGACAAAAAGCAATTGGATGAATTCGTCCGGTCAAAAAATCGACACATTGCCTATGACAAAGACGGCAAACTGGTTTTTATGGCCGAGTCCAAAGCTTGGTTACAAATGGTTCAGGACAATTATCCTGAGATCGAGTTCCACTTCACTTCGGAGTTTTGATATTCACCCTCCAAGGGTTTCAATCCCTTGGAGGGTTTTTATTGAAATACCTCTGTAAATTCAAATTTTTTCCCATCAAACAATCCCTTATCACTCAACTTCAAATCTGGAATTACCAGTAAGGCCATAAAGCTTAGGGTCATAAAGGGAGAGTTTAGGGTAGAGCCCATTTCCTTGGCCATTCGGTCGATCCGGGTGTATTCTGCTGCGACCTGATAGCCATTCTCTGCTGACATAATACCTCCAACAGGCAAAGGAAGTACTTCCTCCTTTTCTCCCGAAACTGCCGAAATCCCACCATTTGCTTTGATCAAGAGATTCACTGCTCGACAAATGGTTTCGTTATCCACTCCCACAGCGATGATATTATGAGAATCGTGGCCTACTGAAGAAGCAATGGCTCCGTTTTTTAATCCAAAGTTTTTGATAAAAGCTACTGCCGGAGGTGCATCTTGATAGCGATTGACCACCGTGATTTTTAGGATATCTTTTTCAGGATTGGATTCTGCAAAACCATTTTTTTTTAAAATATCTCCTTGAATTTCTGGAGTAATCAACTGTCCGTCGAGCGCTTCAATCACTCGGACTTGTGAGCCTTTAGCCTCGATTTTAAAATCCTCGGGCTTTTTTAAGCTACTAGTAAAATTGTTAATCACTAGGTTATCAACACGATCAATTAGCGTCTTTCCGTTTTCAGCAACTTTTTCACCATTTATATAGGTAGCCTGTACTTGAAAATCTTTCAGGTCTTTGACTAAAATAAAATCTGCGGGATCACCCATTCGTAATTGTCCCACCTCTAAAGAATAATGATGGATCGGATTGAGGCAGGCTGCCTGTAGCACTTGAAACAAATCCTTTCCCTTTGCAATTGCTCTAGTTGCCAATTCATTGATATGCCCCAAAGCTAGATTGTCGGGATGCTTATCATCTGAGCAAAACATGATCATCTCAGGGTATTCATCGATCAGATCGATTAAGGCTTCGAAGTTTTTGGCCGCCGAACCTTCCCGAATGGCGATTTTCATCCCGAGTTTGATTTTCCCCAAAGCTTCGGCATAGGTAAAGCACTCGTGGTCTGTACTTGGGCCCGCACTAACATATTTCTCTGCCAATTCGCCTATTAGTCCGGGCGCATGCCCGTCTATTGGTTTACCATATTTCTGGGCGATTTGGATTTTTTCCATGACCAACGGATCCCGATTTACTGTACCGGGCCAGTTCATCATCTCAGCCAAATAGACAATTTCTGGTCTGCTCATCAGGTCTTCGATATGAGAGGCGTCGATTTCTCCACCGGCTGTTTCAAAAGGTGTAGCGGGTACGCAGGAAGGGGCTCCAAAATAAAATTTGAATGGGACTTGCTTTCCATTTTCAATCATATAATCCACTCCTTCAATCCCACAGACATTGGCAATTTCATGAGGATCCGATACGGTAGCTACAGTTCCATGGACCACTGCGAGTCTTGCAAATTCCGAAGGAACGAGCATGGATGATTCTACATGCACATGGGCATCAATAAATCCAGGAAGTAAAAAAGGAAGATCTGGAATGGGGTTGATTTCTTTAATAGCTGAAATTTTTCCCTTTTCAACAGTAATAGAAACCGGATAAATTTTCTGGTTAGGGATATCTACTAATTGACCTTGAATGTGCATGAAAATCAGTTTAAAAGGAGGAGAAATAAAGGCGGAATTCCCGACTCTCTCCAATTCATTTGCTTTAAAACTACTATATTTGCCCCAGAAAAATAAAAGGAGGCAAGCGCACTTTTTGGATGGGAAAAATAGTCATTGCAATTGACGGATATTCTGGTTGTGGAAAAAGCTCGACTGCAAAAGCAGTAGCCAAAGAATTAGGGTACACCTATATCGATTCAGGGGCCATGTATCGGGCAGCCACGCTGCATTTTTTAAATAATTATCTCACTGCTACCAATCCCAAGGATATTCAAAAGGGCCTGAAGGATTTGGAGATCAGTTTTCAACTGAACCCTGATACCGGTCAACAAGATACCTACTTGAATGGACTGAATGTAGAGCAAGAAATTCGAAGTATGCGTGTATCCGAACGAGTAAGTGATTTCGCTAAAGTCAAGGAAATTCGGGAAGAACTCGTGGCCCAGCAGCAACGTTTAGGGAAAGAAAAAGGTGTCGTCATGGACGGTCGAGATATCGGTTCTGTCGTATTCCCGGATGCTGAGCTGAAGGTTTTCATGACTGCTGATCTTGATACCCGGGCTTTCAGAAGGCAAAAGGAACTCATCGAGCGTGGCGAAATTGTAGACCTCGAAGATATTAAGGCCAATTTGGGTGAAAGAGACCGGATAGACAGTAGTCGAAAAGAAAGCCCTCTTTTGAAAGTGGAGGATGCTGTCGAAGTAGACACCAGTAATTTGAATTTTGCGGAGCAAGTTGCACAAATCGTGGACCTTGCAAAGCAGCGAATTAATCAAATAGAGAATTATGCAAGTAACCATCGATAAAAATTCAGGCTATTGCTTCGGAGTTGAATTTGCCATCAAAATGGCAGAGGATGAAATGGAGCAATCAGACAAACTCTATTGCCTGGGCGATATCGTGCACAATGATATGGAGGTCAAGCGGCTGGCTGACAAAGGTCTTGTGGTCATTGACCGGGATAAACTTTCTGAATTGAGTGATTGCAAGGTTTTGATCAGGGCTCACGGCGAACCGCCTGAAACCTACAGAACTGCCATCGAAAATAATATCGAGCTGATTGATGCTTCCTGTCCTGTAGTGCTGAAACTACAGCATCGTGTAAAAACTGCTTTTGATAAAATGGAGCGGGAAAATGGTCAGGTGGTTATTTATGGCAAAAAAGGCCATGCAGAAGTCATAGGATTGACTGGTCAGACCATGGAGAAAGCTATTGTGGTGATGGAGGATTCTGATTTGGAAAAAATTGATTTCAATCGTCCAGTAACCCTCTTCAGCCAAACAACCAAGAGCACTAAAGGCTTCTATGAATTATCCCAAAAAATCCAGGATCGCATCAAAGCATCCAAGGGGGAATTGACTGAAGTGGATTTCAATGCAAATGATTCCATTTGTCGTCAGGTTTCTAATCGAGAGCCTCAACTTCGGCAATTTGCCAAAGAAAATGACGTAATCATTTTCGTTTCCGGAAAGAAAAGTTCCAATGGAAAAGCCCTTTATCAAGTGTGTTTGGAAGAGAATCCCAGAAGTTTTTTTGTTGAAAATCAAACAGAGATACAACCTGAGTGGTTCTATCCATCAGACAAAGTGGGGATTTGCGGAGCGACTTCCACGCCAATGTGGTTGATGGAGGATGTCAAAAATCACCTAGAGTCCATGGAAGCAAATACGCTTCCTGCCTGAAATTGAGGGGGTTCAGGTTAAAATCCTACCGCTTACGAGAAAGTTGAAAGATTAAAATTCAAATCGCCTCAAAATAAAAAGGTTATTTATTAGATTTGGGGCGTTTTTCAAAAGCCCATAGTTACGAAATAGATATGTCAAAAAACGTGAAGCTTAGGAAAGGCTTTGACATCAACCTGGCAGGAAAAGCAGCCAAAGAAATGGTTGACTTTGAGCCGGCTCAAACCTTTGCCATTAAGCCGACAGACTTTGTGGGTATGCAACGACCCAAAGTTCTTGTCAATGAAGGGGACACTGTCAAAGCAGGTACACCCATCCTATTCGATAAAGCCATGGACCAGGTGCAATACCTGTCTCCAGTATCCGGCGAAATCATCGAAATCAAACGTGGAGAAAAGCGCAAACTTCTTGAGATCAAGATTCTAGCTGACAAAGAAATCAGTTATGAGAATCTTGGTAAAATCGACCTGAAATCAACTGACCGATCTACTTTGGTTGAAAAGTTGGCTGCAGGGGGAGTTTGGCCTCATATCATCCAACGGCCCTATGGGGTAGTGGCGAATCCTGCGGACGAGCCGAAGGCAATTTTCATTTCTGCCTTTGATTCCAATCCGCTCGCTCCAGATATGGGATTTGTTCTTCAGGGAGAAGAGCAATATTTCCAAGCTGGTTTGGACGCCTTGACCAAATTAACTAGCGGAAAAGTACACCTGAATGTAAACGGAGCTGAGCAAGTTCCTTCATTATTTGCAAATGCTAAAGGTGTGCAAATCAATAAATTCTCCGGAGCTCACCCTGCTGGAAATGTAGGTGTGCAAATCCACCATTTGGACCCAATCAACAAAGGCGATATCGCTTGGACAGTAAGCCCTGTTGGTGTAGTACAAATGGGTAAATTGATTTTGGAAGGCAAGTATGATGCTTCCAAAACCATTGCAGTGACCGGATCTGAATTGACAAATCGAGGATACGTAAAAACCATCTCCGGAGCTTCTGTTTCTACATTTGTGAAAGGGAATCTTCAAAGTGGAAATATCCGGGTGATTTCTGGTAACGTGTTGACAGGAGAAAAAATCTCCATGGAAGGTTACCTTGGTTTCTATCACAATCAAATCACTGTAATTCCTGAAGGAGACTATGAAGAGTTTTTGGGTTGGTTGATGCCAAGTACCAAAAAACTTAGCTTCCATAAAGCAATCGGAATGCTTTCTTTCTTGAATAAGGGAGAATTCAAAGTTGACACCAATACACACGGGGAGGAGCGTCCTTTCGTGGTATCCGGTGTGTTCGAAAAAGTCCTTCCAATGGATATTCTTCCTACCTACTTGTTCAAAGCAATCATTGCAGAGGACTTTGACGAAATGGAAGAGCTAGGACTTTATGAAATCATTGAAGAAGATGTAGCCCTCTGTGAATTTGTGGATCCTTCTAAGAATGATTTGCAGCAGTTGGTAAGAAGTGGGATTGAATTATTAATGTATAGCTAAATATGAAGGCATTACAAAATCTTTTCGATAGCATAAAGCCGAACTTTGAGAAAGGTGGCAAATGGGAAAAGTTTTATACTCTTTATGAGGGACATAGAACCATTGCATTTGCTCCTGATTTGACTACCAAATCAAAAGGTGCGCAAATTAAAGATGCTACTGACCTTAAGCGAGTGATGATCACGGTGGTAATCGCCATGATTCCTGCGTTGATCTTTGGTATCCTCAATATTGGTCATCAACATTTCTTGGCGATCGGTGAAGAAGTTACTTGGATAGACAAGGCCTTGTTTGGTCTTTGGTCTGTATTACCTATTCTAATTGTATCGTATGCGATAGGCTTGGGTACTGAATTCACCTTCTGTGTGATCAGAAATCACCCTGTTTCTGAGGGATTCTTGGTTACAGGGATGTTGATTGCGCTGGTGATGCCTCCGCATATCCCGCTTTGGCAAGTGGCTTTGGCTACTGTTTTTGCCGTAGTGGTAGGAAAAGAGGTGTTTGGTGGTACAGGAATGAATATTTTGAATGTGGCTATGACAGCTCGTGCATTCTTGTACTTTGCTTATCCAGCTCAAATCTCTGGTGATCAGGTATGGACCTATATGGGAGATCAAACTCCTGTTGATGGTTTCTCTGGAGCTACTGCTTTGGCAGTGGCATATAATGCAGGAATCGACGGTGTACCTGTCAGTGATGCCTTAGCATCTCATAATGCTTCCTTGGGAGCTGATTTCAGTTTCTGGAATATGTTTATGGGATGGATTCCTGGTTCAATTGGTGAGACATCTACTTTGATGGCTTTAATTGGAGCAGTAATTCTGATTTATACAGGAGTAGCAAGCTGGAAAATTATCGTATCCGGATTCGGTGGAGCCTATTTGATGGGCTTGGTGATGAATCTATTTGCATCCAATGAATTCATGGCTATGGCTCCTCATTTCCATTGGGTGATGGGTGGTTTGGCATTTGGTGTGGTCTTTATGGCGACTGACCCGGTATCTGCAGCTCAAACCGAAACAGGTAAATGGATTTATGGATTTTTGATCGGTGCTTTGACCGTTATCATTCGGGTAACTAACCCAGCATATCCAGAGGGAATTATGCTAGCCGTTCTTTTGATGAACGTCTTTGCCCCATTAATTGACTATTACGTAGTGAAGGCTAACAAAACAAGGAGGTTACAACGTGCAACAGTCTAACGCATATATTATCACATTTTCGGTCATTTTGACCGTTATTCTTGGCTTGCTTCTTTCAGGCACTTCTCAGGTATTGGGACCTTTGCAGCGAGAAGCTGAAGCTTTGGATAAGAAGAAGCAGATTTTGGGAGCTGTGATTTCTGGAGATGAAATCAGCGCCATGTCTCCTGAAGAGGTAAATGCTTTCTATACTTCTCACATTGCTGCTACTGTAGTAGATATCAATGGTCAACAAGTTACAGAAAGAGACGGTGCTGCAGTTACCGCAGAAAATGTAGATATCGCTAAGAACTACAAAATGCCTGCTGAAGACAGATTGTATCCTGTGTTCATTTATCATGCTGAAGGAAATCCAGATGCAGTTGAATCCTACATTTTGCCTCTTTACGGAGCAGGACTTTGGGATGCTATCTGGGGATATATTGCTTTAGATACTGATATGAATACTGTAGGTGGTATAACCTTAGCTCACGCTGGTGAAACTCCAGGATTGGGTGCGAGAATTACCGAAGCCGGAGTACAGCAACGATATGTAGGAAAAGAAATCTTCGATGAATCTGGTGCTTTGGTGGCTGTTGAAATGCAAAAAGGAGAAGGAAAAGACTACTCTTCCGATCCGCATAAGGTTGACGGTATGTCCGGGGCTACTATTACAGGTAATGGTGTGAATGCAATGTTGAAGGCTTATTTGGGTCATTACAGTGCATTTATCGAATCCAAGAAATCATCACAGGCTGTTGCAGCAGCTTTTTAATCAATCAATCACTCTCTGACAATCATACGTATGAGTACTGAAACAGTAGAAAAAGCGATCGAGAAAAAGCCCGCAGAAGCTTTATTCTCTAAGCGTAGAAAAAAACTCATCACGGATCCTTTGGTGGATGACAACCCGATCACCATTCAGGTATTGGGAATCTGTTCTGCCCTGGCTGTGACTACCCAAATGAAGCCTACTTTGGTTATGGCTATCTCGGTTATTTTCGTAATCGTGATGTCTAACTTGGTGATTTCAATCATGCGGAACACCATCCCAACTCGAGTTCGTATCATCGTTCAATTGGCGGTAGTTGCGACTTTGGTAACCCTGGTATCCGAAGTATTGAGAGCCTTCGCTTACGACATGTATAAGGAATTGTCTGTATTCGTAGGATTGATCATTACCAACTGTATTGTAATGGGTCGTTTGGAAGCATTTGCTTTGGGTAACAAGCCTTACGATTCAGTATTGGATGGATTCGGTTCAGCACTTGGATATTCTTGGATCATTTTGACCGTGGCTTTCTTCCGAGAGCTTTGGGGATCTGGTTCTGTATTTGGAATTCCAGTATTTGAATATATCTCTGGTATTTTCGGTCCTGATTTCAAACTGGCTACTAATGGCTTGATGGTTTCTCCTGTAGGAGCTTTCATCATTTTAGGTTTGATTATCTGGGTACAGCGTACCAAGACTGGCTATGTAGAACACTAAAACCGGTAGAAGAAAATGGATTTAATCAATTTAGGTATTCGGTCGATCTTTATCGACAACATGGTTTTCGCTTACTTCCTCGGCATGTGTTCATTCCTAGCCGTTTCCAAAAAAGTAAGTACAGCCCTTGGTTTGGGTGCTGCGGTTATTTTCGTATTGACCGTAACTGTTCCAGTCAACTGGCTTTTGAATGAATATGTATTGAAAGAAGGTGCGTTGACTTGGGTTAATGCCGAATTGGCAACCGTTGATTTGACTTTCTTGCGATTCATTATGTTCATCGCTATCATCGCTGCCATGGTACAATTGGTTGAGATGGTTGTTGAAAAATTTGCTCCTGCTCTTTATGGTGCTTTGGGTATCTTCTTGCCTCTAATCGCTGTAAACTGTGCGATCTTGGGTGGATCCCTTTTCATGGCTCAGCGTGATTATACTTTGGCTGAGTCTGCTGTTTATGGTTTCGGTTCCGGTACAGGATTCTTCTTGGCCATCGTAGCCTTAGCAGCAATTCGTGAAAAATTGAAGTATTCTGCAGTTCCTAATGGTTTGAAAGGATTGGGTATTACCATGCTTTTGACTGGATTGATGGGAATTGCCTTCATGTCATTCATGGGTATTGATCTATAAAATTAGATTTCATCAATATTGCGAGACCCTGAAAATTTCAGGGTCTTTTTTTGTTTTAGGCAATGGTGAAAGTTCTGGATTTTTTATTCAGAAAGGAATTGACCTCTTTTCTAATTATCTTCCCATATTCAATCAAAATTCCTAGCCATGAAAAACCTATTGTCGCTCTTTTCATTTTTCCTCATTTTCTTTTCCGCACAATCCCAAACTGGTCAATGGATAGAACTCTTTAATGGGAAAGATCTAGAAGGATGGGAGATTTCAGAGAATCCCAGTTCCTTTTCTGTCGTAGATGGGATGATCAAAGTTGATGGACCTCGAGCCCATGCTTTTTATCAAGGGCCGGTTGGAAATCATGATTTTAAGGATTTCGAATTGCTAGTGGAGGTGAAGACCATGCCCAAGGCAAATTCTGGAATTTTCATTCATACCCAATATCAAGAAAGCGGCTGGCCCAATAAAGGGTATGAGATCCAGGTCAATCAAAGCCATAGCGATTGGAGAAAATCCGGAAGTCTTTATTCTTTCAATGATGTAAGAGATGTTTATGTAGAAGATGGGGAGTGGTACACCTATCACATCATTGTAAAAGGAGATCAGGCTATGGTTAAAATCAATGATCGGATTGTGATGGAGTATGATGAGTCTGAGGATTCTAATCGTCCTGAAAATGCCGGAATGAAGGAGTTTGATCGTGGTACAATCGCCTTGCAGGCTCATGACCCTGAGTCTGTGATTTATTACCGAAGTGTAAAAATCAAGCTTCTGGATTAAGATCTTAATAAATTTTTTGAGGCAATTCGATACGGCATTTCTTTTGCCTATAAAATGCTATGGCATTTACTTATAGGCGAATTCTATCCTATTTCTTTAGAGGGTTATTGTTTCTTACTCCCCTTGCGGTCACAGGATATGTGATCTATGCGATTTTCGTTTTTTTGGATGGATTGATTCCTGTCCCTTTTCCGGGAATAGGTATCGCCATGGTATTGGCTTTGATTACATTTATTGGCTATCTGGCCAGCCTATTTTTCACCAAGCCTTTTTTTGACCTTTTTGAGCGAGCAGTATTTAAAATTCCCTTGGTTAATCTGCTCTATACTTCGATCAAGGATTTGATGGCAGCTTTTGTGGGGGAAAAGAAAAAATTCAGCTCCCCTGTAATCGTGCAGGTTTCTGAATCACTTTCACGATTGGGTTTTATCACTCAAGAAGATATGTCTATCATCGGAGAGCCGGAATTGGTAGCTGTTTATTTTCCACACAGCTACAATGTATCTGGAAACGTATTCCTCGTTCCCAAAGAGAAAATCAAACCCTTGAAGGGTGTGAAAAGTGCCGACGTGATGAAGTTTATGGTTTCGGGTGGAGTGTCGAGCTTGAAGTAACAATTCAACGATGATACCTCACAAAAGCAATCCACTCTCCATCAGGTGACCAGGAATGCACATTGATGGTACCTTGGCCACCATAGAATACTGGAGTCAAGTCCCGGATTTCTTTACTTTCTACATCTAAAAGCCTCAACTTGACATCCTTTCCAAAAGGATGTGCTCCTTTTTGGTCTTCTAAGTAGGAAATAATCACTGCAGTTTTTCCATCTGGTGATGGATGAGGAAACCAATTGTCGTAGTCATCAAAAGTTAACTGTTCTTGTCCACTTCCGTCTGGCTTCATTCGGTAAGCATGCATTCTTCCAGTTCGGTGACTGTTGAAGTAAATCCACTGTCCATCATAGGAATATTCCGGCCCATCGTCTAAGCCTTCGGCAGAAGTTAAGCGAACTTCTTTCCCTCCTTCAGTAGGAATTCCCCAGATATCCCAAGCGCCGTTTCTTTCTGCACAATAGACCAAAGTCTTCCCATCAGGACTGATTCCGTGCCAGTAGCTTGGATAATTTTCAGTGATTAGTTTGGGTGTTCCTCCCTCAATGGGGATCGTATAAATCCGTGAACTTAGCCCTTCATCATTTCGGCTAAAGACCAGCGTTTTTCCATCAAAACTGAGCCCATGATCATTGTTTACCCGGTCAATTTGATCAGGAAAAAGAAGTCCCAACTTTTGACCGTCTAGACCAATTTTCTCTAATTTTCCTGCGGCATTTATCAAGAGATAGTTTCCGTCTCTTGACCAATTGGGGGCTTCAAAGTGTCTGTTTTCTAGCAGAACAGTTTTTTCCTCTCCCGAATGAATATTCAGAATGACGAGTTCACTCTTTATGTTTTCAGGCACCTGGGAAAATGTGAGGAGAGGAACTAGCACAATCAAAAGGGAAAGGAGAAATCGGGAAATCATTTTAGCTGGGGTTGATGGCTTAATAAGTTACCAATCTTCTCCCACAATTTACAGCACTTCGACTTTAAAGTCCTGTTTTTCAATAAATCGTCCAATCTCCCAGACGATTTGGTTTTCAGACTTCATGGTGTCTTCAAACCATTTTTGATTTTCTTCTCCCACGGCTATTAATAGTCCGCCACTAGTTTGAGGATCACAAAGTGGCACCAAATCCATTCCATTTACCCCTTTTGCTTTTGATTGAAAAGCATTCCAGTTTCGGTAGGTGTTGTCTGGAAAAATAAATTGCTTGATGTAATCTTGAACCCCTTCAAGAATGGGAAGCTTCGAAAAATCAACTTGTGCAGAAATTCCAGATGCTTCAGCCAGTTCGATCAGATGCCCCAAAAGTCCAAACCCAGTCACATCCGTCATGGCATGGACTTCCTCATGATTTCCCAAAACCTGCCCGATACGATTTAAACGACAGGCCGTATCCACTAAAGTCAGGTAATCTTCATCTTTGATTTTTTGCCTTTTCAAAGCTGTTGCTAATACACCAATCCCTAAAGGTTTTGTTAGATAAATGAGATCATTCGCTTTAGCGCCTTGGTTAGTTTTGATTTTTCGTGGATGAACAATCCCATTTACCGAAAGTCCAAAAATCGGGTCTTTTGCAGCAATACTATGTCCTCCTGCCAATTCAATCCCAGCAGTTTTACAGATGCTTTTTGCACCTTCAAGGACTTTTGCAGCTAGTTCGGGAGCGATTTTTTCTACCGGCCAACTTAAAATTGCATTGGCGAAAAGTGGCTTTCCTCCCATGGCATAGACATCCGAAATGGCATTGGCAGCAGAAATTCTTCCAAAATCAAAAGGGTCATCTACAATTGGTGTGAAAAAATCTACCGTGTTGACAATGGCCAAATCTTCACTCACCTGATACACGGCAGCATCATCTTTGGCGGAATTACCAACCAGCAAATTGGGATCTGTCTGAGTCCAGGATTCGCTGGAAGAAAGAATTTGATCTAGAACAGCGGGTGCGATTTTACATCCACATCCAGATCCTTCACTCCATTCAGTCAATCGTATTTTTTGCTCGTTCATATAGTTGGTCTTTCGAGTGGATTAGCAAATCAATTTGTTTTGCTAAAGACAAGCCTGTCAAATCCAGGTTTAAAGTATGTTCTTTCGGATGTTTTTCCAGTTCAAACTCGTAGGCTTTGTCGTAGTATGTCAATAGGTTTTGAATCCAGCGTGGATGATCTCTTTCTTCTATGGCTTCCAAAGCTTCTTTGGTTCGTAGTCCTCCCAATTTCTTCCTTAGTTTTTTGACAGCCTGTTTCAATTCTTCTTTTGGAAGTCCAGCATATTCTGACTCAATATGGGCTATCCTTTCATGTTCTGATTTGCTGATATCCAAATGTGGGCTTGCCTGCATTTGGGAGAAAAATACATCCGGGAGGATTACGCGGCCGATTTTTCTGCTTTCATTTTCCACCCATATAGGAGAATCTGAATTCAGTTGAAGCAGTGCCTCTGCCAGTTTATTTTCAAACTGTTCTACCGAAGGTTGAGGGTCTTGTCCAATTCCACCAAAGGCCGAACCTTTGTGATGAGCTAGATCTTCCAAGTCCAAGACTTGTTCCCCAGCTTCTTTCAAATGCTGAAGTAAAACTGTCTTTGCAGTACCTGTTTTTCCGCCAAGGACAATAAAATTTCGCTTTTTTCGAACTTCCTCAAAGGTGAAGTTTCGGTAGGTTTTATAGCCCCCTTTTAGCCTAAATACTTCAAAACCAACCATGCTCAAAAGCCAGGAGAGAATTTGACTTCGCATACCTCCTCTCCAGCAATAGAGAATGATTTTCCGATTTGGAAAACGCTTAATGACTTCTTTTTGAATTTGATGAAATCGTGGTCCTACTAATTCAAAGCCTTTTAAAGTAGCCTTTTCACTTCCTTCTTCTTTGTAAAGTGTACCGACTGTTTTCCGCTCTTGATCATTCAAAATCGGGATATTGATTGCTTCAGGAATATGGCTTTGGGAAAATTCTCCCTCACTTCGTGCATCTAGGATGGGGAGCTTTTGCCGAAGTTCTAAATATTCAGAAAGTGAAATCAGGGTCTCTTTCATACAATCCGAATATAAAAAAATGCCACTGGAATTCCGGTGGCATTTCGTTTTGAATAAGTTTTTATTAAAGCTGTGCTTCCAACTTTTGTGTCAAGATCGTTTTTGGAACAGCACCGATTTGTTTGTCTACAATTTGGCCGTCTTTAAAGAACAATAGCGTAGGGATAGATCTAATTCCAAAGGCTTGTGCTACACTTGGGTTGGTGTCAACATCAACTTTCCCGATGATGGCCTTTCCTTCATAATCTCCAGCCATTTCTTCTACGATTGGCCCAATCATTTTACAAGGCCCACACCACTCTGCCCAAAAATCAATCAATACGGGCTTATCTGTTTTGATAACTTCCTCAAAGTTGGCGTCAGTTATTTCTACTGCTTTTCCCATTTTATAATACGTTTAGTTTCGGTTCAATTCCTCAAATATATGAGAGAAAGTAGATTAGAGGGCAATAAGTTCAAATTGCTTGGCAAATAATTTCTATGAGCGATAGTTTTTCCTTTATAACTAGCTGCTGATCACCTTGTAGGCAATCTCTGGAATGAGCTTTAACTCGCTAATTAACTCTTCGCAAGGGTTAATGGAAAAGCGCTTCGAAAATAGCTCCAAGGTGATGTTTTCTTTCCGGTCTTTAACTGTGAAATATAATTTGGCATCGCCTTTATACTTCTCGGTAATGCCCTCCAATTTTTCCATCAAGTCATAATTGAGGTCGTCCAAATCTATGTTTACCCGAAGACCTTTAACCATTTTACCTCTCACCTCAGAAAGGAGCATGATAGAGCTCACCTTGAATTCCAATTCGTTTTCGGCCCATTTCTTCTGACCGACTTTTCCTTTAACGAAGAGGAACCAACCTTTCATGAAATATTCCTTATACTTCACATAATCATCTCCGAAAAGGAAGAACGTGAAGCCTCCCTGATAGTCTTCCAAAGTCAACGTGCCAAAAGGCTTTCCATTCTTGGTAGTTCGATGAGCAAAGTCCGTAACAATTCCTGCCAGCTGAACTTCATTTTTGGAACGAAGAGAGTTCAAATCATTTAAATCAGGCAAAGTGGAATTGGTAAAGCTCTCGATTTCCAATTTGTATTGATCCAAAGGATGTCCGGAGATATAAAGCCCAACCACCTCTTTTTCAATATTTAGCTGTTGAAGTTGAGAAAAAGGCTCCATTGGGTTCACGGTAGGTAAAGGAATATCCATTCCGCCGCCTGCTCCTCCAAATAGACTCACCTGAGCACTTTCTTCCTCCTGTTGTATCCGTTGTGCATATTTAACTGCCTTTTCGATCAGCGTTACATCACCTTCCGGAGCCTCTAAATATTGCCTTCGATGATGCTCTGGGAAGCAATCAAAACTTCCCGCCATGGCAAGTGCCTCCATGGTTTTCTTGTTCAGAGCACGAGAATTCACCCGCTTGGCAAAATCGAAGATGTTTTTGAATGGTCCACTCTTTTCCCGCTCCGCGATGATATCATCTACCGCTGCCGATCCTGCACCCTTGATCGCGGCCATTCCAAATCGGATTTCTCCCACTTGGTTTACGGTAAAGCCTCCTTTGGATTCATTGACATCAGGTCCCAAAACAGGGATTCCCATTCGCTTACATTCCTCCATGAAGAAGGTCACCTGTGTGATATCATTCATGTTGTTGCTGAGTACAGAGGCCATGTATTCAGCAGGATAATGCGCCTTGAGGTAAGCTGTCTGATAGGCTACCCAAGCATAGCAGGTGGAGTGGGATTTGTTAAATGCATATGAAGCAAAGGCTTCCCAGTCCGTCCAGATTTTTTCCAGCTTTTTAGGATCATGGCCTTTTGCAGCTGCCTGATCGATGAATTTAGGCTTCATCTTATCCAGCACGTCCTTTTGCTTTTTACCCATGGCTTTACGAAGAACGTCTGCTTCACCTTTGGTGAAGCCGGCAAGCTTCTGGGATAGCAGCATTACTTGCTCTTGATATACGGTAATCCCATAAGTCTCCTCGAGGTATTCTTTCATATCATCGAGGTCATAAGTGATTTCCTTTTTACCGTGCTTCCGATCGATAAACTCAGGGATATAGGCCAAAGGTCCCGGACGATAAAGAGCGTTCATCGCAATCAAATCGGCAAAAGCCGTAGGTTTCAAATCCCGCATGTATTTCTGCATTCCGGGACTTTCATATTGAAAAATGCCGACCGTCTCACCGCGTTGGAAAAGCTCGTAAGTCTTTTCATCATCGATTGGGAAATTATCCGGGTCCAATTCGATACCATGCCTTTCCTTGACGATTTTGCAGGCATCTTTAATGAGTGTGAGGGTTTTCAAACCCAAAAAGTCCATCTTTAGAAGCCCAGCAGATTCTACTACGGAGTTGTCGAATTGGGTACAAACCATATCGGAATCCTTCGCAAGCGCAACAGGGACAAAGTTGGTGATGTCATCCGGTGTGATGATTACGCCACAGGCGTGGATTCCCGTATTTCGCACGGATCCCTCTAAAACGGTCGCCTGATTAACGGTCTTGGCGGATTCGTCTTGGCCTTGAGCTACTCGTAGTAATTCCTCAGCTTTTTGAATCAATTCAGCCTGTCCTTTTAATTTATCCGCTAAGGCTGATTTGTTTTTTGCAAGGTCAAAAAGGACTTTTAGCTTCAAATCGGGAACCATATTGGCTAATCTGCTCGCTTCTTGCAAAGGCAAATTAAGTACCCGAGCAGTATCCCGAATCGCAGATTTGGCTGCCATGGTACCATAGGTAATGATTTGGGCGACCTGATTCGAACCATATTTTTTGATTACATAGTCGATGACTTTTCCGCGACCTTCATCATCAAAGTCAATATCAATATCTGGTAGTGAAACCCGGTCCGGATTCAAAAATCTCTCAAAAAGGAGATCATACTCGATTGGATCCACATTCGTAATTCCAATACAATAAGCTACTGCTGAACCCGCCGCGGAACCCCGCCCCGGCCCCACCGAAACGCCCATATCCCGAGCTGCTCGGGTGAAATCCTGTACGATCAAAAAGTAACCGGGATATCCAGTTCGTTCGATTGTTTCCAATTCAAAATCCAATCGTTCCTGAATCTCCGGTGTGATTTCACTATATCGCTTTTTAGCACCTTCGTAGGTGAGGTGTCTCAGGTAAGCATTTTCACCACGTTTACCTCCATCCATTTCATCCTGTGGGTCTTTGAATTCCTCAGGGATGTCAAATTTTGGAAGCAATACTTCCCGCGCAAGCTTGTAAGCTTCACACTTATCTACAATTTCCTGAGTACACTCGATAGCTTCCGGCAAGTCTGCGAAGAGCTTTTTCATTTCTTCAGGAGATTTCAGGTAGAATTCATCATTTGGGAAGCCATATCGGAATTCTCTACCTCGCTTTCCTACATATTTTTTTGGTTTTTCTACCAACTCCCCATCTTTTACGCAAAGCAAAATATCATGAGCTTTGGCGTCCCCTTTATCATTGTAATAGGTGTTGTTGGCGGCGAAATACTTGACATTGTATTTCTTGGCAAATTCGAGCAGAACCTCATTGACCTTCTCTTCTTCCGGAATTCCATGCCGGTTTAATTCCACATAAAAATCCTCCCCAAACTGCTCCTTCCACCAAATAAAGGCTTCCTCGGCTTGCGTTTCACCCACATTCAGGATCAAAAATGGAATCTCTCCCCAAAGTCCACCGGTTGTAGCAATTAAGTCGCCTTTATATTGAACAAGAAGTTCTTTATCAATTCGGGGTACATAATAAAAGCCTTCAATATTTGCGTAGGAGGCTAGTTTGGCCAAATTGTGATAGCCCGCTTTATTCTTTGCAAGAAGAACGGTTTGGAATCCGTCGTCCTTATTACTCTTATTTTTCCGATCTCGACATAGATTAAACTCACACCCCACAATGGGTTTGATTTCTGCAGCCATGGCAGCTTTTACAAAATGAAAAGCCCCCATCATATTTCCATGATCAGTCATGGCGATCGCTGGCATATTTAAGGATTTTGCCTTGGCAACCATAGCCGGAATCTCTGTCGTGGCCTGCAAAACCGAATACTGGGTGTGGACATGCAAATGGGTGAAAGGAACATCGACCAGTTCGGAAATATCTGCTTTACCAGCCTGCTTTAAAATTTCCTTGGCAGCTACTTTTTGTTCATCCTTTGCCTGGGCAAAATTTGCCTCACCCAAATCCGGAGCCTCGTAAATCACTTGCTCCAAAAGAATACCTTCTTCCGGTGGATGAACTCGATGGGTGATCAAACCAAAGAAACATCGAGCAGTTGCATCCACGTCATAGGCTGCATCGTGTGCATCGCCAAACCCCTTTCCAAAAAGTTTTTGATGAAGTTCAGTAAGTGTAGGCCATTTGTATTTTCCGCCTTTTCCTCCTGGAATCGCACAAAAATCAGTTGAAATGTCCTTGGTGTCCAATGGGTTTGCAGCCAAAGGCATACCCAATTCAGACCGAAGGAATTCCGAACCAACCACGTTGATGTCGAATTCGATATTATGTCCAACTAGGTACTTAGCTTCTTTAACATCTTTTTCGAAAATCTCCAAAACCTCCTGCAAAACATGACCTTCCGCTAATGCTCTTTTGGTGGAAATACCATGGACCTTTTCAGCATTGTAGGGGATGGTAAAACCTTCAGGTTTGATAATATAATTGTGATTTGAGAGAAGCTTTCCGGTTGCATCATGAAGCTGCCATGCCAATTGAACCAGCCTAGGCCAGTTGTCCAGGTCGGACATGGGAGCATTGTAATCGCGGGGTAATCCAGTAGTTTCAGTATCAAAAATGATATACATAGTCTTTCGGAAATTGAGGCTTTAAATTAGGGTATTTGAACCAAGCAAAAAATGGAATGGCAAGAATTGTCGGAGATAATTTGCCCAAATAACAGAAGAGGTTTTTAGGGAGAAAATTCGTTGGTTTTTTGAAAATTTTAGGTAGAAGGTTTGCCCTAAAACTCTATCATTCCTTTTTGAGAAATTGGATGAATTTATTTGGGATTTTCCTGATTAGCGCTTGTCTTCCCAAGGCATGTAAACCACTTTCTTGGTTTCAAAAAAGTCCTCCTTGAAATAGTCGCTCAAGTGGTAAGTGACATAGGATTTCCCGGTTTCCTCCATCTCCTCGTCCACATCTCCACCTTTCAGGTAAAGGATGCCGTTTGGAAACTCATTGAAATCTTCTTTTCGGATTTTTCCTTTTACCCAAGGGTAAAAATTGATCATTCTGGTCACTGCCCGGCTGATCACAAAATCATATTTTCTAACCAGTGTTTCTGCTCGCGCTTGCTGAGCTTCTACATTGCTCAGTTTCAGAGCACGAGCTACTTCCTTCACCACAGTGATTTTTTTTCCAATAGAGTCTACCAAATGAAAGTGCGTATCTGGAAATAGGATAGCTAAAGGGATCCCTGGAAATCCTCCTCCAGTCCCAATATCCAGGACCTTGGTTCCGGGTTGGAATCGCATGACTTTAGCGATACCCAGGGAGTGAATGACATGATGCACATAAAATTGATCCATGTCTTTGCGGCTGATTACATTAATCTTGGCGTTCCAGTCTTCATACAATGCTTTCAACTGGTCAAACTGTTCGATTTGCCGCGCGCTAAGATTCGGGAAATAGGATAGAATCAATTCAGTACCGGAGTTCATCAGATGTGCTTTTCTTTGCCGGAAGCGATTTCGTACAGCAACTCTCTCGAACGGTGCAATTGCGCTTTTACCGTACCAAGAGGCTTGTCCAGTTCTTGGGCAATTTCTTCGTAAGAGAGCTCATCAAAATAGCGCAACTGGACTAATTTCCGGTACTTAGCAGGAAGTTTATCTACAAAAATCCGCACCATTTCAATCCGTTGAGATTTGATGAATTCATCTTGTGGGTTATTTTCATCATCTTCCACATCAATATTGACTGCGTTGCCGCTATCATCAGACATGGTAGTATTTAAACTCATGGTTTTGAGTTTTTTCTTTCGGATAAAATCAATTGCATTGTTTGTAGCAATTCGGAAAAGCCAAGTGGAAAAGGTATAGTCTTTTTTGAAACGATGCAGGTTTTTGAAAGCCTTTGCAAAAGCTTCCATGGTCAAATCCTCGGCATCATCCGCATCTCGAATCATTTTGAGGATCATGAAATAAACGGCTTTCTTGTACCGCTTCATAAGGGCCGCATAGGCAGACTGATCTTTTTCGATGACTGCCCGATCGATCAGATCGAAGTCCTCTAAAGCCTTATTTGAAAAACCGCGTTCGTTTATTTCCATTTGATGTCTTTTGACTGATGGGAGAATGTCCCTAATCCCCAAAAATACCAGATATACAAGAAATCGTTGATCAGGATATTGGATCGGGTTTTGGTCCCGTTAAGTTTTCTATTGGCTGATGAATAAATCCAAAGTACCAACAGAACCCTTACGAGGAATATACCGAAAACGATGAGAAATTGTTCCCAATTTTGCTCTAATCCCAAATAAATCAGTAATCCAATACCTCCGGCCCAAAATAAAAGGTGGGAAAATGCAAACCAACCAATTTTCATCTTGTCTTGGCTTTTATACTGCTTCCCAACGTGTAAATGCCTTTTTTTCTGTCGGAAATAATCCTTCCAGTTGTCCTTAGGGTAAGAAATGGTACGGGCATCAGAGTCAATAACCACTTGGGTATTTTTTCCTGTCGCGTATTTATTGATGAAAAGATCATCATCTCCCCCTTCAAAATGCCACAAGTCTTTGAATGCTTTCACATCCATAAAGAAGCTTTTTCGGTAGCATAGATTCCTGCCTATTCCCATAAATGGCGCTTTCCATCTTGCAAAGGATAGATAAAATAATGCCGTCTGGATGGTTTCGAATTGAATCCAAGTATTCAAAAAGCCTTTAATAGCTTCATAACCTCCAAATCCCAGAGAAAATGTCATTCCTTCGTTTCGAACTGGCGCGGTCATCTTTCGGATCCATTGATCGGAAGCTGGAATACAATCCGCGTCAGTTAAGAGTATAACGTCATGTTTTGCGACTTTGATACCTAAAGTTAGTGCATATTTTTTTGAAGTGACGTGGTCTGGCGTGTATTTGACAGTAACAGTACGAAGCTTAGGATAGCGATCCATCATCTCTGCTAACAAGCGGGGAGTTCTGTCACGACTTCGATCATCGATCACCAATACATCAAAATTGCTATAATCCTGCTCAAAAAGTTTAGGAATTAAAACCTTGAGGTTTTTGAATTCATTGTGAGCGGAGATGACAACTGTAACCCCTTCCTCGTTTTCCGATTGCTCTTTTTGCTTTTTTGAGTTAAAGAATGCCGTTCTGCCAAAAATAGGCAAGAGGTAAATGAGTTGGATGAGGACTCCTAAACCAAATATTATCCACAATAAAAATAGGGCCATAGGTCGATTGTGCTGGGCAAATATAAAATCAATTTCAGCATTCGTTTAAGAATAAAGGGATATTTTTGCGGGCAGATCATTTCCCGGAAAAACGTCTAATTTCTTTTCGATGAAATTCACTTTACAGCATGCTGATCCCCAGACCAAAGCCCGTGCGGGGAAGTTAGAAACTGATCACGGAACTATACTTACACCGATTTTTATGCCTGTTGGTACAGCCGGCTCGGTCAAGGCGGTTCATCAGCACGAGCTGTTAGATCCGATACATGCTCAGATTATTCTAGGGAATACTTATCATTTATATCTCCGTCCGGGATTGGATATACTAGAAAAAGCTGGAGGACTTCATCGTTTTATGGGATGGGATCGTCCCATTCTGACAGATTCGGGAGGTTATCAGGTGTTTTCCTTATCTGGAACTCGTAAGATAAAAGAAGAAGGGGTAATGTTTAAGTCACATATTGATGGCTCAAAACATCACTTTACTCCTGAAAATGTCATGGATATTCAGCGAACTATCGGTGCTGATATTATTATGGCTTTTGATGAATGTACTCCTTACCCATGCGAATACGGCTATGCTAGAAAATCCATGGAAATGACCCATCGATGGTTGAAGCGGTGCATGAATCGATTTGACGAGACGGAAGGAAAATATGGCTATTCTCAAACCCTATTCCCGATCGTTCAAGGTTCTGTTTATAAAGATCTACGAGTACAAAGTGCCCAATTTATTGCCGATCAGGGAAGAGAGGGGAATGCAATTGGAGGATTATCGGTGGGAGAGCCTGCGGAAATGATGTACGAAATGACGGAAGTAGTGACGGATATCCTGCCAAAGGACAAGCCCCGTTACTTAATGGGTGTAGGTACTCCTGCAAATATTTTAGAATGTATTGCTTTGGGAGTTGATATGTTTGATTGTGTGATGCCTACACGAAATGCCCGTAATGGCATGCTCTTTACTTCAGAAGGGATTATTAATATTCGAAATGAAAAATGGAAAGATGATTTCAGTCCGATCGATCCTGCAATTGGAAGTTCTGTTAGTTCCTTTTATTCAAAAGCTTATCTTCGTCATTTGACCATTTCAAAGGAAATCTTAGCCGCTCAGATTGCCAGCATTCATAATTTGTCCTTTTACCTATGGTTGGTAGGAGAGGCTAGAGAGCATATTTTAGCTGGTGATTTTGCAAGCTGGAAGACCGAAATGGTTAAGAAAGTAAGTACTCGACTCTAATGAAATTAATCGACCGACTCATTATCAAGGATTTCTTGAAGACCTATTTCTTCGTGGTCTTGATGCTGATTTTGGTGGTTTTGGTGCTGGATTTTACTGAGAAAAACGATAAATACATCCAAAATCAGGTTCCAACAATCGAGATTCTCAAGTACATGGGGAATTATGGTTTGTACCTGAATAACCTTCTAACCCCAATTACGGTCTTTATTTCGGTAATTTTCATTACTTCCAAAATGGCTGGTCGAACAGAAATCATTGCTATTTTGGGAAGTGGAGTGAGTTTTGTTCGATTGCTTTTTCCATTTCTTTTTTCTGCTGCTTTGATCGGAGGAGTCAGTTTTTTTCTGAACGGTTGGGTGCTTCCCGCTGCAACTGAAAATCTCACTGTTTTTCGATTAGTATACTTGGAAAAAGGAGCTCCTCAAAACGAGCAAAATATCCACATTAAGGTAGGGGAAGAGAGTTATGCCTATTTAAGTCGATTTTTCAAGACCAGTAATACCGGATATAATTTTACTTTGGAGACCATTCGGGATGGGCAATTACTTGCTAAACTTTCCTCTGACCGGATCGAATGGGATACCGCAAAAAGTGTTTGGACTTTGAGGAATTGGAGACTGCGCGAACTAGAAGAAGAAGGGGAGAAGTGGTCTGTAGGGACAGAGTTGGATACGGTTCTTTCAATCGTTCCTGACGACTTTGGAGTTCCTGAAAATCATCATGAGACGTTAAAACTACCTCAATTGAGCAGGCAGATTCGAATATTAGAAGATCGAGGAGCCGATAATGTGAATTATTATAAAATCGAACGTTATGTCCGATTTATGTCACCATTTGCAGCTTTGATTCTGACATTTATTGGAGTGATAATGTCGGCCCGAAAAACAAGAGGAGGTTCCGGTTTTCAAATAGCCATGGGATTCTTGTTGGCATTTATTTATATCCTCTTATTTATCCTATCGAGGACTTTTGCAGAAAATGGTTCGGAATATCCCATTTTGGCTGTATGGCTACCTAACATCATTTTTGGATTAACTGGTTTGGTGCTTTACAAAACTGTCCCTCGATAGATGCAAGCCTCTATTAAAGACTATCTCTTACTCCACCTGATTGTCCTGATCTGGGGATTTACAGCCATTCTTGGTTTGTTAATTAGCCTTCCTGCATTGGAGTTGGTTTTCTATCGGACATTGATTGCATCGGTGGGTGTGGCTTTACTTTTTGCTTGGAAGCGAAAGCCCATCTTGATTCCACCAAGTCAAATGATCAAAGTATTGGGCACTGGGGTAATCATAGCCTTGCATTGGATTTTATTCTTTTGGTCTGCTAGGGTTTCTACTGCTTCTGTTTGCCTCGCAGGTATGGCAACCACCTCCCTGTGGACAGCTTTTGTTGAACCTTTCTTTAATCGAACAAAGGTAAAATGGTATGAAGTCGCGTTGGGATTGATGGTGATTTCTGGACTCTTGGTGATTTTTAAATTTGAGACTGGATATTGGTTGGGGCTCTCCATGGCTTTGGCTTCAGCTTTTTTGGCGGCCTGTTTCTCTGTGATCAATGGTCGACTGACCAAGCGCCATGATCCCTATCAAATTACTTTCTATGAAATGTCAGGGGCCTCATTATCGGTTCTTCTCTTTATGCCAATTTATGCATTTTGGTTGTCGGACGGGACGGGGATTCAATGGGCTTGGCAAGGCTATGATTGGTTTTGGCTTTTGATTTTAGGAGGAATTTGTACGGTTTATGCCTTTTCAGTTTCTGTGGAATTGATGAAAAGACTGACTGTATTTTCGATTAACCTCACTATCAATCTGGAACCGGTTTATGGGATTGTTTTGGCAGTTTTGATATTTGGTGAGAAGGAAAAAATGACCCCAGAATTTTATCTAGGCACCTTGATTATTTTGATTTCAGTTTTGATTTACCCTGTATTGAATTACTGGAATAAAAGGAGAAAAGCTGTTCGTACTTTGGGTTAATCTTGCCTTTTATTTAAAGCTGTTTCTCAAATACAAAATACTCCTCTTTCCAGCTAAGGTTACTTGGCTTTTCATGGAAAAGCCCGAAGACAGTAGAACCCGAGCCTGACATAGCTGCATAATAGGCGCCGGATTCATAGAGTTTCAATTTGATCTCTGCGATTTCGGGATAGGATTGAAAAATGCTGGCTTCAAAGTCATTGACCAACTCCTCTTTCCATCTGGATTTGTCTGCTAAAACCTCTTCCAAGTTGATAGAAGGGGTTTTAGGAGTGACTCCTGCATAAGCTTCCTTGGTCCCTACGTGGATTCCGGGATGAATTAAAACCAAATAGGATCCTTGAAGTGATAAGTCTACAGGTTCTAAAATTTCACCTCTTCCCCGGGCTATTTTAGGAGTATTTTCTACGAAAAAAGGACAATCACTTCCCAGCTGAGCCGCATATTCCACAAGGAAATAATCATCTAGATGAAGGTCAAACAGGTTATTCATCAGTTTCAATGCAAACGCCGCATCTGCTGATCCTCCTCCTAAGCCAGCTCCCATGGGGATGTTTTTGTGTAGATGAATTTTTAAATTGGGTAAACCTTGAAAATCCTTTCTGAAGAGTTTTTCTGCTTTTAAAATGAGATTGTCTTTCGGGTCTCCAGGAATAGAAAGTCCGGTACTTTCCCATCCTCCTTTTTTATCTACGATCATTTCCAATGCATCAAAAAGTGGAATTGGAACCATGCAGGTTTCAATTTCATGATAGCCATCTTTTCGTTTTCCGGTGATATGTAGCCCCAAATTGATTTTGGCGTTTGGAAAGGTGATCATAGAATCTAGATTTCAAGCAAAATAAGGGATTTTTGAGAGGAAGTGTTTGACTATTAAGCTTGAAAAATTTTTAATACTTATTGAAAGAAGTTATTGAAAAAAGATTAAAACTTCCTTTTTCTTAAGGAAATAGAAAAAAAGATTGAGTTTTATTGAAAAAGAATCAATTCGATATAAAATTTTGAAATTTTAAAAAAAATAGAATTCCGATTGAAAAAATAGGTTTAAATCGAATGTGTAAAAAATTATATTTTAAAAATATTCAAATAACAAGAATATATTTTCTGCAAAAATTAAAATATGACAAATTAAATATTGTATGTATGGTTTAAGAGGGTTAATTTTGACTTGTCATTGATTGAAAAGCAGCTCAACCTAATACTATGAACAGATCAGTCTTTTTGCTAAGCATTATTATTCTCCTTGGATTTTAAGGTGAGGCACTAGACTTGTATCAACATATTAAACAAATAAGTGCCTCATTTGAAGAGGCACTTTTTTTTATACCCAAACTATGAACCTAAAGAAATACAGCTGGGAAATTTCAGATAACCCGGAGCATCCCGCCGGGAAAGCTATGCTCTATGCGACAGGCTTGTCTGACAAAAAAATGAAACAGCCTTTCGTTGGGATCGCGAGTTGCGGATATGAAAGTAATCCCTGCAACATGCATCTCAATGATTTTGCCGGTCTGATCAAAGCCTCCTCTCAGGAGTATGATTTGACCGGTTTGGTTTTTAATACCATCGGGATTTCTGACGGAACTTCCATGGGAACCATGGGGATGCGTTATTCGCTAGTGTCCAGAGAGATTATTGCTGACTCCATTGAGTCCTTCATTTTGGGGCATTCTTTTGATGCCTGCGTAGCTGTCGCTGGTTGTGATAAGAATATGCCAGGAGCTGTGATGGGAATGCTTCGTATTAATCGGCCTTCTATCATGGTATATGGAGGCACAATTGCATCCGGTAATTACAAAGGAGAAAAATTGAATATTGTTTCTGCTTTTGAGGCTTTTGGAAAGAAAATCCAAGGAACCATCTCAGAAGAGGATTACGATGGAGTCATCCGAAATGCCTGTCCGGGAGCGGGTGCTTGCGGTGGGATGTACACGGCAAATACTATGTCCTCAGCCATTGAAGCTATGGGAATGTCCTTGCCTTATTCTGCATCTTACCCTGCCAATTCTCCGGAAAAACTTCGGGAATGCCGGGAAGTCAATCAGTATGTGAAAGTTCTTTTGGAAAAAGACATCAAGCCAAAAGACATTGTCACTCGAAAAAGTATAGAAAATGCTGTTCGCGTAGTGATTGCACTTGGCGGTAGTACGAATGCAGTACTTCATATTTTGGCAATCTCCAAGACAGCTGGAGTGGACTTCACTCTTCAGGATTTCAAAGCACTAAATGATTTAACTCCAATGCTGGGGGATTTCAAGCCTTCCGGTAAATTTTTAATGGAGGATTTGCATGAGCAGGGAGGTTTGCCTGCCTTCATGAAATTCATGCTGAATGAAGGATTACTCCATGGAGATTGCATGACGGTAACTGGAAAAACCTTGGCTGAAAATCTTGAAAAGATTGAGCCCATTGTTCCTTCCATGGTCAATTGCATACGGCCTCTCGATCAACCAATCAAGAAGACTGGTCACTTGTGTATTCTTAAAGGAAACTTAGCACCAGAAGGAGCGGTGTCGAAGATTACGGGTAAAGAAGGAATTTCCTTCACTGGACCAGCCAAAGTTTTCGATTCTGAATTGGAAGCCAACAATGCGATTCGGGATCATAAAGTTCAAGCAGGGGATATCGTCGTCATTCGAAATGTAGGGCCAAAAGGAGCGCCTGGAATGCCTGAAATGCTAAAGCCAACTTCCATGATTATTGGAGCAGGATTTGGGTCTGATGTTGCCTTGATTACTGATGGAAGATTTTCAGGTGGGACACATGGTTTTGTCGTGGGACACGTAACCCCTGAAGCTTGGTGCGGAGGTCCGATAGGACTTTTACGAGATGGGGATATGATTACCATTGACGCTGATAATTTAGAGCTTTCGGTAGATGTCAGCGAAGCTGAATTTGCAGAAAGGAAAAAGTCCTGGTCCCCAAAAGTCATTGAAGGACTTCAAGGCACTTTGAAAAAATACAATAAACTCGTTGCCACAGCTTCTGAGGGTTGTGTGACTGATAAATTCTAAACCTATGAAGGAATCCATGATCCGGGGAGCGGACATTGTAGTTCAGTCCCTAATTGCAGAACAAGCAGAGATTATCTTCGGGTATCCCGGCGGTGCAATTATGCCGGTCTATGATGCATTGTATGATTATCATGAGCAGATCAAGCATGTTTTGACCCGTCATGAGCAAGGAGCTATTCATGCTGCCCAAGGTTATGCTCGGGTATCAGGAAAAGTGGGAGTCTGCCTAGCTACCTCAGGACCAGGCGCGACGAATTTGATTACCGGTTTGGCTGATGCACAAATTGACAGCACGCCTTTGGTATGTATTACGGGTCAGGTAGCAGCTCATTTGTTGGGAACGGATGCGTTCCAAGAAACGGATGTTGTGGGTATTTCTATGCCAGGAACCAAATGGAATATTCAGGTTCGTCGGGTTGAGGATATTGCTCCAGCCATTGCAAAAGGTTTTTATATCGCCCGTTCCGGTAGACCGGGACCGGTTTTGATCGATATCACCAAAAATGCTCAAGTCGATTTTGGGGAAATGAATTATGCCCCTTGTCTTGGGTTTAGATCCTACAAAGTTCATAAGCCGGTAGAGCAATCTTCGATTCAGGAAGCAGCTGAATTGATAAATAAATCGGAAAGACCCTATGTGCTTTTTGGCCAGGGCGTAGTTCTCGGAAAAGCAGAAACTGAACTGAAGTTTTTCTTGGATAAAACCGGTATTCCGGCTGCTTCGACTTTGCTCGGTTCGGGCGCACTTTCCCAAGATCATCCTTCTTATGTTGGTAAATTAGGAATGCATGGAAATTATGCTTCCAATTTGTTGACGAATCAGTGCGATGTTTTGATTGCCGTAGGAATGCGTTTCGATGACCGGGTTACAGGGGATTTGAAGCGATATGCCAAGCAAGCTAAAATTATCCACCTAGAGCTTGATCCAGCCGAAATCAATAAAAATGTAAAAGTTCATGTGCCGGTAATTGGTGACTGCAAGGAAAGTCTTTCCATGCTAACTGAGGCAGTTGACAAAAAGAGTCATCCTGAATGGTTGGCTAAGTTCCGGGAATTAGAAGAGTTGGAAAAAGAAGCTGTCGTGCAGCATGATATTTCTCCAACCAAAATCGGTTTGACGATGGGAGAAGTAATCAATCAAATCAACCAATATAAGGCAGATGATGCGGTTTTGGTGACTGATGTGGGACAGCATCAGATGATAGCCTGGAGATATTTCAATTATAAGAAACCTCGAACTCAGGTGACTTCAGGTGGCTTGGGAACTATGGGCTTTGCACTTCCAGCGGCTCTTGGAGCCCAACTTCATGATTATTCACGACAAGTGATTTGTGTTGTTGGAGATGGAGGCATTCAGATGACGATTCAGGAGCTTGGGACTATTATGCAAACCAAAGCTCCTGTAAAAATTGTCCTTTTGAATAACAATTACCTGGGAATGGTGAGACAATGGCAGCAGATGTTTTTCGATAGGCGCTATTCCTTCACCGAGTTAAATAATCCTGATTTTATCAAAATTGCTGAAGCCTATGGAATCAGAGCCCAAAAAGTGAAGGCTAGAGAAGAATTGACCGAAGCGATTGAAGATATGTTGATCTATGATGGCCCGTATTTCTTGGAGGTTGTCGTTGAAAAAGAAGACAATGTGTTCCCGATGATTGCCACGGGATGTTCGGTTGAAGAGGTGAGATTAAGTTAATCCAGACTATGAAGCGCTATACGATTTTTGTCATTACCGAGAATTTTATCGGAATTCTCAACAGAATCACGATCATCTTCACTCGAAGAGGAATCAATATCGATGCTTTGACCGCCTCCGAGAGTCGAGTGGATGGCATTCATCGGATTACCATTGAAGTGACGACTTCCGAGGACATGGTCATTCAATTGGTCAATCAGATCGAAAAGGTCATCGACGTGATCAAGGCTTTCTATCATGAAGATGAAGGCGTGGTATATCAGGAGATCGCTTTATATAAAATTCCGGTAACCCGATTGGATGGGGGATTGGAGAAAATCATTCGACAGCATAATGCAAAAATCATTGCTGCGGAACCTCAGTTTGTGGTGCTTGAACTTTCAGGACACAAGGAGCAGACACAGGAGTTATTGGAAATTTTGAAAGGCTATGGGCTTTTGGAATTTGCTAGATCAGGAAGAGTCGCTGTCGCCAAGCGAATGGTGACTATTGATGATTATATTAAATAAACTATTGAAAATCAATCTATTAAACCAATAAAGCTATGAAGTTAAAATTTGGCAATGTGGAAGAAAATGTAGTCACTCGGGAAGAGTTTCCTTTGGAAAAAGCCAGAGAGGTTCTCAAGGATGAAGTGATTGCAGTAATTGGCTATGGGGTTCAAGGACCCGGTCAGGCTTTAAACCTGAAAGACAATGGCTTCCATGTAATTGTAGGTCAGCGAAAGAATTCCAAAACTTGGGACAAAGCTGTTGCTGACGGATGGGTACCAGGTGAGACGCTTTTCGATATTGAAGAGGCTTGTGAGCGAGGAACTATCATTCAATTTTTATTATCAGATGCAGGTCAGATTGCTTTGTGGCCAACTGTGAAAAAGCATCTGACTCCTGGAAAAGCATTGTATTTCTCCCATGGTTTTGGAGTAACCTATAAGGATAAAACCGGAATCATCCCGCCTGCAGATGTAGACGTGATTTTGGTAGCGCCAAAAGGTTCTGGTACTTCTTTAAGAAGAATGTTTGTTGAAGGAAGAGGCTTGAATTCATCCTATGCGATCTATCAGGATGCTACAGGTAAAGCTAAAGACCGGGTGATTGCTTTGGGTATAGGTGTCGGTTCTGGATACCTTTTTGAAACAGATTTTTACCGGGAAGTAACCTCCGATTTGACTGGAGAGCGTGGAACCTTGATGGGTGCAATTCAGGGAATTTTCGCTGCTCAGTATGAAGTATTGCGTGAAAATGGCCATACTCCTTCCGAAGCTTTCAATGAAACTGTTGAAGAATTGACTCAGTCTTTGATGCCTTTGGTGGCAGAAAATGGAATGGATTGGATGTATGCCAACTGTTCTACTACTGCTCAGCGTGGAGCCTTGGATTGGTGGAAGCCATTCCGGGATGCAACCAAGCCGGTTTTCGAAGCATTGTATGAATCCGTTAAAACAGGAAAAGAAGCGCAAAAATCAATTGACTCTAACTCCAAGCCTGACTACAGAGAGAAGTTGGAGGAGGAATTGAAAGAATTAAGAGAATCAGAAATGTGGCAAGCAGGAGCTGTCGTCAGACAGTTGCGGCCAGAAAACAATTAAACCCAATTTATTATGAGTGACAAGCTGTGGATATTTGATACCACCCTCAGAGATGGAGAACAAGTTCCTGGATGCCAGTTGAATACCCAGGAAAAAATTGTGGTGGCGAGAGCCCTGGAAGATTTGGGTGTTGATATCATTGAAGCTGGATTTCCGATTTCCAGCCCGGGTGATTTCAATTCAGTAGTAGAGATTTCAAAGGCAGTTTCCAACCCGATCATTTGTGCGCTTTCCCGCGCGGTGGAAAAGGATATCGAGGTAGCGGCTCAGGCCTTGAAATACGCCAAGAAAGGCCGGATTCATACCGGAATCGGTGTTTCTCCTTATCATATCCAATACAAACTTCGGTCTACTCCTGATGAAATTATCCGAAGAGGGGTAGCTGCGGTCAAATTTGCGAAGCAGTTTGTGGAGGATGTGGAGTTTTACGCTGAAGATGCGGGTCGTTCTGAGCCGGATTTTCTATGTAAAATCATTGAGGAGGTTATCAAAGCCGGAGCGACGGTAGTAAATATTCCTGATACAACCGGTTATTGTCTTCCGGAGCAGTATGGGGGAATCATTGCCGATCTCAAAAACCGTGTGCCAAATATCGATAAGGCTATCATTTCCACTCATTGTCACAATGACCTCGGCATGGCAACTGCCAATACTGTTGCAGGGGTTCAAAATGGAGCCCGACAAGTGGAGGTAACCATTAACGGAATTGGAGAACGAGCTGGAAATACGTCCATGGAAGAAGTAGTGATGGCGATTAAATGTCATCAAGCTATTCCGGTTCACACGGATATAGTCACTCAGAAAATCTATCAAACCAGCCGCTTAGTTTCCAAATTGATGAATATGCCGGTTCAGCCTAACAAGGCGATCGTAGGTAGAAATGCATTTGCACATTCCTCCGGTATTCATCAGGACGGCGTGTTAAAGCATCGGGAAAATTATGAAATCATCGACCCGAAGGAGGTTGGGGTAGAAGAGTCTTCCATTGTTTTGACAGCTCGTTCAGGAAGAGCGGCCTTGAAGCATCATTTGGATGCCTTGGGTGTAGAGTTAGAAGGAGAGGAACTTCGAAAAGTTTACGAGGCCTTCTTGGAGCTTGCTGATTCCAAGCGGGATATAGGTCGAAAAGACCTGCTTTCACTTGTTGGGAAATACTTGGATGAGTCCAACTTCATCGAATTGAAGGAAGTGAATTACTCCTCAAACGGAGAAGTGAAGGCCCATGTCAAGTTGAAAATTGGTGATACAAGCCATGAGGCTTCCGCTTCTGGAGTAGGGCCTGTAGATGCGGTTTTAACTGCTATTGAAAAGATGGTACAACCACAAGTGGATTTGGAAGAATTCCTGATTCAGGCTATGTCCCATGGCTCTAACGACGTGGCAAAAGTCCACATGCGGGTCATCAAATCTGATAAACCTTATCACGGCTTTGCCTCCAATGAAGATATCGTATTGGCATCTGCACAAGCTTTTGTGGATGCATTGAACAAAATACCAGTCAAAGAATACGCGACTGCCTAATTATGGAAAAAACAACACTATTTGATAAAATCTGGGATTCCCATGTGGTGCGTCACGTACCTGCAGGGCCAGATGTGTTTTTCATCGATAAGCATTTTATCCATGAAGTAACTTCCCCTGTAGCTTTCCTCAACTTGGAGAAAAGAGGCATTGGGGTAAAATATCCGCACCGCACCATTGCAACACCGGATCATAACGTTCCTACCGTCGATCAGGACCAAACCATTAAGGATAAACTTTCCCGGATGCAGGTTGAAAAGCTTCGGGAAAACTGCAAGAAATATGGTATTGAACTTCACGATTTGGGTACAGCTCATCATGGAATCGTCCATGTAATCGGTCCTGAATTAGGTGTGACTCAACCGGGAATGACCATCGTTTGTGGCGATTCCCATACTTCTACACACGGTGCTTTCGGTGCAATTGCCTTTGGGATCGGTACTTCTGAAGTAGAGATGGTTTTGGCCACTCAGTGTATTATGCAATCCAAGCCTAAGAAAATGCGGATTTCCGTAGAGGGAGAGCTTGGAAAAGGTGTGACTTCTAAAGACATCATCTTGTATATCATCTCAAAAATATCTGCAGCAGGTGCTACAGGATATTTTGTGGAATATGCAGGTTCGGCTATCCAAAGCCTATCTATGGAAGCCAGAATGACTATCTGTAATATGTCCATTGAGATGGGTGCACGGGGTGGATTGATTGCTCCTGATGAAACAACTTTCAATTATCTGAAGTGGCGTCAATATGCTCCAAAGGGTGAGGACTGGGAAAAAGCAGTTGCCTTCTGGAAATCACTCAAAACTGATGAGGGAGCGGTTTTCGATAAGGAGTATCATTTCGACGCTGCTGATATTGAGCCTATGATTACTTATGGCACCAACCCTGGGATGGGAATAAAGGTCAAAGATCGGATTCCTACTGCAGAAGGACTGGAAGGAAGTAACAAAGCTTCTTTCTTGAAATCATTGGATTATATGGGATTTGAACCAGGTGAGCCAGTAAAAGGGAAGCAGGTGGATTATGTATTTGTGGGTTCTTGTACGAATGGCCGTATTGAAGATATTCGGGCTGTTGCAGAATTTGTGAAAGGAAAGAAAAAAGCTGAAAACATCACTGCTTGGATTGTACCGGGTTCACGGGAAGTTGAAAAAATGGCTCATGAAGAAGGACTAGTTAAAATCCTAGAAGAAGCCGGATTTGAATTGCGTCAGCCGGGTTGTTCAGCTTGTTTGGCCATGAACGATGATAAGATTCCTGCGGGGAAATATGCGGTTTCAACTTCCAATCGAAACTTCGAAGGGCGACAAGGTCCTGGTGCACGCACTATGTTAGCTTCTCCTTTGACGGTAGCAGCTGTCGCCGTCACTGGTCGAATCACAGACCCGAGGGAGGTTTTTGAAAATTGAGTTTTCTAGTTATTAAGTTATTGGTTAATCGTTTCTAGTGTTTGGATTCATTATTTCAAAAGAACTGCTTACCCACCAATAACTAATAACAAATAACTAATCAACAGATAATAAAATGGCTTACGATAAATTCACTGTTCTTCGAGATACGGCGGTTCCATTACCGACCGAAAACGTAGATACTGATCAAATTATTCCGGCGCGTTTCTTAAAAGCAACGGAACGTACAGGATTCGGAGATAACCTTTTCCGAGACTGGAGATACGATGTGGAGGGCAATCCCAAGAAGGATTTTGTTCTCAATGACCCAACTTATAGCGGGAAAATCCTGGTTGCCGGTAAAAACTTCGGTTCAGGATCTAGCCGTGAACATGCAGTTTGGGCATTGTATGACTATGGCTTCCGTTGTGTGGTATCGAGTTTCTTCGCAGATATTTTCAAAAATAATTGCCTGAATATTGGTGTGCTGCCGGTGACGGTTTCTCCTGAATTTGCTGATAAACTCTTTGCTGCGATTGAAGCAGATCCAAAAACCGAGATCGAGGTAAATCTCCCGGAACAAAAAATCACTTTGCTATCCACCGGCGAGTTTGAAACTTTCGACATCAACGAGTACAAGAAGAGTAATATGCAGAATGGCTTCGACGACATCGACTATTTGTTGAATATGTCTGACGAAATCGAAGCTTTCGCTGCATCTAGATAATCCAAATACCATGGAGGCAAAGAAGAGAATTGAAATAATGGATACTACACTGAGGGATGGTGAACAGACCTCAGGTGTTTCCTTTTTGCCTTCTGAGAAACTTCAGATTGCCAAGTTGCTCTTGGAGGAGCTCAAAGTAGATCGGATCGAGGTCGCTTCGGCACGTGTTTCCGAAGGGGAACTGGAGGGTGTGCAGAAAATTACTCAATGGGCTTCCCAAAAAGGATACTTGGATCGAGTAGAAGTTTTGGGGTTTGTAGATACTCCGGCTTCAGTTAATTGGATCGTAGAATCTGGCGCTAAGGTGATGAACCTGCTGACGAAAGGTTCTTTGAATCATTTGATTCACCAACTCAAAAAAACACCTGAACAGCACTTCGAAGATATTCGGGAAAGCATTGCATACGCTCAGGAAAAAGGGATTGCTGTAAATGTCTATTTAGAAGACTGGTCCAACGGAATGCGGAATTCTAAGGAATACACTCTTTCCTTGATCGAGTTTCTTCAAGGTCAAGCTGTCAAGCGAGTGATGTTGCCGGATACTTTGGGATTGCTTGCGCCTGAAGAGGTAAAAAGCTATTTCCAGGAGATCACCAAGCTGTTTCCCGAACTTCATTTTGATTTCCATGCGCACAATGATTATGATCTTTCCGTGGCCAATGTCATGGAGGCGATCCTTTATGGAGCAGCTGGTATTCACACGACCATTAATGGCTTGGGTGAACGGGCTGGAAATGCGCCCTTAGAATCCGTGGTTGCTGTAATTGAAGATTTCACAGATTTTGAAATCGGAATACAGGAGCAGAAAATTTTCCGGGTTTCCAAATTAGTGGAGCAGTTCTCCGGACAGCACATCCCTGCTAATAAGCCTGTCGTGGGAGAAAATGTCTTCACTCAAACGGCTGGAATCCATGCGGATGGGGATAATAAAAAGAATCTCTATTTCAATGATTTGATGCCGGAGCGATTCGGTAGACAGCGAAAATATGCCTTGGGGAAAACTTCCGGAAAAGCCAATATCCTTAAGAATTTGGAAGAGTTGGGGATTTCTTTGGAGAAAGAAGAACTCGCAAAGGTTACCCAACGAATCATTGAACTGGGAGATAAAAAGGAACGGGTGACGACCGAGGATCTTCCATACATTATTTCCGATGTCCTCCAGAATAATGTGATCTCCAAGCATATCAGCATTGAAGGCTATCATATGACCCATTCCAAGGGACTCAAACCCACGGTTCAACTTCGGATGAAAATCCATGGAAAATCGTATGATGAAAGTGCCACTGGAGACGGTCAATATGACTCCTTTATGCGGGCTTTGAAAAAGATCTATAAGTCTTTAGGGAAAGAGCTTCCTAAATTGACAGATTATCATGTTTCCATTCCTCCAGGTGGAAAAACTGATGCTTTTGTGGAAACGGTTATTACTTGGGATTATGGAAAAATATTCAAAACCAAAGGTCTTGATCCAGATCAGACAGTAGCAGCGATGATGGCTACTGAAAAAATGCTCAACATCATCGAAAACATGACTTACCAACCAGAAAAAGAAGAATCTACCTATTATGGAAATGAATATCGCGCTGTTGCCGGGTGACGGCATCGGCCCTGAGGTAATCGCTCAGGCAGTAAAAGTTGTCAAAGCAGTCGGACAAAAATTTGGTCATCAAATCACTTTCAAGGAAGGTCTTGTAGGTGCTTGTGCTATCGATGCTACAGGAGACCCATATCCAGACGCGACCCATGAAATTTGCGCTGCCTCCGATGCGGTACTTTTCGGAGCGATTGGTGACCCAAAATATGACAACGATCCCAAAGCCAAAGTTCGACCTGAACAAGGCTTATTGAGAATGCGTCAAAAGCTTGGCCTTTTTGCCAATGTGCGACCAACATTTACCTTTCCTTCCTTGGTGCATAAGTCTCCATTGAAATTGGAGCGTGTGGATGGAGTTGATTTTGTTTTCTTCCGTGAATTGACAGGCGGCGTGTATTTCGGTGAGCCTAGAGGTCGAAACGAGCAAGGAACAAAAGCTTTTGATACCAATGTATATAGCAAAGAAGAGATCGTTCGATTAGCTCGGATGGGTTTCGAAGCGGCGCAAAAACGAAGAAAATTGCTAACCTGTGTGGACAAAGCCAACGTGATGGCAACGTCTCGTTTGTGGAGGGAAACTGTTCAGGAATTGGCAGCTGAGTATCCGGATGTGAAAGTCGAATACGAATTTGTAGATGCGGTGGCTATGCGCCTGATTCAATGGCCGAAAGCTTATGACGTGTTGATTACCGAAAATCTATTTGGAGATATTTTGACGGATGAAGCCTCCGTTATTTCTGGCTCTATGGGCTTGATGCCATCGGCTTCCTTGGGTTCCAAAGTCAAGCTTTTTGAACCGATTCACGGTTCCTATCCGCAAGCAGCAGGGAAAGACATCGCCAATCCGCTGGCTACTGTGCTTTCTGCTGCGATGATGTTTGAGTATGCATTCGATATGAAAGAAGAAGCTCAAGCAATAAGTGATGTAGTGAACCTTTCCTTAGCAGAAGGAGTAGTCACCGAAGATATCGCTGAAGGCGGAAAAGCCTACAAAACCTCCGAAGTGGGTGATTGGCTAGCAGCCAAGATTTTGGGATAAGAAAAATTAGAATAGAAGAAGAGGCTGTCCAATTTAGCCTTTGTCACATTGAGTGAAGTCGAAATTGAGTTTATTAATCATGTATAGGCTTCGACTCCGCTCAGCCTGGCAAAAGACTAATTCTAGGAAAGCCTCTTCTTGGTTTTAATAAACCGTAAACGGATGGACCATTTTTCGATTCATGGCATCTGGAACCTCCGAAATCAGGACATAATTACCTGCACTTAGTTCAGCTTTGAAATACGCTTTTTTTCCTTCAGGCATATCTTCTGCTCCTCCCATGAAAATAAATTCCTTTGGTTCAGGAGTGGATAATGCAAACATATCCGATGGGTTGATCCAAGCAACCAAACTATCCAATTCAGCTCCTTCTTGAAGTTTTACCAGATTGACATCATGTCCAGCAAAATGTTCATATAGCTGCTGATCCAAAAATTCCACACCAAATTCAACAATTCCAGCTGGTATAGAGTCTAAAAATTGAATTCCCTCTGTGCTGGAAATTGTGACGCTATAATCTTCTTTTGGTTCAGCTAATTCGGAAACTTCATCTTTGACAATTACTTCTTTGAGCATACCCATAAAAACGTGTGGTGTTCCATCGGGCATACGGATATAACATTCCATCGCATAAACTCCAGGCTCCAAAAAGAGGGTTGTTTCGGCAGTGGAGTTGCCGGAAAGTATACCTACTCCACCGTGATTAACCACTCCTCCAAACCATTGAGGGATTTTTTCAAAGACTTTCATCCCTTCTTCCATGTTCCCCAATTTCATAAAGTCAAACCCTTCTTTAAATACTGGGATTAACTCATTTTCATAATTGGAAAGTCTGATGCCTTCGGGGAGTTTCTCTAAAACAAAAAAGTGAACTTCATTCGACTTATTTACATATCGGAAAGTATTCCAACCCGAAGAAATGGAATCCACCATCTGGAAATCCATTGCATTCGTTATTACTTCGATTACAGGATCAATTTTTTCGACTTCTTTTTCTTCCTTTTTCTCATTGGAGCAGGAAAAAAGAAGGGCTGATCCAAGGATAGATAAATACTGGAATTTATTCATAATTATAAAAAGTTTGTGTTGATTAATTTCTAGCAGGATTTATCATGATATGCGCCCGATGCGTGCCTGGATCCATAATCCAAGGCAATCCAGGTCCAGCTGGTTTCAGTGGCAATCCGGTACTTTCAGCAGTGGCCCAAGGAATGTACACTACAGAGCGTGTATAGGTATTCTGTGCTTCCCCAGTAGCCCAATTGACATCATTTTCATCCGCCACCAAGGCATGCAATACACTTCCTTGGTCAGGCAATTGGAGTTTTCCTGCTTTGGCTTCCGCTTCCCGGGTGTTAAAAATTTCCTGGGCGTTTTTCCCGTCTTTTCTTAAGGCCCAACCTCGTTCCATAAAAGGTTGAGCACTGCTATGGTAGCAGGATACACTTAGCCCTTCCCGACTGGGGTCATCACCCAAGCAGATGGTTTGATTACTGCCTTTTCGAAGCAAAACAATTTCTCCGTTTTGATAGCCATACACGGTAGCTTCAGCTCGCTGATCTTCCGGAGCGGCTAAAAGAGCCAATTTGATTTGGATTTCCTTGCTTGGTGCTTGTTGGCAAAAGGCTGAAAAGCTAAGGCTTATAAGAATTAGGGTTAGAAAGGGTTTCATGGGTTAGTGGGTTTTAGATGGAATTTAATTTAAGAAAATTCTGAAAAATATAGGGTTTGGCGTGGTGGTCGATTTTTGAGGGTGCTTTTGGTGAATAAAAAGTCTAACGTGGAGATACGTAGGGATGAAGTATATTGAGATGATCCTCTGTTCTTTTTTCTTGGCAAAAAAGAACCAAAAAGCCAAGACGCAGCAAAGCTTCCCCCCACGAGGCTTTCGCACACCCCGCTGTTGCGTCAGCCCTCCGCGCAAGTGAAACTGTAAATTATTAGTGGTTTAATAAGACTCAGTTCCGAAGGTATTAAATAAAAATCTGTGGGTGGAGACACGCACAGAGGCTTTTGGAGGCTCGTCACTGCGAGCCTGTCTGCCGATAAGGCAGGGAGGAACGAAGAAGCAGTCCAAAAAGTAAACAATCTCAAGGATTTCTTTGACGTCCGAACCTGCCTTCCCTCAATAAGAATACCCTACCTGTGAACCTTTCTCAGGATCAAGTTCTACCTGAGCAAAGACACCGATCTCCTGTTGTAGTTCCTCAACATGGCTGATGATGCCGACGATCCGGTTTTCGTGACGGAGTGATTTGAGTGTCTCGAAAACAACCCGAAGGGAATTTCTATCCAAAGCCCCAAAACCTTCATCCAAAAAGAAGAAACTCTGATCTGCCTGATTTAGCGCTTTGACTTTTTCGGCCAAGGCCAAAGCCAAACATAGGGAAGCCTGGAAAGTCTGACCTCCGGAAAGTGTCTTTAAGAGACGTCTTTTGCCTCCATTCAAATAATCAATCACCCAAAAGGTATTGTCCTCGTCTATCTCCAAACTCAGGCTATTTTTGCTGAGTTTCATAAAGCGCTGATTGGCGGTGTGGCATAGTTCTTTTAGATAAATCGAACTCACGTATTTAACAAAGCCACTTCCCTTGAATAGCTTTTCCAGTTCCTTCAAGTAAGTTTCGCGCTTTTCCACCCGCTCCAACTCCTTTTTCAGCATCGCCTTTTCCTGAAGTTTTTGTTCGGAAACTTTCACTTCTTTCTGCAAAAGGATCACCTCCTCTTGCCGAGCATTATTCGATTGCTGAAGGTTTTCAAGTTGCTGAGAAAGCTCCTGAAAGGCCTCCTCTTCAAAATCCTTCACACCTTTCTCAGATTCCAATTCCTGAAGTCTATTTTCAGTCAAGTCCAGCTGACGATCGAATTGCTCAATTTCCTTTGCAGTCTTTTCGGCATCTAGCGAATGCTCAAAAAGTTGAATCAAAGCTTCCTCATCTTCAAAACCATATTGCTTTTTTAAAGAGTCGAATTCACTTTGCAACTCTTTGATTTTAGTCTGAGCTTTTTCCAACGAGCTATTGAAATTCTTTAAATCGGCTAGATTAGTCGTTGCCTTGCTCTGAACCTCTTGCAGGTATTTTTGCTTGCTCTCCAAGGCTGCAGCTGCCTGTTCGATATCTTGTGCTACCCGCAAAATCATAGCTTGGATTTCGCTGGGATTTTTATCGAAAAAGCCTTTGCAAAATGTCGGATCCTTGATTTCCTCTTCTTTGGTTTTGATTGCGGTGGCAAGGCTTTCCTTTTTCAGTTGAGCTTGCTGAAGTTTTTGCTGTATGGAATCTAGTTCAGCTCTGACTTGATCAGATTCCTGTCGCTTTCGTTGAATTTTTTGAAGTAAATCTTCTCGTTTTTGATTGGAATTTTCCAATTCTGCAATTCGCATAGAAAGCCCTTCTTTGTCCTTCAAACCAAACTCCTTCAAGCCTTCGAGAAGTTTGCTCAATTTCTCCGACAATTGACCCTTTTCTTTCCTTCTTCGGTCGAGATTGTCTCGATGACTTTGCAGGTAAATTTCCTGTTCCCTTAATTGCTGCCTGACCAGAAGAATTTTTTCCAGCAGGTCCTTTTCTTGAGAAATCTGCAACTCGATTTCCTTGATCGCTTGATTCTGAGTAGATTGATCGAGTGGATTGGGGTGCTCCAAAGAACCACAAAGCGGGCATGGCTTTCCATCTTCCAAGAGATGCGCGTGAACTTTCAACCCGGAATTCCTCAATAGATTTTCCCGTTTTTCTTCCCAATTTAGAATCACCTGCTTTTGGGCTTTTTGCCAGTCTTCTGTATTTTCAAACTCCTCAGGAATCGAATAGCGGAGTTTCTCTAAAAAAGCACTTACATTTTTCTCTTCCTTTTCGAATTGCCCAATGAGCCTGTCATGTTCCTGAATCTGTGATTCCCAATCTGACCAGGATTGAAGGTGGCTTTTTAGGCTTGCTAACAAATTCGAGTCATTGGAAGGCGAGGTTTCAAGAGTTTTGCTAAACTCTTCTATTTCCTGTTGAACCTGCTTTTGCTTGTTAAGTAGTTTTTCTTGAGAAGGAGTAATTTGAGTGATGGCATTAGTTGCTTCGATCATTTTTTCTCGAAGCTCCTTGATTTCCAAGACCTTTTTGAGATCGCGAATTTTACTTTCCCGGTCAGGACGTTGTTGGTTCTTTTCTCGGAGTTTTTGTTCTTCTTCTTTGAGTTGGGAGATTTCTTGTGCGAAAGTTAAGGCAAAGCGCTCTGAATCGGTGATGCTTACGCGGTATTTTTCGGCATCGACTTGAAGTTCAGAAAGTTGATTCCAAACCGGACGCAAATAGGTTTTTGCCTGAATGAAATCCTTGTAAATCCGACGTTTTTCCTCGATTTCCGGTTTGCGTTCTAGAAGTTCCCGCTTCGCTATACTCAACTCTTTCCAAGTCCTGTGTTTATCCCGCAGTTTTTCGAGACTTTTTACATCTTGGTCCAGTTTGTTAGCTTTCTTCAGTTCTTGATCCTGTTCCGCTTGAAGGTGATTTAGCTTTTCCTTTTCAGTTTTTAAGGTTTCTTCTGAATAGGCTTCCAAGGCTTGGAATTGAGTTTCCAAGCGGATTTTTTCATCTTTTACCGTTCGAAGCAAGAATCCTGTTTTTGCGGCAAGATCGAAGCGTTCCAAACCAAAAAGTTCCTTCATCATCTCCGCTCTTGGGCCCGGAGTCAAGTCGATGAATTCACGAAATTTTCCCTGAGGGATGATGACCGTTTGCTTGAAATGCTCCTTTTTCATTCCCACAATTTCCTCTGCCCTAGCTTCGAGAGGTTCCCAATCATTTCCGGACTTTTTGTAAAAGGTGTGGGTAGCAGGATCTACTTTTTCGGGATCTTTTTTATTTCGTTTGGCTTCGTATCGGGCAAGTAAGGTTTCGCTGTTGTTTTTTCCGGAGTTAAAAATAAACCGTATCAATACCTCATCGCTCTGCAGGTTGAGCATGGAGTTTTTTTCACCCCGATCAGAAAGTCGTTCGGTACTTCCATAAAGGGCCAATAAAATCGCTTCTAAGATGGAGGATTTTCCACTTCCTACTGCTCCAAAAATCCCAAAAAGACCAGCAGCAGTCAATTGACTGAAGTCAATAACCTGACGCTCCCGGTAGGAATACAAACCTTGAATTTCTAACTGAACAGGAATCATTTGCTTTCTTCTTGACTGATGACTTCCTTAAAAACTTCCATTAATTCTTCATTAGGCTCTTGTCCGCGCACACTTTCGAAATAGAGATTGAATAGGCTAAGCATGTCTTTTTCCAGATCCTCTGGCTTGAGGGTTAATTCATCCCGATCGCGGGTATTTTGTATTTGAGGAATCAAATTGACAATCCCATCATGGGCTTTGAGAATGGCCTTACGAGTGGCCGCATCGATGGAGTCTTTTGTCTGATAGGTCAATTCTACAAAGCAATAGGGGTTTTCCTCAAGCCATTGGAGCGTTTCTGGTAGCTTGTCAAAAGTCTTGCGATACAGTGGTCTACCTTTTTTCAATCCAATAGGCGTGTAGCTAGCGGATTTTCCAGCCTCCAATTCAATCATCACAACCTGTTTTTGCTGGTCAGCCTCCGAAAAGGAATAGGCAAGGGGACTGCTGGAATAGACGACAGGACAAGGATTTTTATCCACTGCATGGTAGCGATGCAGGTGCCCTAGCGCTGCATATTGAATCTGTGGAGGGAGATTCTCTGTAAAAAGTGCCTGTGTACCGCCCACATGTAGGATGGGGCGCTCGGATTCAGGTTCGGGCTTTGGGGCTTCCCCTTCTTTGACAAAAAAGAAATGTCCCAAAAAGAGATTTACTCCGTGTTGATCACAATACCGCTCTGCTAAATCTTGCCATTTTTCAGAAAGAATTTTCCGCAGTTCCGCTTCCCGATTTTCTTCCCCGAGATAGGTTTTCAGACTCACTTCATGCGCATAGGGCGCTAAAATTATTCGGATGGGGTCTTCGAAAGTGGGGAGTTTTAATTCTACAAATCCACTTTCTGAGTGCAGGACTTCAACACCTGACTCCATTTTTCCTGTGGGAATAACGGTATCATAGCGACTGTAGAAAAAGATCCCCATTTCTCGGGCCAAAGGATCCGGTGCTTCCACAAATTGACTACTATCATGATTGCCAGAGATAGCGATGATTGGACGGGTTCCGTTTTTGGAAAGTCGATGAAGGGTTTTATAAAGAAGTTCTACTGCTTCATGGGAAGGATTAAATGAATCAAAAATATCACCGGCTAGCAGAACTAGATCCACCTGCTCCCGATCGGCAATCTGACAGATTTCATCAAGAACCAGCTTTTGCTCTTCCAAGCGGGGATATTCCTGTAAGCGCTTACCTAGATGCCAGTCAGCTGTATGAAGGATTTTTAGCATAAAAAGATGAAATTTTCTTTATCGAAAGTAGTCCTAAAAGCTCAGGAAGTCAATTTACATTTTCAAACTGACAAAAGCTGTCATAATCATTCAAGACGAACTTATTCTAGAAAAGTATTTTGAGTAGTTGCAAAGCTACATCATCCAGCTAAAAACTATAAAAATATGTAACTATGTTTGCTTATTAGTTGGGGGGGGGATTTTAGCGAACGAAAAATCTAAATGCTTGCCAGCTTTATCCTGTGGCGTCTGCACCTATTTCGAAAAATAGTAGGGAGTAGGAAAAGATACTGCTCTTTGTTATAAATGTTCGGGAATGAGTTGAAATTTTAAATTTGGCACATCTTCTTAGGAAGGTGCCTTAAAAAAAATTACTAAGAGAATGAAAATTAAATCTGCTTTTAAACTATTAGGTATTTTGAAAATATTGGTTTTTACGGCTTGTGTTCAAAATTCCGATGAAAAGGATTTTGTGCAGGCTGTACCCCAAAACTCCAATTTTTTGACCTTTGATTCTGTTCATGTGGTCAATGAGTTTCCAAAAATTCACGCTATCGAGAAGGGAGTAGGCTTAAGGAAGGAATTTATTGGAATGAAAGATTTTGAGATCATAGATAGCCTCATGGTCGTTTCTACATCTTTTCAAAAGTTCTGGAGTATTTACCAACTTCCTAGCTTGGACTCCTTGGGTAGTTTTCTATCCTTAGGAGAAGGACCAAAGGAATTTTCCTACCCGTCAATTGCTTCAGATAAGGTCCTTTTTCGATCGGAAGGGGATGATATTACAGCTTTGATTTATCAATTCTCAAAAGGAAACTTACTAAAATTCAACCTAAATCAATCTATAAAACTAGGGCAGGATAGCCTTGAGCTAGCTGACAATGATTTGCCACTATTCCTTTTTGATTTATTGATTCTGGAGTCTGATCATTATTACATAAGACAACCTGAAAATCAGGAGACAAAACAAAACAGGTATTTGCTGTCTCAAGGTCAATTGTCCAGCAATAAACTTCTCGATCAGCTCAATCGGGCTGAAGTTTCCAATGGAATGTTAAATCTATCTTTGATGGCATCGATGACAAGGCTTAGTCCAGAGCGTGATAAAATCTTGGAGATGTATTTTCGACTTAATTACTTTAATCTATACGCCTTGGATGGTTCTTTGAAGAAAACGATTGCTATCGAACCGACGCTCGATGATCTGAGTCTCCTTGAAAAAGTCCCTCAACCTGAGCGAAATTATCGATTTTCTGATGTTCGGGCTTATGACGATTTCTTTGCGCTTTTACATCTAAATGAATTGGAGCAGGATTTTGCTACTGATCGAAAGTCTTTTCCCGAAATCCTGATTTTTGATTGGGAGGGAAACCCTATTTCGAAATTAGTCTTTGAGGATTTCTTCACTTCTTTCGACTTTGATCTAGTTCGTCAAAAAGTCTATACCTTCGATAGCCAAACTGATCAATTTAAAGTTCATGATCTACCCTTTGATTTTAACTGAGCTAATTATCACTTGAGTTTTGGTTTGGCTTGGGAAAAAGGAAAATTACTTTCACCTTTTTTAACAGCTTTTTTCTGTGAGCAGGTTTGAAACCTACTAATAAATTATTTTATTAGTGGTCTAACGATTGTTTAGATGAAAAACTACCACTATTTAGCCCTGATTTGTTTGCTGGGCCTTAACTTTTCCTGTAAGGAAGACGCAGAAAAACAGGAGGAAATTCCTGCTGAATCTTTTAGAAATGAAGTAGCTGCTACGGAAGTTCGGGTGGCTCTGGCTGAAACAAAAAGCTTTGACTACCTGATAAATGCTACCGGAAAGTTGGAAGCAGCAGCTCAGGTCAAAGCTGTTATCGAGCAGCCGGGATACCTGATCGAATTGCCAATACGGGAAGGACAAGCTGTCTCCAAAGGGCAAGTCATTGCCAAGCTCGATCCGACCGAAGCTGAAATCAGGCTTGAAAAGGCCAAAATTTCACTTCAAAATGCCTTGGCAGCTTATGAAAATGATAAGCTTGGCTTTTCCCGTGATTTTGCCTCCGGTGATGAAGAACGAAAAGCCTTTCTGGAGCAGCAACTAAAAGCCAAAAACGGAGTCTTTTTAGCTGAGATCGAGCTGAGAGAGGCCCAATTGAATTTGGAAAGATGTGAAGTCAAAGCTCCGATTAGCGGGCGAGTGGCAGACCTGAAATTCAAGATGGGAAGTCTGATCGCCACAAATTCGGAGTTATGCGAGATTCTCAGTACTTCCAATCTTGAGCTTCGCGTGAAAGTGCTCGAATCAGATATCAGCTTGATTTCAATCAATCAAAAAGCAGAGGTCTATCCTGTTTCCAATACGCAGGAGGCTTTGGAAGGTAGGGTCATTGCCATCAATCCCAAAGTAGATGAAAGTGGTTTGGTAGAAGTGGCTATTCGGCTCAGCACTTCCCAAAATCTCCTACCCGGTATGAATGCAAGAGCCATTATCCGAGCTCCTCAAGCTAATTCCCTTGTCGTTCCCAAAGATGCCGTAGTGTATCGATCCGGACGGGCTGTAGTATTCACAATTGATAACGATGAGTCCCAGTGGAACTATGTGGAAGTAGGAAGAGACAATGGGCAAGAAATTGAAATTTTGGATGGAATCGAGGCTGGTAGTACGGTGATCACTACGAATAACTTGCAGTTGGCGCACCAAGCTCCTGTTCAAATCGTAACTGAATAAGCCATGGTTCGATTTTTACTGGCACGGCCCATTGCCGTATTCATGACTTTTTTGGCATTGATGGTTTTCTCCTTCATTGTCTTGCGGACATTGCCGATTTCGCTGCTTCCGCCCATCGATGTGCCTCAGATCGTCGTCAAGGTCAACTATCCCAATGCTTCTCCCGAGGCCATAGAGCAAAATGTACTTCGGACTATTCGAGAGGGCTTGATTACGCTGAATGGGCTGGAGGAGATGGATTCCAAAGCAGGATCGGAAGTGGGAACTATCCGTTTGACTTTTGATTATTCCACGCAGATGGAATTGGCCTACATCGATGTCAATGAAAAAATTGACCGAATTACCAATTCTTTACCGGAAGGATTGGCTCGTCCCGAAGTCATTCGAATCAATACATCTGATATTCCTGTAGCTCGGGTACAAGTCATTCCAAAAGAAGGAATTGATGAAATTGAAGTCAGCCAACTCGCTGAGAATGTCCTTAAAAAGCGAATCGAGCAACTGCCTGGAGTTTCCTTGGTGGATATCAATGGTAAAAAAGAACGCATCATCACCGTTGAACCCAATGAAGCCGCCATTCGTGCGCTGGGTATGACGCAGCAACAGGTAATCAGCGCAATTCAAGCTGGCAATTCGGAGTTGCCGGGAGTGTCAGTAAAAGACGGTCAATTTCGCTATTACCTCCGCCTAGCTACCCGAGTAGATACCCCTTCAGATATTGAGAGTCTTCCGGTATTAGCTCCATCAGGGGCGATTGTGCCTTTGGGAAGATTGGCTAAAGTGAGCTATCAGGCGCAGGAAATGCTCGGCTACCATCTTTTTGGGGAACGAGAGGCTTTGGTGATCACGGTGCATAAGCAAGCCGCTGCCAAAATGAATGAGCTCATGCCGGAGCTGAAAAAGGCGCTGGAGCTTTTCAAAACGGATTATCCTCAGGTAGATTTTGAACTGACCCAAGATCAGTCCAATCTCTTGAATGCTGCCATTTCCAACTTGCAGACTTCCTTACTTTTCGGGGGGCTATTTGCATTTGGGGTTTTATTTCTGTTCATGAAGGACTATCGACTTCCTATCATCATCGGGGTGAGTTTGCCTTCCTCCTTACTGATTTCCTTTTTGGTCTTTTACTTCTTCGATATTTCCATCAATATCATTTCTCTTTCAGGGCTGGCTTTGGGGATCGGGATGCTTATTGACAATTCCATCATTGTTTTGGATAATATCACACGCAAGCGGGAATCCGGTCTTTCGCTCTTTGAAGCCTGTGTGGCTGGAGTGAATGAAGTGATGAGTGCCTTGGTTAGTTCCGTCCTGACCACCCTGTCGGTATTTGTGCCTTTAGTGTTTTTGAGCGGAATTTCGGGGGCCTTATTTTTTGATCAGGCAGTGGCAGTAGGAGCCATCCTTTCGGTTTCCTTGGCAGTGGCTTTTATTCTTTTGCCCATGTTGTATTTTCTCTTTTTCAGCAAAAGTAAAAAGAAGGAGGATGGATCAGAGGGAGCTTTCTTTAGCTGGATTTTAGGTTTGTATGAAAAAGGATACAGCATTGTTTTTGGACGCAGAAAGCTTGCCATGATCTTCTTTTCTCTGCTTATTCCGCTTGGTTTGGGATTAAGTTATTTTCTGGATTCAGAAGGATTGCCTCAGATTGATAAGCTCGATGCGACATTAGAAATTGATTGGAATGAGCCGATCTCGGCAGTTGAAAATCGAGACCGGGTCATAGCTCTCATGAATGCGATGAATGGTCGCTACGAAAAGGCTGAGGCTGATGTGGGTGTAAGGCAGTTTTTGCTCTTTGATGGGGAAAATTCCATTCAACAATCCCTGCTTTATTTCCTCTTTAATTCCTTGGAAGATAAGGAGATGATGACTCAGGATTTGATTGACTTTTTGTCTAAAAATTATCCTGAAGCCAATTATAAAATAGGGGATGCACCCAATGCATTTGATCAATTGTTCAGTTCCACCTTGCCTTATTATGAGGTTCGCTGGAAAGACCTGACTTCCAAAGAACCTGTGCCTGAAGAGAAAATGGATCCTTGGCTCAGTCAATTCCCCGTTTCCGATTGGGAGAGAGGACCTGGTTTGCAAAAAGAAGCTTCTGTAGTCTTTACCCTTCGGGCAGATCGATTGGCCACTTATGGGATTTCCGTGGATCAAGTTCAAGAGCAACTTTCCCGTTTGTTTGGCACTTACACGATTACGGATATTCGACGATTTGGAGAGATTACGCCGATTCGATTGAAGGAATCAGAAGCCCGCTTTGAGGACTTGCTTCGAACGACCCAATTGGCAGCTTCGGACTCTGCTTTTTACACGCTTGGGGAATTTGTCGATTATCGATATGAAGATCATTACAAATACGTCACCGCTGATAAGGGTGGAATCTATCAATCTGTTTTGGTGACCGCGTCAGAGCCGGATGCTCACAATTCCGATTATATCCGTTGGGGAGCGGAGCGGAATTTGGGCGTAAGCATGGTCGGGCAATATTTCAAGGATAAGGAAAATATTCAGCAATTGATCGGTATTCTACTGGTTTCGGTGCTCCTGCTTTACTTCATTTTGGCAGCTCAGTTTGAGAGCTTTATACAGCCTTTGATTGTGGTCTTGACCTTGCCATTGGGCATTTCCGGCGCATTATTGGTGATTTTATTAGCAGGAGCCTCGCTGAATGTCATGTCTGCCATCGGTTTGGTTGTGATGCTAGGAATCATGGTAAATGATGCCATTCTGAAGATTGACACCATTAACAGACTGAGAAAAGAATATGTGGAGAGTCCTGAAGTTTCTGCAAAAGAAGCTTTGGAAATGGCCATTCATCGGGCGGGTCAGATTCGATTGAAGCCTATTTTGATGACTTCCATTACGACGATTTTAGCATTGATTCCGATTATTTTCAGCTCGGGTTTGGGTGCTGATTTGCAGCGACCTTTGGTGTATTCAGTGATTGGTGGGCTCACTATTGGGACCTTGACAGCCTTGTATTTTGTGCCTTTGGCTTATTGGTTTTTTGTGTCCAAAAAGAAATTAACCGAAGCATAAAATGACACCATTTCGGGTTTTAGTAGCGTTTGTGGTTTTAGCTATTTTGGGAGTAGCTGTCATTCCCTTGTTATCGGTGGATTTAAACCCCCGGGACAAGGAACCTGTGCTGTCCATTTCGTATGGAATACCCCGAACTTCTCCGGAAATAATCGAAAAGCTAGCCACTTCTCCTTTGGAAGGGGCTTTTTCTCAACTCTCCGAACTCAATAAAATCACCTCGATATCCAATTATGACCGTGGTGAAATTACGCTTCGATTTGACAAGGAAGCAGACATGGAATTGAAGCGATTCGAGGTTTTGTCGCTGATTCGTCAGATTTATCCTCAGCTTGATTCCAGACTTTCGTATCCGGTGGTGACCCAGTCAGCGGAGGCGCGCTCCGATATTAAGACTCCTATTTTGACCTATTCGGTGAATGGTCCTTTTGCTGCCTTTGAAATCAAAAAAATCACGGAAGACATACTCAAACCTGCCCTCACTCAATTTGAAGAGGTGGAAGAAGTGTCCGTAAGAGGAGCGACAGATTTACAGTTGTATATCACCTTTGATATCCAAAAGCTTCAAGCTTATGGGCTTACCCGAAGTCAGTTGAGTAGCCGAATCAATCAGGCTTTTGGTAGGAGTTTCCCGGGGTCAATACTGAATAAAGAGGGGAAAACCCTCTTCGTGCAGGTAGATCGCTCGCTTCGGGATTTGGAGCAATTGGAGAACCTTCGAGTAGCGCAACTGAATGGACAGGATGTCCTGCTGCGGGATGTGGCCAAACTGACTTTGGAGGAAGCCGAGCCATCGAGCTATTATCGTATCAATGGAAATAACTCGGTAACGCTGACAGTCTTCAATCGGGACGGGGTCAATAAGGTACTGCTTGCTCAAAATCTCAAAGCGGCTATCGAGCGAGCTCAACCCCTGCTTCCTGCCGGATTTGAAGTCAGACTAGAGCGGGATGATACGGAGTTTTTGGACAAGGAACTGGATAAAATTTACAAACGATCCGGACTTTCCATCCTGATTTTGATCGTCTTTATCTTTTTGATCAATCGCAACTGGAGATACCTAGCGGTGCTCTTTCTAGGGATTTTAATCAATCTGAGCCTTTGCGCCATGGTGCTCTATTTTTTGAAGGTGGATATTCATCTGTATTCCTTGGCAGGCTTGACGATTAGTTTTGGATTGATCGTGGACAATGCGATTATCATGATTGATCATTTGCATAAGCACCGGAATCGAAAAGTGTTTTTGGCATTGTTAGCCGCCTCTTTTACGACGATCGCTGCCTTGATGATTGTCTTTTTCCTTCCTGAAGAAGATCAAAAAAACCTGACGGAATTTTCCATTGTGGTGTCCGTCATGCTGGCTATTTCCTTGATTATTGCCTTGTTTTTTACTCCGGCTTTTTACGAAATACTATTCAAAGAATCTTCCAGAAAAGGCCGAAAACTCAGCATTTCACAGTTGCGTAAGCGGGTCAAGTCTCTTCATCGCTTTGAGCGAACTGTTTCTTGGACAGCTCGCTATCGCAAAGCTTTTATTACCCTCCTGATTCTGCTTTTTGGGATTCCGATATTTTACTTACCAGCCAAGTGGGAAGGGCAGGAGTGGTACAATAAAACGGTTGGAAACACTTTTTACCAAGAGGAAATCCGCCCCTATGTGGATCAAGCTTTGGGTGGATCGCTGCGGATGTTTGTGAGGGGAGTTTTTGAAAAAAGCTCCTACCGAGAAGCGGCAAAAACCCGATTGTATGTCTCTGCCCGTTTGCCTTTTGGGAATACCCTAGATCAGATGGACTTTATCATGCGTGAGTTTGAAGCCTACCTGAAGGATGTGGAAGGGATAGACAAATTTGTCACTTACGTGATGTCTGGTCAGCGAGCGCAAATAGAGATTACCTTTAAAGGGGCTTATGAAAATTCCGCTTTGCCCTATCAACTCAAAGGAAAACTATCCGTCAAATCCACGGATTGGAGCGGGGCTCAATGGAATATCTATGGAGTAGGACAGGGATTCTATACCGGAGCAGGAGGAGAGGGTATTCCTTCTTTCCGGGTGACGATGAAAGGCTATAATTTTGATGAATTGGAACGACAGGCGGAGATATTGGCGGAGAAACTACTTCAGCATAAGCGGATTCAGGAAGTCAATACCAATGAGCGCTTAAATTGGGGTGAGCAGAAAACCGAGGAATACGTACTTCGCCTGGATCAGAATCAAATAGCCCTAGGTCAGACCAACCAATTCGAGCTGATCAATACCATGCTGGACTTAAGCAAACCGCAAGGTGCTATGGGTTCATTGACGCTGGAAGAAAAGAACTACGGCATGGTGATTCGGGAAGCTAAATCCAATGATTTCAGCAAGTTTGATTTAGAGCAAAAGGGATTGATCAGTGGAGAAAATCGCATTTTCAAAATCTCGGATTACGGTACCTTGACAAAGGAAACCACCACCAATGCGCTCAATAAAGAAGATCGACAATATATCCGTGCAGTGGCCTTTGAGTACATGGGTTCAGCGAAGTTTGGTAATGAATACTTGGATGAGGTGTTGGAGGAAATGAAGCAGATTATGCCGATTGGCTATACGGCGGATAAGCAAACCTGGTCCTTTAGCTATGAAAAAGCCAAGCGGCAGTATTCCCTATTAGCCTTTTTGATTCTGGGTATTTTTATGATTTGTGCAGTGCTTTTTGAAAATCTCAAGCAGCCTGTCTACATCATCGCCATCATTCCGATCAGCTTTATCGGCCTCTTTCTGATCTTTTCGCTTTTTGATTTCTACTTCGATCAGGGAGGCTATGCGGCCTTTGTCATGCTGGGAGGATTGGCTGTGAATGCCGGAATCTTTATTGTCAATGACCTGAACAACCGAACTACAGGAGCCTATAATCGAAACGTGCTGAAATCCGTAGCAGGAAAAGCCATTCCGATTTTGCTCACGATTTTGTCTACCTGCTTTGGCTTGATCCCTTTTATCATGGAAGGTCAAAATGAGATTTTTTGGTTCTCATTGGCGATCGGTACAATTGGGGGACTGGTTTTCAGTATGCTGGGAGTGTTTTGGGCTTTGCCGGTTTTCCTTTGGAAAAAGGAGGCTACTTCTGTTACTAAAAGAAACGAATCTGAGCTTAAACCAATCCAACTGAAGTCTAGATGGAAATTCTGGAAAAAGAAGGGGTGATTTTCTTACTTAAAACATGAGTGAGAATAACACCTCAATGAAACAAATCATAATAAATCAACCCGACCGAAAATGTCATATACTGTAATGGGCTACGCCTGATATTGTATTCAAAAATTCCTTCGTCTGGCAGGTAGGTAACATCCCCTTTTTGAAGGAAGCGCACACTATTGCCGTCTTGAAAGGTGGCTCGGAATTCCAATTTCAGAAATTCATCAATGGGGAATTGAAGTCCTCCTCCTATGCGATAGGCCAAAGCCCAATCCTCAAAATCCTTATCACTTTCAATAGATTCTTCAGCCAAAATAGTTTCTCTGATTTTGTAGCGGGTGTAGAGGTAATTTACACCCATTTGGGCTTCGAAAAAGGGTGTGATTTTCGTGTTGACAGCTGGAAGGAAGCGAATGACAGCCATTCCAGTCGCTAGGTTGTTGTTTCTTCGTAGGCGGAGTTCATCCGAAAATCCCGGATACAAATCCGTCCTTCTTTCCACCTTACTTCCATAAATTCCATAGCCTAGTTCCAATCCAATTTGAATAGGTGCACTTTGGAATTCATGAAGGAAAATCCCTGAAATGGTCGGGAAAAAGAGAGAGCCGGTTTCTTCCTTAAGTTTTCCAACAGGTATAGAACCATTGAAATGGCCTCCTGCAAGAAAGAATTGGCTGAATGAAGAATGTGAAATGAAAATGAAGAAACTTAAAAGAAAAACCCTTGCCATACAAAGTGCTTTTCTGACTATTACGTATTGAAGGGATCTTGATGTTTCGCTTTTAGGGTTGATTTATTCGAGATCCTTTTTTGTAGATCGGGATTTGAACACCGAAATATGCATCTGTGCTTCTTGAGTTTTTGGAAAGTAGATTGGTTAAGATTGAAGCTGACCCGATTGTTACAGGACCGAGACGGAGACCAACTCCCCAGGAAATTCCTCCTTCAAATTGCCGGTAACTTATGGGAGAGTAGAGGCTAAACCAGCCTGTTTCCATTCTTGGAGTAATGACTATACTATTGACTATTTGGCTAACAGGAACTTCTTGATGCTTTCGAAGAGAATAGGATCCATGGGCAGAAATGTAAAAACGATTGGATAAAGCGTAGTCGGCAAAAATCTGTAAGGAGGTAGGTATTGCCAATCTGGTATCTCGTTCATTTACAGCGCTTACATAGTTTTGTTCAAGAAATTCACGAATTGTAGTTTCTTCAATTCCATCCAGATCAACCGTTTTATCCAAATCATAATTCCATCTTCCGAATTGTGGATATTTTATTCCTCCTATATCCATGATCGATACACCGGCTTTGAATTTATACCCATCAGAATAGGCGTTTTTGGTTTGATCCTGAAGTTCAAAGATAAATCCAATGTCCATTCCAAAGCCAGATTGAAAATCCCCTAAATCAACCTCTCCAGATTCAAATCCATTTGAATAACCATAATCCAAGTTTCCTCTTGTAGTTAGTGAATTAGGGGTTTCTAGATAGATAGCTCCTAATAGGTTGCTGGATCCAATGACTCCACCAGCACCAGCTAAGTATTTAAATGTAGCAGCACCTTTTAAAGAGTAGTTGCTGTTTTCTAGCAAAACTCTTCCGTAGGTTAAGCCTAATTCTCCCCAAACGTGAAGAATTCCCGAAAGATCACGCATCAAAACCTCATAGCTGGATGATTCGTCCTCGGCCACAATTGATTCAAAAAATTCACCTCCTACATTGTTTAAATTGAAAAATGTCCTAAATCTCGTCGTGAGAGCTAAGCTATTTTTGGGGTCTATGTTAAACTGAAAACCAGGTCTGAAAATATCTAAATTTCCAACAAAATTATTGTCTGGCTTGGAATTAATGTTGCTGTTTTCCTGAAATGACCGAAAATCATTCACTTGATTTAGGTCGCCTAGGTTTAATCCTATGTAATCATTTCCAACATAAGCACTTGCGGAGAAAAGATGGATTTCAGCTTTCAGTCTCGGGTTGATTACATTGGCTGGATTCAGGGTGAGTCCTTTGATCCCTGCTCGATTATCAATCTGCGCACCGATAAGTGTCTGGGAAAAGCCCGATCTATTTATTAGGAATCCTGAAAGAAGAAAAATTAAAAAGAGGAATCGATATTTCATGGCTAGGGATTTTTATTCAATATCTGTTTTTGAATACAGAAATCCCAAGAAGAGGTTCCTAATTATGTTAATATTCAATCAGCTCTTTCAACTTTTTTCTAAACCTAGCCTCTGGCAAAAATGCTTTTTCCAAATTTGGGGAAAAGGGTACTGGAGTGTCCAAACTTCCTTCCCGCATCACAGGTGCATCCAAGAATTCAAAGCAATGCTCAGAAATCCAGGCACAGATTTCAGCTCCGATTCCTCCTGTCAAACAATCTTCCTGAAGGAAAACCACCTTTCCGGTCTTTTTCACAGTTTCCTTAACGGCTTCCTGATCCCAAGGAAGCAAGGTCCGAAGATCTAAAATATCAGCCGAAAGCTTCATTTCTTCAACTGCTCGCTTTGCCCAATGAACACCCATTCCATAGGTAATGATCGATACATCATTTCCTTCTTCTACCAGATGAGCTTTACCAATTTCAACCGTATAGTAATCATCCGGGATTTCCGCACTCATAGAGCGATATAGCGCTTTGTGTTCAAAGTACAAATAAGGGTTTGGATCTTCAATTGCAGCATTGAGCAATCCTTTGGCCTCAAAAGGATTAGAAGGGTAGACTATTTTCAATCCCGGAGTATGAAAAAACCAAGCCTCATTGGATTGGGAATGAAAAGGTCCAGCTGCCACACCAGCGCCCGTCGGCATCCGAACGACCACATCAGCATTCTGTCCCCAGCGGTAATGGATTTTCGCAAGATTATTCACAATCTGATTGAAGCCGACAGAGACAAAATCTGCAAACTGCATTTCGACCATAGCCTTAAAACCCTTAACTGATAGACCTAAGCCAGCTCCTATGATGGCACTTTCGCAAAGTGGGGTATTTCGTACCCGATCTGCTCCGAAATCCTTGACAAATCCATCGGTGATTTTGAAAACTCCACCGTATTCTCCTATATCCTGACCCATGAGGACAAGATTTGGGAATTTTTCCATGGATTGGCGAAGGCTGTCGCTGATGGCATCTACAAACCGTCTTTCGCTTGTTTTTTCGGAAACAGGTTTGATCAACTTTTGCTCGAAAGGAGCATAGACATCCTGTAGCTCTTCCTCAATTACTGGAGATATAGCTTCTTCGGCGAAGGCTTTTTCCCATGCTTCAGTGATCGCTTTTCGGACTTTTTTATTGACTTGTTCTTTTTTCTTTTCATCCAGAACACCGATGGATTCCAGGTAGTTTTCATAGGTTTCCACTGGATCTAATTTTGACCATTCTTCCATCAGCTGTTTGGGGACGTATTTGGTTCCTGAAGCCTCCTCATGTCCCCGCATTCGGAATGTGATGGCTTCTACCAAGATAGGGCGAGGTTTTTTTCGAATGTCCACAGCTAATTTGGATATGGTCTGGTAAACATCGAGAATATTGTTTCCTTCGATTCGGACTGTTTCGATTCCATATCCTGGGCCCTTATCGGTGAAGTTTTTGAAAGCAAATTGCTCCCGGTTAGGCGTCGAAAGTCCGTAACCGTTATGCTCAATCACAAAAATCACAGGCAACTTCCAAACTGCTGCCACATTTAGTCCTTCATGGAAGTCCCCTTCCGAACTCGCGCCATCGCCCGAAAAAACCAGTGCGACTTTCTTTTCCTTCGAAAGTTTATGCGCTAAAGCGATTCCATCCGCTATCGCCAACTGAGGACCTAAGTGAGAAATCATTCCCACGATATGATGCTCTTTTGACCCAAAATGAAAAGACCGATCACGGCCTTTTGTGAATCCGGATTTTTTTCCCTGAAACTGTGCGAAAAGTTTTGCCAGAGGGACTTTTCGACCTGTGAATATTCCCAAGTTTCGGTGCATGGGAAGAATAAATTCATCTGCTTGAAGTGCTTGTACCGCACCGACAGAGATGGCTTCCTGTCCCCAGCCACTAAACCATTTGGAGATTCTTCCCTGTCGAAGAAGGATAAGCATTTTTTCCTCGATTCGCCGAGGAATTAACAGTCCCTCATACAATTCCAGCAGTTTAGAATCACTGAGATTCTTACGATCAAAATTCAAGAATTTACCCGGAGTAGTGGCTAGTTCCATAGAAATAAAATTACCCATCTAAGGTACAAGATGCGCACAGAATCTCAAGAAAAATGATTGGAAGCTTTTTGCAAATTGGCCCCGACCGGAGTCGGGGCTAAAAATTAATTGCAAGGAGTTAAAAAGTTTTGCTGTACGTTTCAAAATTAGCCAAAAGCTCTCCGATCGCACTAGAAGATGCGTTAAGCTTGTTTTAATAAAAACATGGACTCTTGATGATTAGATAATATTCAGGAAAAAGCAGCTTAAGATTGGGGTGATTTTGGCTTAAAGCTTAAACTCAAAAACGATGTCATCCATCACAAAGCCTTCCCCGATATCAATTACCTCCCGGCGGAGTTCTTCAAATCCATATCGCTTGTAAAAATCAATAGCCTGTTTATTTCCTTTGTTTACATTAAGCAAAAGAGCGCTTTGATTCTTGCCGGTTGCTATTTCTTCAATCTTAGAAAACAGCTTTTTGCCTATTCCTTTTCCCTGTGCAGAAGGAAGGATGTAAATTTTATGGATTTTGGTTTTTTGAGGTTCATAATTGAGCTCGAATGCAGTGAATCCCAGCGCTTTTCCATCTTCTTTTGCCAGAAAAAAATATTGTTCTTCTTCCAGTTGCTTTTCCAAGGTATCCAAACTATACATCCATCCCAGCATGTAGGATATTTGTCCTGTAGTAAGAATTTCTCCAAAAGTGCTTGGCCAAGTTTGATAGGCGATTTCCTGAATGGTTTTCAGGTCTTTTTTTTGAGCGGGGACAATTTCGATCATCAGGTTTACCTTTTTCAAAAGTAAAAAACCGACTCCATATTCGTTTATGGTCAGATTGAGCGTTTGCTTGACCGGCAAAGACAGGAAGTCAAAATGTATTGATAATTATTATGGCAAGACTTCGACTTCGCTCAGTCTGACAAGTACATGATTTCAATCTATTAATCCGGCGATCTCAGATTTTAAACCTGATCAGGTTCTGGATGTACATAAGGAGCTCGGTAAGGTCTCCTTAATTTCGCAGTAGCCTCAGGGTCACCGATCACGGTTCTGGTTTTTGGATCATATTTTAAAGGACGGCCTCCCAATTCCATGGAGATATTCGCCAAAATGCAAGAAGCTGTAGAAATATGTCCTTGCTCCACATCAGCAATCGGCAGGGTTTTATTGTCAATGGCTTTGAGCCAGTCTTTCATATGAAGTCGTGTTGCTGGAGCAGCATTGAGTTCTATCCTATCTTCAGTTACATCTTCCGGATACTCTTCTTTTTCATAGACCACATCATAGTGCTTGGCTTCTTCACCTTCCCCATACGGGATGAAATCTGCCTGCATGGTGCTACCAGCGAGCATTCCATTTTCCCCATAGATTTTAAAGGCCCAAGGATATTCCGGATCGACCGGATTACCCCAAGTACGATGCTGCCAAACGACATTTAGTTCCGGAAATTCGAAAATGGCTGTCTGGGTATCCGCGATATTGGATTTACCTTCTTTCTGGACAAAGATGCCTCCTGTGCCAGTCACTTGGCTTGGCCAACCTAATTTGAGCATCCAGCGAACTGTGTCAAGCATGTGAACGCACATGTCTCCAGTGATTCCATTTCCATACTCCATAAAGGTTCTCCACCAACGGGTATGTGGAAGTCCATCGTATGGTCTCAATGGTGCAGGTCCGGTCCATAATTCATAATTGAAAAAGTCAGGGACATCCTGCACTGGTGGATTCCCATTAGCTCGCATATGATAATAGCAGCAAACCTCAGCATGGGAAATCTTTCCCAATTTGCCAGTATCAATAATCTCTTTCTTTGCCTGAATTAAGTGAGGAGTAGATTTCCGTTGAGTACCGATTTGAACTACTCGATTGTATTTTCTGGCAGCAGCCAAAATCGCCTCTCCTTCGATCACATCTACGGAAATAGGCTTTTGTAAATAAACATGCGCCCCTGACTTAATGGAATCAATCGCTTGCAGGGCATGCCAATGGTCTGGAGACCCAATGAGAACCAATTCTGGTTTTTCCTTGGCTAAAAGATCTTGGTAGTTTTCATAGAGTGGAGGGACTTTTCCGGATTTTTGTCTTTCAGAAACTAACTTCCCTGCAGCTTCCAGCATATTTTTATCCGGATCGGCTAATCCCACTACGTCAATATCGGCGACTTGAATCAGTCGGAATAAGTCAGATTTCCCATACCATCCCGCACCAATTAGGGCAGTTCGGATGGGACCATCAGGGTTTTTAAATTCCATTCCAAGCAGTCCAAAACTAGCAAGGGTCATTAAAGCAGAGGAGCCTTTTAAAAAATCGCGGCGATTGAATTGATTCATAGGTTATTGGGTTAAGGTTGAAGCATCTTTCAATTTACGAAAAGAGCCAAAAGTTGCAAATCAACCTGTGATGGAAGGAGAAAGGAGAAAATCCTTTGCCACTAAAAAATAACCTAGGACACCTGGCCGAGTTAGCAGGAAAAAGTCAGAGCCTTCCTAATTAGTCAGTATTTTGAAAAAGAAAAATCGGAGGTTTTCGATTTTATTTAGAGGCTTACTCCAAATTTTTCGCCCAAAGCCATTAGGTCTTTTACCACAGGCTCTAGCAATGAAATCCCTTCTACTCGTCGGATGGCTTCCAATTCTCGTTCAGGATCTCCTGGGATCAAGACCTTTTCATTTCCTTCGGTAGGTTTTGCAGAGCGGAATCGTTTAATCCAATTATCCATATGAGATTTAAATTCCTCTGCTGGACGGAAAGCATCCACGCGCATCGCGCCAAAGAAATGGCCGATTCCTTCTCCTACTGGATTGGGATCCGGTTCCAAGAATGCGACGAAAGGAGGAACCCAAGGTCCATAATTAGCACCGGAAAGAACGGCTGAAAAAATATCTACTACTGCTCCCAAAGCATAGCCTTTGTGTGAGCCATGTTCCCGATCTCCACCCAAAGGAAGTAAAGCGCCACCTTCTTTTACACCGTTGGCAGAAGTGGTTGGTTTTCCCTCTTTATCCTGAATCCAGCCCCATGGAGCATCCTGATTTTTACGCTGTAGAATTTCCAGTTTTCCATTGGCAGCTGTGGTTGTAGCCATATCCGCTACAAATGCAGGTTCTTCCTTGGCTGGAATGGCTACAGAAATTGGATTGGTTCCCAAAAGCCGCTCTTTGGAAAAAGTTGGGCTTACTAAAGGACTGGCATTTGTTAAAGAAATCCCAATCATATCATGGTCTAAAGCCATCATAGCATGATACCCTGCAATCCCATAATGATTGGAATTTTTTACAGAAACCCAGCCTGTCCCGGCTTTGCTTGCTTTTTCAATCGCCACATTCATGGCATAAGGAGCTACTACTAAACCCAGCCCCCCGTCTCCATCTACCACAGCAGTTGATGGGGTTTCATGGACAATTTTGATGCTTGGAGAGGTGTTGATTCTTCCTTTTTCCCACAAGCGCACATAGCCAGAAAGGCGTGCTACACCATGGCTATCCACGCCTCGAAGATCAGCTGAAAGCAAAACTTCTGCACCGATCTGAGCATGAAGTTCGGAACAGCCCATTTTGAGAAGGGTGTCATGGGTGAATTTGTACAAGCGGTCGTAGGAAAAATTTTGCATAGCCATGTTTCTAACAGAGAATTAGGACAAAGATAAAAGTCTTTCGCTTTGACTTTGGGTAGATCAGGTGGTTTCTACCTGCTGACGAAGAACTTCAGCGATTGCTCCTTCCTTCAATGCGTAATGCGAACAGGTGATATTCTGGACAGGAACGTACTTCAAAATAAAATCAATAAGGGAAGAAGCGACTACGATCATATCTACTCGCATCGGAATCATGCCCGGAATTTGAAGGCGTTCCTCTCGATTTTTGGAAAGCAATAATTGATGGATTCTATGAAATTCACTAGTCGGTAATTCGAACACATGCTGACCGGTAAGCTTGCATTGCAGCATGGACTCAAAGTAAATATCAGTAAGCGTATCGAATGTCCCTGAAGCACCTACCAAGTTGCACGGTTTATATTTAGCGATAGCCTTTAAAAGCGGTTGGAGCTTTTCCTCCAGATAATCATGAAGGCGCTGAAGTTCGGAAGTCAAAATTGGATCATGGTGATGGAAAAGTTCCAAAAGTCGTTGTCCACCTATCTCAAAGCTTCCTTTCCAGAAAACTTCTTCGGAGGTACCGATGATAAATTCAACTGAACCTCCGCCAATATCCATCATTAGTTCAGTTTGCCCATTGAGCGAACCGGAAAGTTTAATTCCTTCATAAATCAGAAGCGCTTCTTCTTCTCCACTGATGACTTTGATGTCTATTCCGATTTTTTCTTTGACTTCTTGGACAAATTCTTCACCGTTTTTGGCATTTCGTACAGCACTGGTTGCAAAGGCAAAAACCCGGTCAATTTGCTCGCCGTCGATGAGATTTTTAAAATGAGTGAGGGTATGATAGGCGCGTTTCAATGCATCAGGCGCGATGTGGTCCTGGTTGATGCCACCTTGCCCAAGCTTCACAGGAATTTTTTCCTTGTATAAAACTTTAAATCCGTCTTTAACTAACTCGACCAATACTAAATGAAATGTATTGGTTCCCATGTCTATCACCGCTGCCTTCGGGGTACTCATACTGCCAAAATTTTGGATGGGCGAATATAGAAAGTTCTTGTAAAATCCAGAGTTCTTGCCTCTTAAATATTCCCCTTTAATTTTTCAAAGTCTTTTCCAGCACCAATTGCAGCCAGCCATCCCTTTGAATTTTTTTCCTCCTCCCAAAGCCTGTTATATTTGGCTTTCGCAAAACCAAATTTTATGGAAAACCAGAATAAACCCATTTATACCGGATCTACGAACGAAGAGAAAATCGAGCTACTGCGAAGAAAAAATGCAGAGGCAATGCTCGGTGGAGGAGAAGGAAGGATAGCTTCTCAGCATAAAAAAGGAAAATTGACGGCTCGGGAGCGAATCGAGCTGTTGCTGGATGAGGGAAGTTTTCAGGAAATAGACCGCTTTGTGATGCACCGCGCCAAAGATTTTGGTTTGGATAAGGAGCATTATTTGGGTGATGGTGTAGTTACCGGCTATGGTGAGATCAACGGAAGGTTGGTTTATGTTTATTCTCAGGATTTCACGGTTTTTGGAGGGTCGCTTTCTGAAACCCATGCAGAGAAAATCTGCAAAATCATGGATATGGCCATGAAAAACGGCGCTCCAGTGATTGGATTGAATGATTCAGGTGGTGCCCGAATTCAAGAGGGAGTTAACTCATTGGGTGGTTATGCGGATATTTTTTACCGAAATACCCTTGCATCGGGAGTCGTTCCTCAGATTTCTGCTATTATGGGACCTTGTGCCGGAGGGGCAGTTTATTCTCCTGCCATTACAGACTTTATCTTAATGGTAGAAAACACCTCCTATATGTTTGTGACAGGGCCTAATGTGGTGAAAACAGTTACTCAGGAAACTGTTACTGCCGAAGAGTTGGGAGGGGCTTCTGCGCATAGTACCAAATCCGGAGTGACGCATTTTGCTTGTAGAAATGAAGTAGAGTGTATTCGTCATATAAAAGATTTGTTGAGTTATATCCCTCAGAATTGCGAAGAAATTGCTCCAGTTTATCCTTATGAATTGAAGGCTGATGAAAGCCGAAATGAGTTGGATTCCATAGTTCCAGAAAATCCAAATCACCCCTATGATATTCGGGACGTAGTTCGTGGAATAGTGGATGCTGATTCGTTCATGGAAGTTCATGAAAACTATGCGGATAATATCGTGGTTGGTTTTGCTCGAATTGCAGGGAGAAGTATTGGAATAGTTGGAAATCAGCCTCAATCTATGGCGGGTGTATTGGATAATCATGCTTCCATCAAAGCCGCACGATTCGTTCGTTTTTGCGATAGTTTCAATGTGCCTTTATTGGTATTAGTAGATGTTCCTGGATTTTTGCCTGGTACAGATCAAGAATGGAATGGGATTATCACCAATGGAGCGAAATTGTTATATGCATTTTCCGAAGCGACCGTTCCTAGAATCACGGTAATTACCCGAAAAGCCTACGGAGGAGCTTATGACGTGATGAACTCAAAGCATATCGGCGCTGATATGAACTTCGCTTGGCCAACCGCAGAGATTGCGGTGATGGGGGCAAAAGGAGCTTCTGAAATCATCTTCCGAAAAGAGATTTCCGCCGCCGCCGACCCAGAAGCAAAACTTCAGGAAAAGGTTGATGAGTACACCGCTAAATTCGCCAATCCATATCGAGCAGCACACAGAGGTTTTATCGATGAGGTAATAGAGCCTTCCGAAACCCGAATTAAATTGATCAAAGCCTTTAAAATGCTGGAGAACAAGGTGGATAAGCTACCTAGGAAAAAGCATGGGAATATTCCTTTATAGACCATGGCGAATAGACCATGGTCCATAGCTGGATATTGCCTAAATTTATAGATGGCTTTTAAATTCGAAAATCTTCAAGTTTGGCAGAAAGCAATGGACTTGAATGACCTAGTTTTCCAAATTTCCTCAGCATTTCCTCAGGAGGAAAAATTCAATCTTTCCTCTCAAATCAAAAGAGCCGCAGATTCAATAGCATTAAATATTGCAGAAGGAAGTACAAGTCAATCTAACCCTGAATTCGCAAGGTTCTTGGGTTATGCAATTCGGTCAGTCGTAGAAGTGGTGTGTGCTTTATTTATTGCAAAAAGAAGAAACTATTTATCTGATGATCAATTTCAAGAAGCATATTCAAAAAGTGAGGAATTAGTTAAAATGATACAGACATTAAAACAACGTTTAAAATAAAAACTCTATGGACTATGGTCTATTGACCATTGACTAAAACAAAACTATGGATCCACAAAAACAATTTCTATACAAATACCTCAATAATGCTTCGCCTACAGGTTTTGAGGCTTCAGGTCAGCAAATATGGTTGGATTATATCAAACCGTATGTTGATACTTATTTTACCGACAATTATGGAACGGCAGTCGGTGTGATTAATCCAGACTCCAAGTACAAATTTGTTATTGAAGCACATGCAGATGAGATTAGCTGGTTTGTCAACTATATCAAAGACGACGGCTATATCTATGTAAGAAGAAATGGTGGTTCTGATCATATGATTGCACCATCTATGCGGGTGAATATTCATACCGATAAGGGGATCGTTCCGGGTGTGTTTGGATGGCCTGCGATCCACGTCAGAAAAGAGGGGAAAGAGGATTCTCCAACTTTGGACAATATCTTCATTGATGTTGGAGCCCGGTCTAAGAAAGAGGTGGAGGATATGGGAATTCACGTGGGCTGTGTGATCACATTCCGAGATGAGTTGATTGAGCTAAATGATAAATTCTATTCAGGGAGAGCTTTGGATAACAGGATTGGGGGATACATGATTGCTCAGGTGGCTCGGAAAATCAAAGAATCAGGTAAAGAGCTTCCATTTGGTTTATACATAGTCAATGCGGTTCAGGAGGAAATTGGACTAAGAGGAGCTCAAATGATCGCTCACCGAATCAAGCCACATGCTGCGATCATCACGGATGTTTGCCATGATACGACTTCCCCCATGTATAATAAAATTAGCAGTGGAGATCAAGTGGCTGGAAAAGGTCCTGTATTGACTTATGGAGCTTCTGTCCATAAGAAGCTTTTGGATCAAATAATTGAAACTGCCAAGAAAAAGGATATTCCTTTCCAGCGTTCTGCAGCATCAAGAGTAACGGGAACGGATACTGATGCCTTTGCATACTCTAATGAAGGTGTTCCATCTGCCTTGATTTCTCTTCCACTTAAATATATGCATACCACGGTTGAAACGGCGAGCAAGGAAGATATAGAACAAGTCATTCAGTTGATGTATGAGTTTTTGATGGAATTTGATCCTGAATTTGACTTCAGATATATCAGTTAATAGTGTTTTGGTTATCGGTTATCAGGTGAGGGGTTTTTCGCTATCTATAAATAATCGATAACCATTTTCTTTTATCACTATGAATTTCACAGATCATCTCAATAGGAGGATTTTTTTACCTAACCCACCAAGCCGAATCATTTCCTTGGTTCCTTCTCAGACCGAATTATTGGTGGATTTGGGATTGGAGGATCGATTGGTCGGTGTGACCAAATTCTGTGTACATCCTGATCATATCAGAAAGACCAAATCAGTAATTGGAGGAACCAAAACTTATCACTTTGATCGGATTGATTCCATAAAGCCTGACCTGATTATCGGGAATAAGGAAGAAAATGATCGAGATGGAATTGAAAAGTTGGCAAAAAAATACCAGGTATGGTTGAGTGACGTAAAGAACCTTTCAGATACTTTTTCTTTAATAGAGGATTTGGGGAAATTGACAGAAACTCGCGAAAAAGCCGAAGAATTATTAGTCCAGCTCAGACAAGCATTCAAGAAACCTATTCCCAAAAGAGGAACTGCGGTTTATTTGATATGGAATGATCCTATCATGACAGCAGGGTCCGATACTTTTATTAATGAAATGCTTGATTGGGCTGGTTTCGAAAACTTGATTCAAGAAAATCGTTACCCAGAAAATTCACTCGAAAGATTAATTGAATTAGCACCGGAATACCTGCTTTTGAGTTCTGAACCCTTTCCTTTTAAAGCTAAACATGCAAAGGGATTTCAACAAGCTTTGCCCAATACGAGGATAGAAATTGTTGATGGGGAGTTATTTTCTTGGTATGGGACCCGATTATTGAAAAGCATGCCCTATTTCCGAACGCTTATTTGATTCAATGGCTTCCGACCACTTGTAAAATTTTTAAAATAACACCAGGTCTTTTTTAAAATTTTCAATTAACTTTTCTGCTTCATTACCCAATCTATTGCTTAATCAAAAAGGAAATTTGCTGGATGAATCCGTAAATTAGAGTCGATTTATCCAAAAGCCTTTAAACAGAAATCATTTTATAGTATGAAGAAAAGAAATTTACTCTGGGTGGCTTTGTTTGCTGCCGTATGGTCTTGTGGGCCAAAAACAGAAAATGTAGAAGAAGTTGAGGTCGTGGAGGAAGTTGTTCTTCCCGACAATTCACTGACCGAGGAAGAAAAAGCCGAAGGATGGATGTTATTATTTGATGGTCAATCTATGGATGGATGGCGAGCATTCAATGGAGATAGCACTCCTTCCAACTGGATTATCGAAGATGGTGCCATGAAAGGCCTTGGAGCGACAGGTGGAAGTGACATTGGTGGTGATATTGTATTTGGGCCAATGGAGTTCGAGGAATTTGAATTGGAATTCACCTGGAAAATTTCTCCTGGAGGAAACAGCGGTGTCTTCTATCATGTGGTAGAAGGTCCTGATTACAAAGCACCTTATTACACAGGACCTGAATATCAGGTGATTGATCAGCTAGGTTTCGCAGATCCCTTGGAGCCATGGCAATCTTTGGCGGCGGATTATGCGATGTATGAGCCGGATTTGGAAGGTGAAGGAGTAGTTAAGCCAGCTGGAGAGTGGAATGTTTCCAAGATTATTTTTACCGAAGAAGGGGCTAGCTATTGGTTGAATGGTAAGAAGACGGTAGAGTTTGTGCCTTATTCTGAGGACTGGACTGCTAGAAGAAACTCAGGAAAGTGGAATGATTTTCCAGATTATAAAATCGCTAGAAAAGGTTTAATCGCATTGCAGGATCATGGAGATCCTGTTTGGTTTAAAAATATTAAAGTAAGAACACGATGAAAAAGATATTGATTACAGTCCTACTATTTGCGGCTGTCCAAATAGTTTCTTTTGCTCAAAAAGAACAAAAACTTTTCAATGGTAAAAACCTCGATGGATGGGTTATTTATGGTACTGAGAAATGGTATGTAGAAGATGGATTGCTAGTTTCTGAAAGTGGACCTGATAAAGGCTATGGCTACTTGGGTACTGAGAAAAATTTTGATGATTTCGAAATAACCTTGGAATTCAAGCAAGAAGCTAATGGAAATAGCGGCGTATTTATTCGTTCTACCGTGGATGGTACAAAAGTTTCCGGATGGCAAGTGGAAGTGGCACCTCCAGGAAGTGATACTGGAGGTATTTATGAATCCTATGGAAGGGGCTGGTTGATCAAGCCAGATCCAGAAAAAGATTCAGCGCTGAAATTTGGCGATTGGAATAAAATGCGAATCGTGGTGAAGGGTGATAATGTAACTTCCTATTTGAATGGTGTGGAGATGGTGAATTTCTCAGATGAGAAGATTGGAGAAGGAAAAGGAGGTGTTTTACTCCAGATTCACGATGGTGGAGGGATAAAAGTTTATTGGCGAAATATTGTTCTGAAAGAGCTTTAAAAATCAAAATTTATCAAAATTTCCCCTCTTGAAACTAGTTTTTGGGAGGGGAAAATTTTTTCTATGAATTTTCTCATTCTGTATCAGGGTTTTAGTGCTGGGGGTTAAAAAAAGGTTGGGAGGAATGCTTGCGAGGTGGAAAAAACCTCCGATATTTGTGGTCCCAAAGGCGCGGAAGGTGCCGGATGGAGTTGAGAGCAGGGTGTTGAAAGGGTGTTGAAAAAAGCGGTTTAAATTTTTTTTGAACCGGTTTGTTGCGGGAAGAAAAAAATACTTTACCTTTGCAGTCCCGTTCGGAAGGAGCGGATAAAAAAACAGGGTCGGAGTGACCAAAGACACAGGACGGATCCCGGGTAGGGTTAGTTTTGCTGATCCGGTGGAATTCACTGGAAAAGTTCTTTGAAATGTTGTACAGCAGAAAGCCAAAAAAGAGACAGGGCGGCCGGTATTGATACCGGACGTTAAATAAGGTTACTATACAATGGAGAGTTTGATCCTGGCTCAGGATGAACGCTAGCGGCAGGCCTAATACATGCAAGTCGAACGGTAGACGATCTTTCGGGATTGTTGAGAGTGGCGCACGGGTGCGTAACACGTA